>NZ_JBIALY010000002.1:557803-2176026 GCF_042873835.1 Kribbella sp. NPDC004536 | reverse complement strand
TCGCCGCGGCCGGTCCAGGTGACCTTCTGCACATACAGATTCCGGCCCATCACCGTGCCGCCGTCCACGCCCGGGTCCTCGACCAGCGCGTAGTGATACCGCATCAAATTGTCATGGGTGTCGCGTACCTCCCGCAAACCCCACTCCGCCACATCCCCCGCATCATCAGCCAACGTCGCACCCGTGCCGCCGTAGAAGAAGTGCGTGCCGGACTTGTCCACCACCTCCCACGAATAGGACTTCGGGTCCGTGCCGTGCCGCACAATCCGCGCGAAACCACCCTCCACCCGGGTGTGGAACACCCGCTCCCCAACCCGCGGCACCGCCGGACCACGATTCGCCACCGGCGTCAACTCCTGACCGTTCAACAAATACGACTCAGTCTCCGACGCCGCGTCAAACCGCGGCACACCCCACCTGGTATCCACACTGATCACCGGCGACGCGACATTCCACCCCACACCCGTCCAACCATCGCCACCACTCGAGGAGTACGCCACCCCCACACCCGGCTGCAACCCACCCCGCCCCGCCGGGACCTCCACCGGATAACTCACCCCCGCATCACCCGACGACGAACCACCACCCCCCGACGCCACACCCACCCCCGCCGCCGGCGACCCCGCCGTCACACCCTTCAACTGATTCGGATCAAACGACACACCCCCAGGACCCTCCGGCGCACCCACCGAACCGGCGCCGGCCGCAGAACTGGCTGCGGCTGCCGCCCGGCGCGGTGGCGCGGCCACTGCGAGAGCGCCCGGCACCACCCGTGCCAGCGACGCAATGAGTGCGAACGCCAAACACCCCGCCACCAGGCGAGCCCACCGACCCCACACAGACAGCTGCCGGCTCGGCACGTGTCGCCACGGCCATCGAGCGGACGTAGCCGACCTGCTTCGCCGGCTCGACCGAACTGTGGAGATCGAGGTCGTTGGTACAACCAACGACGAAGACGGCTGGTTCCGATCCCGGTGGCGCCGGGACCCGTCCAGCATCGTCCCGGGCCGACTGGCTTTACCGCGACGTAGTACCAACAGACGAGATCCGAACATGACGCCACTCCCAGGGACACGAAGGGAGGCCTCGTCGTACCCACCGGCACAGCGGGTACGACCGGGCCAAACGGGACAATCTGGACCCGATAGTGAGCCAGGCGTATGAAACAAAACTTGAACGATCCAACAGACATCCTGAATCTCACCTGAGCTGGCGAGTGGCCTGCGCGGCTCGTGCGCCTGAACAGAACTGTCGGTGGCGGCCCGTAGCGTGCGGTGGCATGAAATACGGGTTCGTGATGGCGTACGGCGATGCGCGCGACGCGGCGGAACTGGCCCCGATCGCGGAAAGCCACGGCTGGGACGGGTTCTTCGTCTGGGAGTCGATCTGGGGGATCGACGCCTGGGTGATGCTCGGGGCCGCGGCGATGACGACCGAGCGGATCCGGCTGGGCACGATGCTCACGCCGCTGCCGCGCCGAAAACCCTGGGACGTCGCCGGGCAGGTCTCGACCGTCGACAACCTCAGTGGCGGACGGGTGATCCTCTCGGTCGGGCTCGGGGTGTCGGGGGAGGACCGGTTCTGGTTGTTCGAGGAGGATCCGGGGCGGAAGGTCCGCGCGGAACTGCTGGACGAGTCCCTCGAGATGCTGCCGAACCTCTGGCGTGACGAGCCGTTCGAGTTCTCCGGCAAGCACTACAGCTCGCGCAAGGTCTCCGACCTCAACCCGCCCGCGCCGCCGCCACCGGTGCAGCGGCCGCGAGTGCCGACCTGGGTGGTCGGCGGCTGGCCCCGGCCGAAGTCGATGCGCCGGGCCGCGCTGCAGGACGGGTGGCTACCGGCGTACGTCGGCGACGGCGAGGTGACGCCCGAAGTGGTCGCCCAAGGGGTCGAGTGGATCCGCAACGAGCGCGCGAAGCACGGGCTGACCATGGACGGGTACGACGTGGCCGCGGAAGGTATGACGACGGCAGACGACCCGAAGGCCGCGGACACGGTCCGCCCCTGGGCCGACGCCGGCGCGACCTGGTGGATCGACGCGGACTGGTCCTCGCTGGATCAAGCCGTCGTTCGCCAGAACGCGGAACGCCGCCTGAAAGCGGGGCCGCCCAGAGTCGACTAGGGACGTGTCACCTGATTCCACGCCTACTGCACGGCACCCGGCCAGGAGGTGTCGCCTCTTGGTGCGACCTCTACGCTGGTAGGCGTGCGTTCTCGTCCGACGTTGGAGTGGGCTCCGGGCCCTGAGGTGCTGGCGTTGGAGCCGGGGGCGACGGACGTCGGGCCGGTGGCTGACGTCGTGGCGGCCGGCGGCGTTGTCGTACTGAGCGGAGCCGGGATCTCCACCGAGTCGGGGATCCCCGACTACCGCGGTGAGACCGGGAGCCTGCGGACGCACACGCCGATGACGTACGGCGACTTCCAGGGCAGCGAGGCGGCCCGTCAGCGGTACTGGGCACGCAGCCACCTCGGCTGGCGCACCATCGCCCGCGCCGCGCCGAACGCGGGCCACCACGCGGTCGCCACGCTTCAGGCCCGCGGCTACCTGAGCGGGATCATCACGCAGAACGTCGACGGCCTGCACCAGGCGGCCGGTGCGCGTGACGTGATCGAGTTGCACGGCAACCTGGACCGGATCATCTGCCTCGACTGCGGTACGACGTCCCCGCGTGAGGTCCTGGACCGCCGCCTGCGCGCCGCGAACCAGGCGTTCACGGCCGAGGCGACCCGGATCAACCCCGACGGCGACGTCGAGCTCCCGGACGACGTGGTCCGTACGTTCCGGGTCGTCCCTTGCACGGTCTGCGGCGGTGTACTCAAACCCGACGTGGTGTTCTTCGGCGAGAACGTCCCGAAGGGCCGCGTGCAGCGCTGCTACGACCTGATCGACGACGCGAACGCCGTACTTGTCCTGGGCTCCTCCCTGACCGTGATGTCAGGCTTCCGCTTCGTCCGGCACGCTGCGAAGGCCGGTACGCCGGTGCTGATCGTCAACCAGGGTCTGACCCGCGGCGACCCGTACGCGACGTATCGGGTGAATCTTCCGCTCGGCAAAGCCCTGACGGAGCTGCTGGAAGAAACCACCGGGCCGAGCCACGCGTGAGGTGGCCCGGCCCGGAGTCCGCAGTACGGATTGGAAAGGGTCAGCGTTGCGCGCTGGTCCGTACGCGGTTCTTGGAGGCCTCGAGGGCCAGGGGTGACGCTGCGGCTTGCTTCGCGAGCGCGCGGGCCTTGGTGGCCCAGGCGGACTGCTCGGCCGCGGTGACGACCGGCGGCTGCCCGGTCAGCGTCTTGTAGGTGAGGGCAGCCATCCCGGCCTCGCCCTCGAAGCGCGGGTGGTAGTTCAGCGCGCGGAGCAGGTTGATGTCCTTGCCCTGGATCCACGCCTGCCCGTCCGGCGCGCACGCGTCGTGGCCGGTCGAGGGGTTGAAGGTGTCGACGTACGTCGCTCCGCCGGCTGCCGCGGCCCCGGAGACGGCGGCGTTGAGCGCCTGCTCGATCGAGTACAGGTAGCCGTAGTCGCCGTCCGCGAACGGCAGGATCGACGGGCAGGTGCCGTGCTCCGGCGCGATCTTCGGGTACCCGACCAGCACGATCGTCGCTTGCGGCGAGCGTGCGCGGATGCCGTCGACGACGGCTGCGATCCGGGTCCGGGTCTGCTGGATCTTCGCAAGCAGCGTGTCGACGCCGCCGACCGTGAAGTGTGCCTTGCAGGGCGCGCCGGCCGGATCCGAGGCCCGCAGCCCCGGGCAGGTGCCGATGATGTCGCCGAAGACGCCGAAGTCGTTCCCGCCGATCCCGAGCGTCACCAGGTCCGTGTCCGCCGTCAACGCGTTGAACTGCGGGGCTGCCGTACCCAGGATCGTGCTCTGCGGCTGGGTCATGTTCGTGGTGTCGGCGCCGCCGCAGCTCACGTCGGTGAACCGGTAGACGTGCAGTGCCGCGGCGAGCTGCTTCGGGTAGTTGCTGTACGAACGTGCGCACCCGAGCGACAGCAGGTCCTCCAGCGGCACGAACGGCGCCGACGTGTACGAGTCGCCGAGCGCGACGTACTTGGTGAACCGCGGTGTGGCCGACGCCTCGGTAACCGGGACTGTGCCGAGCAACACGACCGCCGCGCAGGCGGCAACCAGACGGCGTAGCTTCACGAGAACCTCCCCAGGCTCAGCAGCGCCACAACGGGCGCGGCCCACCATAAGTTGAGTCACTGCCCGATTACAAGGGGTGATCGGCGACCTGATTGAAGCAATCGCCTCCCGGCATGGAATCCTGCTGTCATGCGTGTCTGGCACGGATTGGACCAGGTGAGCCCGGACTTCGGGCCGACGGTCGTCACGATCGGCAACTTCGACGGCGTGCACCGGGGTCACCAGGAGGTGCTCGCGCACGCCCGCGCGCGGGCGGCCGAGCTGGGCGGCCTGCCGGTGGTCGCGATGACGTTCGACCCGCACCCGATGCGGGTGCTGCGGCCGGACCACGCGCCGCTGATGCTCAGCGACCCGGAGCAGCGCGCCGAGCTGCTCGGCACGGCCGGCGCCGACGCGGTACTGATCCTCCCGTTCACCACCGAGGTGTCGCATTGGTCGCCCGAGGAGTTCATCGAGCGCACGCTGGTGAACGCCCTGCACGCGAAGGCGATCGTCGTCGGCGAGAACTTCCGCTTCGGGCACAAGGCGGCCGGCCACGTCGACACCTTGGTCCAGGCCGGGGCGCGGTACGGCTTCCAGGTCGAGGGGCTGAGCCTGGCCGGGGACCAGCAGCCCTGGTCGTCGACGTACGTCCGGCAGCAGCTCGCCGACGGTGACGTCGAGGCCGCCGCGGTGGCGCTCGGCCGGCCGTTCCGGGTGACCGGTGTGGTCGTCGAGGGCGACAAGCGTGGCCGCGAGCTCGGGTACCCGACCGCGAACATCCCGGCGGACCCGGGCGCGGCGGTCCCGCAGGACGGCGTGTACGCGGGGTGGCTGACGGTGCTCACGCCCGCGCCCGGCGCCCCGGCGTACCCCGATCCGCTGCCGGCCGCGATCAGCGTCGGGACGAACCCGACGTTCGACGGGCTGGACCGGCGGGTGGAGTCGTACGTACTGGACCGCGACGACCTCGAGCTGTACGGCGCCAAGATCGCGATCGACTTCGTCGCCCGGCTGCGTGGTACCCAGATCCGCTTCGACAGCATCGACGAGCTGGTGGTTCAGATCAAGGCCGACGCGGACGGTGCGCGTCGCACGCTCGGCGCTCATCAGGGCTGATTAGGGTGACGCGTCCACGGACTGATACGCTGGCTGCTGCCGTCTGAACGGCCGCGGACAGAGAGTGCTCGGGTGAAGAATGCCCCGGTGCGCCGCGCAACGGAAATCGAGAGGACACCTGTGTCAGCTGTTGACGCTGCTACGAAGAAGAAGATCATGGGCGAGTACGCCCTGACCGAGGGCGACACCGGGTCCCCCGAGGTCCAGGTCGCGCTGCTGACCCACCGGATCAGCCACCTGACCGAGCACCTCAAGGAGCACAAGCACGACCACCACAGCCGTCGTGGCCTGCTGCTGCTCGTCGGTCAGCGCCGCCGGCTGCTGAACTACCTGGCGAAGAAGGACATCAACCGCTACCGGTCCCTGATCGAGCGGCTCGGCCTCCGCCGATGACGTCGCGAGGAGCGGCCCCCGAGACCCGGGTGGCCGCTCCTGGCGTATCCGCGCCCTGACACGACGGAGCGCGGGGCAAACTGAATACAGCAAGACGTACGAGGCGACGCGAAGCGCGTGGCGGGAGGACGACCGGTCCTCGGTAGTGGCTTTCGGGTACAGGTGGTACCCGCGGGCCTCGATCGAAGACCGGCACCCCGGAAGCTCGCGCCTCGCAGTCGTCACACTGTGAGAGAGGGGTATCCCGTGTCGGGATCCACAAGTGCGCCGATGGACGGCGCCGAATTCGCTGAGGCCGTCATCGACAACGGCAGCTTCGGCACCCGCACCATTCGCTTCGAGACGGGCCGTCTGGCCCAGCAGGCCGCCGGCTCCGCCGCGGCGTACCTCGACGGCGACACCATGGTGCTCTCGGCCACCACGGCCAGCAAGAAGCCCAAGGACCAGTTCGACTTCTTCCCGTTGACGGTGGACGTCGAGGAGCGGATGTACGCAGCGGGCCGGATCCCCGGCTCGTTCTTCCGCCGCGAGGGCCGGCCCTCCGAAGAGGCCATCCTGACCTGCCGGCTGATCGACCGCCCGCTGCGGCCGTCGTTCGTGTCCGGCCTGCGCAACGAGATCCAGGTCGTCATCACGGTCCTGGCGCTCAACCCGGACAAGCTGTACGACGTGCTCGCGATCAACGCGGCCTCGATGTCGACCCAGCTGGCCGGCCTGCCGTTCTCCGGCCCGATCGGCGGCGTCCGCGTCGCGCTGATCAACGGCCAGTGGGTGGCGTTCCCGACCCACACCGAGCTCGAGGACGCGGTCTTCGACATGGTGGTCGCGGGCCGGGTGACCGAGTCCGGTGACGTCGCGATCATGATGGTCGAGGCCGAGTCCACCCCGGGCACCTTCGAGAAGGTCGCGGCCGGCACCCAGGCGCCG
This sequence comes from Kribbella sp. NPDC004536, assembly GCF_042873835.1. Lineage (NCBI taxonomy): Bacteria > Bacillati > Actinomycetota > Actinomycetes > Propionibacteriales > Kribbellaceae > Kribbella > Kribbella sp. NPDC004536. Next base: position 2,169,460 of record NZ_JBIALY010000002.1, on the reverse strand, counting down.
ACCGAGGAGATCGTCGCCGAGGGCCTGGAGGCCTCCAAGGGCTTCATCAAGACGCTGGTCGAGGCGCAGGCGGACCTGGCCGCGCGGGCCGCGAAGCCGACCGGCGAGTTCCCGGTCTTCCCGGACTACGCCGACGACGCGTTCGCCGCGGTCGAGGCCAGCGCGAGCGAGGAGCTGGCGCAGGCGCTGACCATCGCCGGCAAGCACGAGCGCGACGACGCCACCGACGCGGTCAAGGCCGCCACCGTGGAGAAGCTCGCCGCCGACTTCGAGGGCCGCGAGAAGGAGCTGTCCGCAGCCTTCCGCTCGCTGACCAAGAAGCTGGTCCGGCAGCGCGTGCTCAAGGAGAGGGTCCGGATCGACGGCCGTGGGCTGACCGACATCCGGCCGCTGAAGGCGCAGATCGGCGTGCTCCCGCGGGTGCACGGCTCGGCGCTGTTCGAGCGCGGCGAGACCCAGATCCTGGGTGTCACCACGCTGAACATGCTCCGGATGGAGCAGCAGCTGGACACGCTCTCCCCGGAGACGCGCAAGCGCTACATGCACAACTACAACTTCCCGCCGTACTCGACCGGTGAGACCGGCCGGGTGGGTTCGCCGAAGCGCCGCGAGATCGGTCACGGCGCGCTGGCCGAGCGGGCCCTGGTGCCGGTGCTGCCGTCGCGCGAGGACTTCCCGTACGCGCTGCGTCAGGTGTCCGAGGCGCTCGGCTCGAACGGCTCCACCTCGATGGGTTCGGTCTGCGCCTCGACGCTGTCGCTGCTGAACGCCGGTGTGCCGCTGAAGGCCCCGGTCGCCGGTATCGCGATGGGTCTGATCTCCGGTGAGATCGACGGCAAGGAGGAGTTCGTCGCGCTGACCGACATCCTCGGCGCCGAGGACGCGTTCGGCGACATGGACTTCAAGGTCGCCGGTACGAAGGACTTCGTCACCGCGCTGCAGCTGGACACCAAGCTGGACGGCATCCCGGCCAGCGTCCTCGCCGGTGCGTTGAAGCAGGCCAAGGACGCGCGGCTGACGATCCTGGACGTGATGGCCAAGGCCATCGACGCGCCGGGTGAGATGAGCGAGTTCGCGCCGCGGGTCATCTCGGTGAAGGTCCCGGTCGACAAGATCGGCGAGGTCATCGGCCCGAAGGGCAAGATGATCAACCAGATCACCGAGGACACCGGCGCCGACATCTCGATCGAGGACGACGGCACGGTGTACATCGGCGCGACCGACGGCCCGTCGGCCGAGGCCGCCCGGGCCGCGATCAACGCGATCGCGAACCCGACCATGCCGGAGAAGGGTGAGCGCTACCTGGGCACGGTCGTGAAGACGACCAACTTCGGTGCGTTCATCAGCCTGCTGCCGGGCAAGGACGGCCTGCTGCACATCAGCAAGCTGCGTCCGCTGGCCGGTGGCAAGCGGGTCGAGGCCGTCGAGGACGTGCTGTCGGTCGGCCAGAAGTTGCAGGTCGAGATCGCCGAGATCGACGACCGGGGCAAGCTTTCGCTGATCCCGGTGATCGAGGGTTCGGACGACAAGAAGCCTGAGGCCGAAGCGGCCGAGTGACTCGCGCGATCACGAGTACCCTGCTGAGCCCGGAGGCGGGCGGTCCGGTGAAACGGACCGTCCTGCCCTCCGGGCTTCGGGTTCTCTCCCAGTCCGTACCGGGCTTCCGCTCGGTCACGTTCGGCCTCTGGGTCGGCGTGGGTTCCCGTGACGAACCGGAGCAGCTGGCCGGTGCGACGCACTTCCTCGAACACCTGCTGTTCAAGGGCACCGAGCGTCGCGACGCGCTGGAGATCTCCGCCGCGATCGACGCGGTCGGCGGCGAGATGAACGCGTTCACGGGCAAGGAGTACACGTGCTACTACGCACGGGTGCTCGACACCGATCTGCCGCTCGCGGTCGACGTGATCTGCGACATGATCACCTCCGCCACGCTCACCGACACCGATGTGGAGAGTGAGCGGGATGTCATCGACGAAGAGATCGCGATGCATGCCGACGAGACGTCGGACCACATCCACGACCTGTTCGCCGAGCAACTCTGGGGCAGGTCGCCGCTCGGCCGATCGATCACCGGTACGCCGGAATCGGTTGCCGGGCTGTCCCGTCAGCAGGTCGTCGGTTGGTACCGGCGCCGCTACAAGCCGTCGAACATCGTCGTCTCGGTGGCCGGCAACGTCGACCACACGGACGTCGTACGCCTGGTACGCAAGGCGTTCGAGCGCCACTGGGTGACGGCGGAGGCCGAGCCCGCGGCGGTTCGGCGTGGTTCGGCGCGACGGGTTCCGACGTACGGCGGGGTGCAGGTGCATCACCGCGACGTCGAGCAGGCGCACCTGGTGCTGGGAATGCCCGGGCTGGTGCGGAGCGACGACCGGCGCTACATCGCCGGTGTGCTGCACGGGATCGTCGGCGGCGGGATGTCGTCGCGGTTGTTCCAGGAGGTACGGGAGAAGCGCGGGCTGGCGTACTCGGTGTTCACGTTCGGTTCGGCGTACGCGGACTCCGGCATGGTCGGCGTGTACGCGGGCTGTCTGCCGAAGAAGGCTCCCGAGGTGCTGGACGTGATCCGCGGTGAGCTCGAGGCGATTGCCCAGGGCAACATCACGCCGGACGAACTGCTCCGCGGCAAGGGTCAGATGCGCGGCTCGGTGGTGATGGGCCTGGAGGACACCGGCGCGAAGATGACCCGGATCGCGAAGGCCGAACTCGTCTACGGCGAACTCCCGACCGTCGACGAGATCCTGCACCGCATCGACTCCGTCACCCTCGACGACGTCACCCAACTGGCGGCGGACCTGTACGCAGGCACCCCAGCGTTGACGGTCATGGGACCGTTCGACGAGGACACCACCGCTTTCACCCTCTGAGCTCTGTCGCCGCCTCTTCGAGGTACGGCAGGAACGCCGCGACCGCGGGCTCGTGCGCGGCGTCGCGCCAGGTCGCGGCGTGGACGGTCCGCACCGGTGCATCCGTCGTACGCAGCGGCACCAGGGCCACGCCGGGACGAACGGCACCGGCCGACAGCCGGGGCACGAGAGCGACCCCGAGGCCGGCTGCCACGTACCCGAGCTTGGCGGTCCACTCCCGGACCGGGAAGGTGACCCGCGGCCGGACTCCGGCGCGCAATCCTGCCTCCTGCAGGACCGTCAGGCTGTCCGGGAAACCCTCGACCCAGCTCTCGTCGGCGAGCTCGGCGAAGCGGACGGACCGGCGCCGCGCCAGCCGGTGGTCGCCGGGCAGCGCGACCAGCAGCGCGTCGTCCATCAAGTGCCGGAGCTCGAGGCGGCTGTCCAGCGGCTGGTGCGGGTAGGCGCTGACAACAGCGACATCGATCTCGCCCGCGCGCAACCGCTCGACCTGGGTGCCGCTGTTGCCCTCGATCAGCGACAACTCGACCCCTGGGTGGGCAGTGCGGAAGGCGGCGAGTGCCCGCGGCACGAGGTCGGCGTCCGCGCTCTCGAAGGCGCCGATCCGCAGCCTGCCCGCGTCCAGGGTCCGTAACGCGTCCAGCGACTGCCGAGCCACCTCCACGCGGTCCAGCACTGCCTCGGTGTGCGAGAGCAGGGTGCGTCCGGCCTCCGTCAGTCGCACCCCACGGGGCAAGCGGTCGAACAGCCGCGCCGCGACATCCTTCTCCAGGGCGGACAGCTGCCGCGACAAAGTGGGCTGGGTGTACCCGAGCGTCTCCGCTGCCGCGGTCAGCGATCCCTGCCGTGCGACCTCGCGGAAGATCGCCAACCACTCGAGATTCATTGCCATGCAGGAACTGTATGGCAATGCACCGATCTTTTCATTTGTCGTATGCCGGTGCTGTTTCTAGCGTTGACCCATGATGAAATTCGGTCTCTACGGGTTGTTCCGCGGTCGTGGTGTCGAGCCTGGGGAGCTGGTCCGGCGGGCGCAGCTGGCCGAGGCGGCCGGCTTCGAGTCGCTCTGGGTCGGCGACCACCTCGCGGTGCCCGCCGAGGACGGCGGCGACCAGCCGCGCCTCGAGGTGATTGTTGCCCTGGGCCACTTGGCCGCGGTGACCCGGCACATCCGGCTGGGGCTCGGCGTCATCGTCCTTCCACAACGCCAGCCCGTCCTGCTGGCCAAACAACTGACCACCCTCGATCTGCTCTCGAACGGCCGCCTGACCCTTGGCCTCGGCGTCGGGTACGTCGAACGAGAGCTGCACGCGCTGGGCGCGGCGCTGCACGACCGGGGCGCCCGCACCGACGAGTACCTGGCCGCGATGCGGACGCTCTGGGCCGATCCGATCGCGTCGTTCAACGGAAAGTACGTCGCGTTCGACCGCGTCTCCCAGCTCCCGCAACCGGCCCAGCGCCCACACCCGCCGATCGTCATCGGCGGCCACTCCGACGCGGCTCTGCGTCGCGCCGTCGCCACCGCCCAGGGCTGGTACGGCGTCTACCTCGAGGTACCCGAGACCGCGAGGCTGATCGCCAGGCTCCGGACGCTCGAAGCAGCTCGCCCGGCTGACCTCGGCCCGCTGGAGATCACGGTCACCCCGCCCGGCGCCGTCGATGCAGCCACGGCCAAGGAGTACGCCGCGCTCGGTGTCGACCGGCTGGTTCTGCAGCCGACCACCGACGACGGCTCCGACTTCGAGCAGCTGATCCGGTCCGCCGGCCGCGAGTTGGTCGGCCAGGTCTGAGTCGCCCGGCCTGATCTTCGAGGCGCGTCAGTCTTTGCGGCGCGTCAGTCTTTGAGGCCCAGCAGGGTGAGGAAGGCGGTTGCTGCGGGGGAGCGGCCGGTGGCGCTCCAGACGACGTACTCGACGCGGGCCGGTGCGTCCTTGATCTCGACGGTGGCGACGCCGGGCAGTTGTGGTGCGTAGGTCGAGGCGAACAACGCGACGGCGAGTCGTTCGCTGACGAGTCGCGCCATCAGTTCGGCGGTACTGACCTCGAACGCGACGTCGCGGACGAGCCCGGCGGCTTCGAAGGCCTGATCGCTCTGCAGGCGTCCGGCTGTGCGGGGCGGGAGGTCCGCGAACGGTTCACTCGCCAGCCGCTTCAGAGTGACGTGCGGCTTGCCGGCCAACGGGTGGTCGGGCGGAACGACGGCGACCAGGCGGTCGCGGGCGAGTTCGCGGGCTTCCACTCCGCGCGGTTGGATGCTCGTGGGCAGGCCGAGGAACGCCACGTCGAGCAGACCTTCCTTGACCTGTTCGGCGAGCTTCTCGCTCGCGCCGACCCGCATCGAGATCCGTACGTCGGGGTAGTCGCGCCGGAAGTCGCGGAGCGCCGCGGGAATGTCGACCGCGGCGACCGTCGGGATCAGGCCGACGGCGAGCCGGCCGCGGACCATGCCGACCGCTGCGGCGGCTTCGGCGGCGGCGCGCTCGGCCGCGTCGAGGCACTGCCTCGCCGCCGGCAGGAACGCCGTACCGGCCGCGGTCAGGCGAACGCTGCGGCTGGTGCGGTCGAACAGGCGCGCACCGAGTTCCCGTTCCAGCCGGGCGATCTGGTGGCTGAGTGCGGACTGGACGACCAGGCAGCGTTCGGCGGCCCGGGTGAAGCTGCTCGTCTCGGCGACCGCGACGACGTACCGGAGTTGCTGGAGTTCCATGGATCTATCTTGAATCACGATCGATGCGTTGACGAACATGTGTTGGACTCATCGATCGTCGTGGCCGGAAACTGCTTGGGTGACCACTGAAACTGTTGAGCGCACTTCGACGGCGCGCTCCTGGCTGGGGGTCGCCGCGATCACCGCCAGCCTGTTCGTCTTCCTGACCACCGAACTGATGCCGGTCGGCCTGCTCACCCCGCTGAGCAGCAGCCTGGATGTCCCGGTCGGAGTCGCCGGTCTGATGGTGACGCTGTACGGCGTCTCGGCCGGCCTCGGCGTACCGTTCATCGTCGCGTGGAGCCGGCGGGTAAACCGCCGCGTGCTGCTGTCCGTCCTGCTGTCGGTGCTGACCGTCGGGAACCTGGTGACCTCGATCGCGCCGAACTTCCCGCTGATGCTGGCGACCCGGCTGTGCATGGGTTTCGCGAGCGGCGTGTTCTGGGCCATCGGGGTCAGCATGGCGATGCGCCTCGTCGCACCACGCGACGCCGGGCGGGCCGCGGCGACCGTGATGTCCGGCATCTCGGTGGCGGCCGTGGTCGGTATCCCGCTCGGGATCTTCCTCGAGAGCCGGACCGATTGGCGTACGACGTTCCTGATCTGGTCCGGGCTGAGCCTGCTCGTGCTGATCGCGGTGGTGGCCGCGATTCCGTCGCTGCCGTCCGACAACGCGGTACCGGTGCGTGAGGTGTTCGCGTTGCCCGTACGGAATGTGCGGCTTCGGATCGTGATGGTGATGGTCATGCTGTTCGTACTAGGGCACTTCGGTGCGTACACGTTCGTACGGCCTTATCTGGAAGGGGAATCGTCTGCGAGCCCGGCGTTCATCACCGCAGCCCTCATGGCCTACGGCGCAGCCGGTGCCCTAGGCAACTTCATCGGCGGCCGAGTGGTGACCTGGAACCCCCGCAGAGGCTTCGTCCTCGGCTCCACCGGCGTCGCCGCATCCCTCCTGCTACTACTTCTCGCCGGCCACTCACCAGTCGCCAAGGTAATCATGCTGGTGTTGTGGGGCACGTCCTTCGGTGTCGTGCAGCTGTGCCAGGTGACCCTCACCCAGGCCGCGGCCCCGGATACGTTCGAAGCCGCCATGTCCCTCAACACGATGGCCTACAACACCTCGATAGCCCTGGGCGCCCTCTTCGCAGGCCTGTTCGCCGACCACACAGGCGTCAACAGCGTCATGTACTTCGGAATAGCACTGACCACCGCCGCCCTGCTAGTCACCCTAGCCACCGCCCGCCGCACAACGTGACCAACAGAACCTGCTAACCCCGAAGCACCAAACGATCACGCCGCACCGGTCCGCCATTCAAACCAATGGCGAACCACCAGACCCGATCAACCACAACGAGCCTCCAACCCGCGCCCGCCGACCACCGAGGCATACACACTCCTCTCGCCTGGCCCGGGAGATCTACGAACGCGTCGCTCCGGTCCTGCAGGTCGTCGCCGACGCCGCAACCGCCGACCTGGATATCCACGACCTATGGGAGACCAACAACGCACAACAGGCCGTCGTCATGGAATGCATGACGACGGCGCTCGCGGGCAAACGTCCCTCCGTGAAGGTCTGGACGTAGCAATGGCGTCCGACATCACGCTCGCGGTGCTGAGTCCCGAGCTGTACCACCTGCTGACCGTCCGCCGAGGCTGGAGCGCTGATCCTTGGCAGAAGCGAACCGCGGACGCGCTGGTGACGCAGCTCTTCCGCCGAGGTAGGTTGAATCCGTCACACGCGATCTGCCACTGGATCCCTGGACGCACGGGCAGGGCCCGCTTGCTGGGATGACACGCACTTTGCGGCCGACGCGCTGGAACCCCGGTGCGTCTTCGCCTGCCTTGCGTGACTCGCTTGCCATGAGTACGTACCTGCCTTGCGTGCTCGCCTGCCTTGCGTACTCGCTTGCTTTGCGTGAAGGGATCCTCGTGCTCGACGCGTACCGTACTGCCCGTGACTCGCTGATCGATGCCGCACGTACGACGCCGTGGTGGCTTGCGACGTACACGATTCTTCAACTACTGCTGGCGATTCTCCCCGGCGCACAGGTGACGCTGATCCGCTCACTGATCGAGAGCGGCAACGTGTGGCGACCGCTGCTTGCGCTCACCGTAGTGGTCGGCTCGATGTACCCGCTGACCCAGGTGTCGAACACCGTCGGCCAACGGATGATGCTGCGCCTGCGGCTCGCGCTACGGACTGAACTCGCCCACGCCGCGGCCCGGCTCAGTCCGAGCCGTCTCGCCGAACCTGGGACGGTCCGCGACCTCGAGGCGAGTCAGGCCGCGACCCATCCGATGAGCGACGTGGCCGGCAAACCCGTACAACTGCTGAGCGCGGCGGCGACGTCCCTCGTACTGTGCGTGGCGATCTCGTCGATCAATATCCTGTCCGGGCTGCTGGTGCTTGCCGCGTTGGCGCCGACGGTACTCGCCTTCACGTTGATCTCGCGGATGGAGGCGGGCGGCTGGCCGCGGGTGGCCGAGCACGAGCGCAGAGCGGCGTACGCGACGGAACAACTCATCCAGCAACGGCCCGGGACCGAGCTGGCAGTACTCGGCTCGGGCTGGAAGGTCGCCTCGCTGGTCACCGACGGCCGGTCGGCGGCGACCCGGGTGCTGGATCGGATGATTCGTACGGCGATGTTGTACGAGCTGGGCGCCGCATTCCTCACGGTCCTGCTCTTCGGCGGCGCGCTGGCAGCATTGATCGAGGGCGGCGCAACTGGCGGCGCGGCGGCCGCCGCAGTTGCCGGAACCATCGCAGGTCTGAACGCGACCCGCCAATGCGGGTATGCGTTCGGCGCCATCGTCACGGCGGCTCCGCAAGCCACGATCTACCGCCGCTTCGTCGGCAGCGTCGCTCGGGCGCCTCGCTGTGGAGTTGTCCAGTACGTCGATTCCGTTGCCTTGGACAACGTCACGTACCGCTATCCGGGCGCCGCCGAGCCTGCACTCCGCGACGTCAGCATAACGGCTCGTCGGGGTGAGCTTGTCGCGTTGGTGGGTGTGAACGGCGCCGGCAAGACCACCGCGATCAACCTGCTCACCGGCACGCTTCAACCTTCCTGCGGTCGGATCCTGATCGACGGCGCCGACGCGGCTCGCCTGACCGAGGTGGAACGCCTGGCCCGTTTCGGCCTGCTGGTCCAGGAGTTCGGCCGCTTCGAATTCACCCTTCGTGACACGGTGGCCCTGGGTGCTCCTGGGGTCGTCGACGATGAACAGGTCCGGTCGGCTCTCTCCGACAGCTTCGCTGCCGAACTACCCCTCGACACCCAGCTGGGCCAGCAATGGTCCGGCACCGGCATCTCCGGGGGCCAATGGCAACGCTTGGCCCTGGCCCGGATCCGACTGCGCGACGCCGGCGTCTGGATCCTCGACGAACCGACCTCGGCCATCGACGCCGAAGCTGAACACGAGATCTTCACCAACCTCCGCCGCACCAGCTCCACCCGCATCACCATCGTCGTCTCCCACCGTGCCTGGACCCTCCGCGAAATGGACCGAATCTACGTCCTCGACGCCGGAACCGTCGTCCAGCAAGGCACCTACCCCCAACTGATGTCCCAACCCACCGGCCGCTTCGCCCGCCTCTTCACAGAACAAACCAAAACCACCTGACCCAGTGTGGTGGTTAGGCGGCTTGGTGTTTGGGGGGTGGGGCGGGGGTGGTCCAGGTGGGGCGGGTGGCGGTGGGGTGGGCGTTGGTGAAGGTGATGGTGATGCGGTCCTGGTGGACGTTGATGTGGTCGCGTTTGCAGAGGAGGGCGAGGTTGTCGAGGGACGTGGGGCCGCCGTCGGCCCAGTGGACGACGTGATGGGCTTCGCAGATTGCCGGGTTTGCTCCGCAGACGATGCAGCCCTTGTCGCGGGCGTTCAGGGCCTGGCGGATGGCGCGGGTGACGAAGCGTTCCTCGGTGCCGATGTCGAGGGGTTCGGAGTTCGAGCCGAGTACGAGGGGGATCACGCCGGCGTCGCAGGCGAGTCGGCGTACGGCGGCCGCGGGGAGGAAGTCGCCGTGGACGAGATTGCCGGAGCCGGTGCCTTCCTTCAGGTCTTCGAGGTCGATGGTGACGGTGATGTGCGGCTTGATGTTGCCGTGGCCTGGTACGGCAGTGCCGGTGCCGGCTGCCGTGGTGAGGATCGCGGTGAGAGCGTCGGCCTGGCGCTTGCTGCGGGGGCGCGGATCGCGTTCGCCGGCGGTGGTCAGGTGCGGCTTGGCGCCGGCGAAGATCAGCGTTTGCAGGAGTTCCGCGTTCTCGTCGGCCAGGTAGCCCCCGAACGTGACGCCGCGGTCGGCCTTCTTCAGCCACAGCGTCTCCTGGCGTGACGGGTCGACGCGGGGCTCCGGACCGTCGGCGTCGAGGCGGTTGCGTACCTCCCGGCCGAGGGCCCGCAGTTCGCCCGGCGGCAGGATTCGCCCAGCTTTGACCATCTCGTCCTCGGCGACCTGGAGGGCCTCGACCGGGACCTGTGCGGCGGCGGGGATCTTCTCCAGCGCGGACACGATCGCCTTGGCCTGATCCAGGTTCAGGCGTTCGGACGAGTCGTCGGACAGCGCGGCGGCGACGGACGGGTACTTCGGCAGCGCGTTGGCAAGCTTCAGGTCGCGCCGGACCTCGGCCGGGTCGAGGCAGTGTCGCCCGGACAGCAGTTGCACGGTGTCGCGGGCGCCGCTTTCCTTGGCGTGTCCGATGGCGTCGTACGCGGCGATCAGTTCGAGGTGGCGTGCGTCGATCCTGGCGCGTTCGGCGTGCAGCTGGTCGAGTTCAGCCAGCAGTTCGGCCCCGTTCATCGACCAGGCGGGTCGCGTGTCCAGGATTTCCATGACGCCGACTCTAGTCACATCTCAGGACAGTTTTCGACCCGAAAAAGCCCTTGTGTAGAAGGGATTTCGGTTGTCCACAGACATGAATGTCACATCGCTGGAGCGGCAAAAGCTGATAGGCATCGGTGGGGGGATGTTGTTGACTGGGCCGGTGACGGGATTCCGGGGGTTCGCGGCTGTGGCCTGGCGGGCGGGTTCCGTCTTGACCGTCTTGATGGGTGCGGCGGTCGTACTGTCGGCGGCTGCTCCGGTTGTTGCGGCGGTGGCTGTGGGGCGGGTTGTTGCTGGGCTCGGGAGTGAGCGGGCGGCCGGTTGGGCATTGGTGGCGGCTGGGTGTTTGTTGTTGCAGTGGTTGGCTGGAGCGTTGCAGCGGGCGGTGGCGACCGCGTTGGGGGAGCGGGTTGACGGGTTGCTGCGGCAGGAGTTGATGGGCGCCGTCGCCGGGGCTGATGGTGTGCGGCGGTTGGAGGATGCGGGGATCGCGGGCCTGGTGGAGGTCGGTCGCGAGACGCTGCGTGGGGATTGGGCTCGGCCGGGGCGAGCGGTGTCGACCGTTGGTGGGTTGGCGACTGGGCGGATGGTGCTGGTGGCGTCTGGCGTGAGCTTGGGCGGATTTCATTGGTGGGTTGGTGCGGGTTTGCTCGTGGCCGGTGTGTGGGCGGCGTACGAGGACAAGGTCGCTTCGCGTACGGAGGCAGGTCATCATTACGGCGCCACTGGGTCGGCGCGGCGTATGCGGTACTTCAACGACCTCGGTACTACGTCGCCTGCTGCTAAGGAGATCCGTCTCTTCGGGTTGTCGGAATACGTCGTCGGTCGTCACGGGGAGACTTGGACTGCCACGATGCAGCGCGTACTCAAACGCCCTGGCCGTCGGCCGCTGTTTGCTACCGCGTTCTTGGGCGTCGTTGTACTCGGTGGCATTGCGTTGGTCATCCGCGCGGCTCTGACCGACCAGCTTGCTGCCGGTTCGGCTGCTACGTACGTTCAGATGTTCCTCGTTGCGCTGGCCGGTATCCAGCAATCCTCTTGGGCGGGTCTGCAGACGGAGTTGGCACTCGCGACCCTTCAGCGGTACGACGACGCGCTACGGGCACTCGCCCCGACTGCCGCTCCCGCACCCAGCCTCGCGGCTGCCGTCGAGGCGGCTCATCGCGTCGAGGACGCGGGCGTGGGGGAGGGTGCGGCGCGCCCAGGTGAGGCGTGCGGGGCGGGTGGCGCTGCAGACACCTGCGGTGCGAGTGGGGCTGGTGGCGTGGGATTTGTGGGTGGTGGTGTGGGGGAGGGCGCGGCGCAGCGGGGTGAGGAGCGTGGGGTCGGTGAGTCTGCGGGCGTCCATGGTGTGAGCGGGGCTGGTGGCGCGGGGGAGGGCGCGGCGCCCCGGGGTGAGGGGTGCGGGGCCGGTGGCTCTGCGGATACCTGCGGTGAGAGCGGGGCTGGTGGCGTGCGTTGTGTGGGTGGGGGCGCGGCGCAGCGGGGTGAGGAGTGCGGGGCGGGTGGCGCGGAGGAGGGCGCGGTGCGGCGGGGTGCGGGGTGTGGGGTGGAGGAGTCTGCGGGCGCCGGTGGCGTGAGCGGGGTTGGGGGTGGGGGGTTGCGGTGGGGGATTGAGGTGCGGGGGGTGGGTTTTCGGTATCCGGGGGCGGAGGGGTGGGTGTTGCGGGGGGTGGAGCTGGTGGTTCCGGCGGGGCGGTCGGTGGCGGTTGTGGGGGCGAACGGGGCGGGGAAGAGCAGTCTTGTGAAGCTGCTTTGTGGACTGTACGAGCCGACGGAGGGGCAGATCCTGGTCGACGGCGTCGGGCTGCAGGAGCTCGACCCCGACGAGTGGCGGCGGCAGTTGGCGGTGGGGTTTCAGCGGCCCGTACGGTTGCCGCTGTCGGCGTACGACAACGTGCGCTTCGGCCGGCCGCACGGGTCGCCTGACGCGGCGACGGAGCGGGCCGGGGCGGCGACCGTCGTGGAGAAGCTGCCGAACGGATGGGACACGATTCTGTCGGCCGAGTTCGACGGCGGTGTCGACTTGTCGGGTGGAGAGTGGCAGCGGTTGGCGTTGGCGAGAGCTCTGTACGCCGTCGAGCAAGGCGCCTCCGTACTGGTGCTGGACGAGCCCGCCGCGCAACTGGACGCCCGATCCGAAGCTGAGCTCCACAGACGCTTCCTCGACCTCACAGAAGGCTTGACGACGGTACTGATCTCGCACCGGTTCTCGACGGTCCGGCAGGCGTCGACGATTGTCGTACTGGACGAAGGGCAGGTGATCGAGCAGGGATCGCACGACGAACTGCTCGAACGCGACGGCACCTACGCACGCCTGTTCCGCCTGCAGGCCGAACGTTTCGGGGATGCCGAATGAGGTCCTGGGCGAACACGGCGCGGCTCCTGGTCGGGCTGGGGTGGGAGATCGGCCCGGGGCTGTTCCTGCTGTACACCGCCGTGACGATGTCGAGCTTCGTCGCACCGTTGCTGTTCGCGCTCGGTCTCCGGCCGCTGGTCAACGGCGTGGTCGGCAACGAACGGAACCAGATAGTTGCCGGCGGCATCGGAGTCGCGATCGCGCTGACACTCGTACTGGTCGCGCCGATCGGCTACCGCTGGGCGACGATCCGGATGCGCGAACGCGCCAGCTTCGTCTCCGAGCGGCGGGTACTGAGACTCGCGACCAACGCCCCACAGATCCAGCACTTCGAACGCCCCGAGTTCCTCGACCGCCTGCAGTCCCTACGCCGCGGAGCAGCCGAACTCGGCGACAGCGTCAGCCTCCCGTTCATCGCCCCACTGGTCGTCGCACAGCTGGCGATCAGCACGATCCTCCTCGCCGACCTCGAACCAGTACTGGCCTTCCTGCCGCTGATCGCGATGCCGGCGCTCTGGCTCAGCCGCCGCGCCGAGCAACTCCGCCGCCGCGCCGAACTCGAGGCGGCTCCACACCGCCGCCTCGCAGAACAGCTGTTCGTGCTGTCCGTCTCGCCCGCCGAAGCGCAAGAGATCCACGTCGCCGCGCTCGACGACGAGCTCCTCCGCAAGCACGCTCAAGCAACCAACGACGCCAACCGCATCACCCACAAGGCACTCTTCACGTCGGTAGCCATCGGCGCGACCGGCTGGTCCCTCTTCCCGATCGCGTACGCGGCAGCGCTCCTGCTCGTCCTCGAAGACTCCCGAGCAACAGCAGGCGATGTCGCACTGGCGATCGCCCTGGCAGGCGCCGTGATCTCCGCGGCGACCAGGATCCTCGACCTGACAGGTTCCGTACTGCGGATCCGTACCACCGCCGAGCACTACTTCTGGCTCGAAAGGCAAGCGCACCACAACCCAGGAACCGAGCCCGTACCGAACCGCCTGACCCAAGGCATCGAACTCCAGAACGTCACCTTCGGGTACGGCGACCGCCCCGCCCTCGACGATGTCACCCTCCAGTTGGCAGCAGGCCGAACGATCGCGATCGTCGGCGAGAACGGCGCCGGCAAGTCCACCCTCGTCAAACTCCTCACCGGCATGTACCGCCCTCGGTCCGGCCGGATCCTCGTCGACGGCGTGGACCTCGCCGCGATGGGCCTCACGCAGTACCGGCAGAAGCTGACCGCCGGCTTCCAGGACTTCGTCCGGTATCACCTGACGGTACGAGAGGCAGTCGGCGTCGGCGGCCTGACCGAGACCGGTGACCGTACGACCCAAGCAATCGCGCAGGCCGAAGCGACCTTCGTCGACAACCTGCCCCACGGAATCGACACTCAACTGGGTGCCGACGGCGCCGAGCTCTCCGGCGGCCAGTGGCAGAAGCTCGCGATCGCCCGCGCGCTCGTCCGCCCGGCACCGCTGCTGATGATCTTCGACGAACCGAGCGCGTCCCTCGATCCGCAAACCGAAGCGGCGCTGTTCGACCGCCTCGCCGCCGCAGCGCGAGCAGGAAGAGCCGACGGCCGGATCACGTTGCTGATCTCGCATCGCTTCTCGACGGTACGTTCCGCCGACCTGATCGTCGTCCTCGAGAACGGCCGCGTGACCGAACAGGGTACCCACGCCGAGCTGATGCGGCGCGACGGGACCTACGCCGAGCTGTACAGCCTCCAGGCCGCAGGCTACCGATGATCAAGCACGAGAATCCGCGGCCGGCGCCACAGTACGTACGGGCGCGAACACTCAGCGCATTGGCCGAAGCGCTCAACTGTGCGCAATTGTGAGCAGTGACGAGGTTTGAACAACGGCTGACCTGTCATCTGATGACTCTGCCGCGCTGATCTGATTAAGTGGACGGCTGTCGAGGGAGAGACTGCCCGGTCATCTGAGGTCTTGGCAAAGTAACGCCTACGTTACGCGCCGCCGCTTTGTGCCTGACAACGTTGACATGCGCAGTTTCGACCAGCCAACATGACGCTTGTTCCGCCCGCCTAGCGGCCCTCCCGCCGAGGAAGTTGGTTTGACCGTGCGACGTCTGACTGGGGTTGTGGGGGTGGCACTCGGCTTGGCGCTGGTGCTCGCCTCCTGTGGAGACGGCAAGAGCAGCAGCAGTGGAGGCGGTTCCGGCAGCAAGAGCGAGGTCATCGCGATCGCTGCCGATCCGCTGGAGTACATCAACCCGCTGAACGAGAACGGCAGTCCGGGCATCCAGATCGCGATGGCGATGTTCGCGCCGCTGGTGACCACGGACCCGGACACCGGCAAGCTGCAGAACGTGATGGCGGACTCGGTCACGCCGGACAACACCAGCCAGACCTGGACGATCAAGCTGAAGGCCGGCAACACCTTCCAGAACGGCCAGCCGCTGACCGCGAAGGACTACGTGGACAGCTGGAACATGACCGCCGAGGGCTCGAACGGCTGGAAGAACAACGGGTTCTTCTCCAAGGTCGAGGGGTACGACGCGCTGAACCCGCCGACGCCGGACGGCGCCACGCCGAAGCCGACCGCGGTGAAGGCGATGAGCGGCCTGAAGCAGATCGACAACCTGACGTTCTCGGTCAAGCTGAAGGTGCCGTTCTCGCAGTTCGGCCTGACCCTGCAGTACCTGGGTCTCGCGCCGCTGCCCGAGGTCGTACGGAAGAATCCGGACGCCTACAAGCGCAAGCCGATCGGCAACGGCCCGTACAAGCTGGCCGCCGACTGGAACGCCGGTGACGACATCAAGCTGGCCAAGTGGGACGGCTACAAGGGCCCGCAGATCCCGCAGGCGGACCAGATCACGTACCGGTTCATCCCGAACGCGGACACCGCGTACAACGAGTTCCTGGCCGGCAACGTGGACTTCACCGACGTCCCGTCGACCAAGGTGAAGAGCTTCAAGACCGACGCGCCCGACCAGTGGGTGACCAGCGTCAGCTCCGGTGCGAACTACCTCGTGATCCCGGCCTGGGACCCGCGGTTCAAGAACCCCAAGCTGCGGTACGCGATCTCCGAGGCGATCGACCGGAAGGCGTTCGCCGACCTGGTCGGGCTGTCGGAGCCGGCCAAGGGCCTGATCGCGCCGGACATCCAGGGCTACCGCGCCGACGCCTGCAAGACCTGTGACTTCGACGCGACCAAGGCCAAGCAGTTGCTCCAGGAGGCCGGCGGTTTCTCCGGCGTCCTGAACATCAACTACAACACCACGTCCGCGACCGGCCAGATCTTCGCCGAGGCGATCGGCAACATGCTCCGGCAGAACCTCGGCCTGCAGGTGAAGTACACCGGCAAGCAGGGCTCGGAGATCACCACGCTGGCCGACTCGCACAAGCTGGACGGGCTGCGGTTCAGCGGCTGGGGCCACGACTACCCGTCGATCGAGGACTACCTGACGCCGATGTTCAAGTCCAACGGTGACGCGAACTTCGCCCACTACGCGAACCCGGCGCTGGACGCCGTGCTGGCCAAGGGCGACGCCGAGCCGGACCCGGACAAGGCGATCGCGCTGTACCAGCAGGCCGAGGACATCGCGCTCACCGACATGCCGCTGATTCCGCTGTACACCAAGTCGAACGCGTACCTGCACTCGGACAAGATCCAGCCGCGGGTCTCGAAGTACACCGGCGTCTCAGCACTCTGGGCGACCTTCAAGTGATCCGTTTCGTCCTCCGCCGCATCCTCGCGGCGATCCCGATCGGCCTGGTCGTCACGCTGGGGGTCTACGCGCTCGTGTTCGCGATGCCCGGGGACCCCCTGCGTGAGCTGGCCGGTGACAAACCGATCCCGGCGGCGGTACTGGCCGCGAAGCGGGCCCAGTTCCACCTCGACGACCCGTTCATCGTGCAGTACCTGCTGAGCATGAAGGACATCCTCACCGGCCACTTCGGTACCACGTTCGCGGGCGCCGACATCGCCGACCAGCTGCGGCTGCGGATCCCGGTCACGCTGAAGCTGGCGTCGATGAGCCTGCTGTTCCAGTGGATCTTCGGCCTGCTGTTCGGGCTGTACGCCGGGTTCCGCCGCAACGGCGTCGTCGACCGGATGTTGCTGCTGGCAACACTTGTCGTACTGGCGGTGCCGGGGCTGGTGCTCTACTTCACCGGGCAGTACCTGTTCGGCGTCGAGCTGAAGTGGTTGCCGGTGTCCGGCGTACGCGACGGCTGGCCGATGTCGTACCTGCTGCCCGCGCTCTGCATCGGCATCTCCGGGTTCGCCGGCCTGGCCCGGCTGACCCGGACGTCGATCGTCGACACCACCGGCTCGGACTTCGTCAAGACCGCGCGGGCGAAGGGCCTCGGCGAGCAGCGGATCCTCTGGCGGCACGTACTGCCGAACGCCCTGCTGCCCGTCGTCACGCTGATGGGTATCGACCTGGCCGGGATCTTCGCCGGTGCGGTCCTCGCGGAGAGCATCTTCAACCTGCCGGGGCTCGGCCAGTTCATGTTCCAGGCGATCAAGCTCAAGGAAGGTGGCGTCGTGGTGCTGTTGTCCACGCTCGCGTTCCTGATGTTCATCCTGATCAACCTGATCGTCGACGTGATCTACGGCGCGATCGATCCGAGGGTGCGCAATGTCTGACACTCAACAGGTCTTCGGGGCCGAGGCACAGGACCTCGAGGGCCGGACGCTGTCGAACCGCGAGCTGCTGTGGGCGCTGCTGCGCAAACCGCAGTTCGACATCTGCCTCGTACTCGTCGTCGGCTTCTTCGCGATGGCAGCGGTGCCGCGGCTGTTCACCTCGGTGGACCCGCGGTTCTGCGAGCTGACCAAGAGCCAGCACGGCCGCGAGCCGGGGCATCCGTTCGGGTTCGACATCCAGGGCTGCGACTACTTCGCGAACGTGATCTACGGCGCGCGGCCGTCCGTACTGGTCAGCCTGGTCGCCGGGTTCGGCGGGTTCGCCGTCGCCGGTCTGCTCGGGTTGCTGGCCGGCTACTTCCCGGGCGCGGTGGACACGGTCATCTCCCGGGTGGCCGACGTACTGTTCGCCCTGCCGGGGTTGATCGCACTGATCGTGATCCTGAACTCGGTGCCGAACCGCAGTATCTGGATCATCGTCGCGATCATCCTGGTCACCGCGTGGCCGCAGGGGATGCGGATCATGCGGTCGACGGTGTTCTCGGTCCGCAACCGCGAGTACGTACTGGCCGCCCGCTCGATCGGGGTGCCGCCGCTGCGGATCCTGCGCAAACACGTGTTCCCGAACGCGATGGCCCCGCTGCTCGCGATGACCACGCTCGGCATCGGCGGCCTGATCGGGCTCGAGGCCGTGCTGACGTTCCTCGGGGTCGGGCTGCAGCCGCCGTCGATCTCGTGGGGCTCGCAGTTCGGCGTCGCGACCTCGTACCGGGAGACGCCGCATCTGTTCGTCTGGCCCGCGATCTTCATCTCGACGATGACGATCTCGTTCATGATCATCGGCGACTCGATCCGGGACGCCCTCGACCCGAAGTTGCTGCGATGACTACTGGTGAAGTACTGCTGAAGGTCGACAACCTGGTTGTCGACTTCGAGACCCCGCGCGGACCCGTCCGGGCGGTCGACGGGGTGTCCTGGCAGGTACGGGCCGGTGAGACGCTGGCGATCCTGGGCGAGTCGGGGTCCGGCAAGAGCGTCTCCACCCAGGCGCTGACCGGGATCCTGGAGATGCCGCCCGGCCGGATCGTGTCCGGTACGGCGGAGTACCGCGGCGTGGACCTGATCTCGATGACGGTCAAGGAGCGCCGCAAGATCGTCGGCGACCGGATCACGATGGTGTTCCAGGACTCGCTGTCCGCGCTGAACCCGGTGCAGTCGGTCGGTACCCAGATCGCCGAGTGTTTCCGGGTGCACCGCGGGATGTCGAAGCGGGACGCGATGACGAGGGCCGCTGAGATGCTCGACCAGGTCCGGATCCCGGCCGCGAAGAGCCGGGTCCGGGACTACCCGCACGAGTTCTCCGGCGGCATGCGGCAGCGCGTGATGCTGGCGATGGCGCTCGCGCTCGACCCCGACGTACTGAT
This sequence comes from Kribbella sp. NPDC004536, assembly GCF_042873835.1. Taxonomy (NCBI): domain Bacteria; kingdom Bacillati; phylum Actinomycetota; class Actinomycetes; order Propionibacteriales; family Kribbellaceae; genus Kribbella; species Kribbella sp. NPDC004536. Next base: position 2,150,674 of record NZ_JBIALY010000002.1, on the reverse strand, counting down.
CGCCGACGAGCCGACCACGGCACTCGACGTGACCGTCCAGGCGCAGATCCTCGAACTGATCGCGGAACTGCAGCAGGAGCGGGACATGGGCGTCGTACTGATCACGCACGACCTCGGCGTGGTCTCGGACGTCGCCGACAACGTCGTGGTGATGTACGCCGGCCACGTCGTCGAACGGGCCGCGACCGCCGAGGCGCTCGAACACCCCGTACACCCTTACACCGAAGGGCTGCTGGGCTCGATGCCGTCGGCCGACCTGAAGGGCCGCGAGCTGCCGACCATCCCGGGAACGCCGCCGTCGCTGCGGGCGATCCCATCCGGCTGTGCGTTCCGGACCCGCTGCCCGATCGCGATCGACGACTGCGCCGTCGAGGTGCCGCCGCTGCTGACCGTGGCGCCGGGGCGCGACGCCGCGTGCATCCGGCGTACGACGCTTGCCGCCAAGGAGGCTGTATGAATGAGTTGCTGGTGGCAACGAATGTCGTGAAGCACTACGACATCAGCCCGGCGCTGAGCTTCGGAACCAGGACCGTCGTCCGGGCGGTCGACGGCGTCGACCTGACGCTGCGCAAGGGCGAGTCGCTCGGCATCGTCGGCGAGTCCGGCTGCGGGAAGTCGACGCTGGTCCGGCTGCTCGCGGCGCTGGAGAAGCCGACCGGCGGGCAGATCGCGTACAACGGCGTCGACGTCAGCAGGCTCCGCGGCCGCGAGCTGCGGAAGTGGCGGCGGAACGTCCAGGTGGTCTTCCAGGACCCGTACTCCAGCCTGAACCCGCGGATGCGGGTCGGCGAGATCGTCGGCGAGCCGCTCCAGGTCCACCCGGACGTCTCGAAGGGGGTCGACATCCGGAAACGGGTCCGCGAACTGCTCGAGCTGGTCGGGCTGCGGCCGGAGGACGAGACGAAGTTCCCGCACCAGTTCTCCGGCGGGCAGCGGCAGCGGATCGGGATCGCGCGGGCGATCGCGCTGAACCCCGACGTACTGCTGTGCGACGAGCCCGTGTCGGCGCTCGACCTGTCGGTGCAGGCGCAGGTGGTGAACCTGTTGATGCGGCTGCAGCGGGAGCTCGGGCTGAGCATCATCTTCGTCGCGCACGACCTGTCCGTGGTCCGGCACGTCTCGGACCGGGTCGCGGTGATGTACCTGGGCAAGGTCGCCGAGCTGGGCGAGCACCAGCAGGTGTACGGCGTACCCGCGCATCCGTACACGCAGGCCCTGTTGTCCGCGGAGCCCGGTCTGGCCCGTCAGGGCCGGCAGCGGATCGTACTGGCCGGTGATCCGCCGTCGCCGGTGCTGCCGCCGTCGGGCTGCCGTTTCCACACCCGCTGCCTGCGTGCGGAGGCGAAGTGCAGCACGGACGTACCGGAGCTCCGCGAGCTCAAGTCCGGCCAGATCGTCTCGTGCCACTTCGCGGAGGACGCGCAGACCGCTTACTCAACCGCGTGACGCCGATGGCCTAGGGTGGCGGCCGTGGCTACGGTTTCCTCGGCAGGCAGGCGGTCTGTGCTGCTCACCGGGGTGATCGTCGTGGCCGGCGCCCTGGCCGGGTGGTGGATCCTGACCGCGGGCCGGGCCGCCAACGAGGGGTTCGACATCACCGACGAGGGCTACTACCTGCTCTCGTACCGCTGGTGGGACAGCAATCCGCTCGCGTTGACCGGCGTGCAGTACATCTACGGACCGATCTTCGAGTGGTTCGGGTACGACATCGTCAAGCTCCGGTACTTCCGGCTGTTCACGGTGGTCGCCGTGCACCTGCTCTTCGGGTACAGCTTCATGCGCTGGCTACGTGGCCGGCGGCCGGCGTCGACGCGGCTTTGGGAGGCCGCCGGTACGACGGTCGTCCTCGCCGCAGGCGGGATGTGTTACGCGTGGCTCCCGCAGTCGCCCGGGTACAACGACGTCGTCCTGCTCGGTGCGCTGACGCTGGTGTCCTGCGTGCTGTGGATGGCCGCCGCGGTCGATCGCGGTACGCCCGTGCCGTTCTGGATCTTCGTGGTCTTCGGCCTGGTGATCGGTGTGATGCTGCTCGCCAAGTGGACCTCGGTGGTGGTGATCGGGCTGATCGTGATCACCGCGGTCGTCGTACTGGCCGGACAGTCCTGGCGGTCCGTTGCCCGCGGCATCCTTTACGCGGTCGGCGGGATCGGCGTCACCGCGGTGATCGTGCAACTGTTCGTGGTCCATTTGGATGTCGCCGTACCGGGCATCCTCAAGGTCAACAAGTTCATCGCCGGTACGTCGTACACGCCGCCCGAGCTGCTGCAGCTCTACTGGTCGAGCACTGTCAACCTGCTAGGACGGACACTCGCCGCACACGGCCTGCTGCTGCTCGCGACCGCGGCCGCCGTCATCGCCCGCTGGCGCCCGCTCCGCATCGGCGCCGCGGTCCTCGCCGTGGTCGCTCTCGTCCTGTCCGTCCGGCACGTCGTGGTCGGCGACGGTGCACTGGGTGGTTCGCAACACATCCCGATGTACGCCCAGACGCTGCTGGCCGCCGTACTCGTAGCCGTCGTGGCCGCGGCCGGCGCCGTGATCGCGGGCCGCGTCGGCGTGACGCCGAGTTCCAGGCTCGGCCGCGAGAACGTCCGGACGTGGGTGATCCTCGCGCTGCTCGTGCTGCTCCCGCTGGTGCAGGCGTTCGGGACGAACACCCCGCTGTACACGATCGGCTTCAACGGGTTCGCCGCCTGGGCCGCGGTGATGATCGCCGTACTGACCGGCATCTGGGCGGCGCCGATCCTCGCCCGCCTGACGCTCGCGACCGTGCTGACGGGGTCGCTCGTCGCGACCTCGGTGATCGCGTACACCGGCCTGTTCCGTTACCCGTACCGCTCGGTCGGTCACTCGCAGCTGACCGCTGCGTCGACGTTGCCGGCGTTGAAGGGCATGTACCTGTCGGAGCCCGCGGAGCGGAACTTCAGCCGGCTGGCCCGGGACCTCGAGCCGTACACCGAGCCGCCCGGCCGGCCGATGCTCGCGTTCGACAAGATGGCCGGCCTGGTGCTGATGCTCGGCGGCCGTCCGCTCGGCGAGGCCTGGATCGCACCCAAGGAACGCGCCCGTACGGCGGCCGGGATCGAGGAGGTCTGCCGGCAGAACCGGCCGTCGCGGCTCCCGCTGATCATCCTGAACCGGGAGATCTCCGACCTCGAGGTGAACGCGCTGCGCAGCTGCGGCGTCGACTTCCGCACCGGCTACGTGCAGCTGGCCCCGGCCAAACAGACCATCGGTCTCCAGGTGTGGGTACCGAAGAGCGAGCGGGACACCGGATGAGATCCTGGTGCCCCGAAAGGCGATGAGGGAAGGGTGCGGATGATCAAGGTCGGTGTGCTGGGGGCCAAGGGCAGGATGGGGGCTCAGACGTGCCGCGCGGTCGAGGAGGCCGCCGACTGTGAGCTGGTCGCGCAGCTCGACCAGGGCGATTCGCTGGACGCGCTGACCGAGGCCGGCACCCAGGTCGTGGTCGACTTCACCCGGCCCGAGGTCGTGATGGACAACCTCGGCTGGTGCATCGAGCACGGCATCCACGCCGTCGTCGGCACCACCGGGTTCGACGCCGAACGGCTCGCCACGTTGCAGGCGCAGCTGGCGGCGTCCCCGTCGACCGGCGTCCTGATCGCCCCGAACTTCTCCATCGGCGCGGTGCTGATGATGCAGTTCGCCGCCAAGGCCGCCAAGTACTACGAGTCCGTCGAGATCATCGAGCTGCACCACCCCGACAAGGTGGACGCCCCGTCCGGTACGGCCCGGCGTACGGCCGAACTCGTCGCGGAAGCGCGCCGCACCGCCGGCTGCGGGCCGATCCCGGACGCGACCACGACCGCGCTGGACGGTGCCCGGGGCGCGGACGTCGAGGGGATCCGGGTGCACGGCGTCCGGCTCCGCGGGCTGATCGCGCACCAGGAGGTGCTGTTCGGCGACGAGGGCGAGACGCTGACGATCCGGCACGACTCGATGGCACGGGTCTCGTTCATGGCCGGCGTCCTGCTCGGCGTCCGGAAGATCAGCTCCGCGCCCGGCCTGACCGTCGGACTCGAACAGTTCATGGACCTCACCTGACATGAAGGCGAAGCAGACCGCCTTCGTGTTGGCGGTCGTGTTCGTCGCGTACGCCGGGCTGATCGGCTGGCGCGGCATCCTGCTGATCAAGGTCGGTACGGCGATTTCCGTCGTCCTCGGACTCGCCGTACTGGTGATCCCGGTCGTCGGCGCGTACCTGGTCTGGCGGGAGCTCCAGTTCGGCCGGCGGACCGAAGTACTGGCCCGCGAACTCGAGGCCGCGGGTGGCCTGCCGGTCGACGATCTGCCCCGCCGGCCGTCCGGGCGGATCGACCGGGCGGCCGCGGACGAGGCGTTCGGGAAGTACCGGGCCGAGGCCGAGGCGGCACCCGAGGACTGGCGGGTGTGGTTCCGGTTGGCGACCGCGTACGACGCCGCCGGAGACCGGAAACGGGCCCGCGCGGCGATGCGGGAAGCGATCGGCCGGCACGATTCGACCCCCTGAGTTCACCCGGAAGCCTGACAACACCGTGTGATTCGGGCTATTTTCAGGTAGGTGACGTGGCAGCCGCCACGTCAAGGGTCGGAGACTGGGTGGGGCCGTCCTGTGCCGTCAGATGGGTCTCGCCGCGGCTCGGACGACGTGCAGGGGGGTGGATTCGGCGGGTTACTGCGTCGGCACCGGCGAGCGGCCGGGCTGTCGCAGGAGGGTCTCGCCGAGCTCGCCGGTCTGAGCGTCGACGCGATCGCGGCGTTGGAGCGGGGACGCCGGCGGGCGCCGCGAGCGCACACGCTGCGACTGCTCGCCGACGCGTTGCGACTCGGCGAACCGGACCGCCTGCTGCTCACCGCGGCCGCCCGGCAGGAAGCCGGCACGGCCCGGCTGCCGCTGCGGCCGCCACCCGCACCGACCAGCGAGCTGATCGGGCGTACCACCGAGCTGACCGCCACCAGCCGCCTGCTCAAGCAGCGAATCACTCGTTTGCTCACGCTGACCGGTCCGGGCGGCGTCGGCAAGACGCGGCTGATGCAGGCGATCACCAGCGAGGTCGCGGACGGCTTCCCCGACGGCGTCTGCTGGGTTCCGCTCGCTCCGCTCACGAACGCGGAGGCCGTCCTGCCGACGATGGCCGCGTCGCTCGGCCTGCAGACGCAGCAGGTCGAGGAGATCGCGGAGCAGATCGGCCGGAGCGGGATGCTGCTGGCGTTCGACAACTGCTCGCACGTCCTCCGGGCAGTTGAGGAAATCTGCGCGACGCTTCTCGAGCACTGCCCGAACCTGACGATCCTGGTGAGCAGCCGCGAGCTGCTGCGGCTGGCCGGCGAGAGCGTGTACGTCGTACCGGCGCTGAGCCTGCCGCACGACGAGGACCATCTGGAGGCGTCCGAGGCGGTCCGGCTGTTCGTCGACCGGGCGACCGCCCGCGGCTACGACCCGGCCGGGCAGCTCGACCAGGTTGCGCGGGTCGTCCGCCGGCTGGAAGGAATGCCGCTGGCGATCGAGCTGGCCGCGGCGCGGACGAACGTGATGACGATCGAGGAGCTGGCCGGAGAGCTCGAGGTCTCGTTCGGCATCCTGGCCGGCGGCTCGCGGACCGCGTCGCCGCGGCAGCAGTCGATGTACGGAGCGATCGAGTGGAGTCACGCGCTGCTCACCCCGGCCGAGCGCGAGATGTTCGCGCAGCTGTCGGTGTTCGCGGGCGGCTGGACGCTCGGCGCGGCGTCGAGCGTGCTGTCCGGCGTGACGTCGCGGGTCGAAGGCCTCGACCTGATCGGCCGGCTCGCGGACAAGTCGCTGATCAAGGTCGTCCGCCGCGGCGGCGTCGCGCGGTATTACATGCTCGCGGTGATCCGTGAGTTCGCCGCCGATCGCCTGCAGGCCATGGGCGAGGCGGAAGCCGCCGCTGAGCGGCACGCGTTGTACTACCTGAGCCTGGCCGAGGAGGCCGAGGGCCATCTGCGCGGACCCGAGCAGGGGGAGTGGCTGGACCGGCTGGAGGTCGAGCTGGCGAACCTGCGGGTCGCGATCGCCTGGTCGCTGCGGACGAACTCCGTCGCCGAAGCGTTGCGCCTGGCCGGTGGGCTGTGGCTCTTCTGCTACCTGCGCGGGCACTACGCCGAGGGAAGCCAGTGGCTCGAACGAGCGCTACAGCTGGGCGAGTCGGCGTCGGCCGAGCTCGCGCCCGCCTGCGCGAAGGTGAACCTAGGCGCCGGCACGCTCGCGTTCCTGCAATGCGAGTACGACGTGGCCACGGATCGCCTGCAGACCGCGCTGGCGCAGTACAAGAAGCTCGGCGACAAGGCCGGTACGGCCCTGGTCCTGCAGCGGCTCGGGGGAGTGGCGCGGGAACGCGGGGACTACGTCGCGGCCGAGGACCTGCACTGCGAGAGCTACGACCTGTACGAGAGCCTCGGTGACCGCGCGGGAATGGCCTGGGCGCACAACCACCTCGGCTTCGTCGCGTGGCTGCGCGGCGATCTCGAGATCGGCGCACGCCGCTGCCGGCGCGCCCGCGACAGCTTCCGGGTCGTCGGTGACGGCGAGGGACTCGCCTGGTCGTTGATCAGTCTCGGGACGATCGCGCAGTACGACGGTGAGCTGGTCGAGGCGGAGGACCTGCTGCAGGAGAGCCTCGCGCTGTCGCAGCGGCTGGGATACCGCGAAGGGGTCGCCTGGTCGCTGAACCAGCTCGGCATCGTCGAACGCCGGCGCGGCCTGACCGAGCGCGCCGTCCACCTGCTCGACGAGAGCCTCGCGGAACATCGGGACCTGGGCGATCGGTGGCGGTCGGCCAGTGTGCTCGAAGAACTCGCCGCGGTCGCCCAGCAACGCGGCCGGAGCGAGTACGCGGCGTTCCTGCTCGGAGCCGCCGACGAAGTCCGGGACGTGATCCGGGCGCCGGTGCCGCGGATCGAACAGGCCGACCGCGAGGCCACGCTGGCCGCGGTCGAAGCGGCCCTCGAACGAAGAACGTTCCGGGCCGCCTGGTCGGCGGGCCGCGCCGCTCCACTGGCAGCGGTCGCGGACGGTTACCCGCCGGGGCCCGAGCGCACTCGCGACCCGCTGTGAGCCGCTCCGACTCGCCCTGACTTGGTGCCTCGCGGAGCACCACGACCTGGGGGATCGACGATGCCCCGCGAGGGATCTGGAGGCGCGAACCCGGAATGCGTGACCCGACCGGCTGTGCTCTGTCTGACCCCCCAGGCAGTCCCCCCACCTGACACAGCCGGCCGAAGCCACGTCCGGCGTAGGCCGTCGTCGAGCCCTCCCAGTCGACGCCGCATCCTCCGCGCTGACATCAAGGCTGCCGTCATTACGCAGCGTCGCACAGGGACGGAACCCTGACATCGCCCTGACAACAATGTCCTGACAACGAAATCAAGCGTTGAATTCGGCGTTACGGCAGATAGCCGGAAACGGCTTTCGTGAAGCCTGCGATCCTTTGTAAAGGAGCGCCTGTCGATTCGTCCAGCCCCGGGACTTCGTCCGTCGGCGCGGGAATGCCTTCGCCCTTGCAACTCGTGTCCGTGGCCGGCGCGACACCGGTGGTGAGGAACGTGTTGACGATCCGGTCCGCGCAATGGTTCACGCCGCCGTACACGCCGTGGTCGCCTTCACCGGTGACGGTCAGCAGCCGGGAGCCCGCGTACTCCCGGTGCGCCTCGATCGCCAGTCCGTAGTTGGTCGCCGGGTCGTGCACGGACTGCACCATCAGCGTGGTGGGCAGGCCTTTGCCGGTCGGTGTCGGCATCGTCAGGTTCGGCCGGTGCCAGTAGAAGCAGGGGTTCTCGGCCATCGTCCAGCCGACCAGCGGGTAGTGCGGGCCGAGTCGCGCGGCGAGCTGTTCGCCGTACTCGCGACCCTGCGGCCACGGGGTGTCGTTGCAGGTGATCGCGGTGAACGTGGCGTCCTCGGAGTCGTCGTCGCCGCCGAGCATCCGCAGGCCGGTAGTAGCGCGGTGCGCGCGCTCTACGAGCTGCTGCTGTCGGGCGGCCGGAAGCGCGTCGACGCGGCGTTGCGCGGCCCGCGGTCCGCCTTTTGCCTGGGCCGCGGAAAGGTCGTGCAGAAATAGCAGATCGCCGGCCAGGGAATGGAAGTCGAGCTTCGAGTACATATCGCCGGTGACCATCTGGTCGAGGGTGTTCTCGTCGTAGGTCACCTTGACCGCGCCGTCCAGGAACTCTTCGGTCGCGGGCTGCGCCTTGAGACTGCGTCGTAACCGTTCGTAAAGGCGGATCACGTCGCCGGGCGTCGACCCGAGCTGCAGTTTGCCGTCGTACCTCGCCGCCCAGGGTGCGAAGTCCTCGCGGAACCGGCGCTCGAACGCCTGCGGCTGCGCGGCGAACGTGTCCAGCCAGGTCCCGGTGAAGTCGGTGTTGGAGTCGAGCACGAACCGGCCGACGTGCTCCGGGAAGTACGTCTGGTAGTACGCCCCGAGCCAGGTGCCGCCCGAGTAGCCGACGTAGTCCATTTTGTCGAAGCCGAGCAGCTGCCGGATCAGATCCATGTCCTGCACGGTCTGCGCGGTGGTGATGTACGGGAGCAGGCCCCGGGACTGGCGGTCGCAGTACGGCTGGGCCAGCTCGGACGCCTCGGTGATCAGGTCGCGGGTTCCCGGATCGCGGTCGCGCGCGTCCATCGTGTAGCCGGGCGCGCCGTCGCAGCTGACGCTCGTACTGCCGCCGGTGCCGCGTGGGTCGAACCCGATCGCGAGGAAGTTCTTGGCCAGCGGCGCGTGGCTCGCCAGGTACGGCGCCATGCCGAGCCCGGCGCCGCCCGGTCCACCCGGGTTGCCGAACACGACGCGGCTCGGCGTGCCCTTCGCCGGTGCGACCTTGCTGACCGCGATCTGGATGTCGTTGCCGGAGTACTGGTTGGCCCAGTCGCGCGGGACGGTGATCTTCGTGCAGTACGTACGGAGTTCCTCGTCACCGCACTTGATCCACTGCGGTCTCTGCTTCAGGTACTTCGACGCCACCTGATGCGGCTTGTCGACAACGGTCGTGGACTGCATCGACGCGGTCGCCCCGGAACCCGGGACAACCAGAACAACAGCAGCGGAAATCCCTAGGCCGACGGCCAGGGTGAGGTACTTCATCAAGTCTCCAGCGGATGGCCTTACGTAATCGGACCGTGACAATCTGTCATGCCTGTCCGGAGCGGTCGAGCACCGCCCCCGGCTCGGCGGCGATCGGGTGGTGGCGTGCTGCGTCGAGCAGGCGGTGGAGGCGGACGGCGGATGCGAACGTGGGGACGTCGTCGGGCGCGGCGGCGATCCGCTGGTACAGGCGCGCGACGCTCGCGGGCTCGAGCCCGAGTCCAGGTGTGGTCCGGTACTCCTCGGGGATCCGTAGCAGTTCGCCGTTGCGCCGGACCGTGAACTCCGAGATCTGGAGTTGCGCCGCCCACGGGTTGTCCTCCGCCGCAGACTCGACGGTCAGCGTGCCCTCGGTGCCGGAGACGTCCAGTCGCGTACCGGGAAGACCGGCTTCGCCGTCGTGGAGATGCGCCGCGAACGCCGCGCCTCCGGTGAGCCCGCCGATCAGATCGATGGTGTCCGGCGCAGTGACCTCGACGGGTTCGCCGGTCTCCTCGATGACGTGATCGGGGTGCTGGATCGTCGGCCGGCCGAGCAGTTCGGCGATCGGCCCGGTGACATGCTCGACCAGATCGAGCGCGTGCCCGCCAAGCACCTCGACCAGCCCGGCGCCCGCGGTGTCGTCGTACGTGTACGCCGTCCAGCCGGGTACCTCCCGGGTCGACCCCTTCGACCTCGTGCTGGTAAGTCGTACGGACGTGACGCGGCCGATCGAGCCCGCCCGTACCTGAGCCCGGGCGTACTCGACGCCAGGGGAGAAGCGCCCTTGCAAACCCGTGAAGGTGCGAACGCCGGCCGCGGCCTGCTCCAACTCGACCGCCTCGGCGACGGACAACGCCAACGGCCACTCGCAGTAGACGTCCTTGCCCGCGGCGACCGCCTCGCGGACCAGCTCGGCATGGCCGGACACCTTCACCGTCACCACCACGAGCTCGACGTCCGGATGTCGCGCGAGCTCCGTCGCGCTGGTGAACGCGTACGGTACGCCGAACACCTCGGCGGCCCGGCGCGCCGTCGCTTCCCGACTGGTGCTGACGGCAACCAACTCGAACTCGGGCAGCATCCGCAGCGCGGGGATGTGTGCCCGCAGGGCCCAGCCGCGCTCCGGACTTGCCCCGATGATTCCTACCCGCATGCCCGTCCTCCGGTCTAAACGGACCTTCGGCGTCCGTTTCTGGATCGAGTCTAACCGGACGTCCGGAGTCCGGTTAGACTGGGTGTCATGGAGAGTGCGGTGGACAGGTTGCTCGACGGGCCGACGCCGAGGGCGGACGCAAGGCGCAACGTCGAACGACTGGTGGCAGCCGCCCAGGCCGCGGTGGACGAGGTGGGGACCGCGGTGACCGCGCACGAGATCGCCCGGCGGGCCGGCGTCGGGATCGGTACGTTCTACCGCCGGGTCCCGTCCCGGGAGGCGCTGCTGGAGGCCGTCCTGGCGGTCGCGATCGAGGAGCTCACCGAGCGCGCCCGCGCCGCGGCGAAGGCCGACGATCCGTGGCCGGCCTTCTGTTCGTTCGCCGCGGACCACGTTCGGCTCCGCGCGACCAGCTGCGGGCTGAACGAGGCGCTCGGCGGCGCGGGAGGTCTGGCCCTGGCCGACCGGATCGACGAGTTCCGCACGGAGTTCCGCGCACTCGTACGGCGGCTGCAGCTCGCCGGTGTGCTGCGGGCGGGTGTGACGTACCGGGATGTCGCCTTCGCGCTGGCCGGCGTCGTCCCGCAGCTCCGCACGCTCGGCATGACCGCGGACCGCACACAGTGGCGCAGGACGCTACGGATCGTACTGGACGGCTTGCGAGCGCCCTGACGAGGCAGCTCCGCGGCGGCCGGCCCGCGCCGCGCCGGCCCGGAAGCGCCGCGCCGGGCCGCGCCGCCCCGGAAGCGTCGGGCCGGGCCGAGCCGCGCTATTCCGTGCCGGGGTCCGTGTGGAGGCGGATCTGTTTGATCCGGACGGACTCGTCGCCGTACAGGTCGAGCTCGCGGTGCGCGCCGTCGGGCGCCCAGCCCGCCTCGGTGTAGAAGGCCCGCAGTACGTCGTCGGTGGAGTTCACCCAGACCGTCACCCGGCCGAACCCGTCGGCGCGGACAGTGTCGACGACCGCGTTCAGCAACCGGGAACCGTGACCGGCCCGGGTCGCCTCCGGGCTGACCGCGAGTTCCGCGATCAACGCGTCCCGCTGCTGGTCGGCGTCGGGGTCGTCGGACGGCGTGATGGCCGCGAAGCCGACCAACGTACGGCCGGCCAGCGCCACCATCACCCGGTTCCGCGCCTCACCCGGCGCGAGCAGCGCGGCCCGCCACTGGGCCGCGAACTGCGCCGGGTTCAGATCCGCGAGGACGTCCTCCGGCAGCAGTCCGGCGTACGACGACCGCCAGGCCGCGACCTGGATCTCGCCGATCTCGCCTGCCTCCGCCGGCAGCGCCAGCCGGACACTCGTCTCGGCCACCGGGCTCTCCTGCGAGAGATCCGAGAGGTTGGCCGGTTCCGGGACGCCGAAGTCACTCATGGTCGCCATCTTCCCAAGTCAGTACACGAGCTTGCGCAGCAGGGTCTCCGCCGGTCCGCGGTACGACCGCCTGCTCATCGCGTACGCACAGAGCACCGACACGATCCACACCCCGATCGCCACCAGCGCCGCGGTGTACGCCGTACTTCCGAACCGCAGGTCCAGCGTGAACGGCGCGAGCAGGATCATCCACGACACCGACTGGAACAGGTACCCGGACAGCGACCGCTGACCGAGCGCGGAGATCGCGCGGACCGGCAGCGACTGCCTGCGGATCCGTGTCACCAGCAGACCGAACAGCGCGACGTACCCGGGTCCACCGAACATGCCGGACACGTGCGACAGCAGGCTCGCCGAGTCCACCGCGGCCTGGTCGACGTGCATCCATCCGGCGCCGATCAGTGCGAGCGGCAGACCGCCGAGGAACGTGATGCCGAGGCAGACGGCAGCGACGCGGGTCAGCAGGGTCCTGTGGGCGGTGGGGTTGTCCAGCAACTGCTTGCGAGCGGCCCAGATGCCCAGCCAGACGATGACGATGAACGGGATCACGCTGGCCATGTGCAGCGGGTACTCGTGCAGGCGGTCGACCAGGCTGCCGACGTACGACGAGGCCGCCAGCGACGGGTTGGGGGAGTTCGTGAGCGCGTGCGCGGGGCCGGTACTGCCGACGATCGAGGCGACGGCCTTGGCGGCGATGAACAGCGTCTCGAGCGCCATGAACGCCCACAGGGCCAGCACAATCCGGTGGAACTTGTCGCCCCGGTTGAGGAGTACGAGCGTGCAGACGATGCCGACGATGCCGTACGCGCCCAGGAAGTCGCCGAAGTACAGCAACGTCGCGTGCGCGAGGCCGAAAACGATCAGCCAGGCGTTCCGCCTGACGAGGATCCGGCGGACGGCGGACGCGGTCGCGCCGGACGCCTGCTGGCGGCGGGCCAGCTGGACCAGGCCGTAGCCGAACATCACCGCGAACACGGGGTACGCGCGGGCGTCGACGAAGGTGAGCTTGAGGAAGTTCAGCACGCGCTCGAAGCCGTGCGGCGTGCTCTCCACGCCGGGCTGGCCGGCGAACGCGAAGTTCGCGCTGTTCGCGAGGCCGATCAGCAGCAGCATCGCGCCGCGGATCAGGTCCGGCGCGAGGGCACGCTCGCGGCCGGTGACCGGACCGCGGTGGCTGGTCCTGGGGTCGGTCGTCGGGTTCAGAGTGGTGGTCACGGGGTCCTCCGGGGAAACTGTGCAGCCCTTGAACGGATGACTCCATCCTGGTCTCGCGGATCACGGCTCCCCAGTGCGTCAAGCCCACTTCCCAGGGTGGGTCCAGCACCACTGTTGTGACACCTGTTGTTGATTCTGAGAAAAAGTGTCACATATGCTGTGCTCATGGACAGCTTCCAGGCGACCATCGACGCCGACGGCCGGATCGAGCCGCGGGACGCGATGCCGGAGGGGTACCGCAAGACCCTGATCCGGCAGATCGCGCAGCACGCGCACTCCGAGATCATCGGCATGCAGCCGGAGGGCAACTGGATCAGCCGCGCACCGTCGCTGCGCCGCAAGGCGATCCTGATGGCCAAGGTGCAGGACGAGGCCGGCCACGGTCTCTACCTGTACGCCGCCGCCGAGACCCTCGGCGTGGACCGGGCCGACCTGCTCGACCTGCTGCACAGCGGGAAGCAGAAGTACTCCAGCATCTTCAACTACCCGACCCTGACCTGGGCCGATATCGGCGCGATCGGCTGGCTCGTGGACGGCGCCGCGATCGTCAACCAGGTGCCGCTGTGCCGCTGCTCGTACGGTCCGTACGCGCGGGCGATGGTGCGGGTGTGCAAGGAGGAATCGTTCCACCAGCGGCAGGGGTTCGAGATCCTCTACACGCTGTCTCAGGGCACCGAGGCACAGAAGGCGATGGCGCAGGACGCGCTGAACCGCTGGTGGTGGCCGTCGCTGATGATGTTCGGCCCGCCGGACTCGGCGTCCACGCATTCGGAGCAGTCGATGGCGTGGGGGATCAAGCGGCACAGCAACGACGAGCTGCGCCAGCGGTTCGTCGACATGACCGTGCCGCAGGCCGACGTGCTGGGTCTCCGCGTGCCGGACGACGGGCTGGTGTACGAAGACGGGCACTACCGGTTCACCGAGCCGGACTATGCGGAGCTCTATGAAGTTGTCAAGGGCAACGGTCCGTGCAACCAGCAGCGGCTCGCTCGTCGTGTCAAGGCGCACGAGGACGGCGCGTGGGTGCGTGAGGCCGCGGCTGCCTATGCCTCGAAGCAATCGGTGAAGGCTGGTGCGGCATGAGTCTCGAACCGTTGTGGGAGGTGTTCGTGCGATCGCGGCGCGGGCTGTCGCACACGCACGTCGGCAGCTTGCACGCCGCCGACGCGACGATGGCGTTGCGGAACGCGCGGGACGTGTACACCCGGCGCCAGGAGGGCGTGTCGATCTGGGTGGTGCGGGCGTCCGACATCACCGCGTCGTCGCCGGACGAGAAGGACGAGTTCTTCGATCCGGCCGGCGACAAGGTCTACCGGCACCCCACGTTCTACCAGGTGCCGGAGGGTGTGGAGCACCTGTGAACGACCTCTACGACTATGCGCTCCGGCTCGGTGACGACGCGCTGATCGCGGCGCAGCGCACCGGCGAGTGGATCGCGGCCGCCCCGCAGCTCGAGGAGGACGTTGCCCTCGGCAACATCGGGCTGGACCAGCTCGGGCAGGCGCGGTCGCTGCTGCAGTACGCCGGCTCGCTGGCCGGGCGCACCGAGGACGAGCTCGCGTACTTCCGGGACGAGCGCGACTTCCGCAACCTGCAGCTGTGCGAGCTGCCGAACGGGGACTTCGCGTTCGCGATGGCGCGGTTGCTGTACTTCGCGACGTACCAGCATCTGCTGTACGACGAACTCCGGTCGAGCACCGACGAAACGCTGGCCGGGGTCGCGGGGAAGGCGGTCAAAGAGGTCGCGTACCACGTCGACCACGCGACCCAGTGGGTCCTGCGCCTGGGCGACGGCACCGAGGAAAGCCACCGCCGCATGCAGGCAGCCCTGGACGCCCTCTGGCCCTACACCGCCGAGATGTTCGAGTCCGACGACCTCGTCCAACGCCTACCCGCGGCCGTAGACCCCGCAACGCTGCAAGACGCGTGGAACGATCGAGTTCTAGGAATCATCGACGAGTCCACCTGCGATCGGCCTTCGTCCTCCTATCAACACACCGGCGGCCGCGCAGGACGCCATACCGAACACATGGGCTACCTCCTGGCCGAACTCCAGCACGTAGCCAGATCCCACCCAGGTGCCACGTGGTGACCGACGAAGCCATCCTCGAAGCAGTAGGTGAGGTCCTCGACCCCGAGGTCCCGGTCCTCACGATCGCCGACCTGGGCATCCTCCGCGGCGTCCGCCACGAAGCCGAGCAGGTGGTGGTAACCATCACCCCCACCTACTCCGGCTGCCCCGCCATGGACCTGATCCGCCACGAGGTAGAACTCACCCTCCAGTCCCTGCACGTCGACGGCCGAGTGGAAACCGTCCTGTCGCCCGCCTGGACAACCGACTGGATGACCGACACAGCCAAAGCAAAGCTGACGGCCTACGGCATCGCCCCACCAACCGGCCAATCGTCGGCGACCGGTCGCCAACTGCCCGTCCAACTCGATCGCGGCTCTCCACGCCAGTCCCGGGCCAACACCCCAGTCCTGCTGCAGTTGAGCATCCGCTGCCCCTTGTGCGGATCACCCAACACAACAGAGCTCAGCCGCTTCGGCTCAACCGCCTGCAAGAGCCTGTGGCGCTGCAACGACTGCAAAGAACCCTTCGACCACTTCAAGGCGATCTGATGACGACCATCGCCCCCCGCCGCCGCGCCACCTTCCACAGCCTGAAGGTCGCCGCGATCGACCCCATCACCGACGACGCCGTCGCGATCACCTTCGCCGTCCCGCCGGACCTGAAGGACGAGTACGAGTACGAGGCCGGCCAGCACCTGACCATCCGCCGTACCGGAGAAGACGTCCGCCGCAGCTACTCGATCTGCTCGCCGGCCGGTTCCGGCGTACTGCGGATCGGCGTCAAACGGATCCCCGGTGGCGAGTTCTCGGCGTACGCCGCCTACGACCTCAAGGTCGGCGACGAACTCGAGGTGATGACCCCGCTCGGCCGGTTCGGTACGACGCTCGACGCGGCCAACGCCAAGCACTACGCGTTCGTTGCCGCGGGCAGCGGAATCACACCCGTACTGTCCCTCGTCGCGACGGTGCTGTCGGTCGAGCCGGACAGCCGCGTCACGTTGCTGTACGGCAACCGGACCGCGGGCTCGGTGATGTTCGCCGACGAACTCGCCGACCTGAAGGACCGGTACGCGGAGCGCTTCCACCTCGTGCACGTGTTGTCGCGCGAGACGACCGAGGTGGAACTGTTCAGCGGGCGGATCGACAACGACCGGCTGCAGCGGATGTTCGCGACGATCCTGCCGCTGGAGTCGGTGGACGAGTGGTTCCTGTGCGGCCCGTACGCGATGGTCGTCGGCGCGCAGGACCTGTTGCTGACCGAAGGTGTCGCCCGCGAACACGTCCACGCCGAACTGTTCCACGTCGGCGACGAGGCCCCGAAGGCGCCGGTCGAGGAGGCTGCGGCGGACGAGGACGCGGCCCAGGTGACGGTGATCCTCGACGGCAGGCGGTCGACGTTCGCGCTGGGAGAGCACTCGAAGGCGGTCCTGGACGCCACCCTCGCCGTACGCTCCGACGCCCCGTTCGCCTGCAAGGGCGGCGTCTGCGGCACCTGCCGCGCAAAGGTCCTCGACGGCAACGTCCGCATGGACACCAACTGGGCCCTCGAACCCGACGAAATCCGCGCCGGCTACGTCCTCACCTGCCAGTCCCACCCGACCACACCAACCGTCACGCTGGACTTCGACGCCTGACCCCGCTGTCTGCTTGACTTCCGCGGCATGACCGACGCCATCCGCAAGCCCGAGCCGATCACCCCCGCGGACCGTGAGTTCATCGCGGATGTCGAGGAGACGCTGCGCCCTGCGTACCTGAATGCCATCGCCGAGGAGTTCGGCCCGAAGGACCGGCCGGCCGCGGACATGTTGCAGGAGATGACGGCGGCGGCTCCGGGTCAACGCCTGCAGACGGCGATCGCAGCGCGGATGAACTCCAGCCGCCTCTTCGACGGCCTACCTGCCGACGAACGCACCGCATACGCCGAACGAGCCGCTCTCGCCGCAGCCACTTCCCTGAACGGCAAGCTGACCGTAGAAACCGCCGACAGCCGCCTGGGCCGAATGGCGGGCCGCGGAGCGGACCGCCTTCTCAGCAGCCAGTACGCAAGCCTGGCACACACTGCAGGCTCCGAAGTGGGCCTGGTCCTGGGCGGCGCGATCAACCGCATCCGCTTCGTCCACCAGTTGAAAGATGTGGACGACGTCCAACGCCAAGCCACTTCCGGCCTGACACCACCCGGCACCGGCCGACCCGGTTCCGCGACCTCAGCAACAACAACCGCGGCGACCACGCGCGCCGTCGACCGAAACAGCCAACCCCGCACCCTGGGCTGATCCATGAGCCGGCGCGGGCCGCGGTCGCATCTCACCGGATGCCGTTAACCGCGGCCCGCGACGGAAGCTCTCAGTCGGTGCCGGACTCCATGGCGGCGCGGTCGAGGAGGGCTTCTTGTTCGGGGGCCTCGCCGCGGGAGGCGATCGCTTCGGCGCCGCCCTTGGGGAGTTCGCCGATCAGGTCGGTGGACGACGCGAGCGCCGGGTTCGACTGGCCGAACATGCCGAGGCTCGCGTACTGCTCGAGCTTCGCGCGGGAGTCGGCGATGTCCAGGTTGCGCATCGTCAGCTGGCCGATCCGGTCGACCGGGCCGAAGGCGGAGTCCTCGATCCGCTCCATCGACAGCTTGTCCGGGTGGTAGCTGAGCGCCGGACCCGTCGTGTCGAGGATCGAGTAGTCCTCACCGCGCCGCAGCCGCAGCGTCACCTCGCCGGTGACCGCAGTACCGACCCAGCGCTGCAACGACTCCCGGAGCATCAACGACTGTGGGTCGAGCCAACGACCCTCGTACATCAGCCGGCCGAGCTTCCGCCCCTCCGTGTGGTACGACGCCAGCGTGTCCTCGTTGTGGATCGCGTTCACCAGCCGCTCGTACGCCGCGTGCAGCAGCGCCATCCCCGGCGCCTCGTAGATGCCCCGCGACTTCGCCTCGATGACCCGGTTCTCGATCTGGTCGGACATCCCGAGCCCGTGCCGGCCGCCGATCGCGTTCGCCTCCAGCACCAGGTCGACCGCCGAACCGAACTCCTTGCCGTTGATCGTCACCGGCCGGCCCTGGACGAACCCGATCGTCACGTCCTCGGCCGGGATCTCCACGGCCGGGTCCCAGTGCGCGACGCCCATGATCGGCTCGACCGTCTCCAGTCCGGTGTCGAGGTGCTCGAGCGTCTTCGCCTCGTGGGTGGCGCCCCAGATGTTCGCGTCGGTGGAGTACGCCTTCTCGGTGCTGTCGCGGTACGGCAGGCCGTGCGCGACCAGCCACTCCGACATCTCCTTCCGGCCGCCGAGCTCGTGCACGAACTGCGCGTCCAGCCAGGGCTTGTAGACCCGCAGTTGCGGGTTCGCGAGCAGGCCGTACCGGTAGAAGCGCTCGATGTCGTTGCCCTTGAAGGTCGAGCCGTCGCCCCAGATCTGCACGTCGTCGTCGAGCATCGCCTTGACCAGCAGCGTGCCGGTCACCGCCCGGCCGATCGGGGTGGTGTTGAAGTACGTCCGCCCGCCGGAGCGGATGTGGAACGCGCCGCAGGCGAGCGCCGCCAGTCCTTCCTCGACCAGCGCCGCGCGGCAGTCCACCAGCCGGGTGATCTCCGCGCCGTACGCGGTCGCGCGCTCGGGCACCGAGGCGATGTCGGGCTCGTCGTACTGCCCGATGTCAGCCGTGTACGTGCACGGCACCGCCCCCTTGTCCCGCATCCACGCAACCGCAACCGACGTGTCGAGACCCCCAGAGAAGGCGATCCCGACCCGCTCACCGACCGGCAAAGAAGTAAGTACCTTGGACACAGGAAGAGTATGCACCACCCTGAATGATTATGCAAAGCGGGGTGGCGGATCGCCAGGCCATCACAATCGCCGCCGCGCCGGCCGGGCGAGCGTGGAGGGGCGGGGCCTGCCCGATTGTGATGGCCTGGGGATCCGCGTGCCGCGGGAGGCTGGTGGGGCCGGTGGGGCAGGATGGGACGCCGACGTGTGAGGGGAGTGAGGCGGCGGATGATGGGGCGGTCGCATGCCTTGTCGGGGTGGTGTGCCGGGTTGGCGGTGGCTCCGCTGGTCGGGTTGACCTCGGTGGCGGAGGTGGTGCCGTTCGCCGCGGCGACCGCCGGGTACGCGCTGTTGCCCGACCTCGACCACCCAGGCGCCAGCGCGTCCCGCCTGCTCGGTCCGATCACGCGTCTGGTGTCAGGAGCCGTACGAGCGTTCTCCGGCGTGCTCTACAACCTGACGAAGGGCCCACGCGACGAGGAGAGCACCGGAAAACACCGCCACGCCACCCACACCCTGGTAGCCGCCGTACTGCTCGGCTTCCTCGCCGCGAGCCTCGGTGGCCGCGGCAAGTGGGCCGTACTCGCAGTAGCGGTCACCGGCCTCGTCCTGGCTGCCGACGCGCTGGGCGACTGGATCGTCCTGGCCGCCCTCGCCGCAGCAGGCTGGTCCGTAGTCGGATTAGGTCCAGCCGACGCCGTACAAGCGGGCCTGACGCAGATCGGCGGCTGGATCGGCGCCGCGGTAACCGTGGGCATGTTCGTGCACTGCCTCGGCGACAGCCTGACCCGCTCCGGCTGCCCCTGGCTCTGGCCGCTCCCGATCCGCGGCGAGACCTGGTACGAACTCCGCCTCCCGAAACCTTTCCGCTTCAGCACCGGCCACTGGTTCGAACACGTAGTCATCGTCCCGATCCTGACGATCGGCGGCGTACTGCTCCTCCCAGGCGCCGTCCAGTTGGTCCAACACCTGTTCGACGCAACGACCGTCTGGCTGGCCGGGCAGTCCTGAAAATGCTACGGAAAGCAAGGCATTCATTACGGACAGTATTCGCAGAAGTTTTTCCGGACTTTTTTGGCGGAAGCTGTAACGACTTCGGGGTGCGGCCCGATAGGACGAGTGAGCCTGGTGGCTGCCCGGACCCCCGAGCGGACAGCCACCAGGCCTACCCATTTCTTCAGGGCGCGGGAGCGGTAATCTGAGGCTCATGTCCTCGCCAGTAACGACGCCCTCGCAGGCCCCGTCGAAGGCACTGCCCTTCGGCCGCCTGACGACCGCGATGATCACCCCGTTCCGGCCCGACGGCTCCCTCGACCTGGACGCCACCCAGAAGGTCGCCTCGTACCTCGTCGACGGCGGGAACGACGCCCTCGTGCTGAACGGGACCACCGGCGAGGCGCCGACCACCTCCGACCAGGAGAAGGTCCAGGTCATCCAGGCGGTCCGCGAGGCCGTCGGCGACCGGGCGAAGCTCGTCGCCGGGGTCGGTACGAACGACACGGCGCACACGATCGAGTGCGCGAAGCAGGCCGAGGCCGCCGGCGCGGACGGTCTGCTCGTCGTCACTCCGTACTACAACAAGCCTCCGCAGGACGGGCTGCGCGCGCACTTCACCGCGGTCGCCGACGCCACCGGCCTGCCGAACATGCTGTACGACATCCCCGGTCGCGCCGGCGTGGAGATCAAGAGCGAGACGCTGATCGCGCTCGCCGCGCACCCGCGGATCGTCGCGGTGAAGGACGCCAAGGGCGACCTGGCCGGGACCACCAAGGTGCTGGCGAACACCGATCTGGTCTACTACTGCGGTGCCGACGAGCTGAACCTCGCCTCGCTGGCGATCGGTGCGGTCGGCATCGCGAGCGTGGTGGCCCACGTCGCGAGCCGGGAGTACCGGCAGCTGATCGACGCCGTGGTGGCCGGCGACCTCGCCACCGCACAGGAAATTGATCGACGGCTGGTGCCCGCCGTCGAGACGATCATGACGAAGACCCAGGGCGCCATCATGGTGAAGGCCGCGCTCAAGCTGGCCGGCGTCATCGAGCACGCGACCCTCCGGTTGCCGCTGGTCGAGGCGACGGCGGAGCAAACCGACTGGCTCACCACCGACCTCAAACAGGCAGGACTGATTGCATGAGCCATCCCCATCCAGATCTCGACGCGCCCGGACCGCTGGCTCCGGGCGCTTTGCGGGTCATCCCGCTCGGCGGCCTCGGCGAGGTCGGCCGGAATATGACGGTGTTCGAGTACGACGGCAAGCTCCTGATCGTGGACTGCGGCGTACTCTTCCCGGACGAGAACCAGCCCGGCGTGGACCTGATCCTGCCGGACTTCGAGCCGATCCGGGACCGCCTCGACGACGTCGTCGCGGTGGTCCTGACGCACGGCCACGAGGACCACATCGGCGGGTTGCCCTACCTGCTGCGTGAGCGGGGCGACATCCCGGTGATCGGGTCGCAGCTCACGCTCGCGCTGCTCGAGGGCAAGCTGAAGGAGCACCGGCACCGCAACGTGCCGCAGCAGATCGTGGTCGAGGGCGAGAAGCTCCAGATCGGCCCGTTCGTCTGCGAGTTCGTCGCGGTGAACCACTCGATCCCGGACGCGCTCGCGGTCGCGATCAAGACGCCGGCCGGCGTCGTGCTGCACACCGGCGACTTCAAGATGGACCAGCTGCCGCTGGACAACCGGATCACCGACCTGCGCGCGTTCGCCCGGCTCGGTGAGGAGGGCGTCGACCTGTTCATGGTCGACTCGACGAACTCCGAGGTGCCCGGTTTCACCACCCACGAGCGCGACATCGCGCCGGTGCTGGACCGGGTCTTCACCAAGGCGAAGAACCAGCGCATCATCGTGGCCTGTTTCGCCTCGCACGTGCACCGCGTCCAGCAGGTGATGGACGCCGCCGTGAAGCACCGCCGCAAGGTCGCGTACGTCGGCCGCTCGATGGTCCGCAACATGGGCGTCGCCCGCGACCTCGGCTTCCTGACCGTGCCCGGCGACACGCTGATCGACATGCGTGACCTGGACAACTACCCGCCGGAGCAGGTCGTGCTGGTCTCGACCGGTTCGCAGGGCGAGCCGATGTCGGCGCTGTCCCGGATCGCCGCGAACGACCACAACGTCGTCCACCTGCAGCCGGGCGACACCGTCGTACTGGCCTCGTCGCTGATCCCCGGCAACGAGAACTCGGTGTACCGGGTGATCAACGGGCTGATCCGGCACGGCGCGAACGTGATCCACAAGGGCAACGCGCTGGTGCACGTGTCCGGGCACGCGAGCGCGGGAGAGTTGCTGTACTGCTACAACATCGTCAAGCCGCGCAACGTGATGCCGGTGCACGGCGAAGTACGGCACCTGCACGCGAACGCGGACCTCGCGGTGCAGACCGGCGTACCGCGGGAGAACGTGGTCGTCGTCGAGGACGGCGTGGTGGTGGACCTGATCGACCGCAAGGCCGTGGTGGCCGGCAAGGTCGAGTGCGGGTACGTGTTCGTGGACGGCTCGACCGTCGGCGACATCACCGAGACCTCGCTGAAGGACCGCCGGATCCTCGGTGACGAGGGCTTCATCTCGGTGATCGCGGTGATGGACTCGGTGACCGGCAAGCTGACGGCCGGCCCGGAGATCCAGGCCCGTGGGTTCGCCGAGGACGACACCGTGTTCGACGACCTGAAGCCGCGGATCGAGGCCGAGATCGAGAAGGCGATCGGCAGCGGTGTCGACGACATGTACCAGCTGCAGCAGGTGATCCGGCGGGTGGTCGGCAAGTGGGTCAGCGACACCCACCGCCGCCGCCCGATGATCATTCCAGTGGTGGTCGAAAGCTAGTAGCCTTCGGCGCGAGCATACGAAGGGTGGCCGGCGATGAGTGTCAGCGGGGTGAACGGGACGGGTCAGCGCCGGCCCACGATGAAGGAGGTCGCCGCCCGGGCCGGGGTCGCGTTGAAGACCGTGTCCCGGGTGGTGAACGAGGAACCGAACGTCAGCCCGGAGCTGACCGCCAAGGTGCAGGCGGCGATCAAGGAGCTGAACTACACCCCGAACGAGTCGGCCCGGATGCTGCGCCGCGGCCGGACCGGCACGATCGCGGTGGTGATCCGCGACATCGGCGACCCGTTCTTCGCCTCGCTCGGCCGCGCGGTCGAGCTGTGGGCCCGGTCGTCTGGGTCGGTGGTGATGATCGGCCTGACCGACGAGGACCCGGAGCGGGAGCGGGACGTCTGCCTGGAGTTCGTTGCCCGGCGCCCCGATGCGCTGATCATGGCGCCGATCGGCGAGACCCAGGAGTACCTCGCCCCACACGTCGACGCCGGCATGGCGGTCGTCACGATCGACCGGCCGGCGCACGGGATCGAGGCGGACGCCGTACTCGCGGACAACGCGGGCGGGATCGACCAGGCGATCGACCACCTGGTCCGGCAGGGTCACCGCCGGATCGCGTACCTCGGTGACGACGAGCGGATCTTCACCGCCCGCGAACGCGTGGTCGCGTACCGGGCGGCGATGGCCCGGCACGGGATCGGCGTCGACGAGGACCTGGTGCACCTGTCCGAGCCGACCACCGAGGGCATCGGGATCACGCTGTCGGCCGTGCTGGACCGCGCCGAGCCCGCGACGGCGTTGCTCTCGGCAAACAACATGACCACCGCTGAGGTACTGCGTGGCCTGGCCGGCCGGCGGGACCGGGTCGCGCTGGTGTCGTTCGACGACCTGCAGCTCGGCGACCTGCTCAGTCCCGGGCTGACCGCGGTCGCGCAGTCGGCCGACGTGATGGCCCGGACCGCGATCCAGCTGATGACCGAACGCCTCCCGGAACCGCACCGCCCCGGCCGTACGGTCCGGGTCCCGGTCAAGCTGACGATTCGCGGTTCCGGCGAGATCCCGCCGTCGAACTGACCGCCTGGCCCGGTTCGCCGAACCGCGCCAGCGCAAGGGCGCCCGCGACCGCGAGGACGAAACCGGCGAGCGCCGGCACCGTGTAGCCGTGCCGGGCCCGGTCGCCCAGCAGCAACAGCCCGACGAGCGTGGGTAGTACGGTCTCGCCGATGACCAGCATCGCGGTGGCCGTCGTGACCCCGCCGCGCTGCAGCGCCGCGGCGTAGCACAGCATCGCGAGCGCGCCGGCCGCGATCGCGGTGTAGGTGGCGGACTCGGTGAGCAGGTCCGCGGGGCGCAGGCTGGGGATGATCCGGCCCGAAACGGCGACCACCCCGAAACCGAGACCGGCGATCAGACCGAGCAGCGGGCCGTGCAGACGACGCGGTACCAGCTGGATCGACAGCCGGGCCACGACGAGCACCACGACGGCAGCACCGAGTCCCCACCTGAAGCCGTGACCGACCACCGGACTGCCCTCGGCGCCGGCCGACAGCCCGAGCAGGCCGAGCCCGAGGCAGACCACGCCGACAGCAAGCCACTCCGCCCGTCCGAGCCGGACGCCGAGCGCACGGGCAGCGACCGCGGTCACGGCGAGGCTGGCCGCCAACGCGGACTGGACCACGAACAGGGGCAGCACCTGCAAAGCCGCGAGCTGTACGCCGAAACCGACCAGATCCAGCCCCATGCCCAGCACGAATCGCGGCTTGAGGACAACGGCTTCAGCGCCCGCGTCGGGTGAGCTCCCGGCGGCCGAGGCCTGCAGGACCGACGCCAGACCGTACGCGACGGCTGCCGCCGAGGCACCTGCGAGTCCCCACCACATGGGGGTCAGCTTATGTCCGGTACTGCACCACCAGTGGGCACTGGAACGGGTCGCGGGCCTGCAGGCCGACGTCGTTGAGATAGCCGACGACGATCCGGTACGAGGTGAACAGGCCGACCTCGGCGTACGCGATGCCGTGCAGCTCGCAGTACTCGCGCACGATCGGCTGTACCTGCCGAAGCGTCGGCCGCGGCATGCTCGGGAACAGGTGGTGCTCGATCTGGTAGTTGAGCCCGCCCAGCGCGAGGTCGGTGAACACGCCGCCGCGGATGTTGCGGGACGTCAGGACCTGGCGGCGGAGGAAGTCGAGCTTCATGCCCGCCGGCACGATCGGCATGCCCTTGTGGTTCGGGGCGAACGCGGCGCCGAGACAGACACCGAAGATCGCCAGCTGCAGGCCGAGGAACGCGGTTGCCTTCCCGGCCGGCAGGAGCACGTAGAGCGCAGCGACGTACACGATGATCCGGGTCGCGACGACGCCGGCCTCGACGCGTTCGGTACGGCTCGCGCCGCGACGCAGCAGGTGCTTGAGGCTGGACGCGTGCAGCCCGACGCCCTCGAGCGTCAGGAGCGGGAAGAACAACCAGCCCTGCCGCGCGGCGAACCAGCGGCCGACCGGCCCGCGGTCGGCGACCGCCTGCGGCGTGAACGCCAGCGCCTTCAGCTGTACGTCGGGGTCGCGGTCGGCCTGATTCGGCGCCGCGTGATGCTTGTTGTGCTTGCTGCGCCACCAGCTGACGCTCATCCCGAGCACGCCGCCGGCCAGGATCCGCGCGGTCCAGTCGTTGCGGGCGTTCGAGTCGAAGATCTGCCGGTGTGCGCTGTCGTGGCTGAGGAACGCGACCTGAACCAGTACGAGCGCGAGCGCGCCGGCGAGCCACAGCTGGTGCCAGGAGTTCCCGAGCAACACCATGCCGCCGACGATCAGGAGCAACGTACCGAGCACGATGCTCATCCGGGTGACGTAGTACCCCTGCCGCCGCCGGAGCAGGCCGAGGTCCCGGACGGTCTGGAGGAGGTCGGTGTAGAGGCTGACGTACTGCTGCTGCGCAGGCACTCGCTCATCATGGCATCGGGATCCAAGCCGCCGACGGCTCCAGGGCGATTTGCCGCCGAGTTAGCCAGGCTGTCACCTGGCGGTCACTCCTGGAGCGCACCTTCGGGTCATGAAACTGAGTCGCCGCCAACTCCTTGCCGCCACCACCGCCGCCGGTGCATCTCTCGCCGTGCCGGGTGTGGCGTCTGCCGCCCCGCTTGTCCGTCGCGACCGCGCCGCGCTGCCCTCCGGGATCGCGAGCGCCGACGTCACTCCGAACTCGGCCGTCGTCTGGGCGCGCGCCGACCGGCCGGGCCGGCTCGTCGTCCAGCTGACCAGCCACGGCAGGTTCGACCGGGCGATCAGCCTGCGCGGCCCGAAGACGGACGCCGGCGACGACTTCACCGCGCGGCTGCCGCTGCGCGGTCTGCGCCCCGGCCAGCGGTACGACTACCGCCTCGGCTTCGAGGATGCGAACGGACGGATCGGCGAGACCCTCGACGGCTCCTTCCACACCCCGGGCCGCAACCGTGAGGTGTCGTTCGTGTTCACCGGCGACACGGCCGGCCAGGGGTACGGCATCAACCCGGACCTCGGCGGGATGATCGCGTACAAGGCGATGCACGACACCCGCCCGGACTTCTTCCTGCACTCCGGCGACAACATCTACGCCGACGGCCCGATCCAGGCCGAGCTGAAGGTTGCCGACGGCACCATCTGGAAGAACGTGGTGACCGAGGAGGTCTCCAAGGTCGCGGAGACGCTGGCCGAGTACCGAGGCCGGTACAAGTACAACCTGCTCGACGCCAACGTTCGCGGGCTGTACGCCGACGTACCGCTGGTCGCGCAGTGGGACGACCACGAGACGCTGAACAACTGGTACCCGGGGGAGATCCTCGACGACTCGCGGTACGTCGAGCGGCGCGTCGACGTACTGGCTGCGCGGGCGAAGAAGGCGTTCCTGGAGTACCTGCCGATGGAGCACGTCGCGGGCCGGGACCGGATCTACCGCAAGGTCAGCTACGGGCCGCTGCTCGACGTGTTCTGCCTGGACATGCGCACGTACCGCGGCGCGAACCCGGTGCCGTCGACGGCCGGGCCGGTCGCGATGCTCGGCGCCGAGCAGGCCGCCTGGCTGGTGCGTGAGGCGGCGGCGTCGCGCGCGACCTGGAAGGTGATCGCCAGCGACATGCCGCTCGGCCTGCTGGTACCGGACGGCAATCTGGTCGAGGCGGTCGCGAACGGGCTGCCGGGTGCGCCGGGCGGTCGCGAGCACGAGATCGCCTGGGTACTCAGCCAGTTCAAGAAGCGCAAGGTACGCAACGCGATCTGGCTGACCGCGGACGTGCACTACGCGGCGGCGCACCACTACGACCCGGCGCGGGCGGCGTACACCGACTTCGACCCGTTCTGGGAGATCGTGGCCGGCCCGATCAACGCCGGTACGTTCGGCCCGAACGCGCTCGACAACACGTTCGGCCCGGAGGTCGTGTGGTCGAAGGCGGCCGACTTCCCGAGCCAGTCGCCGGCGGCCGGCAACCAGTTCTTCGGGCACACCCGGATCGACCCGCGGACCGGCGTGTTCACGGTGTCGCTGCGGAACCTGTTCGGCAAGGTCCTGTGGACCAAGGACCTCACCCCGGCCTGAGGTCGAGGCCAGTCGGACTCACCGGCTCCGGCGCCTGCGCGGGATGCCGCCCACCGGAGCCGGTGAGGACGACGTGTTCTGCAGGGCCTGAACGCCGGGTCCGTCGAGTTGGGGTATCACGACGGCGCGCCCGGTCAGGAACAGGAGCAGCCCGAGAATCGGGCCGCGCAGCTCGGGGCCGTGGCCGACGCTCCACTCGATGTCGGTCGCCTGCAGGTTCAGGTCGTCGTACGGGATCGGCTGGAAGACCTTCGACAGTCTGCTGCCGCGGCACTCCCAGACCCGCTGTGCGGCGGTTCTCGCTGCCTCAGGTGGGACGTGGAGCGAGCGGCCGATCGGTACGGCGATGTCCTGGCCGTGGACGACGATGTCGATCAGCGTCTCCTGTGCGGTGACGCCGAAGTTGTGCCGACGTGATCCGGCCATCGCGCGGATCTCCGCGATCAGCTGTGCGGTCGGCCGGCGCACCTTGGCGCGGGTCGAGGCCTGGATCGTCCGGTTGAGGCTGCCCGGGTGCTTGAGCGCGAGTTTCAGTCCGCCGCCGAGGGTCAGCTGCTGGAGCGTGAGGTGGGCGGCGACGTCGCGGACGGTCCAGCCGTCGCACAGCGAGCGGTGCGACCAGTCGTCGTCGGTGAGCGTTTCGAGCAGGTCGGCGGTACGCAGACGCTGTGCGTCGATCGCGGCCCAGAGTTCGTCGTCGTTCATAGCTCTCCCTTGGTCGGACGGTAGCGCACGTCCGGCGGTGTGGAACGGGTGCGTTTGAGTTCGAAGAAGTCCGGCGAGTTGGCGAGCAGCCGTACGCCGTCGAACAGCCGGAGCGCGTCGTCGCCGCGGGGGACCGCGTTCAGCACCGGACCGAAGAACGCGACCCCGTCCAGGTGGACGACCGGCGTACCGCCGTCGACGCCGACCGGGAGAGTGCCCTCGTCGTGGCTGCGCCGGAGCGCGGCGTCGTACTCGGTCGTGTCGGCTGCCTCGAGGAGCGTCTTGGGCAGACCGGCTGCCGCGAGTGCTGATCTACAGGCCTCGCGGTACTCCTCGGGTGCCGGGTAGCGCCACTCGTCGAAGATCAGGTCGCCGAACGCCGCGTGCCAGGTGCGGAAGGCATCGCGGCCCTCGGTCTCCACGATCGCCGTCGCCACCCGAGACGGACCGGCGTGCAGGTTCCTTGTGTAGTCGTCGTCCCGGCCCTCGTTCAGCATTCCGAGGCTCATCACGTGATAGCGGACGTCCAGGTCGCGGTGCTGGCTCACCTCGCGGAGCCAGCAGGCGACGACCCAGGTGTACGGGCAGATCGGGTCCACGTAAAGGCGCACCCCCGGCGCCGTACGAGCGCGGCTCGTGCGTTGGTTGAACCCTGTGGACGGCGTCCAGCCGGTCCGTTCCGCGAAGTAGGTCGTGGTGACCCGGTCCCAGAGGTTCTCCTGCTCCGTCATGCCTCACACGATCCGCGCGGCCGCCTGGCCGGCGCATCGTGCGAATTGCTCATTGCCTACTCATCCAAGCGGCGATCTGTGCTCGGTTCGCGAAGCCGAGCTTGGTGAGGATGTGCTGTACGTGGTTCTGCGCGGTCCGCTCGGAGATGACGAGGCGGGCGGCGATCTCGCGATTGCTCGAGCCCTGGGCGACAAGTTCTGCGACCTCGCGCTCGCGCGGGCTCAGCGGGTCGGCTGCCGTCGAAGGCTTGCTCGCCGTCGAAGGCTTGCTCGCTCTCGCCGGCTTGCCGAGGCGTGCCACCCACGGCGTCATCCCGAGCGTCTTCGCCAGCGGCAGCGTCGCGGCCGCCAGCGCGCCCGCCCGCGCGAAATCTCCTGCCTTCGCGTACACCTCGGCCAGGAGACAGTCCGCTTCCACCGCGAAGCCGGGCGCGCCGATCGCGCGGGAACGCTGGGCTGCCGTCGTCAGGTCCGCGACGGCCGCGTCCAAGTCGCCGAGGGCGGCGGCGCTGATACCGAGCGACAGTTCGACCGGGCCTAGGAAGTTCGTCCCGCCCGCACCACCGACGACGTACCGCCCGCGGCGACCCTCCAGTTTCGCGCGCAGCTCGCGGACGTCGCCGATCGCGCCGACCGCGGCCGCGACCCGCGCGGCGATTGCCTCCAGCAACAATTCGGCGGCGCGCATCCGTGGCCAGGAGTCCGGTCGCCCGCAGCGCTGGTACGCGGCCGCGGCCTCGTCGATCCGGCCGGCGTCGGCGAGTACGAACGCCCGCACGAGCCGGGCGCCGAAATCCCAGCGGACGTCTGTCCCGAACTGCCAGGCGTGCGGGGAGAGCAACTCGGCGGTGTGGCCGCGGTGGTGACCGATGAGCATCCTGGTCGCGATCTCCGCACCGTGGACGGCCGGGTGCCCGATCTCCCGGAAGCCGTGGAGCGCTTCGTCGAGCAGGGCCACCGCATCGTCGAACTCGGCGCGCGCCAGTGCGAGCGACGTACGGGTCATCAGTACATGCCAATGCCCGTGCGGTCCGTCGATGCGTCCGGCGCAGCTGTGCATCGGGGCGAGCTCGGTAGCGATCGCGGCGAGATCACCGGAATACCAGAGTGCGTCGACCCGCCACAGCCGTCCTCGTAGTTCGACGTCTGCACGACCGGTCGATACACCGACCTCGATCATGCGCTGTGCGGTCGCGGCCAGCTCGTCGACGTCGTCGGGACCGCTGGTGGCCAGCTGGCGTGCCGTCAGCGCATCTAGGTCGTCGGGCGCTTCCTGGACAGCCTCTTGGCTAGTTGCCAAGGCCTCAGCCCAGCGGCCAAGGTACGTAGCCGCCTGACTCTGCCGCGCCAGCAGCCGCGCGCTCCTTCGGTGTGCCAGCGCTTCAGTGCACCACTGGTGAATGTCCCCGTCCCAAGTGGACTCTCCGATCGGCTCCAGTGTCAGCGCGGCTTCAGCCAGCACCTCAGGGTCCGGTGAGCTCCGGGCGTACGCAACAGCCACCGTAACGGCCGCGTGAGCTGTCTTGAGCTCACCTGCCCGTACGGCTGCCTTGGCGAGCTTCAGCCGCAACCTCGCGCGTTCAGCGGGCTCCGGGGTCATTGCCACAGCCGCCGACCAATGCTCTACGTCGTCCAGAGCAGCTGCGGCCCGTCGGCACAGGTCTGCGCGGACCACGAGGGGCAGTCCGGCCTCAGCGTCCCGCCGTACCGCCTCGTTGGCGAACCAGGCCTCGCCTCCGTTGTGCGCCAGTACCAGGGTGCCGGCGCGGACCTGTGCGTCGACCGCCGACAGGAACTCGTCGGAGGGCATGGCGAGGAGTTCCTGGAGTACGTCGAGACGTACCCGCTCGCCAACCACCGCGGCCGCGCCCAGCAGGTCGGTAATCACGCTCGCAGTGTGACCGGCGATTGCATAGGTTGTCAGCATGACCTACCCGGAGAGCCGCCGCGACGACGTGGTCGAGACGTTGCACGGGCGCGAGATCGCCGACCCGTACCGCTGGCTGGAAGACCCTGACTCAGCCGACACCCAGGACTGGGTCAACCGGCAGAACGCGTTCACCGAGGCCGAGTTGTCCGGCTACCCGGAGCGGGAGTGGTTCCGGACCACCCTCTCCGCGATCCTGGCGCGCCCGCGGGCCGGCGTACCCGAGAAGAAGGCCGGCTGGTACTTCGTCGGCCGCAACGACGGCACCCGCGCGCAGGACGTGATCTACGTGGCCGAGTCGCTGGACGAGTTGCTGTCCGGCGGCCGCGTGCTGATCGACCCGAACACGCTGTCCGAGGACGGCACGGACTCGCTCGGCACGTTCACGGTCAGCCCCGACGGCAAGTACTTCGCGTACGGCATCAACGAGAGCGGCAGCGACTGGACGACGTTCCGGCTGCTCGACATCGCCACCGGCACGCCGGTCGACGACGTGGTGTCGGAGGCCAAGTTCAGCGAGGCGACGTGGCTCCCGGACAGCTCGGCGTACCTGTACCTGCACTACCCGTCCAGTGGACGCGCCGAGGGCACGGAGACCACCTCTCTGACCGGCGGACGGCTGATGCTGCACCGCGTGGGCACACCGCAGTCCGACGACGAGCTCGTGCTGAGCTTCCCGGGCAAAGACCAGTTCTTCATCACCCCTGAGGTCTCCGACGACGACCGGTACCTCGTCGTGCACATCACCGAGGGCACTGACCCCAGTACGCGGCTCTGGGTCTACCCGATCAGCAGTGACGGGTTCGGCGAGCCGGTGAAGGTCGTCGACGAGTTCGTGGACGAGATCGCGTTCGTACGGATGTCCGGCGACCGCCTGGTACTACGGACCGACCGTGGCGCGCCCCGCGGTCGCGTGGTGCTGTCGGACCTGGCAGGTGAGTTCACGGACCTCATCCCGGAGGCGGAGTCCACGCTGCAGGCCGTACGCGCTACCGCGGACGGCCTGGCCACGTTGACGCTCGTCGACGCCCAGTCCGTGCTGACGCTGTACGCGTTGGACGGGTCCGGTGCGCGCGTCGTCGATGTGCCCGGTGGCGGTGTGGTCGGATTCAACGCAGGGCCGAAGTACGCCGAGCTCTTCATCGGCTTGTCGACAACCACGAACCCCACGCTCTCGTACGTCGTCGCCACCGACTCGGGCGGCGTACGCGCGCTACCGGAACTGGTTCGCGGTACCGGTGGCTTCACGCCGCCGGAGGTGACCGTGACCCGAGTGCACGGCCCCGTGCCGTACTTCCTGATCACGCGGGCCGATCTCGACTTCTCGGCGCCGAGGCCGACGCTCATGTGGGGGTACGGCGGTTTCCGCATCCCGGTCCAGGCCGACTACCGCCCTGGCTGGCCGGCGTGGCTGGCTGCCGGGGGAGTGCTGGTCATCACGAACCTCCGCGGTGGCGGCGAGTACGGCAGCGACTGGCACGACGCAGGGCGACTCAAGAACAAGCAGAACGTCTTCGACGACTTCATCGCGGTCGCAGAGCACCTGAGGGACACCGGTGTGACCACACCGTCGCAGCTGGCGATTCACGGACGTAGCAACGGCGGGCTGCTCGTCGGTGCGGTCATGACGCAACGCCCGGATCTCTTCGCGGTCGCACTGCCCGGCGTGGGCGTACTGGACATGCTGCGGTTCCACCTGTTCACAGTCGGAGCAGCGTGGGCGTCCGACTACGGTCTGCCCGATGACCCCGATCAGTTCGAGGATCTCTTCGCCTACTCGCCACTGCACCGCGTCAGTGACGGTACGGCGTACCCGGCAACTCTTGTGGTCACCGGTGATCACGACGACCGCGTCGTCCCGTTGCACAGCCACAAGTTCATCGCCGCGCTGCAGAACGCCCAGTCCGGTCCGCAGCCCGTCTTGACCCGGGTAGAGGTCAACACCGGCCATGGCTTCGGCAAACCTGCCGCGATGGTCGCGTCGGAATGGGCCGACCTACTGGCGTTCGCTGCTCACCACGTAGGTCTCGTACCTCCTGAGCAGTAGGAGGGCTGAGCTACCAGATGCGCGGAGCGTCGAGGTCGCGGGGATCGTCGGACGGCTGACAGCCGTGCGCGGTCTCCGCGTACTCCGTCCGCGGGCCGGTGGTGGCCAGCGTGCGTACCGCGGCGACGAGCCGGTCCACGTGCTCGCGCGTCGTCCCGAGACCGAGGCTGGCGCGAACGGCCGTACCGTGCTCGTTCCCGGTGCTGAGCAGGTGGCCGACCAAGAGGTGGGCGCAGAACTTGCCGTCGCGGACGCCGATGCCGTACTCGGCGCTCAGCGCCGCGGACACCAGCGTCGAGGTCAGTCCCTGCACCGTGAAGCAGACCGTGCCGACGCGATCCGCGTCCGCGCCGAAGATCGAGTACGTCGTGACGCCGTCGATCTGGGCGAGTCCGGTCCGCAGGCGGGCCAGCAGGCTGCGCTCGTGCTGCTCGATCGCGTCGCGGTGCTTGCTGATCGCGGCGCAGGCGCTGGCCAGCGCGATCGCGCCGATGACGTTGGGGGAGCCGCCTTCGTGCCGCGCCGGACCGGTCGTCCACACCACGGTGTCGCTGGTGACCGCGTGGGTCGCACCGCCGCCGTACAGGTACGGGTCAGCGGCGTCGAGCCAGTCCGAGCGGCCGATCAGCGCGCCGGCGCCGTACGGCGCGTAGAGCTTGTGACCGGACACCGCCACCCAGTCGACATCCAGGAGGGTGATGTCGACCGGGCGGTGCGGCGCGAGCTGCGCGGCGTCCAGGCAGACCCGTGCGCCGTGCGCCTTGGCCACCTTGGCGATCTCTGCGACCGGGAAGATCTCACCGGTCACGTTCGAGGCGCCGGTGACGACGACCAGCCGCGGACCTTCGGGCGCCTGCCGGAGCGCGTCGGCGACGTTCGTGACGGCCTCGGCCGGGCTGGCCGGCGCCGGCAGCCGGACGGTCCGCTCGGCGGCCCAGGGGAGCAGCGCGGCGTGGTGCTCGGACTCGAACACGATCACGGTCGCGTCCGCCGGTACCGCGTGCGCCAGCAGGTTCAGCGCGTCGGTCGTCTGCCGGGTGAAGATCACCTGGTCCGTGGGGCGGGCGCCGACGAACGCGTGGACCTCGGCGCGGGCCCGCTCGTACCACTGGGTGGTGATGCGGGACGCGTAGCCGTTGCCGCGGTGCACCGAGGCGTACGACGGGAGCGCGGCCTCGACGCTGGCCCGGACGGACTCCAGACACGGCGCGCTCGCACCGTGGTCGAAGTTCGCGTAGTCGGTGACCCGGCCGTCGGCGAGCGGGACCAGCAGGTCCGAGCCGACTGTGGCCGGGATGTTGCCGGTGACGTGTCGGGCGACGGTCGGCCGCGCCGTCGTCGCGCCGGCCGGTTCGAGAATGGACAGGATCGACATGCTGCTGCTCCCAGGAAGTCCGCGCTTGCCGAGCGGGGTATCCGCACGGCCTGGTCTTCACCCGGGGCACCCCACCGCGGAGGAGGGTTGCCGGCCAGCGAGCCGGGGCTTGTCGCTGACACTCATGACCTGCCGAGAACGGTAACGAACAGGCCACGGCCCACGCCAGTGCGAATCTCACGATCCGAGATCCTCGAACGAGGAGTGAGACGAGACCGCGCTGGTGTTGGATAGCCCTCGTGACGACCAACGCCGCGGTCTGGACCGCCCCTGATGTCGAGCGGCCCGACGGCTCGCTGACCGCCCCCGAACGTGAACTGCTGCAGGGATATCTCGACTTCTACCGGACCACGCTGCTGTACAAGTGCGCCGGACTGACCGCGGAACAGCTGGCCGCGCGGCCCTCGCCGCCGTCGAACCTCTCGCTGCTCGGCCTGATCCGGCACCTGACCAAGGTCGAGCGGATCTGGTTCCGCATCCACTTCGCCGACGACCCGGCCGAGCCGCTGTTCGCGCCCGAACTGGGGAAGGACGCCGACTTCGAGTTGATCGACCCGGCCGGCGCGCAGGCGGCGTACGACGGTCTGATCGCCGAGTGGAAGCTCTCCGACGACGCGGCCGCGGGGCACTCGCTCGACGACCGGTTCACCTTCAGCGGTACCGAGTCCACGCTCCGGATGATCTACATCCACCTCATCGGCGAGTACGGACGGCACTGCGGCCACGCGGACCTGCTCCGGGAGCAGCTGGACGGCGTGACGGGGGCCTGACCGGTGCCGTTCACGCTCGCCCATCCCGCGGCCGTCCTCCCACTGGTCCGGCGGCCGTTCGTCGCGTCGGCGCTGGTGGCCGGTGCGGTGGCGCCCGACCTGCTGTACGTCGACGTGCTCTACCGGCTCGCGACGCGGTACATCAACGGAAACTTCACGCTGACACTCACCCACTCGTTCATGTCCGCGTTCTGGCTGGATCCGCTGCTGGCGCTGCTACTCGTTGCCGTGTTCAACATCGTGCTGAAGCGGCCGCTGATCGCGCTTGCGCCGCCTCCGCTCGCGGCGCGCCTACCTGCTCGCAAGGGTTTCCCCAACGTCGTCTGGTTGGTCGTGTCCGCTGTCATCGGCTCGCTGACGCACGTCGTGTGGGACTCGTTCACCCACGGCGACGGCTACTTCGTCCGTGAGATTCCGGGGCTCGCCGACGTGAACCGCCCCCTGCAGTACGTCAGCACTGTCGGCGGCTGCCTGGTTCTCGCGGTCTGGCTGTACCACTGGTATCGCCGTACGCCTCCCGCGGTCACTCCTGGTGACAAGGTGCCGGCCTGGGTTCGGTACGTCGTACTGGGCGCGCTGGTCCTCTTCGCCCTCGTCGGTGCAGTCGTGGAAGTAGGCCGGGCGGACGGTGGCCTTGCGGGCGAGACCGCCGTACGGCTGATCCTCTCCGGGCTCGTGTCAGGCGGCCTGGCCGCGCTCGGCTGGTACGTCGTGCTGTGGCACCTGGGACGGCTGCGGCGCAGTCGTGATGCTACGGATGAGCCGGTGTGATCGGCGTGTGACACGTGGGACTCGTGGGGTAATCGGGGTAGCCTGATCAATATGGCGACCCGCACGTCTTCCCCGGCGCGGGCGCAGAAGTCGGCAGCCAAGCGGCCCAGCACGGCCCGTTCGGCTGCTGGTGGACGCTCCCGTCCGTCCGGTGCCCAGAAGCGTGGGCAGAGCTCCAAGCGCGGTGGATCATCCGCCGCGCGGACCAGCACGCCCAAGAACAGCGGACCAGGACCGTTCGCGGCCGCCATGCTCGCGCTCGGCCGTGGGGTGGTGAAAGTCTGGATCGGCATCGCCCATCTGCTCGGCAGCCTGGTGCGGGGGATCGGCCACAGTGCCCGCGACCTGGAGCCGGAGCACCGCCGTGACGGCGCGGGTCTATTCCTGATCGGCCTGGCTGTCGTGGTGGCCGCCGCGATCTGGTGGGATCTGCCCGGCTCGGTCGGCAACGGCGTACGGACCGTGGTGGGCGGCAGCATCGGCATGCTCGGCTGGGCCCTGCCTCTGATGCTGGTCGTGATCGCCGTCCGTACCCTGCGGCACCCGGACCGCAACGGTCCCGCCGGCCGGCAGGTGATCGGGTGGACCGCCGTCTGCCTCGGCGTTCTCGGCCTGATCCACATCGCCAACGGCCTGCCCCGGCCGAACAACCCGGCCGACGGCCCGCTCCGCGACGCCGGCGGCGCCATCGGGTACTTCATCTCGTCGTTCCTGTCCGACCTGCTCACGCAGTACGTCGCCGCTCCGCTGCTGGTGCTGCTGTCGATCTTCGGCGCGCTCGTGATCACGGGCACGCCGGTGTACGCGATCCCGCTCCGGTTCCGCGCGGCCTTCGACGTACTGATGGGCCGGACCGAGCTCCCCGCGGACGCCCCGTCGGTACAGGGCGCGCCGACCGACGACACGGTTCGGCTCACCCGCAAGCAGCGCCGGGCTAAAGCCGAACTCGAGGACGACAACGACCCGGCCATCAGGCCGTACGACTCGCCGGTGCTCGAGGAAGCGCCCAAGCGCGGCCGCAAGACCAAGTCCAAGCCGCTCGTGGACGAGGACGAGCCGTACGACGTCGACGAGGCTGCCGCCGCGCGGTCCTTCGAAGCGCCGGCCGCTGCGCCGGACAAGCCGTCCGCGCCGCCGCCCGAGCCGCCGCCGCACACCCCGCTGCCGCAGCGCGTCGAACAGCTGAGTCTGTCCGGCGACATCACCTACACGCTGCCCGACGGGCAGATGCTGAAGCCCGGCTCGGTGCACAAGGCCCGCACCAAGGCGTCCGACCAGGTCGTCGACCGGCTGACCGAGGTGTTCGAGCAGTTCGGCATCGACGCGCAGGTCACCGGCTACACCCGGGGCCCGACAGTGACCCGGTACGAGGTCGAGCTCGGCTCCGCGGTCAAGGTCGAGAAGGTCACCGCGCTGTCGAAGAACATCGCGTACGCGGTGGCGTCGGCCGACGTACGGATCCTGTCGCCGATCCCGGGCAAGTCCGCGATCGGTATCGAGATCCCGAACACCGACAAGGAGATCGTCAGCCTCGGCGACGTGATCCGTTCGGCGACCGCCCGCAACGACCACCACCCGATGGTGGCGGGCCTGGGCAAGGACGTCGAAGGCGGCTTCGTGGTCGCGAACATGGCGAAGATGCCGCACCTGCTGGTCGCCGGTGCGACCGGTTCGGGCAAGTCGTCGTTCGTCAACTCGCTGATCACCTCGATCCTGATGCGCGCCACGCCCGACGAGGTGCGGATGATCCTGGTCGACCCAAAGCGGGTCGAGCTGAACAACTACGAGGGCATCCCGCACCTGATCACGCCGATCATCACCAACGCCAAGAAGGCTGCCGAGGCGCTGCAGTGGGTCGTGCGCGAGATGGACATGCGCTACGACGACCTCGCCGCGTTCGGGTTCCGGCACGTCGACGACTTCAACAAGGCGGTCCGCGGCGGCAAGGTGAAGCCCCCGCCCGGGTCCGAGCGGGTGCTCACGCCGTACCCGTACCTGCTGGTGATCGTCGACGAGCTCGCCGACCTGATGATGGTCGCGCCGCGCGACGTCGAGGACTCGATCGTCCGGATCACCCAGCTGGCCCGCGCCGCCGGCATCCACCTGGTGCTGGCGACCCAGCGGCCGTCGGTGGACGTCGTCACCGGTCTGATCAAGGCGAACGTCCCGTCCCGGCTCGCGTTCGCGACCTCGTCGCTCGCCGACAGCCGGGTCATCCTCGACCAGCCGGGTGCGGAGAAGCTGGTCGGTCAGGGTGACGGGCTGTTCCTGCCGATGGGCGCGAGCAAGCCGATGCGGATCCAGGGCGCCTGGGTCACCGAGAACGAGATCCGCGGCGTCGTCGAGCACTGCAAGGAGCAGCTGCAGCCGACGTACCGCGAGGACGTCACCGCGGCACCCGGGCCGAGCAAGGACCTCGACGACGAGATCGGCGACGACCTCGACCTGGTCGTACAGGCGGCGGAACTCATCGTTTCCACCCAGTTCGGCTCCACGTCGATGCTGCAGCGTAAGCTCCGCGTCGGTTTCGCCAAGGCCGGCCGGCTGATGGACATCCTGGAGAGCCGCGGCGTCGTCGGTCCCAGCGAAGGCTCCAAGGCCAGGGACGTCCTGGTCAAACCCGACGACCTAGAGGACTTCATCAGCACCCTGCGAGGAGAGTGAGACCGTGACCGCCGCGAGCGCACTGCCCAGGCAGGACCGATTCGACGTGGACCCCGGGCCCACGCCGTTCACCGTGCGCGCCTCCCAGAAGGTGCACGGCGGCCTCGCCGTCGGCGCGGCGCTGGTCGCGATCGGCTTCGCCGCGTCCGGGTCGACCAGCCCGACCGGGATCCTGCGCTGGATCGTCGCGGCCGCGTTCGCCGTCCTCGCCGTCGTCTGCGCCCGCGCGCTGACGGTGGGGGACATGCTGGTCGCCGACTCGGTCGGCATCCGGCTGCGCATCGGGGACGAGTGGGTGGGTACCCGGTGGGAGGACATCGAAGAGGTGACGGTGCTGCAGCGCCGGCATCCGCTCGACGACGGGCGGATCGCCGTACATCTGCAGGATCCTGGGCCGATCCTCGCCGCGCTGCCGAGCTCGACCCGTAAGACGACCGATGCGAACCGCCGACTGACAGGCTCCTCACTCGCGATACCGTTCGGGTTGACGGCGCGGCCGTCGAACGGGGAAGTGGTGCAGGCGCTGCACATGCTCGCAGACGCCCGGTGCCCGGTCAGGGAACAACTCTGACGCGCGCGTGACCCCGCCGTACCGCGGCCGTTGACCTGATTGACATGGTGTCGACGGTCCGCTGACCGACGACCTTGTGAACGGCCTGATCTTGCAGCTCGGACGAAACAGAGAGGACGGTGGGACGTGAGCATCGGCAGCGATCTCACGGCGGCCCGCGAGCGGGCCGACATGACGATCGAGCAGCTGAGCGCCGCGACCAGGATCAGAACCGGGCTGCTGATCGCGATGGAGGCCGACGACTTCTCCCGCTGTGGCGGGAACTTCTACGCCCGCGGCCACATCCGCTCGATCGCCCGCGTGGTCAAGGCCGACCCTGCTCCGCTGCTCGCCGCCTTCGACGCCGAACACGCCGCCGAGGAGGAGAAGTCCCGCCGCGAGGAACGCGCCGCGGTCAAGAAACCCAAGCTGAACCCGGCCCGCCCACGCTGGGCCGTCGTCGTCGGCGCGATCCTCGTCAGCCTGATGGGCTGGGGGATGGTCCGCCTGTTCACGCTGCCCAGCGACATCGAGGCGAACGCGTCCAAGACCGCGACCACCACCGCCACCGTCACGACGCCGACCCCGAAGCCGACACCGCAGCCGACCGCCAAGCCCACCAAGAAGCCGTCCGCGAAGCCGCCCGCGCTCAAGACCGAGCTGACGATGACGGCGAGGAACGACGGCACCTACCTGACGGTCCGCGACCGCACCAACCGCAAGATCTTCCAGGGCCGCCTCAGCCCCGGCATCGCCCAGTCCGTCACCAGCGCCGGCGACATCCGCGTCCAGGTAGGCAACCCCAACAACCTGATCATCGTCCTCAACGGCAAACGAATCCCCACCACCCTCACCAAGTTCACCGCCCACCCCAACGGCACCCTCACCAAAACCTAACCCCACCCCACCGCGAGCCGCCCACTGCGAGCCGCCCACTGCGAGCCGCCCACCGCGAGCCCCCCGAACGCGCGCCGCTCCGACCCCGCGCCGCCTCACCGCCTGCCGCGCCACCGTGTGCCCCCCACCCGCGAGCACCCCACCGAGGGAGCACCGCAGGCCACCACCACGGGCTTGGCGCGCACAGCAGGGGGCAACCCAGCAAAGCCACCACCCAACCCCTGCCCCCCGACGCCAACGCAACTGCGGCGAACTCCTGCCTGCGGGCCGGGCAACCGGGCAGGTATGTGTGAGTAGCCGTGTGACGTGGGCGTGTGACGTACTGAGTTAGGTACCGACGTGTACGGCGCGTCATACTCGTGGGGATGACTACGCCACCCACCACCGTCGCCCTGGTCACGTTGGGCTGTGCCCGCAACGACGTCGACTCCGAAGAACTCGCCGGCCGTCTCGAAGCCGGGGGCTTCCGCTTGGTGGACGACGCCGCCGAGGCAGACACAGTGGTGGTGAACACCTGCGGCTTCGTCGAGGCCGCCAAGAAGGACTCAGTAGACACCCTGCTGGCCGCCGCCGACTACAAAGACTCCGGCCGCACGCAAGCAGTGGTCGCCGTCGGCTGCCTCGCCGAGCGCTACGGCGAACAACTCGCCGAAGCGCTCCCGGAGACCGACGCAGTCCTCAGCTTCGACGACTACACCGACATCTCGGACCGCCTACGAGCCATCCTCGCCGGCAACAAGCACCACCCCCACACCCCCCGAGACCGCCGCAAACTCCTCCCCTTGGCCCCCGCCGACCGCCACTCCGCCCCCGCCATCTCCCTCCCCGGCCACGGCAACACCCCAGCAGCCTCCGCACCCACCCCGTCCACAACCCCCACCGACACCCCAGCCGCCTCCGTCCCACGGGCCGCCGACACCGCGGCTGCGTCCACAGTCGGCACAGGCTCGACCATCGCCTCAGCCGACGCCCCGACGGTTGCCGGCGTCGGGACTTCGCCTGCCGACATGGGCGCCACCGGCGGCGCGGCTTCCGCGAACGCAGGGTTTGGCGACCACATTCCCGACGCGCTCCGGCCGACCGGCTCCGCGTCGGCATCGGGTGGGCTGAAGGGCCGCTTCGTCACCGGTGCACCGGAAGAGCTGAAGATCGATGCCCCGGACCTGGCAACCGCCCCAGCGAGCGGCCCCCGCGTCATGCGCCGCCGCCTCGACGGCGGACCGATGGCCCCGCTCAAACTCGCCTCCGGCTGCGACCGCCGCTGCGCGTTCTGCGCGATCCCGATGTTCCGCGGCGCCTTCATGTCCCGCCGCCCCGCGGAGGTACTCCGCGAAGCCGAGTGGCTGGCCGAGAACGACGTACGCGAACTCTTCCTCGTCTCGGAGAACTCCACGTCGTACGGCAAGGACCTCGGCGACCTCCGCCTGCTCGAGACCCTCGTCGGCGAGATCGCCCAGGTCCCCGGCATCACCCGCGTACGCGTCTCCTACCTGCAACCCGCCGAGATGCGCCCCACCCTGATCGCCGCGATGACCGGCACCCCTGGCGTGGTCCCGTACTTCGACCTCTCGTTCCAGCACGCCTCCGGCCCGCTCCTGCGCCGCATGCGCCGCTTCGGCGACTCCGAACGCTTCCTGGAACTGATCGCCCAGGTCCGCGCCGCCGCCCCGACCGCCGGCATCCGCAGCAACGTCATCGTCGGCTTCCCCGGCGAGACCGAGGAAGACGTCGATATCCTCTGCGACTTCCTCACCCGCGCCGGCCTGGACGCGATCGGCGTCTTCGGCTACTCCGACGAGGACGGCACCGAGGCCGAAACGTACGACGGCAAGCTCGACGAGGACACGATCGCCGCCCGCCTCGACCGCGTCACCCGCCTCGCCGAAGACCTCACCTCCGCCCGCGCCGAATCCCGGATCGGCGAACTCATCGAGGTCCTCGTCGAGTCCCTAGACCGCACCACCAACCACCCGACCCCGACCACTTCCCCCGCGACGCACCCCGAGCTCACCGACACCGACGCCGGGCTCAGCGCGATCGCGGACGGCAACCTGGTGGACGTCGCGGGCGAGGGGGAGCACGACACGGCGAGCGGGGATGCGTACGCCGGGGTGAAGGCTGAGGGACGGGCCGCGCATCAGGGTCCCGAGGTGGACGGTACGACGACGGTGACGGGTCTTCCGGAGGGGATCCGGGTGGGCGATCTGGTGTCCGCGAAGGTGGTGGCGAGCGACGGAGTCGACCTGATCGCCGAGTTCGCGGCACTCGTGAACACGCCAGACACCCGCCCGGCAGTTAACCTGACCGCGTGACCAACCCGCCGACCAACCCGGCGCCGCGCGCAGCCGGCGGACAGCTCCATGCGCCCAGCGCCTGGAACGTGCCGAACGCGCTCACCGTACTTCGGCTGGTCCTGGTTCCGCTCTTCGTCTGGCTCCTGCTCCGCGACGGCGGTCACGCCACCGGCGACCGCCTCCTCGCCACGGCGGCGTTCGTCGTCGCGATCGTCACGGACCGCTTCGACGGGGACATCGCCCGTCGCTGGAACCTCGTCACGAATTTCGGCAAGATCGCCGACCCGATCGCCGACAAGGCCCTCACCGGCGCCGCCTTCCTGGGCCTGTCCTACCTCGGCGAACTCCCGTGGTGGGTGACGATTCTGGTCATGGTCCGCGAGTGGGGCGTCACCGCCCTCCGCTTCTGGGTAATCCGGCACGGCGTCATGCCCGCCAGCCGAGGCGGCAAGCTCAAAACCGTCCTCCAAGCCATCGCCCTCGGTCTCTACCTCCTCCCATGGCACCACCTGGCCATACTCCACTGGCCCGCCGCAGCAATCATGACCGCCGCAGTCCTGGTCACAGTCGCCACCGGCATCGACTACCTCTCCCGAGCCCTCCACCTCCGAGCCGCCGCCAAACGCCCCCTCCCGTAACCCACGAACAGCCGCCCGAACCCGGGGTGCGCGAATGACAGTCCGCCGATCTCCGCAGCTCTCGAGGACAGCCACCGACTCCTGCGCTCCTTGAGGACAGCCGCGTTCCCTGCGCCCGCGAGGACAGCCGCCGCTCCCCGTCACCGTCGACGACTACCGCCCTTGCCCGTAGCGCACGACGACAGACGCCGATCCAGATCAGCTCGCGACGCGGCACCGTGCGAGGAAAGCGCTGGCTCTCTTTCGCCGTGGCCGAGCAGTCCATCAGGACAACACCAATCAGGGCTATCCGTGTCTCGCCCGGGGTGGGCAGATACTTCGGTCGGCGGACCAAAAGGTCAGTGTTCTCGGTTAGCCGGCGGGCCCGGTGAGACTCTCGTGTGACCTACGGCTCGGCGAGCCAGGTGAGGAGTTCGCCGCGGAGCCAGCAGCGGCCGACTGCGGTGGCGTGGAACGACGAGTGGTCGAACACGCTCACGCCGATGATGCTGTGGCCCGAGGCTCGTCGGTCGCCGTACGTCGGGATGCCGGGGGCAACGCCGACGCCCTCGACCGACACCCATGCCACCGGACGCTTTGTCGCCGCCTCGTCGAGGCGTTGCAGGAAGCGCAGCCGCCCTTCGAGATCCAGGTTCGAGAGTGCCCACGTCGTCATCACCACCGGCAGTACGCCATCCGGCACCTTCGCGATCGCCTCCGGCAGTACGTCGACGACCTCACCCGGGACCAGCGCCGGAGGACGTCCCGCAGCCAGCTCCAACTCAGCCTCGAGCCGCGCCAACCGCTCGATCTGATCCGGCGGTACGCACGCCCGCAACCACCGCACCTCCTCCGCATCGGTCACATCAACCAGGTCCTCGCCGACCGCCACCCGAGCAACGACCTCCGGTATCACGACCGGCGGCAGCTGCCCGTCGCCGACGACCGAAGCCGCAACCTGGACCGCGGAGGCCGGATCCCCGAGCGACTGCCCATTCCCGTACGCGATCCCAACCTGGTCCACCGTGAGATTCAGCCCAGCGGAGCGCCCGACGTCGATCAGCCCGACCGATCCCGCTCCAACCCGTCGCGCGACCTCACCGATCGACGGGTACAACACGGCGTGCCGCCCGCCCTCGTCCGGGCGAACCTTCCGCGCATGAACCCGCCCCAAAACCGCCCCGGCGTTCCCAACCACGGCCTCAACTGCTGCCGCACCAATGCGGTCCAGCCCGGCTTCACGCGTGGCGGCGTCGCTGGCGACAGCGAATGCTCGAGCAAGGGC
Organism: Kribbella sp. NPDC004536; assembly: GCF_042873835.1. Lineage (NCBI taxonomy): Bacteria > Bacillati > Actinomycetota > Actinomycetes > Propionibacteriales > Kribbellaceae > Kribbella > Kribbella sp. NPDC004536. Next base: position 2,107,007 of record NZ_JBIALY010000002.1, on the reverse strand, counting down.
TAGGGCCTCCCCGGCGAGGACGAGGTTGTGCAGAGCGGCGAGCACAATCGCCGGCTGGCGCTTGCGGGCAGGAGCGGACTCGATGACATCGAGCGCCTCGGCCGACTCGCTCAACGCGACCGCGATGCGCCCGTACAGCGGCGAAGTCTTCGCGCCCTCGCCTTCCCCGAACCGTCGGTACACCTGCGCGAGCGACCGCCCGCGCCCGCCGCTCTTCGTCTCGCCGGTCCTCGCCCTAGGCATCCCGGAAAGTCTAGTCACGCACCCGTCGCCAATCCTGAGCTGACGGACCGCCGCCCCCGAAAGTGCAGACCAAGCCCTCGGCGCGGGTGCCGGAAACACGTCCGTCGAGGGTGCGCGGCGCCTGGGCCCCGAAGTGCGTCTGGTGTTGAGTACAGGGACTGGTTGCGATCTGGAGGTGGCAGGTGGCTGGGGACGAACTGGATGCGGCAGTCGGCCGGCTGGTCGAGTTGTTGCTGGAACGTGGCGTGACGCTGGCGACGGCTGAGTCGTTGACGGGTGGGATGGTGGGTGCGGTTCTGACGGATGTGCCGGGGGTGTCGGCTGTGTATCGGGGCGGCGTCGTGGTGTACGCGACTGATCTGAAGGCAAAGCTCGCGGGCGTGCCGGAGGATCTGCTGGCCGCTGTGGGCCCGGTACATCCGGACACGGCCGCGGCATTGGCCAGCGGCGTACGGGAGCGTCTGGAAGCGGATTACGGCCTCGCGACGACCGGTGTGGCCGGACCCGACCCGCAGGCAGGCATCCAGGCCGGGACGGTGTACGTCGCGGCGGCCGGACCCCGCTCGGTACAGGTGCGGAAGCTGCAGCTGGCCGGGAATCGGACAGCTGTCCGGCGGGGGAGCGTGCGGGCCGTCCTGGAACTCGGCGCCGCGGTTGTGGCGGAAGAACTCGACTGAACGGGGTGTTGGTACCAGCATGGTGACAGGTAAGGAAGACTGGCACGGCGCACCGAAGGTGGACATTGCGAGAGGTAGTGACCCAGCAACAGGTACCGTTGGTTCCTACGGCCGAGCTACCGTGCGGGTAGACACGGCCGGACAGGCGGAAGGGAGAAACCTCATGGTGCTGGTTCGTGGCCTGCTGGGCGACGTGCTGCGGCGTAAGCGGCTGCGCCAGGGGCGCACTCTGCGCGAGGTATCCGCCGACGCCCGCGTCAGCCTCGGCTACCTGTCCGAGGTCGAGCGCGGTCAGAAGGAGGCCTCCAGCGAGCTGCTGGCGGCGATCTGCATGGCGCTCGACGTACCGCTGTCGACGGTCTTCGCCGAGGTGAGCGAGGATCTGGCCCGCGAAGAGGCGCTGGTGCTGGCGCATCCGGCGATCGAGCCCGAGGTCGTGGCTTCGGCCGCCTGAGTCGTGGTTCATCGGGCTCCTCCACCGGGAGTCCGTCGGCTGTCGGCAGGCCGCATGAATGCCGTCCGGCTCGGCCAAACGAGCTGGAGGGCGGGCAGCGGCGGCCGGCCCGGCTGCCGGAACATCGTGTTCGCCGTGAACAGATGCGTCGCCGAGTCAGGGAACCGCAGGAGCTGCGCGGTGTCCGGCGGCGGGAAGAAGCATGACAGGTCGTCGCCCTCGTCGAACTCGGCACCTTCCATCACCGCCCAGGCGAGCGGCTTCAGGCTCAGGTGCGCGTACGCCGGCTGGTCCTCGAAGACGATGATCTCTGGATGCTCGTACAGACTGAGGCCGAGCGTGTACCCGAAGGCGGGATTGCGGTGGCCGTCACCCGAGACGTACACCATCGCCCATCCGTAGGTCTGGATCTTCTGCTCGAGTTGCTGCGCGTACTCATCGTCGGTCAGGCCGCCGCACAGGTCGCACATCGCCGTCTCCTCTCCGCTTCGAACGTCTGTTCGATGCGTCAGAGAAGGTATCCGCGTTCGGCCGCCGCGGACGGGTTGTCCACAGGGCAATTTCCGGCAGTCAGGCCTCGGGCTGACAGGCCGGGCACCAATAGGTGACGCGTTCGCGAGTCGGCTCGCCGAGCGACCCAGTGAGGATCGTCGTACCGCACCGGCGGCACGGCTTGCCGGCGCGTTCGAACACCCAGGAGCGCTGTCCGTGCCGATCGATCCCGGTGCTCACCTGCACGCCGTTGCGAACGTTGGCCTTCATCAGCTTCCGGCTCAGATCGACCGCGGCCGGTACGTCGACAGCCGAGACCGCCAGCCACGGGTGCAGGCCGAGCAGGAAGCACACCTCGGTCCGGTAGAAGTTGCCGATTCCGGCCAGATTGCGCTGGTCGAGCAGCGCCTCGCTGACGGTCCGCCCGGGATCGGACTCGACGTTCGAGATCGCCGTCGCGCGGTCGAAGGACGGCGACAGCAGATCCGGACCGAGATGCCCGACCACGGTGTCCTCGTCGTCGGTACCGACCAGGTCGAGCACCGGGAGCCGATAACCGACGGCGGTCCAAGGTGCCGTTGTGAGCACCACCCGGATCTCGTGCGACGGGCCGCCGCGCCACTTCTCGCCAGGCCGGTACAGATGCCAGCTCCCGTCCATCCGGAAATGACTGTGCAACGTGAGCCCGCCGGACAGCCGCATCAGGATGTGCTTGCCACGCGCAACGACTTCGAGGACCGTCCGGCCGCTCAGATCGGTCGTCGCGAGCGATGGCACACGGAAGTCTGTGCTGGTGAGCTGCTGTCCGGCGAGGGCCTGGTTCAGACGCTTGCAGGCCCGCCAAACGGTGTCTCCCTCGGGCATCTACTCACGCTCGAAGCCGCAGCCCACGCGGCGTCGCATGGAAACCGGCCTTGGCCAGCGCGTCCCCGAACGCCGTGTGCCGCACCTGTTCGCCATCGGCCGTCTCCACGCTGAGCTTGCCGAGCTGGCCGTCCCGGATCGCCAACGCCAGCGCGTCGACCGCCGGCTGCAAGAGGTCGGAGTCCTCGGTGAAGCTCAGCACGGTCCGTCCACCACGTTCGACGTACACGATCAGTTGCCCGTCGACCATGACAACCAGTGCCCCGGCCTTGCGGCCCGGTCGATGTCCGCCGGCGTTCTCCCGCTCGGGCCACGGCAGCGCCGCACCGTACGGGTTCGCGGGATCGGACGCGGCCAGTACGACGGCCCGCACGGTCAACTCGTCGTCCTTGCGCCCGCGGCTCGCTCCGCCCGCACCGGGTCGGAACGGTCCCGGTGGACCGAACGGCTCGTCCGCTCTGGAGGTAGGCAGTTCCGCAAGCGCGCGCAACCGGTCGACAGCGCCCGGCAGTGCGAACTGTGCCGCACCCAGCCCGGCGACGAAGTACCCGCGCCGGCACCGCCCGGACTCCTCGAATGCGCTGAGCACCTTGTAAACGGCCGCGAACCCGCCAGGCGTGCGCTCGGTGATGACCGACCCACGCGTGACGATCCCGTACCGGTCGAGCAGTGTCTCGGCCGCCGCGTGCGCGCGCCGGGTGGCGTCCGAACTACGGGCCGGAAGCAACGACCACCGTCCACCTGCCGTCGGCGGACCGCTCCGCGACGGCATCGCCGGTCGCCCTGGCCGCGGGCGTCCCGGCCGCGCACGAGGCGTCGCTCGGCGAGTCCGGTGACTGCCACGACCGCCGCCGACGAGTGATCGGACCGGGGTCAACGTGTCGTTCGTGAGGTATCCGGCCCAGACGAGATCCCAGAGGACGGTGACCAGCGCCTCGTCCTCGACCACGCCGGAGCTGGCGCCGACCACGTCGCTCAATTGCCGGAAGAAGAACGCCCCGCCACCCGACAGAGCGTCGAGTACGGCCTGATGTGTCTCGCTCAGCTCGAACGCCGGATCCGGGTCCGGCAACGTCAGGTCGCAGTTGTCCGCCAGATGAAGCGACACCCAGCCGTCCGTCCCGGGCAGCGAACCCGAGCCTGCCCACACCACCTCGCCGGTCGCCGTCAGCTCGTCCAGCATCGACGGCTGATACCCGGGCACCCGTGACGGCAGCACGATCGACTCGAGGGCTGAGGCCGGTACGGCGCATCCGGCAAGCTGCTCGACCGCGCCGAGGAGTACGTCGTACCCACGTCCGCGCCCACTCGTGATGCCTTGCCACGCAGGCAGGAAGCGAGCCAGCGCCGAAGGATCGACCGGCTCCACCTCCTTCCGTAGTGCGGCGAGCGAACGCCGGCGGAGCAGCCGGAGCACCTCACTGTCACACCACTCCAGCGCGATCCCACCCGGCAGGAACTCGCCCTCGACGACCCGTCCGGCCGCCCCCAGGCGTCGCAACGCCTCGCTGACGACCGCGACACCGATCCCGAGGTGGGTGGCGAGATCGATCGCCCGGAACGGGCCGTGCGTCCGCGCATACCGCGAGACGAGGTCGCCGAGCGGATCTGCGACCGGCTCGGCATGCGCCTCGGCCACCCCGGGCGGCAGCGGTACGCCGAGCGCGTCGCGCAATCGCGCGACATCCTCGACGACAGCCCAGCGGTGCTCGCCCGCGATCCGGACCCGCACGACGCGGCGCGCGGCGGCCAGCGACGTCAGCCAGCTCTCGGCGTCCGAACCGTTCACACAGCGCTGGATCGCCTCCGGCAACGACAGCGGCCCGACGATCCGCAACACGTCGAACAGGCCCTCGGCATCACGCGCGCGCCGGTCCTCGGCCAGGCGTTGCAGCTCGGCCTCGGTGCGCAGTACGACCTCGGCGTCGAGCAGCTCACGCAGCTCGGTCCGGCCGAGTAGCTCGGCCAGCAGGCTCTGGTCGAGCGCGAGCGCCGCGGCACGCTTCTCGGCGAGGGGACTGTCGCCCTCGTACATGAACGCGCCAACGTAGCCGAACAGCAAGGACTTGGCGAACGGGGATGCCTCGGAGGTCTCGACCTCGACCACGGAGATCCGGCGCTCGCTGATCCCGGTCAGCAGATCCTTCAACGCGGGCAGGTCGTACACGTCCTGCAAGACCTCGCGCAGTGTCTCGAGCACAATCGGGAACGACCCGAACTTGCTCGCCACACTCAACAGTTGCGACGCGCGTTGACGCTGCTGCCACAGCGGTGACCGGCGTCCCGGGTTGCGTCGCGGAAGCAGCAACGCGCGCGCCGCACACTCCCGGAACCGTGCCGCGAACAAAGCCGACCCGCCCACCTCAGTGGTCACCAGATCCTCGATGTCGGCCGGATCGAACAGCACCAGCTCCGCACCCGGCGGCGCCTCGTCCGTCTCGGGCAGCCGCAGCACGATCCCGTCGTCACCCGAGACCGACTGCGCGTCCATCCCGTACCGGTCGCGGAGCCGCGCGGCGATCGCCAGCGCCCACGGCCCGTGCACCTGACCGCCGTACGGCGAATGCACGCAGACGCGCCAGTCGCCGAGCTCGTCGCGGAAGCGCTCCACCACGATCGTCACGTCGTCGGGCACCCGGCTGGTCGCGTCACGTTGCTCGGCAAGGTACGAGACGAGGTTGTTGGCGGCGTACTCGTCGAGGCCTGCGGCCCGCGCGCGCTCGACGGCCTTGCCCGCGGGCAACGACGCCATCTTCCGGACGAACGCGCCCGTCGCGGCACCGAGCTCTGCCGGCCGCCCGACGGCGTCGCCCTTCCAGAACGGCAGCCGGCCCGGCTGACCAGGCGCGGGGGAGACGAGCACCCGGTCATGGGTGATGTCCTCGATCCGCCAGCTCGACGCGCCGAGCGTGAACACGTCGCCGACGCGCGACTCGTACACCATCTCCTCGTCGAGCTCGCCGACGCGATGGTTGGTCGACTCGCCGACCAGGAAGACGCCGAACAGGCCGCGATCGGGAATCGTGCCGCCGCTCGTCACCGCGAGCCGCTGGGCACCCGGCCGTCCCGAGATCTCGCCGCTGACCCGGTCGAACACGATCCGCGGCCGCAGCTCCGCGAACTCGTCCGACGGGTAGCGCCCGGACAGCATGTCGAGGACGCCGTCGTACGCCGACCTCGGAAGTGTCGCGAACGGCGCGCAACGCCGTACCAGAGCGAAGAGCTCGTCCACGTCGACCGAGTCGAGGGACACGATCGAGACGATCTGCTGGGCGAGCACGTCGAGCGGGTTCGCCGGGATGTGCAGGCTCTCGATCAGGCCGTCGCGCATCCGCTGGACGACGACCGCGGTGTCGATCAGGTCGCCGCGGAACTTCGGGAACAGCACGCCCCGCGACACCGCTCCGACCTGGTGACCCGCTCGGCCGACGCGCTGCAGCCCACTCGCGACCGACGGCGGCGCCTCGACCTGGACGACCAGATCGACCGCGCCCATGTCGATGCCCAGCTCGAGGCTGCTGGTCGCGACCACGCACGGCAGCCGTCCCGACTTCAGATCGGCCTCGATCAGGGCCCGTTGCTCCTTGCTCACGGAGCCGTGATGGGCGCGCGCGATCAACGGCGGCGCCGCGAGCGATCCGCCTGACTGCGCCATCAGCTGAGCCGGCGAGCCGAGCTCCGGCAGCTCCAGCTCGGCGCGCTCGGCAGCGATCTCGTTCAACCGGGCGGTCAGGCGCTCGGCGAGACGGCGTGAGTTCGAGAAGACGATCGTGGACTTGTGCTGACTGATCAGGTCGAAGACCTGCTCCTCCACATGCGGCCAGATCGAGGCGTGCTGCTGCGGACCGGCGGCCGAGCCGGAGGTCTCCACCTCGGTCGCGGCGAGTTCAGCCATGTCCTCGACCGGCACGACGACGCTCAGGTCCCACTGCTTCGCGAACTTGGGCTGCACGACCGTGACCGGCCGCTCGCCGCCGAGGAATCGCGCGACCTCCTCCACCGGCCGGACCGTCGCGGACAGGCCTATCCGCTGCGCCGGCTTCGGCAGCAACTCGTCGAGCCGCTCGAGCGTCAAGGCCAGGTGGGCGCCCCGTTTCGTCCCGGCGACTGCGTGCACCTCGTCGACGATGACCGTCTCGACACCTCGCAATGACTCGCGGCCTTGCGAGGTGAGGAGAAGGAACAAGGACTCCGGCGTCGTGATGAGTACGTCGGACGGACGGGTGGCGAACCGACGTCGCTCGTTCGCCGGGGTGTCGCCGGAGCGTACGGCGACCTCGACCTCGATGGGCGCCTCACCGAGCCGGCGGGCGGTCTCACGGATGCCGATCAGCGGCGCGCGCAGGTTGCGCTCGACGTCGACCGCGAGGGCCTTCAGCGGCGACACGTACAGCACTCGGCAGCGTAGCTTCGGATCGTCCGGCGGTGGTGTCGTCGCCAGCCGGTCGAGCGCCCACAGGAAGGCCGCCAGCGTCTTTCCTGAGCCCGTCGGGGCGACCACCAGCGCGTCCCGGCCCGCGGTGATCGCGTCCCACGCTTCGAGCTGGGCCGGGGTGGCCGCCTCGAAGACGTCGCCGAACCACGCCCGGGTCGCGGGCGAGAACCGGCTCAACGCGCTGGTTTTCTTCACGCCGACCATCTTGCCGGGTGCCGCCGACAGTTTTCACACGCCGGCTCCGACGGGTCTCCGTCGCCGACCGTGAGCAGGCGCTTTCCGTCCGGTGCGCCGATTGTCCCCGTCGTCTGGAATGATCGGCGACATGATGAACCGCGTACGCGCAGCCCTCGTCGTCGTGGCCTGCCTGATCGGGTTGACCGGGTGCGTCAAGATCGACGGCGACCTCAAGGTCGGGTCGAACGAGACGGTTTCGGGCTCGATGAAGATCGGCGTGGACAAGCAGCTGCTGCAGTCCAGCGGCCAGTCCCTGGACAAGATCCGCCAGGAGATCGAGAGCAGCATCAAGTCGTCCGCGACCGAGGGCGTCACCTGCAAGTCGTACGACGACAGCAACTACGTCGGCTCGGACTGCACGTTCTCGAACGTGCCCTTCGACAAGATGGGCGGCGCGAGCGAGGACGGCGTCGGCTTCCACAAGGACGGCGACAAGGTCACGGTCAAGGTGAACGGCGGCAACGTCGGCAACCTGCCGTCGGGCAGCAGCCAGCCGCAGGTGAACCTCAAGATCACCATGCCGGGCAAGATCCTCGAGCACGACGACGGTGCGAAGGTCAGCGGCCGGACGGCGACGTACGACAGCCTCGACAAGCTCGGGAAGATCTCGCTGACCTCTGAGGCCAGCAGCGGTTTCCCGGCGTGGGCTCTGATCCTGATCATCGTGGTGCTGTTGCTGGTGATCGCTGCGGTCGTGTTCTTCGTTCTTCGCAGCCGGAAGGGCAAGGGGCAGCAGGGGTACGGCCAGCCGTTCCCAGGGCAGTACCCGGGCCAGCCTGGTCAGTACGGTGGTCCGCAAGGGTACGGGCAGCAGCAGTACGGGCAGCCTGGGCCCGGTGGGCAGTATCCGGGTCAGCCTCAGCAGTACGGCGGTCCGCAGGGGCAGCCAGGTCAGTACGGTGGTCAGCCGGGGCAGTACCCGGGCCAGCCGCAGCAGGGGCAGCCGCCGTACGGCGGTCAGCCTGGTCAGCCTGGTCAACCGCAGTACCCTGGGCAGCCTCAGCAGGGGCAGTGGGGTCCGCAGCAGCAGCCACCTCAGCAGGGGCAGCCGCCGCAGCAGGGTGGTTGGGGCCAGCAACCAGGCCAAGGACAGCCCGGGCCGGGTCAGCCTGGTCAGGGCCAGCCGCCGCAGCAGGGTTCGCAGTACGGGCAGCAACAGCCGCCGCAGCAAGGCGGTTGGGGTCAGCAGCAACAGCAAGGTGGTCCCTCGGCGCCCCAGCAGGGTCAGCAGGGCGGATGGGGACCGCCGAAGGATGACGACGGGCAGGCATGAGACTGACGGAGTTCTGGGCCCGGATGGAGCACCATCTCGGGCCCGCGTATGCACGGACCTGGGCAGAGACCCAGGTGGTCCAGGAGCTCAACGGCCGTACGGTCGACGAGGCCCTGGCCGACGGTGAGGCCGCCAAGGTGGTGTGGCGTGCCGTGTGGGCGCATCTGAACCTTCCGCCCAGCGAACGTTGATGCCCAAGGCAACGAACGTGGTGTGCCGCCCGCTATCCGGTCCATCCGGTGCGAGCGGCCCACTCCTCGGCCGGTAGATAGACGAGATCGCAGACCGGGTCCTTGAGGTCGCTGTAGTCGCCGGTCTCGAGCCGCAGCGTCGCAGCGTGTTGCTTGAACGCCCCGTACGCGCGAGCCGTCTCCGGGTGACTGCGCAGGTAGTCACGAAACAGCAGTGCGTACCGCTGGTTCGCACGACCCGCCACCCGGATATGCAGGTTGACCCGGCGCCGGTACATCGGCTCGACGAGCATCCGCTTCACCCACTGGCTCTCCTCCCTGGGGAGGCCTGGTACCCGGTGGTCGCGCCGCGGCGGCCGGAGCTCCCAGTCCGCAGCGACCATCCGCTGTGCCACTTCGTCGAGCTCTGGCTCCTCGGCCACCGTGACCTGGATGTCGAGGATGTCCTTGGCCGCGAGGCCTGGCACCGAGGTGGACCCGATGTGGTCGATCCGTTGCGCCAGGTCGCCGAGCACACCACCGATCGTGTACGCAGTCTTCTGGTACTGCGCGGGCCAGGTCTCATCGGGCCGCACGATGACGATCCCAGTCATGCTCAGAATCATCTCAGGATCGAGGCGAGCGGCCCAGGAGTCAGATCGGTTTGACCCGGAACGCGCTGTTGGTGAGCAGCTCCGCGGCCTCGTACGCGGCCTTCTTGATGCCTTTGCGCTCGTCGAAGAATCCGCCGACGACGCCGACGCCCGGCAGCTTCCCGATGAACCGGGCGCCGAGACTGCCCCGCGGGCGCTCTTCGAACACCTCGCTGAGCCCTCCGAACAGCTTGCTCAGCCGCCACACCAGCCGGACGCCCTTGCGCAGTCCCATGTCCTTCGAGGCATCGTCTAACCCCAGCTGCTCGGCGACGTCCTTGCCGGCGACCTCGGGGTCGTCGTACTTGAGGACCTCGTCCGGTGTGATCGGCCGGTCGGTCAGCACCCGGGCGATGATCGCCGTACGGTCGGCGTGCTCCTCCACGCCGTACTCGCGGCAGACCGCGCCGATCACCATCGCCTGCACCGCGGCGCCGAGGGTGTCCTTCATCGGCAGCCGGTCCGCGGCCGCGCCGCTGAGCCGGGGGAGTCCGGCGACCACCGCGGCGAAGCCGCCCAGGCGCTCGACCCACCAGTCACAGCGGTCGGCGAGCGGGAGGGTCGGCCACTCCTCGTGGCCGGGTACCTTCATCTGCAGGAGGCGGTCGATCGCGAGGATCAGGCCCTTCTCGGCGAGGTTCGGCTTCTCCTGTTCGGAGTACTCGGTGAGGTAGCTGCGGATGCCGAACGGGTCCTGGGTCCGGAGCGCGTCGAGGACGTGGTCGATACCGAGTTCCACGCGGCTGATCGCGAGGACGACGGCGGAATCGGGGACGTCGGGCCGGTCTGTCACGCCCGCAAGGGTAGGGATTTCCCGGGTCAGAACGGCTGTCCGGTCAGGCTTCGGCGTGTCAGTTGTGATTCGAACACGTGTTCGGGATACTTTGGTCCCCGGAAGGTGTTCCGGCAGCCGGGTTGTCCACAGATCCGAAGTGGCGGCGAAAACTGTCGGACGTGACGGATACCTTCTCTGGCGACACGAGAAGTCCTCCGGGCGGCTGGGAAGCGGCCCCGATTATGAGATGGGTCAGGTGGCAGTCAGATGGCTGGTGCAACGGCGAGTGCGGAGCGCGCGGCGAGCGATCGCGAGAAGGCGCTCGCGACTGCGCTGACGCAGATCGAGCGGCAGTGCGGCAAGGGTTCGGTGATGCGCCTGGGGGAGCAGAACAGGCCTCCGATCGAGGTCATTCCGACCGGCTCGATCGCGCTCGACATCGCGCTCGGGATCGGCGGTCTGCCGCGCGGCCGCGTGGTGGAGATCTACGGCCCGGAATCCTCCGGTAAGACGACCGTCGCCCTGCACGCGGTCGCGAACGCGCAGCGAGCAGGCGGGATCGCGGCGTTCATCGACGCCGAGCACGCCCTCGACCCGGAGTACGCGCGGAAGCTGGGCGTGGACACGGACGCGCTCCTGGTCTCGCAGCCCGACTCCGGTGAGCAGGCCCTGGAGATCGCCGACATGCTGGTCCGCTCCGGCGCGATCGACATCGTCGTGATCGACTCGGTGGCCGCGCTGGTGCCGCGCGCCGAGATCGAGGGCGAGATGGGCGACAGCCACGTCGGTCTGCAGGCCCGGCTGATGAGCCAGGCGCTGCGGAAGATGACCGGTGCGGTCAGCGGGACGAACACGACCGCGATCTTCATCAACCAGCTGCGCGAGAAGATTGGTGTCATGTTCGGCTCCCCGGAGACGACGACCGGTGGTAAGGCGCTGAAGTTCTACGCCTCGGTGCGGCTGGACGTCCGCCGGATCGAGTCGCTCAAGGACGGCACCGACGTCGTCGGCAACCGGACCCGGGTCAAGGTCGTGAAGAACAAGGTGGCCCCGCCGTTCAAGCAGGCCGAGTTCGACATCATCTACGGCCAGGGCATCAGCCGCGAGGGCAGCCTGCTCGATCTCGGTGTGGAGCAGGGCTTCGTCCGCAAGGCCGGCGCCTGGTTCACGTACGAGAGCGACCAGCTCGGCCAAGGCCGGGAGAACGCGCGGAACTTCCTGCGCGACAACCCCGATCTGGCGAACGAGCTGGAGAAGAAGATCATGGAGAAGATGGGCATCGGCGTGACCGTCGACAAGCCGGCTGACGAGGCCGCGGCCGAGGTCGATGTCGACTTCTGATCGACCCTCCGCGGGTGGCGGCGTCCCCCGGCAGCCCTCAGCTGCCGACGACGCTGCCCCCGCGGCGCTGTCTCTGCCCCACGACGAACGCCTCGCCCTGGCCCGCAAGCTCCTGGCCGAGGGCACATCCGCACCGGCTCCCGCGCGAGAGCAGACGTCGTACCGGCGTACGACGTCGCGCCGGGTAGCCGAGGAACGCGAAACGAGGGGATCGGCCGACACTCCACAGGTCGCTACTGGCCGTGCAGACGCGCGCAGCCGTGGTGCAGAGACGCCGGACTCCGAGGATTTCCTTGAGGACGGTGACGGGAGTACGGCGCGTCGACGTCCTGGCTCCATCAGACGAACCGTCGGGTATGTCGATCCGTGGGACGAGCCTTCTCCCGATGACGCTCCGGAGACGGGTGAACGCATTGGGCGGAAGTCGCGCCGCCGCGATGACCCTGCCCGCCAGGATGCCGGGGCACGACGTCGGAAGGACCCGGGACAGCAGGATCTCTGGGGGTCATCGCCGGAGCAGCAGGATGCTCGGCCTGCGGGTCGTCGGGGCGGGCCGGAAGTGGATCTGACCAACCCGTGGGGCGACGACGACGCCCAGACCACGCGAACCTTCAAGGCACAAGCCGAGGACCGCCTAGCCGAAGCCCGCGCCTTCGCCGACGACGAACCCTTCACGAGCAACGGGTCCGACCGCGGCGATTCCGTTGAGTCGGAAGCCACAAGTGCTGACGAGGCGTGGGGCACGCCATCCGCTGAGGCTGGTGTCTCGCGATCCGCACACGCTTCTGACGATCAGGCGTCGTCGGCGCGGCGCGACCAGGCAGGACGCATTCACGATGACGACGCAGGCGACCGTCGAGACAGCAACCCCATCGAGCCAGACCACGTCGCCCCGTGGGCCGACGCAGACGATCCCGCTGGAGCCGCTGGAGCCGCTGGAGCCGCTGGAGCCGCTGGAGCCGGTGGAACTGCTGGAGCTGCTGGAGCCGGTGGAACTGCTGGAGCCGCTCCCGCCGCTGGAGCTGGTCGGTCTGCTCGTTCCGGCGGGGGTGCAGCTGCGGTTGCGTCGTCGTCCAGCGGGCGTGGTGGGGGGTCCGGCGGGGTGCGGGGCGGGGCGGTTGAGTCGGCGTTCGATCCGTGGGCGGATTCGGAGGATGCGGCTGCGGGCGGGAGCTCTTCAGGTCGGTCCGAGGACCGTGCGTCTTCGGGGCAGTACGAGGGTGGTTCACGTGGTGCTCGGGGCGTGGTGTCTGCGTCGGGGGCAGGTGAGCTGAGATTCGAGGCGGCTGAGGAAGAGCCGGGGCGAGTTGCGGATTCCGTACGCCGGACGCCTCTTGACGAGAGCAGCCCGCACAGTGACCGTTCGTTGGCGGGTTCGGCGGGTTCGGCGGGTTCGGCGGGTTCGGCGGGTTCGGCGGGTTCGGCGGGTTCGGCGGGTTCGGCGGGTTCGGCGGGTTCGGCGGAGGCCGGTGCGGGGCGGCGGACGGAGGGGGGTGCTTCGGGGCGGCGTGGTTCGGGGCGGCGGTTTGGTGGGGGATTTGGGCGGCGGAGGTCGCGGACGGGGGATGAGCCTGAGGCGGATCCGGGGGTTGACGAGGACGCGGATCCGTATTCGGTGGCTCGGACGATCTTGCTGGACAAGTTGACCGGGCAGCCGCGGACTCGGGCGGAACTGGCAGATGTGTTGGCTGAGCGGGAGATTCCCGACGAGGTTGCGGACGCGGTGCTGGATCGGTTCGCTGATGTCGGGCTGATTGACGACGCGGCGTTCGCGAACGCTTGGGTGGAGTCGCGACACCGCGGGCGCGGGTTGGGGAAGCGTGCGCTCGCGCAGGAGCTTCGGCGGCGTGGGGTGGACGACCAGTTGGCGCGGGATGCGCTCGAGGAGCTCGATCCCGAGCAGGAGGAGCAGACGGCTCGGGAGCTGGTACGGCGGAAGCTGCGCTCGATGCGTTCACTCGACCGCCAGGTGGCGATGCGCCGACTGCTCGGAATGCTTGCCCGCAAGGGATATCCGGGCGGCCTGGCCATGACCATCGTCAAACAGGAACTCGACGCAGACCACGACGAAGCCCCTCTGCTGGACTCTTCAGGGCTGGAGCTGGAGTAGCCCGCCGGGCTGCGATGGGAACCGCGCGACGGCCGATCGGGTCGGGATCGCCGGCGGTGATCGTGTCTGCCGGATCTCGCGTGAGTTGTTGCCTTCTGCAACAGGCGCACCTGCCTGAGCGCGTGCGCGTGCCGCACTCCTGCTGTCTGGACAGCCGTACGTGATGGGCTTGAGAACCCGTCGCATTTCCGCGACGCCGGAGGCCGGGCGTGCCGGGAGTGGTTGGCGGAGGTGGGGGCCGAGGTGGTGTTTGTGTCGGCGCTGGATGAGGACGCGGCGGGTTTCTACTTGCGGGCTGGGTTTGTGCGGTGTGTGGGGACTTGGCTGTGGGGCGGGACCGGGGGCGGCGGGAGTAGCGTGAGGGCATGGTGAGTTTGGGGGATGTGGAGCGGGTGGTGGCGGGGTTGCCGGGGACTGAGGAAGTGGCTCGGTACGGGAGGCAGAGTTGGGCAGTTGGGGGGAAGGCTTATGCGTGGGTGCGGCCGTTCAGTAAGGCGGATTTGAAGCGGTTCGGGGACGAGGTGCCGCCGGAGGGGCCGATTCTGGCGTTGTCGGTGGAGGACCTGGCGGAGAAGGAGGCTGTGCTGGCGGCGCGGGCGGGAGACGGGTTCTTCACGATTCCGCATTTCAACGGGTATGCCGCCGTACTCGTGCAGCTGGACAAGGTCTCGGAGAGCGTGCTGGAGGAGGCGCTGCTCGACGCGTGGCTGGTTCATGCGCCGGCTGAGGTCGCGAAAGCGCACCTGAAGCAGAGCTGACGTTACGGAGAGTTAGCGGGTTCGCCGAGTGGGGCGCGGCGAGGGGCGTTGACGGGTGCGGCGTGACGGTGTGTTATCCGAAGTAGGACCGGTATTTGGGCTGGTCCGTAGGCTGGGATTTTCCGTCGATCCGCCCCAGACACCGCGGAGGGTGCAATGAACGATTTCCAGGAACAGGCGAAGAACTGGCTCCGGAATGTCGTCAAGCAGAACCCGGACAAGATCAAGGCCGGCGTGGAGAAGGCCGGCGACCTGATCGACAAGCAGACCGGCGGGAAGTACGCGGAGAAGGTCGACGCGGTCCAGCAGAAGGTCGGTACGTTCGTCGACAAGCAGACCGATGGAGCGAGCCCTCAGTCGTCCGCAGCTGACGCGACGACGGACACGCCAGAAGCCGAGCCGAAGGCGGAGCCGCCGAGCCCGCCGGTGAGCGACGAGTCTCCGGAGGCGCCGTCGGCAGGTGGCAGCACCGATACGAAGACGTCCGGGCCGAGCGCCTAACTCGAGCGGGGGATCTGAGCTCGGCGACACTGAAGGTCGCCGAGTACGAGACGAGCCGACTCGCCAGAGCATCGGCAGGTGAGTCGGCCGCCTTCTCACGGGCCACTTAGGCGTGTCGTGAGGAACGAATCAGTGGGAGAAGTCAAGGAGGCGCGCCGAGAACCGTCGCACTGTGTGAGCGACCAACTCTAGACTGTCACCCGACGGGGAGGTGGCATGGGGAGGAAGCGGCGGCGCAGGCGACGGTCCGGCGAGTTCAGGTCGTGGGGCGTGTTGCTGTCCGCTCTCGCTGTGCTGTCGGGGACTGCGCATCAATGGACCGCCCTTGCCGTCTGGCTGGGGATCCTTGTCGTGTACGTCGCGACGCTCAAGCTGACGCGGTGCCGGGTGGAGACGACCAAGCACCTCCCGTGCGGCTGGCTGGTTCGGGGGACGATCGGCACCTGCGACTACCACGTGGGATACAAGCGGGGGCTGCCGCGCTTGGTGCGCGGACGTGGGTTCACGGGTCTACCGACGTTCATGTGGCCACGAGATCACTTCGATGGCGTCGTGAGTACGCGCGCTGAGCCGCAACCCGTTCCTGGGCGGGCCGTTACGGCGAGAGCGGCCCGTCCCGGTTACGAGCGGATGACTGCTGCTCTCACGATCGCCGGCTTCGTCGTGGCTTTGGTCGGAGTCGTTCGGGACTTCGTCGCGGGGTAAGTCGCGGTGGTACGCCGCGGGGGTAAGTCGCGAGATAACAATGTGGAGCAGACCATGGTGCGGCGTGGTCCGGTGCGAGATCCGAGGGTTGAGGCGTGAGTGTCCGTCTTGACCGGGTGGTGGGGCGCGCCTAGCCTCGGCATCAGGAAGGGATGAATCCACCGTTTCGGTGGCGGACATACGGGTCGGCGGGCCAGTGAGACGGCCGCCGGGAACAGAACGCAAAACACGCTCGACCGAGCTGGAGGAAGGGCGACGGCGCCGCGAAACGCCGTCGAATAGGCAGGACCCGCAGAGCGTGAAATGCGCGGGCCCGCGTGGTCGCCGAGGATTGAGCGGCGACGCACAGTGAGCAAGTAAGCGCGTTGGCGGACGGGGGTCCGCGGATCGTGCGTACCCCGAGTCATCGGTGTGGTTCCGCCGGTGAAGGCACCCTGAAAGCACGGTGCAGGCACCGCCGTACCCCCAGTTCGCCGTACCGTCTCCGGATTCCCCCTTCGACCGATGGCCACAGTCCCGCGTGGGACTCGAAGGAGAGGGGAGACGCCGATGACCGCGATGTACGTTGGGCTGACCCTGATCGGACTGCTGATCGCCGGACTGCTGGCCTGGATCGGCCTCACTCTCTCCCGCCGGAAGGCCGTCGACACCGCCACCGTCCATCACGAGGTCGAGGCCGCCGCGGAGCAGGTACGCCGGCAGGCCGAGGAGGACGCGGCCGTACTGCGGGCCCGTGCCGAGACGGCCGAGCGCCGCGCCGAGGAGGTGCGGCGGACCGCGGAGGACCGGGCGTCGGAGGTACGGCGGGACGCGGAGCAGCGGGCGTCCGACGTACGCCGCGAGGCCGAGGCGGAGGCGCAGTCGATCCGCGACGACCTGCGCGAGCAGCGCCTGGAGATGGAACGCCGCGACCACCGGCTGACCGAACGCGAGGAGCGGCTCGACGAGCAGCACCGCGCGATCGAGGAGCGCCAGACCGAGCTGACCGCCCAGCTCGCCGAGCTCGACCAGCGCAAGCAGCAGATCAAGGACCTCGAGGACGAGCGCCGCCGGATCCTCGAAGGCGTCGCGAACCTCACCACCGAGCAGGCCAAGACCGAGCTGGTCGCGTCGATCGAGGACGAGGCGAAGCGGCATGCGCACGCGATCGTCCGCGAGATCGAGCGGCAGGCGCACGACGAGGGTGAGACGAAGGCGCGCAAGATCATCACCGGTGCGGTGCAGCGGCTCGCGTCCGAACAGACCAGCGAGTCGGTCGTGTCGGTCGTGCACCTGCCGAGCGACGACATGAAGGGCCGGATCATCGGGCGCGAGGGGCGCAACATCCGGTCGTTCGAGCAGACCACTGGCGTCAACCTGATCATCGACGACACCCCCGAGGCCGTGCTGCTGTCGTGCTTCGACCCGGTACGGCGGGAGACGGCGCGGCTGACGCTCGACTCGCTGGTGCTCGACGGGCGGATCCACCCGAGCCGGATCGAGGAGATCTACGAGCGCTCCAAGGGTGAGGTCGCCGAGCTGTGCGAGCGCGCCGCCGAGGACGCGATGGCCGATGTCGGGATCACCGATCTGCACCCGGAGCTGGTCCGGACGATGGGCCTGCTGCGGTACCGGACCTCGTACGGGCAGAACGTCCTGAAGCATCTCGTCGAGTCCGCGCACATCGCCGGGATGATGGCGGCCGAACTCGGGCTGGATCCGAAGCTGTGCAAGCGCGGCGCGTTCCTGCACGACATCGGGAAGGCGCTGACGCACGAGTCCGAGGGCAGTCACGCGATCGTCGGCGCGGAGCTGGCGAAGAAGTACGGCGAGAACGACGACGTCGTGCACTGCATCGAGGCCCACCACAACGAGGTCGAGGTCCGTACCGTCGAGGCGGTGCTGACGCAGGCCGCGGATGCGGTGAGCGGTGGCCGGCCGGGCGCGCGGCGGGAGTCGCTGGAGGCGTACGTGCAACGGCTCGAACGGCTCGAGGAGATCGCGATGCACCACGACGGGGTCGAGAAGGTGTTCGCGATGCAGGCCGGTCGCGAGATCCGCGTGATGGTGCTGCCGGACGCGGTCGACGACATCGCGGCGCAGGTGATGGCGCGCGACATCGCGAAGCAGGTCGAGGAAGAGCTCACGTATCCGGGGCAGATCCGCGTCACCGTCGTACGGGAGTCGCGGGCTACCGAGGTCGCGAAGTAGGGATCACCAGGTCCAGCGGGGCATCTCGCGGAGCGGGTGCAGTTCGTCGTCGGTCGTCGCGTTGGAGTTCTGCATCGCCACCTGCGAGCCGAACTCCGCGTGCGAGTTCCACGCGGCGCGGAAGCGGTCGTCCGTGGGCAGCCCGGCCTTGTCCGCGGCGGCGATCATCAGCTCCACGAACCGTTGCCGCTGCGGCTCCGCGATCCCGAGCCCGCGATGGGTGGCGACGATGTGATCGAATCCGCCGAAGTCGTCGGTGTACTGCGACGGCCCACCGAACACCTCGGCCATGAACGCGGTCAGGTGCTCGACGTGTTCCGGCCGGCCCGCGCCGAACAGCGGCTGCAGGAGCGGATCGGCCAGCACGGACGAGTAGAAGATGTCGACGGCGCGGTGCAGCGCGTCGTGTCCGCCCAGGTGGTCGTAGATCGACGTCATGCTTACATGATTACGCTGCGCCGGTTCACGGTCTAGACTCGGCGGATGGAAATCGCACCCGCGACGCGCGACGACGTCGAGCGGATGATCGCGGAGCTGGACGGCTACCCGGCGGCCCAGTACCACGTCCGTGATCGTTGGGACGTCCAACAACGGGACGAAGGCGTCCAGCTGGTTGCCGTCGAGGGCGCTGAGATCGTTGGGCGGACCATGGTGTTGCGGCGTTCGAAGTATGACGAGGTGCGCGCCGACGCGGATCCCGTCGAGATCAATGCGCTGCACGCGTTCGTGCGAGGAAAGGGCGTCGGTACGGCGCTGATCCGGGCCGCCGAGGCGGTCGCGGTGGAGTGGGAGCGGACCGCGATCGGGATGGGCGTCGAGCCTGACAACTCGCGGGCACGCGGGCTGTACGAGCGGCTCGGGTACGTACTGTGGTCCGGGCCGCGGGTCGTCGACCGGTGGACTGAGCAGGCCGCCGACGGCACGGTGGTCCGTAGACACGCGGACGAGTGCGACTATCTCCTCAAGCGCTTGTAGCCCGGGCGGTGCTGCAGCGGCGTGACGTCGATCGGTTCGTCGGCGATGCGCTCCCGCGGTGGCGTGGTGCGGTACTGGCGCTCGACCTCGGGCTCGATGACCTTCTCGTCGGCACGACGGCGCTGGTTCGCCAGGCGGTACGAGAGCCAGATCCCGGCGGCACCGCCGAGCATGATGATGATTCCGAGGGCCGTCAGATTGACGGCGCTGAAGTGATCACGGACAGCGAAGGCGAGGATGGCGCCCACCACGATGAGCGTGATTCCGGGGCCGATCCGCATGATGCTCCTTCCTGGGTACGGGAATTGGTTGCTTACTCCCCGTGCCCAGGTCGAGCCGATGTCATTCGTCAGCGGAACGCCGACTCACCGGTCAGCGCCTGGCCGATGACGAGCTGGTGGACCTCCGACGTGCCCTCGTAGGTCAGCACCGACTCGAGGTTGTTCGCGTGCCGCATGATCGGGTACTCGCCGCTGATGCCGTTCGCGGCGAGGATCGTCCGGCACTCGCGGGCGATCGCGATCGCCTCGCGGACGTTGTTCAGCTTGCCGACCGAGACCTGTTCGGGACGCAGCGCGCCCTTCTCCTTCAGTCGGCCGAGGTGGACCGCGAGCAGGATGCCCTTGTTCAGTTCGACAGCCATGTCCGCGATCTTCGCCTGGGTCAGTTGGTACGCGGTCAGCGGCTTGTCGAACACGATCCGCTCGCCGGCGTAGCTGATCGCCGTTTCCAGGCAGTCCCGGGCCGCGCCCATCGCGCCGAAGATGATGCCGAACCGGGCCTCGTTCAGGCAGCCGAGCGGGCCGGACAGACCGCGCGCCTCGGGCAGCATCGCGGCGGCGGGGAGTCGTACGTCGTCCAGTACGAGCTCTGCGGTGACGGACGCGCGGAGCGACATCTTCTGCTTGATCTCGGGGGCGGAGAAGCCGGGCGTCGAGGTCGGTACGACGAAGCCGCGGACGCCGTCGTCGGTGCGTGCCCAGACCACCGCGACGTCGGCGACGGAGCCGTTGGTGATCCACATCTTCGAGCCGTTCAACACCCAGTCATCACCGTCGCGGCGGGCGTTGGTGCGCATGCCGGCCGGGTTCGAGCCGAAGTCGGGTTCGGTCAGCCCGAAGCAGCCGATCGCTTCGCCGGCGGACATCCGCGGGAGCCACTCGTTCTTCTGGTCGTCGCTGCCGTACTTCCAGATCGCGTACATCGCCAGCGAGCCCTGCACCGACACCAGCGAACGCATGCCGGAGTCGGCTGCCTCGATCTCAAGACAGGCCAGCCCGTACGCGACCGGTCCGAGGCCGGCGCATCCGTACCCGGTCAGGTGCATGCCGAGGAACCCGAGCGCGCCGAGCTCCTTCGCCAACTCCCGCGCCGGAATCGACGCACTCTCGAACCACTCCGGCAACGACGGCCGCAACCGCTCGTCCGCGAACCGCCGCGCCGCGGCGCGCACGTCGACCTCTTCCGCAGTCAGCAGCGAGTCGACGTCGACAACATCCAGCGAAACACCCATGCGCTCACGCTAGCGGCTACAGCGCCGGTGAGGCTGTGTAGCAACTCACTTGCGGTACCAGGGCCACCACCAGTGGCGTTTGCGCGGGTGGCGGACTACGACGCTGGCGTGGTGGGCCCGGCCGGTGACGTGCAGGCGGACTCCGCCGGGCCGGGGCGCTACGGCTCGGTTCTTGGCGCTGCTGTGGTTGGACTCGACCTGGTCGATGTCCACGCTCCAACCCTCGGGGATGACCATCACGACCGAGCTGTGGATCGCCTGGGCGTCGACGTGGATGTCGGACCAGTGCACGGTGGCGTCGGTGAAGTCGAGCTTGACCGAGGAGTGCTCGGCGATCGCGGTCAGTCGTTCAGGCACCACCCAGGCGCCCTCCCGTTTCTGTGCGCTGTGCCGGGCCCGAAGGGTGAGTTCCTGCGAGCTGCCGTGCGCGACGGGCACCAGGTCGGCGGTCGCGTTGCGGAGCTCCAGTTGGGTCTTGGCGGTGTAGATCTGGGTGAGCCGCTCGTCGAGTTCCTCGAAGTCCAGCCGCCCGTCGGTGTGCGCTTCCTGGACCACGGCGGCGGCACGCTCACGGTCGTTGTCGGATGCCCGATGACCGGGCGGCGGCTGCTCCAGACTCATGCTCCCAAAGGTAGCGCCGCTACAGGTCCGAGCAGAACTACCGGACGAGGTCGAGGAAACGCCCGACGACGGTGGACCAGGTCTTGTCGAGTTCCACGGCGTACTGCTCCGCGTCGGCCACCACCTGCGCAGGGTCGAACCCCAGCGAACGCAACCGCTCCGGACTCCACTGGTGCACCCGTGCAGCCGAGACTTCCGGATGGAACTGCACGCCCCAGCTCTGTCCGATCCGCAGCATCTGGTGAGGGCAGCGCTCGCTGGACATCAGCAGCACCGCGTCCGACGGCAGCCGCGTGATCTGGTCCTGGTGGCTCTCCACAGCCCGCACCACAGGAGGAAGCCCAGCAAGTAGTACGTCGTCCGCAGCAGCCGGTAGCACTGTCAGCGACGTCACACCCTTCTCCGGCAGCCCGTACTTCCCCCGCACCTCTCCACCGAACGTATGTGCCAACAACTGCCCACCGAGGCAGATCCCGAGCACAGGCACCTGCCCGTGCGCGTCACGCAGCAGTGCACGCTCAGCCGGCAGCCACGGCGACCGCTCGTCCTCGTCCGGAAGCATGCCGCCGCCGAGCAGTACCAGTGCCGCATGTCCGTCGACGGTCGCGGGTACGGGGTCCCCGTCCCAAGCCCGTACGACAACCGGGGAGAGGGCCTTGGCGTCCAGCCAGTCGAGCAGTCGACCTGGGCCGCTCTCGCGGTCGTTCTCGATGATCAGCACTGAGGTCACCCGGCAACGGTACGGCGGCTGCTGTGACACGCTGCCGACAGGCCTACCGGAGTCGTGATTCCTGGATACTGATGCACTGGGGGTGCCGATGGAGCCTGTCAGTGGATTCGTGCGCGCCGTTGTCGGAGATGTGACGTTCATCTTCGGCAAGGGCATGGTCGCTGCGTACCTGCTTGCCCGCCGTAACGGGCTCGCACGGCCGCAGCTCGACCTGCTCGTCCGGTCGCACGGCCAGTACGTACCGCTCGCAGTCCCCACCGGTACTGTGCCCGCAGTCGGCCGGCTCGTCGGGCTCGACGAGATCCGTCCGGCGCCGATGATCACTGTCGAGTTCACCCCGGGAGACACCGGGGCCGAGGCACACCTCACTGCGAACAACCCGGTGCTCGTCACGATCACCGACGTGAGCCACCGCGAGTACGACGCCGTAGTACTGACGACCTCGCTCGGCGCAGCGACGTACGCGCAACTGCCCCCGGGCTACTACCACGTGTCTGCGGTGGTCATAGACGAGCACGGCGATCTCCTGCAGGGGTACGGAGCTCAGCACAACCTGCACGTGGACAAGGGCGACGACTTGATCGTCTCGCTTTCCATCCGGACCGCGGGCGTGGCGGAGATCGCTGCGGCACTGGAGACCGGCCCGCAGTCCGCATTGGCCAGCATTGACGGTGATGTCGTACCGCTGCTGGACCTGGTCCGCATCGGCCGCGCCCCGGACTGTGACCTCATCCTCGATCGCCAGGAGATCAGCAGGCACCACGCGGAGCTGCTGCGTATCGACGCGACCAGCTACGAGCTGCGGGACCTGGGCTCGACGAACGGGACGCAGGTGAACGGCGAACCGATCCAGACCGCTCCGGTCGTCCACGGCGACGAGATCCGGCTCGGAGCGCTCCCCTTCCGCCTACTGCTCGGCTGACCGGGCACACCTGTTGTCCGCCTGACCTGGAACAATGGCGGCGTGAACCCGCGCAGCGTCGTCATCCTCGGCTCGACCGGCTCGATCGGTACTACGGCCCTGGAGCTGATCGGACGGAACCGGGACCGCTTCCACGTGCTGGCGCTGTCCGCCGGCGGCGACAACGTCGCGCTGCTCGCGGAGCAGGCGCTCGAGTTCGGCGTCGAGGTCGTCGCGGTGGCGAAGGCAACGGTCGCGCAGGACCTGCAGTTGGCGTTCTACGCCGAGGCGCAACGGAAGGGGTATGCGCAGGGCGAGTTCCGGATCCCGAAGATCCTCACCGGGCCGGATGCTTCGAGTGAGCTCGCGGCGATGAAGTGTGACGTAGTACTCAACGGCATCAACGGCTCGGTCGGTCTGCACGCGACGCTGGCCGCGCTGGACGCCGGGAACACGCTTGCGCTCGCGAACAAGGAGTCGCTGGTGATCGGTGGCCCGATCGTCACGCGGCGCGCCAAGCCGGGCCAGCTCGTCGCGGTCGACTCCGAGCACAGCGCGATCGCGCAGTGCCTGCGCGGCGGCTCGCCGGACGAGGTCCGCAAGCTGCTGCTGACCGCGAGCGGCGGCCCGTTCCTCGGCAGGCCGCGGAGCGAACTGGCGAACGTCACGGTCGAGCAGGCCCTCGACCACCCGAACTTCGCGATGGGCCCGGTCGTCACGATCAACTCGGCCACGCTGGTCAACAAGGGCCTCGAGCTGATCGAGGCGCACCTGCTGTTCGGCATCCCGATGGACCGGATCGACGTGGTGATCCACCGGCAGCAGGCGATCCACTCGATGGTCGAGTTCACCGACGGCGCCACGATCGCGCAGGTCGGCGTACCGACGATGACAGTGCCGATCGGGCTCGCGCTCGGCTGGCCCGACCGGATAGCGGACGCGTCGCCGCCGTGGAACTTCGCCGAAGCGAGCACCTGGACGTTCCAGCCGGTCGACAACGCCGAGTTCCCGTCGGTCGAGCTGGCCCGCGAGGCCGGTGCCCGCGGCGGTACGGCGCCGGCGGTGTACAACGCGGCGAACGAGGTCTGCGTCCAGGCGTTCCGGGACGGCCGGCTGCCGTTCACCAAGATCGTCGACACGGTGGCCCGGGTCGTGACCGATCACGACGTACCCTCGTATGAGGAACTGTCCGTCGACGACGTGCTCGGCGCGGACGCGTGGGCTCGAACCCGGGCTCGTGAGATCACAGGCGTACAGGAGATCCACCAGGCATGAGCGTGCTTCTCTCCATCCTCGGCATCGTGCTGTTCGTGCTCGGGGTGCTGATCTCGGTGGCGTTGCACGAGCTGGGCCACATGATCCCGGCGAAGGCGTTCGGGATGAAGGTCACGCAGTTCTTCGTCGGCTTCGGGCGGACCGTCTGGTCGGTGAAGCGGGGCGAGACCGAGTACGGCATCAAGGCGATCCCGGCCGGTGGTTTCGTCCGGATCATCGGGATGATGCCGCCCGCCAAGGGCCAGGACCCCACCAAGGTCCGCAAGGCGAACACCGGCCCGATCCAGTCGATGGTCGAGAACGCGCGGACCGCGGAGTACGAGACGATCGCGCCCGAGGACAACGGCCGGCTCTTCTACCAGAAGGTGTGGTGGAAGAAGCTGATCGTGATGGCGTCCGGGCCGCTGGTCAACGTACTGATCGCGGCGGTGCTGTTCACCGGCCTCTTCACGCTGTACGGCGACCGCGTGCCGCAGACCACCATCTCCACGGTGACCGACTGCGTGATCCCCGCCGACCAGGCCACGCCGGACCGGAAGTGCCAGGACGGCGACAAGGTCTCACCGGCCAAGGAGGCCGGCTTCCAGGTCGGGGACAAGATCGTCGCGTTCAACGGCACCGCGATCACCAGCTGGGACCAGCTCACCCCGCTGATCCGGGCGAACACCGACAAGGCCGCCACGATCGTTGTCGAGCGCAACGGTCAGCAGCTCACCCTGCACACCAACACGATCGTGAACCAGGTGCTGGACACGCCGGGATCCGACAAGTACGTGTCGGTCGGGTTCCTCGGCGTCTCGCCGGTGAACAAGCTCGAGCGGCAGAGCGTCGGGTACGCGCTCGACAAGATGGGCACGTACACGGTCAGCACCGTGCAGGCGCTCGGCCGGTTCCCGGAGAAGCTGGTCGGTGTCGCGAAGTCGATCGTCGGCGGCAAGCGGGACGCGGACAGCCCGATGAGCGTCGTCGGCGCCAGCCGGGTCGCCGGCGAGATCGCGGCCAGCAACCTCGACGTCGGCGCGAAGGCCGCCACGCTGATCCTGCTGCTCGCGTCGCTGAACCTGTTCCTTGCCCTGTTCAACTTCATCCCGCTGCTGCCGCTGGACGGCGGGCACATGATCGGCGCGATCTGGGAAGGCATCCGGCGCGGCCTGGCCAAGCTCTTCGGCCGGCCGGACCCCGGGTACGTCGACGTGGCCAAGCTGCTGCCGATCGCGTACGTCGCGGCCAGTGTGATCGTGGTGATGGGCGTACTGCTCGTCATCGCCGACATCGTGAACCCCATCAAGCTGTTCAACGGATAAAGGACACATGAGCATCAACCTGGGCATGCCCGCATTGCCGCCTCCCACGCTCGCCCCGCGGCGCAAGACGCGGCAGATCAAGGTCGGCAGCGTGCTGGTCGGCGGTGACGCGCCGGTGTCGGTGCAGTCGATGACGACCACGCCGACCAACGACGTCAACAAGACGCTGCAGCAGATCGCCGAACTGACCGCGGCGGGCTGCGACATCGTCCGGGTCGCCTGCCCACGGCAGGAGGACGCCGACGCGCTGGCGGAGATCGCGAAGCACTCGCAGATCCCGGTGATCGCCGACATCCACTTCCAGCCGTCGTACGTGTTCGCGGCGATCGAGGCCGGGTGCGCCGCGGTCCGGGTGAACCCGGGCAACATCCGCAAGTTCGACGACCAGGTCAAGGAGATCGCGCAGGCCGCGAAGGACCACGGTACGTCGCTGCGGATCGGTGTGAACGCTGGTTCGCTGGACAAGCGGCTGCTGGAGAAGTACGGCAAGGCGACGCCGGAGGCGCTGGTCGAGTCGGCCGTCTGGGAGGCGTCGCTGTTCGAGGAGCACGACTTCCACGACTTCAAGATCTCGGTCAAGCACAACGACCCGGTCGTGATGGTGCAGGCGTACGAGATGCTCGCCGAGCGCGGCGACTGGCCGTTGCACCTCGGCGTCACCGAGGCCGGGCCGGCGTTCCAGGGCACGATCAAGTCGTCGGTCGCCTTCGGTGCGTTGCTGTCGCGGGGGATCGGCGACACGATCCGGGTCTCGCTGTCCGCGCCGCCGGTCGAGGAGGTCAAGGTCGGTCTGCAGATCCTGCAGTCGCTGAACCTGCGGGAGCGCAAGCTCGAGATCGTCTCCTGCCCGTCGTGCGGGCGGGCGCAGGTCGACGTCTACACCCTCGCCGAGCAGGTCACGGCCGGCCTCGAGGGGATGGAGGTCCCGCTCCGGGTCGCCGTCATGGGCTGCGTCGTCAACGGCCCCGGCGAGGCCCGCGAGGCCGACCTCGGCGTCGCCTCCGGCAACGGCAAGGGCCAGATCTTCGTCAAGGGCGAGGTCATCAAGGTCGTCCCCGAGTCCGCCATCGTGGAAACCCTGATCGAAGAGGCCATGCGCATCGCCGAACAAATGGAAGCCACCGGCGAACCCACCGTCACCGTCAGCTGAGCTGCGGTGGAATCCTCCGGTGGCGCTACCCTGCTCGCGTGACTGAGTATCTGGTTGTCAGTGCTGTTGCTGGGGAGGCTCGGTATGTGCCGGGCGGGGTGCCGGTGGTGGTGACCGGGGTTGGGAAGACTGCGGCGGCGGTGGCGGTCAGTCGGGCGTTGGGGGAGCGGGATACGACGGAGCTGGTGGTGCTGAATGTGGGGACCACCGGGGCGTTGCGGGACGGGTTGTCGGGGTTGTTCTTGCCGAGCACTGTGATCAACCACGACGTGAACGCGGACGCCGTACGGGCGATCGGGCTGGATCCGCAGGACGAGCTTCCGATCGAGGGTGGGGACGGGACTGTGCTCGCGTCGGGAGATGTGTTCGTCGCCGACCCGGACGTCCGGGCGCGACTGGCGGAGCGGGCGCATCTGGTGGACATGGAGGCGTACGGCGTGGTGTACGCCTGCCGCGCGTACGGCGTACCGGTCCGCGTGGTGAAGCACGTGTCGGACTCCGCCGACGAGGCAGCCCTCGACTGGCCGGCGCTGGTCGACGCAAGCGCCAAGGCGCTGGGCGAATGGGTCACCGATCACCTCCGCTGATCCGGCTTGACCTTTACCCTGGGGGCAAGGTTTAGCGTCGGGGCAGGAGGCGGGATGCGGATCAGTGACTTGGCAGCCGAGGCGGGTGTGACCGTCAAGGCCGTGCGGTACTACGAGGCGCAGGGGTTGCTCAAGCCGCGGCGCGAGGCCAACGGGTACCGGGCGTACGAGGCCGACGACGTGGTCGTGGTGCGTGAGGTGAAGGCGTTGCTGAGCCTCGGGTTGACCGCGGAGCAGACGTACCCGTTCATCGAGTGCCTGCGCGCCGGCAACGAGCGGGCGGACGTCTGCCCGGCGTCGCTGACGGCGTACCGGACGCGGATCGAGGAGGTGGACCGGCGGATCGCCGAGCTCACCGACCTGCGGGCGCGGCTGACCGACCTCCTGTCCGATGCCGAGAGCTGGAGGAACCGAACATGACCGAGCTGCGCACCGTCGACGAGACCACCTTCGACCAGGAGGTGCTGCGCTCCGAAAAGCCTGTGCTGGTGGACTTCTGGGCGCAGTGGTGCCCGCCGTGCCACCAGATCGCGCCGGTCCTCGCGCAGATCGGCGCCGAACGCGAGGACCAGCTGACCGTGGTGAAGCTCAACTCCGACGAGAACCCGGCGATCGCCGCGAACTACCGGGTGATGGCGCTGCCCACGCTCGCTCTCTTCCACCGCGGCGAGCTGATCTGGTCCGTGGTCGGCGCCCGGCCGAAGCACAAGCTGCTCAAAGAGTTGGACGACGCGCTACTGACCGCCGTATAGCGCTGTCTGCTGGTGGAAGGCGACCCGCCACTCGCCGGACGCGTTCGTCCAGACGGTGCTCGCGTACGACGGCGCCTGTACTTCGTTGCCGTCGACAAGGACCGTGACGGCGACGTGGTACGTGACGATCGCGGTGTGCTCGTCGACGACGATCACCCGCTCCTCGGTGCGGTCGGTCTTCAGGTACGGATTGTGATTCGCGGTGATCCCCGGGACCGCCGTCGCCTTGTCGATGATCCCGAACCGACTCACCGCGATCGCGTCCTCACGCAGGTACTTCTCGTAGAACGCCCCATCGCCCTCCCGATTCGCCTTCCACAACAGTTCTTCAAGCCCCAAAAGCTCCTCATCAACTGACACACCCACACCGTGCCAACCACCTAGGACGATCCGGGTCCTAGTTGAACTTGTATATCTCCACCAACACGCCGTGCGGCCCCGCAACGTAGGCCGACGTCGTACCCCAGTCGGTCTCCACGGGCTCCAGTACGACCTTCCCACCCCGCCCACGGATCGCTTCGATCTCGGCGTGTACGTCGTCAGTGCTGAACTGCAGCAACGTCCCGCCGAGCGGGTCGAAGTCGGTCATCGCGCCGGTGTGTAGTGCGATCGTCATCGCCCCGGCGGCGACTTCGGCGTACCCCTCGCCTGCGTTGCCCGAGACCTCCAGGTCGAGGACGCCGGCGAAGAAGTCGGCGATCTCCTGGTTCTTCGCGCGGCTGTCGGTCAGCAGGCCCAGGTGGTCGAACCGGATGGTCATGTGCCGTCTCCCTTGTTGACTGGTAGTTGTCTAGGATGCTAGCAATATAGCTATGGTGGATGAGGGTGGCAAGAAGGTGCAGTTCAACGTGTATTTGCCGCCGGGGTTGGTGCGGCGGGTGAAGCACAAGGCGATCGATGACGGGGCGAGTTTGTCCGCGTTGGTGGAGCAGGCGTTGGCGGAGTATCTCGACAACCATGGGGAGGCCAAGGGATGAACGGCGTGGTGATCAGGCCGTTGCGGTTCAGCGACGACGTGGACGCGATGCGGGCGTTCCTGGAGAGACTCGGGCTGCGGTCGCGGATCGAGTCCGAGCGCGGCGGGTGGGTGGACATGGTGACGGGCAACGGGATGGTCGCACTGCACGACGCGGCGACCAGCACGACCGGCGGCAAGGCCGGGCAGACCAGCCTGTCCTTCGAGGCCGACGAGATCGACGTGCTGATCGAGCCGCTGGAGCAGGCCGGGTTCGGCGATGCGACGGTGTTCGACGAGGCGTACGGGCGGGTGCTGTCGGTGACCGCGCCGGACGGCGTCGTGGTCTGGATCGACGAGCGCGCCGAAGACCTGTACGGCTACAAGCTCCACACCGCGAACCCGGACGAACGCTGGTCCGTCACCCCGTACCTGACCGGCGCGGACGAGCCCGCCTGGCAGCGGTTCCTGACCGCGCTCGGCATCGCGCCGACCGTCCGGTTCGGCCCGGGCGCCGAGTTCGCCGTACGCCTCGACCTCACCACGACCGAGGACCTGGCCGATGTACAGAACCGCGTACCAGGCACCCGCACCGGCAGTGGACTGGAGCTCACCGACCCGGACGGGCAACTCGTGGTGGTGCACGAATGAGCTTGACCTCGACCGCACCTGAGGTTGCAAGATGCTCGGCATGACGACGACGGGGGCGCCTCAGCGGCTGCGGGACGACAGCGATTTCCGGCGGTACTGGCTGGCGCGGGCGCTCTCGGTCACAGGGTCGATGGTCACGGCGATCGCGTTGCCCGTACTCGTCTACCGCCTCAGCGGGTCGACCGTACTGACGGCCGTGGTGACCGCGCTCGAGTCGGCGCCGTACCTTCTGGCCGGCCTGTTCGCCGGCGCGCTCGCGGATCGCTGGAACCGCCGGCGCACGATGATCACCGCGGACTGCGTCAACGCCGTACTCGTCGGATCCGTCCCGCTCGCACACGTACTCGGCGTACTGACCGTCGCCCAAGTGCTGGTGGTCGCGTTCACCGTCCAGGCCGTCTACACGTTCTTCGACGGCGCGAACTTCGGTGCGCTGCCTGTCCTGGTCGGCCGCGCCCGGGTGGCGCAGGCGAACTCGGCGGTCTGGACGGCGTCGAGCCTGATCGAGTTGTTCGTACCGCCGCTGACCGGTCTGATGCTCGGCGTATTCGATCCGGCCAGCCTGCTCACGCTCGACGCGCTCAGCTTCGCGGCGTCCGCGTTCGCCGTTCGTGGGATCGTCCGGGCGATGTCGGAGTCCCGCGACGGGCAGCCGCCGCTGCGCCCGCGGGTGGTACTGAACGACATCGGCGACGGTCTGCGGTACCTCGTCCAACATGCCGGCGTCCGGACGATGACGGCCATCGGCAGCATCCAGTCCTTCGCGGGCGGCGGCTTCATGGCGCTGATCGTGGTGTGGTGCGACCGCGTGCTGCACATCGGTACGTCGGGGCTGCGGTTCGGACTGGTCTGGGGCGTGTGGGGGATCGGCGGGCTGATCGCCGCGCTCAGTCTGCCCCGGTTGCTGAAGCGGATGCCGCCGGCGGCGATCACGTTGTACGCGCTGCCGGTGTCGGCGTTGCTCGGCGTACTGGCGCCGTTGTCGCCGCACTGGATCGTGGCGGCGCTGGCGCTGCTCGTCTGGGGTTCGGCGTACGTGCTGGTGCTCGTGAACGCCGTCTCGTACCGGCAGCAGGTGACGCCGGAGCACCTGCTCGGCCGCGTCAACACGGCCGGCCGGATGCTGTCCTGGGGTGTCGGCTGGACACTCGGGTCTGTCCTCGGCGGACTGCTCGGCAACGCGTTCGGTCCGCGCACCGGGATGGTTCTGATGGGCCTGTTCGGATGCCTCGGCGTCGTGTTCGCCTGGACCTCACCGCTGCGCCGGATCGCCGCCGGCCACGAACCACGGACCGCCTGACCGGCCCCGTTGCATACGGGACGGCGTCCCATCCGCTAGGTTCTGCGCGTGGGCGTACGGGTTCTCGGTCCTCGTGACCTCGCGGCGGCGCGCGCGGTCATCGCCCGCGATCCGGTGGTGAACGTGTTCGTGGACAGTCTCGTGCAGGCTTCCGGACTCGACCCGCGGCGCGGTGCGGAGGTCTGGGGGTACGTCGACAAGGGCACCCTCGAGGCACTGTGCCACGCCGGCGGGAAC
This sequence comes from Kribbella sp. NPDC004536, assembly GCF_042873835.1. Taxonomy (NCBI): domain Bacteria; kingdom Bacillati; phylum Actinomycetota; class Actinomycetes; order Propionibacteriales; family Kribbellaceae; genus Kribbella; species Kribbella sp. NPDC004536. Next base: position 2,076,178 of record NZ_JBIALY010000002.1, on the reverse strand, counting down.
ATGGTCCCGGTCGGCGCCGACGACGCCGCGCTGCGGGCGTTCGCGGCGTACGCGCTGCGCCGCGGGCGGAACTGTTTCCAGATCCTCGGCCAGGCGCGCGCGGTCGACCAGCTGTGGCAGATCCTCGAACCGCACTGGGGCCCGGCCCGCGAGGTCCGCGACGACCAGCCGTTCATGGTGGTCGAGGGCCCGCCGGCGATCGCGCCGGATCCGCTGGTCCGCGCGGTGGAGCCGGTCGAGCTGCCGATCCTGTACCCGGCGTGTGTCGCGATGTACACCGAGGAGGTCGGCGTACCGCCGCAGACCGGGCCGGACGGGACCTTCTACCGGTCCCGGGTGGCCGAGCTGATCCGGGCCGGGCGGGCGTTCGCGCGGATCGAGGACGGCCGGGTCGTGTTCAAGGCCGAGGTCGGCTCGGTCGGTACCGGGGTGTGCCAGATCCAGGGCGTCTGGGTGGATCCGGAGTACCGCGGCCGCGGGCTCGCCGCGCCGGGGATGGCCGCCGTGGTGGAACTCGCGCGCCGGATCGCGCCCGTCGTCACGCTCTATGTGAATGCGTTCAACCGGCCCGCGCGGTCGGCGTACGAGCGGGTCGGGTTCCGCACGATCGAGACGTTCGCGACGATTCTGTTCTGATACCGCTTACTCTCTGTGATACGCCGATGGTTGGCTGGTCGGCGTGCGAAGGGTCGCCGTTCTCCTGTGCAGCGCTGTCATGCTGCTGATGTCCTCGGTTGCGTACTCCTCGCCGGCGCTGACCTACTACGGCGGCTACCACACGACCGCCGGGCACGAGCAGCACAACGCGGCCGTCGCCGCCGCCCACCCGGACCTGGTGAAGCTGTACGACATCGGCGACTCGTGGAAGAAGACGCAGGGACAGGGCGGGCACGACATCCAGGCCCTGTGCATCACCAAGCTGACGCCCGGCGACTGCGCGTTGAACAGCACCGGGAAGAAACCCAAGTTCGTCCTGCACGCGCAGATCCACGCACGGGAGATCGTGACCGGCGAGATCGCGTACCGGTGGATCGACCTGCTCGTCTCGTCGTACGGCGCCGACCCGGAGATCACCGCGCTGCTCGACTCCCGCGAACTGTGGGTGGTACCGATCGCGAACCCGGACGGCGTCGACGTGGTCGCATCGAATCCGGCGCGGCCCCTGCTGCAGCGCAAGAACGTCGACGACAGCGCGGGCGAATGCCTGTCGGGGTACGCCGGGGTCGACCTGAACCGCAACTCGTCGTTCCACTGGGACCCGGACGAGGGCGGTCCGTGCACCGAGATGTACCCAGGGGCGAAGGCCGGGTCCGAACCGGAGACGGTAGCGATCCAGGGCTTGCTGGCGACGATCTTTCCCGACACGAAGGGCGCTGTGGACGAGCCGGCGGCCCCGTTCACGTCGGGTGTCTTCCTGACGCTGCACAGCTACGGCAACGACATCCTGGCGCCGTGGGGATACACCCGGACGGCGGCGCCGGACCGGGCCGCGTTGGTGGCCCTAGGCAACAAGATGAGCGCCTTCACGGGCTATCCGGTGTTCACCGGCGACGGCGGGATCGGGTACCTCACGCCGGGTTCGACCACCGACTGGTTGTACGGGACCCGTGGCGTGCCGTCGTACACCTTCGAGATCGGGCCGCGGACCGGCGGGTGCGCCGGATTCCTGCCGCCGTACCCGTGCGTGTCGTCGACGTTCTGGCCGCTGCTGAAACCAGCGTTGGTTTACGCGGCGCGGGCGGCCGCCGCGCCGTACCGGCAACTGCCCTGACAGCCGGCCCGTGTGGGGCTGTGGATAACCTGGTCCGATCATCACCGCAGGACCGATATTCTCTGTGTTGTCCTTGGTTCCAGATTTTGCACGCTTGGAGACTCCCGTGATTTTGCGTATGTCGTCGTTGTTCCTCCGCACCCTTCGCGAGGACCCGGCGGACGCGGAGGTCCCGAGCCACAAGCTGCTCGTCCGCGCCGGCTACATCCGCCGCGCCGCGCCCGGCATCTACACCTGGCTGCCGCTCGGCCTGCGGGTGCTGCGCAACGTCGAGCGGATCGTCCGTGAGGAGATGGACGCGATCGGCGCGCAGGAGCTGGTCTTCCCGGCGCTGCTGCCCCGCGAGCCCTACGAGGCGACCGGCCGCTGGACCGAGTACGGCCCGAACATCTTCCGGCTGAAGGACCGCAAGGGCGCGGACATGCTGCTCGGCCCGACGCACGAGGAGATGTTCACGCTGGTCGTGAAGGACCTGTACTCGTCGTACAAGGACCTTCCGCTGTCGATCTACCAGATCCAGAACAAGTACCGCGACGAGGCCCGGCCGCGGGCGGGCGTGCTCCGCGGGCGCGAGTTCGTGATGAAGGACTCGTACTCGTTCGACGTGGACGACGACGGGCTCGCGGCGTCGTACGAGAAGCACCGCGACGCCTACATCAAGATCTTCGACCGGCTCGGCTTCGACTACGTGATCGTGCAGGCGATGTCCGGCGCGATGGGTGGTTCGCGCTCGGAGGAGTTCCTCGCGATCGCGGAGAACGGCGAGGACACCTTCGTCCGGTCGCCGGGCGGGTACGCCGCCAACGTCGAGGCGGTCGTGGTGCCGCAGGCGGCGCCCGTCGACGCGTCCGCCGTGCCGGCCGCCGAGGTCGTGGACACGCCGGACACGCCGACGATCGACACGCTGGTCGACGCGCTGAACGCGAAGCACCCGCGGACCGACGGACGCGAGTGGACCGGCGCGGACACGCTCAAGAACGTGCTCGTGATGCTGGTGCACCCGGACGGGACCCGCGAGCCGCTCGCGATCGGCGTGCCGGGCGACCGCGCGATCGACGAGAAGCGGCTCGGCGCGCAGGTGGAGCCGGCCGAGGTGGTTGCGTTCGAGGAGGCGGACTTCGAGAAGCACCCGTCGCTCGCCAAGGGCTACATCGGCCCGGGCGTGCTCGGGTCGGAGAACGCCTCGAAGATCCGGTACCTGCTCGACCCGCGGGTGGCCGAGGGCTCGGCGTGGGTGACCGGCGCGGACAAGACCGGGTTCCACGTGATCAACCTGGTGCACGGCCGCGACTTCACCGCCGACGGCACGATCCAGGCCGCCGAGGTGCGCGACGGCGACCAGGCACCGGACGGATCGGGTGCGCTGGAGACCGCGCGTGGGATCGAGATGGGCCACATCTTCCAGCTCGGCCGCAAGTACGCCGAGGCGCTCGACCTGAAGGTTCTCGACCAGAACGGCAAGCTCGTCACGGTCACCATGGGGTCGTACGGTGTCGGCGTCACCCGCGCGGTGGCCGCGATCGCCGAGGGCAACCACGACGAGCTCGGTCTGGTCTGGCCGCGCGAGATCGCCCCGGCCGACGTCCACCTGGTTGCCACCGGCAAGGACTCCGAGGTGTTCGAGAAGGCCGCCGAGCTCGCCGCCGAGCTGGAGGCGCGCGGGCTGAGCGTGATCTACGACGACCGCGAGAAGGTGTCGCCGGGCGTGAAGTTCAAGGACGCCGAGCTGCTCGGCGTCCCGACCATCGCCGTGGTCGGCAAGGGCCTCGCAGACGGCACCATCGAGGTCAAGGACCGCCGCTCCGGCGACCGCGCCGACGTCCAGGTGGCCGACGTCGTCGACCACCTGGTCAGCACGGTTCGCGGCTAGGGCCTGTCTGGCAATCCATCGCCTACTGCGGGGCACTCGGCACGGCACCTCGCCGCACGGGGGCAAAGGCCACGATGGATCCGCATCGAGTCCTTCGCCCCCGCACGCCGAGGTACCGCACCGAGCACCTCCTCGCGACGGCGCTGGATTACCAGACAGGCCCTAGTCCAGACAGACCCCGGAGAAGACGGGGGCGGTGTCGTACGGCGGAAGACCACCTACGTTGATGGACACCGCCCTGTCCTGATAGTTCGGGTTGGCTCCGAACGCCGGCAAGATGGTGAGCGAGATCAGATAGTCGGCGCCGACCACGAAATCGGTGTTGTTGAACGAGATGAACGACTGGTTCCCCAGTGGGCTGGTCGGCGACGGGCACGTTCCACTGGCGAGGTTCTGGCAGCCCATGACATAGCTGAACGTGCCCGGCGCAAGGGTGGGTGCGGCCGGGTTGATCAGGTTCACCATCGACGGGACCCAGCTGACGGTGACCGTGGGCGGGCAGACGTTCACGGTACCCGACGGGCCGGTGAGGACCGGCAACAGTGGTGCGGGCTGGGATGCCTCGGACGCAGCCGCGGTGTTGTTGGCCGGGTTCGGGTCGAACGTCGCCGCGGTCACGGATGCGGTGACAGTCTGCAGACCTGCGACGACGTCTCCGGCGACACCGGAGATGGTCAGTGTCGCGCTCGCGCCCGGGGCCAACGACCCGATCGTCCAGGTGCCGGCCGCGTAACCACCGGTACTAGGCGTGACCGTGGGAGTCACGACCGCCGCCGGCACGTTCACGGACGCTGTCACGCCGGTTGAGGTCGTCGTACTGCTCGTGTTGGTGACCGTGGTGGTGAAGGTGATCGGCGCGTAGTAGTACGGCGACGGGTTGCTGACGGTCTGCGTCGTCGCCAGGTCGGCCTGCACGACCGTCAACGTCGCGGTCCCACTGATCTTCTTGACCGTTCCGGTGACGGTGTGGGCGCCCAGAGTGGTGGCTGTGCAGAGGTGACCCGTGCAGCTGCCGGCCGGGCTGATCGTGAACGTGGCCTGAGACGTCAGGTCGCCCAGAGAGATACCTGCCGCGTCGAAACCCTGCGCACTGTAGGCCTGCGTACCGCCCGGCCCGATCGTCGCCGTCGCCGGGCTGAGCACGACCGTGGTCAGCTTCCCCGGCCTCGGTTTGGGATCGGCCGCGGCCGGGGCCCCGGCGGTGATCATCAACGCCGCCGCCAGCGCCAGCACCGTGCCGGCGGCCACCGCCCGGCGGCCCGCAGTTGCGCAGACCCGCGACATCCTGCCCATGACCCCACCCCCACGATGCGCAGCAGAACCTCTTCAGGTCTACGCCCGGCGCAACCTCCGGTCAACGTCGTGCGGATCGGATGTCGAGGATGCGCGGCCGGCTGCGATCTGGGGGTGAGGCGCCAGAGGGGGCGCCGGGATCGAGGGAGTGAGATGCAGGAACTGGAACTGCGTAGAGTGGTCGCGGGAGACGTCCTGGTGCCGGGTGACGCGGGGTTCGAGGCGGCCGGGCGGACGATGACGGCCGTGGGGCGGCCGGCTGTGGTCGTCCGGTGTGCGACCGCGGCGGACGTCGTGGCGGCGTTGAAGTACGCCGAGGCGCAGGATCTGCCGATCGCAGTACGGAGCGGCGGGCATCATGCGGCCGGGTTCGGGACGAGCGACGGCGGCGTGGTGATCGACGTACGGCCGATGGACGAGGTACGGGTGCTGCCGGACGACGTCGTACGGGTCGAAACCGGGGCGACGTGGGGAGAGGTCGCCGCGCGCTTGGGGAAGGTCGGACTGGCGATCTCGTCGGGTGACACCGCGAGCGTCGGCGTCGGCGGGCTGATGGCCGGCGGCGGCATCGGCTGGATGGTCCGCAAGCATGGGCTGGCGATCGACAACGTCGTGTCCGCCGAAGTGGTGACCGCGGACGGTGCGGTGCGCCGGGTCGACGCCGCCACCGAACCGGAGCTGTTCTGGGGTGTCCGCGGCGCGGCGGGCAGCCTCGGCGTGGTCACGTCGTACGACATCAGCGCCATCCGCCGGCCGACGGTGTACTTCGGCACGTTGCTGTATCCGTGGACGCAGGCCGAACAGGTGATCCGCGCGTGGGCGGAGTACCTGCCCGATGCTCCCGACGAGCTGACGGCGAGCCTGCAGTTGGCGCCGACGATGATGGCGGACCGGCAGGTACCCGTCGCCGTCCAGGTGTGCGCGACGACCACCGAGGTCCTCGAGCCGCTGCGCCACCTCGGCCCGCTGATCAGCGAGCAGGTCGCGGAAGTTCCGTACGCCGAGGTCTTCAGCGACATGACCATGCCGCCCGACTGGCGTCCGCGGATCCGCAACGGCTTCTACGACACGTGGTCCGACGGCCTGGCCGAGAAGTTGCTGGCGGCTCGCCCGCGGATCCCTGGTCTCGCGATCGAGATTCGCTCACTGGGCGGCGCGTACGGCGCGATGCCCGCGGACGCGACCGCCTTTGCGCACCGCGATGCGCGCTTCATGGTCAACTCGGTGCTGATGGGGACGCCCGAACAGCAAGGCAGGCAGCCCGAGGCCTTCGACGCGCTCTGGCGATCGCTCGAGCCGGACGGCGCGTACCTGAACTTCCTGTCCGACCCGACCGACGCCGACCTCGACGCCTGCTACCCGGAGGCACACCGGACGCGGCTCGCCGTACTCAAGCAGACGGTCGATCCAGGCCACGTGTTCCGCAACGCACTCAGCGTCCCGCCGCGCCCGGAATGGACCGGCGGCCGCCGTCACTTGATGAGGTGGGCAATGCGTTCGCGGAGGTAGTTCTGCTCGGCTGTGTTCCGGGTGCGCTCCAGCGCGGCGAGGTAGTTGGCGCGGGCCAGGTCCGGTCTGCCTGCGAGTTCGTGCAGGTGGGCGAGGACGGACAACCGCCGGTGGTGGTCGCCGAGGTAGCGGTCGCCGGCGAGTCCTTCGACGACCGCGATGCCGGCGTCCGGGCCGTCGGTCATCGCGATCGCGACGGCGGATCCCAGCGTCACCATCGGGCTCGGGTCGACCCGTTCGAGGAGCTTGTACAGGCCGGCGATCTGTGCCCAGTCCGTGGTCTCGACCGAGTCGGCCTCGCTGTGTACGGCCGCGATCGCGGCTTCCAGCTGGTACGGGCCGACGGCACCGGTCCGCAGTACGTCCTCGACCAGGCGGGTGCCTTCCGCGATCTCGTCGGCGTACCAGCGGGACCGGTCCTGGCGGTCGGCGGGGATCAGGTCGCCGCCCGGTCCGGTCCGTGCATCACGGCGGGCGTGGGTGAGGATCATCAACGCGAGCAGGCCGGTGACTTCGCCCCGTCCGCCGACGGCCTGCTCCAGCAATCGAGTGATCCGGAGTGCTTCCGCGGCCAGATCGACCCGCTGCAACTCAGAACCGCCGCTCGCGGTGTGGCCCTCGTTGAAGATCAGGTAGAGCACCTGCAGGACGGCACGGAGGCGTACGTCGTACTCGCCGGCTGTGGGTAGTTCGAAGCGGGCGCCGGCGATCATCCGCTTGGCCCGGCTGATCCGTTGGGCCACGGTCGTCTCGCTGACCAGCAACGCGGCCGCGACCTCGGCCGTGGTGAGACCGCCGACCGAGCGGAGCGTCAGCGCGATCTGCGAGGCCGGGGTCAGCGCTGGATGGCAACAGAGCACCAGCAGCCGGACGGTGTCGTCGGAGTCCTCGTGGTAGTCCTCCGGATCCGGATCGGCCGCCCGGAAGAAGTCGTTCAGCTCACGCTGCCGGCGCGCGTTGTCCCGCCGCCAGCCGTCCATCATCCGCCGCGTCGCGACGCTGATCAGCCACCCGGTCGGCTGCTCGGGTACGCCGTTCTCGCGCCACCGTACGAACGCCTCCAGCAGGGCTTCCTGGACCGCGTCCTCGCACTGGTCGAACACGTCGTACCGCCGGACCAGCGCGGCGAGCGCCCGCGGTGCGGCGGCCCGGATCGTGGCCTCGACCTCGCTCACAAGTCGTCGAGCTCCGCGAAGAAGTCGTCCTGGTCGAGCCGGATCTCCCGCAGTTCGACGCGGCGGAACTTCGCCAGCGGGATGAGTGCGGCGAGTTCGAGCGCGCGCTCCACCGACGCGCAGTGCACCACGATCGCGCCGGCCAGGTACTCCTTCGTCTCCAGCAGCGGCCGGTCCGAGATCACCGGCGTACCGGCGACGAGCTGGATGTCCTTCTCCGTACCGGGCTCCTGCAGCCCGAGGACCGACACGAGTTCGCCGGTCTTCAACAGCTCGCGCGCCGTCGCGGCGACCTGCTCACGACCGCCGGCCAGCTCGGTCAGTTCGTCCTCACCGAGCCCCTTGAGCGCCTCGAGGTTGTTGTGGATCAGCAGTAGGAACTTCACCCGGCCCATTCTCCCGGACGGGGTGTCACGCGCGGACCCAGACAGTCCACCGCTCCAGCCGCAGGTAGCCCAGGCGTTCGTACACGGGCTGTCCGTCGTCGGACGCGATCAGTGCCGCGGGCTGACCGTCGTACGTCGTGGTCGCCGCCCAGGTCACGGCCGCACCTGCGCCACGACCGCGCGCAGCGGGCATCACCGCGACGTTCTCGACGAGGGTGAGGCCGGCCGCGCTGTGTGCCACCGACGTCGCGAGCGGTACGCCGTCGTCGTAGCCGACCCAGACCGCGGAGGCGTCGAGAAAGGACGGTACGTAGAGGGCGCCGGGCTTGAAGGGCAGGAGTTCCGGCAGCGGATAGCCCTCGACCAGCACCCGTTCGGCGTCGGCCAGGCCGTCGGTGTCGAGCACCCGGCGGACGTCCAGATCGGTCGCCGGCGCAGTGGTTGCGGTCTGCGGGAGCCGGAGCATCAGCGGCGGATGTCCGGCCAGCCCGAGTCCGGACGGGCGCAGGTCGCCGGTCGGCCACGGGCTGACGAACAGGTACGGGGCGTCGCCCGGCAGTTCGCGGGCGACCTCGGCGACGACCTCGGCCGGGTCCACGGGCTGCTTCAGGACCACCCAGTTCGTCAACGCGCCACGCTCGCCGAGGATGCTGCCGGCCCAGGTGTCGCCGTCGTACCAGGGCTTGCCGGCCCGGCGGGCGGCGTCGACCGCCCAGGACGCGTGGGCGAGCACGGCCTGGCGGATCAATGAGTCCGCCGGCGCGAGGTCCGGCTCCCAGCCGGTAGCGAGCTGCTCACCTTCCGGCGGCAGGATCGAGGACGCCATGGCCTCAGGGTGGCACTCCGGATGTGGTTTGTCTCTCAGCTGACGGTGTAAGGGTTGAGTCGTACTACGCCCTTACCGGATCATCGGGGCCTGTGCCTGATGTTTCGTTGCTGACGTTGCTGTTCCTGGTGGTGGCGGCGTTCGCGGCCGGGTGGATCGACGCGGTGGTGGGCGGCGGCGGACTGCTGCAACTGCCCGCGATGCTGCTCGGGCTGCCGAACGCGTCGCCAGCGCAGATCCTGTCCACCAACAAGATCTCGTCGTTGTGCGGTACGACCACCAGCGCGGTCACGTTCGGTGTCAAGGTGCGTCCGGACCGTAGAACCGTGCTGCCGTTGGCGATTCTGGCCGGGCTCGGCGCGGCGGCCGGTGCGGTCGTCGCGACGAAGATCCCGATGTCGTGGTTCAAGCCGATCGTGCTGGTACTGCTCGTACTCGTCGCGATCTACACCGCGCTGAAGCCGTCGCTCGGCGCGCGGACCGCGTTGCGTTTCGACGGCCGCGACCACTACCTGGCGGCGAGCGGGGTCGGCGTACTGATCGGGTTCTACGACGGCGCGGTCGGTCCGGGCACGGGCTCGTTCCTGATCTTCGCGCTGGTCGGCCTGCTCGGGTACAACTTCCTGCAGGCGAGCGCGAAGGCCAAGATCGCCAACGTGGCCACGAACCTGGGCGCGATCCTCGTCTTCGCCCTGCACGGCGCACCGCTGTGGGGTCTCGGGCTGATCATGGGTGCCGCCAACATGCTCGGCGGACTGCTGGGCGCCCGCACCGCCGTCGCCCGCGGCAGCCGCTTCGTCCGCGTCGTCTTCCTGCTCGTCGTCTCCGCCCTGATCCTGCGACTCGCCTACGACGTGTTCCTCGGCTGACGCCCGCGCCCGTAGGGCGGGCGCTGGGTTCGCGCGGTTTGCGGTGGATGCGGCGGTCGATCCGGATCGGGTGATGCCGGTCTACCCGGTGACGATGCTGGTGCTCAGGCGTCCCAGTTGACGTTGAGCGCGGGCGGTTTGCGGAAGACGAGGCCGTACGGTGCGGGCGAGTCCGGTTCGAGGCGGAGGCCGGGGAGTTCGAGGACTGCTTCGAGGGCGGACAGCGTTTCGAGGCGGGTCAGGTGCATGCCGAGGCAGATGTGCGGGCCGCTGGCGAAGGCGAGATGACGGCGGGCGTTCGGACGGCGTACGTCGAAGGTGTCCGGGTCGTCGAAGACCTGCGGGTCGCGCCCGGCGCCCGCGAGCGAGACGGTCACCATGTCGCCGCGGCGGATCCGGTGGCCGGCGAGTTCGATGTCGCGGGTCGCGTACCGGTCGACGACCGCGGCGGCCGGTTCCAGCCGGAGCGATTCCTCGACGGCGTTCGCCAGGAGTTCCGGCTCGTTCCGTACGAGTGCGAGTTGGTCCGGGTGGTTCAGCAGGTACCAGAGCGCGTTGGTGATCATCCCCTCGGTCGTCTCGATCCCACCGAACATCAACACGGCCGCGTTCGCCACCACCTCGTCCACACCAAGCCCGGCGTGCGCGGCCGCGGCGAGCAACGAGTCCGACCCATCGATGCCCGAGGCAACATGTTTGTGCAGCTCGGCGAACGCGGCCCCGCCGGCGTCCGTCACAGAACGCCCGGCGGATACACCCGACACGGACTCGGAGATCGCGGAGTACCAACCCAGAACTGTGGGTGCAGAAGCAGGCGGCAAGCCCAACGAGTAGGCGACCACAGCCACCGACAGCGGTCCGGCCAGCGCCGTCCGTAGATCGGCCGGCGAACTCACAGCGGACATCAGGTCAGCGACCGTCTGCTGGACCGGTCCTGCGAAGCGGCGGCGGGTTTCGGCGAGGCCGAAGGGGGACTCGAACGGGTCGCGGTGGGCTTTGTGAGGGGTGCCGTCGAGGGAGAGCATCGAGGGGCCGACGACCTGGGCGGTCGAGAAGCGGGGATCGTCGACGGTGAACGTTTCCGGGTCGCGGAGGACCTGCACCGCGAGGGAGCGGCCGGTAACGACCCAGCTGTTGAGAGCCTCGACCCAGCCGACCGGGCGGATGCTGGCGAGGACCGGATGCGGGTCGTTGGCGAGCTGCTCGACGGTGGTCACGCGACCAGCCTAGGCGTAAGACCAGTGACTATACTGGTATTGCTGAGACAGATCGATTTCAAACGACTCAGGAGGGCTCCGGGTTACGGATCTCTCAGCTTGGCCCTCTAGGGTGTGGGCCATGTCAGACAACCTGGTGCTGCTGCCTGCCGTCGATGTGGCGGACGGGCAGGCGGTTCGGCTCGTGCAGGGCGAGGCCGGGAGCGAGACGTCGTACGGCGATCCGCTGGCGGCGGCGACGGCCTGGCAGGAGGCGGGGGCGGAGTGGATCCACCTCGTCGACCTGGACGCGGCGTTCGGCCGGGGCAGCAACCGTGAACTGCTCGCCGAGGTGACCGGCAAGCTCGACGTCCAGGTCGAGCTGTCCGGCGGCATCCGCGACGACGACTCGCTGGAAGCCGCCCTCGCCACCGGTGCCCGCCGGGTAAACATCGGCACCGCGGCGCTCGAGAACCCGGAGTGGTGCGACCGGATCATCCAGCAGTACGGCGACCGGGTCGCGATCGGCCTGGACGTCCGCGGCCGGACGCTGGCCGCCCGCGGCTGGACCAAGGAAGGCGGCGACCTGTACGAGGTGCTCGCCCGGCTGGAAGCGGCCGGCTGCGAGCGGTACGTGGTCACCGACGTCACCAAGGACGGCATGCTCCAGGGCCCGAACCTGGACCTGTACCGCGACCTGTGCGCACGCACCGACAAGCCGATCATCGCCTCCGGCGGCGTCTCCAGCCTTGACGACCTCAAAGCACTGAGCACGCTCGTCAAGGACGGCGTCGAGGGCGTCATCGTGGGGAAGGCCCTGTACGCCGGTGCGTTCACCCTGACCGAGGCACTCGAACTCACGCGTGGAGGCGACCAGTGAGTCTGGCCGACAAGCTCAAGGACAAGAAGGTCCTGGTCACCGGCGTCACCGGCTTCGTCGGTGAGGCCCTGCTGCACCGGATCATCGGTGACCTGCCCGGTACCACCGTGGCGGCGATCATCCGGCCGAAGGGCTCGCTGACCGGTGTCGACCGGATGGCGCAGCTGCTGAAGAAGGACATCTTCAAGCCGTTCTACGGCGAGGGCACCCCGTACGCCGACGCCGAGGCGCTGACCGCGGCCCGGATCCAGGTCGTCGAGGGCGACCTGTCCGACGTACCGGAGCTGCCGAAGGATCTCGACATCGTCGTGCACTGCGCCGGTGACGTGAGCTTCGACCCGCCGATCCACGAGGCGTTCACGACCAACGTGCTCGGTACGAAGAGCCTGCTCGAGCGGATCGTCGAAACTCAAAAGCCCGTGCATTACGTGCACATCTCCACCGCGTACACGGCCGGCCGCCGGCGCGGTGCGATCCCGGAGGCCCCGGTCGAGCACTTCGTCGACTGGCGGACCGAGGCCGAGGCCGGGATGGCGATGAAGGCCCGGGTCGAGGAGCAGTCCCGGTCCGCGCCGATGCTGGCGAAGTTCCGCAAGGAGTCCGAGAAGCTGCACCGCCGGGCCGGTCACCTGACCGCCGCGGCCGACACCGAGCGGCGCCGGATCGAGTGGGTCGCGAAGCGGCTCGTCGAGACCGGTACCGAACGCGCCCGCAGCCTCGGCTGGACCGACTGCTACACGTTCACGAAGGCGCTCGGCGAGCGCGTGGTCGAGGAGTTCTCGAAGACGCTCCCGACGTCGATCGTCCGGCCGGCGATCATCGAGTCCGCCGTCCAGTCCCCGCACCCGGGCTGGATCGAGGGCTTCAAGATGGCCGAGCCGCTGATCCTGGCGTACGGCCGTGGTGAACTGCCGGAGTTCCCCGCAAGTCCGGACTCGGTGATCGAGATCATCCCGGTCGACCACGTGGTCGGCGCGATCTGCGCGGTGATGGCGACCGAGCCGGAGCTGAGCAAGCCGGAGTACTACCACATCGGCTCCGGCGCCCGGAACCCGCTGACGTTCGAGCAACTGTACGCCGGCGTCCGCGCGTACTTCTCCAAGCACCCGTTCGACCTCGGCGAGCGTGGCGCCGTCCGGCTGCCGGTGTGGAAGTTCCCCGGCGGCGACTCGGTCGAGACGATGCTGCGGTACGGCGAGAAGGCACACAAGATCGCCGACGCCGTCATCACCCGGGTCCCGCGCGGCGAGCGGACCCGCAAGTACGCGCGCGAACTCGACGTCCAGAAGCGCCGCCTGGACTTCCTCCGCCGCTACATGGACCTGTACTCCGAGTACGCGCAGGCCGAACTGCAGTTCGTCGACGACAACGTCCTGGCCCTGCACAACGCGCTCGAGGGTGACGACAAGGAGAAGTTCGCCTGCGACACCGCGGTCGTCGACTGGCAGCACTACCTGCAGGAAGTGCACTGCCCGAGCGTCACCGACTCGATGCGCCGCCTCGACGTCGTGCGGAAGAAGCGGAACAAGGCGCTCGCGGCGTCGGCCGGCGTACTGAAGAAGGTCGAGCCCTCCGAGGCGAAGGTGATCGCCGCGTTCGACATGGACGGCACGCTGCTGTCCTCGAACGTGATCGAGACCTACCTGTGGATGCGGCTGCCCGAGCTGGACGGTCCGCAGCGGGCCGGCGAGATCGGCGCGATGCTGCGCAAGCTGCCGAAGCTGATCGCCGCCGAACGCAAGGACCGCGGCACGTTCCTCCGGACGATCTACCGCCGCTACGCCGGTGCGGACCTGGAGGAGCTGAACCAGATCGTCGACGAGATCCTCGCCGAGCACGTACTGGAGCGTCTGAGCGGTGCCGCCGTCCGGCGGATCCGCGAGCACCGCGCCGCCGGGCACAAGACGATCCTGATCACCGGCGCCGTCCGGCCGCTGACCCGCCCGCTGGAGCCGCTGTTCGACGAGATCGTCGCGGCCGAGCTGGCCGTCGACGACCGCGGCCGCTGCACCGGGTTCCTGTCCGGGCCGCCGCTGGTCGGCGAGTCCCGGGCCGCGTGGATCAAGCACCACGCACGGCAGGAGAACGTCGACCTGTCGAAGTCGTTCGCGTACGCCGACAGCCACTCGGACCTCCCGATGCTGTCGACTGTCGGCAACCCGGTCGCGGTGTCGCCGGACGTGTCGCTGTTCCGGGCCGCCCGGGCCGCGCGCTGGCAGATCGTCGACTGGAAGACCCCGTCCACCTCGTCCCGTCTGGAGCTCCCTGGGGTGCAGCGTTCTGGAGGTTTGGCTCGATGATGCTCGCTCTCGAGATGTACCGGTCGCCGGCCAAGTTCCTGGCGGCCAAGGCGGTCGGCGGCCGGATCCCCGGCATCCTGACCGGACCGGCCGCGCCGCTGCGGCTCGTCACGATCAACGAGCCGAAGGCCGAGCGGGACGGCTGGGCGCGGATCCGGCCGATCCTGTCCGGCATCTGCGGCTCCGACCTCGGCATGGTCACCGGCTCCACCAAGCTGTACTTCTCCGCCGTCGTGTCGCTGCCGTTCGTACCCGGTCACGAGATCGTCGGTGAACTGCTCGACGACTGCGAGGACCTGCCGAAGGGCACCCGGGTCGTGATGGACAGCGTCCTGACCTGCACGGCGCGCGGTGTCGAGCCGTGCGAGAACTGCGTGGCCGGCAACACCAACCGGTGCGACCGGATCACGGTCGGCCACGTGGCGCCGGGTCTGCAGACCGGGTTCTGCCAGGACACCGGTGGCGGTTGGGGCAACATGCTCGTCGCCCACCGCAGCCAGCTGTACGCCGTACCGGACGGGATGTCCGACGAGCGGGCCGTACTCGTGGAGCCGCTGGCCGGCGCGGTGCACGCCGCGCTCCGCGCTCAGGTGCAGCCCGGGCAGTCGGTGCTCGTCAGTGGCGCGGGGGCGGTCGGCCTGTTCGCCACGCTCGCTCTGCGCGAGCTGACCCAGGCCGGCCGGATCACGGTCGTCGCCAAGCACGCCAAGCAGCGTGAGCTCGCCCGTGCCTTCGGTGCCAGCGACGTCGTCGCACCCGACGAGGTGTTCCGCGGCGTCCGGCGTTCGACCGGCGCGTTCCGGTTGAAGCCCGAGTTCGGCGCGCCTGAGTTCCTGCTCGGCGGGGTCGACGTCGCCGTCGACGCGGTCGGCAGCAAGGACTCGATCGACACCGTGCTGCGGGTCACCAAGGCCGGCGGCCGCGTCGTCCTGTCCGGGATGCCGGCCGGCGGCGCCGACCTGTCGCCGGTCTGGTTCCGCGAACTCGAGGTCACCGGCACGTACGCCTCCGCGCGGCAGGAACCGAACGGCCGGCCGGCGTTCGAGACCGCGCTGGAACTCGCCGGCCGCGCCCCGCTCGACGGGATCGTCGGGGCCCGGTACCCGCTCTACCGCTGGCGTGAGGCGCTCGACCACGCGCACTCCGCCGGCCGGCTGGGAACAGTCAAGGTCGCATTCGATGTGAGGGCCTCATGAGGGCGCTGAACGTACGACGAGAGAGGTTCTGAACATGTCTCGGCCAGGTTTTGTGCTTGAGGTGGACGACCGGACCCCGCCGCTGCTCGTGCACAACGGTGAGGGCTTCCTGCTGGAGCGGTTCCCGCTCGGCACCCGGGTGGTGTACCCGCCGGAGGCACTGCCGCCGGTGCGGGACGTCGACGAAGCGATCCAGAACGCGCTGCTGAACCCGATCGAGTCCGAGCCGCTGCCCGAGCTGCTGCGGGCCGGGATGCGGCTGACGATCGCGTTCGACGACATCTCGATCCCGCTGCCGCCGATGAAGAAGCCGGACATCCGGCAGCGCATCATCGAGGCCGTGCTGGAGCTGGCCGCGCAGGCCGGCGTCGACGACGTCGAGCTGATCTCGGCGAACGCGCTGCACCGCCGGCTGACCCCGAACGAGCTGCGGGACATCGTCGGCGAGCGGGTGTTCCGCTCGTTCTTCCCCGAGGGCAAGCTCTACAACTTCGACGCCGAGGACAGCGCGAACCTGACCCACCTGGGCCAGACCAGGCACGGCGAGGACGTCGAGATCTCCAAGCGGGCGGCCGAGTCCGACCTGCTCGTCTACGTGAACGTGAACCTGGTGGCGATGGACGGCGGCCACAAGTCGACGTCGATCGGGCTGGCGTCGTACAAGTCGCTGAAGCACCACCACAACAGCCACACGATGATCCACTCGCGCTCCTTCATGGACCACAAGCGGTCGAAGATGCACGAGTCGGCCTGGCGGATGGGCGAGGTGCTGACCCAGCACGTCAAGGTGTTCCAGATCGAGACGACGCTGAACAACGACATCTTCGGCGGGCCGCTGGAGTTCCTGCAGAAGCGTGAGTGGGAGTGGTCGCTCAAGGACCAGGCCTCGATGCTCGGTACCAAGCGCGCGCTCGCCGCGGCGCCGGCCAAGCTGCGGCACAAGATCTTCACCGACGTCCGGTCGACGTACGGCCTGACCGGGGTGCACGCCGGCAAGATCGAGCCGGTGCACGACAAGACGCTGGAGAACGTGCACCGCCAGCACCTGGTCGAGGTGCAGGGCCAGTCCGACGTCGCGATCATGGGCGTGCCGTTCATCGGCCCGTACAACGTGAACTCGGTGATGAACCCGATCCTGGCCGCCTGCATGGGCCTCGGGTACTACTTCAACTCGTACCGCGGCAACCCGGTCGTCCGCAAGGACGGCGCGGTGATCCTCTACCACCCCGTCGACTACGAGTTCAGTCAGCTGCACCACCCGTCGTACGTCGACTTCTTCGAGGAAGTACTTGCCGAGAGCACCGACCCGGCGACGATCGAGGCGAAGTTCGAGAAGCAGTACGCCGAGGACCCGTGGTACATCCACCTGTACCGCACCTCGTACGCGTACCACGGCGTGCACCCGTTCTACATGTGGTACTGGATCTCGCACGCGCTGGACCACTGCGGCGACATCGTCTGGGTCGGGGCGAACCGCAAGACCGTCGAGCGGATGGGCTTCCGGTCGGCGTCGACGCTGTCCGACGCGCTCGAGATGGTCAGCCACTCGGTCGGCCGGTCGCCGTCGATCACGTACCTGCACAACCCTCCGCACCTGCTCGCGGACGTGCGCTGATGGGTACCAGCCTGGTGAAGTTCGGCCGCGACACCGCGCGGGACGTGAAGCAGGTCGCGCGCGGCTGGCGGTGGGGCCGGCGGCCGCAGGTGCCGCGGACCGCCGAGCCGTACGTGATCCCGAAGGAGTCCACGGTCTTCCCGACCAAGTGGGCCCGGACGCCGGCCGCGATCGCGGTCCGCGACCTGATCCAGAAGGGTCCGCTGAACGCGGTCCTCAACTTCGAGGTCAGCCCGCAGGTCAGCGGCCTCGACTCGCTGCTCAAGCTCGACGGTCCCGCGATCATCGTCGCGAACCACTCGTCGCACCTCGACACCCCGTTGCTGCTGCTGTCGCTGCCGGACGCGATGCGTCGCCGGACGGCGTTCGCGGCCGCGGCGGACTACTTCTTCGACACGTGGTGGCGGGCGGCCGGGTCGGCGATCGTGTTCAACACGTTCCCGATCGAACGGCGCGGCGGGAAGATGAGCTCCACACCGGGCGACCTGCTCGCCGACGGATGGAACGTCGTCGTGTTCCCCGAAGGCACGCGGTCGCCCGACGGCTGGGTGCAGCGGTTCCGGATGGGTGCGGCGTACCTCGCCGTCGAGCACGACGTACCGATCATCCCCGTCGGCATCAAGGGCTCCTTCGCCGCCATGCCCCGCGGCCGCGGCTGGCCCGTCCCGGGTCGCCCCGCGGTGCACGTCCGGTACGGCGACCCGCTCCGCCCGATGGAGGGTGAAAGCGCCCGCGACTTCGCGCCGCGGATCGCCGCCGCCGTCTCGGCCCTCCTCGACGAGGAATCCACCACCTGGTACGAGGCCCGCCGCCGCGCCGCCGTCGGCGCCTCCCCGGCCCAGACCGGCCCCGACGCCGCCCGCTGGCGCCGCGTCTGGGAATCCACCCGCCCGATGAAATCGACCGACAACCGCCGCCGCGCCTGGAAGTAACGCCTCCGGGACCGTGAACAAGCTGTGCTGTTCACGGTCCCGTGGACTTCGGCCTGATTGTCGTCGCTCGAACGCTACGCTTGGCCGCGTGAGTCTTGCCGTACGAGTCATTCCCTGTCTGGACGTCGACGCCGGGCGCGTGGTCAAGGGCGTCAACTTCGCCGATCTGCGCGACGCGGGCGACCCGGTCGAGATGGCGCAGGTGTACGACGCCGAGGGTGCGGACGAGCTCACCTTCCTCGACATCACCGCGTCCTCGGGTTCCCGCGAGACGACGTACGACGTGGTCCGCCGGACCGCCGAGCAGGTCTTCATCCCGCTGACCGTCGGCGGCGGTGTCCGCGAGGTGGCCGACGTCGACCGGCTGCTGCGCGCGGGTGCCGACAAGGTCGGGATCAACACCGGCGCGATCGGCCGCCCGGAGGTGATCCGCGAGATCGCGCACCGCTTCGGCAACCAGGTGCTCGTGCTGTCCCTGGACGTACGGCGGTCCGCCGAGCAGCCGAGCGGGTTCGAGGTGACGACCCACGGCGGGCGGCGGTCCGCGGGGCTGGACGCGATCGAGTGGGCGCAGCGCGGGTGCGAACTCGGCGCCGGGGAGATCCTGCTGAACTCGATGGATGCCGACGGTACGAAGCAGGGGTTCGACCTCGAGCTGATCAAGGCGGTCCGCGCGGTCGTCGACGTACCGCTGATCGCCAGCGGGGGAGCGGGTTCGCCGGACCACTTCCCGCCCGCGGTACAGGCCGGCGCGGATGCCGTCCTCGCCGCGAGCGTGTTCCACTTCGGCGACTTCCGGATCGCCGACGTGAAGCAGGCACTCCGCGACGCGGGGATCGTGGTCCGGTGAGCATGCAGGTCGAACGGTCGGAAGAGCTGGTCGCCGCCATCGAGCACGAGCTGTCCGCGCTCTTCCGGCGGTCGCGTTCGGCGTCCCTGCGCCTGGCCCGCCGGGTCCATCCCGACATGGACGCCGCCGGCTACGCGCTGATCTCCCAGATCGAGCTCGGTACGGGAGCCGGCGTCCGTGCCTCCGATGTCGCGCAGGTTCTCGGCCTCGACAAGTCGACGGTCAGCCGCGGCATCAGCCAGCTCGAGAACCTCGGCCTGATCGAACGCATCGGCGACCCGGACGACGGCCGGGCCCGCCTGCTCCGTCTCACCACCACCGGCGCCGAACGCTACGAAGCGATGCGCACCCAACGCCAGACCGAGTTCCGCGCCATCCTGGACCGCTGGAACCCCACCGACCTGGCCGACCTCGGCCGCCTCCTGGCCCGCCTCAACACCGACCTGGGCTGACGCTTCACAGGTAGTAACCACTTACCCACACCCTGCGCATATGGTTGTGAAAACCAACTATTTGTGTATATAGTTGGGTTATGCAACTAGCTCAGCAACCCCTTGTCCCCGGGGTAGAGCGGGATGCGGCGGCTCAGGAGCTGCTCGAGGGGGTTTCCTCCCTGATCCGGGCCGTGCGCTGTATCGAGCACCGGCACCTCAGCGGCGGCGACGGTGCTCTGCGCCGGTCGGACGCGAGCGTGCTGAAGGTGCTGATGAAGGACGGCGAGCAACGCGGCGGGGAGATCGCCGCGAAGCTCGGTGTCGACGCGTCGGTGGTGAGCCGGCAGCTGACCGCGCTGGAGGCCGACGGACTGGTGAGCCGCCGGCCGGATCCCGCCGACGCCCGGGTCGGGCTGGTCAGCCTCTCGGCGCAGGGCAAGGCCCGGCTGGAGGCCATGTACTCCGCTTACACCCAGCAACTCAGAACCGCCTTGTCGGACCTCGACGACGACGCGATGGTTGCGGCCGCTGCCACCCTGCAGCGCGTCGCGGTCGCGATCACCGAGGCCAACAAGCTCGTGAGGCAAACGCCCAGGACTGGAGAGTAATGACTGTCACCGAGACCCGGTCGCAGGTGCCCAACTCTGGGCAAGCCGCGCCGGAACTCACCCACCGCGAGATCCTCGAGATCCTGATCGGGCTGCTCGCCGCGCTGTTCACGGCGATGCTCAGCTCGACGATCGTCAGCAACGCCCTGCCGACGATCATCGCCGACCTCGAAGGCTCCCAGACGCAGTACACCTGGGTCCTCACCGCGAGCCTGCTGGCCACTACGGTGTCCACCCCGATCTGGGGCAAGCTCTCGGACCTGGTGAGCAAGAAACTGCTGGTCCAGCTGGCGATCTCGGTCTTCGTGATCGGCTCCGCGCTGGCCGGCCTGTCCCACAACGTGCCGTTTCTGATCGGTGCCCGGGTGCTGCAGGGACTCGCGATGGGCGGCCTGATGGCCCTCGCCCAGGCGATCATCGGCGCCGCCATTCCGCCCCGGAGCAGGGGCCGGTACTCCGGTTACATGGGTGCCGTGATGGCGGTCGCGACCGTCAGTGGACCGCTCATCGGTGGTGTCATCGTCGACACGTCCTGGCTCGGCTGGCGCTGGTGTTTCTACGTCTGCGTCCCGCTGGCCGTGGTCAGCCTGGTGATCCTGCAGAAGTACCTGCACCTGCCGGTGCTCAAGCGCAAGGTCCAGATCGACTACGTCGGCGCCGTACTGATCAGCATCGCGGCCAGCCTGCCGCTGCTGTGGGTCACCTTCGCCGGTACGGACTTCGCCTGGATGTCCTGGCAGTCCGCGCTGTTCGTCGGCGGCACGCTGCTGGTCGGCTTCGTCGCTGTACTCGTCGAGAACCGGGTCGCCGAGCCGCTCGTACCGCTGAAGGTCGTCCGCGAACGCACCACCGCGCTGGCGATCGTGGCCAGCCTGTCGGTCGGTGTCGCGATGTTCGGCAGCGCGCTGTTCCTCGGCCAGTACTTCCAGATCGCCCGCGGCTACAGCCCGACCGAGGCCGGCCTGCTGACGATCCCGATGATGCTCGGTTCGTTCGTCGGCTCGGCCGGATCGGGTCAGCTGATCACCCGGTACGGGAAGTGGAAGCGGTACCTGGTGTCGGGCGGCGTCCTGCTGCTGGGTGGTCTGCTGATCCTCGGCACGATCGACCACAGCACGCCGTACTGGTACGTCGGACTCGGCATGCTCGCGATGGGCCTCGGCATGGGTATGACCATGCAGAACCTGGTGCTCGCCGTACAGAACACCGTCGACGTCACGCAGATCGGCGCGTCGTCCGCGACCGTCGCGTTCTTCCGCAGCCTGGGTGGTGCGGTCGGCGTCTCGGCTCTCGGCGCGGTACTCGCCGCCCGGGTCAAGGACCTGATCGTCGCCGGCCTATTGGCCGGCCCGAACGGCGCCGAGGCGGCCAGCAAACTCCAGGGAGGCGGGACCAGCCTGCTGGACGTCAAGCACCTCCCGCCGCAGCTCGCCGCCCTCGTCCGCCACTCCTACGGCGACGCGACCGGCCGGATCTTCCTGATCGCCGCCGCCTGCGCCGTCGTCGGCCTGATCGCAGTGATGTTCATCAAGGAAGTACCGCTCCGCAAGACGGTCAACAAGGTCGCCCCGGTCGAGGAGTTCGTCGAGGACTAAGCAGGCGGCTCCAGGCCGGTCAGGTCGCGGGTCCGGATGATCGGGGAGCCGATCAGCCACAGGACCGACAACAGGCCGCCGGCTGCTGAGATCAGGAGGGTTTCCCGGACACCTACCCAGGTGCCGAGAAGCCCTCCTACTACTGCACCCAGAGGTCGAATCCCGTAGTTGATACTGCTGAACGCACCGGCCACCCGGCTGCGCATGTGATCGTGGCAGACGGCTGCCTGTAGTGCGTTGAGCGGTACGTCGAAACACATCACCGCGAACGCTCCGACGAACTCCGCGACCGCGAGCGAGGTCGCCTTGAGCCAGGTCGGTCCGCCGGACACCGCGGCGATCGCGATCGAGCTCGGGAAGACGACCGCGCCGAACGCGATCACCGGACCGGCGCCGAAGCGGCGGCTGAGCGGGGACGCCGTGACCGCGCCGAGCAGGCCGCCGGACGCACCGATGCCGAACGCCAGGCCGATGACGCCCGCGGACAGCCCGAGGATGCGGCTCGCGAACAGCACGAGCAGCGCCGTACTCATCAGGTTGAAGAAGTTCACCGTGGTCGCGCAGCCCAGGCTGCGGCTGATGTACGGATGCTTCAGTACGTAACGCATCCCGGCCGCCGCCCGGCGCAGGATCGGCTCGCCGGAATCCTCGGCCGGGCCCGGTTCGAGCTTCAGCCGGCCGAGCTGCACCGCCGAGAACACGAACGTGAGTGCGTCAACGAAGATCGCAACCGGCGCCGTCAGCCACTGCACCAGCAGGCCGGCCAGGGCAGGCCCGCCCATGAACGAGATCGACCGGGTCGCGGACAGCTTGCTGTTCGCCTCCAGGTACTGCTCGCGATCCACCAGCCGGACGAAGAACGACGCGTTCGCGGTGTTGAACAGGACATGCGCCGTACCGGCAAGCACCGCGATCGCGTACAAGTGGCCGAGGGCAAGGAAACCGCACCAGTAGGCGACCGGCAGCGTGAGCAGCAGCACCGTCCGCGCGAGGTCGGCGGCGATCATCAGCGGCCGCTTGTCGCGGCGGTGGTCGACCCAGGTGCCGATGAACAACGAAGCGAGGTTCGGCAGCCAGACCGCGGCGGTCAGGAACCCGACCTGGCTCGGGGAGGCGTCCAGCATCGTGACCGCGATCAGCGGCAGCGCCAGCTCGGTGATCCGGTCACCGAACTCGGACACGCCCTGCGCGGACCAGAACCGGCGGAACCGGCGGTCCCGCCACAGGCTCGGGGCGGCGAGCGTGCTCACGACGCGTCCGTTGCTTCCGTTGCTTCAGGCAACGTGATTCGCAGGTACCGGACCGCGCGGGCGTCGTCGGGGGTGCCGCCCGCGTCGCGGCGCTGGACGTACGGCGCCAGCAGCTCCTCGATCGCGGACTCGATCGCCTCGGCCTCGGCGGTCGTGATCGCGAGCGTGGTGTTGGCCGAACCGGCCAGCCGGCTCCACTCCGCGTCCAGGTTCGGCTCGGTCTGGACCAGCCACTGCTGCGCCGCCTCGAGCGCCTGGTTCAACATCTCGGTCCGCAGTAGTCGTCCGGCCGCGGCGCCGTCCGGCGTGTCCGGCATCTCGTACCGGAACCCGCGCGCGACCGCGTTCCACCAGCGCTGCCGGCGATCCGTACCGCTCGGCGGCGGTACGTCGACGACCAGGCCGAACTCGGCCAGATGCCGCAGATGCCAGCTCGTCACCGACGGCGACGCACCGACGTGCTCGGACAACTGGGTCGCCGTCGACGGCCCGTTCTTCTGCAGGTAGCTGAGCGCGGCGAGGCGGACCGGGTGCGCGAGGGCGCGCATCGCCTGCGGGTCGGTGATCTCGAAATCGCCGTACGGATTCCTGAGAGACATGTTTCGAGAGTAATCTCTCAGATCTCCCGGCGGCAACCTCTGTCGTCGCCCGGGGCCTGGCGCGACACTGAACGATGTGCGGGACGACGGCGCGGTCACCGAGTACGGCGACACGCTGACGCGGGCCGACCCGCCCTCGCTGGAAGATCCCGAACGAAAACGGCGGCCGTACGCCATGGCTGCCGCCGCCGTCGCGGTTGCCGTTGTACTGATCGGGACCGCGATCGCCACCCGGCCGGGCATCCCGCGGGCCGCGCCCGAGCTGACGATCGGAATCGAGCAGCCTGCGTACGCGGTGGACGGGCCGGCGCCGCAGCAGTACAAGCTCGGTTCCACCGTCATCCTGCTGCGCGGCGAGATCGCCGTGACGTCGGCGCAGCTGGACCCGGATCACCTGACTGTCCTCGACGTCGGCGTCGAGCCCGACGGGGTCGCGATCGAGCCCTGCCTGCCGAACACGGTGGTCCGGATCCTGGCCCAGGACGGCGGCTCGGTCCGGATCGCGGCGTACCGCTACGGCATCGGCCCGGACCAGAACGAGGGTCACCAGTGCGCGAACCGCGGTCCCGCGCCGACCGTCCTCCGCCTCGACCTCGGGAGTCCGCTCGGCAACCGCACGGTGTACGCCGGGACCGCGGGGGAGCGCGTCGTGCTCAAAGGGCGCAGTTGCCGTCCGGCCGGATCGTTCGCTGCCAGATGTCGCTGACCAGGTCGGGGCGCATGCCGACGCCGGCGTAGAGCGCGACCGCGGGGGTCGGGTTGTTCGTGTCGACGTGCAGGATCGTGCCGGAACGCCCGGCCGCGGAGTCGACCGCGAACGCGTTGTGCAGCAGGTATTTCGCGAGCCCGCGCCCGCGCGCCGACGGTACGACGGCCAGCCGCCCGACGTACCCGCAGTTGTCCGTGCTGACGAAGTTGTCGTTGCACTCGGTCATCCCGGCTGCCTGCCCGTCGAGTTCGACGATCGTCACCTGCGACCAGTCGAACGTCGACCGGCTCTCCCGTGACGCCGTCCACTCGTCGTACGGTCGCGGCAGCGTCGCGGGCTGGTCCGCGAACGCCTCCATCAGTACGCGATGCGCCGCCCGCCGGCTCGTCTCGTCCAGAGCGCCGCGCCGTACGACAACCCCGTCCGGTACGACCGGCTCCACCACCGCCCCGCCGAAGCCGATCCGCATCCGCTGCACCGAGGTGCCGACCACATACCCCCGCGCCCCCAGCACCCCAGCCGTAAACTCGTCCTGCCGAATCACGCCCACCCGCATCACCACGCCCGGATGCCCGGCCGGCGGTTCGTGCCGTTCGAGCCCCGCCGGTGCCGCGGCGTTCGTGGCGGAGGTGGCGGAGGCGGCGGCCGCGCTTGCGCGGGCTTCTGCTTGCTTCAGCAGCCAGGTCAGGACGCTTGGCTCCGTGCTGAGGATGTCGACGTTCACGTGCGACCCGCCGGTGATCGGGACCGCCGTCGCCGAGCCCACGAAGCCGTCCGGACCGAAGACGACCCACCCGTCGGTCTCCGGGTTCGTCCCCGGGTCGCGCAGATAGTTCGCAACATCCTCCGGACTGTGCTTGGCGAACCCGAGCAAGGCCGACGTGTACTCCGCGGACGGCTCCGCGATCAGCGCGGCGTCGTCGAGCCGCATCGGCCGCCAGGTGTAGCCGTCTGGCAGGCTCACACCATCTCTCACGCTGCTACCTCGCGCCGCCAGACCTCCATTACCAGCACCGCCTGCATGCCGACCGACAGATAGACCCCGAGCGCCGGCGTCGGGTTGTTCGTGTCGACGTGCAGGATCGTCCCGGCCCGCCCAGCCGCAGCGTCCACCGCGAACTGATCCCGCAGCAGGAACTTGGCGAGCCCCTTCCCGCGCGCCTTCTCGAGTACGGCGAGCCGCCCGATGTACCCGCAGTCCTCGTCCTCGACGAACTGGTCGTTGCTCGCCAGCATCGCGACCGCCTCGCCGTCCACCTCCAGCAACGTCAACTGCGACCAGTCGAACGCCGAATGGTTCTCCTGCGCCGTCTGCCACTCTTCGAACGACCGCGGCGTGAACCCGAACTGCCCTTCGAAGGCAGCGTTCAGCACCGCATGCGCCGCCCGCCGGCTCGCCTCGTCGTACGCACCCCGCCGGACCACGACACCCGCAGGAACCTCCGGCGCCACCACCGGCCCGGTGTGGTCTATCCGCATCCGGTGGAACGTCGTACCCGGAGCGAATCCGTAGCTGGACAGGCGTTCCGCGCGGGCGGTGTCGGCTCGGTAGTTGACGGCGTCGAGTTGGACCGACGAATGCCCGTAGCTTCGAGCGAACTCCTCCGTACGCCTGACGATGTGGTCGAGGAGGTAGGTCTCGACAGCGAGGTCGGTGGTGACCAGGTCGGCGTCCACCACGGAGTGGTCGCCCTTGCCGAACACCGCCGCGTACCCGGCCAGGCGATCCCCGTCGAACACCAGCCAGCCGTCCGTCGCGGGTTCGAAGCCGGGCTCGGTGAGCTGGTCCTCCGCGTCCTGCAGCGTGTAGTCGGCGAAACCGACGACCGAGGTGTTGTAGTCGGACACCAGGTCGAGCAGCGCCTGCGCGTCCTCGATCGACGGTGGGCGGACGGTGTACTTCTCCGGCAGTACGGCGGTCATTCACGCATCGTCACGGATGACCGCCGTACTGTCCAAACCATTAACTAACAGGCTTTGTTCCACTCCGACTCACAGGTGGTCGACGCGGCCTTCAGTGGTGCGGCGACGGCGGGTGGCGGAGCCTGGTCGGACCAGGAGGCGAGGGTGACGCCGACCGCGTCCTCGATCGAGCGCGGGCTGCTCAGGTAGTTGTTGCTGATCATCGAGAACACCAGCTTGCGGCCGTCCTTGTTCGTCACGTACCCGGACAACGACGTCACGCCCGTGAGCGACCCCGTCTTGCCGTGCAGGTTGTTCGCGGCCGGTGTGTTCTGCATCCGGCTGCGCAGCGTTCCACCGACGAACCGTGCCGGGTTACCCGCGATCGGCAGCGCGTCGTACCACTGCTTCCACCACGACTCCTTCTGCGCACCGATCAGTACGTCGGTGATCGAGTCCGCGGTGACGTTCACCTTGCGGGACAGGCCCGAGCCGTCGGACAACCGGATCCGGCTGGTGTCGACGCCGAGGGTCTTCGCGTAGTTCGTGACGACGTCGAGTCCGGCCGACCAGCTGCCGTCGGCCTCGGCGACCGCGCCCATCGTCTTCACCAGCGTCTCGGCATGCATGTTGTTCGAGAGCTTGAGGAACGGCGTGAGCAGCTCGCCGACCGTCATCGACTCGTCCCGCGCGAGCCGGGCCGCGCCGGATGGTGTCGCCGCGTTCTCGATCTTCCCCAGCACCGTGATGCCCTGCGCGGCGAGCTGCCGGCGGAAGACGTCGGCGGCGTACAGCTCGGGCTCCCAGACGGTCACCCAGTCCTGCTCGACCGCCGACCCGAGCGGCATCGACCCGGTGATCCGGACGACGTTCGTGCCGTGGTCGCGGTCGACGCTGATCGTGTTCGCGGAACCGGCCGCGCCGGTGGTCGCGGTGTTGACCAGCTTCAGGACGCCGTTCGCGGGTACCAGGTTGAGCTGCACCGGAGCACCCGCGGCTGCACCCGGCCGGCTCTCGACGATCGCCGTACCGGAGTCGTAGTCGGTGTTCGGCGCCAGCGTCAGCGCGGAGATCTGGGCGCTGTAGTAGTACGGCTCGTCGTCCCAGGACCAGGTGTCACCGAGCCGGACGTGGTCGAAGTACGTATCGTCGGCGATCAGGTTGCCGACAACCCGCCGTACGCCGGCAGCCTTGAGCTGCTGAGCCAGCCCGGCGTAGTCGGACTCGAGCGCCGTCGGGTCGCCGTACCCCTTCAGGTAGAGGTTGCCGAGGAGCTGTCCACCGCGGACGGGTGCGGTCGCGAGCACGTCGGTGTGGAAGCGGTAGGACGGGCCGAGCGTGTGCATCGCGGCCGTCGAGGTGAAGAGCTTGGTGTTCGACGCGGGCAGCAGCCGCTCGGCGCCGTTCTTGTCGTACAGCGTCTCGCCGGTGGTCGCGTCACGCACCACGAGCGCGACCTGCGAGCCGTCGTACCGGCTGTCGTTCAGCAGGCTGTCCAGCCGCTGCTGCAGAGCTGTCTCCTGTACTGCGGTCGGCGCCGCGGCCGACTGTCCTACGAAACCACCGGCCACGGCGGCGACCGCGGCGACGGCGGCGATCATCCCGCGTCCCGACACTCTCGGTAAAAGACTCACGAGATACTCCCTTGATCCAGGCGGAAATCAACTAGCGGGAGTCTCCACCTCCAGAACTGCAGGGTCCAGTGATTGCGGCATGGCGCTTCAGGTGAATCGATGTAAAAGTGGTGTCCACAGGTATCCGCCCCCACCTGAGGAGTCACCCATGAGACGACTTCTGGCGGCCTTGGTCGTCGCCCTGAGCCTGACCACCTTCCTGTCCGTACCCGCCCACGCGGACACCGGCCCCGTGTTCCCGAGCGAGATCATCGGCGAGAACTTCCCCGACCCGGACGTCTTCGAGCAGAACGGCACCTGGTACGCGTACGCCACCAACGGCAGCCGCGGCACCGTGCCGGTCGCGAGCGCGCCCAGCGCGAACGGCCCGTGGACGATCCGCGGCGACGCGATGCCCGGCGGCCCGTCCGCGGACTGGGCGCAACCGGGACGTACCTGGGCGCCGGACGTCTACCCGAACCCGGAC
The DNA here is from genome assembly GCF_042873835.1 of Kribbella sp. NPDC004536. NCBI lineage: Bacteria > Bacillati > Actinomycetota > Actinomycetes > Propionibacteriales > Kribbellaceae > Kribbella > Kribbella sp. NPDC004536. The sequence continues at coordinate 2,048,313 of NZ_JBIALY010000002.1, read as the reverse complement.
GGCACCTACACCCTCACCTACACCGCGTGGCACAAGGCCTCCGGCCGCCAGTGCATCGGCGTCGCCACGGCCACGAGCCCGCTCGGCCCGTTCCAGCCGGTCGGTACGGCGCCGTTGATCTGCCCGCTCGACCTGGGCGGCGCGATCGACCCGAACACGTTCGTCGCAGGAGACGGCACCCGTTACCTGGTCTGGAAGAACGACGGCAACGCGATCAGTCAACCGTCGACGCTGTGGCTGACGAAGACCTCGAACAACGGCCGGACGCTGGTCGGCGGGAACACGGCGATGCTGACGTCGAGCGGCATCATCGAGGCGCCCGACCTGGTGCAGCGCGGCTCGCAGTACGTGCTCTACTTCTCCGGCGGCGGGTACAGCGACTGCAACTACCTGACGTCGTACGCCACCTCGACCAGCCTCAGCGGTCCGTGGACGACGGCGTACCGACCGTTGATGACGACCGCGACATTCGACAATCACGTCTGCGGCCCAGGTGGAGCGGACTTCGTCGGTGACAAGGTGTTCCTGCACGGCTGGGTGAACGGCGACCGGCACTTGTACGTCGCCGACGTCGGGTACGCGAACGACTACCCGGTGGTCCGCGGCAGCCGGGTCCGGTACGAAGCTGAGCGCGGCACACTCAACCACTGCTCGGTCCGGTCGAACGCGGCCGGCGCCTCGGACGGGAAGGTGGTCGCGTACATCGACTACGCCGACTCGTGGGTGGAGAACACCGTGTTCGCGCCGGTGTCCGGCAGTTACACGCTGTACGTCGGGTACGCCAACGGTTCCGCGTCCACCGCGAGCCACGGCCTCGTTGTCAACGGCAACAACGCGGGCTCGGTCAGCTATCCGGTCACGGGCTGGGACAACTGGCACGAGAGCGCGGTGCCGATCACGCTGAACGCCGGCTGGAACACGATCCGGCTGACCAAGGGCACGCTGTACACGGAGGTCGACTACCTGGAGGTGCAGTAAACCTGTCGCCGCGACCCCGTAGTCTCGTACTGCACAAGTACTACGGGGAAGTAGGCTGTCTATCGCATGGCGAAACCACCGGAACAGGTCTCGAAAACCCGGCGACGACGTCCGGTATGGCTGGATCTCCGTCGCACCGGACGTGGCCTGGGAGCGATGCTGTACGGCGGGCTCGCGTCGCTGATCACGTTGATCATCACGTTCTGGCTGCTGCCGCAGGTCAGCAGCGACGGCCGGTTGCCGATCTTCCGGCTGGTCGTGCTGCTGGCGGTGTTCTCGGTGCTGATGCGCTGGATCCTCGCGGGGATCGCGGTGCTGATCGGATCCATCGGCGTCCTCGTCGGTGGGTTGCTGTCGCAGTTCGCGGTCGTCTACCTCGGGATCACCGTCGACCCGGGTGTCGACCTGCACGGCGGCGTCGAGGCGCCGGTGCTGGTGTCGATCGTGATGTCGTCGATCAGCGCGTTCGTCGGCTGGGTCGCGTACGCGGGCAGTGACGACGCGTACGTCGCCGAGGTGATGCGCGTGGTGCACCGCCGCGCCCGGCGGATCCAGCCCGCGCCGAAGACCGGGATGCTGGTGATCCAGATCGACGGCCTGTCCGCCCCGCTGCTGAACTGGATGGTGCTGGCCGGCAACCTGCCGAACCTCGGCGGCTGGATCCGGGACGGCAACCACTCGATGCTGTCCTGGCACACCGGTGTCCCGGCGACCACGCCGGCCAGCCAGGCAGGCATCCTGCACGGCGGCTCGAAGCACATCCCGGCCTTCCGGTGGTACGAGAAGGAGACCGGCCGGGTGATGGTCACGAACCGCGGCCGGGACGCGGCGGAGCTCGAGTCCCGGATGTCGACCGGCCGCGGCCTGCTCGCCGACGGCGGCGTCAGCATCAGCAACAACTGGTCCGGCGACGCGGAGCGATGTGAGCTGGTGTTCAGCCGGGCCGGCCTGCCGGACAGCCGCAGCCGCGGGTACGTCCGGTTCTTCTCCAGCCCGCAGGGCGCCGCCCGCGGCCTGATCCTGTGCGTCGCGGAGATGATCAAGGAGCTGCACCAGGCCCGCCGGCAGCGCGTCCGGCACCTGGTGCCGCGGGTGAAGCGCGGCGGTGGGTACATCTTCCTGCGCGCGATCACCAACGTCCTGCTCCGCGACCTGAACGTCTCGCTGGTCACCGACGAACTGGTGAAGGGCACGCCGGTGATCTACTGCGACTTCGTCGACTACGACGAGGTCGCGCACCACGCCGGCCCGACCCGCGCCGAGTCGCTGCAGACCCTCGAGGGCCTCGACCGGGTGCTCGGCGCGCTGCAGCGGATCATCGACATCCTTCCGCACTCGTACGAGATCGTCGTGCTGTCCGACCACGGCCAGAGCCAGGGCTCGACCTTCCTGCAGCGCTACGGCCGGACCCTCGCCGAGGTCGTCGACGACCTGGTCGACACCACCAAGGAACCGGTCCAGGCGGTCGGCAAGTCCGAGGGCTGGGGCCCGGTGAACGCGTTCCTCACCGAGCTCACCATGCGCCGCAGCGTCGCCGGGACCGTGACCCGGAAGGCCTTCCACGTGAAGAGCGGCGAGGTCGAGCTCGGCCCGAAGGACTGCGAGCCGCCGGTCGCCGCCGACGAGCAGATGGTCGTCACGGCGTCCGGAAACCTCGCCCTGATCTACCTCGCCACCACGCCCGGGCGGGTGCCGCTGGAGGAGATCGAGCTGCTGCACCCGAAGCTCGTCCCCGGTCTCGCCACCCATCCCGGGATCGGGTTCGTGGTGGTCGACTCGCTCGCCGAAGGCCCGGTCGCGATCGGCGCCGCCGGGGTACGGGTGCTGCGCTCGGGCCGGATCGAGGGCGAGGACCCGCTCGCCCGGTACGGCGAACTCGCGGCCGCCTCGATGCTCCGGCAGGCCGAGATGCCGCACAACGGCGACCTCGTCGTGGTCAGCCGGCTGGATGAGTACACCCACGAGGTGGCGGCGTTCGAGGAACTGGTGGGCTGCCATGGCGGGATCGGCGGCTGGCAGACGGACGCGGTGCTCGTACACCCGAGCCGCTGGGTCCTGGACGAGGCTCCCGTAGGCTCGGATGCGGTACACGAGGTGCTGATCGGCTGGCTGGAGAAGCTGGGGCAGCGCAAGGACCAGCGGGAACCGGTCGAGTCGAAGGTGGAGGCCTGAGCTTGCGAGTGACCTGGTGGGGTCATGCCACTACCACGATCGAGGCGAGCGGTACGCGACTGCTGACCGATCCGGTGCTGACCTCGCGGATCGCGCACCTGCGCCGGCGCCGCGGCCCGATGCCGGCGCCGGAGGCGGGAGACTGTGACGCGGTCCTGGTGTCGCACCTGCACGCCGACCACCTGCACCTGACCTCGTTGCCGTTCGTCTCGCCGGACGCCGCGCTGGTGGTGCCGCGCGGGGCCGCGAAGCTGATCCACGCCGACAGCGGCCCGCTGTACTCGGACCGCTGCATCGAGGTTGCCCCGGGCAACCAGATCAAGATCGGGTCGCTCGAGATCACCGCAGTCACCGCGCACCACGACGGGCGGCGGCTGCCGTGGTCGTCGTACTCCGCGCCGGCGCTCGGCTACCGGATCGACAGCTCGCCGAGCGTCTGGTTCGCCGGCGACACCGACCTGTACGACGGTCTCGCGGCCGAGGCGGGGCAGGTCGATCTCGCCCTCGTACCGGTCGGTGGGTGGGGGCCGTCGCTCGGTCCCGGGCACCTCGATCCGGTGCGGGCCGCGGAAGCGGTACGGCGGGTCGGTGCGGCGACCGCGGTACCGGTACATTTCGGGACGTTCTGGCCGATCGGCTGCGACTGGATCAAGCCGGAGCTGTTCCTGCCACCTGGGGAGAGGTTCAAGACCGCGATGACCGAGACCGACCCCGCGGTGAAGGTCGAGGTCCTCGTCCCCGGTCAGTCGCTCGAGGTGCCCGCATGACCGGCGATGCGACGTTCGACGTCTGGTACTTGTTCGCGTTGGCCGGTGCGGTGCTGATCGGGGCGGTGCTGCCTGTGCTGCCGACGGGCGCGGCGGTGTCGGCGGGTGCCGTACTGGCCTCGCACAGCAACCCGATCGGCCTGGTCGGCGTACTGATCGCCGGCGCGGCGGGGGCGTACGCCGGGGACCTGATCGTGTACGCCGGCTGCCGGTTCGGCGGCGAACGGCTCGCCAAACGGATCGGGTGGTTGCGCGACAACGCCTCGCTGGAGGCACTCAAGGAACGCCTGGCCGAACACGAGATCAGCGTGCTGCTCACGTCCCGCCTGATCCCGGGCGGCCGCGTCCCGGTCCTGCTCGCCGCCGGCCTCGCCGGGTACCGGTGGGAGCGGTTCGCGCTCGTCGACCTGACAGCGTCGTCGCTGTGGGCGGCGGTCTACATGGCGATCGGTCTGCTCGGCTACGCGCTCTTCGACGAGCCGTGGCAGGGCGTACTGGCCGCGATCGTGCTCGTCATCCTGACCACCGTGGTGAGCAGCCTGATCCAGCGCGCCCGCCGGCGCTCGAAATCACAGGCCGAATGACGCATTGCGGAGCTGTTCCACAGACTCCGCGTCGCCGTCCAGTTGTACGTCGGCCACCGCCTGCCGCCCGCTGCAGAACAACGTCAGCTCCGCGGGCTCGCCCTCCACGGTGACCGAGCCGAGCGTCGTCGGTTGCTTCGCGACGACGCTCGTGCCGTCCGGACGCGCGAGCACCAGGCCGGTCGGTGACTTGCGGGCCATCGACCTCGCACCCAGCTTGATCCCCTTCCACAACCCTTCCTGCTGGCCGGCCGGCAGCGTGCGGACCTCGTACGACGGCTGGGCGCGGCGGACGTCCTCGTGGTGGATGAAGTACTCCGCGGTGTTGATCTGCGCGCCGAGCTTCGGGACTGCGAACAGCGACGCCCGCGGCGGGCCGTTGCGGACCTTGTCGACCACCTCGGCGAACCCGTAGCGCTGTTTCGCCCGTTTCATCCGCCGCTCGGTGGTGTCGGCCAGCGCGGAGATCACCAGCCCCGGCCCGGCCATCGGATCGGCCTCCCGGACGTACAGATGGACGGCGAGGTCGTACGCGTCCCAGCCCTCGCACAACGTCGGGGCGGCGGGTCCGACCTGGTCGAACAGTTCACACAGAGCGAGTCGTTCTACCCGGCTGTAGTCGGTCACAACTCGATCGTAGTTGTCCGCGCCTAGTGGCAGAATGTCAATCGTTGTCATTCCCATGCCTGGTTTATGCACCTGACTGCCCTGGAGCGTTGTCTTGCCTGTCCCGAGAGTCCCAGACAAGGGCAGTGTCACCCGGAGAGGTTTCGGGGTGCTGCGGGTCGCGATCTGGGAGGAGCCGGGCATCTTCGCGTTCGCCGTGCTCGCCAGCATGCTGTACGGCGGCATGACCGTGGCCGGCGGCTGGGCGCTCGGCTGGTCCACCGACCACCTGATCCGGCCCGCGTTCGAGCGCGGTGACGTCAGCGGCGGCGCGATCGCGGCGCTGATCTCGTTGTTCATGGGCATCGCGATCCTGAACGCGATCGGGGTCGTCGGGCGCCGGCTCGGGGCCGGCGTGATGCAGTTCCGGCTACAGGCGACGTACCGCCGCCGCGTCACCCGGCAGTACCTCAAGCTCCCGCTCGAGTGGCACCACCAGCACTCGACCGGCATGTTGCTGTCGAACGCGAACGCCGACGTGGAGTCGACCTGGTTCGTGATCGCGCCGCTGCCGATGGCGATCGGCGTGATCGCGATGCTGGTGTTCGCGACGATCGCGATGTTCGCCGCGGACGTCTGGCTGGCGCTGGTCGGCTGCCTGGTGTTCCCGCTGGTGTTCGTCGCGAACGTGATCTTCCAGCGCTACCTGCAGCCGCTCGCGACCCGCGCGCAGCAGCTCCGCGCGGACGTGTCCGAGGTCGCGCACGAGTCGTTCGACGGCGCGCTGGTGGTGAAGACGCTCGGCCGGGAGGCGGCCGAGACCGAGCGGTTCCGCGAGCCGACGTACGCGCTCCGGGACGCGAACATCGCGGTGAACAAGGCCCGGGGCATGTTCGACCCGGTGATCGACGGCCTGCCGCGGCTGGGCGTACTCGCCGTGCTGCTGGTCGGGGTCGGCCGGGTGAAGTCGGGCGGCGCGGACGCGGGTGATGTCGTCCAGGTCGCGTTCTTGTTCACGCTGATCGGGTTCCCGATCCGCGCGCTCGGCTGGGTGCTCGGCGAGCTCCCGCGCTCGGTCGTCGGCTGGGACCGGGTGCAGCGCGTACTGACCGCCGAGGGCGGGATGGAGTACGGCCAGGCGCGGCTGACGTCGGCTTCAGCGGCCCGGTTGCAGGTGGCGGGCGTGCGGTTCGGGTACCTCCCGGAGCGTGACGTACTGGCCGGGGTGGACTTCACCGTCGAGCCGGGGCGGACCGTCGCGGTCGTCGGACCGACCGGGTCCGGGAAGTCGACGATGACCACGCTGCTGACCCGGCTGGTCGACCCGGAGCAGGGTGCGGTGCAGGTCGACGGGATCGACCTGCGCGAGCTCGCCCGCGACGAGCTGGCCGGATCGGTCGCGCTGGTCGCCCAGACCGCGTTCCTGTTCGACGACACGATCCGCGGCAACATCACCCTCGGTGGCGACTACACCGACGACGACGTGTGGGACGCGCTGCGGATCGCGCAGGGCGACGGGTTCGTGAAGGCGCTCTCGGACGGGCTCGACACCAAGGTCGGCGAACGCGGTACGACCCTGTCCGGCGGGCAGCGGCAGCGGATCGCACTCGCCCGCGCGCTGGTCCGCCGGCCGCGGCTGCTGATCCTCGACGACGCGACCAGCGCGGTCGACCCGCAGGTGGAGGCGCGCATCCTGGCCGGATTGCGGTCGGCCGTACAGGAGGACTCCGGCGCGGCGACGACCGTGCTGGTGATCGCGTACCGGAAGGCGACGATCTCGCTCGCCGACGAGGTGCTGTTCCTGGACGAGGGCCGGATCCAGGCGCACGGCACCCACACCGAACTGCAGGCGTCGACCCCCGCGTACCGGGACCTGGTCGACGCCTACGAGAAGGACGCGGAACGCCGCGCCGAGGAGCAGGAAGAGGTATCAGCGTGAGTGCGGCGGAAGCGAGCCGGCTTGACCACGGCGACAACGCGGGCGGACTGCAGACCCTTCGTGACGGTTTGAAGGTCTCGCCCGAGTTGGCGCGCGGGTGGTGGCTGACCGGGATCCTCGCGCTGACGATGACCGCCGGGCGGATCGTCGTACCGATCGCTGTCCAGCAGACCATCGACAAGGGGCTGTCCGGGCCGAAGGGTCCGGACATGTCGTACGTCGCCTGGATGTGCCTGGTGTGCGCGCTCGGCGTGATCCTGACCGCCGGCGCGTCGTACCTGACGACCGTACGGCTGGCGGTCAACTCCGAGCACGGCCTGGCGACGATGCGGATCAAGGCGTTCCGGCACGTCCACGACCTGCCGGTGCTGACCCAGAGCACCGAGCGGCGTGGCGCGCTGGTGAGCCGGGTCACGTCAGACGTCGACACGGTGTCGCAGTTCCTGCAGTTCGGCGGGTTCATCTTCCTGGTCAGCCTCGGGCAGATGCTCCTCGCGACGATCGTGATGTTCTTCTACTCCTGGCAGCTCGCGCTGGTCGTACTGGTCTGCTTCGTCCCGCTGTTCGCCAGCCTGAAGTACCTGCAGCGCGCGATGTCGAAGGCGTACGGGATCGTCCGGGCCAAGGTCGGCGAGATGCTGTCGGCGATCTCGGAGCCGGTCGTCGGCGCGCAGGTGGTCCGCTCGTACGCGATCGAGCAGCGCACCCAGGACCGCATCGACGCCTCGATCGAGGACTACCGCAAGACCGCGACCAAGGCGCAGGCGATCACCGGTCTGACGTTCTCGATCGGCGGTCTGGCCGCCGGTCTCGCGAACGCGGGCGTGCTGACGGTCGGCGTACTGCTCGGCGTCGACGGCAAGGCGACGCTGGGCGAGCTGCTCGCGTTCATGTTCCTGGTGTCGCTGTTCTCCGACCCGGTGCAGATCGCGACGCAGGTGCTGACCGACGCGCAGAGCGCGTTCGCCGGCTGGCGGCGGGTGCTCGGCGTGATCGCGACGCCGGCCGACGTCGCGGACCCGGGCGACGAGGGCGTGAAGCAGGCCCGCGGGCCGATCACGGTGGAGTTCGACGACGTCGATTTCGCTTATCCAGAAGGGGAACTGGTGCTGCGCGACGTCGACGTACGGATCGCGCCGCATCGGCGGGTCGCGGTCGTGGGGGAGACCGGGTCGGGCAAGACGACGTTCGCGAAGCTGCTCACCCGGTTGATGGACCCGACGTCCGGCGCGGTCCGGCTGGACGGGGTGAACGCGCGGGAGATCTCGTTCGAGTCGTTGCGGGAGCGGGTGGTGATGGTGCCGCAGGACGGGTACCTGTTCGACGCGTCGCTGGCCGACAACGTGCGGTTCGGGCGGCCGGAGGTGACCGACGCGCAGCTGCTGGCCGCGTTCGAGGCGCTCGGGCTGACCGACTGGCTGGAGTCGCTGCCGGACGGGCTGGAGTCGCCGGTGGGTCAGCGCGGCGAGTCGTTGTCGGCCGGGGAGCGGCAGCTGGTCGCACTGGTCCGCGCGAACATCGCGGACCCCGACCTGCTCGTGCTGGACGAGGCGACGTCAGCCGTCGACCCCGGCACAGAGGTCCGCGTGAACGCGGCGCTCGAGCGACTGATGGCCGGCCGTACGTCGGTCACCATCGCGCACCGCCTGTCCACCGCGGAGGCCGCGGACGAGGTGCTCGTGTTCGACGAGGGCGCGATCGTGGAACGCGGTCCGCACGCGGAGTTGGTCGGCGCAGGCGGCGTCTACACCCGCCTGCACGACAGCTGGATCGCCCAGCGCAGCGCGGTGTGAGGTACCGAAGAACGGGTAGTCCTCCCCGCCGGGAGGTGCGGTCACGCTCAGCGTGACCTGCCGGCGGGCGAGGACGGCCAGTACTACCCGTTCTTCGGTACGGGATCAGGGTGTCGGTGCGGCTCCGTTGCTCGGCCCGGGTTGCGGCACCAGCAGGAACTCGACACCGCCCTTGTCGTCGACCGCGGCGTCCAGGATCTTGTCGTCGAGCGCGTTCGCGGCGTTCTGCTCGAGGAAGACCCGGGCACCCGCCTCCTCGACGACCTGGTCACCTGGTTGCGGAGCCTCGGTCGTGGTCACCGCGAGCGCCGGATCCGCCGGGTTCTCCTGCGAGATCCGAACCCCGGCCCCGTCCGGCGCGCCCTCGACCCCGGTGATGCTCTTGATCACCAGCGTCGCGTTCTCAGTCAGGGTCAGCACAGCCCACTCCATCCGTCGGTTGTCATAGCCCCCGCCCCGTGCCCGCCCCGCCGAATCACAAACCTGTGTGCGGACTGTCCGTCCGATGGTGTGTGATCAGTGGCATGGCGATTGCGTTGAGTACTCCGGGGGCCGACGGGCTGGGCGATGTGGTGCAGGTGTTGCGGGAGTGGACCCGGGAGGGGGTGCCGTTGCAGCTGCATCCGGGGGACCTGGGGTGGTTCTGGCGGTTCGGGATCGAGCGGACCGCGGCCGCGACCCGGGTCTGGCGGCGGGACGGGAAGATCGTCGCGATCGGGATGCTCGACGAGCCGGACTGGCTGCGGATGTCGATCGCACCGGAACTCCAGCGCGACGAGGAGCTGGCGCGGCAGATCGTGGCCGACGTCCCCGGTGTACTCGTCGAGGGCAAGGTGTATGTGGAGACGCCGATGGGCGCGCTGGTCCAGGACCTGCTGTTCAAGGACGGCTGGAACGCGGACGCGCCGTGGGTGCCGATCCGCCGCGACCTGGCCGACCCGGTGCCGGACCCCGGCGCGCGGGTCGACGTGATCGGCGCGGAGGAGGCACACGAGCGGACCGCCGTCCAGCGGGCCTCGTTCGACGGGTCGACGTTCACCGACGAGCGGTGGTTCGCGATGTCGGACGGGATCCCGTACGCGGATGCGCAGTGTCTCGTGCTGCGGAACAAGCTCGGCGAGTCGGTGGCCGCGGCGACCGTGTGGTCGGCCGGGGAGGGACGCCCCGGCTACATCGAGCCGATGGGCGTCCACAATCTGCACCGCGGCCGCGGGTACGGCACCGCGATGGTCCTCGCCTGTGCGCGGGCGCTGCGGGAGCTGGGCTCGTCCAGCGTCTACACAGTCACCCCGGGCACGAACGTCGGTGCGATCGCCACGTACCAGGCCGCCGGAATGCAGCCGCTGGACGAGATCCGGTCGCAGTACCGCGAGGGTTAGACCGCGACGTCGTCCGCGGCCCGGAGGACTCGGAGGATGTTGCCGCCGGCAAGCTTCCCGAGGTCCTCGTCGCTCCAGCCGCGGTCGGCCAGCGCCTCGAACAGCACCGGGTACGACGCGACGTCGGGCAGCTCGACCGGGAACTCCGGGCAGCCGTCGTAGTCGCCGCCGACGCCGATGTGGTCGATGCCGGCCACCTCGCGGACGTGCTCGACGTGCTGGACGACGTCGGCCAGGGTGACCTCGGGCTTCGGCTTGCCGTACAGCTCGGCGAGCTTCGCCTGGTTCTCGGGCCGCAGCGGGTCCAGGCCCTGGTCCTTGGCGGCGGCGCGGGCACCGGCGACCCAGTCGACGTACTGCTGGGAGACGAAGTACGGGACGAAGGTGACCATGCAGACGCCGTCGTTCGCGGCGAGCGTCTCGAGCACGTCGTCGGGTGCGTTCCGCGGTACGTCGCAGACCGCGCGGGACGACGAGTGGCTGAAGATCGCCGGCGCGCTCGTCACCCGGAGCGCGTGCCGCATGGTGTCGGCGGAGACGTGCGACAGGTCGACGAGCATGCCGATCCGGTTCATCTCCCGGACGACCTCCTCGCCGAACTCGTTCAGCCCGCCGAGCACCGGCTCGTCGGTCGCCGAGTCGGCCCAGGACACGTTGTGGTTGTGCGTCAGCGTCATGTACCGCACGCCGAGCGCCCGCGTCACCCGCAGCACGCCGAGTGACTCACCGATCGAGTGGCCGCCCTCCATGCCCATCAACGAGGCGACCTTCCCCGCCTTGATCGCCGACTCCACGTCGTCGGCGGTGTCCGCGAGCTGCAGGTCGTCCGGGAACCGCTGCACCAGCCGCCGGACGAAATCCAGCTGCTCGAACGTCCGCCGTACGGCGTGCTCGTCCTGCGGCACCCACAACGACCAGAACTGACCCCCGACCCGCCCCGCCCGCAACCGCGGCAGGTCCGTGTTCAGCTCCGGAACCGACCCGGCCAGGTCGTGAGCGTCCAGGTCGTACCCACACAACTCGTAGAACGCAATCGGCAGATCGTTGTGCCCGTCGATCACCGGATGCTCCGCCAGCACCGCCCGAACCCGCGCCTCACCAGTAGTCATCCCGCCATCCTGTCAGGCCTGCTCGTAACTCGCTCTCGGGACCGCAAACGTGTCCACCACCCGCCGCAGGACACCGAGCACATCCAGTTCGGCCAACTCGTCGTACCCGACGGCCGCACCGGCCTGCACCACCAGGTGCTCGGCCACCGTCGGCGTCCCGGACGAGCGTGCTGAGGTCGGCGGCGTCGATCGGACCGGGCCACTGCGGCCTCCCGTGGTCGGGGCACTCGTCGTTATCGGAGACAATAGGCGGGTGAACATCGACGAGTTGACCTTCGATGCGGCTGGGCTGATCCCGGCGGTGGTGCAGCAGTACGACACGCGCGAGGTCCTGATGGTGGGCTGGATGAACGCCGAAGCAGTACGCCGGACCGCGGCGACCGGGCGGAGTACGTTCTGGTCGCGGAGCCGGCAGGAGTACTGGGTCAAGGGCGAGACCAGCGGCCATCGTCAGCACGTCAAGCAGGTGCTCGTCGACTGCGACGCGGACACGCTGCTGGTACTCGTCGACCAGGAAGGGCCGGCCTGCCACACCGGCACCCGGAGCTGCTTCGAGCACGGTGAGATCGAGGTGGCGGCGTGACGGCACCGGAGCTGGAGACGTTCCGCGAGTACGCGAAGGACCGCCGGGTCATCCCGGTCACCCGCCGGCTGCTCGCCGACGCCGAAACCCCGATCGGCGTGTACGGCAAGCTCGCCGCCGAGCGCGAGGGCACCTTCCTGCTGGAGTCGGCCGAGAACGGCGGCGTCTGGAGCAGGTACTCGTTCATCGGCGTCCGCTCCGCAGCGACGCTGACCGAACAGGGCGGCCAGGCCGTCTGGACCGGCAACCCGCCGGTCGGCCTCCCGCAGACCGGTGACCCGCTGCGGGCGCTCCGCGAGACCCTCGAGATCCTGCACACCCCCCGGTTGCCGGACCTGCCTCCGCTGACCGGCGGCATGGTCGGCTTCCTCGGGTACGACGCCGTCCGGCGGCTGGAGCGGTTGCCCGACACAACGACCGACGACCTCGGCCTGCCCGAGCTGACGTTCCTGTTCGCGACCGACCTGGCCGCGCTCGACCACGAGACCGGCGAGATCTGGCTGATCGCGAACGCGGTCAACTGGGACGACTCCGACGAACGCGTCGACGAGGCGTACGCGGACGCCGTCCGCCGCCTGGACGCGATGGAGCGCGACCTCGCCCGGCCCACCCCGTCGTACGTCGTCCGCGCCGACCGGCAGGCGCAGCCCGACCCGCACCGGCAGCGGTCCAGCGCGGAGTACCGGCAGGCCGTCGAGCACGCCAAGGAGGAGATCCGCGCGGGCGAGGCGTTCCAGATCGTCGTCTCGCAGCGGTTCGAGCTGCAGAGTTCGGCGAGCGCCCTCGACATCTACCGGGTGCTCCGCAGGTCCAACCCCAGCCCGTACATGTACCTGGTCCGCCTGGACGGCTTCGACATCGTCGGCTCCAGCCCCGAGGCCCTGGTCAAGGTCACCGAGAACAAGGTGATCCTGCACCCGATCGCCGGCACCCGCCGCCGCGGCGCGACGCCGGAGGAGGACCACGCGCTGGAGGAGGAGCTGCGCGCGGACGTGAAGGAGCGCGCCGAGCACCTGATGCTGGTCGACCTCGGCCGCAACGACGTCGGCAAGGTCTGCGCGCCGGGCACGGTCGAGGTGGTCGACTTCATGGATGTCCGCCGCTACAGCCACGTGATGCACCTGGAGTCCACCGTCACCGGTCAGCTGAAGGCCGGGATGACGGCGTTCGACGCGCTCACGGCGGCGTTCCCGGCCGGAACGTTGTCCGGGGCACCGAAGCCGCGGGCGATGGAGATCATCGACAAGCTCGAGGTCACCCGGCGCGGCGTGTACGGCGGCGTGGTCGGCTACCTGGACTTCGCCGGCGACGCCGACACCGCGATCGCGATCCGGACCGCGGTGCTCCGGGGCGGTACTGCGTACGTCCAGGCCGGCGCCGGAATCGTGGCCGACTCGGACCCGGCCGCGGAGGACGCGGAGTGCCGCACCAAGGCGGCCGCCGTACTGAACGCGATCGCGGTCGCGGGAACGTTCAGTGACATATGAGGGAAGTATGAAGCCCCAACGACTGGTCGACCTGCTCGCCCTGGTGGCGCTCGTGCTGCTCGGACTGTCCGGCTACCTGACCTGGGTGTCCGCGAATCCTGGGAACGGACGCGTGGACGTCCACCTCAACGGCTACACGATCACCAAGGCGCCCGTGACGCTGGCGCTCGCCGCGGTGGTCGCTGTCGTGGTGATGAAGCTCGGCGGAACAGTTTTACGGAGAGTTCTGGGCGCTCTGGTGGTGCTGCTCGGAGTGGCTGCGGTCGTCGTTGCCTTGACGGTCCGTCCTGATGGCCCTGAACTGAGCAGGCTGAGGCCTGAACTGAGTGACGTGCTCGCCAACCAGGTGACCCAGACGCTCGGGCCCGCGCCGTGGCTGGCGCTCGCGGGAGGGATCGCGCTGGTCGTGGCGGGATTGCTGACCGTACTGACCGCGCAGCGGTGGCGGCGGGCTACGCAGCGGTACGAGCGTGATCCGGCCGCCGCACCGGCCGATCAGTGGAAGGCGATCGACGCCGGGGAGGACCCGACTCTCTGATCGCGGCGGGCTACCGCCACAATAGGACGGACACAGAGGAGGAGTGGCGCCAACTATGGACAATACGGTGGCGGATCAAGGGGCAAGCCGGGTCGAGGAGGAAGCTCCGCACGATCTGCACGGCAACAGCCCGGCGGCGTGGACCGCGGTGGCGATCGTGCTGGTCGCTTTCACGATCGGTGCCATCGCGATGGTGCTCGGCCCGAACTGGGTGCTGTTCTGGATCTCTGTCGGTATCGCGGTGCTCGGTGCGCTGGCCGGCAAGGTGCTGCAGCTGCTGGGCTTCGGGGTCCCGACCGACGGCCACCACTGAAGGGCGGACGGACATGACTGTGCTTGACGACATTCTCGCGGGGGTCCGGGAGGACCTCGCGGAGCGCCAGGCGCGGGTCAGCCTGGACGACCTGAAGCTCGAGGCCCAGCGCAAGCCTGACGCCAAGGACCCGATGCCGGTGTTCCGTGGCGACGGGATCGCGGTGATCGCGGAGGTGAAGCGGTCCAGCCCGTCCAAGGGCGAGCTGGCCGAGATCACCGACCCGGCCGCACTCGCCGGGGAGTACGAGCTCGGTGGCGCCGCGGCGATCTCGGTGCTGACCGAGGAGCGCCGGTTCAACGGCAGCCTGGACGATCTGCGGGCGGTCCGCGGCCGGGTCGACGTGCCCGTGCTGCGCAAGGACTTCATCGTCTCGTCGTACCAGCTCTGGGAGGCGCGGGCGGCCGGCGCCGACATGGTGCTGCTGATCGCGGCGGCGCTGGAGCAGGAGGCGCTGGTCTCGCTGATCGAGCGGGCCCAGTCGATCGGCCTGTGCCCGCTGGTCGAGGTGCACGACGAGGAGGAGACGCGGCGTGCGGTGGACGCCGGCGCCCAGCTCATCGGCGTGAACAACCGGAACCTGAAGACCCTCGAGGTCGACCGGGACACCTTCGCCCGGGTCGCGCCGACGATCCCGACCGAGCTGGTCCGGGTGGCGGAGTCCGGTGTCCGCGGCCCGCATGATGTAATCGAGTTCGCGCGCGCCGGGGCCGATGTCGTCCTCGTCGGTGAAACCCTGGTGACCGGCCGCGATCCCCGCGCCTCGGTCGCCGACCTCGTCGCCGCCGGATCGCACCCCGCCATCCAGCAGCGGCACTAGCACATCCGGGCCGGTCCAAACGGCACCCGGGACAGCAACTCTCCCGCGCCGTACGGGCCGGGTCTGGAAGGTTTTGTCGGATGAGTACTGTGCTGCCCGACCAGTTCGGGCACTTCGGCCGTTTCGGCGGCAGGTTCATGCCGGAGGCGCTGATCGCGCCGCTCGACGAACTCACCCAGGCCTGGCGCGACGCCATGGCGGACCCGGAGTTCACCGGTGAGTTCGAGCGGATGCTGCGCGACTACATCGGCGCCCCGAGCCTGCTGTACGACGCGACCCGGCTGTCGGACGTGGCCGGTGCGCGGATCCTGCTGAAGCGCGAGGACCTGAACCACACCGGCGCGCACAAGATCCGCAACGCGATCGGCCAGGCGCTGCTGACCAAGCGGATGGGCAAGCCGCGGGTGATCGCCGAGACCGGCGCCGGCCAGCACGGTGTCGCGACCGCGACCGCCTGTGCGTACCTCGGCCTCGAGTGCGTGGTCTACATGGGCGAGGTCGACACCGAGCGGCAGGCGCTGAACGTGGCCCGGATGAAGCTGCTCGGCGCCGAGGTGATCGCGGTCAAGACCGGCAGCCGGACGCTGAAGGACGCGATCAACGACGCGCTCCGCGACTGGGTCGCCAGCGTCGACAAGACGCACTACATCCTCGGTACGGCGGCCGGTTCGCACCCGTTCCCGGCGATGGTGCGCGACTTCGTCCGCGGTATCGGCGACGAGGCCCGCGAGCAGACGCTCGCGCTGACCGGCAAGCTCCCGGACGCCGCGGTCGCCTCCGTCGGCGGCGGTTCGAACGCGATCGGCCTGTTCACCGCCTTCATCGGTGACGAGGACGTGAAGCTGTACGGCATCGAGCCGGGCGGCGACGGCTTCGAGACCGGCCGGCACGCGGCGACGATCACCGCGGGGCAGGTCGGTGTACTGCACGGTGCGCGGTCGTTCCTGCTGCAGGACGACGACGGGCAGACGATCGAGTCGCACTCGATCTCGGCCGGACTGGACTACCCGGGCGTCGGCCCGGAGCACGCGTGGCTGGCCGAGACCGGGCGGGCCTCGTATCGGCCGATCACCGACGCCGAGGCGATGGACGCGTTCCGGCTGCTGTCCCGGACCGAGGGCATCATCCCGGCGATCGAGTCCGCGCACGCGGTCGCGGGCGCACTGGACATCGCTCGCGAACTGGGGCCTGAGGCAACCATCCTGGTGAACCTCTCCGGTCGTGGGGACAAGGACATGGACACGGCCGCGACCTGGTTCGGGCTGGGCGAGAAGGGATCCGGGGAATGAGCGAACTTGCCCTGGGCAACGCCGGGGCCGCGATCCGGAAGGCGAACGACGAGGGCCGGGCGGCCGTCATCGGGTACCTGCCGGCCGGTTTCCCGACCTACGACGGCGCGCTCGACGGGCTGAAGGCGCTCGTCGACGGCGGTGCCGACGTGATCGAGCTCGGCCTGCCGTACAGCGACCCGGTGATGGACGGCGTGACGATCCAGCGGGCCACCGAGATCGCGCTCGCCGGCGGGCTGCGGACCCGGGACGTGCTCAGCACGGTCGAGAAACTCGCGGCGTACTCCGACGTGCCGGTGCTCGTGATGACGTACTGGAACCCGATCGAGCGGTACGGCGTGGACCGTTTCACAGCGGACTTCGCCGCCGCCGGGGGAGCGGGGCTGATCACGCCCGACCTGATCCCGGACGAGGGCGCGGAGTGGATCGCGGCCGCCGACAAGCACGAACTGGACAAGGTGTTCCTGGTCTCGCCGTCGTCGACCGACGAGCGGATCGCGATGACCACGGCGAACTGCCGCGGTTTCGTGTACGCGACCGCTGTGATGGGTGTCACCGGCGCGCGGGACAAGCCGTCGGACCTGGCGGCGCCGCTGGTCGCCCGGACGCACGCCGTGACCGGTCTACCGGTCGGCGTCGGCCTGGGCATCTCCAACGGTGACCAGGCGGCCGGCGTCGGCGCGTTCGCGGACGCGGTGATCGTCGGCGCGGCACTGGTGCGTGCCCTCGGCGACAACGGCCCAGCCGGTGTCCGCGCGCTGGCGGAGGACCTCTCCGCAGGCGTCCGCCGGGAACCCCGCGCCTTCTCCGTTCGTTAGAGCTGCCGTGAGTCGAACCAGGAACGCTGCCCTGCTCTTGGCGGCGGTGGCTCTGCTCGCCCTCGCGGGCTGCAGTGGCAATCAGCAGAAGGCGGACAACCCCGGCGGGGCGATCATCCGGAGCAGCCAGGATCCGAACGGGATCCGCGGTGCGACGCTCGACCGGCCGTACTCGATGCCCGCGGCCACCTTGACCGACACCGACGGGAATCCGTTCAACCTGGTCACGTCGACCAAGAAGCCGGTCACGCTGGTGTTCTTCGGGTACACGAACTGCCCGGACGTGTGCCCGACCGTGATGGCCGATGTCGCGTCCGCGTTGACCAAGCTCGACAAGTCCGTGCAGGACCAGATTCAGCTGCTGTTCATCACCACCGACCCGGCCCGGGACACCGGGCCGGTGATCCGCAAGTACCTGGACCGGTTCGACCCGTCGTTCGTCGGGCTGACCGGCTCGCTGACGTCGATCAAGGACATCGCGAAGGCGGTCGGCGTACCGGTCGAGGGGATGCAGAAGCTGCCGTCGGGCGGGTACGAGGTCGGTCACGGAGCGCAGGTGATCGGTTTCGGCAAGAACGACAAGGCGAACGTGATCTGGTTGTCGAACGCCGCGATCGGCGACCTCGCGCACGACTTCGGAAAGCTGGTCGAGGACAACCAGTGAGGAACTGGTTCCCCTGGGTGTCGTTGGTCGCGCGGCTCGTGCTCGGAGCGGTGATGCTGGTCGCGGGCGCGTTGAAGGTGAGCGACCCGGCGACGGCGGCGCAGGCGGTTCGCGCGTACGAACTGTTGCCGTCGGCGCTGGTCGAGCCGGTCGGGTGGGGCCTGCCGTTCCTGGAGATCGCGATCGGGTTGCTGTTGGTCGTCGGCTTCGGTGTCCGGGCCTCCGCCGCGGCCGCGGGTGTTTTCATGATCGTGTTCATCGTCGCGGTGGCGTCCGCGTGGGCGCGAGGGCTGTCGATCGACTGCGGCTGCTTCGGTGGCGGCGGTCAGGTCGCGCCGGGGCAGACAAAGTACCTGCAGGAGATCCTGCGCGATGCCGGCCTGCTGGCGTTGGCCGGCTGGCTGTGGCTGTACCCCGCCAGTAAGTTCGCCGTCGTATCCGAAGCACAAGGAGTCACCGCGTCGTGAGCAGCACCAACCCCCTGTTGCAGCAGCCGAAGCGCCGGATCTCACCCGGCATCGTGGTGGTGATCGTCCTGGTACTGGCGCTGGCCGGCGGCGTCGGCGTGCAGTACTACCGCGGGCACTCCAAGGTCGAGGTGAACTCGAACGGCCGGACCGAACCGGCTGTCATCACCGGCCCGGGCACGTCTGGAAAGGGCGTCACGGTCGGAAAGGCCGGCGCGAAGGTGAACATCGACCTGTACCTGGACTTCCGCTGCCCGCACTGCGCGGAGTTCGAGAAGGACAGCGGCGCGACCGTCGACAAGCTCGTCGAGGACGGTACGGCGACGCTGACGTACTGGCCGTTGCAGTTCGTGAACCCGGACTCCTCGCCCCGGCTGGCGAACGCGTTCGCCGCCGCGGCCGCGAACGGCAAAGCGCTGAGCTTCGCCGACGAGCTGTACGGCGACTTCTCGAAGTCCTGGACCTCGGACCAGCTGATCGAGCTCGGCAAGCAACTCGGCGTCGGCGACGCCAAGTACCAGCAGGCGTTGCAGGACAACACGTACGCGAGCTGGCTGGAGTCCGTCGGCAAGGCCGCCGACGACCGCGGAGTGACCGGGACGCCGACCGCGTACGTGAACGGCAAGCAACTGCCGACCGACCAGCTGACTCCTGAAGGCCTGCAGAAGGCCGTGGCTGAGGCTGCATCGTGACCATGCATTCGTGGGCGTTTGTGGCCGTGCCCTGGCAGGTCGAGTAGCGTTCCCCCTTGCCATGTCTAGTCTGAGTCTTGCCGTGGGTGTGCCGGCGTTCATCCCCAGCCCGAGCCAGGGCGTCTGGCACGTCCTCGGCCTGCCGATCCGTGCGTACGCGCTGTGCATCCTGGCCGGCATCTTCGCCGGCTACTGGCTCGGCCGCCGCCGCTGGGTGGCCCGCGGCGGTTCCGCGCCGGTGCTGGCCGACATCATGTTCTGGGCGATCCCGTTCGGCCTGGTCGGCGCGCGGATCTACCACGTGGTCACCGACGCCGAGCTGTACTTCGGCGCCGGCAAGCACCCGATCGACGCGCTGAAGATCTGGCACGGCGGACTCGGGATCTGGGGTGCGGTCGGGTTCGGCGCGCTCGGGGCGTGGATCGCCTGCCGGCGCGCCAAGGTGCCGTTCCTGGCGGTCGCGGACGCGATGGCGCCGGGGATTGCGCTGGCGCAGATCTTCGGCCGGTTCGGGAACTACTTCAACCAGGAACTGTTCGGCCGGCCGACCACCAAGCCGTGGGGCCTGGAGATCTCGCCGGAGCACCGCCCGGTCGGGTACGCCGACTTCGCGACCTTCCATCCGACGTTCCTGTACGAGGCCGTCTGGAACCTCGGTGTGGTCGGGCTGCTGCTGATTGTCGACCGGCGCTTCAAGCTCGGTCATGGGCGGGCGTTCTTCCTGTACGTCGCCGCGTACACCGCGGGTCGCGCGTGGATCGAGAACATGCGCATCGACACCGTGAACCACTTCCTCGGCCTCCGGCTGAACGTCTGGACCGCAATCATCCTGTTCGTCCTCGCAGTGGTCGCCTTCGTCATCAGCGCCCGCACCCGCCCCGGCCAGGAAGACATCACCACCGGCCCCGCCGCCGGCGACCCCAAGCCCGCAACCAGCCCGGACACCGACAGCCCGCTCACGGCCGACGAGGAGACGGACGACGCGCCCGGGACCCCCACCACAGAAACTGGGGCTGACCGGCCAACCGCCTCGGCGGAGCCGGCTGGGGGGCCGGCTGCCGAGGCGCAACCGGACACTCCGGGCCCCACGCACCACACCGGCCCGCGGTTGAAGTGAGCGAAACACCTGCAGTCTCGCCGGAGCATCACGGAGACCACCGGCACCGTGATGTGAACGGCGGCTGGCTGCGCCCAGCGGTGTTCGGCGCGATGGACGGCCTGGTCTCGAACTTCGCGCTGATCGCCGGCATGGACGGCGGTACGAACTCGGGCTCCAAGCTGATCGTCCTGGCCGGACTCGCCGGCCTGGCGGCGGGCGCGTTCTCGATGGCGGCGGGCGAGTACACCTCCGTCGCCTCCCAGCGCGAACTCGCGCGCGCCGAGATCGAGGTCGAGCGCGCCGAGATCAAGAAACACCCGATCGACGAGGAGATCGAACTCGCCGAGACGTACCGGGCCAAAGGCCTCGACCCAGACCTGGCCAGCAAGGTCGCCAAGCAGTTCCACGCCGACCCGGAACAGGCCCTCGAAGAACACGTCCGCGAAGAACTAGGCATCGACCCCGGCGACCTCCCGAACCCCGTGATCGCCGCAGCCTCCTCCTTCGTCTGCTTCGCCGTCGGCGCCTTCATCCCGCTCGCGCCGTACCTGCTCGGCGCCGGCAGCGTCGTCCCGGCCCTCATCCTGTCCCTCACGGCACTCTTCGTCTGCGGCGCCGTCGTCTCCCGCGTCACCAGCCGCACCTGGTGGTACTCCGGCCTCCGCCAACTCCTCCTAGGCGCCGCCGCAGCCGGCCTCACCTACTTCGTCGGCACCCTCGTCGGACCTGGAATCGGGTAGCGCGAGCGCTACCTCAGGGGTCGCCCCGGCGTGGTGGTTCGGGGTCCTGCCGACGTCTAGGTTCAGCCACATGAAGAGGCTTGCCTTGCTGGCGGTGGGGTTGATCGTCGCGTTCGTCGTGGTTCCGGGCCTCGGGGCACCGGCCGACCTGAACGGCGAGCGGCGGCTCGCCGGTACGTTTCGCGGTGAGTTCGTGACGTACTGGGGTTCGGGGGAGCGGGGCTTCGAGCCGGGGATGCAGCGGGTGGTGGACTACTGGTTTCGGTACCACATTGCCAAGGGGGTGCTGGCGGCCGCGTTGCTGGTTGTGTTGATCGTGCTCGGGGTGATGGTCTGGCGGGCGTTCGTGCGGACGCGGGGGCTTCGGGCTGTCGGGTTGGCGGCGGGTGGGGTGGTCGCGACCGCGTTGGCGGTGGTGTCGCTCGCGGCGGTGATGGCGAACGTTCACGGGACGGCGGCGCCGTTCGGGTCGTTGTTGCCGATGTTGTTCGGATCATCAGCCGGGCCGCTGGACGACACACTGGGTCAGGTCAGGCAGCAACTGGCCGCGGGGCAGCAGTCGGGGCCGCTCGACATGATCACGAGCGATTACGTGCTGTTCCACGCGGTCATGGCGGTCGAGGGCGCGATCGTGGTCGCGGGGCTCGTCGTACTGGCCGTGCTGTTGTGGCGGTGGTTCAGCCGCGCGGAGGGGCGTGCGCGCCGGGTACTCGCCGGATACGGCGTGTTCGTACCGGTGCTGGCGCTGGCGCTCGCGGTGGTCGTGGTGGCGAATGCGACCACCGCGGCGCACCCGCTGCACGGTCTCGAGATGTTCTTCGCCGGCGGCTGGTGATCAGATCGGCTGCGTCTGCGTGAACAGGCTGCTGTACGCGTTCAGGGCGGGCTGGCCGCCGAGGTGCGCGTACAGGACGTTCGAGTCCTTCGGGATGTCGCCGGTACGGATCAGGTCGATCAGGCCGGCCATCGACTTCCCTTCGTACACGGGGTCGATGATCATCGCCTCGAGCTGACCGCTGATCCGGATCGCGTCGAGGGTGGACTCGACCGGTACGCCGTACTCGTCGCCCGCCCAGCCTTCGAGGACCGTGATCTCGTCGTCGCGGAGGTCCCGGCCGAGGCCGATCAGCTCCGCGGTGTTGCGGGCGATCCGCGCCACCTGGTCGCGGGTCTCCTCGAGTTTGGCGCTGGCGTCGATGCCGATCACCCGGCGCGGGCGGTCCTGGCCCGCGAACCCCGCGATCATCCCGGCGTGCGTCGAGCCGGTCACCGAGCAGACCACGATCGTGTCGAAGAAGACGCCGAGTTCCTGCTCCTGCTGCTCGACCTCGTACGCCCAGTTCGCGAACCCGAGCCCGCCGAGCCGGTGGTCGGACGCGCCGGCCGGGATCGCGTACGGCGTACCGCCGCGCGCCTCCACGTCCGCCAGCGCCTGCTTCCAGCTGTCCTTGAACCCGATCCCGAACCCGGCCGGGTCGAGTCGTACCTCGGCGCCCATGATCCGGCTGAGCAGGATGTTCCCGACCCGGTCGTTCAGCGCGTCCGGCCAGTCGACCCACTTCTCCTGCACCAGCACCGCCTTCATCCCCAGCTTCGCCGCGACCGCCGCGACCTGGCGGGTGTGGTTCGACTGGTAGCCGCCGATCGACACGAGCGTATCGGCGCCCTGCGCGATCGCCTCCGGAACGAGGTACTCGAGCTTGCGCGTCTTGTTCCCGCCGTACGCGAGCCCCGAGTTGCAGTCCTCGCGCTTCGCCCAGATCTTCGCGCCGCCGAGGTACCCGCTGAGTCGCTCCAACGGATGCACCGGGCTCGGCCCGAACAGCAACGGGTACCGCGGAAAATCGCTGAGTGCCATGGTGTTCCTCCACTAGGGTCGGCGGGATGTTCCCCGGCGCGATCGACGTCCTCCCCGCCACGTACCTCGACCAGTTAGGCACCATCTTCACCCGCTTCACCACCCAGCACTCCGGCAACGTCTCGTACGGCGTCGAGACCGCCACCGCCCGGTACTTCTGTTGCCTGAGCCGTCGTCGGTGCTGGTGGGCGTTCTGACCGAGGCGACGACTGCCCGGTTCGGCAGCTACTCGGCCTTGTACGACGCGTGGCGGACGGCCTCGTCGACGATCGGTGTCTGAGCGACCAGGCGTTCGAGGTGCTCGCCTGGGTCGGGCTGGGTGAGCGCCCAGGCGGCCCGGGCGACCAGCGTGATCGCTGCCGTCAGGACGGCGCCTCGTCGTACGTCTGCCGCCGACCACGCCTCTGAACTGCCCGCCTGATAAGCCGCGACGAGTTCGGCGATCGGTGCGCGGGTGGACTGCAGGAGGTAGCCGAGGTCGAAGCCGAGGGGGCCGATGCCGAACTGGTCGAAGTCCACTGCGATCAGGTCGTCGCCGTCACGGCGGAGGAGGTTCGGCGGGTGGATGTCGCCGTGCACGAGCTGGTGCGGCAGCCGGTCGAGCTCCCGCAGGACGTCCGTCCGGCGCGTCCACAGCTCGCCGCACAGTCGCCGTACGTCGGCCGGCAGTACGTCGGCGGTCGCGCAGCCGGCCCAACCACCGTGCGCGGCGTCGTCGTCCAGCCGGTCGCGCAGGATCCGCCGCGCGAACCAGTTCGCCGGCTCGACCCGATTCAGCCCGAACCGCCCGAGCGCCGCCGCGGCCTCGTCCACCGAGACAGGACCCGGTACGACACCCTCGGTCCAGAGCGTGATCCCGTCCGGATCGGTCTCGACCTTCACGGCTCGCGGTGCCCGCAGCCCCTTGGTCCATTCGAGTACGCCGCTACTAGCCACCTCGGCCTGCCGCCGCCAGTACCCGTACCGCCCCGGCCGCTCGTCTCCCGGCACCAGCCGCTTGACCACGGTCCCGTCCGGAGTCCGCCACACCCCACCGTGCGCCACCCCCTTCGCCGGCGCCAGCAAGACCCAGCCGTCCCCAGGTACCCATCGCATCGCGCAGGTCTACCACTCCGAAGGATCACCTCCCCCTCACGACACGTAATCAACCGCCTCCTCCACCACCCCCACCAACCACCCCAACCGCTCCAGGTGCTCGCCCGCCCCCACCCGCCCCACAGCCCAAGCCGCCCGAGACACCCCGGTGTACGCCGCCACCAGAACCGCCCCACACCGCCCACCTCCGTATGCCGCTACCAGGTCATCGAGCGAGGCCTGCGTCGCCAGCAGCAGGTATCCCAGGTCGAAGCCGATGGGGCCCAGGCCGAACTGCTCCCAGTCGATGGCGATCGCGGTGTCGGCGTCGCGGCCGAGGAGGTTGGCTGGGTGGGCGTCGCCGTGGGTCGGGACCTGCGGGAGCGCGTCCAGCAGGTCCAGGGCGGTTTCCCGGCGTCTCCAAAGCTGCTCGATCGTCGGGTGGGCGCCCAGCGAGGACCAGCCGCCGCGGCGTTCCACGGTCTTCAGACGGTCGCGGAGTACGTCCCGGGCACCCCAGGCAGGCTCAGCCACGGAACACGCCGCGAACCGCCCCAGAGCCGCAGCCAACGCCTCCGGAGCCCACATGACCGGCGCCACCTCCGCCATCCGCAGCGTGATCCCGCCGGCGTCCCGTTCCAGCCCCAGGAACCGGGGCGCCCGCACCCCCGCCGTACGAGCAACGACACCCGACTCGGCCACCAGGGCCTGCCGTTCCCAATAGGCGTGGTGACGCGGATCGGCAACACCAGGCACCAGCCGCTTCACCACCGTCCCGGACGGCGCACGCCACACCCCGCCGGTCGCCTGACCGGTGCCGGCGGTGAGTGGTGTCCAGTCGGATTCGGGCTGCCAGGTCATACCGACCGGCCTATCAGTCTCAGCAAGTGAATTTCAGGGCCTGTGGGTGGTTGGGGGACCGCCCGGCTGGGAAGATGGGAGGCTAGTAGTGAGCGCTTGCTTACTGAGGGTCATCAAGGCGTTGCGCGGTGGACAAAAAGTCCAACTGGCGGGCGTCATGAGGTAGTCTCGGGACACCCGGCTTGGGCCAGTGTTGTCCCGCGGCCAGTTGTATTTGACCGTAGGACGACGGGAGCTCCTGAATGTATGGTCGCCCCCCCATCTTTGACTGGCACCGCCCGAGCGAGGGTCTCTACGACGGACGGCACGAGCACGACGCTTGTGGTGTTGCCTTCGTCGCGACCCTGACCGGTGAACCGAGCCACGACATCGTGGCCAAGGCATTGACCGCCCTGCGGAACCTCGAGCACCGTGGCGCGTCTGGTGCCGAACCCGACTCCGGCGACGGTGCCGGCATCCTGATCCAGGTTCCGGACGCCTTCTACCGGAAGGCGTGCGACTTCGAGCTGCCCGCGCCGCACAGCTACGCGACCGGTATCGCGTTCCTGCCGGCCGACCCGGACGACGCCGCGAAGGCGGTCGCCCGGATCGAGGAGCTGGCCGCGGAGGAGCAGCTGGACGTCGTCGGCTGGCGGGACATCCCGACCACGCCGGACCTGCTCGGCGCGACCGCGCGTTCGGTGATGCCGACGTTCAGGCAGTTGTTCGTCACCGCGCAGGCCGGCCGCGTGCTCGGCCTGGCGCTGGAGCGGATGGCCTTCCGGCTGCGCAAGCGCGCCGAGAAGGAGACCGCGACGTACTTCCCGTCGCTGTCCGGCCGGACCATCACCTACAAGGGGATGCTGACCACCGACCAGCTCGACAAGTTCTTCCCCGAGCTCACCGACCCCGACCTCGCCTCCGCGATCGGCGTCGTGCACAGCCGGTTCTCCACCAACACGTTCCCGTCCTGGCCGCTGGCCCACCCGTACCGGTACATCGCCCACAACGGTGAGATCAACACCGTCCAGGGCAACCGGAACTGGATGCGGGCCCGCGAGGCGCTGCTCGCCAGCGACCTGATCCCCGGCGACCTCGAGCAGCTGTACCCGATCTGTACGCCTGGTGCGTCGGACTCCGCGTCGTTCGACGAGGTCCTGGAGCTCCTGCACCTCGGTGGCCGCTCGCTGCCGCACGCGATGCTGATGATGATCCCGGAGGCCTGGGAGAACGCCGCCACGATGGACCCGAAGCGGCGGGCGTTCTACGAGTTCCACTCGACGCTGATGGAGCCGTGGGACGGCCCGGCGTCCGTGGTCTTCTCCGACGGTACGAAGGTCGGCGCGGTGCTGGACCGCAACGGCCTGCGCCCCTCGCGGTACTGGGTGACCGACGACGGCCTCGTCGTACTGGCCTCCGAGGCCGGCGTCCTGGACATCGACCCGGCCACGGTGACCGAGAAGGGCCGGCTCGAGCCGGGCCGGATCTTCCTCGTCGATGTCGACGCGCACCGGATCATCACCGACGCCGAGGTGAAGAACGCACTCGCGAACGAGCACCCGTACGACGAATGGCTGCACGGCGGACTGATCCGGTTCGAGGACCTGCACGAGCGCGAGCACGTCGTGCACAGCCACGCGTCGGTGACCCGGCGCCAGCAGGTGTTCGGGTACACCGAGGAAGAGCTCCGCGTCATCCTCACCCCGATGGCCAAGAGCGGCGCCGAGCCGATCGGCTCGATGGGCACCGACACCCCGATCGCGGTCCTGAGCGACCGGCCGCGGCTGCTGTTCGACTACTTCGCGCAGCTGTTCGCCCAGGTCACGAACCCGCCGCTGGACGCGATCCGCGAGGAGCTCGTGACCTCGCTGTCGTCCAGCCTCGGCCCGGAGTCGAACCTGCTGAACCCGAGCCCGGCGTCGTGCCGGCAGGTGGTGATCCCGTTCCCGGTGATCACCAACGACGAGCTGGCCAAGCTCCGGCACATCAACCTCGACGGCGACATGCCCGGCCTGGCCACCACGGTCCTCCGCGGCGTGTACGACGTCGAAGGCGGCGGACGGGCACTGCGGTCCCGGCTCGACGAGCTGTGCGCCGAGGCGAGCGCCGCGATCGACGAAGGCGCCCGCATCCTGGTGCTGTCTGACCGGCACTCGAACGCCGACAGCGCGCCGATCCCGTCGCTGCTCCTGACGTCCGCGATCCACCACCACCTGGTCAGGGAGAAGACCCGGACCCAGGTCGGCCTGGTCGTCGAAGCGGGAGATGTGCGCGAAGTCCATCATGTCGCGCTGCTGATGGGGTACGGCGCGGCCGCGATCAACCCGTACCTGGCGCTGGAGTCCGTCGAGGACCTGTGCCGCCAGGGCACGTACCTGCCCGGCATCGAGCCCGAGCAGGCGATCCGCAACGTGGTGAAGTCGCTCGGCAAGGGCGTCCTCAAGGTGATGTCGAAGATGGGCGTGTCGACCGTCGCGTCGTACACGGGTGCCCAGATCTTCGAGGCGAACGGGCTGTCCCCGTTCCTGGTCGACATCTACTTCACCGGTACGTCGTCCAGGATCGGCGGCGTCGGCCTGGACGAGATCGCCGAGGAGGTACGCCGCCGGCACCTGCGCGCGTACCCGGCGGACGGCATCCTGCCGGCGCACCGCAAGCTCGAGATCGGCGGCGAGTACCAGTGGCGCCGCGAGGGCGAGCCGCACCTGTTCGACCCGGACACGGTGTTCCGGCTGCAGCACAGCACTCGCACCGGCCGGTACGACATCTTCAAGCAGTACACGTCGAAGGTCGACGAGCAGTCCGAGCGGCTGATGACGTTGCGTGGCCTGTTCGGGTTCAAGTCCGACCGGCAGTCGATCCCGATCGACGAGGTCGAGCCGGTGAGCG
The DNA here is from genome assembly GCF_042873835.1 of Kribbella sp. NPDC004536. NCBI lineage: Bacteria > Bacillati > Actinomycetota > Actinomycetes > Propionibacteriales > Kribbellaceae > Kribbella > Kribbella sp. NPDC004536. Next base: position 2,020,815 of record NZ_JBIALY010000002.1, on the reverse strand, counting down.
CGATCGTGAAGCGGTTCTCCACCGGTGCGATGAGCTACGGCTCGATCAGCGCCGAGGCGCACACCACGCTGGCGATCGCGATGAACCAGCTCGGCGGCAAGTCGAACACCGGTGAGGGCGGCGAGGACGCCGACCGGCTGTACGACCCGGCCCGGCGGAGCTCGATCAAGCAGGTCGCGTCCGGGCGCTTCGGCGTCACCGCGGAGTACCTGACGAACTCCGACGACATCCAGATCAAGATGGCGCAGGGCGCGAAGCCCGGCGAGGGCGGGCAGCTGCCCGGCCCGAAGGTGTACCCGTGGGTGGCGAACACCCGGCACTCGACGCCCGGCGTCGGCCTGATCTCGCCGCCGCCGCACCACGACATCTACTCGATCGAGGACCTGGCGCAGCTGATCCACGACCTCAAGAACGCGAACCCGGCCGCTCGCATCCACGTGAAGCTGGTCTCCGAGGTCGGCGTCGGCACGATCGCCGCGGGTGTCTCCAAGGCGCACGCGGACGTCGTACTGATCTCCGGCCACGACGGCGGTACCGGTGCGGCGCCGCTCACCTCGCTGAAGCACGCGGGCGGTCCGTGGGAGCTCGGCCTGGCCGAGACGCAGCAGACCCTGCTGCTGAACGGGTTGCGGGACCGGATCGTGGTCCAGACCGACGGCCAGCTGAAGACCGGCCGGGACGTGATCGTCGCGGCCCTGCTCGGCGCCGAGGAGTACGGTTTCGCCACCGCGCCGCTGGTGGTGTCGGGCTGCATCATGATGCGGGTCTGCCACCTGGACACCTGCCCGGTCGGCGTCGCCACCCAGAACCCGGTGCTCCGCGAGCGGTTCTCCGGCAAGCCCGAGTTCGTGGTGAACTTCTTCGAGTTCATCGCCGAGGAAGTCCGGGAGTACCTGGCCGAGCTCGGTTTCCGGACCCTGGACGAGGCGATCGGCCACGCCGAGGTGCTGGACATCCAGCGCGCGGTCGACCACTGGAAGGCCGACGGGCTCGACCTGTCGCCGGTCCTGCACGTACCGGCGCTGCCCGAGGGCGCTTCGCTGCACCGGACCGTCGAGCAGAACCACGGTCTGGGCAAGGCGCTCGACAACGAGCTGATCCGGATCTGCCGGCCGGCGCTCGACAACGGCGAACCGGTCCGCGCCCAGGTCGCGATCCGGAACGTGAACCGGACCGTCGGGACGATGCTCGGCCACGAGATCACCAAGCGGTACAAGGCCGCCGGTCTCGCCGACGGGACGATCGACCTGACCTTCACCGGTTCGGCCGGCAACTCGTTCGCCGCCTTCGTACCGCGCGGGGTCACCCTGCGGCTCGAGGGTGACGCCAACGACTACGTCGGCAAGGGCCTGTCCGGTGGCCGGGTCGTCATCCGGCCGGACCGCCGGGCCCGGTTCGACGCCGCCGACCAGATCATCGCCGGCAACGTGATCGCGTACGGCGCGACGTCCGGCGAACTGTTCATCAGCGGCGGTGCGGGCCAGCGGTTCTGCGTCCGGAACTCCGGCGCCACCGCGGTCGTCGAAGCGGTCGGCGACCACGCCTGCGAGTACATGACCGGTGGGCGCGTCGTCGTACTCGGCGCCGTCGGCCGGAACTTCGCGGCGGGCATGTCGGGCGGCGTGGCCCACGTGCTCGACCTGGACCCGGCCCTGGTGAACCCGGAACTGGTGGATCTGCACCCGGTCACCACCGACGAGTCCGAACTGCTGCACGACCTGGTCCGCAGGCACTTCGAGGAGACCGGATCGGAACGGGCGGCCAAGCTGCTCGCCGACTGGCCTGCCGCCGCGGCCCGGTTCACCACGGTGATGCCCCGCGACTACGCCCGAGTGCTGGCGGCCAAGGCGGCCGCCGAGCGCGACGGCCTGGACGAGGACGCCACCACGCGAGCGATGATGGAGGCCATCTGATGGCTGATCCCAAGGGATTCCTGACCACCGGCCGCGAGGTGGCCGACCGGCGTCCGGTCGGCGAACGGGTGCAGGACTGGAAAGAGGTCTACCCGGGCGGGCCGGGCAAGGCGCTGCTGCCGATCATCGGCAAGCAGGCCGGCCGCTGTATGGACTGCGGTATCCCGTTCTGCCACAACGGCTGCCCGCTGGGCAACCTGATCCCGGAGTGGAACGACCTGGTCTGGCGGGACGACTGGTCCTCGGCGATCGAGCGGCTGCACGCGACCAACAACTTCCCGGAGTTCACCGGGCGGCTGTGCCCGGCGCCGTGCGAGACGGCCTGCGTACTCGGCATCAACCAGGACCCGGTGACGATCAAGAACGTCGAGGTCGCGATCATCGACAAGGCCTGGGAGACCGGTGACGTCAAGCCGCAGCCGCCGGAATGGCTGACCGGTAAGACGATCGCGGTCGTCGGGTCCGGCCCGGCCGGTCTCGCCGCCGCGCAGCAGCTGACCCGGGCGGGGCACACGGTCGCGGTGTACGAGCGCGCCGACGCCCCGGGCGGCCTGCTGCGGTACGGCATTCCCGAGTTCAAGATGGAGAAGGAACAGGTCGACCGCCGGATCCGGCAGATGAAGGACGAAGGTACGGTCTTCCGTTCCGGCGTCAACGTCGGCGTCGACGTCACCGGTACCCAGCTGAAGCAGCGCTACGACGCGGTCGTGATCGCGACCGGCGCCACCGCGGCGCGGGACCTGCCGGTACCGGGCCGTGAGTACGGCGGGATCCACCAGGCGATGGAGTACCTGCCGCAGGCGAACCGGGTCGCGCTGGGCCAGGCCGTCGACGGCCAGATCGTTGCCACCGGCAAGGACGTGGTGATCATCGGCGGCGGCGACACCGGCGCCGACTGCCTCGGTACGGCGCACCGCCAGGGGGCCCGCTCGGTCACCCAGCTGGAGATCATGCCGCGGCCCTCGGACGAGCGTCCGGCGGGGCAGCCGTGGCCGACGTACCCGATGATCTATCGGGTCGCCTCCGCCCACGAGGAGGGCGGCGACCGGGTGTACGCCGTCTCCACGGTGAACTTCGAGGCCGATGCCGACGGCAACGTCTCGGGGCTGAACCTGGTCGAGGTGAAGTTCGCCGACGGCAGGTTCGCGCCGGTCGAAGGGACCGAGCGGACCATCCCCGCGCAGCTCGTACTGCTGGCGATGGGCTTCCTCGGCCCGGAGCGCGAGGGCTTCCTCGAGCAGCTCGGCGTCGAGCTCGACGAGCGCGGCAACGTCAAGCGGGACAAGCAGTACCAGACCTCGGTCGAAGGCGTGTTCGCCTGCGGTGACGCGGGCCGCGGTCAGTCGCTGATCGTCTGGGCGATCGCCGAGGGCCGGTCCTGCGCCGGCGGCGTCGACGCCCACCTGACGGGCTCCTCCACCCTCCCCACCCCCATCCCGCCGACCGCGCGGCCGCTGGCTGTTTGACCAGACGCACCTTGGGCACCCGCCAACCGGAAAACGCGCGTCGCGACGGTTGGTCGGTGCCCGAGGCGGTCCGGCTGGATAGGTTGGAGCTGTGGCAACACGGTTGGTGACGAAGGAACGGCTGCGAGTCGTCGCACCCTGGGTGGCGTTGAGCCTGCTCTTCGCGGTGACCTCGGCCGTGGTCGGGCTGCTGGTGTTCGTGAACGACTCCGAACGGGTGACGATCGGCGCGCACGCGGCGACTGTGTCGCCGACGTTCGACGGGCACGCGACCCTCGACCTCGGCGCGGTGCTGCCGCGGTTGCGGATGGCCAGCAACGTCCCGTTCGGCCTCGGCGTCAACATCGACGTCCAGGAGACGAACGCCAGCAACCTCACCGACCTGATCAACCGCGACGCGCTGATCGCGGCCCAGCCCGAAGGTGAGATCGCGCGGATCAGCCAGGCCGTCCAGGAGATGGCTGTCGACGACGCGCTGGCCGGCGCCGGTACCGGGCTGCTCGTGGTCGTCGTGGTCGCCACGCTGTGGACGATGATCGGCGTCCGGCGGCGGCAGGAGCTGTGGCACCTCGTCCACCGGCACGAACGACGGGTCGAACACCGGGCGATCGTCGTACTGGTCGCGATGCTGATCACGATCGCCTCGATCTTCGGACCGGGCCGGATCCGTGGCGTGGAGGCACCGCCGACGCAGTGGACGCCGCTTGCGAAGCTGCTGCCGGAGCTCGACCTGGACAAGCAGCTCCAGGGCGTCGAGGTGGCGTCCGGGTTCTCCACCACCGGCGGCGTCGGAGTGATCAAGACCGCGGTCCAGACGTACCAGCGGTCGACGCAGTTCTACGGCCAGCTCAAGGACAAGGTCGGCGACGTCAAGAACGAGATCCACCAGCCGGGCAAGGAAGAGACGGTCGCGATCCAGGTCAACGACCGGCACGACAACATCGGTATGGACCCGTTCGCGGCCGAGGTCGCCAAGGTGGCCGGGGCGAAGCTGCTCATCGACGCCGGGGACGACACGTCGTCGGGGCAGGAGTGGGAGCTGTTCAGCATCAACTCGCTGCGCCAGCACTTCAAGGACTTCAAGGTGGTCGCGGTGGCCGGCAACCACGACGCCGGCGGGCACGTCGAGGCGGCGATGCGCAAAAGCGGCTTCACCGTCCTGGACAGCAAGCCCGTCGAGGTCGACGGCATCCGCTTCCTCGGCGACAGCGACCCGACCAAGACCGGGCTGGGCAGCGCGGACGAGCCCGGTGACGAGACCGTCGACCACCAGTCCAAACGGCTCGCCGACGTCGCCTGCTCGCAGCCGGAGGACAAACGGATCGAGACGTTCGTCGTCCACGACCCGTCCTCGTTCGCGGCCACCGCCGAGCGAGGGTGCGCGACGCTGCTGCTGTCCGGGCATCTGCACCGGCAGGTCGGGCCGGAGACGAAGGTCGTCGACGGCAAGCCGGTGACCACGTACACGAACGGCACGACCGGGGGAGCCGCGTACGCGTTCGCCCTCGGGTACACGCTGCGCCGGCCGGGCGAGGTCACGCTGATCACGTACCTGAAAGGCAAGCCGGTCGGCCTGCAGACGGTCACCGCCGAGCTCACCGGCGACATCACCGTCGGGGCCTACACCCCGTTGTCCTCTTGACGATTCAGGCACTGTCATCGCTTGTCGTCCACTGTTAACTGTCCAGTAACGGGGGTGGACCAGCGGGACCAGTGGTTTGCAGGAGTAGGGTTTTGTGACGTGCGTCGCGCAAAGATCGTTTGTACGCTCGGCCCGGCTACGGCCGCCCCGGAGCGCATCATGGAACTCGTCCAAGCCGGTATGGACGTCGCCAGGCTCAACCTGAGCCACGGCGCCCACGCCGAGCATGAGCGCATCTACCAGCGGATCCGTACCGCCGCTGCGGAGGCCGGGAGCAACGTCGGCATCCTCGTCGACCTGCAGGGCCCGAAGATCCGGCTCGCGGAGTTCGCCGAGGGGAAGGCGACGCTGACCTACGGTGAGCGCTTCACCATCACCACCCGGGAGGTGCCCGGCGACCAGACCATCTGCGGAACGACGTACGACGGTCTGCCGGGCGACGTGAACCCGGGTGACCAGCTGCTCATCGACGACGGCCGGATCGCGCTCGTCGCCGAGGAGGTCACCGAGACCGACGTGATCTGCCGGGTCACCGTCGGCGGGCCGGTCTCCAACCACAAGGGCATCAACCTGCCGGGCGTCTCGGTGAGCGTCCCGGCGCTGTCCGAGAAGGACGCCGAGGACCTGCGCTGGGCGCTGCACCTGCCGGCCGACATGATCGCGCTGTCGTTCGTCCGGGACGCCGCCGACATCCAGCTGGTGCACAAGATCATGGACGAGGAGGGGCTGCGGCTCCCGGTCGTCGCCAAGATCGAGAAGCCGCAGGCGGTCGCCAACCTGGACGAGATCATCGAGGCCTTCGACGGGTTCATGGTGGCCCGCGGCGACCTCGGCGTGGAGCTCCCGCTCGAGGAGGTCCCGCTGGTCCAGAAGCTCATCATCGATCAGGCCCGGCTGAACGCGAAGCCGGTCATCGTCGCCACCCAGATGCTGGAGTCGATGATCTCCGCGCCGCGGCCGACCCGGGCCGAGGCCTCCGACGTCGCGAACGCCGTCCTCGACGGCGCCGACGCGGTGATGCTGTCCGGAGAGACCAGCGTCGGGCGGTTCCCGATCGAGACCGTCAAGACGATGGCCCGGATCGTGGAGTCCACCGAGGAGCACGGCCTCAGCCGGGTCCAGGAGATCGAGTGGGAGCCGAAGACCAAGGGCGGCGTGATCGCCCGCGCGGCCGCCGACGTGGCCGAGCGGCTGGACGCGAAGTACCTGATCGCGTTCACCCAGTCCGGTGACACCGCGCTCCGGCTGGCCCGCTACCGCACCGAGGTCCCGCTGCTGGCGTTCACCCCGGTCCCGTCGGTCAGCTCCTGGCTGAGCGTCGTCTGGGGCATCACCACCCACATCGTCCCCACCGTCGAACACACCGACGAGATGGTCCGCCAGGTCGACCAGCGCCTCCTCGAACTCGGCATCGTCGACAAGGGCGACCTGGTAGTCATCGTCGCCGGCTCCCCGCCCAGCATCCCCGGCTCCACCAACGCCCTCCGAGTCCACCGCATGGGCGACGCCATAGACGGCACCGCCCCCGCCTACCGAAGCCCCAACCCGTAACAAGCCCCGCAGCAGAAGTACTTGAGGCGAACGGCCACCCGACCGTTCGCCTCAACCATTTTCCAAAGCAAGCACAGCAAACCCAGATCAAGAGCCGTGCCCGGCTCAGGCGTCCGAGCACGGGTCGGCAGAGCGAGCTCGGTGGCGCTCAAAGGCAGGACAGGAAACAAGAACTGTTGTAGAGAAGTGGTTGAGGCGGACAGTCGGCTGACTGCCCGCCTCAACCACGCTCGGAGGAAGAACAAACCGAAGGTGATGAGGATCGCGGATCCTCTCCCGGAGCCCGAGCGACTGGTGTGATGTCTCAGGACATAGGTGACAGTTCTGCATCAGGACATCGGTGTGACTCGATGTGTCAGGACTTCGGTGGCGGTTGAGGTGTCTTGGCGTGCGTCGCGGATGCGGGCGTTGCCGACGTCGGTGATACAGAGTGCGGGCCTGACGTGCTCGATGAGGATCTCGCCTAGGAGGTCGGTGATGGTGATGTCGTCGCCGTTGGTGACCACGAGGACCTGTTGGAAGCCTCGGTCAGCGTCGGGACGCCGAACCCCCGCCGCTCGAGGTCCCCTTCTGAGGCAGGCTTGATTCGATTTCGGCTCGAAGGTCACGCGACGAGTCGTTCAGCGTCCGCAGCCGTTTGCGCCGGAGCCATCGGGCCCGCTGCGGATGGAGCACCTCGTCCTGCAGCAGGTCAGGCAGGGTGTGACTTATCGCGATCAGCGGGACGTTGCCCCAGTGTCGGGTATTCCAGGGGTCGTCTCGATTCTGGGGGAGGTCGTAGAAGTCTTTGCACGATTGGATTGCCCCATTGCGGCCTCCCACACGTTCGGGCGAATCTCGGTGTCAGCGAAGGCGACGCGGATCTCGAGCAGCTTCTCGTCGGTCAGCGCCATGACGTTGGGAGAGGCGTCCACGAGCGAGATCCGGGGGAAGTGCCGCGACCCGCGCGTGCCTGCGTTCGCGCCGCCGCTCGTTCATCATCGTGAGCTGGGCGCCCAGGACGACCCCGACGAGCGGCGCGGCCGTATCCCACCAGTTCGACATGGTGGCAAGTGTGCGGGTCGCCTGACACGCTCCGTACAGGCCAGGGGCGGCGAGCGGGATCACCTGATCGTCATCCGGCGGGGCATCCCTCTTAGCACTGGCACGTGCCGGAACAGCACCGTCGTACCGGGATCCTGCCGTTCCGGAGCCACCCGCTAGGCGGCGCGTCATCGGGCGACGGGACTATCGCGAGCTGGACACGAGGGTCAACCGGCTCGTACTTCGACTCCGAAGCGATCGACCGGACTCGCGGCACCAAACTCGTCACCGATGTCCTGACACAGAACCGTCACCTATGTCCTGCGACATGACAGAGCCTGAGCGGTCGGAGGATTTTGTTGGATCGAACATTTGTTCTATTATAGGTACATGACGAGAGCGGTGATCGGCGCCGGCCCAGCCCGGCAGAAGCCTGCCGCGCGGCTGGCTTCGCCTGGCGGGTGCGCCGCCCTGCTCACCGAGTCGCTGCCGCGTGACGTGTTGCTGGATGATCCGCTGCCGCCGGATCGGTGGCCGCCGGATCAGCCGCCGGACGACTCCTACGACCTCGATGACCTGTACGACCTGTACGACGCCGACAGCACGCGCGCGCCGCGCGACCTCGACCAAGACAACCCGTACGGCGATCCGTACGGCGATCCGTACGATGATCTGCCGCCGATGTCGCGGGTCGACTGGCTGGAGTGGCAGGAGTGGGCCGGCGTCGAACAAGACCAGGCCGAACGGGAGATGCTGCGCCTGAAGGCACCAGCCTGGGTGTTTCTGCCACCCGGAGCCGAACTGGCCGCGGAACTGGAGACGCTGCGGCCGCAGTGCGAGTCACCGATCGCGTTGATCGAGGCCATGAAGGCTGCGGCCCGGATCGAGGCCTGGGCGGCATCGATCAGGACCGCCGCGCAGGCCTCGTTCGTCCGCCAGCGCAAAGCCCAGCTCGCCGAGATCCCGCGCCCGAGTCAGATCGACTCCACCGGCCGCCCGATCGACCCCGAACGATCCTGGGCCGCCGAGATCGGAGCCGCGCTGCACCTGTCCAAGGACACCGCCGCCCGCCACATCGACACCGCACTCCACCTCACCGGCACGTTGAGCGCCACCCATGCCGCGCTGCGCTGCGGCGCGCTCACGTTCTCCAAGGCGCTGGCCATCTCCGAAGCCACCCGCGCCCTGCCACCCGCCGCAGCGCAGGCAGTCCAGGCCCATGTCCTGCGCCGCGCCGCAGGCCAGACCCACCGCAACCTCAACCAGTCCCTGCGCCGCCAGGTCGCCAAACACACCGTCCGCGAAGACGCCGACAAGCACCGCGCCGCCATCGCCGACCGCACCTGCAAGATCGTCCCGCTCGCCGACGGCATGGCCGGACTCTGGGTCGTCCACACCGCCGACAAGATCCAGCAAATGTGGATCGTCATCCAAGCCATGGCCGACCTCGCCAAACGCGGCACCCCCACCGCGCCTGCCAGTCCCGCAACTGACGCCAACCCGACCAGCCCTCCACCCACCGCTGCTGCCGCTGCTGCCGCTGCAGCCGATGCAGCTGCCAGCGATGCAGCCGCACACACCGCGAGCGGGCCGCCTACCATCCCAGCACGCCGGACGGCAGGTGCCGACGCGACCACCGACGCCACCGCCACCGACGCCGCCGCCACCTCCGCAGCCACCGCCACCGACGCCACCGCCACCGCCGCCACGGGCGCCACCGCCGCAGCCACCGCCACCGCCACCGACGGCTCCGCCGCCGACGCCACCGCCACCGGCACCACCGGCACCGGCGCCACGGGCGCCACCGCCACCGACACCGGCGCCACGGGCGCCACCGCCACCGGCGCCACGGGCGCCACCGCCACCGGCGGCTCTGCCGCCGATGCCAGGGACGCGACCGATGCCGCTAGTGGGCTGATCGTGTCGGCTGGGTCGGGTGCGGCCAGCGGGGTGAGCGGGGCGGGGAGGGATGAGCGGATTGCGCCACAACGGCGGGCAGATGCGGTGAGTGATGTGTTCGAACACATGCTGCACAACGGACTGGACTGGCTCGGCCGTCGACTCCCCGACCAGCACCGGCGACGACCCCACATCGAGGTGCTGATCCCGATCACGACCTTGCTCGGGATGGACGACGACCCGGCCGAGTTGGCCGGCTATGGTCCGATCCCCGCCTCCATGGCCCGCCGCATCGCAGCCGGTGGCACCTGGCGACGCCTGCTGACCGATCCCACCAACGGAACTGTGGTGGAAGCCTCCACCACCCGGCACGATCCCGGTGCGGTCGTCACCGAAACCCTCCTCGCCAGACACCCCGTCTGTGCATGGCCCGGCTGCAACCGGGTCTCTCGCGAATGCGATCGCGATCACGGCACGCCGTTCGCCCGATCTGGCGAAACCCGCCTGGCCGGCCTTGCGCCGTTCTGCGAATACCACCACCTGATCAAGGACACCCCTGCCTGGGGCTGGTCCACCATCAACCACTCCGACGGGTCTGTCACCCTGACCGCGCCTACCGGCCACCGCTACACCACAATCCCACCCGCGCGCGGTCCTGCCGCGCCCTCAGTCGCACCATTCGGCGGCGAACCGCCACCGTTCTAAGGGGCTTCGCCACGGCCTGCCCAGCAACAGATTCCGCGGCCGGCCGAAGTCGGCGCGCCGGTCGCGTCAGATCTTCCGGCCGACAGTTCTTCCGCCACAGTTCGCGAGTCGGCCCGCTCCTCCGTCGGTTCTCGACCGCCCGGCGGACAGGGTTCAACCACTGACCGTTGGAGTTGTTCGTCGCATGCGGACTGCGCGCCCAGTCGCACGGCTCGGGGAGGGTTTTCTACCCGGATCGGCATGCGATCCTCCCCAGACTTCCGTCCGGCACCTCCGCGCCAGACGAGGACTTCTGTACCCTGGGTGCCCTGGATGGTGTTGTGGTTCAACACATCCCGGACGGGTGTCTCGCGACATACCGGACTGATGTCTCAGGTGATGCCGGACGGGGTGTTGGTGTTCGGGCATGTCGAAGGCCCGGTTGGTGATCACCGTGATCACGGTGGTGGAGAGGCTAGGTGGTCGCGCAGTACGGTGTGGCGCGGTCGTGGGTGTATGAGCTGCTGGCCCGGTGGCGTCTGGAGGGGGAGGCGGCGTTCGAGCCCCGGTCACGGCGTCCGAAGACCTCGCCGCGTGCCACCGCGGCGGTCACGGCCGAGCTGGTCTTGCGGTTGCGCAAGGAGCTGGTTGAGGCGGGGCTGGATGCGGGCGCGGACACGATCGGCTGGCACATGCAGCACCACCACCAGACCACGGTCTCGCGGGCGGCGATCCACCGGGTCCTGACCCGGGCCGGCGCCGTGGTCCCGGAGCCGGGGAAGCGGCCCAAGTCGTCGTACCTGCGGTTCGCGGCCGACCAGCCCAACGAGTGCTGGCAGTCCGACTTCACCCACTACCGTTTCACCCTGCCACACGGTTCACCCGGCGCGGATGTCGAGATCATCACCTGGCTGGACGACCACTCCCGCTACGCCTTCCACGTCACCGGCCACGCCTGGATCACCGGCTCGATCATGACGGTCACGTTCCGCGAAACCGTTGCCCAGCACGGGGTTCCAGCGTCCACGTTGACCCACAGCGGGATGGTCTACACGACCCGGCTGTCGGCCGGGAAGGGCGGCCGCAAGGGACTTGAGACCGGACCCGGCCGCCTGAACATCGTCCAGAAGAACTCCCGGCCCAACCACCTCACCACCTGCGGGAAAGCGGAGCGGTTCCAGCAGACGATGAAGAAGTGGCTCCGGGCCCAACCCGTCCAGCCGGGCACCCTGACCCAGCTCCAGGCGCTGCTCGACAACTTCGTCGACCAGTACAACCACCGCAGACCGCACCGGTCCCTGCCCCGCCGAGCCGTTCCACCCAGCCGTCCCACCGAGCCGCCCCAGCGGCCGCCTGCCACGGCCGCCCGAGAGCCGGACCCGGCATCGACCGGACCGGCGAGGTTCACCACCGGGGCCGCGCCGACCGCATTCATGGAACCGGCGTGGTCGCCCTGCGGGTGAACGGGCGGCTGCACCACATCGGGATCGGGTGGATCCACGCCCGAACGCACCTCCTGGCCCAGGACCTGCATATCCGGGTTGTCGATGCCGCCACCGGCGAACTCCTGCTCGAACTCACCCTCGACCCCACCAAGGACTACCAGCCCACCGGCAGACATACCCGGACCCATCCCCAAAAGAAACAGGTCAACCCACGAATCGTGGGTTCACCTGTCCGGGATCACAATGGTGCCCTGGGTGGGATTCGAACCCACACTGTACGCAGTTTGAGTGCGCTCTCTCTGCCGTTGGAGTACCAGGGCCGACGGAGGAAAATCCTAGCCCATCGACATCGGTGAACTGTGCATCGGTCATCGGGTGGGGATCGATATGGTGTCGGGTGTGACTGCTAAGCGTGTGGTGATCGCTGAGGACGAGGCTTTGATTCGGATGGATCTGGCTGAGATGCTCGCGGAAGAGGGGTACGACGTCGTCGGGCAGGCGGGGGACGGCGAGGAGGCCATTCGGCTGGCGATCGAGCAGCGGCCGGACCTGGTGATCCTCGACGTGAAGATGCCGAAGCTGGACGGGCTGAGCGCGGCGGAGAAGATCGCGGGGGAGCGGATCGCGCCGGTGCTGATGCTGACCGCGTTCTCGCAGCGGGAGCTGGTCGAGCGGGCCCGGGATGCCGGGGCGATGGCGTACCTGGTGAAGCCGTTCTCCAAGGCCGACCTGCTGCCGGCGATCGAGATCGCGGCGTCGCGGTACGTCGAACTCGCCGAGCTGGAGCGTGAGGTCGCGGACCTGGCCGAGCGGCTGGAGACTCGCAAGCTGGTGGACCGGGCGAAGTCGATCCTGCAGACCAAGTTCGGACTGTCCGAGCCCGACTCGTTCCGGTGGATCCAGAAGACCGCAATGGACAAACGGGTCTCGATGCGCCAGGTGGCCGAACTGGTCGTGAACGAAGCCGGGGATTCCTGAGCGCCCCCTGCCTCCGATCCGGCGTCCGCGCAGGTCGTACCGGCGTGTCGTGACGGTGAGGTGAACGTGCTGGCGGCTTCGTGACGAATCGTGACAGTCACCCCGGTTGACAGGCGCGAAATCTCACGGAGGAAGTCCGTCCGCTGACGTTCCGTCACTGACACAGTTGAGGGGTCAGTATCCAGGTGAACGGACGATACTTACCGGGGTAACGACCTCACAACACAGCGGGTGCGCTGTTCGCTTGGAACCATCGCCGGGTCTAACCTGCCGGTGCTCGCGGCAAATGCGCGAGAGTCCCGGATTTCGCTGGGACTATCCAGACATTGGAGGAACAGTGCACCAGCGTTCCGTAGTACGGGTCGGTGCGACGCTGCTCGTGGCGTCGTTGGCCCTGACTGCTTGCGGCTCTCGCAGTGGCGGCAGCTCCGGGGGGAATTCCGGAAGCGCGACGAAGACGGCCAAGATCGGCGTGATCGCGCCGTTGTCCGGAGACTTGTCGGCACTGGGTCTGGGTATCCAGCACTCCGTCGAGCTGGCTGTGAAGCAGGCCAACGACTCCAACGCGATCCCGGGCTGGAAGCTCGAGGTCGTACCGAAGGACGACGAGGCGAAGCCGGACCCCGGTAAGAACGCGGCCACCGCGCTGTCCAGCGACAAGGACGTGATCGGCGTCGTCGGCACGCTGAACACCAGCGTCAGCCAGCAGGTCCAGCCGGTCCTCGCCGCGGCGAAGATCGTCCAGGTGTCGCCTGCCAACACCGGCCCCGGCCTGACCCAGGGCGCGAACTGGCAGACCGACCCGAAGCGGCCGTACCCGACGTACTTCCGTACCTGCACCACGGACGCGGTCCAGGGCCCGTTCGCGGCCCGGTACCTGTACGAGACCGCGAAGATCACCAAGGTCGCCACGATCCACGACAAGAAGGCGTACGGCCAGGGCCTGGTCGGCACCTTCACCGAGGAGTTCAAGAAGCTCGGCGGTACGGTCGTCGCGGCCCAGACGATCAACCCGGACGACTCGAACTACAACGCCGCGCTGACCGCGATCAAGCCGTCGAACCCGCAGGCCATCTACTACGGCGGTGAGTACCCGCAGGCGGGTCCGCTGTCGCAGCAGGCCAAGGCCGCCGGCCTGAACGTCCCGCTGATGGGCGGCGACGGTATCTACGACCCGAAGTACATCACCCTTGCCGGTAAGACCAGCGACAACGACCTGGCCACCTCGGTCGGCGCCCCGGTCGAGGCGCTGGACTCGGCGAAGAAGTTCGTCTCGGACTACAACGCGGCCGGCTTCAAGGAGCCGTACGCGGCGTACGGCGGTTACTCCTACGACGCGGCCAACGCGATCATCGACGCGCTGAAGGTCTCGCTGAAGGACGCCAAGGACGTCGAGTCCGCGCGCCAGGCGACGATCGATGCCCTGGGCAAGGTCTCCTTCGACGGCGTGACCGGGAAGGTGGCCTTCGACCAGTACGGTGACACCACCTCCAAGGTGCTGACCGTCTACAAGGTTGCCGGTGGCAAGTGGACCACCGTCGAGACCAAGGCGTTCGAAGAAAAGTAAGCAGGGTCGACCTCATGTCTCGGGGGTGGGAGTGATCCTCCCACCCCCCTGGCATGTCACAACCGAGGCAGATGGGAGGTCGACGTGGACCAGTTCTTCCAGCAACTCGTCAACGGGTTGACCTTGGGCTCGCTGTACGCCCTGATCGCGGTCGGATACACGGTCGTGTACGGCATCGTGCAGCTCATCAACTTCGCCCACGGCGAGGTGTTCATGATCGGCGCGTTCGGCGCGCTGACGACGTACCTGTTGTTCTTCAACGGTCAGACCAGCGTGTGGATCCTGCCGGTGATGATCATCGGCGCGATGATCGCGTCGGTCAGTACCGCGGTGCTGATGGAACGTGTCGCGTACCGTCCCCTGCGGAACGCGCCACGACTCGCACCGCTGATCACGGCGATCGGTATCTCCGTGTTCCTGCAGGAGTTCGTCCGGCTGTTCTACGAGCGCCCGATCTGGACCGTGGTGGTGTTCGCCGGGCTGGCGATCGCGGCCGGATACCTGGTCGGTAGCCGGCAGACCGACGCGAACCTGAACCACCCGGTCAGCAAGTGGTACGACCGGGCTCCGCTGCTCGGCGGTGGCGCCGGCGCGGTGGCGCTCTGGATCGTCGTACTGGTGATCGACTCCGACCTTTCCGCGGTGTACATCGTGGCCGCGATCGTCGGCGGTGCGATCGTCGGTACGGGTGTCGGCATGACCGTCGGCGCGGCGGCGAAGTCGCACGCGCGGGCCCAGGTCGGCGTACGTGCCGTGGCCGTCAGCGCCGGGGTGGCCGCGGTCACCGCGGAGGTCGGCTGGGTGCTGTTCAAGGTGCTGATCAACAAGGTCGAATGGCCGAGTGCGAAGGCACGTATTCCGTTCCCGCAGCTCGACGTGGTGACCGGCAAAGCACTGCAGGTCGGCGGCGTGATCATCCAGCGGTCCGCGATCTTCACGGTCGCCGCGCTCGCGGTCTGCGCCGTACTGCTGTGGTTCTTCATCAACCGGACCCGGCTCGGCCGCGGTATGCAGGCGGTGTCGCAGGACCCGGACACCGCTCGGCTGATGGGTATCAACGTGGACCGGATCATCGTGGTCGCGTTCGCCCTCGGTGCGGTGCTCGCGTCGATCGCGGGTGTCTCGCAGGGCCTGCAGAACAACAACATCGACTTCCGGATGGGCTTCCTGGCCGGCCTGAAGGCGTTCACCGCCGCGGTTCTGGGTGGTATCGGCAACGTCTACGGCGCGGTCGTCGGTGGTCTGGTCCTCGGTGTCGTCGAGGCGATGGCCACGCAGTACATCCCGGGTCAGTTCGGTGGTAGCACCTGGAAGGACGTCTGGGCGTTCGTGATCCTGATTCTGGTTCTGGTCTTCAGGCCGCAGGGCCTGCTCGGCGCGAGGGTGGTGGACCGGGCATGACCGATGTGAAAACGCCTGCGGACAACGAAATCGGCACCGCGGTGTCGAAGCCGGGCAACCCGATCGCGTGGCCGTTGGGCCTCGCCGGTGCGGCGCTGCTGATCGTCGGTTCGTTCCTGTCCTGGAGCTACGACGGCCAGATCCTGAACGACCTGTCGATCAACTTCTACCCGGGCGGCCTGCAGATCCTCGCGATCATCGGCGCGGTGCTGTGCCTGGTGCTGTTGCTCGCCGAGAAGGGTCCGCTGACCAAGCTGGGCACCTGGCTGGACGCGACCGTCGGCCTGCGGATGCTCGGTACCGGTATGGCGCTGTACATGGTGTTGATCGTGATCGCGATCGGTACCGAGTCCGACGGTCTCATCAACGTGAACCCGGGCGGCTACGTGTCGCTGGCCGGTGCACTGCTGCTCGCGGTGTCGGCGTGGATGCTGCCGTTGCGGCAACTGCGGGACATGAGTGAGGCGAGGCTGCCGGGCTGGGCCGAGATCCTGACGATCGCGGTGCTGATGGGCGCGGTGCTGTACGCCGCGGCGTACGCGCTCGGCCTGCAGGACGCCTGGTCGTTCATCCTCTGCCTCGTGTTCATCGCGGTGATCGCGACGGCGCTGTTCCGGACCGGCGTGATGAGCTTCGTCGGTCACGTCGGGCAGCGGCACCGCAAGGTGCTCACGCTGGCCGCGTTCGTGGTGGCGTTCCTGTTCCCGTTCACGCAGAACGGGTCGGACGCGAACATGTCGATCGCGAACCAGGTGCTGATCTTCGGCGCCACCGCGATGGGCCTGAACATCGTGGTCGGTCTGGCCGGCCTGCTGGACCTCGGGTACATCGCGTTCCTCGGGGCCGGTTCGTACACGGCCGCGGTGCTGTCGAACTCGGCGTTCGCCACGGTCGGCTGGAAGCCGCCGTTCCTGGTCGTGATGCTGGTCGGTGCGGCCGTGTCCGCGACCCTGGGCCTGATCATCGGTACGCCGACGCTGCGGGTCTCGGGTGACTACCTGGCCATCGTGACGCTGGGCTTCGGTGAGATCTTCCGGTTCTCGATGGGCAACCTGGACGGCAACAACGGCCCGAACCTGACGAACGGGCCGAACGGCATCCCGGGCATCCCGGACCTGTCGATCGGCGGGTTCAACTTCGGCGACGCGCACACGGTCGCGGGGATCGAGCTGGGCAGGTTCTCGAACTACTACTTCCTGCTGCTGATCCTGATCGGGTTCGTCATCCTGGTCTTCGCCCGGCTGAACAACAGCCGGATCGGTCGCGGCTGGGTGGCGATCCGCGAGGACGAGAAGGCCGCCGAGGCGATGGGCGTGAACGTGTTCGGGCTGAAGCTGCTCGCGTTCGCGGTCGGCGCGTTCCTGGCCGGTCTGGCCGGCACCATCAAGGCCCACCAGGACGCCGCGGTCAGCCCGGACCAGTACCAGTTCATCGAGTCGGCGTTCCTGCTCGCCGCGATCGTGCTCGGCGGTATGGGCACCATCGCCGGTGTGCTGCTCGGCGCGACGATCCTGAAACTGCTGCCGGAGAAGCTGCGGTTCTTCTCGGAGTACCGGCTGCTGATGTTCGGTCTGCTGCTGGTGCTGATGATGCGGTTCCGGCCGGAGGGTCTGGTCGCGAACCGGCGCCGGCTGCTGGAGTTCCACGAGGAGGACGAGGCGTTGGCTGTCGAAGTCGAAGAGGAACGCCTGGCCGTGGAGGAGGCGAGATGACCGCCGTCGAGGAAACCGTCCGGCCGCCGGTGACCGGTGAAACCGTCCTCGAGGCCACCGGTGTAACCATGCGGTTCGGTGGTCTGCTGGCCGTGAACAACGTGAACCTGAGCGTGAAGCAGGGCGAGATCGTCGGTCTGATCGGCCCGAACGGTGCCGGCAAGACGACGTTCTTCAACTGCCTCACCGGTCTGTACAAGCCGACCAGCGGCCAGGTCAGGTTCGCCGGCGTACCGCGGAAGGCCCCCAAGGCGCCGAAGCGGTCGACGCTGTCGGCGGACGAGTCCGACGCGGTGGAGGTGCAGCCGCTCGCGCCGCTGACACCGTTGCCGCCGAAGCCGCGCGCGGTGGTGCGTGCCGGGATGGCGCGGACGTTCCAGAACATCCGGTTGTTCGCGAACATGACCGCGCTGGAGAACGTGATGGTCGGGCGGTACTGCCGGACCAGCGCGGGTGCGGTCACCTCGGTACTGCACGGGCCGAAGTTCCGGCACGAGGAGGCGGCCACCCGGAAGCGGGCCAAGGAACTGCTCGACTTCGTCGGGCTCGGCAAGTCCGCGGAGCACCTGGCCCGGAACATGCCGTACGGCGACCAGCGCCGGCTCGAGATCGCCCGCGCGCTGGCCACCGACCCGAAGCTCATCCTGCTGGACGAGCCGACGGCCGGTATGAACCCGCAGGAGACCCGGCAGGCCAGTGACCTGATCTTCAAGATCCGGGACTCGGGCCTGTCGGTGGTGGTCATCGAGCACGACATGCGGTTCATCTTCAACCTCTGCGACCGGGTGCTCTGCCTGGTCCAGGGCGAGGCCCTGATCGAGGGCTCGCCGGCCGAGGTGCAGTCCGACCCGCGGGTGATCGAGGCCTACATCGGCACCGGCGAGGACGACGAGGAAGCGGACGCGCGGCCGCAGGACGACGCACCGGGAGAGGAGGCCTGATGAGCGCGATGCTCGAGGTCAAGGACCTGGAAGTTGCCTACGGCAAGATCGTTGCGGTGAAGAAGATCAGCTTCAGCGTGGAGCAGGGGCAGGTGGTGTCGCTGATCGGCACCAACGGCGCCGGCAAGACCACCACGCTGAAGACGGTCTCCGGGCTGCTGCGGCCGACGTCGGGGGAGATCTGGTTCCAGGGCGAGCGGATCGACCAGGTGGCGGCGCACGACATCGTCACCCGCGGTCTGGCGCATTCGCCCGAGGGCCGGCGGATCTTCCCGCGGCTGTCGGTCGAGGAGAACCTGATGCTGGGTGCCTTCTCCCGCAAGGATCCGGCAGGGGTGCGCACCGATCTGCAGGCGGCGTACGACCTGTTCCCGATCCTGGGGGAGCGGCGCAAGCAGCCGGCCGGTACGTTCTCCGGCGGTGAGCAGCAGATGCTGGCGATGGGCCGGGCGATGATGAGCCGGCCGAAGCTGCTGATGCTGGACGAGCCGTCGATGGGGCTGTCGCCGATCATGATGAAGCGGATCATGTCGACGGTGACCGAGCTGCAGAAGCAGGGCACGACGATCCTGCTGGTCGAGCAGAACGCGCAGGCGGCGCTGAAGCGGGCCGACTTCGGGTACGTGCTCGAGGTCGGGAAGATCGTGCTGTCCGGCACCGGTCGCGACCTGCTGGTGAACGACTCGGTCCGGAAGGCCTATCTGGGCGAGGACTGACGCGCTCGTCGCTGCTGGTTCAGTTGCGGATGGCAATCAGCAACTGGACCAGCAGCGGGGCGACGATCAATGCGGGGAGCAGGTCGGCGACGGCTACCTGCTTGAGTTTCAGGAGTCTGAGCGCCACGCCGATGAGCATCACGCCGCCGGTGGCGCCGAGTGCGGTGACATGAGCGTCCGGCAGTACGTCGCCCAGTACTGCTCCTACTGCGGTCATCGATCCCTGGACCACGAGTACGACGAGTGCGGACGCGGCGACGCCCCAGCCGAACGAGGCGGCGAAGGCGATGCTGGTGAAGCCGTCGAGGACCGCCTTCAGGAACAGCTGGTCGGCGCCGCGGCCGAGGCCGTCGGAGAGCGCGCCGAGGAACGTCAGCGGGCCGACGCAGAACACCATCGACGCGGACACGAAGCCCTCGACGAACTTGCCTTCGCCCTCGCCGCGGTCGAACCGGTGCTGCATCCAGGCGCCGAAGCCCTCCAGCCGCTGCTCGATCCGCAGCAGTGAGCCGATGATGCCGCCGATCAGCATCGCGCCGAGCACGATCAGCACCGGTGCGCTGGTGCCGACCGCGTCGCTGAGTGCCTTGTCGCCGACGGTGAGTGCCGAGGAGATCGCGATCAGCAGTGTGACCAGGCCGATCGCGTCGGTGACCAGATCCCTGGTGCGGTGACTGAGCCGGTGGCCGACGAGTACGCCGAGTACCGAACCGACGAGCACCGTCGCGACGTTCACGACGGTGCCGATTCCGATGAACAAACTGGTCTCCCACTCGACTTTGCAGGTGACCCCCGAGGGCCTACTGTTGCGCTCGGACGAGCGTATCGGCCCGTCTGTTCACCTCGGGGGTGGACCGGACCGGGAGGTCGCTGTGGTGGCAGCCATCGAGGTGAGGGACGCCCAGCCGGGGGACGCGGACGCCCTGGTCGGGTTGTGGCGTGAACTCAGCACCGCCGCCGGGCTGCCCTCGCGGCTGCCCGCGCCGCCGTCGGTCACGGCCGCGGAGGTTGCCGTCAGCAAGCACCTCGACGACCCGCTGGGCCGGCTGCTGGTGGTCGAGCTGGACGGCGACGTGCACGGCATGGCCTACCTGCGCCGTACGGCGGTCAGCCCACTGCACGACGACACCACCGTCACCGTCGAGTACCTGCACGTCAGCGACGCCGCCCGCCGGCACGGCCTGGGCAAGGCGCTGATCGCCGAAGCCGTCGCCTGGGCCGAGCACGAGAGCTGCGCACACCTGGCCGTGGTCGCGCCGGCGATCGCCCGCGAGGCCAACCGGTTCCTGGCCCGGCTCGGTCTCGGCCAGGCAGGCGTGCTGCGGTTCGCGAACACGCTGACCGTCCGCCGCCGGCTCGCCGCCGAGCACGCCCCGAACCTGCTCGCCCTGCTCTCCTCGCGCCGCTCCGCCTTCGCCCGCCGGGCAGTCAGCTCCCGGGCGGAGCCTGAATCAGCTGGCAAGTGATCCGCGCGGTGCAGACCCGCTTGTCGCGGTCGTCGGTGATGACCACCTCGTACGACGTCGTCGTACGGCCGAGGTAGACCGGCGTCGCCACGCCGGTCACCACACCGTCGCGGACGGCGCGGTGGTGGGTGGCGTTGATGTCGACGCCGACCGCGACCTTTCCGTACGTGGCCGCGTGGAGGGCGGAGCCGATCGAGCCGAGGCTCTCGGCGAGTACGCAGGACGCGCCGCCGTGCAGCAGGCCGTACGGCTGGGTGTTGCCCTTGACCGGCATGGTCGCGACCACCCGGTCCGGCGCCGCCTCGCTGACAACGATGCCCATGGTCTGCAGGAGGGTGCCCTCCATGCTCATGCCTGGCCCGAGGTTCGTTTCATCTGTCCTGTCAGTCACAGGAGCAGTGTGTCAGAACTGTCCGTGGGACCCACTAGAGTCGGTGTGTGGCTCCAGAAACTCAGACTTCGACGTTGACCAAGGACTCCACGGCGACAGGTCGCCCGCGGATCCTGCTGCTGGACGGACACTCGCTGGCGTACCGGGCGTTCTATGCGCTCCCGGTGGAGAACTTCTCCACCACCACCGGCCAGCACACCAACGCGGTGTACGGGTTCACCTCGATGCTGATCAACATGCTCCGCGACGAGCAGCCCACCCACATCTGCGTCGCGTTCGACGTGTCCCGCAAGACCTTCCGCACCGAGCAGTACGCGGAGTACAAGGCCGGCCGCTCGAAGTCGCCGGACGAGTTCAGCGGGCAGATCTCGCTGGTCAAGGAGGTGCTCGAGGCGCTCCGGATCCCTACCACGGAGATCGACGGCTGGGAGGCCGACGACATCATCGCGACGCTCGCCACCCAGGCCGACGAGCAGGGCTTCGAGGTGCTGATCAGCAGCGGTGACCGGGACTCGTTCCAGCTGATCAACGAGAACATCACCGTGCTGTATCCCAAGCGTGGGGTCTCCGAGATCGCCCGGATGGACCCGGACGCGATCGAGGAGAAGTACGGTGTCGGCCCCCGGCTCTACCCGGACCTGGCCGCGCTGGTGGGGGAGCAGAGCGACAACCTGCCCGGCGTCCCCGGCGTCGGCCCGAAGACGGCGGCGAAGTGGCTGAACCAGTTCGGTTCGCTGAACGACGTGGTCGACCGGGTGAACGAGATCAAGGGCAAGGCCGGCGAGTCGCTGCGCGAGCACCTCGCCGACGTGATCCGGAACCGGCAGATCAACGAGCTGGTCCGCGACCTGACCCTCGAGGTGTCGGTCGACGACCTGGCCCGGGTCGCCTGGGACCGGGACAAGGTGCACACGCTGTTCGACAGCCTGGAGTTCCGGGTGCTGCGCGAGCGGCTGGTCGCCGAGCACGAGGAGGTCGACGCGACCGTCGACCACGGCTTCGACCTGGCGGGCGTGCAGCTGAAGCCGGGCGAGCTGGCGGCCTGGCTGAAGGAGCACGTCAGCGGCGGCGAGCGGGTCGGTGTCGCGGTGCAGGGCAGCTGGGGCGGCGGCACCGGTCAGATCACCGGGCTCGCGCTCGCGAACACCACCGGTGCGGCGGCCTGGTTCGACCCGGAGGCGCTGACGCCGGACGACGAGGAGGCCTGGAAGGTCTGGCTGGCGGACGCGGCGATCCCGAAGGCGCTGCACGACGTGAACGGTCCGCTGCTCGGGTTCCTCGAGCGCGGCTGGACCCTCGGCGGGCTGAGCTCCGACACGCAGCTGAGTGCGTACCTGGTCCGCCCGGACCAGCGGGCGTACGACCTCGCCGACCTCACCGTGCGCTACCTCAAGCGTGAGCTGCGCAACGAGGAGGCCGACAACGGGCAGCTGAGCTTCGACGACGTCGAGGGCGGACCGGCCGCGGACCACACGATGCTCCGCGCCCGCGCGATCGCGGACCTGGCCGACACGCTCGACGCCGAGCTCGAGAAGCAGGCCGGTACGGCGCTGCTCGCGGACGTCGAGCTGCCGCTGATCCAGGTGATCGCGGCGATGGAGCGCGACGGGATCGCCGTCGACCGGCCGTACCTCGAGCAGCTCGAGGAGCGGTTCGCGACCGGCGTCCGGGAAGCCGCCACCGCGGCGTACGAGGTGATCGGCAAGGAGATCAACCTCGGCTCGCCGAAGCAGCTGCAGGTGGTGCTGTTCGACGAGCTGCAGATGCCGAAGACGAAGCGCACCAAGACCGGGTACACGACCGACGCCGACTCGCTGCAGGCGCTGTTCGAGAAGACCGAGCACCCGTTCCTCGCCTACCTCCTGGCGCACCGCGACGCGACCCGGCTGCGGCAGACGGTCGAGGGGCTGCTGAAGACGATCAGCCCGCGCGACGGCCGGATCCACACCACGTTCAACCAGACCATCGCGGCCACCGGCCGGCTCAGCTCCACCGAGCCGAACCTGCAGAACATCCCGATCCGGACCGAGGAGGGCCGCCGGATCCGGCAGGCGTTCGTGGTCGGCGAGGGCAACGAGTCGCTGATGTCGGCGGACTACAGCCAGATCGAGATGCGGATCATGGCGCAGGTGTCCAAGGACCAGGGCCTGATCGACGCGTTCAACTCCGGGATGGACTTCCACTCGGTGACCGCGTCCCGGGTGTTCTCGGTGGAGCCTGGTGACGTGACCCAGGAGCAGCGGGCGAAGATCAAGGCGATGAACTACGGCCTCGCGTACGGCCTGTCGGCGTACGGGCTGAGCCAGCAGCTGAAGATCGGCGTCGACGAGGCCAAGGGCCTGATGGACGAGTACTTCGAGGGCTTCGGCGGGGTCCGGGACTACCTGCGCTCGATCGTGATCGACGCCGGCAAGACCGGGTACACCGAGACCATCCTCGGCCGCCGCCGCTACCTGCCGGACCTGACCAGCGACAACCGCCAGCGCCGCGAGATGGCCGAGCGGATGGCGCTGAACGCCCCGATCCAGGGCTCGGCCGCGGACGTCATCAAAATGGCGATGCTGAAGGTGGACGCGTCGCTGCGCTCGTCCGGCCTCAAGTCCCGGATGCTGCTCCAGGTCCACGACGAACTCGTCTTCGAGATCGCCCCCGGCGAACGCGAGGCCCTCGAAGAGCTGGTCCGCCACGACATGGGCCACGCCGTCGACATGGCCGTCCCCCTCGACGTCTCAGTAGGCATCGGCCGCACCTGGCACGAGGCCGCCCACTAAGAGGTGAGGTAGCTCGGCTGCTCGGTGGGGGAGAGGGCCCGCCGGATGCAGGTGTGTTCGCGGGGGCTGAGGTCCTCGGGGAGTGCCGTGAGGGGCCACCAGCGGACGTCGGTGGACTCGTCGTCGTTGACCTGGGCCTCGCCGCCTACTGCGTGGCAGCTGAAGGCGAGGTCGAGGAACTGGACCCGGTCGCCGTTCGGGTAGGCGGCCGGGGGTGTGGTCTCGACGCTGAGCAGCCGGTCGACCTCGGCGACCACCGCGGTTTCTTCCTGGATCTCGCGGACCACGGCGACGGCCGGTTGCTCGCCGGGTTCGAGGATGCCGCCGATCAGGCTCCAGCGGCCGTTGTCGGCGCGCCGGACGAGAAGCACCTCGCCCTGGTCGTTCAGTACGACGCCAGTCAGGCCGGTCAGCCAGAGCAGGTCGTGCCCGATCTTCGCGCGCAGGTCCAGGATGAACTTCGGTGTCGGCATACCTCGACCCTACCGACAGCGCCGAGCGTTTCCCGCGCAAGAAACCAGCTGTGAAACGTTAAGCGGCAAACGCTTGCCTGCAAGATACCGACAGTGATCGACTGATCCCGGTCAGTGTCCGGCGACCCCTTCCAACGGCTGTTTTTCTATGTCATCCTCCCGGGCAAGATCCGAGATCCTATTGGATATCGCAATCGGATATTTCGTCTTCGTTCCGACCCAGCCGCCTAGGAGGAACCATGCCGAACGATCACGCACGCCCAGGACTCAGTCGCCGGTCACTCATCTCCGGAGCGCTCGGGCTGACTGCGGCGACCGCCGGCGGCGGCCTGCTCAGCGCTTGCAGTGGTTCGAGCAGCGCGAGCAAGGCCGCCGGAGGAGGCGGCGACGTGGCGCCCAGCGTCTCGCTCGGCCCGAAGCTGACCACCGTGCAGTACCCGGAGGGGTACGTCGGCCCGGTCGCCCGCGAGCTCAAGCCGCTGACCAGCGAGAAGGTGACGTTCAAGATCGTCGTACCGCAGGACGTGACGATCGGGGACTGGAAGACCAACCAGTTCACGAAGTGGTTCGAGCAGAAGACGAACGTCCACATCGAGTGGAACCAGATCGGCGGCACCGCCGACGACATCATGACCAAGGTGAACGCGATGATCGCGGCCGGCGACATCCCGGACGCCTTCATGGGCGTCGCCTTCACCCGCTCGCAGCTGTTCCTGTACGGCCAGCAGGGACTGTTCACCGACGTCGGCCAGTACATCGACGCGTACGCGCTGAACCTGCAGCAGGCGATGAAGGACTACCCGGACACGCGCAAACTGGTGCAGGCGCCGGACAAGAAGATCTACACGTACCCGAGCATCAACGACTGCTACCACTGCCGCGCCAGCAACGGCCGGACGTTCCTGAACACCGACTGGCTGCAGCAGGTCGGCCTGGACATCCCGAAGACCACCGACGAGTTCCGTGAGGTACTGCGGGCGTTCAAGAAGGCGGACCTCGGCGGCAACGGCAAGACGATCCCGTTCGCCGGCTACAAGGACGCGGCGCTGGACACGTACTTCATGAACGCGTTCCTCTACAACCCGGGCGACCCGTGGCTGGTCGTGAACGACGGCAAGGTCGACGTCACGTTCGACAAGGACGAGTTCCGCGAGGGCCTCAAGTACCTGCACGGCCTGTACGGCGAGGGCCTGATCAACAAGGACGTGTTCACCGCCGACCAGGACCAGATGGAGCGGTACGGCAACGCGCCGGGCAAGCCGATCATCGGCGGCGCCCGCTCGTACTACTGGGGCGGGTTCGTCGACATCGACCAGAAGGACCCGAACGCGCGGTGGCGCAAGTACCAGGCCGTCCCGCCGCTGGAGGGCCCTAACAAGGTCCGGTACGCCGCTTGGAACTACCTCGGCGTCGGCGTGGACGTGGCCAAGCTGGTGATCACGAAGAAGTGTGCGAAGCCGGAGCTGATGGTGCAGTGGGCCGACGCGCAGATGGAGCTCGAGGCGATCCTGCGGGCGTACGGCGGTCCGCACTTCGCCTGGGCGAAGAAGGGCGAACTGGGGATCAACGGCAAGCAGGCGATCTACGGCTTCGACGCGACTTGGAACAGCCAGAACGGCCAGAGCTGGAGCCAGGACAACGCGATGTACCGGTCGCAGGACTTCCGGCTCGGTGAGCGGGTGAACCCGAAGGACCTGACCTTCGAGAAGCCGCTCTACCAGCAGACCGTGGACAGCTACTTCCCGTACAAGCAGCCGCAGGAGATGCAGTTCCCGCCGGTGACGCTGGACCAGGACCAGGCGGCGCAGGAGTCGGAACTGAAGACGAACCTCAAGAACGAGGTCTCGCAGTCGATGTCGCGGTTCGTCACCGGGCAGCTCGACCCGAACGACGACGGCGCGTGGAACGACTACAAGGACCGGGTCGCCAAGATCGGCGTGAAGCCGTACGTGGACCTGCAGCAGGCCGCCTACGAGACGTACAACTCATGAGCACTGCTGCTACCCAGGACACCCGTTCGGACAAGATCGTCTCCGCCTGCATCTACACGGCGTTGGGGTTGTTCTGTCTGGCCGTCCTCTATCCGATCATCTATGTCCTCAGCGCGTCGGTCAGCAACACGAAGAAGGTCGCCGCGGGCGAGGTCTGGCTGTGGCCGGTCGGCTTCACGCTGGACGCGTACAAGGCGATCTTCGACTACAAGTCGATCGTCAGCGGCTTCGGCAACTCGGTGTACTACGCGGTCGTGGGTGCTGTCGTGGCGACGGTCCTCACGCTGCTGGCGGCGTACCCGCTGTCCAGGAAGGGCCTTCCGGGCAAGGGCCTGATCATGGCGGCGTTCGTGTTCACGATGATGTTCAGCGGCGGGCTGATCCCGACATACCTGGTGGTCGACCAGCTCGGGCTGCTGAACACCCGCTGGGCGATCATCCTGCCGGCCGCGCTGGCGGTCTGGAACGTGATCATCACCCGGACGTACTTCATGGTGACGATCCCCGAGGAGCTGGTCGAGGCCGGCAAGGTCGACGGCTGCAGCGACTTCGGGTTCTTCTGGCGGATCGTGCTGCCGCTGAGCAAACCGATCATCGCGGTGAACCTGCTGTTCTACGCGGTCGGTCAGTGGAACTCGTTCTTCAACGCGCTGATCTACCTGACCAACGAGCAGCTGTTCCCGCTGCAGGTGATCCTGCGGCAGATCCTGATCCAGTCGAAGGTCGACCCGTCGCAGATGCCGGACACCAGCAAGCTGATCCAGCTGAAGGAACTGCAGCAGCAGCTGAAGTACTCGCTGATCGTGATCGGGATGATCCCGCCGCTGCTGGTCTACCCGTTCGTGCAGAAGCACTTCGTCAAGGGAGCCATGATCGGCTCCCTGAAGGGATAGGTCCATGGCTGTGCTGAACGCAGAACGAACGGCGGCCCACAAGCGAGAGCGGTCCGCGAAGTCGGCGGTCGGGCTCGGGTTGCGGATGCGGCGGAACTGGCAGCTGTACGCGATGCTCGCGTTGCCGTTGATCTGGCTGGCGGTGTTCGCCTACTGGCCGATGTACGGGGTGATCATCGCGTTCAAGGACTACAACGTGGTGTCCGGGATCTGGGGCAGCCCGTGGGTCGGGATGAAGCACTTCGAGCGGTTCGTGGACTCGTACCAGTTCTGGCGGCTGATCCGGAACACGGTGTTCCTGCACGTGTACGAGTTGGTCGCGACGTTCCCGTTGCCGATCGTGCTCGCGCTCTGCCTGAACACGGTCCGGCGGAAGTGGTTCAGCCGCTCGGCGCAGCTGATCACGTACGCGCCGCACTTCATCTCGACCGTGGTGGTCGTCGGCCTGCTGGTCGTCCTGACCAACCCGAACACCGGCGTCGCGAACCAACTGCTCGGGCTGTTCGGACTCGGCCCGGTCGACTTCATGGGCGACTCCGGCCTGTTCCGGCACCTGTACGTCTGGTCCGGCGCGTGGCAGACGATGGGGTTCTCGGCGATCATCTACCTCGCGGCGCTGACCAGCGTGCCACCCGAGCTGCACGAGGCGGCGATCGTCGACGGCGCGTCCCGGTTGCGGCGGATGTGGCACATCGACCTGCCGGCGATCGTGCCGGTGGCGGTGATCCTGCTGATCCTGAACATCGGCTCGATCCTGTCGGTCGGGTTCGAGAAGGTGCTGCTGATGCAGAACAACCTGAACCTCGACGTGGCCGAGGTGATCGACACCTACGTCTACAAGATCGGTCTGGCGTCGGCGGTCCCGCAGTTCAGCTACGCGACCGCGATCGGGCTGTTCAGGTCGGTGATCGGGCTGGTGCTGCTGGTGCTGGCGAACACGTTCGCCAGGCGGTTCGCGAAGTCTAGTTTGTGGTGACCTCGGCGGACTGGCGGTGCAGGCCGGTTGCGAGGCCGGCGGACAGCAGGAGCGCGCAGGTGCTGGTCATCCCGGCCAGCACCTTCACGCCGGTCAGGCCGGTTGCCGTGCCGGTGCCGAGGATGATGCCGGCGGCCGCGGCGAGTACGACGAGGCCGAGCCAGATCCCGAGGGCGGCGCGCTTCTCCTGCTGCGCGATCGCGGCGTACACGACGAGTTGGAGGACGGCGTACGCGGAACCGGCGACGGCGAACAGCCAGGTGTACGGGCCGAGCTCGGCGTACTTCTCCTTGCCGCCGATCACCTCGACCACGATCCCGGGCAGGATCAACGTACCGGCGACCGCGCACGCGCCGAGGCCGGCGACGGCGAAGATCGCGCGCCGGAGCCGGACCGTGTCGCCGGGGGAGTTGGCCAGCGACGGGAACACCAGCACGATCACGAACTGCGGGAGGAACAGACAGGCCTTCGCGATGATCAGGCCGGCCGCGTAGTACCCGCTGTCCTTCTCGTCGAGCAGGGCGCGGGCGAACAGGATGTCGGCGTTCGCGAGCGCGAAGAACGCGAGCAGGGTGTGCGTGCCGTGCACGGTCTCCCGCAGTACGTCCTTGACCTGCTCGCGGGTCGAGCCGGTCGACCGCCGCAGGAAGAACTGCCCGAGCGCGGCCGGGACGGCGGCACCGATGGCCAGACCGGCCATCGCCCAGTCGAGCGACGGGTGCACGAACAGCGCGCCACCGCCGAGCACGAGCCGGCCGATGCCCGCGGAGGTGTAGACGGCGGCGAGCTCGGTCCAGCGGTGGCTGCCCTGGAGGATGCCGAGCTGCGAGCCCATCAGCGTGAGGCCGCCGAGCGTCGGTGCGAGCAGCAGGATCGCGACCACCGAGTCGACGTGCAGCAGCCACATGAACACCGGCGTCAGGACCAGGCAGAGCACGGTGAGGCCGGCGGCCGAGCGGCGGCCGGCCCGCAGGATCGCGTCGGCCAACGTCGCCGCACCGTCGCCGCTGTGGGTGGCGAGCTGCCGCGCGGCGGTGGCCTGCAGGCCGAGCGACGCGACGTTGCCGATCAGCAGCAGCCCCAGCAGCGCGGTGATCGCGCCGAACTGGTCCTGCTCCAGCCGCCGGGACCCGATCAGCGTGAAGCCGTACGCCGCGACGTTCATGATCGCCATCGCGACGGCGACGACCGTGGCGCTGCGCAGGAAGCTCTTGCGCGGGGCCTGTGGTTGCGGCGCCGGGGTGGTGCCAGAAGTCATGCGTGCTGCCTCGGGTGCGTCGATGCCGGTGTGAGATTTGCCGGACCTCACGGTACGGCAACGATGCCACTGCGGAGCCGCCGGATCCGTTAATGTCCCGCCGGTGAGGAGGCTGACGGCAGGGAGTACGGAGCAGGTCGTGTGGCGGGCACGTCTCGTCCTCGGCTGCCTCGCGCTGATCGCCCTCTGCTTCCAGCACGCCCCGGGCCTGATCGTCCCGGACCGCAAACTCGAGCTGACGGCCGGACCGGGCGGCCTGCTCTCCCGGGCGATGCACCTCTGGGACCCGCACACCGGCTTCGGTCAGCTGCAGAACGACACGTACGGCTATCTGCTGCCGATGGGGC
This sequence comes from Kribbella sp. NPDC004536, assembly GCF_042873835.1. Lineage (NCBI taxonomy): Bacteria > Bacillati > Actinomycetota > Actinomycetes > Propionibacteriales > Kribbellaceae > Kribbella > Kribbella sp. NPDC004536. The sequence continues at coordinate 1,991,311 of NZ_JBIALY010000002.1, read as the reverse complement.
CGTTCCACTGGTTGTTCGCTGCGCTCTCCGTACCGGACTGGATCGCGCAACGCCTGTGGTGGTCGCTGGTTCTCTGCGTCGCGTTCCTCGGCGTTTGGAAGCTCTGCAACGTCCTGCAGTACGGCGTGCCCTGGACGCGTCTCGCGGTCGCGCTGCTCTATGCCCTGGTGCCACGGGCCTTCGGTGAGCTCCCCACGGAGGTGTGGCCGATGGCCATGGCTCCCTGGGTGCTGCTGCCTCTCGTCGCGCCACGTGTTCGCTCTGGATGGTGGCGAGCCAGTTGGTCGGCTGTCGCGTTCGCACTGATCGGTGGTGCCAACCCAGCCGGTAGTGCCGCAGTACTCGTCCTGCCAGCCGTCTGGTTGATCACGCGCGCCAGGGTGAAGCTCACGCTCGCGTGGCTCGCCTTCGTGGTCGCAGCCTCGATCTGGTGGCTCGTACCGCTGCTCATGCTCATCAGGTACGGCGCTGCGCCGCCGACGCCGCGCTGGTTGCCCGTGGCGGGTGCCGTAATCGGCCTGCCGCTCACACTCGCTGCGGCGCATTACCTCCGCCGGCTGACCAACCTGGCTGTAGCGAGCGGCGTCCACCGTCGCGTCGTACCCGTCCTGGTCACCAGCCTCGCTGTGGCTGCTGCACTACCTGTGGTCCTCACTCGGCCTGCTGGTGCGTTCGCCGTGATCCCGACGCACTGGCAACAGGCTGCGCGCTGGTTGGACAATCAGACTGCTCCGGGCAGTGTGCTTGTCCTCTCGTCCTCCACCGAGCCGCTCGCGGCCCTCGTGAAGCGGCCGTTGGCGACGTACACCGACGACATGCGGAGCCGGGTGGACTCCGGTGTCGGTGACCAGACGCTGCGGCAGGAGCTGAACCGGGACGGTGTCCGCTACGTCGTCGTGCGCAACGATCAGGAGGACGGTACGCCGTCGCTCGCGATTCACGACAGCCTGGCCGACGCGGGCATCACACGGACGGCATACTTCGGCCCGGCCGGGCCGACCAGGCTGCCGTACCCGAGCGTCGAGATCTACGACGTCGGTGCGACCACGCCGGGCCGGCTGATCCCGGAGTCCCGGCTGTTCGCGCTCGGTGGCAGCGCAGCCGACGTACCGGCCGTGGTGACTGCGCTCGGCGGTAGTGGGGCGGCTGTACTGCGAGCCGACGCGGACGGCAAGCTCGACGGGCTGCCGGTGGCCGAGACGGTCGATCAGGCTGACGTGGAGCCCAGTGCGGTCGTCCTGCGGAACACCCAGATCGGGCGCTCCGGGTGCCTGCACGTGGGGGGCCGGGCGCTGTGCAGTCCGGACCAGGTGGTGAACTCCGCCGAGCCGAACGGCCTCTCGCGGACCATCCAGCTCCCGCAGGCGGCGTCGTACCAGCTGCGCGGGACTGCGCTGGCCAAGGACGGGGAGACGCTCGAGCAGCTGCTCACCGTACCCGGGGCGATCACCGCGACCGCGTCGTCGCGAGCCGTGACCGCGCCGGAGGGCCGGCCGGGGGCCGCGGTCGACCGGGACCTCGGGACCGGGTGGACGGCCGCCGCGGACGACCCGGCGCCGAGCCTGACCTTGACGTTGCCGATGGCAAGGAACGTGCAGGGCCTGCGGTTCCGGTCGGACCCGTACCTGAACGGATCCCGGCCGGCCGCGGTGACCGTGCATTTCGACAACAGCGTGCCGGTGAAGGCCACCGTCGACACGGCCGGGTACGTCCGGTTTGCCACACGCTCCACGCGGACGATCAAGATCGACTTCACCGCGACGAAGCCGTTGCAGGACGCGCAGACCAGCCCGGTCGGGGTGGACGAGGTCGAGGTGCTCGGCACCGACGAACTGCGCAAGGCGGTCGATCCGCAGCGGCGCGTCCCGGCGTACTGCGGCAACGGGCCGGCGGTGCGGATCGATGGCGTACCGATGCGCACGCAGGTCTCCGCGACCATGCAGCAGTTGCTGCAGCGGCGGCCCGTGCCGTTCGCACTGTGCGGGACGATCCCGGCCGTCCCGCTGCGGTCTGGGCGGCACCAGGTGGAGGTCCACGCCAACGCTGGGCTCGTACCGATCGAGACCACGCTGGCCAAGGCAGGGTTCGGCAACGGGACCGGTACACCGGTGCAGGGCGTGGAGGTGTGGCGCCCGAACCCGACCGAGCTGACGGTGGAGGCGCCGGGTACGACCGAGCAGTCCGTGCTGGCGGTCGCGCAGAACTACACCGACGGCTGGGAGGCGTACGACGGCAGCGGCCGGAAGCTCACGCCGATCCGGGTCGGCGGCTGGCAGCAGGGCTGGCTCCTACCGGCCGGACCGGAGCAGGTCGTCACGGCCCGGTTCATGCCGGACCGCACCTACAGAGCAGCGCTGCTGCTCGGCTTGGTCGCCTTGCTCTCGGTCTTGGGCGCTGCGCTCTTCTTTGCTATCGGACGTTCCACGAAGCGGTAGCTGACGGCTGCCATCAGGGCGGCGCCCAGCAGCGTCACAGGCAGCTGTACTGCGAACGGGCCGTGCAGAAGTCCTAGTACGACGAACTGATAGGCCACGACGCCGTACGACAGCTTGGCCGCCAGTCGCGCTGTCCGTCCGCCAAGGATTCGGACCGTGCCGGCCGTTGGGGTCAGTACTGGGAAGAGCACGCAGGCGACGGCCACTGTGTAGAGGAGGCTCTTGACGAGCGCCTGTGCCGGTGTGGGCACGGAGTGGCCGTACGGACCGGCGATGGGTGTGGCTGCGATCAGGAGGAGCGCCGCGGCGATTCCCCACTGCGTGCCGGGGACGCGGGTCAGTGTGTCGAGCGTGGACGGGCCCAGACGTCCGGTGGCGCGGGAGACCTGCCAGAGGGCCATGCCCATGCCGACGGCGTACCAGCCGAGGTAGCCAGGCAGCCAGAGGGCCGCGCCCGGGTGGCCGGTTGCCATCACAGCTGCCATCCACACCGGTCCCAGGGCGGTCAGTGCGACCAGTACGAGCAGCCGCCAGCGGACGCTGCGCCGGGTCGGGCGCTCGTACCCGGTGAGCAGTCGGCCTAGACCGGGGAGGAGTAGGTAGAAGGGAAGAGGCGTCAGGGCGGCCCAGCGTAGGTAGGTGGTCGCGGGGTGCGGGACGAAGACGACGGAGAGCACCACTGCGATCAGCAGCGCAGGCAGGATGCGCAGGGCGCGGCTACGGAGGTACGGCAGCGTCAGCGGCGGCTCAGTAGCCGAGAACCACGCCAGCACGTGTGGGCGGTACAAGAGGAAGCCGGACAGGGCACAGAAGATCGCCCAGCCCACGTCGAGCCGCGACACGACTCCTGCGAGCGGTGCATGCGTGTGGAGACCGACCTGCGAGACCAGGACCGCCAGAGCGGCGATCACGCGCAGTCCGTCGACTGCGGGGAAGCGTGCTTGTCTCATGGTTTGTGTGCCGTCCAGATCGCCGTACCGGGGACGAGTGGGCCGCGTTCGGGGCCCCAGCCGCCCCAGATCAGCTCGTGCCCGGCCGGCCACTCCGGTTCGAGCAGGTCGTCGACGACGAAGCCCGCGCCGGTCAGCTCGCGGATCCAGTCGCCGGTCGTGCGGTGGTGCTCGGCGTAGACCGGCGTACCGGAGCTGTCGACCTCGACGTACGGCCGGCGGTCGAAGTACGAGTGGGTGATCCGCAGCCCGGCCGGTGAGGGGTCGTCGGGCATCGTCCAGCGGAACGGGTGCGTCACGGAGAAGACGAGCGTGCCGGCTGGCCGCAGTACGCGGGCGATCTCGCGGAACGCCGTACCGGCGTCGGCCACGAACGGGAGCGCGCCGAAGGCCGAGCAGACGATGTCGAACGAGGCATCCCGGTACGGGAGCGCGACCGCGTCCGCGGCGACCGTACGGACCGCCGTACCGGTCCGCTCGTCGAGCGTCTTCGCGATCCGCAACTGCTCGACCGAGATGTCGAACGCCACCACGTCGGCGCCCTGCGTCACCAGCCAGCGCGAGCACTGCGCGGCGCCACACCCGACCTCCAGCACCCGCCGCCCACGAACCGGGCCGAGCAGCTGAGCGTCCGCCTCGTCGACGCCCTCCGGCGACCAGATGAACCGGTCCTCGCCCAGGAACTCGCCGTGCTCGGCGAGGTACTCGTCGGCGACCTCGTCCCAGTAGGTGCGACTGGCCCGCGAGGTCTCCGCCTCGGTCAGCTCAACCCGCACCGGCTCGTTCACGCCGCACACTCTAGTGTCGGGAGCATGACCGACTTCGCAGCCAGTGCCGTTCCGTTGACAGGTGGGTACGGCGGGCAGACGTTCGCAGTGAGCGCCGGTGGTGAGGACGCGGTCATCAAGTTCTACGCGAAGGATCCGGCGCGGGCGGTGGTGGACGCGGCGTTGCTCGAGTTGGTGCGCGGACTGTTGCCGGTGCCTCGGGTGCTGGAGTTGAAGCGGGAGGGGTCGTACGACGAGCCGCCGTACCTGCTGACGGAGCGGCTGCCGGGGGTCAACCTGCAGGTGTTCCTGGAGACGGCCGACGACCGGCAGCGACGGACGGTCGGGACGCAGCTGGGGGAGTTGCTGGCCCGGTTGAGCGGGATGCCGTTCCTGCGCGCGGGGATGTTCCGGGACGACGAGCTCGGGATCGAACCGTTCGGGCTCGGGGACCTGTCCGAGTACGTCGCCGGCCTGGAGCTCGGGCTGAGCGACGGCTTCGCGGACGTGATCGACGAGGCGGAGGAGCTGCTCGGAGGAGGTGTACACCGGGTCTGCCTGGTGCACAGCGACTTCAACCCGAAGAACCTGCTGGTCGACCCGGAGACCGCGCGGATCACCGGCCTGATCGACTGGGAGTTCTCGCACGCAGGCTCGCCGTACGCTGACCTCGGCAACCTGCTCCGATTCTGCGAGGACCCGGTGCTGGCCCGCGCCGTACTGGACGAGTTGCGGTGGGTGGGGGAGCCGCTCGTGGACCTCGGTCGGGCGGCCGACCTGTGGGCGCTGCTCGACCTCGCGAGCCGCGCCGCCGAGCACGAGGTGGCAGCTGCGGCGCACCGGCTGGCCTCCCGAATGGCGGACACGGGCACGCTCGCGGGCGGCCGTCCGGAGCTGGACGTCGTACATTGAGAGCAATGGCACGTCGGGGTACCTCGGCGGGCGCCCGCTGACGACGGGTGCCCCAGGTTGTGCTGCCTTCGTCAAGACCGGTATTCTGTGAGATGCGCTATGGGCCCGCGCGACCTCGGACGGAGCAGGCTCGTGACTCGCAGCAGCTCGGTGGTGAATCTGTCGTCTTCTGGCAATCCCGCGGTTTGGTGCGATCCAAAGGAACATGGCGCAACCGCACGACACCACCAGTCCACGGAGCAACCCACCACATGACGGCCAGCATCGAGGCTCCCCTCGACCCCGCAGTGCGCAACACCCCGCAGGTAGCGGTCAATGACATCGGGTCGGAGGAAGACTTCCTCGCGGCGATCGATCAGACCATCAAGTACTTCAACGACGGCGACATCGTCGAGGGCACCATCGTCAAGGTCGACCGGGACGAGGTCCTGCTCGACATCGGTTACAAGACCGAAGGCGTGATCCCGTCCCGCGAGCTGTCGATCAAGCACGACGTCGACCCGAACGAGGTCGTCAACGTCGGCGATCACGTCGAGGCCCTCGTTCTCCAGAAGGAGGACAAGGAAGGCCGCCTGATCCTCTCGAAGAAGCGCGCCCAGTACGAGAAGGCCTGGGGCACGATCGAGAAGATCAAGGAAGAGGACGGCGTCGTCACCGGCACCGTCATCGAGGTCGTCAAGGGTGGTCTCATCCTCGACATCGGCCTCCGTGGCTTCCTTCCGGCCTCGCTCGTCGAGATGCGCCGGGTCCGCGACCTCCAGCCGTACGTCGGCCAGGAGATCGAGGCGAAGATCATCGAGCTGGACAAGAACCGCAACAACGTGGTCCTGTCCCGCCGCGCCTGGCTGGAGCAGACCCAGTCCGAGGTGCGGATGAACTTCCTCACCCAGCTGCAGAAGGGCCAGATCCGCAAGGGCGTCGTCTCCTCGATCGTCAACTTCGGTGCGTTCGTGGACCTCGGCGGCGTCGACGGCCTGGTGCACGTCTCGGAGCTGTCCTGGAAGCACATCGACCACCCGACCGAGGTCGTCGAGGTCGGCCAGGAGGTCACCGTCGAGGTGCTGGACGTCGACATGGACCGCGAGCGCGTCTCGCTGTCGCTGAAGGCGACCCAGGAAGACCCGTGGCAGCAGTTCGCCCGGACCCACCAGATGGGCCAGATCGTGCCCGGCAAGGTCACCAAGCTGGTTCCGTTCGGTGCGTTCGTCCGCGTGGAGGAGGGCATCGAGGGTCTGGTGCACATCTCCGAGCTGGCCGAGCGGCACGTCGAGATCCCGGAGCAGGTCGTCCAGGTCAACGACGACGTCATGGTCAAGATCATCGACATCGACCTGGAGCGGCGCCGGATCTCGCTGTCGCTCAAGCAGGCCAACGAGGGTGTCGACCCGGTCTCGGACGACTTCGACCCGACGCTCTACGGCATGACGGCGACGTACGACGACCAGGGCAACTACATCTACCCGGAGGGCTTCGACCCGGAGACGGGCGAGTGGCTCGAGGGCTTCGACGCGCAGCGTGAGGAGTGGGAGCGGCAGTACGCCGAGGCCCACACGCGCTGGGAGGCCCACAAGAAGCAGATCGAGGACGCCAAGACGGCGGACGTCGAGGCCGGCGAGGCCTCGACGTACTCCTCGGCCGCTGCCCCGAAGGACGACGCCCCCGTCGAGGGTGCGCTCGCTTCCGACGAGGCGCTCCAGGCCCTCCGCGAGAAGCTGACCGGCCAGGGCTGATAGTTCGACCCTTCGAAACCCTCGCACCCGCTCCGGGTGCGAGGGTTTCGTACGTTCAGTCGTAAGGCCGCCGGATGCGGGGTTTGCCGAGGTCGGTGCCCCATTGGCCGCGGCCCTCGCCCTTGAGCCGGAGCTTGAGCTCGACCACCTGTGCGCGGGCGCCGCTCGCGGAGAAGAAGCCGATCCGGTACGGCTCGTTCGGCGCGCCGGCCTCCCACGCCGGTACGTCGTGCTCGCCGTACCGCACGGTCCGCAGCGGCGGGTCCTCGCCCGCCTGGACCCGGGCTGCGTCCTGCGCGCACGCCGGCACCCGGCGGGTCGGGCCCGAGCGCGGCGTCCAGACCACGTCGACGGCGGCCGGTCCGTGCTGCGGGTTGAAGAAGCAGGGCGTACGGCGTACCGGCAGCGGCTCGCCCGCGACCCGGGCCCGGACGCAGGCGAGCGCGTACCGCCCGCCGGTCAGCGTGTCCACGACGGCACTGATCGCGTCGAACGTACTGAGCCGGTCCACCAGCCGCTCGGCGGTTTCGTACGCGTCCAGCGCGGCCTGGTAGTCGTGCCGCGTCTCCGCGTCCAGGTCGACGCCGTCCAGCAACTCACCGAGCCGCCCGAGCTCCTCCCCGAAGAGAACCACGTCCTCCTCGGCCATCACCCGAACGTGCCGCAGCTCCTCCGCACGCCTGCGCCGCCACCACCCCATAAGCCATGCTAGGCGCCTGGATAGGGTGCTGGCGTGCTGAGAGTGGGACTGACCGGCGGGATCGGGTCCGGGAAGAGTGCGGTGTCGGCGCGGCTGGCCGCGCGCGGGGCCGTCGTGATCGACTCCGACGTGCTCGCGCGCGAGGTGGTGGCGCGGGGGACCGACGGCCTGGCCGAGGTGGTCGCGGCGTTCGGTCCCGGCGTCCTCACCGCGGACGGTGACCTGGACCGGCCCGCGCTCGGGAAGATCGTGTTCGGCGACGAACCCGCCCGGCGCAGGCTCGAGGCGATCATCCACCCGCGGGTGCGGGCCCGGGCCGCGGAGATCGAGGCGGCGGCGGACGCGGACGCGATCGTCGTGCACGACATCCCGCTGCTCGTGGAGACCGGCCAGGCGGACAAGTTCGACCTGGTGCTGGTGGTCGACGTACCGGTCGGGACCCAGGTCGAGCGGCTGACCGCACAGCGCGGGATGGCCGCCGCGGAGGCCCGGCAGCGGATCGCCAGCCAGGCGTCCCGCGCGGACCGGCTCGCGGTCGCGGACGTGGTGGTCGACAACTCCGGCAGCCTGGCCGACCTGGATCGCCGGCTGGACGAGGTCTGGGCCACGTTCGAACACCGGCTGGGCCACGGTCCGGACACGAAAAGATGACCCTTGCGCGGTAAATGATGCTTCCGGGACCCCCTGTACGAGAATCTGTCCCGGTCCGGCCCGTGGTGCACACGGCCGGGCACGGCCGGTGCGCCCCGCTCCGGTCCGGACGTCCGAGGTTGGGAGGATGGCGTGGTTTGTCCGCGCTGCAGCTCTGACGTCCCCGATGTGTCGCATTTCTGCCACCACTGTGGCAACGACCTGCGCGCCGGGGACAACGAGCGGAAGAACGCGTACGCCGCCAGGCCGGACGAGCCGGTGGCGTCGTTCAAACTGGTCTCGACGATCATGCCGCAGGGATCCGGCAAACAGCCGTACACCTACAAGGTCGCGCTCGGCATCGCCCTGCTGCTGACCGTACTGACGGCGGCGCTCGGAGCGCTTCCGGTGGCGATCATGATCGCGGCCTTCGCCATCCCGATCGTCTACATCATCTACTTGTACGACGTGAACCTGTGGGAGGACGAGCCGATCCCGGTGGTCGCCGCGGCCTTCGTGCTGACCGGTGTCCTCGCGGCCCTGTTCACCTGGATCTGGTCGGACAAGATCGGGCTCAGCCTCGACGCCATCGGCAACGGTTCCACCGGGCCGTCGCTGCGGGACCTGCTGATCCTGCTCCTGCTGGTACCGGTCGTGTCCGAGCTGATCCGCCAGATCGGCCCGCTCTACCTGGCCTCCCGGCCGCGGTACGACGACCTGATGGACGGTTTCACGTTCGGCGTCGTCGCCGGTGTCGGCTACGCGTGCTTCGAGACCCTCGTCCTGCACTGGGGCTGGATCAGCGGCGGCTTCGCCGGTCCGGGCAGCAGCGCTGGTACATGGATCTCGATCGTCGTACTGCACGGCTTCATCAAGCCGCTGGTGTACGGCTCGGCCACGGGCCTCGCGGGCGCGGAGTTCTCCGGCCTCGGCGAGGGGTACGACGGCTTCACGCCGCGCTGGGTCGGCGGCCTGCTCCAGGCGATGGTGGTGAACGCCCTGTTCCAGGGCGGCGTCTACCTGCTCGGATTCGTCGGCGGCCGCGGTTCCACGGTCGGCGCGGTCCTCGGCGTCGTCTGGGGTCTGGTACTACTCGGAGCGCTGATCATCCGGGTCCGGACCGTGCTGCACAAGGGCCTGCTGGAGGCAGCGTTGGAGTCGGCCGCCCGCGGTGGTTCGAACCACGCGTCCGGCGAGCTGGCGTTCTGCTCGCGCTGTGAGATGCCGCTGCTCCCGCACTCCGACTTCTGCTCCGCCTGCGGCAACTCGGTGCGTTCGGTACCGAAGTCCGCCCGCGGGGTGACAGCACCGACCGCTGCGACGACTGGGGAGACGCAGGCATGAGCAACCAGCAGCAGCCGCCGTACGGTGGTCAAGGCGGACAGCAGCCGTACGGAGGGCAGCCGCAGCCTGGTTACGGCCAGCCCGGTCAGCAGCCCCCGCAGCAGGCACGTCCCCAGCAGCAGCCTGGTCAACAGCAGCCTGGTCAGTACCAGCCGCAGCCTGGGTACGGCGGTCAGTACCCGCAGCAGCAGCCGCCGCAGCAGGGTTACCCCGGCCAGCAGCAGTACCAGCAGCCGCAGCAGGGGTACCCCGGTCAGCAGCCGGGCTTCCCGGGTCAGCAGCAGTACGGTGGCCAGCAGCCGTGGGGTGGTCAGCAGCCGCCGCGCAAGAGTGGCGGCAGCGGCAAGACCCTGCTGATCGCCGGCGGTGCGTTCGCACTCGTCGCGATCATCGGTGTCGTCCTCGCGCTGATCTTCAAGGGCGGCGACGACCAGGCCGACCCGACGCCGACCCCGACCGGTGCGCCGACCGCGCAGCCGACGGGCGAGCCGACCGGTCAGCCCACGGAACAGCCGACCGGTGAGCCCACGGCGTCCCCGACGGCCGAGCCGACGACCCAGCCGAGCACCGGCGGGGACGAGGGCATCGCGGTTGCCGAGGGCATCTACGTGAAGCCGGCCAACGGCTACGTCCGGCAGAGCCTGGACGGCTACACCGGCGTGTTCCTGGTCAAGCAAGGTGAGGGCATCTTCATGGTCGCGGCCGCGAAGACCACCGAGTCGAGCGAGTCGATCCTGTCCGCTGTAGTCAAGGCCAACACCAAGTCTCTGTCCTCGGTCCAGACCAAGCAGGTCAAGACCGTGACGCCGGGTCCGGACGACAAGACCCCGGTGAAGGTCCTGATGTCGCAGGCGTACTCCGGCGTCAGGACCTCGCAGAGCGGTAGCTTCGAGGCGGTCGGGTTCGTCGCCGTGATCGAGCGCAACGACGGCGTGATCACCGTCGCACAGGCGTACGGGCGTAAGGACAAGCTCGCCACGCTCGACCCGGACTCGACGGCGATGCTGAAGTCGGTGCTCGAGAGTCAGTGAGCGGAAAGCGAGACAAAGGGACCGGCGGTAACCCCTGGGTCAACCAGCCCGGACCGGACCCGGACGACGAGCCGGAGGAGCAGCTCCCGCCGTCGCCCTGGAATCTCGAGGTGCAGCCGCCCCCGGCACCGTGGGGCGGCTCTGCCGCGCCCGGGAACGGCCCCGGCGGTCCCGGTTCCGGGCCGGCGACCGAGACGTCGTCGGCCTGGGGTGACAAGGTCGGCCCGCCGTCGCTGCGCCGGCCGCCGCCGGAGAAGAAGAAGGGCTTCCAGCTGCCGCCGCTGATGATCCCGATCGGCGCCGGGCTGCTGGTCGTGGCGATCGTCGCGGTCGTCCTGGTGGCACTGTCCGGCGGTGACGACAAGACCGCGCAGAACCCGCCGAGCACGCCGGCGAGTACGCCGGCGGCGCCGAAGACGTCGTACCAGCCGCCGCCGAACGCGATCCAGGTCGGCTTCGGCGTCTCGCTCGTCCCGGCGCCGGGGTGGACCCTCTACACCAAGGAGAAGGCCGGCAAGCAGGTCGCGATCTACCCGCCGAACACCACGGCGGACGCGCGGGCGTTCTTCTGGGTCCGGCAGAAGCGCGACGTGACCGCGAACGCGTACCTGCTCGGGATCGTCGAGGGGGAGACCGAGGAGGAGATCACCCAGCTCGGCGCGGTACGGAACCTGCCATGCCCCAAGGACGTCTTGGTGGAGTGCGTCGCGATCGACTACACCTCCACCTTCACCAAGAACGGTGTCGAGGCGAAGGTCAAGGGCTCCATCGAGGCGTACCGGCGCAAGGACGGTGTGGTGACCGCGCTGGACTTCCGGACCAACGCGGACTTCGCCCCGAAGGCCGAGGCGGACGCCGCGACCATGAAGAAGTCCGTCATCGACAGCATGTGACCCAGAACTAGCACGAGGAAACGACGACTATGAGTCAGCAGTACGGTCCGCCGCCTGGCCCGCCGCCGGTGTCCGCTCCGGCTCCGGGCGGCTGGGGTCCCGGGCCGTCCCGCCCGGTCCGCCCGCCGAGGCCGAGGTCGAGCAAGACGCCGTGGATCATCATGGCGGCCGCGATCGTCGCGGTGCTGCTGGTGGCGATCGGTGTCGTACTGCTGGTGACCGGCAAGGACGACAAGAAGTCCACCGCGCAGCAGTCGCCGGAGCCGCTCGGCACCATGTACACGCCGTCGCCGACGCCGACCCCGGACGACTCCAAGGGGCCGAACGACGTCGGTGTCGAGGTCGGGTACGGCGTCTGGTTCACGCCGTCGAAGGGCTGGCTGCCGGACTGGGACAAGACCAAGGCCGGGAAGAACTACATCCTCCAGCAGTTCAACGCCCGCGGTCTGATCGACGGGTACTACTGGGTGCGGCAGACCGAGCTGTACGACGCGAAGGGCTTCGCCGAGCACCTGGTCGACGTCGAGTCGAACGGGATGCAGGGTGTCCGGATCGGCACGGGCGCCGAGTGCAAACCGGCCAACCCGAACATCAAGGCCTGCTACGCGCTGACGTACACCGGTGACTGGGTCGCCAAGAACGGCAAACACGTCTCGATGCAGGGCTTCGTCACGGCTTACCAGGACAAGTTCGACCGCGTCACCGCCACCGACGCCGCCCTCGAGACCCGCGTCTACAAACGCCGGGTCAACGAACTCCAGTACATGAACAGCACCCTCATAAAAAGCTTCTGACCTGGGGTTTTTAGAAACTGTCGGCGTGGCCCCGTACGGTGGGGGGCATGAGACAGGTGTCGGATCTGCAGCGGATGGTCGCCCCGCTGAAGGTGGTGTCGGAGTTCGAGCCGGCCGGTGACCAGCCGGCCGCGATCGCGGACCTCGAGCGGCGGATCAACGCCGGCGAGCAGGACGTCGTGCTGCTCGGCGCGACCGGTACGGGTAAGACCGCGACGGTCGCCTGGCTGGCCGAGAAGATCCAGCGCCCGATGCTGGTCCTGCAGCCGAACAAGACCCTGGCCGCCCAGTTCGCGAACGAGCTGCGCCAGTTCTTCCCGGACAACGCCGTCGAGTACTTCGTGTCGTACTACGACTACTACCAGCCCGAGGCGTACGTCCCGCAGACGGACACCTATATCGAGAAGGACTCCTCGATCAACGAGGAGGTCGAGCGACTGCGGCACTCGGCGACCTGGTCGCTGCTGACGCGGCGCGACGTGGTCGTGGTCGCGACCGTCTCGTGCATCTACGGTCTGGGCTCCGCCGACGAGTACCTGAACCGCATGATCCACGTGAAGGTCGGCACCGAGATGGACCGCGACGGTCTGCTCCGGAAGCTGGTCGGCGTGCAGTACGCGCGCAACGACCTGGCCGGCACCCGCGGCACGTTCCGGGTCCGTGGCGACACGCTCGAGGTCTTCCCGGTGTACCAGGAGCTCGCGGTCCGGGTGGAGTTCTTCGGCGACGAGATCGAGCGGGTGATGACGCTGCACCCGGTCACCGGCGAGGTGCTGTCCGAGGAGAACGAGGTCTACATCGGCGCCGCCACCCACTACGTGACCGCACCGGAGCGGATGGAGCGCGCGATCACCTCGATCGAGGCGGAGCTCGAGGAGCGGCTCACCGAGCTCGAGCGGAACGGCCAGCTGCTGGAGGCGCAGCGGCTGCGGATGCGGACGACGTACGACATCGAGATGATGCGCCAGATCGGGACCTGCTCCGGGATCGAGAACTACTCCCGGCACACCGACGGCCGCGAGCCCGGTACGGCGCCGCACTGCCTGCTGGACTACTTCCCCGAGGACTACCTGCTGGTGATCGACGAGTCGCACGTGACCGTCCCGCAGATCGGCGGGATGTACGAGGGCGACATGTCCCGCAAGCGGACCCTGGTCGAGCACGGGTTCCGGCTGCCGTCCGCGATGGACAACCGGCCGCTGCGCTGGGAGGAGTTCCTGGAGCGGATCGGCCAGACGGTGTACCTGTCCGCCACTCCGGGGCAGTACGAGCAGGACAAGTCCGACGGGTTCGTCGAGCAGATCATCCGGCCGACCGGTCTGGTCGACCCCGAGGTGATCGTGAAGCCGACGAAGGGGCAGATCGACGACCTGATCCACGAGATCCGGCTCCGGGTCGAGCGGGACGAGCGGGTGCTGGTCACCACGCTGACCAAGAAGATGTCCGAGGACCTGACCGACTACCTGCTGGAGATGGGGATCCGGACCAGGTATCTGCACAGCGAGGTGGACACGCTGCGCCGGGTCGAGCTGCTCCGCGAGCTGCGGATGGGCGAGTTCGACGTCCTGGTCGGTATCAACCTGCTGCGCGAGGGCCTGGACCTGCCTGAGGTGTCGCTGGTCGCGATCCTGGACGCGGACAAGGAAGGCTTCCTGCGGTCGGGACGTTCGCTGATCCAGACCATCGGCCGCGCGGCCCGGAACGTGTCCGGCCAGGTGTTCATGTACGCCGACAAGATCACGCCGTCGATGGAACAGGCGATCGACGAGACGAACCGGCGGCGCGCGAAGCAGATCGCGTACAACGAGGCGAACGGGGTCGACCCGCAGCCGCTGCGGAAGAAGATCGCCGACATCACCGACATGCTGGCCCGCGAGGACGCCGACACCGCCGAGCTGCTCGGGTCCGGCCGGACGCAGTCGCGCGGCAAGGCGCCGGTCCCGGGTGGCGGCAAGAAGGCGGGGGAGAAGGCGAAGGAGCTGGCCGGCGGGCTGCCGTCGTCGGACCTGGCCGACCTGATCCAGCAGCTGACCGACCAGATGCACAACGCGGCCGCCGAGCTGCAGTTCGAGGTGGCGGCCCGCTTCCGCGACGAGATCTCCGAACTGAAGAAGGAGCTCCGCCAGATGACCAACGCCGGCGCGAAGTAGCCGCGCCGGCGCAGTCGCCGACGTGGGTCTCGGCGCTGGTCCACCGGGACAGCTGCATCCTTTCGACGTTCTGCTGGCACGTCGTTTCCGCGGTCGGGACTGACGTCGCGTTCCGGATCTGTCGGTCGTTGGGTCTACTGTGCGATCCAGAGTCACCTAGGGAGGACACGGATGTTCGACCACCTGTCGTTGCAGTGCGATGACCTGGACGCCAGCCGACGGTTCTACGAAGCCGTGCTGGGGCCGTTGGGTGTCAGTGTCGCGATGGACTTCGGCGATGTGCTGGGATTGTCGGCGAGCGACGGCGTACCGAAGTTCTGGCTCGGGACGCAGACCACCGGCGGGGTGCAGCGAGAGATCCACGTGGCGTTCACCGCGCCCGACCGGGCGACTGTCGAGACCGTGCATCGGGCCGGCGTGGAGCTCGGGGCCGAGGTGCTGCACGAGCCGAAGGAGTGGCCTGAGTATCACCCTGGGTACTACGCCGTGTTTCTCCGTGACCCGGACGGCAACAACGTGGAAGTCGTCACGCATGCCTGAGAGGCGGCTGACCGGCGACGGACCGCGCGAGTACTGTCTGGGCAAGCCTGGCGCCTGGCCGGACGAGCCGTGGGACGGGGACACGGTGGCGAAGGTGGGGTGAACGGGTGGTCACCACCGGCTGTGACGGGGTTCTGACGGGGTTGTGATCAACGCTGCGGGGTGGGGATTTGGTATCTCGGACTCCGAACCGTCAGAATAGGTGCTGAGAAGGGGAGTATTCCTTTCGCGGCGGCATCGTCATCACGGCCGGGGTTCGTCCCAGGCCCGGTGCCCCCGGTCGCACCGGTCACTCACGGTGCGGCGGAAGAGACCTTCGGAGTTGATGTTCTCGTCTGAACTCCGGAGGATTCTGTGCACGTTGCTGACTACGTTTGGTACATCACCGTCGGGTTGCTGCTCGCGCTGCTGGCCTTCGACGTCTTCGTCATCGGCCGCCGGCCGCACGAGCCGAGCACCCGCGAATCGGCCACCGCGATCGCGTTCTACATCGGCCTCGCCGTGGTCTTCGGGCTTGGCGTCTGGTGGTTCTCCGGCGGGCAGTACGCCGGGGAGTTCTTCGCCGGCTGGCTCACGGAGTACAGCCTGAGCGTCGACAACCTGTTCATCTTCCTGATCATCATGGCCAGGTTCCAGGTGCCCAGGCAGTACCAGCAGACCGCGCTGCTGATCGGGATCATCCTGGCGCTGGTGTTCCGCGGGGTGTTCATCGCCGTCGGCGCGGCCGCGATCAACCAGTTCTCGTGGGTCTTCTACATCTTCGGCGCGTTCCTGGTGTACACCGCGGTCCACCTCGCCAAGCAGGGTGAGAACGACGACGACGACTTCAAGGAGAACGCGGTCATCCGGTTCGCGAAGAAGCGGCTGAACGCCACCGACGAGTACAACGGGGTCAAGCTGACCCTGGTGAAGAACGGCAAACGGCTCGTCACCCCGATGGCGATCGTGATCATCGCGCTCGGTACGACGGACCTGCTGTTCGCGCTCGATTCGATCCCCGCGATCTACGGGCTGACGCAGGAGCCGTTCCTGGTCTTCACCGCGAACGTGTTCGCGCTGATGGGGCTGCGACAGCTGTACTTCCTGCTCGGTGATTTGCTGAAGCGGCTGGTCTACCTGTCGCTCGGGCTGTCGGTCGTGCTCGCGTTCATCGGCGTGAAGCTGGTCCTGCACGCCATGCACGTCAACGAACTCCCGTTCATCAACGGCGGCCACCACATCACCTGGGCCCCCGAGATCCCCATCTGGTTCTCCCTCGGCTTCATCATCATCACCCTAGGAATCACCACAGTCCTAAGCCTCCACAAATCCCGCAAAACAAACGCAAACCACCCAGAACTCCACCCAAACGAGTCCTGACAACCGAGGCCGCCCCTGACCTTCAACGGGTCAGGGGCGGCCTCGGGTGTCTAAAACCGGGCTGCTGTTGTCAGGGTTGAGCGGCGGTCGGGGGTTAGGGGGGTGTTTTCCAGGCGTTTGCCGGTTTCGGAGGCGTGGAGCATGCCGGTGGGGGAGACGAAGCCGACGTGGTGGATGGGTTTGCCGTCGCGGGCGAAGAAGTAGAGGTCGCCGGGCCGGACGTCGTCGACCGGGATGTTCGGCAGCTCGTCCGCCTGGTCGTGGGCGTCTCGCGGGGTACGCAGTCCGAGCACGCGGCTGACCGTGTGTACCAAGCCGGAGCAGTCCAGCCCGTACGCCGACGTACCGCCCCACAGGTACTCCAGCCCGAGGAACTGCTCGCCCAGCCGCAACCGCTCGTCCGGGTCCGACGGCTCCACCACCGAACGCAGTACGGCGTCCTGCAACCAGCCGTACCCGCCGTCAGGCGTCGCCACTCGCGTATGACCGTCGGCGTGCTCAACAGAAGCCAGCACCGTAGCGAACGACAGCTCGGCCAAGGGACGCTCGCCGGGCTCGGCAAAGAGCGTGGCGGACGGTACGGCGATCGCGACCGGATCGGACGCACTCGTCGGCAGCTCACCGAGGTGGCTCGACCGGACCCACCCCGGGTATCCGAGCTCGTCCTGCGACGACGGCTGCCAGGGCGCCGCGATCTCGGACCACCCGTCGCGTTCGGACCGCACCAGCACGGGCTCGGCGAACAGCAGCTGGGTCAGGGTCCGGCCGTGCAGGCCGAGCCGGGTCTCGGTGTCCATCGACTTCGCCCACGCGGCGACGTCCGGGAGGTCGGCAGTTGCCGGCGCGTCGATGTCTCGCGGCGCGTCCGGCGACGTCCAGACCGTACTGATCGGGACCTTGGTGGCGGCTAACTTCATGTCCTCAAGCCTGTCACGCCCAGTCCGGGAGCAGAAGGCAGGTGGATCCGCGCGCCGTCGTACCGGATCCCACCGATCACCGCGGGCTCGCGCAACCACCACGCGGCGTCCAGGTCGTTGACCGCGGTCGTCGGGTACGCCGACACCAGCGCGGCCGCCGCGCCGACACCGACGTGGCCCTCCATCATGCAGCCGACGATCGCGCCCAGCCCGTGCTCGCGGGCGAGTTCGAGCAGCGTCCGCGCCGGGGCCAGCCCGCCGCACTTCGCCAGCTTCACGTTCACCAGGTCGGCCGCACTGCGCCGGATCACCGCCACCAGGTCGCGAACGCCGTACACGGACTCGTCGGCGAGGATCGGCGTACCGACCCGGTCCGTCACCCACGCCATCCCGTCCAGGTCGGCCGCGGCGACCGGCTGTTCGACCAGCTCGATCGCACACCCCGCGTCCTCGAGCGCGCGGATCACGGTCACCGCGTCCCGGCGCGTCCAGCCCTGGTTCGCGTCCAGCCGCAGCCGCGGCTCCGGGCCGATCGCGTCCCGCACCCGGCGTACCCGCTCGACGTCACCGGCGGCGTCGGTACCGACCTTGACCTTGAGTACGTCGAACCCGTCCGCGATCCGCGCCTTCGCGGCGTCGGCGAGCGCGTCCGGGTCGCCGGCCGACAGCGTCATATCGGTACGGACGACGTCGACCGTCGAGCCGAGGAACCCGTGCAGCGGCTGCCCGCGGCGCCGGGCCGCGAGGTCGTGCAGCGCGACGTCGACCGCGTCCTTCGCGCCGAAGTTGCCGACCGCGGCACCCTGCACCCGGCGCAGCGCCTCGGTCAGGTCGTCCGGCCCGAGCCCGTCCAGGGCGGCCGTGATCGGTCCCTCGATGCACGCCCGCGAACCGGCGAGCGAGTCGCCGGTCACCTTCCACACCTGCGGCGCCTCACCCCAACCGCTCAACTCTCCGTCGCTGATCTCCACCAGCAGCGACTCGGCGTGCGTCGCCGTACGCAGCGCGGTGACGAACGGTGTGTGCAGCGGCGCCGACACCAAATGAGTGGTGAGCTTCACCGCACCGCTCCGAGATCGTGCCTGCTGTTCCAGCATTCCAGGGCTATCGCCGCGATCAGCTTCTGCGCGTCGGCATCCGGCAGGTCAGAGGTAGTGCAAACAACGAGTACGAACGGGTCCGCATCGGCCGGCCGGACGATGCCGCCGTCGTGCCGGATCCGGGTGTCCCAGCCGTTCTTGTGCTCGACCCGGGTGCCGGGCGGCAACTGGGCCGGGATCTCCCCGTTCCACTGGTTGCCGGCCAGCAGGTCACGCAGGTAGTCGCCGGAGGCACCTTCCTGGTTGCCCACCGCAACCAGTACGCCGGCCAGCCCGGCCGGGCTCATCAGGTTGCTGATCCCGGCCCGCTGCGCGGCCCCGTCGTCGATCCCGCGCTGGATCTTCGAGGCGGGCTGCGGGGACGACCCGAGGGTGGATTCGGCAAGCGCCTGATGTGCGGCGGCGACACCGACCTGTTCGAGGACGAGGTCGGTGGCCAGGTTGCTGGAGCGGGTGATCATCTCGGTCGCGAGCCAGCCGAGCGGTACCTGTTCGCCCAGCCGGGACCAGGTCGCGGGTGCCTCGTCCTCGTCCGGGTTCACGCCGAACCGGCCGCCGGCCGCGGACTCGAAGTCGTTGTGTACGGTCACCGGCTGGTCGAGCACGAGCTCACCGGCGTCGACCTTGCGCATCATCGCCATCGCCACGGGCAGTTTCATCGTGCTCGCGGAGTAGTGCGGTCGCTCCGCCTCGTGCACGAACACCGGCTTACCGTCCAGCCGGCCGAGCCAGACCCCGAACTCCCCGCTCCCGTCGACCTGCTGGAGCAGCTCCGCGATTCCCATGCGGTCACCCAATCACAACTGTTCACCTGGCAGACTTCCCAGGGTGTCCAGCGCATACACCAGGGCTCTCGGCATCCTCCTGGGCTTCGCCGCCGACCGCCTCCTCGGCGACCCCCGCCGCTACCACCCGGTCGCCGGCTTCGGCCGCACCGCGTCGCGGCTGGAGCAGCACCTGTACGCCGACAGCCGTCAGGCGGGCACCGCCCACACAGCTGTCCTCGTAGGTACCACCACAGTCCTGGGCCTCGCGGTCGAGCGGCTGACCCGAAGGCATCCGCTCCTCCACACCGCGGTAACCGCCGGCGCCACGTGGACCGTCCTGGGCGCCCGCAGCCTCGAACGCGAAGCAGAAGCCATGGCCGCGCTCCTCGAGGCGAAGGACATCGAAGGGGCGCGGGACCGCCTGGGCCACCTCTGCGCCCGCGACGCCACCAACCTGGAGGCAGACGAACTGGCCCGCGCCACGGTGGAGTCGATCGCCGAGAACACCTCCGACGCCTGCGTGGCACCGCTCCTGTGGGGCGGGCTGTTCGGCATCCCCGGTCTCCTCGGCTATCGCGCCGCGAACACGCTCGACGCGATGGTCGGCTACCACTCGCCGAAATACGAGAACTTCGGCTGGGCGGCCGCGCGGCTGGACGACGTACTGAATCTCCTGCCGGCGCGGGCGTGCGCACTGCTGACCGGACTCGTCGCAGGCAGGCCGCGGGAAACGTCCCGGGTCTGGCGGCGGGATGCACCGAAACACCCGAGCCCGAACGCCGGCCCTGTCGAAGCAGCGTTCGCCGGCGCCCTCGACCTCACCCTCGGCGGCACCAACACCTACGGCACCTACACCGAGAACCGCGGAACCCTCGGCGACGGCTCGCCCCCGACCGTCCCGGACATCCGCCGCACAGCAACCCTCGCGAGAAGGGTCGGCGTTGCAGCTGCCGGGGTGGCAGCGCTCGCCGCGCTGCTCGCTCGCCGGGCTACGCCCGCCTCCCGCCACGCGGAGCGGGGCGGGGCAGGTCGGAAGGGGGAGCTGTGGGGTTGAGCCATCGGCCGTTGCGGATTGTGTTGGTTCGGCATGGGGAGTCCGAGGCGAATCTGGACAAGACGATCTACGAGCGGGTGCCGGATCACGCGGTGCCGCTGACCGAGCGCGGGCATGAGCAGGCGGCCGCGACCGGGCGGCAGTTGCGGGAGTTGTTCGAGGGGGAGTCGGTTCGGGTGTACGTGTCGCCGTACCTGCGGGCTCGGCAGACGTTGGATTCGCTTGGGCTGGACGACCTGGTTCAGCTGCCGCGGGAGGAGCCGCGGTTGCGAGAGCAGGATTGGGCGAACCTGCAGGACACCGCGGACATCGAGCAGCAGGAGCAGCTGCGGAACGCGTTCGGGCACTTCTTCTACCGGTTCACCCACGGTGAGTCGGGCGCGGACGTGTACGACCGGGTGTCGACGTTCCTCGAGACCATGCACCGCGACTTCGAGACACCGGACGCGCCGAAGAACGTGCTGCTGGTGTCGCACGGGCTCACGATGCGGTTGTTCTGCATGCGCTGGTTCCACTGGTCGGTACGGTTCTTCGAGTCGCTGCGGAACCCGGCCAACGCGGAAACACGCGTCCTGCTGCGGCAACCGGATTTCCGGTACAAGCTGGATCGGCCGTTCGAACAGTGGACGAACTACGAACCGACCGACCAAGAGCGTCAAGCTTGGCAGAAGTAGGTAGCGAGTGAGACCGACGGAACGGGAGCGACCGGCATGGTTGTAGCGCAGACGCAGGACGCCGTACTCGACCTGCTGGCGAGCATGTCGCCCGCTCAGCTCGACAAGCTCAAGGCGCCGTTCGACACCCCGGACCACAAGGAGTGGACGTACCTGCCGGGTGACCGGGCCGGTCTGCCGCTGGGCGAGCTCACACCGGCGCAGCAGCTGCTGGCAAAGCGGCTGGTAGAGCTGGCGTGCAGCGAACGCGGTGCGGCCGACTCCTGGGCCGTACTCGACGCAGAGGTGATCCTGCGCGGTATCCCGGCGCTGCCGGATTCCGGCGACTGGCAGGGCTCGGTGCTTGGCGAGCGGTTCTTCCTGCGCGTACTGGGCGACCCGTCCGGTACCGGTCCGTGGGCCTGGCGGCTCAACGGGCACCACCTGGCGTTGCACGTCACGTTCGTGGACGGTGCGGTCTCGTTCACGCCTCAGTTCATCGGCTCCAACCCGGCCGAGGTGCTGACCGGCCCGCAGACCGGACGCCGGTTCCTGGCCGCGGAACAGGACTTGGGCTTCCAGTTGCTCCATGCACTGGAGCCGGGCCAGCTCGAGGTCGCACTGGTCTCACCGGACGCTCCCGACGACATCCTGACCCGCCACGACCCGGTCGCCGACGCGTCCCTCCTCCACCGCGGCCTGCCGTACGGGGACATGGACGAGCAGCAGCGTCAGCTCCTGAGCCTTCTGATCGGCCAGTACGTCGGACGCGCCGCCGGCCCGATCGGTCTGCAGACGTGGCAGGACATCACCGAACAGGGCATCGAGCACCTGACCTTCGCCTGGGCCGGCGAGACCCAGCCCGGCGTCGGCCACCGGCACTACTACTCGATCGCCGGGCCGACGTTCCTCGCGGAGTACGACAACACCCAGGACAACGCGAACCACATCCACTCCGTCTGGCGTGACCTTCGCAACGACTGGGGTACTGACCTACTGGCTGCCCACTACGCGATGCACAGCTAGAGTCAGCACAGTCATTCGACGGCATCAGCAGGAACCCGGTGTGAGTCCGGGGCGGTCCCGCCACTGTGACCCCGAGTAGGGGGAGTCAGGAACTGTCGCCGTCGTACCTGTAGCTGGGGCGTGGATACCCCGGGAAGGACTGTGCTGTCGTGGCTGCGAATCTTCTGCTGCTTTCTACTGCTGACACCGACCTGCTGGCTGCAGCGGAGGCGGGCGCGGGTTGGGCGGTGGCGAACCCGGCTCGGCTTGAGCTGACCCAGCTGGGCAGCCTGCTCGACGCGGCCGAGGTTGTCGTGGTGCGGCTGCTTGGTGGGCGGCGGGCTTGGGAGGACGGGCTCGACGCGGTCCTCGCGTCCGGGAAGCCCGCTGTGGTCGTCAGCGGTGAGGCGGCGCCGGACGCGGAGCTGATGTCGCTCTCGACGGTGCCGGCCGGTGCGGTGACCGAGGCGCTCGCGTACCTAAGGGAGGGCGGAGCCGACAACCTCCGCAACCTCGCCGGGTTCCTCCGCGACACGCTGCTGCTGACCGGTGACGAGTTCGAGCCGCCGCGCGCGCTCCCGGCGTACGGCGTCCGTGGCACGTACGTCGAGGACGACCGGCCCGTCGTCGGCATCGTGTACTACCGCGCCCACGAGATCTCCGGGAACACCGCCTTCGTCGACGCGCTCGCCGCCGCCGTCATCGAAGCCGGCGCGCAGCCGCTGCCGGTGTACTGCGGGACCTTGCGCGGACTCGACCCGACCAGCGACGAGAACGCCGGGCTGTTCGACCTGCTCCGGAAGTGCGACGTACTCGTCACGACGCTGCTCGCCGCGGGCGGATCGGTCGCGGCCGACGCGAGCGCCGGCGGTGCGGACGACGCGTGGGACGCCGGTGCGCTGGCGTCGCTGGACATCCCGCTGATCCAGGGCCTCGCGCTGACCTCGACGCGCGAGCAGTGGGTGGACAGCGACGCGGCGGTCAGCCCGCTGGACGCGGCGACGCAGGTCGCGATCCCGGAGTTCGACGGGCGGCTGATCTCGGTGCCGTTCTCGTTCAAGTCGTACGACGCCGACGGGCTCGCACGCTACGCGCCGGACGCGGAACGGTGCGCGCGGCTGGCCGGGATCGCGGTCGCGCACGCGCGGCTGCGGCACGTACCGGTGGCCGAGAAGCGGATCGCGCTGGTGCTGTCGTCGTACCCGACGAAGCACGCGCGGATCGGGAACGCGGTCGGGCTGGACACGCCGGCGTCAGCGGTCGTACTGCTCGGGCAGTTGAAGGACGCGGGGTACGACCTCGGCGACCTCGACGTGAGCTCACTCGAAGGCGACGGGCTGATCCACCAGCTGATCGCGGCCGGCGGACACGACGTCGACTGGCTGACCGACGAGCAGCTCGCGGCCGCGGTCGCGAAGGTGCCGCTGTCGACGTACGCGCAGTGGTTCGGCCGGACGCCCGAATCGTTGCGTACGGCAATGATCGAGGCGTGGGGCGAGGCACCGGGCGAGCTGTACGTCGACACGTCCGGCGACGAGCCGGCGATCGCGCTGGCCGCGTTGCGGTTCGGGAACGTGGTGCTGATGATCCAGCCGCCGCGCGGGTTCGGCGAGAACCCGGTGGCGATCTACCACGACCCGGACATGGCGCCGTCGCACCACTACCTGGCGGCGTACCGATGGCTCGAGGCTCCGCCGGAGGACGGCGGTTTCGGGGCGCAGGCCGTCGTACACCTGGGCAAGCACGGGACGCTGGAATGGCTGCCGGGCAAGGGGATCGGGATGGCGGCCGACTGCGCGCCGGACGCCGTACTCGGGAACCTGCCGATGGTGTACCCGTTCATCGTCAACGACCCGGGTGAGGGTACGCAGGCCAAGCGGCGGGCGCACGCGACGGTCGTCGACCACCTGGTGCCGCCGATGGCCCGGGCGGAGACGTACGGCGACATGGCGAAGCTGGAGTACCTGCTGGACGAGTACGCGACGGTGTCCGCGCTCGATCCGGAGAAGGTGCCGACGTTGCGGGCGCAGATCTGGACGCTGATCCAGGCGGCGCAGTTGCACCACGACCTGCAGACGTCCGACAAGCCGTCGGACGAGGAGTTCGACGAGTTCGTGCTGCATCTGGACGGGTACCTGTGCGAGATCAAGGACGTGCAGATCCGGGACGGGTTGCACGTGCTGGGTGGTGCACCGACCGGCGAAGCACGGGTCAACCTCGTGCTCGCGGTCCTACGGGCGAAGCAGCTGTGGGGCGGTTCGTACTCGATCCCCGGGCTGCGGACGGCACTGGGGAACGCCTTCGGTGTCGATGAGTCCTCGCTGCTTGCCAGTCCTGGGGCCTCAGTCGATCTCGCTGATCTCGCAGCACTCGTCGACCTGCCGGCTGTGACTGCCGCTGACGGGGTGGACATCTTGGAGGCGGTCGCGCGGAAGCTCGTACTCGGGATGGAGACGCTCGGGTGGGACGAGACGAAGGTCCCGGTAGTCGTCAGCGAGGTGTTGGCCCGGGACTGCCCAGAGGTTGAGCGGTCGCTGAGGTTTGCTGCCACTGAGGTGGTGCCGCGGTTGGGGCGGACGGGGGATGAGTTGGCGAACGTGCTGCGGGCGCTTGATGGGCGGTTTGTGGAGGCGGGGCCGTCGGGATCGCCTACTCGGGGGCTTGTGAACGTGCTGCCGACCGGGCGGAACTTCTACGCGGTCGACCCGAAGGCGATTCCGAGCCGGAACGCCTGGGATGTCGGCGTCGCGCTGGCCGACTCGTTGCTCACGCGGCACCGGGCGGAGACGGGGGAGTACCCGCGGTCGGTGGGGCTGACGATCTGGGGTACGTCGGCGATGCGAACGCAGGGTGACGACCTGGCCGAGGTGCTCTGGCTGCTCGGGTGCCGGCCGGTGTGGGACGAGGCGTCGCGACGGGTGACGAGCTTCGAGGTCGTCGGGCTCGAGGAGCTCGGCCGGCCGCGGATCGACGTGACGATCCGGATCTCCGGGTTCTTCCGGGACGCGTTTCCCCACGTCGTCGCGTTGCTCGACGAGGCCGTACGTACCGTCGCTGCCCTCGACGAGACCGCGGCGGACAACTTCCTCAAGGCGCACGTCGACGAGGACGTTGCTGCGGGCAACGACGTACGGCAGGCCACCGCCCGGGTGTTCGGTTCCAAGCCGGGCTCGTACGGTGCCGGTCTGCTCCCGCTCGTCGACGCGCGCAACTGGCGTACCGACGCCGAGCTCGCCGAGGTGTACGCCGTCTGGGGCGGGTACGCGTACGGCAAGGGCCTCGACGGCGCCGAGGCCCGCGGGTCGATGGAGCGCGCGTACGCCCGGATCCAGGTCGCCGCGAAGAACGCCGACACCCGCGAGCACGACATCATGGACTCCGACGACTACTTCCAGTATCACGGCGGCATGATCGCGATGGTCCGGCACCTGACCGGCGCGAACCCGAAGGCGTACGTCGGCGACTCCGCCGTCCCTGCGCAGGTGAAGACCCGCACGCTGGAGGAGGAGGCGAAGCGGGTGTTCCGCGCGCGGGTGGTGAACCCGCGGTGGATGGCGGCGATGCGGCGGCACGGGTACAAGGGCGCGTTCGAGATGGCCGCCACCGTCGACTACCTGTTCGGGTACGACGCGACCGCAGGCGTGGTGGACGACTGGATGTACGAGTCGCTGACCAAGGAGTACGTCGCGGACCCGGAGATGGCGGAGTTCTTCCGCAAGTCGAACCCGTGGGCGCGGCACGGGATCGCGGAGCGCCTGCTCGAGGCCGCGCAGCGTGGTCTGTGGGCGGAGCCGTCGGACGAGGCGCTGGAGACACTGCGGAATGCAGTCCTTGAGACGGAGGGTGACATCGAGGACCGCGCCTGATTGGGTTGAGGTATGCCACGGGTCCTCATCACCAACGACGACGGTTATCTCGCCCCGGGAATCCGCGCCCTCGCACCGGCGATCGCCCAGCTCGGGTACGACGTGCTCGTGGTCGCGCCGCTGGTCGACGAGAGCGGGGTCGGGTCGGCCCGGGCCAGGATGATCGACCGCCCGATCCGGACCGCGGCGGAGGAGGAGCACGGCGTCACGTTCACCGGGATCGACGGGACGCCGGCGCTCGCGGTGACGCGGGCGTGTTCGGGCCGCGGCCGGACCTGGTGCTGTCCGGGATCAACCGGGGCCTGAACATCGGCGTGACGATCTTCCACTCCGGCACGGTCGCCGCGGCGCTGACGGCGGCCGGGATGGGCGTGTCGGCGGTCGCGGTCAGCATCGACTCCGACGACCCGGGCCACTGGCCGACCGCGGCGACGGTCGCGGGCGAGGCCCTGAGCTGGATCAGCGACGAGCCGGCCGGTACGGCGCTCACGATCAACGTGCCGGACCGCCCGCTGGATCAGCTGGCCGGTGTCCGGCACGCCGCGCTGGCCGTACCCCGCCGGACGGTCCTGCTCGGCGCGAAGGCCCCGACCGGCGAGCCGATGATCACCCTCCAACGCACCGACGCCACCCCGGTCCCGGGCACCGATGAGGCGCTCCTCCGGGAGGGCTTCGTCACGGTGACCCCCATCGTCGGCATCCGCGAGGTCCGCGACGACTCCGCCGCCACTGCCCTCGCCAAACGCCTCACTGACTGAGCAGACCGGCCGCCGCCAGGTACTTGCCGACCTGGGCGATCTCGTCGGGGTCCAACGGGATCTGCGGCGGGGCCATCACGCCGTGCTCGATCACGCCGCGCAACTGCAGTGCCGCCTTGAAAGCGCCGAGGGCGGACGAGCTCATCCCCATCCGCGCCGGGTCACCGACCCCGATCAGTTCGAAGAGCCGTACCAGTCGTTCCTGTTCGGTCCGCGCCTCCGCCCACTCACCGGCGACCGCGTGGCCGTACAGCTTGACGTACCCGTGCGGATCCACGTTGCCGAGCCCCGGGACCACTCCGTCGGCGCCCATCCACAGCGCGTTGTCGACGGTCAGCTCAGAGCCCGTGAGCACGCTGAAGCCGGTGATGTCGCCGCGGTCGCGCGCCCTCAGGATCACGTTCCGCAAACCGCCCTCGTCACCACTGGAGTCCTTCAACCCGGCCAGTACGCCGTCGGCCGCGAGTTGCAGCAGCAGGTCGGCGCCGAGCTTGGAGTGCACCGATCCCGGCAGGTCGTACGCGAACACCGGTAGGCCGGCGGCCGCCGACACCATCCGGAAGTGCTTGTCGATCTCGGCGGGATGCGTACGGGTGTAGAACGGCGCCGTGACGACGATGCCGTCCACGCCGGCCGCGACCGCCGTACGGACATGGTCGATCACCCGCAACGTCGCGGTGTCGATGACGCCGGCCAGCACCGGCAACCGGCCGGCGACGTGCCCGACGACCGTGTCGAGTACGACCTTGCGGTGCCCGTCCGGCAGGTACGCGACCTCGGAGGTGGAGCCGAGCACGAACAGTCCGCTCACGCCGCCCCCGATCAGGTGGTCGATCAGCCGGACCAGCGAGGCGGTGTCCACCTGGTGATCCGGTGTCAGCGGCGTACAGACAGGCGGGATGACACCGGTCAGGCGGGCAGGCAAGGTCATGAACGCTCCAATGCTTGGGTGATCAGGTCAACAGTGGATTCCCGCGCGACCACGGGGTGATGACAGCGGAACCGGTGCGTGGCGTCGGCGGCGTCGGACTCGAACCCGGGCATCGAGGCGGCGCAGCTGTCGTCGGCCTTCCAGCAGCGGGTCCGGAACGGGCAGCCGCTCGGCGGCCGGGTCGCCGACGGCACCGGGCCGACCAGCGGGATCGGGTCGATCGGCGAGATCAGGCCGGGGGTCGCGGAGAACAGCGCCCGGGTGTACGGATGCCGCGCCTGCTGGGCGATGCCGGCCGCGGGCGCCTGTTCGACGATCCGGCCGAGGTACACGGTGATGACGCGGTCGCTCATCCGGCGGACGGTCTGGATGTCGTGCGAGACGAACACCATCGCCAGGCCGAGACGTTCCTTGAGGTCGAGCAGCAGGTTGAGGATCTGCGCCCGGACGGACACGTCCAGCGCACTGGTCGGTTCGTCGGCCACCAGCAGCGACGGCTCGAGAGCCAAGGCCCGGGCGATCGCGACCCGTTGCCGCTGACCACCCGACAGCTGGCCGGGTACGGCGTCCGCGACGCTCCGCGGCAGCCCGACCAGCGCCATCAGCTCGCGGACCCGTTCGTTGCGCTGGGCAACGGTACCGCGGTGGTGCACGTCGAGCGGGTCCCGCAGCACCCGATGGACGGGCAGCCGGCGGTTGAGCGCGGTCGACGGGTCCTGGAAGATCATCCCGGTCCCGGTACCGATCGCTTCGCGGCGTTCGGCCGGTTTCATCGACCAGATGTCGTGGCCGCGGAACGACGCCGTACCGGCGGTGGGTCGCTGGACGCCGACAAGCACCTTGGCCAGCGTCGACTTCCCGCAGCCGGACTCGCCGACGATACCGACGGTCTCCCCGGCCGCGACCGTCAGGTCGGCGCCGGTCAGCGCGTACACCCGGTCCCGCCTGAAGAGCCCGCCGGACCTGGCCCGGTGTACGACGTGTACGTCGGACAGCTCCAGCACCGTCTCGGTCATAGCAGCACCTCCTTCTCGACCAGGACAACTGCCGGGTGATGACAGGCCACCAGATGCTGCGTCGACCGGCCGGCCAGCTCGGGAGCCGTACTGCGGCAGAGATCGGTGACCATCGGGCAACGGTCGGCGAACCGGCAGCCGGCGGGGAAGTCGGCCGGCGACGGGACGACGCCACGGATCTGGGTCAGCCGGGCCGCGCCGGACTCCAGCGACAGGACCGAGCCGAGCAGGCCGCGCGCGTAGTGGTGCGCCGGCTCGCCGACGAGGTCGGCGGTGACTCCGGTCTCAACGATCTGGCCGCCGTACATCACCACGACCCGATCGGTGACGTCGGCAACCAACGCGAGGTCGTGCGACACGAGGATCAACGCGAAGCCGAGCTCGGCGCGTAGCCGGAGCAGCAGCTCGATCACCTGTGCCTGGACCGTGACGTCGAGGGCGGTGGTCGGTTCGTCGGCGACGATCAGCTTCGGGTCGCGGGACAACGCCATCGCGATCAGCACCCGCTGCCGCTGACCACCGGACAGCTCGTGCGGGTAGCTGGTCAGGGTCCGCTCGGGATCCAGGCCGACCAGTTCCAGCAGCTCTGCCGGAGTACGCCGGCCACCCCGGCGAGCCAGCTGCTTGAGCTGGGCCCTGATCGTCATCGCCGGGTTCAGCGAGGACAAGGCGTCCTGGTAGATCATCGCCATGTCGTGACCGAGCAACCGCCGCCGTTCGGAGCGCCGCAGGCTCAGCAGGTCCTTGCCGTCGAACCGGATCCGGCCGCGGATCCGGGCGCCGCGCGGTTCCAGGCCCATCACGGTGAGCGCGGTCAGCGACTTGCCGCAACCGGACTCACCGACCAGGCCGAGCACCTCGCCGGGCCGTACCTCGAAGCTGATCCCGTCGACGACGTCGACCCCGTCGTGCCGGCCCTCGAACCCGATCGCCAGCCCCTGCACGGACAGTACGGGCTCGCCCTCCGGCAGCGGCCGCGCCCGTTCGCGCAACCGCGTCGCCGCCAGGTCCAGACCCGGCAGCTCGACGAGTTCACCGGAGCCCGGCTGGGCGGCTTCCAGCGCATCCTTCTCCTGCTTCTTCCCCTCGACCCGGCGGACGCCCGGCGCGGCCCAGGCGTCGGAGACGCCCTCGGACAGGATGTTCAGCGCGAGCACGGTGATCAGGATCAGCAGGCCCGGGAAGACCGTCGCCCACCAGCCGCCCAGCAGGACCATGTTCTTGCCGTCGGCAATCACCGAGCCCCAGGACGGCTCCGGCGGCCGGACCCCGGCGCCGATGAACGACAGCGACGCCTCGAAGACGATGGCGTCGGCCACCATCACCGTGCAGAACACAAGTACCGGCGCGGCGCAGTTGATCGCCACGTGCCGGAGCAGGATGTGCGGGGTCCGGGCGCCGATGATCTTCTCCGCGACCACGTAGTCCTCGCCGTACTGCGCGAGTACGTTGGCGCGGACCACCCTCGCCACGGGCGGCGTGTACAGGAAGGCGATCGCGATCACCAGGACCGGGATCGATCCGCCGAACACGGCCACCAGTACGGCCGCCAGCGCGATCCCCGGGAACGCCATGACGACGTCGAGGACCCGCATCACGGTCTCGTCGACGGCCTTGCGTGAGGTCGCTGCGATCGACCCGACGACCGCGCCCGCGGTCAGTGCGAGCGCGGTCGCTCCGAGGCCGATCATCAGCGACCAGCGGGCACCGTACACGAGCCGGGTGAAGATGTCCCGGTTCGCGCTGTCCAGCCCGAACCAGTGCGCGCCCGATGGACCGCCGCCGCTGTCCTCCTGGGTGAGGATGTCGTACGGCGTGAGCAGCGGGGCGAGGATCGCCGCCAGGATCACCACCGTGAGGACCGCGACGGCGATCCACGCGGCCGGCGGCAGGCGCTTGAAGTTGATGCCTGGGCGGGAGAGCCGCTCAGCCAGTCGTGCACGCATCAGGCAGCGCTCCTCAGTCGCGGGTTGACCAGCAGGTACAGCACGTCGACGACGAGGTTGACCACCACGAAGCCGATCGCGATCGTCAGTACGACGCCCTGTACGACGGCCGGGTCGCCGTCGCGGACGGCGTTGATCATCAGCGTGCCCATCCCGGGCAGGGTGAAGATCTGCTCGATCACGACGGCGCCGCCGAGCAGGTACCCGATCCGCAGGCCGAGCACGGTGAGCGGGTTGATCAACGCGTTCCGTAGGACGTTGCGTCCGACCACCACCACCGGGGGCAACCCGCTGCCGATGGCGGTCCGGACGTAGTCCTTGTCGAGCTCCTCGACGACCGACGTACGGATGATTCTGGTCAGCTGGGCCGCCACCGGCAGCGACAGCGCGAACGCCGGCAGCGTCATCGTCCGCAACCACGGCCCGAACCCGTCGACCGGGTTCACGTATCCGCTCGGCGGGAACCAGCCGCGGTCGACCGCGAGGTACTGGATCATCAGCAGCGCCAGCCAGAACGAAGGCGCCGCGACTCCGACGAGTGAGATCAGCCGGATCGCTTGGTCCACCCAACGATCGCGGAAGATCGCTGCGGTGACGCCGAGGACCAAGGACAGTACCAGCGCGATCAGCAGTCCCAGCAGGGTGAGCTGGAACGTCAACGGCATCGCGGTGGTGACCGACTGCAGTACCGGCGCCTTCGTGAGCACGCTGGTACCGAGGTCGCCGTGCAACAGGTCGCCGACGAAGTGCACGTAGCGCAGCGGCAGCGGATCCAGCAGGCCGTTCTCCTGCCGGAACATGTGCAGCTGCTCCTCGGTCGGGTTCGCGCCCTGGAAGTACGCGACCGCGGGATCGTTGTTGGAGAACCGCATCACCAGGAAGACGAACGCGATGATGCCGAGCAGCAACGGAACCAGCAGCAACAGCCGGCGGAGCAGCATGCGGACGACGACAGCCACAGCTCAGGCCCGCTTCGCCTGCAGCAGGTTGATCCCCGGGTAGGGCTGCGCCTTGATCCCGGTCAGCTTCTTCCCGTCCCAGGCCGTCATCAGCTCGGTGTGGACGACGGGGTACAGCACGGCCTGCTCCGCGACCAGGTCGAGGTATTCGTGGGTGAGCTTCAGCCGCGTATCGGCGTCGGTGGCCCGGATCGCCTGGTCCATCTTGGCGAAGATCGCCTTCGCGCCGGCGCTGTTCTCCCAGCGGGTGTACTTCATCCAGGACCCGCCCTGCGTGTAGTTGTAGCGCAGGATCAGGTCGGCGTCGGCGCCGAACTGGTTCGGGTTCGACGCGGCGGCGACGACCTGGTAGTCGGCGTTCTGGTCCATCTTGGTGAACACCGCGGCGGTGTCCTGCGGCTCCAAGGTGGTCTTCACGCCGATCGCGTTCCAGGACGCGGCAATGGTCGGCAGGCAGTCGACGATCCAGCTCACGTTGACCGCGAGCAGGTTGATCGACAGGTTCGTGACACCGGCGGCGGTCAGCAGTGCCTTCGCCTTCGCCGGGTCGTAGCTGTACACCGTCTTCGCCTTGGCGTACGAGGGGTTCTCCTCGTTCAGGAACGACGTACTCGCCTTGCCGCGGCCCTTGAGCGCGACCTCGATCATCTTCTGGGTGTCGATCGCCATGAACAGCGCCTGCCGGACGCGGACGTCGTCGAACGGCTTGTTCGCGGTGTTGAACATCAGGAACAGATGGTTCATCCCCTTGCCGCCTTCGACCGTCAGCCCCGACGTCTTCAGCCGGTCGATGTTCGCGTACGGGATGTTGTCGGAGATCTGCGCCTCCGCGCTGCTGCCGGAGATCTTCGCGACCCGGGCGGAGGAGTCGACGATGCTCAGCCAGTTCATCTTCTTGAACGCCGGCGGCCGCGGGCCGTTGTAGTCCGCGAACGCCTCGAAGGTGGTGTTCGACTTCGGCTGGTGCGAGGTCTGCTTGTACGGACCGGAGCCGACGGCCTTGCCGTTCTTGGCCAGGTCCCATGCGCCGGGCTGGGAGAACACGTGCTTGGGCAGGATCTTCGCGATCGTCAGCCGCGGCAGGCCGTCCGGGAACGGGAAGTTCAGCACCAGTTCGACGGACTTGTCGCCGGTCTTGCGGACCTCCTTCAGCCAGCTCGCGAAGAAGTTGAAGGTGAGCACCTTGAGCTTCGGGTCGAGGATCCGCTGGAAGGTGAAGACCACGTCGTCGGCGGTGACCGGCTGCCCGTCGTGCCACTTCGCGCCGTCCCGCAGGGTGAACTTCCACGAGGTGGCGTTCGGGTCGGCCGGAACCTCGGTGCCGAGGGCGGCGTACGGCTGCCGGGTGATCGGGTCGGTGTCGACCAGACCCTCGTAGATGTGCTGCATCGCCGCCATCGTGAAGGCGGACGCGGTCAGCGTCGGGTCCCAGCTCTGGTTGTTCCCGTAGCCGATCACCGCGGTGACCAGGCCGGTGTCCGCGCCGGCGCCGACGGCTCCGGTCGAGGCCGGGCCGCTGGTGCAGGCCGACAATCCACCAGTGATCGTCGCGGCTGCGCCCAGCGCACCGGAGTACTTCAGGAACGAGCGGCGCTCGAACCCGTTTGGTTGGTTCACGATGCCTCCAGCGGCAGGGGATGTGGCGGAGCTCTGCAGCAGGTAGGTTGTGGGTTGTCCCACATCCTACGTCCTATGTCCGGCGACCTTAGGAGACCGGCTTCGTTCGGTCAAGAGCCCAGGAGCTGTCGATGGATCGCGTACCGAGACCCAGCGGAACCCAGCAGGTGCAGGACCGGATCAAGGACCTGATCCTGCGGCTCGACCTGGCCGCGGGCGACCCGATGCCGACCGAGGCCGAGCTCGCCGCCCGGCTCGACGTCGGCCGGAACTCGGTCCGCGAGGCGATCAAGGCGCTGCAGGCGATCGGCATCGTGGAGGTACGCCGCGGCCTCGGCATGTACGTCGGCGCGATGTCGCTCGGCGCGCTCGTGGACGAGATGACGTTCCACACCAGGATCAGCCTGCGCGACGGGCGCAGCGGCCTGGCCGAGCTGACCGAGGTACGGGAGGCGCTGGAGTCGGGCCTGGCGCAGCGGATGATCGCCTTCGAACCAGGGCCTGACCTGCGCGGCCTGGCCGACGTACTCGAGACGATGGCGGCCGAGGCGCGGGCCGGACGGATCTCGCCGGCCGTCGACCGGCGGTTCCACGAGGTACTGTTCCGGCCGCTCGGCAACACGCTGGTGAACCGGCTGCTCGGGGCATTCTGGGATTCGTACCACCAGCTCGAACCCGAGCTGACTCCGCCGGAGGAACCCGCGGCGGCGATCCTCGAGCAGCATCGCGCGATCTACGACGCGATCGCTGCCGGCGACCCGGCCGCGACGGCGACCGCAATGGCGGGGCACTTCGCCGGTGTCCGGCGGCGACTCACGATCGCCGCGCCGTAGGTACGCCGCGTCGTGGCGCGTCGGAGGTCGCGCGCCGGTCGTAGGATGTCGGGCGTGGCAGTGACCCGGCCGAAGCGCAGCGACGAGCTGGCGAACGCGATCGCCGACCTGATCATCGAACGCGACCTCGGGCCCGGCGCGCCGTTGCCGCCCGAGAGCGTGCTGATGGCGGACTTCAGCGTGAGCCGCAACTCGGTCCGGGAGTCCCTGAAAGCCCTGCAGGCGCTGGGGATCGTCGAGATCCGGCACGGGTACGGGACGTTCGTGGGGTCGGCGAGTTCGTCGGCCTTGCAGCCGTGGTTGTTGTTCCGGACGCGGTCCGGCAGCAGTACCGAACGGCTACGGGAGCTGCTGGAGATCCGGGAAATCCTCGAGACCGAGCTCACCCGGAGAGCAGCGGGCCTTGACGATGCCGCGCTGCGGGAGAAGCTGCTCGGATGTGTCGAGCGGATGCGGGGCGGTGGCGCCGACGCGCCGGCCGCGGATCGCGAGTTCCACGAACACATCTGTGACTCGGCCGGGGTCCCGCTGGCGCGCGAGCTGGTCGGGTTGTTCTGGGACGTGTACCGGGCCGTCGACCTGGAGGCCGTCGCCGTGCCGGCTTCGGAGACCGCCGTGTTGCACCAGCAGGTGGTCGACGCGATCGCTTCCGGTGACGCCGAGCGTGCCGAGGAAGCGGTCCACCTGCACTTCAAGGAGGTCCGCGGCCGCCTCGGCGCCGGGCCGTACGGAAGTCAGCCTCCTCGCGTGTGAGCCTGGTCGCGGGCAGCTGCGGGCGGGTGTGCCATGATCGGCGCGACGGTTGTGGAGGAACACCGGTGCGAATCCGGGGCGGTCCCGCCACTGTGACCGAGGCTGCGGCCTTGGGAGCCAGGACATCCACGGTCGTCCGCAGGCCTGCGGTCACGCGGGCAGGCGTACCAGTGCCGTAGCGGGCGTGGACACCCGCTCGACGAAAGGGCGACCGCCGATGCGGGCTGCAGTACCGAACTCCTTCCCCTTCACCGCGGTCGTCGGGATGGACGAGCTCCAGCTCGCGCTCGTACTGGCCGCGATCTCGCCAGCGATCGGCGGGGTGCTGATCCGCGGCGAGAAGGGTACGGCCAAGTCGACCGCGGTCCGGGCGCTGACGGAGATCCTTCCGCCGGTGGACGTCGTACCCGGCTGCCGCTTCTCGTGCGATCCGGAACGCCCCGATCCGACCTGCCCGGACGGTCCGCACGCGGGGGAGCGGGTGGTGCGGGCGGCGCGGTTGGTGGAGTTGCCGGTGGGGGCGACCGAGGACCGGGTGCTGGGGTCGTTGCACCTGGAGAAGGCGCTCGCCGAGGGCGTCACGGCGTACGAGCCCGGGCTGCTCGCGGCCGCGCATCGGGGACTGCTGTACGTCGACGAGGTCAACCTGCTGCACGACCACCTGGTCGACGTACTGCTCGACGCCGCCGCGATGGGACGCGCGACCGTGGAACGTGACGGCGTGTCGGTCACCCACCCGGCGCGGTTCGTCCTCGTCGGCACGATGAACCCGGAGGAGGGCGAGCTCCGCCCGCAACTCCTCGACCGGTTCGGCCTGACCGTCGACGTCGTCGCCAGCCGCGACCCGGCCGTCCGCGTCGAGGTGATGCGCGCGAGGCTCGGGTACGAGGCGGATCCGGACGGTTTCGTGGCGCGGTACGACGGTCCGCAGCGCGAGCTCGCCGAACGCATCGTGAAGGCGCGCGACCTGCTCTCCGAGGTGATCCTGACCGACGCGGCGCTCCGGCAGATCGCGGAGATCTGCGCCTCCTTCGACGTCGACGGCATGCGGGCCGACCTCGTCACCGCCCGCACAGCCGTCGCACATGCCGCGTGGTCCGGCCGGACGGTCGTCGAGGTCGAGGACGTACGGGCAGCCGCCAAACTGGCCCTCCCACACCGCCGTCGCCGAAACCCCTTCGACGCCCCCGGCCTGGACCAGGAGCAGTTGGAAGAGGCCATCAACAACAGCACCCCGTCAGAAGAAGACCCCGACGACGACCCGAACGGTCCAGGTGGAGGCGACAAGCCGGAGGCGAGCACAGACTCGACTGACTCGGCGGCTCCGGCTCCCTCCTCTGATGGAGAACAGCCGGGTCCCGCGCCGAGCGGTGACGTCGCAAACAGCTCTCAGCCGTACAAGGCTCGGTTGTTGAGTGTGCGGACGGCGGGGGCCGGGGTTGCGGGGCGGCGGTCTCGGGCGGTGACCGAGGTCGGGCGGGTTGTGGGGGAGCGGGCCCGGGTCGGGCGGGAGGCGGGGCGGCCGCATCTGCTGGGGACGGTGCGGAGCGCGGCGCCGTACCAGAAGGTTCGTGGCCGGACCGGGCCGGGACTCGTGGTGCGTGCCGGCGACGTACGGCTCGCGGTGCGGGAAGGGCGGGAGGGAAACCTCGTGCTGTTCTGCGTCGACGCGTCCGGTTCGATGGGCACGAAGAAGCGGATGACCGAGGTGAAGACCGCGATCGTCTCGTTGCTGCTGGACGCGTACCAGCGCCGCGACACCGTCGGGCTGGTCACGTTCGCCGGTCCCGCGGCGACGGTCGCGCTGCCGCCGACGGGCAGCGTCGAGACCGCCGTACGACGGCTCGAATCCCTTCCCACCGGCGGTCGTACCCCGCTCGCGGAAGGTCTCCTGCAGGCGGCCGACGTACTGCGGATCGCGGTCATCCGCGACCCGCGCCGGCGCCCGCTGCTCGTACTCGTCACCGACGGACGCGCGACGTACGGCGACAACGCCTTCGACCGGGCCCGTCAAGCGGCCGGCCGGCTCGCCCAGCATGGGATCGCGACCGTCGTCGTCGACTGCGAACCGCGCCGCGGTATCCGGCTCGGGCTGGCCGCGGAACTGGCGGCGGAGCTCGGCGCGGAGTACCTCGACCTCGGAGACGTTGCCGCAGGCAACCTCATCAGAACCGTGACCGAGCGGAAGGTCGCCTGATGCCGAAGGGACAGCCGAGCGCCGTACCGGACGACGGACTGACCACGCGCCAGCGCCGGAACCGTCCGCTGCTGATGGTGCACACGGGTGAGATGAAGGGGAAGTCGACCGCCGCCTTCGGGATGGCGCTGCGCGCCTGGAACCAGGGGTGGAACCTCGGTGTCTTCCAGTTCGTGAAGAGCGCGAAGTGGAAGGTCGGCGAGGAGAGCGCCTTCAAGGCCCTCGGCGAGCTGCACCGGTCGACCGGGCAGGGCGGCCCGGTCGAATGGCACAAGATGGGCGAGGGCTGGAGCTGGTCCCGCAAGGCGGGTACCGAGGAGGACCACGCCGCCGACGCGCTGGAAGGCTGGCGCGAGATCCAGCGTCGGCTGGCGGCGCAGACCCACGACCTGTACGTCCTCGACGAGTTCACGTACCCGATGAAGTGGGGCTGGATCGACGTCGACGAGGTCGTGTCGACGCTCGTGGACCGTCCCGGTCATCAGTACGTGGTGATCACCGGCCGCGACGCGCATCCGAAGCTGCTGGAAGCCGCGGACCTCGCCACCGAGATGACCAAGCTCAAGCACCCCATGGACGCCGGCCAGAAAGGCCAGAAGGGTATCGAGTGGTGACCCGCTTGATCCCGCGAGTGGTGATCGCCGCGCCGTCTTCGGGCGCGGGGAAGACGACGATCGCGGTCGGGTTGATGGCGGCGCTGCGGCGGGCGGGTCACAAGGTCGCCGGGTTCAAGGTCGGACCGGACTACATCGACCCCGGCTTCCACGCCGTCGCCACCGCTCGCCCGGGTCGCAACCTGGACCCGATGCTGTCCGGCGAGGATCTCGTCGCGCCGCTCTTCGCCCACGGCTCCGCCGATGCGGACCTGGCCGTGGTCGAAGGCGTGATGGGGTTGTACGACGGCGCGCTCGGGACGGACGGGTTCTCCTCGACCGCGCACGTCGCCAAACTCCTGAAGGCGCCGGTCATCCTCGTCGTCGACGCGTCCGCCGCCGGCCGGAGCGTCGGCGCCGTCGTCCAGGGCTTCGTTGCGTACGACACCGAAGTACGCATCGTCGGCGTCATCCTGAACAAGATCGGGTCCGTCCGGCACGAGACCGAAGTACGCGCCGGAATCGCGCCGACCGGCATCCCCGTACTAGGAGCCCTGCACCGAAACCCCCGCCTGACGGTCCCGAGCCGGCACCTGGGCCTCGTCCCCGCCAACGAACAACGCACCCAGGCCGAGGACGCCGTAACAGCCGCCGCCGAACTGGTCCGCGAAAGCGTAGACCTCCAAGCCGTGGTAGCCGTCGCCTGCGCCGCGGCACCCACCGAGGCAGCGCCGTGGAACCCGACCACCGAGACCGCCGCGTACCGAAGCACGGGTAGTGGCCGGCCCACCGGTCGGCAGGTGAGCGTGCCGCGCCGAGCCGGGGCCGGACAAACGGGACCACTGCCCGTTCGTCGGTACGCCGTCCCAGGTGAGCCGCCGCCGATTGCTGTGGCGGGCGGTCCAGTGTTCTCGTTCCACTACACCGAGACGGCTGAGCTGCTGACCGCGGCGGGGGCCGAGGTGGTAACTTTCGACCCGCTGACCGATAAGTTGCCCGAGGCAACCGCCGCGCTCTACCTCGGCGGCGGCTTCCCGGAGTTGCACGCCGAGGGGTTGTCCGCCAACGTCGAGCTCCGCCGGCAGGTGGCGCAGGCCGTCGCGGACGGGCTTCCGGTGATCGCCGAGTGTGCGGGACTGCTCTACCTGTGCCGGGAGCTCGACGGCCATCCGATGACCGGGGTGTTGCCGGCCACCGCTCGGATGACCGGGCGGCTGACGCTTGGGTACCGTACGGCGGTTGCCGCGACCTCCTCGGCGTCCTTCGACGAGGGACGGCGGGTCCGGGGGCACGAGTTCCACCGGACCGCGGTGAAGTTCGACGAGGGCGTACGACCCGCCTGGCATCTGCCCGGCGGGGTCGAAGGCGTGGTGCTTCCCAACGTGCACGCGTCGTACCTGCACCTGCACTGGAGCGCGATGCCGGACGTCGCGGCGCGGTTCGTCGCGGCTGCGCGGGAGTACGCGGGATGAGGCTCGTCGTCGGAATCGGGCTCCGAGCGGGTACGCCGTACGCCGAGCTCGAAGGCGCCGTCGCCGACCTGCCCGGTCCGGTCGAGCTGATCGTGACCCTGCAGGGCCGCGAAACCGAGCCTGCGTTCAAGCAACTCGCGGACCACCTCGGTGCCGAGGTTCGTACGTTCACCAAGGACGAGCTGGCGAGGCAGCCGGTGCCGAATCCGAGCGAACAGGTCAACAGACTCAAAGGCATTCCGAGCGTTGCCGAAGCAGCCGTGTCAGCAGCAGGCGCCGAGCTCCTGGTACCGAAGTACAAGACCGACAACGCCACCGTGGCGGTCGGACGTCTGCCGGCCGATGGCTACGGGGCGCAGGAGCGGGCGACCGTGCAGCGGGTGATCGCCGAGCGGCGGGACGTACGCCGGGGCTTCCTGCAGCTCCCGATCGACGAGGAGAAACTGACACGCGTGCTGGAAGCGGCACATCG
Source organism: Kribbella sp. NPDC004536 (assembly GCF_042873835.1). Taxonomy (NCBI): domain Bacteria; kingdom Bacillati; phylum Actinomycetota; class Actinomycetes; order Propionibacteriales; family Kribbellaceae; genus Kribbella; species Kribbella sp. NPDC004536. Next base: position 1,952,167 of record NZ_JBIALY010000002.1, on the reverse strand, counting down.
GGCGCCCAGCGTGGGACTCAGCCAGCCCTGGGACTTCTTGCTGATTCGGGACCTGACCACTCGAACGAAGGTGCACGAGCTCGCGGTGCGTCAGCGGGACGTGTTCGCGGCCTCGCTGCCCGACGAGCGACGGCAGGCGTTCGACGGCCTGAAGATCGAGGCGATCCTCGACGCCCCGCTCAACATCGCGGTGACCTGCGACCCGGGGCGCGGCGGCCGGCACGTACTCGGCCGGCATGCGGACCCGCGCACTACCTGGTTCTCCGCGGCGATCGCGATCCAGAACCTCTGGCTGGCGGCCCGCGCCGAAGGGCTCGGCGTCGGCTGGGTCTCGTTCTTCGGCCCGGAGGAGGTCGCGCAAGTACTCGGTCTGCCGCCGCACATCGAGCTGGTCGGTTACCTGTGTGTCGGGTACGTCGACCACTTCGCACCGGCTCCTGAGCTCGTACGGTCCGGCTGGGCCAAGCGCCGGCCGCTCTCGTGGGCGATCCACGACGAGGAATGGGGCCGCCGTACGACCTCGATCGTCGACGATGCGCACGAAGCGGCGCAGAACGCGGCACCGGCAACGGGCCAGCGCATCCGAGTGATCGTCGGCGGCGACGCCACGCACCTTCGACAGGCTGAGGCGCTCGTGGTGGATCTCCACGAGGACAGGCCGGGCCACGACTTCGGCGTACTCTGGCGCCCCGCCCGCACACCGGCGGAAGCGGAGGAGTACGGCGTGGAGATCGCCCGCGACCTCGCCCTGCAAGGCGCCGGCCACCTCGACATAGTTCTGAACGACGGCTCACCGGCAGCGAAAGCCCTCGCGGAAGGTCTGCGGACAGGTGCGTCGGCCTGTGGTCTGACACACTCCTGCGCATGAGTGAGCCGATGTACGTTCCCGCCTTCTCGATGAAGCAGCGGATCACGATGATGGCGAACAAGTACGAGCTGATCGCCACCAATCCGGACGGGAGCGACGGGCAGCTGCTGGCATTCGCGCAACAGAAGCGGATGGCGTTCAAGGAGCAGGTGACGTTCTACACCGACGACACCAAGGCGCAGCCGGTGTTCTCGTTCAAGGCCCGCAAGACGATCGACCTCGGTTCGGGCTACGACGTGTACGACGCCGGCGGGCAGTCGATCGGCTGGTTCAAGAAGGAGTTCGGCAAGAGTCTGCTCCGGTCCAGCTGGCAGCTGTCCGCGCCGGGCGTCGACGCGGACGGTACCGAGCGGAACCCGACGATCGCGATCCTGCGCCGGGTCTGGGAGTTCGTCCCGTTCGTCGGGGAGATCCCGCTGCCGTTCATCTTCCATTTCGACTTCACCGAGCGGAACAGCGGCCGGCCTGTGCTGTCGGTGGAGCGGAAGGTGTCGATCCGGGACCGGTACCGGATCACCGTCCAGGACCAGCGCCTGGACTTCCGGGTGGCGGCCGCGATGACGGTCGCGCTGGACGCTCTGCAGTCCCGCTGAGCGGAATCTGAGTGCGGCGTACGACCATGGTCGTACGCCGCACTCACTCTTTCGGGTGAACCTACCCTGAGGACCCTTGGTTCCGTCCCCGCCCGGTGCGAGGCTGTAGTCATGGGTGTAGCGCAGCGGAGTAAACGGTGGACGGTTCCGGTCGCGGCGGTTGCGGTGGTGGCGGGGGTGGGGACACTCGGCCCGGCGATGGCGGACGCCTCGCCGAAGCTGCCGACGATCAGCGCGCAGGACCTGCTCGCGAAGGTGCAGACGGCGAAGGTCGACGGCCTCAGCGGCACGGTCAGCTCGAGCGCCGACCTCGGCCTGCCGGCGATCCCCGGCCTGGGCGACCGCGGCAACAGCCAGCTCACCGAGATGCTCAGCGGTCAGCACACCGCCCGGGTCGCGTTCGCGACGCCGGACAAGGCGCGCGTGTCGGTGCTCGACAACCAGGCCGAGCGGCTCTGGACCACGGACGGTACGTCCGCGTGGGCGTACGACTCGTCTAAGCTCGAGGCCACCAAGCTGACGCTGCCCTCCCACAAGAACGTGAAGCCCGGGAAGCCTGAGCAGACGGCGCCGCGGTCGTACGACCCGCAGGCCGTCGCGAAGCAGTTCCTGGACGCCATCGACCCGACCACGAACGTCGCGGTCAGCGGCACCGAGAAGGTCGCCGGCCGGGACGCGTACAAGCTGCGCCTGGTGCCGAAGACCGACAAGACCACCGTCGGTTCGGTGACGCTGGCGATCGACTCCAAGACGTGGGTCCCGCTGGACGTGACCGTGATGCAGCGGTCCGGTAGCAAGCCGGCCCTCGAGGTGGGCTTCACGTCGGTGTCGTTCGACGTGCCGTCCGCGAGTTCGTTCACCTTCACCCCGCCGAAGGGCGTGAAGGTCACCGACGAGAAGGTCCCGGCGAACCCGGGCCAGAAGCAGATCCCGAAGCAGGTCGTGCCGAACCGGGTCCTGCCGCGCAAGCCCGGTGGGCCGGGTGCCGAGAAGCCGACGGTGATCGGCAAGGGCTGGGACAGCGTGGTGATGATCAAGGGCGCCGGGACCAGCGGCCTGACCGGGAACGGTCCGCTCGCGCAACTGCTCGCGAAGGCGCCGACCGTGCAGGGCTCGTGGGGCAAGGGCAAGGTACTGACCAGCAAGATGGTGAGCGCGCTGATCACCGACGACGGCCGGGTGTTCGCCGGTCTGGTCACCCCGGACACCCTGCAGGCCGCGGCCGCGAAGGCCCCACGCTGAGCACCGAGATGGCGGGCGCGCCGGTCGTCACCCGCGGGCTGACCAAACGGTTCCACGGCGGACAGGTCGCGGTGGACGCGGTCGACCTGGAGGTGCCGGCCGGCAGCGTGTTCGGCTTCCTCGGCCCGAACGGGTCGGGGAAGACCACCACGATCCGGATGCTGCTCGGCCTGATCGCGCCGACGTCGGGCCAGGTCGAGCTGCTCGGCGAACCGATGCCGAAGGCGCACCTGCGGGTGCTGCCGCGGGTCGGCGCACTCGTCGAAGGCCCGGCGTTCTACCCGTTCTGGACCGGTCAGGCGAACCTGTTGCGGTTCGACGCCGCCGACCGGACGGCAGACCCGAAGACCCGTAAGGCGCGCGCCGGGGAGGCGCTGGAACGGGTCGGCCTGTCCAACGCGGCCAACAAGAAGGTGCGAGCGTACTCGCTCGGCATGCGCCAGCGGCTCGCCATCGCGGTCGCGCTGATGCAGGGCCGCGAGCTGCTCGTGCTCGACGAGCCGACGAACGGCCTGGACCCGCAAGGCACCCGGGAGGTGCGGCACCTGATCCGTGACCTCGCGAGCGACGGGACGACGGTGTTCACTTCGACCCACCTGCTGGCCGAGGTCGAGCAGGTCTGCACGCACGCCGCCGTGATGAGCCGTGGGAAGCTGCTCCGCCAGTCCACGGTCGCCGACCTGCGTTCGGAGCTCCGGCCGCGACTGGTCGTCCGGACGCCGGACCTCACCCAGGCGGCCGACACGTTGCAGGGCCTCGGCGTCACGGACCTGAAGACGTCCGAGGAGACCGTCGAGGGCGATCCCGGCGAGCTCCCGATCGAGAAGTTCGCGGCCGCGCTGGTCGCCGCCGACGTCCGCATCCACGGCTTCGGCCTGGAGCGGCCCAGCCTGGAGGACGCGTTCGTGGCACTCACCGGGGAGGGTTTCGATGTCGCCGAGTGAAGCGGTCGCCGAGCCGGTCACCGGCACAGTCGTCCAGCGGCCGAGCGCCGGCCGGCACACGCTCGCGCTGTTCCGGTCCGAACTGAAGCTCGTCTTCGGCCGCACCCGCACCCAGGTGGGTCTCGGCGTGCTCGCCGCCGTGCCGTTGCTGATCGGCGTCGCGATCAAGATCGCCAACTCCAACGGCGGCACCGACGGCTTCCTCGGGCAGATCGCCGGCAACGGCCTGTTCCTGATCGTCGGCAGCCTCGGCCTGTCGATGCCGTTCTTCCTGCCGACCGCGGTGACGGTCATCTCGGGTGAGTCGCTGGCCGGTGAGGCCAGCCTCGGCACCCTGCGCAACCTGCTCGTCGCACCGGCCGGCCGGTCCCGGCTGCTGGCCGCGAAGATGGTCGCGCTGATCGTGTTCTGCTTCGCGGCGACGATGACGATCTGGATCTCCGGCTTCATCGTCGGCTTCGTCCTGTTCCCGGTCGGCGACGTGCTGCTGCTGTCCGGCACGACGGTCTCGCTCGGCGAAGGACTGCTCCGGGCGTTCGGGATCGCGGTGCTGATCTCGCTGTCGCTGCTCGGGCTGGCCGCGATCGGCCTGTTCGTGTCGTCGCTGACGTCGACCCCGCTGGCCGCGATGGCGGCCACGTTCGGCACCTTCGTGATCCTCGGGATCCTGACCGCGATCCCGCAGCTGCACGCGATCCACCCGTGGTTGCTGGTCTTCCGCTGGCAGTCGTTCGCCGACCTGCTCCGAGATCCGCCGTACTACCACGAGATCGCCCGCAACCTGCTGCTCCAGGCCGGCTACGTCGTGGTCTTCTACTCGGCCGCCTGGGCACGCATCACCAGCCGCGACATAACCTAGGCCCGGTGAACCCAGACCTCGTCTCCGTACTGCGCTGCCCGGTCTGCGCGGACCGGCTCGCCTTGGACGGCCGTACGGCGAGGTGCGCGCAGGGACACGCGTACGACCTGGCCAAGCAGGGCTACCTGAACCTGTTGCCCGCGGCGTCGAACGGGATCGAGGGCGACTCGGCCGCGATGGTCGGCGCCCGTACGGTCTTCCTGGGCACCGGCTACTACGTCGCGATCCGGGACGCGCTGATCCTCGCGGCCGGACTGGGCGCAGACGACCTTGTCGTCGAGGTCGGTGCCGGTACCGGCTACTACCTGGCCGGAGTTCTCGGTACGTCGGACCGCCGGCGCGGGATCGCCCTGGACGTGTCGAAGTACGCCGCCCGCCGCGCCGCGAAAGTGGATCCGCGGATCGCGTCGGTGGTGTGCGACGCGTGGAAGGAGCTGCCGGTCGTCGACGGATCGGCCCAGGTGGTGCTGAACGTGTTCGCTCCGCGCAACGCGAAGGAGATGGCGCGGATCCTCGCACCGGACGGCCGGCTGCTCGTGGTCACCCCGAACCAGCAGCACCTGGCCGAGCTGGTCGACGTACTCGGAATGGTGAGCGTCGACGAGGACAAGGAGCGCCGCCTGCAGGACTCGCTCGACGGAGCGTTCGTACGGACGGGCAGCGAGGTCGTCGAGGAGACGATGTCGCTGGACCGGACCGCGGTGGAACAGCTGGTGCTGATGACGCCGAGCGCCCGGCACCTGAACTACCGCGATCTGCTGCAGCAGATCGCAGTCTTGCCGGAACCCACAATCGTCACGCTCTCGGTCACGCTGTCGACCTGGCGGCCGCAGTGATGCCGGCTCGAGCTCGGCACCACTGAGCTGTCAGCTCAGGCTGCGTTGCCGATGAGTTCGCGGGCGACGGTGGTGCCGTGCTTGTCGGCCTCGACGTGGGCCGCGGACTCGGAGACCTTGGAGGCGTCGATCAGTTCCTCCATGCCCGGGGTGACCGGGGCGAGGGTGAGCTCGGCGGCCGCGGTCCGGATGTTCATCCCGAAAACGTCACCGAAGATCCGCTCCAGGTACGGCGTGGCGTGGTCCCAGCCGTGCCGCGGGGTCCCCGGGCCGTAGCCGCCGCCCCGGGCGAGCGCGAAGATGGCCGGCCGGCCCTTGAGCTCGGCGTTGCCCGACAGCTCACGGTCGATCAGCAGGACGTCGATCCAGGACTTCACGTTCTGGGCGATGCCGAAGTTGTACAGCGGTACGGCGAGCAGGATCGCGTCGGCGTTGCGTACCTCGGCGGACAGTTCGGCCGCCAGCGCCTTGGCGTCCGCGAGCGGCATCCGCTCGGAGCCGGCGACCGGCTCCTGGCCCACCTGGGCGCCGGCCAACGTCGGCCACAGGGTCGCCGGCAGCGGGTGCTGTCCGAGGTCACGCCGGACCACGACACCGTCCGGGTGCTCCGCCTTCCAGGCGGCCTCCGCGCTGTCGGCCAGCGCGCGGGACACCGAACCGTCCAGCCGGATGCTGGCGTCGACGCGTAGCAGGGTGCTCATATCGGTCTGTCTCCATCAGGTTGAGGGGGCGAGCTCGGAGTTGAGCTGCTCCGAAGATAATCTGTGAAGCAGAACATATTCAAGTCAGAACGTATTCCGGGTGGCGTACGCCACGTAGGATGGGGACATGTCCAGTACTTCGCCCGAGGTCGCGACCCGTGGTACGCGCGGAGTCGAGCCCGAGGCGGCCAGTGGTGCGCCGGTGGAGGCCGATCTCGGCTGGGCGCTGGGCGTCGTCTTCCGGCAGTACGCGAAGGCGTCCGCGGCGGCGCTCGAGGGCCTGCCCGGCGGGCCGCGCGGGTACCAGATCCTCGCGACGACGAGTTCCGAGGGCCCGAAGCGGCAGCTCGACCTGGCCGCGCAGCTCGGCGTCGACCGGACCGTGATGACCTACCTGCTCGACGACCTGGAGAAGGCAGGCCTCGTGCAGCGCCGGCCCGACCCGGCGGACCGGCGGGCGCGGCTGATCGCGCCGACCGAGCAGGGGCACGAGGCGCTCTGTGACCTCGAGCGGAAGCTCCGCGCGACCGAGGACCAGATGCTCGGCATCCTCGACGAGTCGGAGCGGGCCAGCTTCCGGATGCTCCTGCAGCGGCTGGCGATGAAGGCGAACGCCATCGACCCGCTGCACAACGCCTGTACCCTCGCCGAAGCGGACGACCCCGCGAACACTTAATGCAGCGGCACGAAGCCTGACTCGTAGGCTCGGATCACGGCCTGGGTGCGGTCGCGGGCGTTGAGCTTCGACAGCACATTCGCGACGTGTGTCTTCACGGTCTGCAGACCGAGGATCAGCTCGGCCGCGATCTCGGCGTTGGACAGCCCGCGGGCCATCAACCGCAGGACCTCCTGCTCGCGCTCGGTCAGCTGGTACTGGTCGAGTCCGCTCGGCGCCGGCGTACCGGCGTGGGCGAGCGCGAGCGTCCGGATCGCCTCCGGGAACAGCAGCGACTCGCTCCGCGCGACGGTCCGGATCGCCGCGATGATCTCGTCCGGCGGCGTCCGCTTGAGCAGGAACCCGGACGCCCCGGCGCGCAGCGCGTCGTACACGTAGTCGTCGTTCTCGAACGTGGTCACGACCAGCACCCGCGGCGCCGGGTCGAGGTTGTCCAGCAGCAACCGGGTCGCCTGGATCCCGTCCACCGCGGGCATCCGGACATCCATCAGTACGACGTCCGCCCCGGTCCGCCGGACCAATGGGAGCACCTCCGCGCCGTCACCCGCCTCGCCGACGACCGCGAGGTCCTCCTCGGCGTTGATGATCGCGCGCAGACCACTCCGGATCAGCGGCTCGTCGTCGACGACAACCACGGACAGGCTCATGTCACCCCTTCGTCATGCTGACCGGCAGCCGTACGGCCAGTTGCCAGCCCGGGCCGTCCGGGAGGTCGATCGGGCCCGCGTCGACGGAGCCTCTCAGTACGGTGACTCTTTCACGGATCCCGGCCACGCCCCGGCCGCCGCCGGAGTGGTCGGACCTGCCGCTGACCGGATTCGTCACGGCCAGGCGCAGGCCGGAGGCGTCGAGGCAGATGGACAGGCGGACGGCGAGTTCGCCGGCCGGGCGGCCCGCGTGCCGGATCGCGTTCGTCAGCCCTTCCTGGACGATCCGGTACGCCTCGCGGGAGACCGCGGCGGGCAGCTGGCCGAGGTCGCCGGAGCGTTCGACGTCGATCGTGATGCCACCCGCGCGGGTCGCCTCGACCAGCCGGTCCAAGCCGCCGAGCGTCGCCTGCGGTGCGGTCCGGGCGCCCGGGCGCCGGTCGTCCCGGAGCAGGCCGAGGACGTGGTCGAGGTCCGCGAGCGCCGCCCGCGCGGACGTCTCCATCGCGGCCAGTGCGGTCTCGGCGAACGCCGGGTCGCTGGCCAGCACCCGGCGCGCGGCGGCGGCCTGGATCGTGACCAGGCTGAGCGCGTGCCCGACACTGTCGTGCAGCTCGCGGGCGAGACGGTTGCGTTCGGCAAGCGTCGCGGTCTGCTTCTCGAGCAGCTCGATCCGCTCCGCGGCGGTCGGCCCGAGCACCTGCGGCGCCAGGTACGCGAGCAGCGCGCCGACCGCGGCCGCCAGCAGGAACAGTGCCGCGAGCATGCCGATCGCCGCCAGTGGCATCCACAGGTCGGTCCAGTCGCCACGGACGTCGTACTTCCAGCCCGGTACGACGTCGCGTGCGCCGGGGGAGCGGAACGGGGCCGCGAGCCAGATCGCGCCAAGGCCGAACACGATCGTGCTGAGGACGCCGATCAGCCCGCCGGCGAGCAGGTGCAGGCAGAACCACACCGTCGTCCGCCGCCGTTGCGCCCAGGTCCGGGACGGCCCGAGCGGCCGTTCCTCGAACCGGACCGCGAGCAACGACTCGACCGCGATGCCCTCGACCTCGCGGACCGCGGGCAGCAGGCCGAGCGCGACCGGCGGCAACAGGCCGAGCACCACCCAGAGGATGCCGGTGGCAACCTTCGGCAGGTCCAGGTCGGCGACCACCGCGCCGAGCGCGCTGTCGACCAGGATGAACGCGAGCACCAGCGCGGCGCCGAGCAGCAGGTAGACCCAGCGCAGGTACGTCGCCGGCCGCCAGAGCTGACTGATCACCCGCACAGGTACATCCTGTCAAAGTCCGCGCGTCGCGGCCTCCCTCCCCGGAGTGAGCGCAGGGAAACCCTCGATCGCCGGCCCGGGACGTGGGCTGAGTCACCGGAAAGTTGAGTGTTTACGCAAATTTGACGCGGGCACGCCGGGTTCGGCCGTCGTGGGCGTCGCGATCTGCTGCTCAGGCAGGTACGGTCTGTGGTCGGGGCGGGTGCCCGTCCGGCTACGGACAGGTATGGGGGAGCTCCAGGACAGGTGGCCGGCAAAGGACTGCGAGGACCCGGTGCGGCGGACGTTAAGACCCCGTGAAGTCCCCGCGGACGGATTGACCACCTTTCTGCATTTGATGTTTGATCAAATATCGGGACGAGAGAGGTCGATATGAGGTTGAGGCGTTCCGTCATCGCCCTGATGGCGGTCCTGGGGCTCGCCGTGGTGAGTGCGTGCGGCGGCGGTGACGACAAGGCGTCGGGCGGCGACAACGGGTTGCAGAAGGTCAGCTACCTGACGTCGTTCAACACCTTCGGTCGCGAGGCGTACGCGTATGTCGCGCTGGACAAGGGTTACTTCAAGGACGCCGGTTTCGACGTCAAGATCACGCCCGGCAGCGGAACGGTCGACGTGATGAAGCTGGTGGCCGGCGGTCAGGCCGACTACGGCATCGGCGACTTCACCGCGTTCGCGATCACCCTCGCCAAGCAGAAGCTCCCGGTCACCTCGGTCGGCATGATCCACCAGCGGTCGATGGCGGCGATCATGTCGCTGGAGGGCCTGGGCATCAACACGCCGAAGGACCTGCCGGGCAAGACGATCGGCGACCAGCCGGGCTCCACCAACACGGTGATGTTCCCGGTCTACGCCAAGGCGGTCGGGATCGACGCGAAGTCGGTCACGTTCCTGCCGTCGCCGCCGCCGGGGCTGCCGACGCTGCTGGCGTCGGGCAAGGTGCAGGGCATCGGCCAGTTCGTGGTCGGTGAACCGCTGATCGCGAAGGCCGACAAGGAGAAGCACCGCAAGGTGATCACGCTGCCGTACGGCGACAAGGTGCCGGACCTGTACGGGAACACGATCATCACCCGCACGGACCTGGCCAAGGACCACCCGGACCAGGTGAAGAAGTTCACCAACGCGCTGCTCAAGGGCCTGCAGGACACGCTGGACGACCCGGCCGCCGCGGCCGCGATCATGAAGAAGTACGTGCCGGACATGGACCTGGACGTGGCGACCCAGGAACTCAAGATCATGCAGACCTACATCAAGCCGAAGAACTTCGACGGTCCGCTGGGCGACGTCACGCAGGAGCGGGTGCAGAAGATCATCTCGCTGCTCAAGGAGTCGAACATCCCGATGGGTTCGATCAGGCCGGACGACCTGGTGACGATGAGCCTGGCTCCCAAGAGCTGACGGCAGAGCTGCGGTAAGGAGTACTGGAACCGGATGATTCGCCTGGACGGTGTGGGACAGGTCTTCGACGGACGCGAGGGCCGGGTGACCGCCCTCGAGAAGATCGACCTGCACGTTCGCGGCGGCGAGTTCGTCACGCTGATCGGCCGGTCCGGCTGTGGCAAGTCCACGCTGCTCCGGCTGATCGCGGGACTCCTCCCGCCGACGTCCGGCACGGTCCAGGTGGCGGGCGAGCCCGTCACCGGGCCCCGCCAGGACGTCTCGTTCATGTTCCAGCGGCCGGCGCTGCTGCCCTGGCGTTCGGTGTTGTCGAACGTGATGCTCCCGGTCGAGATCGACCGGGGGACCCGCGACAAGGCGTCGTACCGGGACCGTGCCCACCAGCTGCTCGAACTGGTGGGCCTGCACGGGTTCGAACGGCGGCTCCCGCACGAGTTGTCCGGCGGTATGCAGCAACGGGTGTCGCTGTGCCGGTCGCTGATCCGCGACCCGCAGGTGATGCTGATGGACGAGCCGTTCTCCGCGCTCGACGCGCTCACCCGGACCGAGCTGTCCGAGGAACTGCAACGGATCAAGATGGAACTGTCGACCACGATCGTGTTCGTCACGCACTCGATCGAGGAGGCCGTGGTGCTCGCCGACCGGGTGGTCGTGCTGACACCGCGGCCCGGCCGGATGCGGGAGGTCGTCGACATCGGCATCCCGCGGCCACGGAGTCTCGGCAACCTCGGCCAGAACGCGCACCTCACCGAGGTCGCCGAGATCAGCGGCCGGCTGCACGCACTGCTGGCCGAGAAGGCGCCGTCGGCCCCGCAGGAAGGGCGCCCGGTGGACGAGGTGCGGGCGCGATGAAGCGGAAATCCTGGCTGACCGCCTCCCCGGCGGCGGCCGTCCTGTTGCCGGTCGTCGGCCTGCTCGCGGCGATCGGGCTGTGGTGGGGCGCGACGATCGTGTTCTCGATCCAGTCGTACCTGCTGCCGACGCCGTGGGACGTGGTGGTCAAGCTCTTCGACCAGCCCGGCGAACTGCTGGCGCACACCGGTACGTCGCTGCTCGAGACGATCGAGGGCTTCCTGCTGGCGATCGTGATCGGCGTACCGATCGCGCTGGTGATCGTCCGCTCGGTGATCCTCGAGCGGCTGGTGTACCCGCTGCTGCTGATGGTGAACTCGATCCCGAAGGTGGCGGTCGCGCCGCTGCTGGTGATCTGGATGGGCTTCGGGCAGTGGCCGAAGGTCGTGATGGTGCTGCTGATGTGCTTCTTCCCGATCGTCATCTCGACGGCGCAGGGGATGAAGTCGACGCCGACCGAGCTGGTCGAGCTGATGCGGTCGCTGAACGCCAGCCGGGCGCAGGAGTTCTTCAAGCTCCGGCTGCGGTACGCGATGCCGCAGATCTTCACCGGGTTCAAGGTGGCGATCTCGCTCGCGGTGATCGGCTCGGTGATCTCCGAGTTCGTTGGTGCCACCAAGGGTCTGGGGTACGTCATCCAGCAGTCCGGCGCGAGCGCCGACACGACGCTGGCGTTCGCCGCCATCACGCTGCTGAGCGTGATGAGCATCGTCCTCTTCTACGCCCTGGCCCTCCTGGAGCACCTGCTCCTCCCGTGGGCACAGGAGAAGCGATGACGGCTCAGGCCTCGGACGCGGATCGTCGCGTGCTGGTGCGGCCGGAGTGGTTGGAAGCCACTGTCGCCGCCGTGTTCACCGCGGTCGGGTTCGACTCCGGTGACGCCGGCGAGATCGCGGCCGCGCTGGTCGAGGCGGATCTGCGTGGCGTCAGCTCGCACGGCGTGATGCTGGTGCCGATGTACGTCGAACGCCTGAACGCCGGCGGTGTCACCCGGGAACGCGAGCTCGACGTGCTGTTCGACGCCGGCGCCGCGATGGTGGTGGACGCCCGCGGCGGGATGGGCCAGCTGTCCAGCCCGCAGGCGATGGGGCACGCGATCGAGCGCGCCGGGCGGCACGGGATCGGCGTCGTGTCGGTCCGCAACGCGCACCACTTCGGCGCCGCCAGCCGCTGGGCGATGCAGGCGGGCGCGGCCGGGTGTATCGGTATCGCGATGTCGAACACCACGCCGTTGATGCCCGCGCCAGGCGGCGCCGAGCGGCTGGTCGGCAACAATCCGCTGGCGATCGCCGTGCCGACCACGGGCGGCGTGGAAATCGTGCTGGACATGGCCTTGTCGGCCGTTGCCCTGGGCAAGATCCGGCTGGCGGCGTCGGCCGGGCGGCCGATCCCGGACACCTGGGCGACCGACCCGTCCGGTACGCCGACCACCGACCCGGACGAGGCCGTCCTGGGCATGCTGCTGCCGGCCGCGGGCCACAAGGGTTTCGGTCTGGCGCTGATGATCGACGTCCTCACCGGCGTACTCAGCGGTGGCGGCTGGGGCGACCAGGTCCGCCCGCTGTACCGGGAGCCGGACCGGCCGAACGACTGTGCCCACCTGTTCCTGGCGATCGACCCGGAGTTGATGGGTGGCGTCGAGGACTTCCGCCGCCGGTCGTCCGGGCTCGCAGCCCGGGTCCGGGGGAGCGCGACCGCGCCGGGCGTGAACCGGCTGTACCTGCCGGGCGAGATCGAGGCCGAACGGGCCGCGCAGCAACGGCGGAACGGCGTACTGATCGAGAGGTCGGGACTCGACGGGCTGCTGGCGGCCGCGCGCGCGGTCGGTGCCGTCGTACCGGCGGGAGGGGTGTTGAGCTGATGCCGAAGACGCAGGTTTCCACCGACGCGTTGCGGAGCCCGAACGGGGTGTTCTCGCAGGCGACCACGGTCGAGGCGACCGGACGGCTGGTGTTCGTGTCCGGGATGACCGCGCGCCGGCCGGACGGCGGTATCGCCGGGATCGGGGACGTCCGGGAGCAGACCCGCCAGGTGTGCGAGAACGTGAAGGCGGCGGTCGAGGCGGCCGGCGGCACCCTCGAGGACGTGTGCCGGGTCGACGTGTACGTCCGCAACATGGAGGACTTCGCCAAGATCCACGAGATCCGGGCGCAGTACTTCACCGAACCCTTGCCGGCCTCGACCATGGTCGAAGTCAGCAAGCTCGCCGATCCTGACTATCTGATCGAGATCTCCGCGATCGCGGTGGTCTCATGACCGGGGGTGATGTTCGTGCGCGGTGTCGAGTGGACCTGAGATGAAGTACGTGATGGTCGAGCATGCCGGGGCTGTGGTGCCCGGCGTGCTCGCCGGGAATTCCGTCAAGTTGCTGGCGGCAACTGATCTGACGGAGCTGATCGGCGGCGACGTTTCTGTGCTGGGTGAGATCCCTTATCGGGAAGCGGATCTGCGGGCCCCGTTGCGGCGGTTCCGGCGGGACATCCTGTGTACCGGCTGGAACTACTGGGACCACTTCGAGGAGAGCAAGGGCAAACGCGAGGGCCAGGACGTGGACCGTCCGGAGCACCCGACGTTCTTCACCAAGGGCCCGGACGTGGTGATCGGCCCGTACGACGACATCGCCTGGGACCCCGCGATCTCCGCCAAGTGGGACTACGAGGCCGAGGTTGCGCTGGTGATCGGCAAGACCGGCAAGAACATCCCCGTGGCCGAAGCGCTCGACCACGTCTGGGGTTACACGCTCGCGAACGACGTGTCCCAGCGGGACCTCCAGCGTGCGCACGGCGGACAGTGGCTGAAGGGCAAGAGCATCGACGACACGATGCCGCTCGGCCCGTGGATCGTGACCGCCGACGAGGTGGGCGACCCGCAGGACGTCCACCTGCAGTGCTTGGTGAACGGCGAGGTACGACAGGACGCGTCGACCAGGCAGATGGCGTACGACGTCGCCACGCTGATCAGTGAACTGTCTTTCGGTATGACGTTGCGCCCGGGTGACCTGTTGCTGACCGGTACGCCGGCCGGCATCGGCAACGCCCGTGAACCGCAGGTGTTCCTGCAGGACGGCGATCTGGTCGTCACTCGCTCCGACAAGCTGGGAGAGCTGCGCAACAAGGTGGTCCGCGCATGAGTGGTCCGTTGGAACTCCTGCCAGGTGGTGGCAAGAGTGGACGTCGTACGCTCGCCGAGCATGCGGCTGCCGAGCTGCACCAGCTGATCCTGTCCGGTGAGCTGCCCAGCGGTACTCCGTTGCGCCTGGTGGAGCTGGCCAGCCGGCTGGAGATGAGCCAGATGCCTGTGCGTGAAGGGCTGCGCCGGCTGGAGGCGCTCGGGCTGGTGGAGATCATCCCGCACCGCGGTGCGTGGGTACGCGACCTGTCGTTGGCGGACCTGCGGGACACGCATGAGACGCGGCTGGCGTTGGAGAGTCTCGCCGTACGTGCAGCTGCTGCTCGTTTCACCGAAGAGGACCTGGCAAAGGCAGCGGCTGCCCTGGCCGAGCACTTGCGGCTCTCGCGGGCTGAGGACTCTGCGGGTGCTCGTGATGCGCACGCGGAGTTCCACTTCGCGATCTACCGGGCCAGTGGCTCGCAGTGGTTGCCGCGGGCCATCGAGCCGGTCTGGCAGAACAGCGAGCGGTACAGGTTCGGCAGTCGCCCGACCGCGTTCTTGATCGAGCGGAGCCGGCAGGAGCACCAGGCGATCCTGGATGCCTGTGTGGCCCGCGACCCGGACGCGGCGGAACAGGCGTTGCGCAGTCATCTGGCAGGTGCGTTCCAGCGCATCACCGAGACCATGACCTCGAAGCAGAAGGACCTGTCATGAAGGCGACCTTCGACGCGAGCGGTGAGGTCGTGGTGATCACGGGCGGTGCGCAGGGTATCGGTGCGGCGCTGGCGAAGGCCGTGAACGCTGCCGGCGGTACTGCGGTGGTCCTGGACGTCGCCGTACCACCTGAGGGCGTCGCTCACGTCGAGGTCGACGTCGCGGATCGGGCGGCGGTCACGGAGGCCGTCGCTCAGGTGCTGTCGCAGTACGGGCGGATCGACGGGCTGGTGGCCGGCGCCGCGGTGCAGCCGCGCTCGCTGGTGCTGGAGCTGGATGCGGCCGAGTGGACGCGGACGTTGCAGGTGAACCTGGACGGGGTCGTCTGGGCGTGCCAGGCGGTCGTACCGCACATGGTCGAGCGGCGGTCCGGCTCGGTGGTGGTGTTCACGTCCGGGATGGCGTCGACGGGCTACCCGGGCGCTGCGGCGTACGCGGCGAGCAAGGCGGCGCTGGTGGCGTTCGCGAAGACCTTGGCGGCCGAGGTGGCCGCGGACCGGGTCCGGGTGAACGTGGTCGCGCCAGGCGTGATCGACACCGAGCAGTTCCGGGGAGCGAACGCGGGTGCGGACCGGGAGCACTGGCAGGACACCATAGGTATCGGCGACCCCGACGACGTCGTCGGGCCGTTGCTGTTCCTGCTGTCGGACGCCGCCGCGATGACCGGGTCGGTACTGACCAGGGAACGTGCCTTTGCCAAGCTCACGGACTTTGTGGAGTGATCTGTGACTGAACAGCTTCCTGTGGCGGTAGTAGGTGCCGGGCCGATCGGCCTGACCACCGCACTGGGTCTGCAGCACTACGGCATCCCGTACGTGCTGCTGGAGGAGGACGCCACGCTGTCGTCCGACACCAAGGCGGGTACGACGCTCAGCCGGACGCTGGAGATCTGGAACCGGTACGGCGCCGTCGACCGCATCCTCGGTGCCGCGCTGCGGATCGACGAGATCGGCGACATCGACCGGGCCACCAACACGCCGCGGGCCTCGGTGCAGCTCGCCGAGCTGGTCAACGACACGCAGTTCCCGTTCGTGATCAACCTGCCGCAGCAGAAGATGGAGCCGCTGCTCGCGGAAGCCCTGTCCGAGCCGGTACGGACGCAGCACCGGATGACGTCGTTCGAGGTCCGCGACGACCGCGTCGTACTGCAACTGGAGACACCGGACGGGCCGCAGGAGCTGGAGGCGTCGCACCTGCTGGCCTGTGACGGCGGACGCTCGCGGGTCCGCGACGCGCTCGGTGTGAAGGTCGTGGGGGAGACCCTGCCCGAGCGGTACATGCTGATCGACGTCGTGGTCGACCTGGACGTCGACAACGCCAGGGACTATCCGTACCTCGCGTACTTCGCGGACCGGTCGGAGTGGATGGTGCTGATCCGGCAGCCGGACAACTGGCGGTTCCTGTTCCCGCTGGCCGCGGGTGCGGACGCACCGGACGACGAGGACCTGCTGGTCAAGGTGAAGCAGTTCATCGGCGAGGTGGACCGGATCGAGCTCCTGGGCTCCGTCGTCTACAACGTGCACCACCGGGTCGCGGAGCAGTGGACTGTCGACCGCAGGGTCTTCCTGATGGGCGATGCCGCGCACTTGATCACACCGATGTGGGCGCTCGGCTTGAACACCGGTGCGTTGGACGCGTCCAACCTGCCGTGGCGGCTGGCTTGGGTTCTGCGCGGCTGGGCGTCTCCTGAGTTGCTGGACGGGTACGAGCGTGAGCAGCGGCCGGTGGCGATCGAAGGCTCGGGCGAGATGGCGGAAGCGGCTCGCAAGTACATGTCCTTCCAGCGCGGTGCTGTCACGGAGAACACCGGTGCCTGGGCCACGGCGTACAACCGGACGCTGCTGAGCGTACGGCTCGACGTCGAGGGCGTCGGCGACTGGTCGATGGTGGCCACGTCCGCTGCGCCGCCCGTGGTTCGGGCCGGCGACAGGGCGCCGGACCTGGTGCTGCAGAGCCCGACCGGTCGTACGACGATCCACGACCTCTGCAAGGACTCGTTCGTCGCGCTCTACTTCACCGACGTACGCCGTCGCCCGGAGATCCCGGCGAACGGTTCGCCGGCGTTGCGGCACTACGCGGTGTCCAGGTGGGACGCTCCGCACGACTCCGGTCTGCGTGACCGGGCCCTGTTCGACCCGGGCAGTGTCACCACCAACCGGTACGGCGTACCGCCCGAGAGCGTCGTACTGATCCGGCCGGACGGCCACATCGCCGCCGTGGCCCCTCTCGGCCCGGGAGTGGCTGAGGAACTGTACAAGCACGTCACGGGTCGGGAGGTGCCATGAGTTTCGACGTACCGCTGCGGGAGATCCTGTTGCAGACGGACGACCTCGAGTGGGTGGAGAAGTCGCTGGACGGCCTGTCCCACAAGATGCTGTGGCGCGACCCGGAGACCGAGGCGTCGATCGCGCTCGTGCGGTTCGAGCAGGGGGCCGGCATCCCGTCGGAGCACAAGCATGCCTCGAACCAGTTCATGTTCTGCCTGTCCGGCCGGTACGTGTACCTGCCGACCGGGACGACGCTGACCAAGGGCAGCTTCTACTGGAACCCGAAGGGCGTCGTCCACGGCCCGACGCGGGCGGAGGAGACATCCGTGCTGCTCGAGGTGTACGACGGTCCGCACTACCCGGAGCGTCCGGACTTCTACGACAACGACGAGGACGCGCGCTGACATGGCCGGCTGGGACGTCCACACCCACCTGATTCCGCCGACCGTGCTCGCGGCGGCGCATCGGGGTGAGTACGGGCTGTCCGTCGACAGCGGTTCGCTGGTCGTCGGCAGCGACCGCCTGCCGTTGGGCAAGCTCGCCGACCCGGCCGCACTGCTGCACTGGATCTCCGCACAGGGCCTGGACGGTGCAGTGGTGTCCGTGCCGCCGGCTCTCTACCGGTACGACGCTGGGCTTGAGTGGGTCGAGCTGGTGAACCAGGGGCTCCGGGAGCTCGCCACACCCCAGCTACGGGTGCTGGGGCACCTCCCACTGCTCGACCCGGCTGCGCCGGGGGTTGCTGCCGGGCTGGCGGGCGAGGGTGTCTTCAGTGGCTTCGCCATCGGTACGCCGAGCTACGCCGGGCTGGATCCGGTGTGGCGTGTGCTGGACGCCGCCGAAGCGTTCACGCTGATTCATCCGGGTGCCAGTGACGACGAGCGGCTTGATTCGTTTTACCTGTCGAACCTGTTGGGGAATCCGTACGAGACCGGAGTGGCGGCGGCTTCGCTCGTCTTCGCGGACGTGCCGGGGCGGTTTCCGGGGATCCGGTTCTGCCTGTGTCATGGGGGTGGTGTGACGGCGGCCGTTGCCGGCCGGTGGCAGCGTGGGATCGACACGGCCCGGCCGGGCGTCCGGCCGGTGTCCCTGCCGGTGGCCGAGGCGCTGCGCCGGTTCTACGTCGACGACCTGGTGCACGACGACGCCGTACTGGAACTGCTGACTTCGACGTTCGGTGCCGAGCGGGTACTGGCCGGGAGCGACTGGCCGTTCCCGATGGGCACCGACCAGGTGTCTGCTGCGCGGTCCGCAGCGGCTGGGGAACTCACCCGGCCGCTGGCGAAGGAGGTCTCCGCGGAGTGAGACGCGCTGTTCGTCTGGTCGGGGTTGTGATCAGATATCAAATCGTGGGGAACGGGGTAGAGCTGTGAGTGCACGGGGGACTGTGTTACGAAGCCATGGGCCTAGGGTGCAGCTGAAGACCGAAGAGGTCGAGCTGACCGCGGGACCGGGTGAGACGTTGGTGGAGATGCGGCTGGCCGCGGTGACTCCACTGGACCGTTCGACGTTGGCCGGTGAGTTGCCGTGCACGCCGTTCGTTCCGGGCTCGGAGGGCACCGGCGTCGTGCTCAGCTCGGACGTGGCCGAGCCCGGTGCGGCTGTCGTCGTACGAGGTGAGGGCGTCGGCCTGACCCGGCAGGGCGTGTGGGGCAGGTACGCCGTCGTACCGAACGCCGCGGTCCATGCACTCCCGTCGTCGCTGGAGCCTGCTGCGGCGCTTGCCTTGCTGACGCCTGCGTTGACGGCTCATACCGCGGTACGTCGAGTAGCCGGCGTACTGGAGGGGGAGACCGTCGTTGTGACCGGGGTATCCGGTCTGGTCGGGCGGATGTGTGCTGCGGTCGCACGGGCTGCGGGAGCGGCCAAGGTGATCGGTCTGGTCTGGGTGGACGACTCGGTCGACACTGCGACGGCCCTGGTCGACCAGATCGTCCGTGTGGACGGGCTGGGGCAGGTGGGCCGGGAGATGCCTTGGTGCGACGCGGTCGTCGACACCATGGGCGGTCCGGTCACCGGCGGAGTGCTCGGGAACGTCTCGCCCGGCGGGCGGATCGCCGTACTCGGTTTCAAGGCCGGCGAGTTCACCACGATCGACCTGCACCAGTTGATCGGCCGGGACCTGCGCGTACTGCCGGTGAACCTGCAGCGCACGTCGCTGGCTCCGGACGCGGTCGGACAGGCCCTGGCCGACATCGCTTCGGCGACCTGGCGAGCGGACTACGACGTGGTCGGCGCGGACCGGATCGGCGAGGTGCTGGACCGCCAGGCGGGCCGCGTCCTGCTCGACCTGACGGCACTCCCGGTGGGCTAGACCACTTGTATTTGCTGGGCAATCCGTCGTCGAAAGGCCGCAGATACCCAGTGGGCAGCTACGGTACCTCCAGAGCTGAATAGGAGAGAGGCAGCCCGCTACTGATGATCCGACGACTCGAGCTCACGCCTGGGGGGCCGACCGGCCGTCGTACGCTCGCCGAGGAAGCCGCCGCCGAGCTGCACGAGCTCATTCTGTCCGGCGAGCTGCCCAGCGGTACGGCGCTGCGGCTGGAGGAGCTCGCCAAACGCCTGGACATGAGCCAGATGCCGATCCGCGAAGGGCTGCGCCGGATGGCGGCACTCGGACTGGTCGAGATCGTTCCGCACAAGGGCGCATGGGTGCGCGAGCTGTCGATGGAGGACCTCCGCGACACCCACGAGACCCGCCTGGCGCTCGAGTCGCTGGCGGTCCGCGCGGCCGCGACCCGGTTCTCCGACGCCGACGCGACGGCCGCCCGCAAGGCGCTGGCCGAACACGTCCGGCTGTCGAAGCTCGGCGACAACATCGCCTCCCGGCAGGCGCACACCGAGTTCCACTTCTCGATCTACCGGGCCGGCGGTTCGCGCTGGCTGCCGCGGGCGATCGAGCCCGTGTGGCAGAACAGTGAGCGCTACCGGTTCGGTTCGAGGCAGACCAAGGCCCGGATCGAGCAGACCCGGCGTGAGCACCAGGCGATCCTCGACGCGTGCCTGGCCCACGACGAGGACCGCGCCGAGACCGCCCTGCGCGAACATCTCGAAGGAGCCATGCAGCGCATCACCGAGACGATGGAACGTCGCTCGGCCAAGAAGTGAGCTCTTCGAACCGGTCCTGCTGCCAGCCGGTCGCGTCGAACACTGCCCGCAACAACAGACCGTCGCTGCTTGCCCTGTGTGCTTTCAGGAGTTCTCGGAGCGGCTGGCTGCCCAGGCCGTCGTAGTACGCATCCAGTGCCTGCCGTCTGCGCTGCTCGGAGGCTCCACTGATCTCCTCCAGTGCTACGTCGCAGCCTTTGACGTGCCCTGAGCCGACCTGCTGACCTGGTGCGAGCTGCTGGACGAGCTGCTCACCTGCTCGTACGTCCTGCGCTCTGAGGCGTGCGCCCAGTGCTCGGTACGGGACGCGTTGGACTGCTTGTGAGATGGCGATGTGGTCCGGGTGACCTGTCAGGCCGTCACGGCCCACAGTGAGGATCAGCTCGGGCTGGAGCTCCTTGGCCGCAGTCTCGACTGCTGCGGCCACCTCTTCGAGCGGTGCGGCTGCCAGCGTGCGTGAGCTGTTGCGGCCACCGTCGTCGATCCACTGGTCCGCTGCGCCGAGCCAGTCCCACTCGGCGATACCTAGTAGTGCGCAGGAAGTGGAGAGGTGGTCCGACGCTCCGTGCATACCGGCGGTGGCAACACGCAGTACGACGTGCCAGCCCTGTTCGTTCAGCACCGAGGTGGCCGCTCCAGTGGCGAACACCTCGTCGTCAGGATGTGCGTGGACGACCAGGGCCGTACGCATCAATCAGCCAGGCGAGCGGGGAACCCGCCGGTGGCGATCGGGCTCCAGCGCTCCGGGGTGATCCGGATCAGGCACTTGCCCTGCTTCACCATGGCCTCGCGGTACTCGTCCCAGTCCGGGTGCTCGCCGGAGATCGCCCGGTAGTAGTCGACCAGCGGCTCCACCGCGTCCGGCAGCTCGATCACCTCGCCGCTGCCGTCCACCTGCACCCAGGCGCCGTTCCACTCGTCCGACAGCACCATCACACTGGCCTTGCCGGCCCGCTTCACGTTCGTGCTCTTCGCGCGCTCCGGGTACGACGAGATGACGATCCGGCCCTCGGTGTCCACCCCGCCCGAGACCGGCGACGCCTGCACCGTCCCGTCCGCTCTCGTCGTCATCAGCAGCATGTGGTGACGCGGCCGCACGAACTCCAGCAGCCCGTCCAGCTCGACCTTCGTGTTGGTGGCGATTGTCCTTGGCATTCCGTCCGCTCCACTTAGAAGTAGTGAGCGGGACCGCCAGGAGCTACAACCTCCGGACGGTCCCTCGACGGACTGGAGGGTCCGACGTGAGTCAGACGTTACCGAACACCGAGAAGTTGATGAGCAAGTGCGACGCCTGCGGGGCGCCGTGCCCGGACGGCCGGCGGTTGTGCGGCAACCCGGAGAACGAGTTCTGTGCCGCCGAGGAGACCTACCCGCTCGGGTACGACCTGGGCGTCGAGGAAGGCTGGCGGATGCGTGAGGCCGAACTGGACGGCCTCGAGGACGCCATGGGCAAGCTCATCGCCGAGATGGGAAGGCTGCTCGCGGATCTGAGGGCCGGGCAATGAGCGCCGAGGTCACAGTGACTCGAGGGGAGTTGTCACGGGTACGCGAGCTGATCCAGGAGGCGCTGACCGAGTTGGACGGCCTGATCGGGCGCGAGACCACCGAGCCGCCGAGGTGGACCGACACCGGCAGCGGACCGGGCTACGAGGAACCCCGATGATCGGCGAGGTGATCCGGGTCAGCATGACCTTGCTCGAGCAGGTGCTGATCATCGGCGGCGCGTTCGTCGCCGGCTTCTTCGGAGGCTGGTGGACCCGCGGGCAGTAGTGAGCACTTGACGCACTAAGAACACTAAGACACACTAACGACATGACGAACACTGAGAAGGCAAGCCCGATCGAGGTCTGGCTGCGGCAACGAAACATGGCGATCGACTGCACGGTCGTCCACGAAGACGAGTCCACACAGGAGTTGGACGTGAACTCACTCTCGATGCGTGGCGCTCAGCGGGAGATGACCGGCTACCTCATCAAGCAGGGGTACCAGCCGGTCGGCCGCTGGGAGGTTGAGAGCTTCGATGAAGACCGCGGAGAGGCCGGCGAGACGTCCCGGAAGTTCAAGCTATCCAGGGCCTAGCTGGATCACTACACGCATGAGACGGCCCCCCTGGTATACCGCCACGGGGGCCGTCTCATGCGTGTAGGTCG
This sequence comes from Kribbella sp. NPDC004536, assembly GCF_042873835.1. Classification (NCBI taxonomy): domain Bacteria; kingdom Bacillati; phylum Actinomycetota; class Actinomycetes; order Propionibacteriales; family Kribbellaceae; genus Kribbella; species Kribbella sp. NPDC004536. The sequence goes on along the minus strand of NZ_JBIALY010000002.1, from coordinate 1,929,931 downwards.
GGGGGGATCAGTCGAACCCGAGCGGCCGACCACCATTGAGGCGCTTCAGCCGTAGCAGCGCCTGCTGGACCTCGACGGCGGTGGTCATGGGGTTCTTCGCGCCGTCGATGTTGATGGTGACGTTCTGGATCACCATCGCACCGGCGCCGACACCGGCACCAGGAACTCCGCCTCGCCGCTGCATCCGTGATCCCGGTAGCGCCGTGTTCGCGAGTTGTGCAGCAGCCTTGCCGACGGTGGGCAGCTCGCGGACCATGCCACCGGCGAACCCGAGTGTCGCCATTGAGCCGTGCCAGCCGAGCACCTTGGACGGCGAGTGGATGCCGAGGTCGTGCTTGATCCTGGTGACGATCTGGGCGGCCAGTTTCGCGGACGCCGCGTCGAGCGCCTTGGTCTTGGCCAGGAGGCCGTTCACGAGGCCCTGAGCGCCGTTCACGCCTGCCTGGTACAAGTTCTTCGAGGTGGCGTCTCCCAGGCCCGCAGCGGCGCTGCTGATGTTCGACTGCAACCGGTTGATCGTGTTGAAGGTGTTGGCGTTGCCGGACAGCAGCGCCGCAGCGATGCCGCCACCCTGCTCGACACCTGCCTCGGCGATCTGCTGGTACGTCGTGTTGTTGAGTCCGCGTTTCTTGAGCTGAGCGAGGTTGGCCGCGAACTGCTGGGTCCTGCGCAGGTTCTCGGTCATCTGCGCGATGATCCCGGATGCGGTGAGTTGCCCACCCTCCGGAGCCTGCACACCCGCGATGTTGTTGAAGCTCATCGCGGCATCGGTGATCTGCTTCTTGAAATCGTCGCGCACCTGTACGGCAGCGGCGAGCCTGTCGCGTGCCGCCGCCAGCTGTCCGGCGACCTTGGCGCGCAGGTTGGCGTAGACCTCGAGCCGCTTCGTGCCGGCGGCCAGCGCGTTGGCGAGCTTCTTGTCGCCACCGGTGACGGCCTTGATCATCGCGGCGACAACGGCGGACTCCCGAGCGATGTCGCTCGCGGTACCCGCAGCACCGGCACTCGCGAAGCCGTGGCTGAGTTCTGTACGGATCTGGCGTGTAGCGCGCGCAGTTAGGACGTAACCGGCCTTCCTGGGCACGATCAGCTCCGGGCCGTGCTCACCCACCACATACGGCTTCCCGGCGCTCACAGGGCCACCAGAGGCACGGCGGCCGACACTTGACGGGTTCGTGAGGTTGACGCCCTTGGTGCTGTAGACCGTGGTGATGGTGATCGTCGTCGTTTTGCTCGCCGGTACCGACGCCAGCGCGGCCTTCGCCTTCGCGATCCCCGCCTCAAGGTCCGCGATCCTGGCCTTGAGCTGCGCCTGCTTCGTCGCCGTCAGGTGCGGATCCGCGAGTTGCGCCTTGGCGGACTTCAGCTTGGCCTCGAGGTCGGCCTTGTTCGCCTGCAGCTTCGCGGTCCGCGTCACGCTTGGAATGGCGATCATGCTGGCCGCCATCGCACGCGCCTGCGGGATCGTGTAGCCCATCTGGGTCGCAAGCTTGATGAACGCGGCACGCCCCGTCGTCGCGGCTTGGGCTGCCCTGACGTTGCCGTCACCGGCCTTGAGCATCGCGTCACGCTGGGCGCCTGCCGCCTGGGCCACCGCGAGCAGTGACCGCTGATTGTCGCGGCCCTTCTGGGTCAGGAGATCGTGTGTCTTGCCGTTCGCCTTGACGGCCGCCGTCGCGTCAGCGACCGCCTGTGCGTAGTCGACCTGAGCACCCGACAGCGTCAGCAGCAGACCGGACATCCGGTTCAGTCCGCCGATCAGCCGGTCGGTCGCGGCGCTCTGGCGTGCGAACGTTGTGGCCAGCACCGCGGAGGGTCCGGTGGCGGCCTTGATCGCGGCGGCGGTGGTGAACAGCGCGCTAGCGAACGTCGTGGTGGATGTGGCCGCCGACTTGGCCTGTCCGGGGAACTGGCGATCGATCGCCCACTTGATGCCGTCCGCAACCTTGCCGAGCCCCTGCGACAGCAGATCGAGCGGACCGATCACCAACTGGACCGCGCCACGCAGGAATCCCATCGCCGCCGTCACCGCCGAGATACCGGTGAGCCGCTTGAACGCCGCGTCGGCATCGTTCAGTGACGTGACCAGGTGCAGCAGGTCACCGACGATGTTCCCGGCGGCACGGGCGAAGTCGGCCAGCGCGGTCGGGCTTTTCTGCACCGAGTCACTCAGCTTGATCAAGCTCGTCGACAGCTTCCCGAACACGTCGTTCAGTGCCGGACCCAATGCGCCGAGCACAGCCTTGAAAGCGCCTGCTAGCGGCTGGATCGCCGGGGCCAGTTTGCCGAGCGCGCGCCCCAGTTGATCGCCGAAACCGGCCAGCGCCGGACCCAGGGTCTTGAAGGCTGCGGCCAGCTCTGGCTTGAAGGTCGCGAAGGTCCGGCGGGCGACCATGCTCATCGCTACGAGCGATGCCTCGAATGGCTTCGAGATGGTGCGCATCGACGCGCCGAGGTCGGAAGCCGTCTTGGACCAAACCTGCTTCACGACCTGCGACTCGGCCGCGAACTTCAGCCCGATCGCGGACAGCCCCGCGCCTGCACCCGCAACGAGGCCGGAGGCAACGACCGCACCCGCAGGGACTGCGGCAGCCTCTACGGTGGCGATGATGCCGGCAATCAGCGCCGGACCGACCACCGGAGTCTTCAAGGCGCCCTGCAAGCCGGAACTGAAGAGTTCGCCGCCTTCCTGGCCGGCCTTCTCGAAGTCCTTGGCCCCGGCGCCCAGCCAGCGCGCAATCGACTTGACGGCCCGCAGCGCAGCAGGTCCCGCCTTCTTGGCCTCGTTGTCGAGGACGTCCCCGAGGCTTTTCGACGCCTTCAGCGTCGCATCGCCGGCGATGGCGGCCTCACGGCGCGCCTTGCTGAGACCCTTCTCCGCAGCAACAACCTGCGCCGCCTTTGCCTTCGCGTTGCTGCGCACATCAGCAAGACGCGCCTCGGCCACTTGGACCTTGTCCAGTGCGTTCGACTCGGCGTTGTGTGCCTTCGTCAACGCGTCAGAAGCCTTCGCGGCCTCGGCGGAGATCTTCGAGTTCTTCTTCATCGAAGAACCCGCCTTGTCCGACGCGGCAGCAACCTTCGCGAACTGCGCCGCCGTGCTGTCGGCGCCACGGGCAACGATGTCGATGGCGAGGGTCGAGCTCATCGGCAGTCCTTCCATGAAGGGTTTGCCCGGGTCGGCGCAGGTCGGCCGGCCACTCGACTGGCCTTTGGGCCGCCTTCGGCCCTATCCGCGGCGAATGGAGAAGAACCGCGAGGGGCGACGTTGACGCCGAACCCGGACAAGATCATCAGCTCCAGATCGCAACCGCGGTCGTGAAGCTCGGAGACGTACCGCCCGGCAGCGCCCAGGACACACGCGCGTAGATGGCGCGCGAAGGCACCGTCAGCAGCGTGACACCCACCGCCGACAAGGTCGGGAAAGTCTCGTCGCTGTTGGCGGCGAGCCAGGTCGTGCCGTCGACGGAGAACTGCAGTTTCGGCACCAGGGTCGGAGTCGTACCCGACACGGCGGTGATGGCGACGGCCGCGTACACGGGACCGCCGACGTTGCCGAACGGCTGAACCGACGCGGTCGCGGTGTTACCGGCTGCGGTGATGGTGCCGGTGAATACTGCGCCGGTGGCGATGGCAGTCATGAATCCTCCCGCAGCGCCCGCACGACGGCCAACGCCGCCCGCGCGTTGCCGCCGCGGGTCAGCCATTGTTCGACCTGGTGGGTCTTCACCTTGGAACGGACCCAGGCGGCACGCTCCTCACTGAACCGGGTGCCCGGAGGCTCACCCCAGCCCGCCGGAAAGTCCCCACCGTGGCGCTGTGCCGCCGTTTCTACATCGCCGATCGCTGCCTCCTAGCGCTTCCGCGCGGCCCTCGCCGCGTATTCGTTGATCGTTGCCAATGGCAACGACCAATTCAGCGGGATAGTTTCGGTCGCCCCGGCTGAGTCATACGTGACGGTCTGCACTTCGTCGCGGATCTCGGCCGGTGCCGTGGCCCAGGCCGCACGGGCCTGCTCCAAGCCCCAGTTCACTGCTGCTCCCGCCGCCTCGTCGGCGCCGCCGAACCACGGCTGACCGGCATGCTCGGCCGCGAACGTCTTCCGAGCACGGTCGAACTCGTCATTAACACGCTTCTGGAGCGCCTTCACCGCGTCCGCATGCTCAACCCGACGGCGCTGCTCGGACTCGGCATACGCCCGCTCGGCCGCACGGCGCTTCTCGGCGATTGCGTACGCCGCCTCCAGTGAGACGCTCGGCCTGTCCAGGAAGTCCGGCAGCACCTCGACGCTGGTCAATCCCGACCAGGCCTTGATCTCGGCGGCGGCCATCCGCTCCAGGCCGAGCTCGGCCAATGTGACTCGCGGTTCGTGCTTCATGCTGCGATCCTCTTATTTACGGTGGATTTACGGCGCGGTGAGCAGTCCAGGCATCGTGACCTTGGCCGACCACGACCCACGGGGAGAGGCAAAGGTCCACCGCACAAGGAGCAGTTGCCGTCCTGCCTCAGTAGCGCGTCGGCGACCTCTCCCGGGACGTGGGAAAGATTCGACCCTTCCCGCGCCATCTCACGGACCAACCAGCGCAGCAGCAGGATCGCCCTGCCGACCCGCAGATCCGGCGTCATCAGATCAGTTCCTCATGCCAGGCGCAGTCCGGCGGGTTCTCGATCTCGGCCAGACCCTCGTACTCCGGATGCTCGGCGTGCCACACATCCCACGCCGCCCAGAACTGACACGTCGGATGGCAGCCACCAGGCCAATCGGCCGGGTCGTAGCGCAACAGGTGGTCCGGTGGCGCACCCTGCGGCCTCGGCGGCCTACGGCGCTTCATCGCCGGCCCCGCTTCCTGTCCGCAGACGCGCGCAGCAGCGCCAGCACAGACACCCCGTGCCGCCGGCAGAACTCACGCAGACCGGACCCCGGCACGTACTCGTCCAGCACCTCGTCAGGGACCTCAGGACCCACGCCCCGGCGCCTCACGACTCACGCCCGTAGACACCCCGCGGACGGCGTGCCCGCGGCAACGACATGTCCTCGTCCACAGCGGCCGCCGGAAGCCCCAGAACCGCCAGCAAGCGCGCCAAGGTCAGCGATTGCGAACGCAACTCGACCAGAGCGGGATGGATCTTCTTCTCGCCGAGTCTCGTCTCCATGACCAGACCCTCGGCATCGACCGTGGCCTGCAACTCAGCGACCGTATCCGCACAGCGGCAGGCCGCGGCGAGCACGACAAGCTCGGTCTCCGACGGATCGAACTCGTCGATAACCGCAGTCCACAGCCGCGCGCCGACCGTGCCACAGCCAGGCGGCGGGGGTGTCTCATCCATGGTTACTCCTAGTGATTTCCGGAAGTGGTTGGACGTACGGGGAGGAAAGAGATGACAGGCGGGTCAGGGCGGTCCCGGTCACAAAAAGCGACCATCTGATTACGACTTGTCATTGCGTCGCCTGCTGGTCAGTTGCCGGCGGCACCCATCTCACGCCTTGCGCCTTGGTGTACTGATCGCTGCGTCGACGGCCACCACGGCGGCGTCGTTGTGCTGCTGCTTCGGCGAGTGCCTTGCGCCACTGCGCTTGCTGCTCGTTCATCTCGTTCCGTTCAGCCATGCGTCGTCGTCGTACACGTAGTTGTCGATGTCGCCTTTGTCGCTGCGCTTTTCGCCACGTGGCGAAGTGCCAGGTTCGGCAGCCAAGGTGCCTACTACTTGGGTGGGGTACATGCGTACCTCTGACACCGTGGACAGGGGTACGGATTCCGTACCTGTGACAGGTACTGCTGGGCGTACCTCTGAGAGGTAACCGTCGTTCCATGTCTGAGGTACAGATTCCGTACCTCTAGCAGGGCTTGGGATCGTGGCCTGATAGACCGCAGTCACCTTCGGTCTGGCACGCCGCACGATGTCCAGGAACCCCAGCGCGCGCGCCAGCTTGACACGCTCACTGATACGCGGCGGTGCCACTCCGAGCTCGGCGGCCAGCTTGCTGCGCGGGATGGACACGATGCCGTCAGGCCCCATGTCGTCGAGCAGCCGCAGCAGCAACACCCGACACCCGTCAGTCATGCCGGGGCGCTTGGCGTACACCGCGGCCTTCCATCGGGGACGGCGATCAAGCCGCGGTCTCATCTCGCACGCTCGCGGTATGGAATGCGCTCTTCGGTACACCAGCAGGCGATATCCGACAGCTCAGGTAGCGTGACGACATACCCCTTGCCGGACGCCGACCAGCGCTTGGTGATGCCGGCGTCCGCCAGCAGTCCGCCGACGCCGCGGCCGGTCAGCAGCGCGAGATCACGTTCCTGATCGACGGCCGCCCAGATGAAGGTCTGCGGGGTCACACGGACCACCCGGCGTGCCCGGTACGGATCACCTGCAGCCAGCGAGCCACCGCCCGCGCGGTGCCCTGTACGTCCACGTACAGTCGCTCGGCGTACCGCCGAAGGTCCGCGGCCGCCTCGTAGTCGACGAGCCAGCGGTCGCCGATGAGCACCACCACCCGCGCGCCGTCCGGGGCGGACTCGAGATCAGCGACGAGATGACGGAGGCGGTCGTCCGCTACGCGCCGAAGGTCCACTAGCACGGTTCCGGTGGTGTTGAGCGGTACGCTGATCTCGGTTGTGGTGCTGAAGTTCCTGGAGTCCGCTCGGTTGGTGGCCGGGCGGATTCTCTTTGTGGTTTCCATCTAGGCCGCCTCCGGTCCGTCGTACGAAGGACGGAGCAGCGCGGCTAGTTTGTCTCGCTGGGACGCGGTCAACGGCGGAGCCTGGTCAACGACAGACCTGATGTGCTCCTCGAGCGTGACGACCTGGTACTCACGACGACGTTCCTCGACGACCTGCGCGAGCTCAGGATCATCAGGGTTCTTCGCGAGCAACGCGGCGGCGGACCCGACCTTGGCCCGTGCCTGACGGCGAGGCTTGGAAAGACTCGACATGCTGCAGCCACCCCACTTTCAAGGGGTTAGCGCTGCCCTAGCGTCGGTCGGCTGAACTGTACCGGTGGGCTCGTATCGAGTTGCCCTAAACCTTAGCGGTATAGGAACGCTTCCACGTCAACGACACGCGCCTTCTGTGACTGGTGTCGCAACCGGTCCAAGGCCTCGTACACCTTGCTGAGGTCGATCTCGTGCGAGACCGCGGCGCAGCCGCACCTGATGTGATTTCGCCCTGCCGCAGGCAGCTGCGTGCCATTCGCGGACCAGTCGGTCAGGACTTCATCCCACGTGACGACGGCGAGCAGGAACGGCTGGTTGCCGCGAGTGGCAGAGCAGTTGATCGTCAGTAGCCGATCCTTCGCCGGGATCGCTTGAAGCTCAGGGTTCTTCCGAACTCGAGCCTGCCGCTCGCCCGGTGTCGTACGGCCGTAGGAGAGCTTGCCGTACGCGTTGGGGTCGCTCATGCTGCCCCGCCTTCCGGTTCGCCCCGCCATACGATCGTGACTCGATCGGCCGTGGCCTGCAGGCGGTCATCGTCGGTTGACCAGCGGCCAAGGTTGGTCGTGCTCGGCCCGATGCGGATCTCCTCGAACAGGATCTGGACCACCTCACGCTGGCCCGTGACCGGCAGTTGCTCCCATGCCGTCCGGAAGTTGTCCGCGTTCACCAGGTCGACCAGGGCGGCCGGTACGGCCACCGATGATCGCCGGAGCTTCGCGGCCTCGATCTGCGGTGAGAGCTCGCTCTCGATGAGCGCGAGCGACGCCGGTGAGGTCTCGCCGCGAGCACCGGACCGGCGCCACTCGTCGAGGCGCTGCTCAAGAGCGGCCAGATGCTCGGCCGCCTCCTGCCCCTCCGTGTCGCCGCGAACCAAGAGGTCTCGAGCGTCGTCGCGCAGAAGCCTTCTCTCGATGAGCCGAGTCACGAACTCGTCGAGTTCCCACTGCCCGATGCCCGTGCAGCCGTTGACGTAGCAGACGTACTTCGTGGTCCTGCCTTCGCGCGCCGGCACCGCGTACATGGCGCCTCCGCACTTCGCATGAGCGCTGGTGTACGACAGGAGCCACTTCTTCTGCCCCGGCTTCGAGGTACGCCGGTCAGGGTCGTTGAGAACACGGTTGGCGGCATGCCACTCGAGCTCGGTCACGAGCCCAGGCCACACGCCGTTGTACGTCTTCCCCTCGTGGTCGCGCTTACCCATGTAGGCCTTGTTCCGGATCAAGGCCCGGAGCGTGCCCGCGTGCCACCTGCCGCCGCGTGGTCCAGGAATACCACGCTCGGTCAGGTCCCTGATGATGTGGATGATCGGCTCGGACCTGCCGATCCTGCGGAACAGGTCGACCACCACAGGCGCCGTCACAGGGTCGGGCAGCTGCACCAGGAACTCGTCCCATGGCATGTTGTCCGGACGCAGCACGGTGTTCGGGTTCCGCAGCTGGCGGAGGAAGCCGTACGGGACCTTGCCGTGGGGGATCGCGCCCTCCTTGCGTGCCGCGGCGAGCCGTACGCCACGCTTCACGCGGTCTGAGATCGTGTTCGACTCAGTGACGCCCTTCAGCAGCTCTCTCGCGAGTGCGTCGTAGTGGCGGGTCTTGCGTGGAGCGAACAGCTCCTCCTCGGACAGCACGTAGATCAGCACGCCGTTGTCCCGGCACAGGTCAAGCCAGATGGCCCCGTCCGCGAGGACCCGGCTGCTACGCGTCACCTCCCAGACGACCAGCACGTCGAGCAGACCGGCCGCCAGGTCCGCGGCGAGCCGCGCCCAGTCCTTGCGGGCCTTCGTCGCGAACCGGCTTGCCGACGAGCCGTCGTCGTACTGCCCGGCGAATACCCAGTCGGGCCGATCCTCGATCGCTTGGAGGCCGAGGAGGACCTGGTCGTCCACCGACTTCTGCTTGCCCTTGCTCTCGCGACCATAGACGCCGGCGCGGAGGGGTGTTGCGTTCTCCACCATGGCATGTACTGTACAGGTCAGCGGAAGGTTTTCATTGGCATGCCTCTCACCCTATGTCGGCCGGGTCGACGAGGTGTTCCAGTTCTTCGTCGGTGAGCTGGTTGATCAGGTGCTTGGCGCGCTGGGCCTGTGCGGTCGTGGGGAGCGCGCCGTCGAGCAGGCCGGGGAGGAGCAGTTCGTACCCGGCGCGGGCGCGTGGGGTGTACCGGTGGCGGGTACGGGCGACGGCCGAGGACACCCGGATCGCGTGCTCGTTCCCGGGCGGTACGCCGGGGCGGTCGGTCTCCCGGGCCGCGAACCGGAAACCGTTCGCGCGGTCGCAGCCCGGGCAGCCGAGGTCGCCCGCGCCGAGCTGGGCGCCGCAGTCCGGGCAGGTGAGCTGCTTCAGCGCGCCGTCGACGACCCGCCAGTCGAACTCGGAGGTGTCCTGCAGGACGATCTCGGCCAGCTCGCGGGCCTGCTCCGGGGGTACGCCGGACGCCGCGCGGAAACTGTCCCAGGCGGCGTCGATACTGTCCTCGACCTGCCGTACGGCGGTGTTGAACCGAGGGTGATCGGTGCGTCGCATGCCCCGGACTCTAGCCAGCCGGGGGCCTGTGGACGACCGGATTGACATGTTCGAACAGGTGTTCGAACATGGAGTTATGACGGGGACCGAGGCGGCCGGAAGTCGAGTCACAGCACTCGACCAGGCCCGCACGCTCCTCGCCCAGGCCAAAGCCCAGAAAGCCGCCGCGGAGGAGTCGGCGGAGGTGCGGCCTGCCCTGGGTGGTGGCCGGGTGCTTTCGGTGGCGCGGGTGCAGCAGGCGCTGGACACGGCGGAGGTGGAGCGGGAGCTGCCGACGCATCCGGCGGTGCGGGAGTTGCTGGCCGGCGCGGGGCTGCGCGGCGGCTCGGCGTACTCGGTGCGTGGCAGTGCGGCGCTGGTGATGGCGTTGATGGCCGGGCCGTCCGCGGACGGGGCCTGGTGCGGTGTCGTCGGGGTGCCGTCGTTCGGGGCCGAGGCGGCGCGCGGGCTCGGGGTGGACCTGGAGCGGCTGGTGCTGGTGCCGGATCCGGGGCGGGAGTGGCTGAGCGTCGTCGCGGCGCTGGTGGACGCGCTGACCGTGGTCGTGGTCCGGCCGCCCGGTGAGGTGACACCGGGGGAGGCGTCCCGGCTCGCGGCCCGGCTCCGGACCCGCGGCGCGATGCTGATCGCGTACGGGTCCTGGCCGGGCAGCGAGGCCCGCTTCGAGATCGAGAGCAGCAGCTGGAGCGGTCTGGGCGACGGTGAGGGCCTGCTCACTGCGCGCCGGGCGACGGTCGCCGTCTCGGGCCGGCGCGCCGCCGTCCACCCCCGCAAGCACGAGCTCTGGCTGCCGGCAGCGGACGGCGAGATCCGCACCGCCGACCTGCTCGAGAGCCGGACGGTCGCTGGGGACGAGCGAGTGGAAACAGTCCGCTCGGGACAGTGGGCAGAGCGCCCCACGAGCTGGGAGGAACCATCCCTGGCAGACGAGTGGCCCGAGCAGATCGGAGCAGTGGGGTGAGCTGGGGTGGTGGCGCGAGCTGGGGTGGTGGCGCGAGCTGGGGTGGTGGCGCGAGCTGGGGTGGTGGCGCGAGCTGGGGTGGTGGCGCGAGCTGGGGTGGTGGTTGACGGTGGGTGGGCGGGGGCTGACTCGGACGATGGTGATCTGGGTGCCGGACTGGCCGGTGGTGGCGGCCGCGGGGGCGAGCGGGCGGGCGCCGGAGGAGCCGATCGCCGTGCTGGAGAAGGGCAAGGTGCTCGCCACCTCCGCGACCGCGCGAGCCGAAGGGGTGCGCCGCGGGCAGCGGGCCCGGGACGCGCAGTCGCGGTGCCCGGAGCTGGTCGTGCTGAAGTACGACCCGGTGCTCGACGCCCGCGCGTTCGACCCGGTGATCTCCTGCCTGGAGGCGATCACGCCCGGCGTGCAGGTGATCCGCCCGGGGATGTGCGCGTTGAAGGCCCGCGGCCCGGCCCGGTTCTACGGCAGCGAGGAGGCGGCCGCGGAGAAGCTCCTCGACCGCCTGGAGACGTACGACGTGCAGGGCAGCCGGATCGGGATCGCGGACGGCCCGTTCGCCGCGGAGCAGGCGGCCCGGGTGAGTTCCGCGCGGACCCGGGTGCACGTGGTGCCGCCCAGCGGTTCGCCGCGGTTCCTCGCGCCGCTGTCGATCGACCTCCTCGAGCAGCCGACGCTCACGGACCTGCTGCGCCGGCTGGGCCTGCGGACGCTCGGCGCGTTCGCCGCGCTGCCGGCGACCGAGGTGCTGACCCGGTTCGGCCCGGACGGCGCGTTCGCGCACCGGCTGGCCCGCGGCCGCGACGACCGCCCGGTGACCGGCCGGGAGATCCCGCCGGAGCTCACCCGGACGCTCGACTTCGAGCCGTCCGTGGACCGGGTCGACCAGGTCGCGTTCGCGGTCCGTTCGATCGCCGACGAGCTGATCGTCCGGCTGACCGAGCTCGGCCTGGTGTGTACGACGCTGCGGGTCGAGGTCGGCACCGAGTCCGGCCGGGTGCACGAGCGGGAGTGGCTGCACCCGCGCTGGTTCACCGCGGCGGACGTGGTCGACCGGGTCCGCTGGCAGCTCCAGGGCAGCGGGACGGCGACCAGCGAGTTGACCTCACCGGTGGTCCGGATCCGGCTGGTCCCGGACCAGGCGGATCCGGTCGGGGCACATGCCGACGGGTTGTGGGGCGGCGGTCCGGACGAGCGGATCCACCGGGCGCTGTCGCGGGTGCAGAGCATGCTCGGCCACGGCGCGGTCGTGTCGGTGGTGATCGGCGGCGGGCGCGGGTTCGCCGAGCGGCAGACACTGATCCCGTGGGGCGACCCGGCGGTACCGGCCCGGCCTCTGGACCAGCCGTGGCCGGGAGCGGTCACCGGCCCCGATCCGAAACGCTGGCCGGCGCTGGCGCCGACCACGATCTTCCCGGAGCCGATCCCGGCGAAGGTGTTCGCCGCCGACGGCACCCTGGTCTCGGTCACCGCCCGCGGCGAGCTGTCCGGTGCGCCCAGCGCGTTCGCGCTCCAACCGGCCCGGGGCGCCGGCGTTCAAGTTGCCGACAGCAACAAGCTGTACCCGATCAGCTCCTGGGCCGGCCCCTGGCTGACCGCGGAACGCTGGTGGGACCCGGCCACCGAGTCCCGCCAGGCCCGCTTCCAGTTCCAGACCGCCGACACCCGCGCCTGGCTCTTCACCCTCACCCGCAACACCTGGCAGGCCCAGGCGACGTACGACTAGGAGAAGTCGATGCGCATTACGGTGCGGCGGATGGTGGGGTGGGTCAGTTGGTGGAAGCCGGCTTCTTCGAAGGCCTGGTGGGGGCCGACGTGGAGTTCGCCCCAGGTGATGGTCTTGCCGGGCTGGGTGCGCATCGGGTACGCCTCCAGCGCGCGGGCGCCGCGGGTGCGGGCGTGGTCGATCGTGGCGCGGGCCAGGTGGTAGGTGAGGCCGCGGCCGCGGAAGCCCTTGCGGACGACCATGCAGGTCACCGACCAGACCTGCTCGTCGTCCTTGTCCTCGGTGCGGTCGGCCCACGGGATCCGCGACGTCCGCAGCTTCGGGTACGCCGTCCGTGGCTCGACCGCGGCCCACCCGGCCGGTTCGCCGTCGACGTACGCGATCAGACCACTGGTGCACTGCCCCGCGTCCGCCGTACCGAAGACCGCCTGCAGGTCCTCCCACGGAGCCTCGTTGGCCGGTACGACGCGCACCTGTGTCTCCTCGATCACCTGCATGGTCAGCACGGTAAACCCAGTACCGGACGACCACCGTCCGGAACTAGGTTTGCAGTCATGCATCGCAGCCGTGTGTCCACGTTCCTGATCGACACCCACCGGGACGACGTGGCGGCCGCCACCACGTTCTGGTCGAAGGCGCTCGGCGTACGTACGTCGTCCCCCGAGGGCGAGCCGCAGTTCGTCAGCCTGCACGACGCGGTCCCCGGCTACGTGACCGCGATACAGGCGATCGACGGCGAAGCCCGCTACCACCTCGACATCGAGACCGACGACGTCCCCGCCGAGGTCGCGCGCCTGACCGGTCTCGGCGCCGTCGAGCTCGCCGACTGGCAGGGCTGCCACACCCTCCGTGCTCCGGGTGGCCACCTGCTCTGCGTCATCCCGGTCCACAGTGACCCGCAGCACTTCGAACAACACGCAACCGTCTGGGAGGGCGAATGACCGTTACCGTCCGGGACCTCGTGCCGGCGTTCCTCGAGTACCGGGCGGGCGGTGACTGGGACGGGTACGTCGCGAAGCACCCGGAGGTCCTCAACGACCTGACCCGATCCGGGCGAACGGTACAGCCGGCCCAACGGGAGAAGGCGTTCGCGGCGTACGAGCGGTACGCCGACCGCATCCGCGCCAACGCACCCCACGCCGCCCGCTGGATCGAGGAGGCGGCCGCCCGCGTCGTACCGCTCCTCGACGCAACCCACGTCGACATCAACGGCGTCGCGATGGTCGGCCTCGCCACCTCGAACGGCTGGGTCGCCGACGGCACGCTCTATCTTGCCGTCGAGCTGATCCCGGACGAACGTGCCGCGGAGATCCTCGCCGCGCACGAGATCGCCCACGCCCTGCAAGCACCGCTCCCCGAACTCCCATGGCCCGACCAAGGACCGCTCGGGCAGGACGTCTACAGCGAGGGCTTCGCGACGGCGCTGACCGCCGAACTCTTCCCGCAGTACTCGCTCGCCGAGCACCTGTGGTTCGGCCCCGGGTACGACGAGTGGTTCGCCGACTGCCGACGACACGAGGCCGCCGCGCGCGCCGAGATCCTCGCGAACCTCGACTCGGAGGACGAAGACGTCAGCCGTCGCTTCCTCACGCTGAGCGGTGAGTCCGCGTTCCCGCAACGGATCGGCTACTACGTCGGCACGCGATTCATCCAGCACCTGCGCGAGCAGCACGAATGGCCGGACCTCGCCCGCTGGTCCACGGACGAGGCCCTGAAAGAACTCCGCAACTGGCTGACGAACTAGGCGACCGGGACCGCGGATGGTTCGGCGAGCGCGAAGAGCCGGTCGAACACCGCAGCCCGGTCGAACCGCAACGCGTACTCCCGCGCGCGTTGCTCGGCCACGGCCCGCTGCTCGGGAGTCCAGTCGCAGACGACCTCGTCGAGCACCGTCCGCAGCGTGGCCGGGTCGCGCTGCGGCACCAGCAGGGCAGTGTCGCCGACCGCTTCCGGTACGCCGCCGGTCGCGCAGGTGATGACCGGTCCGCCGCCGGCGAGCGCCTTCTCGACCAGCGCGATCCCGAACGTCTCGACGAACTCCGGCTGCTCGCGGGTCGGCAGTACGAACGCGGCGCTGCCGGCCATCAGCGCCGGCTTCTCCGCGTCGTCCACGTCGGTCAGCAGCCGCACCCGGTCGCCCAGCCCCATGGCCGCCACCTGCGCCACCACCTCGTCCTCCTGCGGCCCGCGCCCGGCCAGGACCAGCTCGACCCGCTCGGCCGACCGCGAGCCGGCATAGGCGGCGATCAGGTCGTCGACACCTTTCGCCGCGGCGATCCGGGACAGGAACAGCACGTACCCGTTCCGCGAAAGGCCACGCCGGGCAAGGGTTTCGGCGATCCCGTCGTCGGTCAGCGACAGGTACGAGAAGGAGTCGACCGCCGGGTACGAGATGGCGATCCGCTCCCGGCACCGCTGCGCGAACGTCGTACCGTGCATCCCGTCGAGGGTCGCGGCCGAGGCCACGATCAGCTCCTTGGTGTACTCCGACACCGCCACGCAGTGGTCAGCGGCCAGGTAGACCGACAGGATGTGCGCGGCCGCCCCGAACCGGCCGCTGTTCACGCAGTCGCGGACCACGTTGGTGATGTCGGAACCCACCGCCTCGGCGATCGTGGTGACCCGGGCAGGCCCGATCCGGCGCGCCACCTCGACGGCCTCGTGGACGGCGATCGCGTGCGGGCTCAGGTACAGCGACATCGCCACCGTCGGCACCCCGTCGCTGAACAGTTCGACCAGCCGCCCGATCAGCCCGGACAGGTACCGTCCGTCCGGGACCCGGTAGTCGCCGACCGGACCCGGCCGCTCCACGGTGATACCAGGGCTGTACGGCAGCACGCGATCGAGTGGCTTCATCGGCAGCCCGGCCGCCTCGAGCGCATCCAGCGGCCAGGTCACGATACGTACGTCGTCGAACCCGCGGGTGAGCGCCACCTCCGCGAGGCACCGGGCCTCACCGGAGTGCCCGCAGATCACCGGGTCGGCGCGGACGACGACAACCAGCCGGCGCGCGGGTATGGACGTGTCGTTGGTGATGGTCATGCCTCACCTCCAGGATCGGATGTCGACGGTGGCCTGATCCGGGTGCCCCAGCCGGAGGGCCGGGGTCCGAGTTCGATGTGCAGGTTGCGGATCCGCCGCAGTTCGCGGCCGGAGATCCACGGGCGTTCGAGGGTCTTGCCGTCCACCGCGACCGACTGGACGTACGAGACCGGTCCGCCGGCCTCGACCGGCTCGAAGTCGGTCGTGGTGATCGACAGCTCGCCTGCCGGCAGCCGGACGGTGGACTCCGCCACGGCCGGCGCGCTCAGCAGGAACAGGTTCTGCCCGGCGACCGGGAACAGCCCGAGCGTCGCCCAGACGTACCACGCGGACAGCCCGCCGGAGTCGTCGTTGCCCGGCAGCCCACCCCGGCCGGTGCCGAACTGGTTGGCGACCGCGGCATGCACCACCTCGGCCGTTCGGTCCGGCCGCCCGGCGTAGTGGTAGGACCAGGGTGCCTCGTAGTCGGGTTCGTTGTTCAGCCCCTCGAAGCGGCACAGGTCGTACCCCGCGTTCATCTCGGCCACGCTCGGCGCGACTCCCGGCTGGGTGACCGGTACGGCGTCGTACCCGAAGAACCGGTCGAGCAGCCCGACGAACGCGTCGTCGCCGCCCGCGAGCGCGATGCGTGCGCGCATGTCGTGCAGCAGCCGGAACGAGTAGTTCCACCGCCCGCCCTCGTAGAACGTCGAGTCGCGCAGCAGGCCGGTGCCCGGGTCGTACGCCGCCTGCCAGCCCTTGGCGAGGTCGCGCATCTGCTGGACCAACGGCCGGTCGCGCACCTTGTCGGCGATCGCCGCGGTGCAGTGATACGCGTACGCCAGGTCGAGCGTGTGGCTGATCGGGTGCGCCACACCGTGCACCAGGTAGTCCTCGCCGTACGTCCGGCGCAGGTCCATCTCCAGGTGCACCATGGCCCAGTCCCAGTCGATACCGGGCAGGTCCAGCTGGCACAGGTCGGCCAGGAACGTGTGCGCGAGCGCGCTGCCCTGCCGGGAGAACCGGTCGGCGCCCTTGGCCATCCGGTAGCCGATCGGCAGGTTGCCCTCCTGCTCGCAGATCGACAGCAGTGCGCCGGCCAGTGCGACCGAACGCTCCGGGAACAGCGTGGTCATCAGCGGCAGCTGGGTCCGGTAGATGTCCCACATCGTGCAGATGTCGAACGCGTACGGGCCTTCGGTCGTCCACGACGGGCTCTCGTCCGGGGCGAAGCACGGCTTGACCAGCGAGTGGTAGAGCGCCGTGCCGAAGATCGTCGCCTGGTCGTCGGACTCGGCCTTGATCTGGACCGTGCCGAGATGGTCGCGCCAACCGGCTGCCGTCCGCTCGCGCCGCCCGGCGAACGTGGTCCGGCCGCTGCCGACGTCGGTGTGCAGGTTGTCGCGGGCGGTCTCACACCCGCGCAGCGAGAACCCCAGCCGCACCTCGACGGTCTGCTCGGCGCGCGACGGGCCGATGAAGATCAGCCCGAACGGCCGCAGGGTGGTCGGCCTGATGTAGTCGAAGTCGAGGCGGGTGCCGCCGGGCATCAGCCGCCGGTCGTACCACAGCAACTGCCGCCAGCCGGGCGCGTCGACCTCCAGGTGCACGGCCAGCGGTACGCCCTCGACGTGGATCTCGCCTTGGGCGACTCCGGGCTCGAGCAGCGCCAGATGCGCCTTCAGCGGCACGGTCCGGCTGTGCGGGATGGCCAGGCCACCCGTCGAGGCGTCGATGACGATCCGGGCGGCGTCGTTCGCCGGGAAGGTGTACCGGTGGACGGCCGACTTGGGGCCGACCGTCAGCTCGCAGCGCACCCCCGAGCTCAGCGTCGCCGCGTAGTAGCCCGGCGCGGCCACCTCGTCGACCAGGTCCCAGTTGGTGCCCAGGTCGTCGAGCGGACCGAGCATCGGCGTGACCTGGAAGTAGTTGTAGTACTTGCGGATCGCACCGGTACCGGACTGCTGGAAGTGGGTGAAGCCGGAGGCGACCGGGCGGTCGTGCAACAGGTCGGGCACGCCCTCGGTGTTGAAGTCGTAGAGCCCGTAGCCGGTCGGGTAGGCGCCCGAGTACGGGCAGGCCGACACCATCCCGAACGGGTGCATGGCGCCCGGATGGGTGTTGCCGACCTGCGGTTTGGGCCACCACCAGGTCGCTGCCAGGCCCTTGGGCGTAGGCAGGTCGGTGGCGCCGGTCCCGATGAAAGGGTCGACGTACTCGTACATCGGGCTCACCCCCCTCGCACGACGTGGACTCTCAAAGTAGGAAGCGCAGATTTCAGCCGGATGTCCGAAGGAAACGCGCAGGTTACGTCCGGGTGTCGGCTGACAGCAGAAGCCGGTGATCCGGGCGCATTCCGGGCCTACGCTCCCAGACATGACAGAGCTCGCGGCGACGTTCAAGCAACAGGCAGTGGCGGAGGCGTACCAGCATCGGCCGCCGTACCCGGACGAGGTCTTCGACCGGCTCCTCGACCTGATCACCGACGCACCGCGCCGGGTCCTCGACATCGGTGCGGGGGAGGGAGCGATCGCCCGCCCGCTGGCGCCCCGGGTCGAGCACGTCGACGCGATCGACTTCTCCCGGCCGATGGTCGACGCCGGCAGGCAGCGCGCCGGCGGCGACCACCCGAACCTCAGCTGGCAGGTCAACCCGATCGAGACCGCCGACCTCGACGGCCCGTACGCACTGGTGACGGCCGGCGCCAGCATCCACTGGATGCCCTGGGAGGCC
Source organism: Kribbella sp. NPDC004536 (assembly GCF_042873835.1). Taxonomy (NCBI): domain Bacteria; kingdom Bacillati; phylum Actinomycetota; class Actinomycetes; order Propionibacteriales; family Kribbellaceae; genus Kribbella; species Kribbella sp. NPDC004536. Next base: position 1,912,040 of record NZ_JBIALY010000002.1, on the reverse strand, counting down.
ACGTTCGCGCGGATCGTCCCGCACCTCACCCCGAAGGCGCAGCTCGCCGTGATCGACCACGGAGCGGTCGACGAGCCGTGGCTGGGGGACCTGATCCCGGTGATCGAGCGGCACTCCCGCAAGCAGAACCACGACCCGAAGTTCGACGTCGTCGAGGCGATCGTGGAACGCGGCCTCCTCGACCTGACCGGCAGGACGCGCACGACGCCGGTCAGCTATCGGCAGACAGTCGCCGACTACATCGAGAGGCTGCACTCGACCTCCAGCCTGGCGCGCGACCTGATGCCCGCCGAGGAGGCCGCCACGTTCGACGCGAGCGTCGCGGAAGTGCTCCGGCCCTATGCGAAGGACGGCGTGCTGGACCTGACGATCCAGGCCGAGCTCAGTTGGGGGCGCCCAAGGTAGCCGCGCGACCCAGCAGATACACCTGCTCGGGAGTGCTCTGCGTGAGTCGTGCGGCGAGCTCGTACGCCTCCCGCGCGGCCGCGGCATCGCCCTCCAGTTCGAGCAGGTGCGCGCGTACGGCGGCCAGCCGGTGATGGTCGCGCAATGCCGGTTCCACGTCGGCTAGCAACGCCAGCCCGGCGGCCGGGCCGTGCACCATCGCGACCGCGACGATCCGGTTCAGGGTCACCATCGGCCCGGGCGCCGTCGACTCGAGGAGTTCGTACAGCATCAGGATCTCGCGCCAGTCCGTCTCGCCGGCGTCCTTGGCCGCGTCGTGCACGGCCGCGATCGCCGCCTGCAACTGGTACGGCCCGACCGGCGCCGTACGCAACGTCGACTCGATCAACTCGGTGCCTTCGGCAATCGACGCCGCGTCCCACAAGCTCCGGTCCTGCTCCGGCAACGGCACCAGCGCCCCGGTGGCCGTAGTACGTGCGGGCCGCCGCGCGTCCGTCAGCAGCATCAACGCCAGCAACCCGGCAACCTCGCCCTCGGCCGGCAACTGCGCACGCAGCAGCCGGGTCAGCCGGATCGCCTCCGCGGACAGCTCGACCCGGTGCAGCGACGTGCCCGACGAGGCCGTGTAGCCCTCGTTGAAGATCAGGTACAGCACATGCAGTACGGCAGCCAGCCGCTCGGGCTGCTCCGCGGCCGGCGGCAGCGCGAACCGCGCGCCCTGCAGCTTCGCCTTCGCCCGGCTGATCCGCTGCCCGATCGTTGCCTCGGGCACCAGAAACGCGCGGGCGATCTCGCCGGTGGTCAACCCGCCGACCGCCCGCAACGTGAGCGCCACCTGCGACTGCGCCGTCAGGTCCGGGTGACAACACAGCATCAGCAACGTCAGTGAGTCGTCCTCGGACGAGGCCGGCTCCGGGGGAGTCCACGACGCGACGGTCTCCTCGCGCCGCGTCCGCGCCGCCTCGCTGCGCAGTACCTCGATCCGCCGCCGGGACGCGACCGTGATCAGCCAGCTCCGCGGATTCGCCGGTACGCCGTCGGTCGGCCACTGCAGCGACGCCGCCAGCAGCGCTTCCTGTACGGCGTCCTCGCACGCGTCGAAGTCGCCGTACCGCCGGACGAGCGCGCCCAGCACCTGGGGCGCCTGCTCGCGGAGCAGTTCCTCGAGCATCAGCTGTACGCGCCGAGATCCCGCACCGGGCGGACCTCGACGACGCTGAACGGCGCCTCCGGGATCCGCGCGACGATCTCCGCCGCGCGGTCCATCGAGTCGCAGTCCAGCAGGTAGAAGCCGGCCAGCTGCTCCTTCACCTCGGCGAACGGGCCGTCGGTGGTGAACGGTTTGCCGTCGCGGACCAACACCTGTTTGGTGAGGGCCGGGTCGTCGAGCGATTCGGACGCGACGAGCTCCTGGTGTTCGGCCAGCTCCGCGTGCAGAGCGGCGTACCCCGCCATGCCTTCCTTCTTCTGTTCGTCGGTCAACGAGTCCCACACCGCACGGGACTCCGGGTTGCCGTAGATCAGTACGAGGAACTTCATCTGCCCAGCGTAAGCATCACCGGGGGATATCGATTGGGGCTTCCCCCGGTACGCCGCGCGCAAACCCGTCGAAGCACCCCAGTAGAGTTACGACGGGTATCCAGGGTGGAGAGAGGGAGGGGTCGCGTGCCGGACTTGGAAGTGTCCGACCGGGTGTGGACGATCCCGAACGCGCTCAGCTTCCTTCGGTTGCTGGGGGTGCCGCTGTTCCTGTGGCTGATTCTCGGGCCGAAGGCGGACGGCTGGGCGCTGCTGGTGCTCGCGGTGTCCGGGTTCACCGACTGGGCCGACGGCCAGATCGCCCGCCGGATGAACCAGACCAGCCGCCTCGGCCAGATGCTCGACCCGGTCGCCGACCGGCTGTACATCTTCGCCACCGTGCTCGGCCTGGCGCTGCGCGACATCATCCCGTGGTGGCTGGCGATCGCGCTGCCGTTGCGGGACGTGCTGCTCACGCTGACGTTGCCGGCCCTGCACCGCCGCGGCTTCAACGCGCTGCCGGTGCACTTCCTCGGCAAGTCCGCCACCTTCTGCCTGCTGTACGCGTTCCCGCTGCTCCTGCTCGGCGACGGCGGCAGCACCCTCAACCTGCTCGCCCGCGTGATCGGCTGGGCGTTCGCGATCTGGGGCACCGGGCTGTACTACTGGGCCGGCGCGCTGTACTTCGCCCAGCTGCGGCACCTGGTCCAGACGGTGAAACCGATCAAGGACACGGCCGGGTGACCCAGCAACCCGCTGCGCAGTCTCCTGGGCAGCCTCCTGGGCAGCCGTCTGGGCAGACGCCACCTCGGCGCGTCGACGCGTCGATGTCACTGCTGAACAACCTGATGGCGCACCCGATCGACGAGGGGTACGCCGTCGCGGCCCGGACCCGCTCCGGCTCCGGCGGCAAGCCGGCCCGCTCGCGGCACCGGACCATGCTGGTGATCGCTGCGGCCGTGCTCGGCTTCCTGCTCGCGGTCGCCGCCGCGCAGAACTACCGGGCCGCGCCCGAGGCCGAGAAGCAGCGCAAGGAACTGATCGACCGGATCAACCAGGCCGACGACCGGCTGAACCAGTTGCGCACCCACCAGTCGCAGCTGTCCGACGAGGTGCGCGGGCTGCAGGCGAGCGGGCTGAGCAACGACAGCACCGGCGCGGCGCTGCAACAGAAGCTCGACGGCCTCGAACTGCAGGCGGGTGCGATCGCGGTCACCGGCCCCGGCATCAAGGCGGTCATCGACGACGCGAAGAACGCCGACGCCAAGGAAGGCCGGTTGCTCGACGTCGACCTGCAGCAGCTGGTGAACGGGCTGTGGACGTCCGGCGCGGAGGCGATCTCGGTGAACGGCCACCGGCTCACGTCGCTGACCGCGATCCGCGGCGCGGGCAGCGCGATCACGGTCGACTACAGTTCGCTGACCCCGCCGTACACGGTGCTCGCGATCGGGGACACCGCGACCATGCCGGCCCGGTTCGCGCAGAGCTCGGGCGGTCAGTGGGTGCAGTACCTGGTGAGCAACTTCGATGTCCGGATGACGATCACGACGGAGGATTCCTTGCTGGTGCCGGCCGATGCGACGATCGCGTTGCGCTATGCGAAGGAGAAGACGAGATGATCGCCGTCCTCGGCCTGGTGATCGGTGTCGTGGTCGGCCTGCTGGTCGCACCGGACGTCCCGGAGTGGGCGCAGCCGTACCTGCCGATCGCAGTGGTCGCCGCGCTCGACGCTGTCTTCGGTGCGCTGCGCGCGTTCCTGGACGGGATCTTCGACGACAAGGTGTTCGTCGTCTCGTTCGTGTCGAACGTGCTGATCGCGGCGCTGATCGTCTACCTGGGCGACCAGCTCGGCGTCGGCTCGCAACTGTCCACCGGTGTGGTCGTCGTGCTCGGCATCCGCATCTTCACCAACATGGCCGCGATCCGCCGGCACATCTTCCGGGCCTGACCATGACCGACGAGCAGCCCGAACAGAGGCCAGAACAGGCGCCAGAACAGCAGCCCGGGGCAGGGCCCGAGGTGCCGACCCCGATGCCGGCGCCGAAGAAGCCGCGGACGCCGAACCTGGCGCTGCGCCGGTTGCGGACCGGGTTCAAGCCGTCCCGCGGCCAGGCGATCGTCGCGGTCGTGCTCGCGCTGGTCGGCTGCGTCGCGGTCGTCCAGGTCCGGGTGAACCGCGCCGACGACGGCTATCAGAACGCCCGCCGCGAGGACCTGATCGCGATCCTCGACGGCCTCGGCCAGAACACCCGCCGGCTGGAGAGCGAGATCGCCGACCTGGAGGAACGGAAGAACTCGCTGTCCTCCAGCGCCGACAAGGCGCAGACCGCCCGCGAGCAGGCCGAGGCCCAGATCCGTACCCTCGAGATCCTGGCCGGCACCGTGGCGGCCGTCGGCCAGGGGGTCCGGATCACACTGAACGACCCGCAGGGCAAGATGACCTCGAGCAACCTGCTGGACGCGATCGAGGAACTGCGTGACGCCGGTGCCGAGGCGATCCAGATCAACGGGGCGGTCCGCGTGGTGGCCAGTACGGACTTCGTGGACGACCCGCCGGGGATCCGGATCGACGGCCAGAAGGTGAACTCGCCGTACGTCATCGAGGCGATCGGGGAGTCGCACAACCTGGCCGAGGCAGCCAACTTCCCGGGCGGTCTGGTGAGTGAGGTGACCGGTCCGCAGGTCGGCGGAACGGCCGAGGTCAACGAGTTGGACAGCGTGTCGATCACCGCCTTGCACGCGCCGGACGAGCATCGTTACGCTCGCCCGGCGCCAAGCCCCACCAAGTAGCAGCAAGTAGGCAGCGCCACCCATCAGAGAGAGGGACCGAAGGTGTACCCCGAAGACCTGAAGTACACGGCCGAGCACGAGTGGGTGAAGGCCGGCGAGGAAGGCCCGGTGCGGATCGGTATCACCGACTACGCCCAGGACCAGCTCGGCGACATCGTGTACGTGCAGCTGCCCGAGGTCGGCAGCACGGTGCGGGCCGGCGACGCCTGTGGGGAGCTGGAGTCGACCAAGAGCGTGAGCGACCTGTACGCCCCGGTGAACGGCACCGTGACCGCGGTCAACGAGGCGCTCGCGGACCAGCCGGAACTGATCAACACCGATCCGTACGGCGAGGGCTGGCTGCTCGACATCGACGTCGAGGACGCCGCCGAGGTGGCCGCGCTGATGGACGCCGACGCGTACCAAGGCCAACTCGACCAGGGCTGACCGCCCACTGATAGCGTTACGGGCCTCAACCGCTGGTCGAGGGTTGGGGCCTATTGCCACACTGTCAACACGGGGTCTATCGAAAACGTCGCCGGACCACCGGCGATCGGGAGGATCACAGCATGCCGTTCTGCAACCAGTGCGGGCACGAGAACTCCGAGGGCAGCAGGTTCTGCTCGCAGTGCGGAGCGATGCTGCCTGGCGCGGACCGCCCCGCGGCAGCTCCGGCCCAGCCGCAGCAGCAGCCGGGCGTCACCGACACCGCGATGCTGGCCCCGATCGGCGTCGAGCCGGAACCGGAGCAGACCGGCGAGCCGCTGACCGCCGACGACCAGGCCGCCGTCGGTGCGCTGCCGGCCGGGGCTGCCCTGCTGATCGTCCAGCGCGGGCCGAACGCGGGCAGCCGGTTCCTGCTCGACGTCGACGTGGTCACCGCCGGCCGGCACCCGGACAGCGACATCTTCCTGGACGACGTGACGGTCTCGCGCCGGCACGCCGAGTTCCGCCGCGACGCGTACGGCGTGAAGGTCCGCGACGTCGGCAGCCTGAACGGGACGTACGTGAACCGCGACCGGATCGACGAGGTCCAGCTGAACAACGGCGACGAGGTCCAGATCGGCAAGTACCGGCTGGTGTACTACGCCAGTGGCCAGGCCTGACCCGAACGCCGGAGGACCTGCGGGCGCGCGCGGCATCGGCGAGGTGCTGCAGCTCCTGCAGGCGGAGTTCGCCGACGTCACGATCTCCAAGATCCGCTTCCTGGAGGCCGAGGGGCTGGTGACACCGGCCCGGACGGCGTCCGGCTACCGGAAGTTCAGTGCCGCCGACGTCGAGCGGCTGCGGTACGTACTGACCGCGCAACGCGACCAGTACCTGCCGCTCAAGGTGATCAAGGAACACCTCGGCGCCATCGACCGCGGCCTGCAGCCGTCCGCCGCGGGTCCGCCGGTCGCGCCGAGTTCGTTGCCGCAGACCCCCGGTCAGCCGGTCGCCGACGACTTCGGTGCCACCGGCACCGAACTGCGGCTGACCCGGAACGAGCTGCGGACCGCGGCCGGCGTACCGGACGGGCTGCTCGCCGAGCTGGAGAGCCACGGCCTGGTGGTGGCCACCGGCAACCACTACGGCGGCGACGCGATCGTGATCGCGAAGGTCGCGGCCGAGCTGGCGGCGTACGGGCTGGAGCCCCGGCACCTGCGGGCGTTCCGGACCGCGGCGGACCGCGAGGTCGGCCTGATCGAGCAGGTCACCGGGCCGCGGCGGACCGACCAGACCGCCGAACTGGCAGCACTCACGGTCCGCCTGCATACCGCACTGGTCCGGTCGCGGCTGCCACGTCCGTAGGCCGTCCACACCCGAACCCCGCGGGCCTGCTAGGGGCTTCCCCTCGGAGTAGGCTGGAGCTGTGCGCGAAGTCGACGTGGTCGGAGTCCGGGTGGAGATGCCCTCGAGTCAGCCGATCGTGCTGCTCCGGGAGGTCGGTGGTGAGCGATACCTGCCGATCTGGATCGGCGCGGCCGAGGCGAGTGCGATCGCTTTCGCCCAGCAGGGCATGGAGCCGCCCCGGCCGCTGACCCACGACCTGTTCGCGGAAACCATCCGGGTGCTCGGGCACACGCTCAGCGAGGTCCGGATCGTGAACCTGACCGACGGCGTCTTCGAGGCGATCCTGGTGTTCGACGACCAGACCGAGATCTCGGCCCGGCCGTCGGACTCGATCGCGATCGCCCTCCGGACCGGCACCCCGGTGTTCTGCGCGGAGGAGATCCTCGCCGAGGCCGGCGTACCGATTCCGGACAGTGAGGCCACCGGCACCGACGAGGTGCAGGAGGAAGAGGAGGTCGAGCGGTTCCGGGAGTTCCTGGACCAGGTGACGCCGGAGGACTTCGACAAGAGCTGACGCGACCCCTGGAGACGGGGAATCCGTACAAGAGCGACTAGGTAACGATTCGTACGGCGGTCGCGACACGCTCCCGGCTCGACGCGGTTGTCGTTGACCCGCCTCGGGCGGCGGCTTACCGTGAAGAAGTCGTGGGGTGCTGTCACTCCACGGAGATGACTCGTACCAGTCGGTATCCAGGGAGGCTCAGGCGTGACACGCACCGGGGACACGGATCTGACGCAGTCGGCTTCCGACGCGCACGCCGAGGCGGCGGAGACCGCCGGCGTCCAGGGTCTGCTGTTCGACGACGACCTGCGGCCGATGCCGGAGGACGTCGGGTTCCGGGGTCCGACGGCCTGCGCGGCCGCCGGGATCACCTACCGGCAGCTCGACTACTGGGCCCGTACCGGCCTGGTCTCGCCGTCGGTGCGCCCGGCGACCGGCTCGGGTACGCAACGGCTCTACGGCTTCCGCGACGTACTGCTGCTGAAGGTGATCAAGCGGCTGCTGGACGCCGGGATCTCGCTGCAGCAGATCCGGACCGCGATCGCGCACCTGAGCAAGCGCGGTTTCGACGACCTGACCCAGATCACGCTGATGAGCGACGGCGCCTCGGTGTACATGTGCACCTCGCCGGACGAGGTCATCGACCTGCTGGCCGGCGGCCAGGGCGTGTTCGGGATCGCGCTCGGCGGGGTCTGGCGGGAGGTCGAGGGATCGCTGTCCGAGCTGCCGACCGAGCGGGCCGACGGCCACGACGACGAAGGCTCCGACGGGCACGCCGGCGACGAACTCGCCGCCCGCCGTCGCGCCCGGATGACCGGCTGACCTAGTTCTTCACTGTGCGCCCACTCACTGCAGACTCGCTCCGCGGTGTGTGGGCGACTTTGTTGTTACCGCTGAACGCCGACGACTCGATCGACTTCACGCGGTTGGAGGCTCAAGCTCAGGCTCTGGGTGAGACTTCCGTTGCTGGGTTGTACGCACACGGGACGGCGGGGGAGTTCCAGACCCTTACCGAATCCGAGTACGACCGGGTCAACCACATCCTCGCCGCCGTCGGGAAGCCGTTCCAGATCGGGGCGAGTCATCCGTCGGCACAGGTGCAGTTGTCCCGGGTTGAGCGTGCGGCGAAGCTCGCGCCCGGAGCGATTCAAGTGATAGCCCCGGACTGGTTGCCTTTGAACCCTGCCGAGATGCTCGCCTTCTTGCGGCGGGTGGGTACGGTGGCGGGGGAGGTGCCGCTGGTGTTGTACAACCCGCCGCATGCGAAGACTTCCGTGACGCCACGGCAGTTGGGGGAGTTGGCGGCGGCGGTGCCGAACCTGATCGGGTTGAAGACGGCCGGTGGTGACAGAGCGTGGTTCGACGAGGCCTTGCGGTCCGGGCTCGCGATCTTCGTACCCGGTCACTTCCTCGCGAGTATGTCGTTACTCGGCGCGCACGGCAGCTACTCGAACGTGGCGGCGCTGTCCCCGAACGGTGCGGTTGCCACCGCGCACGACCTGGACGTGGAGCGCCGGGTGGTCGAGTTCTTCGCGGCGCACGTCGTACCACTGCAGAAGGCCGGCCTGTCGAACCCCGCGCTGGACAAGTTCCTCGCCGCGGTCGGCGGCTGGGCGGACGTCGGTACCCGGGTCCGCTGGCCGATGCAGGCGGCCACCGACGAGCAGGTCGCGGCGGCGCGGCCGGCCGCCCGGAGCCTGCTGCCCGAACTGTTCGGAAATTCCTGGTAGCCTCGTTTCAGCCGTACACAGCACTCGGGAGAGTCCCGTTTCGTCGGGCGCCGAAGGGGCAATTCCTCCCCGGAACCTCTCAGGCCCATGGACCGAGTGCCACAGGCGACTCTGGAGCGTGTTCGTGCGTGACAGAGGGGGAGGCCACCGGCAGCGACAGTCAGCATCGGAGCCTCTAGTGAACGACACCCCTCAGCTTTCGGCGCGTGTTTCGGCGACGTTCGCCGACCGGCACATCGGTCCGCGCCCGGACGAGATCGCCCGGATGGTCCAGGCCCTCGGGTACGACGACGTCGACGCGCTCGTGGACGCCGCGGTCCCGGCCTCGATCCGGTCCGCGGAGGCGCTGCGGCTGCCCGAGCCGGCCTCCGAGGTGGACGCACTGACCGAGCTGCGCCAGCTCGCCGCCCGCAACAACGTCGCGACCACGATGATCGGCCAGGGGTACTACGGCACCTTCACCCCGTCCGTCATCGTCCGCCGCCTGGTCGAGAACCCGGCTTGGTACACGGCCTACACGCCGTACCAGCCGGAGATCTCCCAGGGCCGGCTCGAGGCGCTGCTGAACTTCCAGACCGTGGTCTCCGACCTGACCGGCCTGCCGACCGCGAACGCCTCCCTGCTCGACGAGGGCACCGCGGCCGCCGAGGCGATGACGCTGGCCCACCGCTCGAACAAGAAGAGCAAGTCCGAGCGGTTCCTGGTCGACGCCGACTGCTTCGCGCAGACGATCGCGGTCGTGCAGACCCGCGCGCAGGCGCTCGGCATCGAGGTCGTGGTCGCCGACACCACCGACGGTCTGCCCGAGGGCGACTTCTTCGGCTTGCTGGTGCAGTACCCGGGCTCCAACGGCGCCGTCCGCGACCTGAAGCCGCTGATCGAGGCGGCCCACGAGCGTGACGCCCTGGTCGCCGTCGCGTCGGACCTGCTCGCGCTGACGGTGCTCGAGGCACCGGGTGAGGCCGGGGCGGACATCGTCATCGGTTCCTCGCAGCGCTTCGGCGTACCGCTGTTCTACGGCGGTCCGCACGCCGGCTTCATGTCCGTACGGTCCGGTCTCGAGCGGTCGTTGCCGGGTCGCCTCGTCGGCGTGTCCGTCGACGCCGACGGCGCCCCGGCGTACCGGCTGGCGCTGCAGACCCGTGAGCAGCACATCCGCCGCGAGAAGGCGACCTCGAACATCTGCACCGCGCAGGTCCTGCTCGCGGTCGTCGCGTCGATGTACGCCGTCTACCACGGTCCGGACGGTCTGCGCGCGATCGCGGAGCGGGTGCACGACTACGCCGGCAAGCTCGCCGCGTCGCTGCGCGCCAGCGGCGTCGAGGTCGTGCACGACGACTTCTTCGACACCGTCCTGGCCCGCGTGCCGGGCCGCGCCGCCGACGTGGTGGACGCCGCGCGGCAGAACGGGATCTGGCTGCGGCTCGTCGACGCGGACCACGTCGGCATCTCCTGCGACGAGAAGACGGACGTCGCGACGCTGACCCGGGTCTGCCAGTCCTTCGGCGGTCGGTACGACAACACGCTCGAGGCGGCGGCCGTGAACGTGCCGCGCACCACGGAGTACCTGACGCACCCGGTCTTCAACACGCACCGGTCCGAGACGGCGATGCTGCGCTACCTGCGCAAGCTGTCCGACATGGACTACGCGCTGGACCGCGGCATGATCCCGCTCGGGTCCTGCACGATGAAGCTGAACGCGACCACCGAGATGGAGCCGGTCACCTGGCCGGAGTTCGCCGACGTACACCCGTTCGCGCCGATCGAGGACGCGGCCGGGTACGTGAAACTGATCGGTCAGCTGGAGCGCTGGCTGGCCGAGGTCACCGGGTACGCGAAGGTCTCGATCCAGCCGAACGCCGGCTCCCAGGGCGAGCTCGCCGGTCTGCTCGCGATCCGTGGGTACCACCACGGCCGGGGCGACCTGGACCGCGACATCTGCCTGATCCCGGCCTCCGCGCACGGCACGAACGCCGCCTCCGCGGTGATGGCCGGCATGAAGGTTGTCGTTGTCAAGGGCAACGAGGACGGCACGATCAACCTGGACGACCTGCGGGCGAAGGCGTCCGAGCACGCGTCGCGGCTGGCGGCGATCATGATCACGTACCCGTCGACGCACGGCGTGTACGAGGAGAGTGTCCGCGAGGTCTGCCAGGTCGTCCACGACCACGGCGGCCAGGTGTACGTCGACGGCGCGAACCTGAACGCCCTGCTCGGGCTCGCGAAGCCGGGGGAGTTCGGCGGCGACGTCTCGCACCTGAACCTGCACAAGACGTTCTGCATCCCGCACGGCGGCGGCGGTCCGGGCGTCGGGCCGGTCGCGGTCGCGGCGCACCTCGCGCCGTACCTGCCGAACCACCCGCTGCTCGACCAGGCGGGCCCGGAGTCGGGCGTCGGCCCGATCAGCGCCGCGCCGTTCGGGTCCGCGGGCGTGCTGGCGATCTCCTGGGCGTACATCCGGATGATGGGTGCGTCCGGGCTGACCGACGCGACCAAGGCCGCCGTACTGACCGCGAACTACGTGGCGAAGCGGCTCGAAGGCGCGTTCCCGGTGCTCTACACCGGCGAGAACGGCCTGGTCGCGCACGAGTGCATCCTGGACCTGCGGCCGATGACCAAGGACACCGGCATCACCGTCGACGACGTCGCGAAGCGGCTGATCGACTACGGCTTCCACGCGCCGACGATGTCGTTCCCGGTGGCCGGCACGCTGATGGTCGAGCCGACGGAATCCGAGGACCTGGGCGAACTGGACCGGTTCTGCGACGCGATGATCGCGATCCGGCACGAGATCGACCGGGTCGCCGCGGGCGAGTGGCCGGCCACCGACAACCCGCTGGTGAACGCGCCGCACACCGCCGAGTCGGTGATCAACGACAAGTGGGAGCACGCCTACACCCGCGAAGAGGCCGCCTTCCCCCGCTCGGTGGACCGCGCCTCCAAGTACTGGCCCCCCGTCCGCCGCATCGACGGCGCCTACGGCGACCGCAACCTGATCTGCTCCTGCCCGTCCCCGGAGGCCTTCGAGTAATGTCGCTTCGTCCTGACACCGCCGCTGCCCTGTTCGCCGAGGTTGCGGCGGCGCAGGGGGAGTCGCGGTTGCCGTCGGTCAACGCGGGGGTGGTGCGGGACGGGGAGTTGGTGTGGACCGGGGCCCGGGGGCGGTTCGCCACTGCCGGTGGTGAGTTGCCGGGGGCGGATGTGCAGTACCGGATCGGGTCGATCACCAAGACGATGACGGCGATCCTGGTGATGCAGTGCCGCGACGACGGGTTGCTGTCGCTGAACGATGCCGTTGGCAAGCATCTGCCGGGGGTCGCGTTCGGGGACCGGACGGTCCGGCACCTGCTCGCGCACAGCGGCGGGATGAACGCGGAGCCGGAAGGCCCTTGGTGGGAACGGAATCCGGGTGTCTCGTTCGACGAGCTGACCGCGGCGATGAGCGAAACGCATGCGGCCGGCCCGGCCGATCGCCGGCACCACTACTCGAACCTCGGGTACGGCCTGCTCGGTGAGATCGTCGCCCGGCTGCGCGGTACGTCCTGGCTCGAGCTGGTCCAGGAGCGGATCCTCGGGCCGTTGGAGATGCGGCGTACGACGTACTTCCCGCAGGCCCCGGCCGCGCAGGGGTTCTCGGTGCACCCGTTCAGCGGGCAGCTCGACCCGGAGCCGGCGCACGACTCGGGTGCGATGGCACCGGCCGGGCAGCTGTGGAGCACGATCGAGGACCTGGCGCGGTACGCGTCGTTCTGGATCGACCCCGTCCAGGAGCTCCTCAGCCGGGACACGGTCGAGGAGATGGCGACGCCGGTGGCGTCCGATCCGCGCGAGGGGCTGAACGCGTCGTACGGCCTGGGGCTGCGGCTGATCGCGGACGACCCGCAGCTGCTGATCGGCCACACCGGTTCGATGCCGGGCTTCCTCGCCGGGCTGTTCGTGGACCGGGTCCGCCGGATCGGCGCGGTCACCCTCGGCAACGCGACGTACGGCCGGGTCGCCTCGCTCGCGCCGGACCTGATCCGGATCCTGGCCAAGTACGAACCGCCGATCACCCAGGAGTGGGTCCCCGAACCGCCCCTTGCCCAGGGCACCGATCTCCTCGGCCACTGGTACTGGGGCAACACGCCGATGACGATCACAGTCTCCGGCGGAATCCTCCAACTCTCCGGCGGTCTGACGTCGCGCCTGTCACCCCTCGCCCCCGACCTCTACCAGGGCCGCGACGGCTACCTGGCCGGCGAAAAACTCCACGTAATCCGCACCGGCACCACAATCACCCACCTAACCATAGCCACCTTCACCCTAACCAGAACCCCCTACGGGCGTGACGATCCGCGTTTGTCCTGACCAACTGGGCTTACGGAGGGTAGTCTGGGGTTGACTGCATGGAGTAGATCAGGGGTAGATCGCCCGGTTTGGTCGGGAGGGCGCAGGTTCGAGTCCTGCCTCCATGTCTGACGGCGAACGGGGGGTTCCGGATGTCGGGCGGGCTCAGCGGGGAGCAGTACGCGGAGGTCGGGCGGGCCTTGCGGACCGGCTGCTACCGGATCGACGGACCGGACGAAGCCGCGGCGCTTCTGGCCGCGTGGCTGCTCGAGCGCGGGCGGGACGTTGCGGCGCTCGAGGTGCGTCCGTCGATGCCGACGTTGACCGCCTTCCCGCCGGGGGTGGTGGTCCGGCGGCACACGGTGGACGAGGTTCGTACTCAGTTGCGGCAGGCAACAGTACGCCCGCGGGTCGCGGCCATGCGGGAGACGCTCGAGGTGTGGAACCCGCTGTACGACCAACTCGTCGCGCTCTGGTGCGACACGGTCGACGGCGAGCTCCCGCAACTGACCGCGTCGGGCGTGGTGGGCGGGTGGCCGTGCCGGGTGTGGCCGGACGACTGGGCCGAACGCCGGCGCCGCTGGCTGGACGACCACAAGACGGCGGCCGAGTTGCACAACGCGCGTCGGCCGAAGAGCAACTTCGCGCGGCTGCAGGCGGCGCTGGAGCAGTGCCCGGACGACAGTTCCGCGCTCGACGGGCGCGACGTCGGCTGGATCCGGCGCGCGCTCGCCAACACGATCAGCGCCCACGGCGCGCCGAGTTCCGAGCGGCGTACCGCTTTGCGTACGACCCAACGCGAGGTCGTCGCGCATCCGCCGTACGCGACGCTGGCGCACGTACTGAGCGCGCGCCTCGACGCCTTCCCGCGCGCGGGCGGGCTGCCGTCGCTGGAGGCGATCGCGGATCCCGTGGACTGCACCGAGGCTCCGGCCGCAGCGGGGGCGACGATGCCGGAACACCTGCTGGCCAAGGCGTCCCGGGCGCTCGAGGCACCGATCGGTGAGCTGGTGTCTCGCGGTGTGATCCCCTCGGGCGAGGTGCTCGCCGACGTGTTGCCACAGGTCCGGGATCAGTTGCTAGCAGCAAACATCGCGGACGCATCGCTGGCCCTGCTGTACGCGAAAACCACGGCCGCCGGTCGGCGAGACCTGCTGCCGTGGTTCACGCCGTACCGCGGTCACCGTGCGGACCCGGTCCAGGCCGCTTCCCAAACGTTGCGTGAGACAACGATCGCCGCGCTGGCGGCGTTCCCGGAGGCCATCCTGCCACCGAAGCTGGTCCGCGAACTGGGAACGCTGGCCGGACAGGCCGGACTCGACCTGCCACTCGTCGACGAACACACCTGCGCCTCGGCGCGCCGGGCAGCGGCCGTCGTCGCGAGCCGGGTCCTAGCGGGCACGCTCTACGCGCGGTACTACGACCTGCCTGTCTGGCCCGAGCGCCGTTCACGCCTGCGCCGGCGCCGACCGGCCGACGACTTCACCCAGACGTGTACCCGCCGAGCCGCGAACGGCAGCACCGTACTGGAGCAGAGCCAGATCCTGACGACGCACAACCTGGCAGTGCTCGTGGACGCCCTCGACCTGACCTCCTGGCTTCAGGAACTCGCCCCACGGCTCGCAGCCAAAGCCTTCACGTCCGCGATCCACCGTCCGACGACAACTGCGTGGCGTCAGGCGATCTTCTACCTGAGCTACTGCGACCCCACAGACCCCCTGGCCGAGTTAGACGCCCCGCATCTCCAGCCAGCCATCACCGGCCTGCTCGATGTCGCCGCCGGCCACCGCTTCGACTACGCAGGCCGCACCCCGAACGGCGGTCGTCGTTTCACGGCTGCTCCAGCGGCCGCATCGTTGTGGTGATCGCCACTCCTGGGGTGGCCGAGTTGACACGGTGGGTGCACCGGACAAAAGTTAGGGATGCCTTAGTAAGGGTTGCCTTACTCGACAACTTCCCGGGAGTACTGGATGTCGCAGCCCGCGCGTCTGTCCGCCGTGACAGCCCCGCCCGCACCCGCCCGCGATCCGTTCGGCCCACGCTGGCCGCTGGCCTCGACGGTCTCGGACCGTCAGCGTGGACCGTTGCCGCACGGTTCGCCGGGAGCGGTACTGCGGCGGGCCGCCGAGGTGCTCGGTGAGCCGCGGGTGCCGTCGACCGGAGTGGGGGAGTCGGCCGCGCTCGACCTGATCGCGGGGCTGCTCGAGGAGCAGGGGATCGACCTGAGCCATCCGCACGCCGCGGCGCACCTGCAGCCGCCGGTGCTGCAGGTCGCGGTCGACGCGGACGCGCTGGCGTCGGCGTCGAACGCCTCGATGGACACGTACGACTCCGGTCCGG
Organism: Kribbella sp. NPDC004536; assembly: GCF_042873835.1. NCBI lineage: Bacteria > Bacillati > Actinomycetota > Actinomycetes > Propionibacteriales > Kribbellaceae > Kribbella > Kribbella sp. NPDC004536. The sequence goes on along the minus strand of NZ_JBIALY010000002.1, from coordinate 1,896,617 downwards.
CGACGCTCGCGATCGAGCAGTGGGTCGTCCGCGCGCTCGCCTCGCTGGCCGGGTTCGGCCCGCAGGCGGACGGCGTACTCACCCCGGGCGGGTCGATCTCGAACCTGCTCGCGGTACTGATCGCCCGCGACAGCGCCGCCGCCGCGGCCGGTCTCGACGTCCGGCGGAACGGGTTGCGGGGGTTCGAACGGCCGGTGGTGTTCTGCTCCGAACTCGCGCACTTCTCGGTCCAGCGCGCCTGTGCCGCCCTCGGGCTCGGGGAGGAGGCCGCGGTCACGATCCCGTCCGACGAGAACTTCCGGATGCGGGTCGACGTACTCGAGACCGAGCTCGCCGAGCCGGGCCGGACGCCGGTCGCGGTGATCGCCACCGCCGGGACGACGGACTTCGGGTCGATCGACCCGATCGCGCCGATCGCCGCACTGGCTCGTGCGTACGGCGCCTGGCTGCACGTGGACGCGGCGTACGGGTTCGGGGCGCTGTTCTCGGACCGGCTCGCGCCGCTGCTGGCCGACGTACCGCTGGCGGACTCGGTGACGCTGGACCTGCACAAGATCGGCTGGCAGCCGGCCGCGACCAGCGTGCTCCTGGTCGCGGACCGGACCCGGTTCGCGGCCTTCGACCGGTCGGTGGACTACCTGAACCCGGCCGACGACATCGACTCCGGGCTGGACGGGCTGCTCGGCCGCAGCCTGCAGACCACCCGGCGGCCGGACGCGGTCAAGGTTGCGACCACGTTGACGGCGTACGGCCGGGCCGGACTGGGCACGATGCTCGACACCTGCCACGAGCTCGCGCACGCCGCCGCGGCCCGGGTCGTTGCCGACAGCAACCTCGAGTTGCTGGCGCCGGTGACCCTGACCACCGTGTTGTTCCGGGTGGCGGGCCTGGAGGGGTCCGCCGCGGACGACCTGCAAGGAGAGGTGCGGCGCCGGTTGCTGACCTCCGGACGGGTGCTGATCGGCCGGACCAAGCTGCCGGCCCGCGGCGACCGCCCGGCGGCGGTCGCGTTGAAGCTGACGCTGCTGAACCCGAACGCCACCGCGACCGACATCGAGGACCTGCTCGACCAGGTCGTGGCCACCGGCCTCGACGTCCTCGCCGGCGAAGGAGCAGCGTGAGTACTGCGGTTGACGCCCATCTGAACGCGATTCTGCGCTGCTACACGCGCGAGTCGTCGGTACCGGTCGCCGAAGGGTCGTTGACGTTCGACGCCGGCGCCTCGACCGTGACGGCGCGGGTGCGGCACGCGTCGCGGACCGGGTTGCACCAGTTCACCGACGTACGGCTGGACGGCGTACCGCCGGCACCGGAGGAGCTCGTCCGGGTGCTGTCGGCGGACGCGGATCCGACCGAGATCGAGGACCTGGCGGCGCGTACCGCGGAGTCGGTGCGGAACGTCGCGCTGTTCGTCGAGCAGGCCGGCGGCGAGCGCGGACCGGGGCGCTTCCTCGAGGTCGAGCAGGCGTTGCTGTTCGGGCACCTGAACCACCCGGCGCCGAAGAGCCGGGACGGACTGAGCGGCGACGAACTGGCGGCGTACTCGCCGGAGCTCGGCGGCCGTTTCGCGGTGCACTGGTTCGAAGCCGACGCCGAACTGGTGTCGTCGGACCAGGTGGCCGGCGCGCCCTCGCTGCAGGGACTGGACGCTGTGCAGCTGATGGGCGCGCTGGCCGGTATCACTCCGTCCGAGGGCCGGGTGCTGATCCCTGCCCATCCGTGGCAGGCCGGGGATGTCTTGCAGCGGCCGCGGGTGGCGGCGCTGATCGCGGCCGGGCGGGTCAAGGCGCTGGGCCCAGCGGGTGCGGAGTGGTACCCGACGTCCTCGTTGCGAACGGTCTTCCATCCAGAGCTACCGGTGATGCTGAAGCTGTCGCTGGGGTTACGGATCACGAACTCGCGGCGCGAGTCGACGCCGACCGAGCTGCGTCGCGGGCTGGAGATCAACCGGCTGCTCGACGCCGCGTACAACGCGGGAACGGCGACCGCGCATCCGAGCTTCAGCATCGTTCGCGACCCGGCCTGGGTCGCGCTCGACGAGGGCGGGCCGACGTTGACGGGTCTCGACGTCGCGGTCCGCGAGGTGCCGGCGGACGTCAACAGCTACGCGTGTCTGGCGGGCCTCGTCGCACCACGGCCCGGTGCGGTGAGTCGGCTGAGCTCCTTCGCCGCGGAGGATCCGGTCGGATGGGTGTCGGCGTACATCGACAACGTGCTGGTGCCGATGCTGCACCTGTACGCCGAGACCGGGATCGGGCTGGAGGCGCATCAGCAGAACACCCTCGTACGGCTCGACGGTGCCGGGCGGATCAAGGGCGGTGCGTACCGCGACAACCAGGGCTACTACCTCGCGTCCTCGTACCTGCGGGGGCTGCTCGGCGTCACAGGGCTGCGCGACTCGACGCTGGCGGTTGTCGACGACCCTATTGTCGACGATCGGCTGACCTACTACTTGCTGCACAACCAGGCGCTGGCCGTGGTCGGCTGCCTGGCTGCTGAGGGAGTCGCTGACGAGGCCGAGCTGCTGGCCGTGGTTCGCGAGCGTCTGACGCTCGCACTGCCGTTGCTGAAGTCGGCTGGACCCGACGGGGATCGTTTGGCGCGCAGGTGGCTCGAAGCGAAAACCCTGCCGTGCAAGGCGAACATGCTGACCCGGCTGCGCGGCATCGACGAGGTAGTGGCGCCACTGGACGCACAGTCGGTCTACCTCGACATTCCGAATCCGCTGCGGTGACGACGTTCGCACTGCGGCCCGCAGTACCGTCCGACGCCCCTCGGATCGCACTGTGGATGACGCAGCCGCACGTACGTCGCTGGTGGCACCAGGGGTGGTCCGTGGAGCGCTGGGCACAAGAGATCACCCGCCAGGCTGCGGGGGAGCATTCCATGCCGTGCGTGGTGACGCTGGACGCGGAGGAGTTCGCGTACGTCGAGCTGTACCGCGTCCGGCACGACCGGCTGGCGCAGTACTACCCGTACGACGCCGAGGACTGGGGCGTGCACGTGGCGATCGGCGACGGTACGCGGGTCGGCAGGGGACTGGGGCGTCAGCTGCTCCGCGAGGTCGTTGACACGGTGTTGCGTACGGAGCCGGCTTGTACGCGGGTCGTGGCCGAGCCGGACATCGAGAACACACCCTCCGTCCGTGCGTTCGCAGCGGCCGGTTTCTTGAACCGCGGGGAGCTACAGCTGCCCGAGAAGACAGCAGTACTGATGGTCCGCACCAGGACCGTGCAGGAGGCATGAGATGTACGACGTGATCGCGATCGGCTGCGGGCCGTTCAACCTCGGACTCGCCGCACTGGCCGACGGTGTGGACGACGTACGGCTGGCGGTGTTCGACAGCCGGCCCGAGTTCACCTGGCACCGCGGGCTGATGTTCGAGGACGCGATGCTGCAGGTGTCGTTCCTGGCGGACCTCGTGTCGTTGGTGGAGCCGGCGCACCACCTGTCGTTCCTGTCGTACCTGCGCGACAACGACAGGCTGTACCAGTTCTACGTACGGGAGAAGTTCCACCCGACGCGGCGCGAGTACGAGGCGTACCTGCGCTGGTGTGCGGCGCAGCTGGACTCGCTGCACTTCGGGCACCACGTGCGCTCGGCTGCCTGGAACGGGCAGGCATTCGAGGTGACCGTAGAGCGCGGTGATGCTTTGGAGCACTACGAGGCGCGGCACCTCGTGGTTGGTGTCGGTACGGAACCCTTCGTACCTGCTGCGCTCGCTGGGCTGCCTGCCGAACGGTTCGCGCATTCGGGGGACTACCTGTTCCGTCGGGACGACCTGCTGCGTACCGGGCACGTGACCGTGGTCGGCTCGGGGCAGTCAGGGGCCGAGTGCTTCTTGGACCTGCTCCGCTCTCGCGGTCCGGCCGTGTCATGGCTGACACGCACAGCGGCGTTCACTCCCTTGGACTACTCGAAGCTCGTGCTGGAGATGACGACTCCGTCGTACGTCGACTACTTCCATGCATTGGACGAGAGTGTCCGTGACCAGCTGGTGAAAGACCAGTGGCGCCACTACAAGGGAATCTCGTCGGAGACTCTGGAGGACATCCACGACGTCCTCTACGCACGGGACCTGAGCACCGCGCCTGCTGAGCTCCAGGTCGGCGTCGGTGTCGTGTCCGCGGTCGCCCGTGCGGATGGTCTCGAGCTGACAATGCTCCACGCCGACAGCGGCAAGACGTTCCAGCACACCACCGGTGCAGTAGTAGCCGCGACCGGCTATCGCAACCGTGCCTTGCCGTTCATGGAGTCTCTGCAGTCGCAGATCCCCCACGACGCCAGCGGTCGCTGGGTCATCAACCGCAACCACAGTGTTCAGGGAGCTCTTGAGGGGCGGATCTTTGTCGCTAACGCCGACCTGCACAGTCACGGTGTCGCAGCGCCGGACCTCGGTATCGGGGCGGTGCGTAATGCGACGATCTTGAACACCGTGGCCGGTCGAGAAGTGTTCCGGCTTCCCAAGTCCACCGCGTACACGACGTTTGCGATCCCCGGATGACGGTCTGGACGCAGTGCTCGTCTGAGCTGCTGGCGAAGCTCATCTCCCAGTTCTGCACGGAGGGGTTGCTGGAACCGGTAGACAACCGCCTGGACCTCGGGCCGGTCTCGTACGCGTTCGACGCGACCCGCGGCGCCTTCGGGAGTTGGCGGGTCGATCCGGCCTCCATCCGCCGTACGACGGCTGGCATCCTCGGCAACGACGAGAGCGAGCCCGCCACCGACCCGGTGCAGTTCTTTGTCGACGCGGCCGACGTACTGGGGGTCGACGGGTCCACGGTGGCCGGGTACGTCGCAGAACTCACCAGCACGCTCGCGGCCGACGTACGGATGGCTTCTACTGCAGTGCCCGCGACTGAGCTGCTCTCGTTGCACCACAGCCGGTTGGAAGGACACCTCACCGGACACCCGCTCCTTGTCGCCAACAAAGGGCGCCTGGGCTTCTCCGCCTCGGACAGCGAGCGCTACGCCCCGGAGGCCCGCACGCCGCTGCACCTGGTCTGGCTGGCCGTACGACGTGGTCTCGCGGAGTTCCGCGGTACGCCCGACCTCTCGGAGCACGGCGTCCTGGCCCGTGAGCTCGACCCGCCGGTGATCGAGGCATTCCGCGCCCGGCTGGACGACCCCGACGCGTACGTCTGGCTGCCGTGCCACCCGTGGCAGCTCGACCACGTCATCCGCACCCAGTGGGCCCGCGAGCTGGCAACCGGCGAGATCGTCGTACTGGGGGAGAGCCCCGACGAGTACCTCCCGACCCAGTCGATCCGCACGATGGTCAACATCTCCAACCCGTCGCGCTACCAGGTCAAGCTCCCCCTGAAAATCCTCAACACCTCCGTCTACCGAGGCATCCCGCCGCACTGCTCCCTCTCCGCCCCAATGATCACCCAATGGCTACGCGGCCTCTGGTCCCGAGACGAGGCCCTGTCAGGCACCGAACTCCTAGGCGAGGTCGCCTCGGTCACCGTTCCGCATCCAGAGCTCTCCACCCACACCACCATCCCCTACCAGTGGACCGAAACCCTCGGCTGCATCTGGCGCGACCCCCTCGACCCGCGACTCCACGACGGCGAGTCCGCGTGGCCACTGGCCGCAGTACTCCATCCAGGGTTCACCGAGGCCGCGATCGCCCGCAGCAACACCGACCCCGAAACCTGGCTCGCCACCCTCCTCGCCACCATCCTCCGACCTCTGCTCCACCTACTCCACCACTACGGCATCACCGTCAACCCCCACGGCGAAAACCTAGCCATCATCTGCACCCCCACAGGCCTCCCCACCCGCCTCGTCATCAAGGACCTGGTAGACGACATAAATATTTCTACTGACGAGGTACACGCGCGCGGAAATGTGCCGGACTCTCATTTCAGGGTCCTCCCAAGAAAGCCCTGGAAAGTTCTCCGCCAGTACATCGTCGACGCGCTCCTGCTAGGCGTTCTGAACCCACTCGCTGCTCAGGAACACATCCCCGAAGCAACCTTCTGGTCCTTGATCCGAGCCGAAATAGACCGCTACGCAGCTGCCAATACGGAGCACGCCGCGCGCCTGGCCGCCACAGCTTTCCTCGGCGACTCCTTCGCTCGCTACCCACTGAACGGCTATCGCCTGACCCTCGGTTACAGCGATCTCGACACCCGCCCCGCCATCCCATCCACTGGCGCCATCCCGAACCCGCTCTACAAGGTGTAGCTGATTCGCCGAGAAGTTGGCTATTAAGACAGTCGTCGAACTCTTGACACGCCTCGGCGCGGATCCGGTAGAACGCATCATGCATTCTGCTCGGTTCCGGCCACTCAGGGTGGCGGAGTTGACACTCACGGCGATATTCGCTTCACTCTGCAAGGACGGCGATTCGAAGTTCGCCTGGATGGAGTGCACGGGGTGACGCTTGTCGAGCGCGCTGCGGCGGGACCTTCGCCTGCAGTTCATGGTTCGCCGGATGTAAACCTGAGCGACGCGGTACCGGTCACCCCGCCGCTGGTGTCCGACCTGGGACTCAGGCTGCTGAGGTGGACCCTGACGAAGAGCCGGTGTCGGCTTGCACGCCACTGGGACGACACCACCAGGCATCCGAGGACGCCACGGCGCCCTGGTGATCCGCTGTCGGTGGGGCAGTGCGGGGTCAGTTCGGCATGGCTGATGCCCAGGCTCCGTCGATCCTTGCGGTCACAGGCTCATTACTGCTTTGGTGATATCTGGTTCGGTGCGAACAAAGATGTCGCAGAGTTCCATTGCTGGGTGGAAATAGGCGATGAGGCGTCCCCGCGACGTTTGGTGATTGATCTGACTTTCGATCAATTCGACCAGTTCAGCCGATTTGAGACGCTTCGGGGCCGTTCCGTTCTCTGTGAGTACTACGGCGACCTCACAAATCGGTCGATCGAGTACAAGGCGAACAGCCGAAGAAGCCTTGAGGAGTTGCCTGGCGACTCGGTCTGGGACAGATACGAAGCGCTCGACCAGGCTACGAGCCCGGTCTGGCGCAAGGCATTTCGCAGCCTCCATCAGGCGATGGCAGTCCGGTCCCGATCGGTGACCACGGAGCAGACGTCGTCCGGCGCGGCCGGTTCTGAATCCGCCGGATCCACCGTCGCCTGAGCGCGGCACTCGTTGGTGACGTCGGGGGGAGCTGACATCACCAACCCTCATACAGGAGACAGCTCGCTTGTCCACTATTGCCTCGCGACCCGAAACGCTTCTGCGCGCCGGTCGCGGCCCGGTCAGTCCAGCGCGCCGCCCCTCGCTTGACGACTGCCGAACGAACAACCCTGAGTTCGCCGACCTGGTCGCCGATGTTGCCCGCGAGCACACAGTGCCTGGCCGGGCGCTGAGCGTCCGTACCCTCTTGCATCTACCGCGACTGGCTCGATCAGACGGAACGGTGTCCCGGCGGAATATCGAGACCGAGTTGAACCGTCACGCCCTTCGGCTTCGAGCGGATCAGAACAGTATCGGCGAGCTGACGCCGCAGAATCGGTTCGACCTGTCCGATCTTCGCTTTGTTCGGCTCACGAACAGCGTCGCGGACCCGATCTTCAGCCGCCTCCATTACCTGCAGAGCGCTCGCGCCGGGTCAGTAAATTTTGCACTGGTCGAGCCCTTGAGCCGTCTCCCAGTGACGTTGTGCAGTGTGTCGCCGTTGGAGTGGATGCGGGTCGGGCGGCAACTGCAGTCGCAGTTCAGTGTGCCACTCGGTTCGGCGTGGGACGTGTCTCGCGTGTACTCGTTCGACGTGGCTCCTGCCAACGCGATCTCGTACCTATTGGGCAAGGTCCGGTCGGCGATTCGGCAGGAGTTGCCGAGCCTGCAGGTGCTGACCACAGCGGTCGATCCGAATCTCGGCTTCACCGGGGCCAGCTACCGTTCTGCCAACTGGAAGCAGTGGATGTCGATCACAGCCAGGCCATACCTGTACGTCGATGGCTTTTACGCGAGCCCCCGCCAGCTCCGGAACCGCTTCGGCGGCGCCAACCTCGTCCAGCTCCGGGCCGACAACCGCGCCCACCGATTCGAACAGAGCCGGTCCCGTCTGCTCGACTCAGTGATCTTCTGCAGCCGGGTGCGTGGCGAAACCGAACAGGTTGCGGCGGACGAGTACCGTCTCCTCCGGCGCTGAGCGGTCAGCGGGCGAGAGACGATCTGGCGAGTAACTCGTCAACGCGTTGGCGGTCGGGCATAGGGTTGGCGAGGGGAAAATCGCTCGCCGCGCAGGACATGGCGGCTGCGGCCCAGACGGCCACGTCGTCGGTGAACCGTCGGTCGTTGTCGATCAGGCCTGCCGCGAGTGCTGCGCAGAAGGCGTCGCGAGCAGCGGAGGCTTCCTTGTAGATCGACGGGATGCTCGGGACGCTGAAGGGCTCGTTGAGCACTTTCGAATAGACGGTGCAGCCACCGTTCACCAAGAGACAGAGGGTATCCAGGCCGAAGACGAGGAGGCTGCGAGCAATCGGATCGGGGTCGAACGGGCCCGGGGCCGACGGCGCGAAAGAGCCGAGTTCCCACGCGTGAGCGATCAGATAGTCGATCCGGGCAAAGACGTCCCAGGAGATCCTCTCGTCGGGGTAGGGCTGACCTGGCGTAACGACGACCAGTGGTCGGCGGTCCGGCACGCGGTGGACAACCTCGAGCGTGTGCTGCATGACCTCGCGCGGCACCTCGAAGGTCAGAAGCAATACGTCAGCCGCCGTCAGTTTGTCGTACCGCTCGTCGATGTCCCTGGCCTCGATGCTGACCGCGTTCTGATTGCGCCAGTTGATGGCGATGCTGTCGCCCATCTCTCGCTCGAGGACGCCGGTGAAGGGGGTCTGGGAACGCCGGACGCGCTTGACCAGCGAGGTGTCGACGCCCTTGTTCTCAAGGTATTGCATGATCACTTCGCCGAAGTCGTCATCGGCGACCGCGGCGACCAGGGACGTCTTGAGTCCGAGACGGGCCGCCGCCACCGCTTGAGTCAGCCCCTTGCCGCCGGGCGAGAGCTCGAACCCGTACGCCTCGGTCGACGTCTCAGGCGCCGGCATCGCCTTGATCCGAAACCTCGCGTCCATGACGGCGCCACCGACGACAATGACGCGCCCGGATGGCGAGGTTTCGGGTGCCGGTGTCCTGCGCTGCGTGACCTCGGTCGACGTACCAGCTTCTGGGTCATCGGCGCGGATGAGTTGGCCGGCCAGCTCCTGCAGGACCTCGAGCTCGATGGAACCGCGAAGTGCTCGGTCGCCAGGAGGGACGGATCGCGGATATCCGAGCGCGTCATGCAGCGCGTGCCAATTGGCGAGAAGAGTCTCGCGACGCCCGCCGAGCGCGGACTTGTACAACGACTGCTGGAGTCGATCGCCGAAAGCTTCTGAGAGAGCCTCGGCGTGCAGCCCGAGAGCCAGGATCACATCTGCCACGAGTCGCTGGGAACCGTGAAGCCGCTCGCGGACACAGTCAGCGACCAGTACGATCACGGCCTCGGCGGGGACTGCGTCAGCAGGGCCCCCGAAATGACGACCGGCGACCAGCTCTCGCAACGGAGCAGCCAGGCCGGTTCGGTCCGAGCGGAGGCGATCGGCCGTCAGGCCGGCACGGGTACGGAGTTTCTCGAGAACGTTGGCGAGCAACAGGATGTCGGTCGACTGCTCGTCGCCAGTAGTGGTCATCGGACCGTGCCATCTCCTTCACCGGGGCGCCGTGGCCTGGGTGGCCACGGCGCTGCTTCGTTGGTTCGTCAGCGCTGTTGAGTTGTCTTCGACTGCTTTTCCGCCGGGCCTGCATGGAGATCGTTGGGGCCGGCCGTGGTGGGGGCGGAGGTTGTCGGTGCGACGGGGCTTGGGGCGACGGTGCTGTCGACCATGACGACGATGCTGTAGACGCCGAAGCAGACAGCCGTCATTGCCAGTGCGCCGAGGAAGATGAGGACCTTCCTCCAGTTCTTGGCGATCGCGAAGGAGAAGGCGAAGATCAGCAGCAGTGCGAGTGCTTGGTTGCCGTCCATGGTGTCCCCTCGATTCTTGATCTCGCGCGTTCGACGCTTCCGGGGGTTTCGGGTTTGTCGAATCCGCTGGAGATGCTGGTGGCATCTGATCTCATGGTCAGGCCGTGCAATTGAGATCGACAGGGGCGAGTTTTGCCACCAGCATCGGAGGCTTTGGCACGTGCAGACGACCCTTGATCAGCGGCGGTTGCCAATCGGCGGAACGGCATCTGCCAATTGGCAGGGTCAGTCGTCGTCCGGGAAGAGCTCGCGGTATTTCTTGTCGACCGTTTCGCGGAGTGGGTGAGCAGGCGCCCGGTGATAGGTTTCCGCGAAACAGGCCATCGCGGCCGCCGCCCAGTGGATGTCCTGGTTGGTGAGCTCGGCGTGGTCTGCCAGGCGCGCGGCCAGCGCGGCACAGAAGGCGTCGCGGGTGATCGAGGACTCTCTCAGGTCCGAGGGTGGGACCTCGATCGATTGTTGTGGCTTGCCTTGCCGGTAGACGGTGCCGCCTCGGTCGACCAACAGGCAGAGTGAGGGCAGGCCGAGGCTCAAGAGCTCGCCGCTGAGCAGGTGCGGGTCGTACATCGAGTTCTCGGAAAAGGCGAACCCTTCGAGCTCCCACAGATGCGCGACGAGGTAGTCGATATGTCTCAGTGCCGAGCTGAGGAGATGACCGTCGGCGTACGGCTGCCCTGGGGTCACGATCACGAGCGGTCGCGTCGAACTGGAGTTGACGAGGCTCAGCGTATGTCGAAGGACAGAGAGCGGCATCTCGAACGTGAGGAGCAGTACGTCGCATGACTTGATGGCGCTGGCGCGCTGATCGATGACCGAACTGTCAAGCTCGACACCGTCACGCCAGACGACGGCCGAGCTGTTGCCCGCGGGCAGCTCGAGGATCCCGGTCGCCGGCGTTTGGAGTCTTACCTGCTCGGAAGGGTTCGGGATGGTCCTCAGCAGTGAGGTGTCGACACCCTCGCGCACAAGGTGCGCCTTGATCTCCTCTCCGGCGTCGTCGGCGGCGACGGCCGCGATCAGTGAGACGTCGAGATTCAGGTGTGCTGCTGCGACTGCTTGGCTGAATCCCTTGCCACCGGGTGAACGGATGTAATTCATCGCCATCGTCGAGGTAGCCACGTCGGGTATCGATCTGATCCGCCACAGGTGGTCCATCGCAACGCCGCCGACGACCACGACCCTTCCGGCCGTGGCCGAACGAGCTGCTCGTCCTGCCGGTGCCGGTGGCGGCTCGTCAGGTTCGATCAGCTCGACGACCGGGGCAGGGTCCTCCAGCAGCTTGGCGAGGCGCTCGAAGACCTCGCTCTCTATCCGGTCGCGGAGAGTGTGCTCGCCCGGTGGATCTGACGTTGAGGTGGCGTCGTGGGCGTGATGAAGTGCTTCCCAATACTTGATGAGCGTTTCGCGGCGCTGGCCAAGACCTCCCTGCTGCAGTGTGTGGAGGGCGCGTCGGGAGATCTCGTGCTGCCGGTAGAGACCCAGGTAGATACCGAGATTGAGGACCGCGTCGGCGATGATGCGGTCGGTGACGGACTCGAGCTGCGGGACGTGTTCGATCACTACCTCGACGGCTGCCTCGGCTGGTTTGTTGCCGCTGCGGACTGCTTGGTTCTGAACGACTGGGAGACGGAGCAGAGGCGGGGCGGCGCGCGCCGACTGGAGGTGTTTGGAAGTCAGCCCGTCGAATCGCCGGAGGGACTCGAACACGGACACCAGGATGGACGGCTCGGCCGGTCCTGGGCCATCAGTCTCGGACATGCGCGCGCCCCCCAGCACAGCGAGGTCAACATGCCCATTATGCGGTTAACCGCGCTAGTCCGGCGGGTATGCCAGCGCGTCGGGCTCGAAGCATGCACTTGATTCAGTTGAGGGAGGCAACCCATCGGGTGGCTTGTTCGGGTTCGGTTAGGCGGCGTTCGCAGGCGGCTCCGGCGGTGAGGAGGATGAGGCCGGCAGGCGGTCAGGGTGATCCAGCGGGAGATAAGAGGGCGACCAGGAGACCGGGACCCCAGCGAGATCTCGCTGGGCTGGTTGCGCAAGGCAAGGATTCCGAGGGAGAGCAGCATCGGCGCCGGGGACCCGCGGTGGGCGGGGGCGTATGAACCAGCAGCTCCTCTCGTAGCCGGGGTGTACGGCGCGGCACGTCGTGGCGCAGGCGGTGGAAGGTGGGGTTGGGGTTGTGGGTAAGTCTGTGGACAACTGGCTGAGGATGCAGTCGGTACCGAGATGATGTGGGTGATGGGTTCGTGTACTCGGAGTTCTGACGTAGGCTGGCGCGGTCTGTTGGTCGTTTTGGCCGGCTGGGCGTACACGGGGAGCTTCACGATGGGTACTGGGCATGTTGAGCTTGCTAGGGTTCAGCAGGAGCGGTGGGACTCGGCGTATGCGCGTCGGTCTCGGTTGCATGGGGCGGAGCCGTCGGCGCTCGCTCGGTGGGCGGCGGGGGTGTTCGGTGCCGGGGGCATCGATGATGTGCTGGAGCTGGGGGCGGGGCACGGGCGGGATGCGCTTTTCCTGGCTCGGCAGGGGTTCAGCGTGCATGCGACCGACTTCAGTGAGACGGCGCTCGACCAGTTGCGGCTCGAGGCGCAGCGGGAGGGGCTCGACGACCGGGTGACGGCGGCGTTGCACGACGTACGGGATCCGCTGCCACCCGCTGATGCGACGGTGAACGCGGTGTTCGCGAATCTGTTGCTGAACATGGCGTTCTCGCCGTCCGAGCTGCGTTCGCTCGTCGCGGAGGTGCATCGCGTGCTCTGCCCTGGTGGGCTTTTCGTGTACGCCGTGTGGTCGACCGACGACCCGTGTTCGCGGCACTGGCAGCAGCTCGAGGACGGACTGTCGGTACGCGACGGGCTGGTCGGCCGGTTCTTCGACGAGGAGCTGGTGCGCGAGCTCGCCGAGAACTGGAACCTCGACGAGCTCACCTCGTACCACGAGGGACAGCGCGTGATGTGGCGCGTGGCGCTGTCCAAATAGCTAGTTCGCCTGGCTGACGCTCGACATGTTGTAGTCGGGGATCAGCAGCGGCGGCGTCGCGGTGCGGGAGAAGTAGTCGCCCCACTCCCGCGAGAACGACGGCACCGTCGCGCCGGCGGCGGTGAAGCGGGCCAGTAGGTCGACCGGGCTTTCGTTGAAGCGGAAGTTGTTGACCGCGCCCGTGACCTCGCCGTTCTCGACCAGGTAGACGCCGTCGCGGGTCAGCCCGGTGAGCAGCAAGGTCTGCGGCTCGACCACCCGGATGTACCACAGACAGGTCACCAGCAGCCCGTTGTCGAGCCCGGCGACCAGGTCGTCGGTCGAGCCGGTGGCGCCGTCGACGGAGAGTACGTAGTTGTCGATGCCCGGCGTTGCCGTCGGTACGTCGATGAGGTCCGCCGTGTACCGGCTGGTCATCAGGTGCTCGAGCTTCCCGCCGCGGATCCAGTCCGTCGCCGCGAGCGTGAGGCCGTTGTCGAACACGCTCGCCGACCCGCCGGACGAACGGGCCACCGCGAACGCGAACGACTCGAGCCCCGCGAGCGCCGGATCCGAGTGCAGGTTCACCGGCTGCGACGACAGGGTGTCACCGATCCGCGTCCCGCCGCCCGGCTTCGAGAACACCGTCTGGCCCTCGAACGCGTCCCGGCCGTCGAGCTGCCAGTACACGTACGTCATCAGGTCCGCGACCGCGGCCGGCGGCAGGATCGTGGCGTGCCTGCCTGCGTCCACCGACACAGTCCGCCCGGCCCAGCCGAGGCGGCGGGTCAGCTCGGTGTCCAGCGCGAGCGCGTCGACGTCGGTGAAGTCCCGCGTCGCCGTACCGACCCAGGCCGAGGCGGCGCCGATCTTCCCGGTCGAGGACACGTACCCACGGGGGAGTGCCTGCCGCAACCGCAGCCCGGTCGAGGACCCCACGTACAGCGTCACGACCTCGTGGTCGGCGAACCCGTACAGCCGGCGCTGTTCGGCCGCGGCCCGACGAAGCGACTCCCCGAGCGACGGCGCGAACTTCTCGTAGACCGAGACCGACGTCTCCTCCGGCTCGAGCTCCCAGTCCGCGGACACCGAGCCGTCCACGAGCGGTCGCGCATCCTCGGCCGGACCCGCGGCGCGGGCCGTCGCGATCGCGGCGGAGACGATCTCCCGGAGCGAGTCCTCGGTGACGGACGAGCGGCCGATGACGCCGGCCGCCGTACCTTCGCCCGAGCCGACCGTGGCGATCACGGTCACGCTCGATCCGCGCATCGCGCCGTTCGTGGTCAGGGTGTTGTTCGCCCAGCGCAGGTTCGTACTCGAGGTCTCGGCGACGAGTACGACACAACCGTCGGCGCCCTCGGCCGCCGCCAGGGCCAGGCCCCGCTCGACGGTGTCCTGCGGGGTGAGCTGTACGGCGGTCACCGGCCGGCCTCCTGGGTGGTGTTGAGAATGCGGACTCCGCGGAACAGCGCCGACGGGCACCCGTGGCTGACCGCACCGGACTGCGCGGGCTCGGCCTTGCCGCAGTTCAGCGCGCCGCCGAGGACGTACGTCTGCGGGCCGCCGACCGCCTCCATCGAACCCCAGAAGTCGGTCGTGGTGGCCTGGTACGCGACGTCGCGCAGTTGGCCGTCGAGCTTGCCGTTGGTGATCTTGTAGAACCGCTGACCGGTGAACTGGAAGTTGTACCGCTGCATGTCGATCGACCATGACTTGTCGCCGACGATGTAGATCCCGTTCTCGACCCGGCTGATCAGTTCCTCGGTGGACGGGCCGTCCGCGGCGGGCTGCAGCGACACGTTCGCCATCCGCTGGATCGGGATGTGCCCGGAGGAGTCGGCGTACGCGCAACCGTTCGAGCGCGGCGTACCGAGGACGTCCTCGTTCTTCTTCGCCATCCGGCGGTCCACCTGGTACCCGACCAGGATGCCGTCCTTGACCAGGTCCCACTGCTGGCCGGCGACGCCCTCGTCGTCGTACCCGACCGTGGACAGGCCGTTCTCCGCGGTCCGGTCGCCGGTGACGTGCATGACCGGCGAGCCGTACTTCAGCGTGCCGAGCTGGTCGAGGGTGGCGAAGCTGGTGCCCGCGTAGTTCGCCTCGTAGCCGAGGGCGCGGTCGAGCTCGGTGGCGTGGCCGATCGACTCGTGGATCGTCAGCCACAGGTTGGACGGGTCGATGACCACGTCGTACGTACCGGCCTCGACGCTCGGTGCGGCCAGTTTCTCGGCCAGCCAGCCGGGGATCTGCGCGAGCTCGTCGTCCCAGTTCCAGCCGGTGCCGGTCATGTACTCCCAGCCGCGGCCCGCGGGCGGGGCGGTCGACGACATCGAGTCGAACCGGTCCTCGGCGACGCCGTGCGCGGTGATGGACGGGCCGATCCGGACGCGCTGCTGGGTGTACGACGTACCGGCCGAGTTCGCGTAGAACTTGCACTCGTGGACGGTGGCCACGTGGACGCTGACGTGCGCGACCCCGTCGGCCTTGACGAGGCGGTCGCTGTACTCGGTGAGCAGTGCGACCTTCTCCGCCCGCGGGACGCTGAACGGGTCGATCTCGTACGACGAGATCCAGCTGACGTCGTCGTACACCGGCTCGTCGGCGAGCTCGATCGTCTCCGCGTTGATCGGGCGGGACACCTGCGCCATGTTCACCGCCTGCTCGGCGAGCCCGACCGCCTCGTCGACGGTCAGTGCGACGCCGGCCGCGAACCCCCAGGTGCCGTCGTGGATGACGCGGACGGCGAGGCCCAGGTCCTCGTCGTCCTTCGCGCTCTCCAGGACGCTGTCGCGCAGGGAGATGGACTCGGACCGGATCCGTTCCAGCCGGAACTCGGCGAACGTGGCCCCCAGGTCACGGGCACGCTGCAGGGCGGCCGCGGCCAGCTCGTGGCGGGGCAGGACGAGAAACGCTGCATCGATATCGGGCACGAATCCGACCTTATCCAACGATCAGATCCCCGCGGACAGCTCGAACCCGTCGAACAACCGCCCGCCGTGGGCCGCGAGGATCCGGTCCACAACTGCGACCAGGCGATCATCAGTTGAGCGCACACCGTCCAGCAGGGCGGGAGCGTAATCGGTGCCACAAGCAACGTCGTACGCGAGCACTTCCCGCAGTAGCCCCTTCCCGGTGCCGGACCAGCGCCCAGATCCCGTCAGCAACAGCCGCGCGGCCTCCTGCCACAACACCGACGCAACAGCCAGCCGTACGTCACCAGCCGCACCAGCCAGATCCTCCACCAGGTCAGTGACCGTGTAGCGCAACAGCTTCAGCTCATCCGCCGACAACGGCTCAGGCCCCGCAGCCACTTCGGCCAAGAACTCCTGCTGCAGCCGTGCTCCCGAACCGTCGGCATCCACCAGTACGACAGACTCGCCGACGAGCCGCATCATCGTCGGCTGGCGCCGGGCCTGGTCCTTGTCGGCGAAGTACCGCAGCGACTTCTCGTTGTGTACGAACAGTTCGACCGGCCACCTGCCGTACTTCAAGGACCGGCGCCACGACGGCCCGTCGTGCAGGACGGTGATGTCCAGATCGGACGTCGGACTCGCGTCGCCCCGCACCACACTGCCGCCGAGCCACGCGGCCCGCGCGTCCGGATACAACTCCAGCACCAACTTCCGAGCGACGTCCATCAGGACAGTTTCAGCCACCGCAACAGTTCGCGGTACGCATTTACCGGCGGGATGTGTCCGCCCACGTAGAACCGTCGCTCGGCGCCGGGAATCTCCGCCGCCAGGTAGTCGGCGTACTTGCCGGCCCGCAAGTCCGCCGACCCGTGCCACAGCGTGACCGGAACGCGGATGTCACTGAGGGAGAACCCCCAAGGTTTGGCGAACGCGATCAGGTCGTCCTCCCAGCCGTCATGGCTGGTGACGAACGTCGCACTGAGGCGGGCCATCGCGGCTGCGTCCTCGCGGGCAGGTGGGCCGGGCTCAGCACCTGGGTCCGGCGGGAACTCCGGACCGCCCGCTTCGACGGCGGTCATGATCGAGCGGGCGGCTTCTTCCATGCCGGGGCGCAGGTCGCCGTGCAGCGCCTTCCAGGAGGTGCGATTGCGACGTGGATCCGCGGCCTCTTCCTCCTCTGTCGGCTCCGGGCCGTCGATCACCGGCGGTGAGATGCTCGCGCTGACCGCACACCGCGTCACCCGGTCCGGCAGCAACGCCGCGCAGGCGAGCGCATGCGGTCCGCCGCCCGACCCGCCCGTCACCGCGAACCGCTCCCACCCGAGCGCGTCCGCCAGCGCCACGGTGTCCGGTACGACGGACGCCACCGTACGACCTGGCTGCCGCGTCGATCCGCCGTACCCGGGCCGGTCAGGCACCGCCACGCACAGCCCGGAATCGCGCATCACCGCGACCGCGTCCGGCCGTTTCCACCGGGTGCTCGGCGAACCGCCGAAGGAGATCGCGGGCACGCCGCCTTCCGTGCCGTACATGTTGTACAGCAGAATCCGCTCACCCACCCGCACGAAGCTGTCCTCCACGCAGCGGAGCGTAACCAACCAGCAAGAGCTATCCGAATGTGGAGTTATCGACCCGAGATTCTCGGGATTCGAGATGGAGTACGGGTGGTGGAAGGATGCGGCCTAGGTTTTGTCGGCTCTATGAATCACAAAAGAATTCAACCAGTCGGGAGTGCTTGTGAGTACCTCGGTGGCCGGGGCCGTATCGCCCACCCGGCAAGCGATGCGCCGGGTCCGGCGTGACCGCAGTGCGCGCGTCGGGTTCTTCCTGGTCGTCGTGCTGATCGTGGTCGCCGCGGCCGCGCCGTTGCTGGTGCGGCTGGCCGGACAGGACGCGACGACGTACCACATCGACCTGCTCGATCCGGCCCGCGGGAACGCGCCGCGTGGTACGGCCGGCGGGATGAGCGGCGACCACTGGTTCGGGGTCGAGCCGCTGACCGGCCGGGACCTGTTCTCGATCGTGGTGCTCGGGCTGCGGACGTCGCTGGTAATCGCGATCTCCGTCACCGTCGTGACCAGCGTGATCGGTACGCTGCTCGGCATCAGCGCCGCGTACTTCGGCGGCTGGTACGACGCGGTCGTGTCCCGGCTGCTGGACTTCCTGTTCGGCTTCCCGCAGCTCGTCTTCATGATTGCCCTGGGCATCATTGTTCCGGCGAAGGTGCCGCGGCCGCTGCTGCTGATCGGCGTGCTGAGCGTGTTCGGCTGGGCCGGTCTGGCCCGGCTGATCCGCAACCAGGCCCGTTCGCTGGTCACCCGTGAGTTCGTCGAGGCGGCCCGCAGCGTCGGCTCGTCCGGCTGGATGGTGATCACCCGCGAGCTGCTGCCGAACCTGCTCGGCCCGGTCCTGGTGATCGCCACGCTGGCGATCCCGGGGTACGTCGGTGCCGAGGCGGCGCTGTCGTTCCTCGGCGTCGGCGTACCACCACCGACACCGAGTCTGGGCCGGTCGATCTCGGACTCGATCGCCTGGGTGTACACCGGCGCGGACCCGTGGTTCCTGCTGTTCCCGGGCGCGATGCTGTTCATCGCGGTGCTCGGGTTCACGTTGCTCGGCGACGGCGTCCGGGACGCGTTCGACGTACGGCTGCGGAGGACGAACTGATGCCCGATCTCGTCTGGTTCGTCGCTCGCCGGCTGTTCGGCACGCTGCTCGTGATGCTCGCGCTCAGCCTGGCCGTCTACCTGGTGTTCTACGCGATCCCGGCCGACCCGGCGCACCTCGCGTGCGGCAAGCCGTGTACGCCGGACCGGTTGGAGCAGGCGCGTCACTTCATGCAGCTCGACCAGAGCACGCTGCAGCAGTACCTGAGCTTCCTGAAGGGAATCTTCGCCGGTCGCACGTTCGGTGACGGTACGGCGGCGGTGCACTGCAACGCTCCGTGTTTCGGGTACTCGTTCCCACTGGCCCGCCCGATCACCACGCTCATCCTGGACCGGCTGCCGATCACCGCCTCGATCGCGCTCGGTGCCGCCGTACTGTGGCTGCTCCTCGGCGTCTCGCTCGGCGTGGTCGCCGCGCTGAACCGGGGCCGCATCCTGGACCGGCTGTCCGTCGGCGTCGCGCTGGTCGGGGTGTCGACGCCGTCGTTCCTGCTCGGGCTGCTGGCGATCCTGGTGTTCGGGTTCTGGCTGAACATGGTTCCGGTCAACGGGTACGTACCACTCACCGAGAGCCCGGTCGACTGGGCGTGGCACCTGGTCACGCCGTGGATCGTGCTCGCCGTCCTGCAAGCCGCTGCGTACATCCGGCTGACCCGGTCGCAGATGCTCGAGGAGCTGAACCTCGACTACATCACCACCGCCCGGGCGAAGGGCGCGAGCGAGGCGCGGGTGGTGATCACGCACGGTCTGCGCGGCGTACTCGTACCGGTGATCACGCTGTTCGGCCTCGACCTCGGCGGCCTGCTGGGCGGCGCGATCCTGACCGAGAAGGTCTTCAGCATGCAGGGCCTCGGCGACCTGCTGATCAGCGCGGTCGGCCAGCTGGACGTGGCCGTGGTGGTCGGCGTGACCCTGTTCTCGGCGTTCCTGATCATCCTGGCGAACCTGGTGGTGGACATAGTGCACGGTGTGCTCGACCCGAGGGTGAGCCATGGCTGAACCAGTGCTCGAAGTGCACGACCTGCACGTCACGTTCGCGACCGAGAACGGCCCGGTGCCGGCGGTCGACGGGATCGACTTCGCGGTCGCGCCCGGGCAGACGCTCGCGATCGTCGGTGAGTCCGGGTCCGGGAAGAGTGTCAGCTCGTCCGCGGTGATGGGCCTGCTGCCGTCGAACGCCGCCGTCACCGGCGAGGTGCTGCTGGACGGCCGTGAGCTGAACGGCCTGCCGAACGACGAGCTGCGCAAGATCCGCGGCAACGACATCGCGATGGTCTTCCAGGACGCGCTGTCGGCCCTGAACCCGTACTACAGCGTCGGCTGGCAGGTCGCCGAGGCGTACCGCCTGCACCACGACGTCTCCCGCAAGGTCGCGCGGGTCCGAGCGGTCGAGATGCTCGACAAGGTCGGCATCCCGGACGCGGCCCGGCGCGCCGACAGCTACCCGCACGAGTTCTCCGGGGGAATGCGGCAGCGGGTCGTGATTGCTATGGCTCTGGTGAACGACCCCAGAGTGCTGATCGCGGACGAGCCGACGACCGCACTCGACGTGACCGTGCAAGCACAGATCATGCGTCTGCTCGCCGACGTCCAGGAGGAGTTCGGTACGGCGCTGGTGCTGATCTCGCACGACCTGGGCGTCGTCGCCGAAGTCGCCGACGACGTCCTGGTGATGTACGCCGGACGCGCCGCCGAGCGTGGCACCGTCCGGGACATCTTCTTCCGGGCTGCCCACCCGTACACGCTCGGCCTGCTCGGCGCGATGCCGCGGGTCGACGTACCGCCGAAGCCGCGGCTCACCACGATTCCGGGCAGCCCGCCGACGCCCGGATCGATCACCACCGGGTGCCCGTTCCAGCCGCGGTGCGCGTACACGCATCTGGTGGGGGAGCGCTGCATCACCGAGCGCCCCGAGCTCACGCCGCGTCCGGGACAGGGCGATCACGAGGCCGCGTGCCATCTCGGGCGTCGTCCGGAGGTGATCCAGTGAGCGATCTACTGAATTTGAAGGACGTGAAGAAGTACTTCGGTCTGCGCGGCGTCCCCTGGCAGAAGGCGCAGGCCGTACGGGCGGTCGACGGCGTGAATCTCGTTGTCCGCAAGGGCGAAACCCTCGGCCTGGTCGGCGAATCCGGGTCCGGCAAGTCCACGCTGGCCCGGGTCGCGACCCGGCTGCTCGACCCGACACAGGGCCGGGTGGAGATCGGCGGCAAGGACGTCACCAAGGTCAAGGGCCGCCGGCTGCGCCCGATCCGCCGGCAGATCCAGATGGTCTTCCAGGACCCGCAGGCCTCGCTGAACCCGCGGCAGTCGGTCGGCACGATCCTCAGTACGCCGTTCCGCGCGCAGGGGATCCGGCCGACCCGCGCTCAGTTGGTCGAGCTGCTCGAGCAGGTCGGACTGTCCGAGCAGCACCTGGTCCGGTATCCGCACGAGTTCTCCGGCGGTCAACGGCAGCGGATCGGGATCGCCCGGGCGCTGTCGGTGAAGCCCGATCTACTCGTGTGCGACGAGCCGGTGTCCGCGCTGGACGTCTCGGTGCAGGCGCAGGTGCTGAACCTGTTGGCCGATCTGCGCGACGAGCTCGGCCTGTCGTACGTGCTGGTCGCGCACGACCTCGCGGTCGTACGGCAGGTCGCGGACCGGATCGCGGTCATGTACCTCGGCACGATCGTCGAGGAAGGACCGGCGGCGCAGGTGTACGAGTCGCCCGCACACCCGTACACCAAGGCGTTGCTGTCCGCCGTACCCGTGCCTGAGCCAGGCGTGGTGCGCGAGCGGATCGTGCTCACCGGCGACGTGCCGACGCCCATCGACCCGCCGTCCGGATGCCCCTTCCGGACCCGCTGTTACAAGGCCGAGGACGTCTGCGCGACCGTACGACCGGTACTCGAACCCGTGCAGGGTTCCGCCGAACACCGGGCCGCCTGCTACTTCCCTGAGCCCCCCACCTCTGAGAGGAACCAATTCAGTGCTTGATTCGAAGGGCATATCCCGCGCAGTGGCGATGGCCGCTGTGCTGGCGCTGGCGGCCGCGGCCTGCAACGCCAACAACAAGTCCACCCCGAGCGGCGGCAGTACGGCGGCCGCGGAGCAGGGCGGCACGCTGCACATCCTCAGCACCAGCAAGGAGATCAGCTACGACCCGGCCAAGAGCCAGAACCTCGGGATCAGCGGCATCCACCTGGTACTGCGCGGTCTGACGTCGTGGAAGACCGACCCGAACAAGGCCACCGAGCTGGTACCGGACCTGGCCACCGACACCGGTCAGGTGAGCGACAACGGCAAGACCTGGACCTACAAGCTGAAGCCCGGCCTGAAGTACTCCGACGGTTCGCCGATCGTTGCCGCTGACATCAAGTATGGGGTGGAGCGGTCGTTCGCGCCGGAGCTGTCCGGTGGGCTTGGGTACCACAAGTCGTTGCTGGTCGGTGGTGACAAGTACACCGGTCCGTACAAGGGCGGTGAGCTGGCGTCGATCGAGACGCCGGACGACACTACCATCATCTTCAAGCTGAACAAGCCGTACGGCGACTGGCCGTGGATCGTCAGCATGCCGGCGTTCGCGCCCGTTCCGAAGAAGGCGGACACCGACCCGGCGCACTACGGCGAGAAGCCGGTGGCCAGCGGGCCGTACCAGGTGCAGTCGTACACCCCGGGCTCGAAGCTCGTCCTGGTCCGCAACCCGAACTGGGACAAGTCGACCGACCCGGCGCGCACGGGCCTGCCCGACTCGATCGTCACCGACATGGGCCTGCAGCCCGACGTCGTCAACCAGCGCCTGATCGCCGACTCCGGCGACGACAAGTTCGCCGCCACCACCGGCGTCTCGGTACCGGCCGCACTGATCCCGACGGTGACCGGCAACCCGGCGGTCAAGGCCCGCGTGGCGACGTCGCCGTCCGGCGCGCTGGAGTACCTGGCGATGAACACCAAGCGCCCGGCGCTGGCCAACCCCGCGGTCCGCAAGGCGATCGAGTACGCCGTGGACAAGCAGGCCGTCCAGGTCGCCGAAGGCGGTCCGGAGTTCGGCGGTGAGATCGCGAGCACCCTGATCACGCCGGGCATCGACGGCTACAACAAGTACGACCTGTACCAGGCCCCGCCGGCAGGTGACCCGGAGAAGGCGAAGCAGATGCTCGCCGCGGCCGGCGTCAGCAACCTGAACCTGGTGCTGGCTGCCGACAACACCACGGGTCTCGGTGTGGCCCAGGCGATCCAGCAGGGTTTGAAGCGGGCCGGGATCACTGTCACCATCAAGCCCCTGGACACCGAGCCGCTGACCGATCTGATCACCGGCAACAAGCCGGACTTCGACCTCACCGTGTCGAGCTGGCTGCCGGACTTCCCGTCCGCGATCGGCAACATCCAGCCACTGTTCGGTACTTCGGAGATCGGCAACGGCGGGTACAACATCTCCCGCTACTCCAACCCCGCGGTCGACAGCGCGATCGCGGCGGCCACGGCCGAGCCGGATCGCGGGAAGGCAGCCGGGCTGTGGGGAGCGGTGGACAAGCAGATCATGGCCGACGCACCTGTCGTTCCGCTGATCTACGCGCGGAACGCGTTCCTGCACGGGTCGAAGGTGCAGAACTTCTACCTGTCGTCGTACCCGCCGTACGCGAACACCCTGATCATCGGCCTCAGCAAGTAGCTCAGGTGCGTCCTTCGGACTCCTGAGCGTCGAAGAGGGTCGGCTGGGTCTCGGCATCGAGGCCCCAGTCGGCCCTCATCACTGTGTAGCCGGCCTTCTCGGCGGCGGCGATCACCTTGGCGTCGTCGTCGACGAGGACGGCGATCGGGCGTTGTTCGGCGAGCCGTTTGAGGCGGCCGAGCTTCATCAGCATGGACGGGCGGCGGTCGGTGTTGCCGCGCATGTAGACCTTGCCCTCGGGGAACCCGTTGTCCTTCAGCCACTTCTCGGTGTCGCGGCGAAGCCGCTCCGGGCGGCCGGTGAGGTACACGATCACGTGGTCCGCCGCGAGTGTGGTCGCGACCGCGAGCCCTTCCTCGAGGACCGCATCGTCCTTCGCGTGCTCGAAGAACGAGTCCCAGTCCTTCGGCTTCTGCTCGATGAACCGGATCCGCTTGCTCGTGTCGGACAGGGTCGCGTCGATGTCGAGTACGGCGTACGGCCGGGCGTCATCCATGCCGTACAGCTTCCCAGGTCGCGCGATCCACGGAGTACAGCACCTCGCCGAACTCGGTCCCCGGCAGCGGATCGTCGAACTGCACGTGGAACACCTTCTCGAACCGCAGCCCCGCCCGCCGCATCACCGCCCGCGACCGATGGTTGACCGCCATCGTGTCCGCCTCCACCCGCTCCATCCCGAGCTCGGTGAACGCCTGCGCGATCAGCGCCTTCGTCCCCTCGGTCGCATACCCGTTACCCCAAGCACTCTGCAACAACCGGTACCCAACCCCAACAGCCCGCGGATCCGCCGTCGGCTGCATCCCGAACCACCCGACAAACCCGCCGGCGTCCGAGGCCGCGAACGTCCCGAGCCCAGGGTGCTCCGCGTACACCTTCAAGATCCCTGGCAGTACGACGTCCTCGATCTCGGCCGGCGGGGTCGGCGCGCCGGTCAGGAACCGCATCACCTCCGGATCGGAGTCGAGTTCGACCAGCAACCCGGCGTCCGCCGGCGTGAACCGCCGCAGCCGCAGCCGCTCGGTCTCCAGGTAAACGTGCACGCGCCGCATCGTCCACCGGATCCCCTACTCCCGGCAACAGGCGGCGGGGGCCGGGCGTGGGTGGTGGGTGTCCGGAGTGTGGGCGGTGTGCGGTGATTCTGTGTGTTGACTGTGCGACTGTCGGCGGCTCGGGTTAGCGTTCTGTCCGCAATGGACTCGCTCACGTTTCTGCACAGCTCGGACTGGCAGCTCGGCATGATGCGCCGGTTCCTGGGGCCGGACGGCCAGGCCCGGTGGGGTCAGGCGCGGCTGGATGCCGTCGCACGGATCGGCGCGGTCGCGGAGCGGACCGGTGCCGCGTTCGTGGTCGTCACCGGGGACGTGTTCGAGCACAACCAGGTCGAGCGGCAGACGATCCTGCGCGCGTGTGAGGCCCTCAAGCGGATCCCGGTCCCGGTCGTCCTGCTCCCGGGCAACCACGACGCGCTCGAACCGGGCTCGCTCTGGACGTCGAGCCAGTGGCTCGCGCACGCCCCCGACCACGTCACGGTGCTGACCGAAACGACACCGTTTCAGATCCTGCCCGGCGTCGAGATCGTCGGCGCGCCGTGGCGTTCCCGCCGCCCGCTCTCCGATCCCGCGGCGCCGGGTTACGCCGACCTGACCGCCGACCCGGGCAAGCTCCGGATCCTGCTCGCCCACGGCCAGCTGACGAGCCTGTCCGGCGGCATGTCCGACGTACCCCCGATCGACCAGCCGGCCCTCGAGGCGGCCGTCGCGGACGGCCGCCTGCAGTACGCCGGCCTCGGCGACCGGCACTCGACCACCCGGGTCACGGACCGGATCTGGTTCTCCGGCACCCAGGAGGTCACGTCGCCGGAGGAGGACGCGCCCGGCAACGTCCTCAAGGTCACGATCGCCGGCGACACGATCGACGTCGACCCGGTCCGCGTCGGCGCCTGGCACATGGTGGATCACCGCGTCGAACTGTTCGACGAGGAGTCGATCACCGCGCTGGAGGACTGGTTCGCGGAGCTCCCCGACAAGGAGCGGACGTACGTACGGCTGGCCGGCGACGGCTCGTTGTCGCTGCCATTGCTGGCCCGGCTCGACTCGATCATCGACGCGCAGGGCGAGGTGTTCGCGAGCGTCGAGCGCTGGGCGAAGTTCTGGACGGTACGTCCCGCACCGGACGCCGCGGACCTGGAGTCGCTGCAGCTGAGCGGTCCGGCCCGGGCCGCGATGGAGGAGTTGCGGCAGGCACTGGCCGGTGGCGACGAGGCCGCCGGCGCCGCGCTCTCGCTGATGCACCGATTGGCGCGGGACGCGGGATGAGATTACACAGCTTGGCGCTGCGGGACTTCCGCGGCGTCAAGGACCGTACTGTCCGGTTCCGCGCGCTCGGTACCACCGTGGTGGTCGGCGACAACGAGGTCGGGAAGTCCAGCCTGGTCGAGGCGTTCGGGCTGATCTTCGACCTGCCGGACGACTCGAAGTCGACCCGGATCAAGGAGATCCAGCCGGTCGGCCAGGACGTCGGGCCGGAGGTGACGGCCGAGCTGAGCCTCGGCGGCCGCGAGTTGACGTACTCGAAGCGCTGGCTGAAGAACCGTTCCACCGAGCTGACGATCGTCGAGGCCGACGGGCGGCGGCAGTCCTGGACCGGGCGCGAGGCGCACAACGAGGCCGAGCGGCTGTTCCGCGAGCACGTGGATCCGGTGCTCTGGCAGACGCTGATGGTGAGCCAGGGTCAGTCGTTGGTGCTGCCAACGCCGGCCGATGCGGAGCCGTTGATCACCGCGGTGACGGCCGAGTCCGGTACGCCGGTCGACGGTGCGTCGATGCCGTTGGTGACCGCGGTCGAGCACGAGTACCTGCGGTACTGGACACCCCGCGGCAAGCCGACCGGTGACTTCGCCCGGTCCGCGAAGTCTGTCGATGCGGCCGAGTTGGCGTTCAAGCAGGCGCTGCAGGCGATGGAGGAAGTGCAGTCCGACATTCGTCGCGCCGAGCGGCTGAACCTCGACGTCGACGACGTGGCGAACCGCCTCACCGACCACCTGACCACCGTCGAGGCGCTGCGCGAACGCAAGCAGGCGACCGACGAGATCCTGCTCCGCCGCGACTCGGTCCGGTCCCGCGCCGAGACCGCCCGGGCCCGGTTGGAGAATCACACCCGCACCCGGCTCGACCGCGAACGCCTCCTCGACGAGGTCGAGCGGTTCACCAAGTTCGAGGCCGACCTGGCCGCCCGCCGGGCCGATGCCGAACTCGTTGCGAAGACCGCCGCCGAGACCGTCCAGGCAGCCGAGGCCGCGCTCGCCGATGTCGTCGAGCTCAAAGACCTGCGGCGTACCGAAGTGCAGATCGCCGAACGGCGCGTGTCCGACCTGATGGACCGGGCCGAACTGGACCGGCTGGTCGGCCAGCAGACCGAGCTCGTCGACGTCCGGGCGCGGATCGCCGCGGCCGGGACGATCCTCGATCGGATCAAGGTCGACGACGCGATCGTGGCGGCGCTGGAGGACGGCCGCGCCGCAGTGGTCGAGGCCCGCGCGGCGCTCGCGGCCGGCGTACCCGAGGTGACGGTGCGACGGCTCGGGGCGGAGGCGGTCGAGCTGTCCGGGACGGGCCTGGAGGGCGACGTACCGGCGGAGCTCGGGTTCGACGACACCGCCAACCTCCTGGTGTCGGGCGAGTTGGTGGTCGGTGTCCCGGGGCAGGTCGAGGTGACCGTACGCGCCGGTGGCGAGGCGGCGACGCTGCGCTCGCGGGTCGACGACGCCGTACGGCGGGAGAAGGACCTGCTGAAGAAGGCCGGCGTGAAGGACGTCGCCGCGGCGCGGGAACTGCTGCGCAAGGCGGACACGGCGCTTGCCGAGCTCAACGAGGCGCGGCGGACCGAGAAGGCGCTGACGGCCGGCGGTGACCCGGGGGAGCGGATCGCTGTCCTGACGGCGCGGCTGGGGGTCGGCGAGGATGAGGAGGCCGAGGCCGGCGACAGCGGCGCCAAGCGCGCGGCGGTCGAGGGCGTGCCCGGACAGATGTCGTTGTTCGAGGAGTTCGCCTCACCGCATGACACGCTCTTCGACGGGTTCGAGCAGCCGGAGGCCGAGCCCGACGACCTTGCGGGCGCACAACGAGCGCTCGAGACCGCACGCGACGGACTGGCCGAGGCGGAGCGGCTGCTGACGGATGCGGAGTTCGCCCGGGCACAGGCCGGCAAGGCGGCCGACGAGGATCGGTCCGAGGCGCAGAACGCGCGCGCCCGTTCGGAACTCGCCGGCGAACGGCTGGCGGCTGCGCTCGAGTCGCTGGAGGCCGCGCGGACGGTGCTCGACGACGAGGCCGTCGCTACGGCGGAAGCCGAGGCGACCGCTGAGGTCGAGGCCATGCTCGAGGAGCTGACCGCCGTACAAGCGCAGGCCGCCGAGGCAGGCGCAGACGAGGTCGCGGGCGAGCTGAACCACGCGCTCGCGGTCGCGAAACGGCTGCAGGACGAGCGTGATCGGTTGCGGGACGCGTTGCGTACGACGGAAGGCCGGCTGGAGCAGTCCGGCCGGGACGGGCTCGCGACGCGCCGCGATCTCGCCGAGCTGGAGCTGGCCGCCGTACGGACCGAACACGAGAGCCTGCTGCGCCGCGCCGAGGCCGCGCGGCGTGTGCACGAGACGTTGAGCAGGCATCGGGCCGAGGCGCAGACGAAGTACTCCGAGCCGCTGCAGAGCCGGATCGAGGCACTCGGCCGGAGCGTCTACGGGCCGTCGTTCCGGGTCTGGCTCGACGACGACCTGGCGGTCGCGGAACGCGAGCTGGACGGCGTACGGCTGTCCGTCGAGGCGTTGTCGACCGGCGCCCAGGAACAGCTCGCGATCATCACGCGGCTGGCGATCAGCCACCTGGTGAGCACCGGCGAGGGCAGCGTTCCGGTGATCTTCGACGACGCCCTCGGCTGGTCCGACAAGGCCCGCCTCCGCGACATGGGCGCCCTGCTCGGCCGCGCCGGCGACCACGGCCAGATCATCGTCCTGACCTGCATGCCCGACCGCTACGAATACGTCCCGAAGGCCACCTTCATCACGCTGGACGGATGATCCGTTCCGGGGCCGAGTAGACGACGCAGCGGTTGCCGCGGGCGAAGCCGGCCAGGGTGATGTTGAACTTTCTGGCCAGGTCGACGGCGAGGCTGGAGGGGGCGCCGACGGCGACGATCATGCCGAGGCCGGCGGCGACCGCCTTCTGGACGATCTCGTAGCCGGCGCGGCCGCTGACGGCGAGGACGAGGCCCTTGCGGCTGTGCTGGTTGAGGACGGTCCAGCCGACGACCTTGTCGACGGCGTTGTGGCGGCCGATGTCCTCCTTCACGACGACCTTGCGGCCGTCGGTGGTGAACAGGCCCGCGGCGTGGAGTCCTCCGGTCCGGCTGAACATCGGCTGGGCCTCGCGCAGCAGATCGGGCAGGCGGCGTACGACCTCCACCGGTGCTTCGACGGGATCGACCGGGTCGTACTGGCGTTCCGCGAGTTCGTCGAGGCTCTGCTGGCCGCACACCCCGCACGCGGCGGACGTGACGCCGTACCGCTGGGGTGGCTCGCGGTCCGGGGGACCGTCGAAGCTGACGGTCACGGTGTTGAACTGCTGTTCG
This sequence comes from Kribbella sp. NPDC004536, assembly GCF_042873835.1. Classification (NCBI taxonomy): domain Bacteria; kingdom Bacillati; phylum Actinomycetota; class Actinomycetes; order Propionibacteriales; family Kribbellaceae; genus Kribbella; species Kribbella sp. NPDC004536. Next base: position 1,867,823 of record NZ_JBIALY010000002.1, on the reverse strand, counting down.
CGGGTGAGGGTGACGTCGGTGCAGTACGCGACCGTGCGGATCGCGTCGGGTCGGACCGCGAACCCTTCGCCGAGGCAGAACCCAGCGGCGAGCTCGAAGTCGGAGCCAGGGGTGCGCATCGTCACGACGAGCGGCTCGGGTGGCCGGGCCGGCCATTCGAGCCGGAGCTCCAGTGGTTCCTCGGTGCTGACGACGTCCTCTCGCCGCGAGGTGCGGTCACCGTCGAGCACTTCGACCTTGAACCTGCTGGAGGGCGCCTTCGTCATACCTCCACGGTAGGCCACTTCCGCCGTACGGCGAGCCAGTCCAGGAATGTCCACGCGTACAGCCGCTGGTGATCGCGCAACGCCGGGGTGCAGCCGGGCGGGGGTGGGGCGTCGGCGTTCTTCATCATGTACGCGGCGATGACGGCGACGAAGCAGTCGAGGTGATCCTTGGGTACGTCGGCGGTCAGCGGGCTGCGGGTGATTGCTGTGAAGGTGTCGATGCCTTGGTACTGCGCGACCGGCAGTAGTCCGACCCAGTCGACCCAGGCGGGTCCGAGCGTCAGCCAGTTCCAGTCGATCGTCCAGCAGGTCCCGGTGTCGTCGATCAGCAGGTTGTCCGGCCGCAGATCCGAGTGCGCCGCCGTATCCCCGGCCAACGCTTCCGGTGCCAGCTCCACCAACTCGACCAACTCCGGCAACACCCGCGGCACCCAAACCTGCAACCCCGCCGGCAGGGCGCGCTCACCCGCCAGAATCTCCGCCGGAATCCGCAGCTCATCACCCACGAGCGACCCGAACGGATCCAACCCACCCAACGGACTCGGCCGCATCACCTCCGCGGTCCGCTCACAAGCAGCAGTCACCCGCCCGAAGTCCGCACCCGTCCACGGTCCACCAGGCATCCGCCCGTCCACCCACTCAGAAACCACAGCAAACCACCGGGACCCGCCAGGCGTGTGGGCGGTGGTGATGATCCGGGGTGCGTGTACCGAGGGTGGGAGTTGGGGGACTACCTCGGCCTCGCGTTGGTAGGCCTCGTAGGCGTGCAGGCCCTCGGGAGCCGCCTTGATGAAGACTCGGCGGCCGTCGGCCAGTTCCGCGCGGGCTGCGAAGCCGCCGGTGAAGCCGGAGGTTACCGGGGCGGCGACGTGCTCGATGTCGGTGCCGAGGGCAACGGTCAGGGCGTTGTGGAGGGCCGGTGGGAGGGAGGTCCAGTCGGGGCGGACGGAGGTGGCGGTGTAGTCGACGTCGGGGGCGCGGCTCATGTCCACCAACGATAGGAGCGGCGCCTGTGGTTTAGCGTTCGGCTCATGGTGTTGCATGTGCTCGACCTGGTCGGGATCTTCGTGTTCGGGATCACCGGTGCGCTGGTCGGCGTACGGAAGAAGCTGGACGTCTTCGGTATCCAGGTGCTCGCGCTCGTCACCGGCCTCGGCGGCGGGTTCATCCGGGACGTCCTGATCGGCCAGACCCCTCCGGCCGCGCTCCGCGACTGGCGCTACCTGGTCGTGCCGATCGTCGCCGGTCTGCTCACGTTCTTCCTCCATCCCGGTATCGGCCGCGTCGAACGCCTGGTGAACATCTTCGACGCGGCAGGTCTGGCGCTGTTCTGCGTGACCGGCGCTCTGAAGGCCATCGACTTCGGCCTGTCGCCGATCTCGGCCGCTCTGCTCGGGACGCTGTCCGGCATCGGCGGGGGAGTACTCCGCGATGTCCTCAGCGGCCGCGTACCCGTCGTACTGCGCTCCGAGATCTACGCCACCCCCGCACTCCTCGGCGCGGGCATCGTCGTCATCGCCGCCTGGCTCGAGTACCACGCGTTGTGGGTCCCGATCGCCGCCGCGCTGGTCTGCTTCACGATCCGGCTGATCGCGATCCGCCGCGGCTGGAACGCCCCGCTACCCCGCAACCCGTGACGGCGGCGCCCATCCGTTGACCACGGCAACCAGTTCCTGGTACCGATGCCAGTCGGGTCCGGCCTCGGTCCGACGGAGTTCGATCAGCTTCCCGCGGTACACCGGGTCCGCGCGCAGCGGATCGTCTCCGGCCAGCGCGAGATAGCCGGCCAACAGACGCCGTACCGACTCTTGGAAGTCATGCGACGACACCAGCGCGGTCAGCTCCAGCCAGGCCTCGACCTGCTGCGGGTCGGGGTCCTCGGGCAGTACGGGCGTCAGGTTCTGGCGGACCGCCGGGGTGACGCCTTCGAGCGTCGTGCTGAGGAAGTCCTCGATCAGCGCGCGGCGGTCCTGTTCGGACTGTTCGGTCATGAGGTGAAGGTCCTCCAGGTCGGGATTTCGGGCCAGGACCGTGAGCAGGGCCTGCTGCCGGCGCAGCGTACTGATCTGGATCGCGAGCGCGTCCGCGTGGGTCGCGGCGACCTCGGCGAGCGGGCGTTCGTCCCGCAGTACGGCACGGATCGTCGGCAGGTCCAGGTCCAGGGCACGCAACGTCCGGATCAGCCGCAGCCGTACGACGGCGTTGTCGTCGTAGCGTCGATGGCCGGCGGCAGTACGCCGTGACGTCAGCAGCCCGAGGTCGGAGTAGTGCCGCACGGCCTTCACCGACACCCCGGCCAGCCGCGCCACCGCACCGATCGAGTGGTCCATACCCGCCACCCTCACACCTCCCGTAACAGGAGATACAAGCCTAGTTGTGGGCGAAGCGTTCCTTCGGCCGGGCGAACGTGATCGAGACGGCCGCGACGATCGCGCACGCGATCCCGACGCCGAACGGGACCCAGTACGCGTTCGACGGTCCCCACACGTCGACGGCGTGGCCGGCGGCCGCATTCCCGGGGGCGACACCGAGCAGGATGCCCGTGACGGTCCAGGTGATCGCCTCGGTCAGCCGCTCCGGCGGCACCCACTCCTCGACGCACGCGGTGACCGCGACCATCGTCGGCGCGATCGTCATTCCGCAGCAGAACAGTACGACGCCGAGCAGCGGGATGCTGTTGACCCACGGCAGCGGCGCGAGCGTGATCGCGAGCGCGACCGTCCCCAACAGCAGCCGGCGCTCCACCGGAGCGCGCCAGTGCACCGAGCCGTACCAGAGACCCGCCAGCAGGCTCCCGAACGCCCAGATCGCCAGTACGACACCTGCCAGCCCTGCTTCGCCCCGCGAGGTCGTGAACGCAACAGTGATGACCTCAGCGCCGCCAAGGGTCGCGCCGAGGCCCAGACCGATCAGGCTGAGCAACATGATCGACAGCCAGGGCAGCGGCGCCTGCTCGGCTCCGTCGGACTTACCCCGCCCAGGCGGGTCGGACGCGCGCAGCAGGGCCAGCCAGATGCCCCCGGCCAGTCCCAGTAACCCAGCTGCCGACAAGGCGGCGTACGGGCTGACCTGGGTCGCCAGGGTGGTCGCCAGGACCGGGCCGACGATGAAGACGACCTCGTCCCCGACCGCCTCCAACGCGAACGCCGTCTGCAGCGCCCGCCCGCGGCCGAGCAGATGCGTCCACCGGGCCCGGACGAACGAGCCGACCTGCGGACGGGTGCCACCGGCAACGAACGACAGCGCGTACAGCACCCAGGTAGCCGCTCCGGCACGGACGGCGACGAGCAGACCGGCGAGGCCGACCGTACAGGCGACCGAGCCGATCAGGATCAGCCCGCGCTGACCGAACCGGTCGACGAGGCGCCCCTGGATCGGGCCCGTCAGGGCACCGGCGATCACGGCCACGCCGGACACCGCGCCGGCCAGACCGTACGAGCCGCTCTCCTGGGCGATCAGGATGACGATTCCGAGGCCGATCATCGAGATCGGCATCCGCCCGAGGATGCCGGCCGCGAAGAACGCACCGGCGCCGGGACGGCGGATGAGATGGAAGTAGGGCTTGAGCATGAGAGACCGGGAGCAGCTTAGGTCATCGGCGTCTGAGAAGCTTGGAACATGTCGCCAGCTGCACCCCCGATCGGCAAAGCTCCGTACGATGCAGTCCTGCTCCTCTCCTTCGGTGGGCCCGAGAAGCCCGAGGACGTGCTCCCCTTCCTGCAGAACGTGACCCGCGGCCGTGGGATCCCGGACGAGCGGTTGAAGGAGGTCGGCGAGCACTACTACGCGTTCGGCGGCAAGAGCCCGATCAACGACCAGAACCGGGCGCTGCTCGCGGCGCTGCGGGAGTCGTTCGACGAGCTCGGGCTGGACCTGCCGATCTACTGGGGCAACCGCAACTGGGCGCCGTACCTGACCGACACGATGCGCGAGATGGCCGCCGACGGCGTCCGCCGGGCCGTGGTGATCGTCACGTCCGCGTACCCGTCGTACTCCGGCTGCCGGCAGTACCGGGAGAACCTGGAGGACGCCGCCCGCGAGGTCCCGGACGCGCCGCGGATCGACAAGCTCCGGCACTACGCGAACCACCCAGGCTTCGTCGGCTCGTTCGTGGAGTCGACCGCCGAGGCGCTGAGCAAGCTCCCGGAGGGGTCCGCGATCGCGTACGTGACGCACTCGATCCCGACCGCGATGAACGCCACCAGCGGACCGGACGGCAACGGGTACGTCGACTGGCACAACGACGTCGCCGCGGAGATCACAGCGGAGCTCGAGCGCCGTACGGGCCGGCAGCGGCGGACCGACCTGGTCTACTGCTCGCGCTCCGGGCCGCCGCAGGTGCCGTGGCTGGAGCCGGACGTGAACGACCACCTCGAGGCGCTCGCCGCCGAGGGACAGCCGGGCGTGGCGGTCGTACCGATCGGGTTCGTCAGCGACCACATGGAGGTCATCTACGACCTCGACACCGAGGCCGCGAAGACCGCCGCGAAGCTCGGCCTGCCGATGGCGCGGGCCGCGACCCCCGGGACCGACCCGAAGTTCGTCACGATGCTCCGCGACCTGGTGGTCGAGCGGGCCGCCGCCGAGCGCGGCGAACAGCCGGACCGCCCGTGCGTCGGCAAGCTGGGCCCGGCCTGGGACGACTGCCGCCACGACTGCTGCCCACCGCTCCGCCGACCGACCCCAGTTAAGGAAAACGCATGACTTCCCCGGACGAGTTGCTGAAGCTTGCGGTCGACGTGGCGGAGGAGGCTGCGCGGCTGATCGTCGAGCGTCGCCGGGGCGACATCACTGTCGCGGACACCAAGAGCACGATCACCGACGTGGTGACCGCGGTCGACCGCGAGTCCGAGGAGCTGATCCGCGCCCGGGTGCTGAAGGCCCGGCCGGACGACTCGTTCCTCGGCGAGGAGGGCGACGACGTGGTCGGCACCAGCGGGGTGCGCTGGGTCGTCGACCCGATCGACGGCACGGTCAACTACCTGTACGACATCCCGACGTACGCGGTCTCGATCGCGGTCGAGGTGGACGGCAGGACGGTCGCCGGGGTGGTCGTGGACGCGCCGAAGGGTGAGGTGTTCACCGCGACGCTCGGTGGTGGCGCGTTCTCCGACGGCCGGCCGATCCGGGTGTCGGGGGAGACCGACCTCGCGAAGGCGTTGGTCGGCACCGGTTTCGGGTACGACCCGGCCCGCCGGCAGGTGCAGGCCGAGGTGATCCAGCAGCTGATCACGAAGGTCCGCGACATCCGCCGGATCGGGGTCGGCGCGATCGACCTCTGCTACGTGGCCTGCGGCCGGCTCGACGTGGTGTTCGAACGCGGACTGAACCCCTGGGACTACGGAGCGGGTGCGCTGATCGCGTCCGAGGCCGGGGCGCGGGTCGGTGGGCTGCACGGGGCGCCGGTGTCGCCGGAGATGTCGATCGCGGCCAGTCCGGCGCTCTTCGAGCCGTTCCACGACTTGCTGACCGCAACCGATCCGCTACGCGCTTAGAGTCTTCTGAGTGTTCCTTTCTGCGCAGTACCGAGCACTAACGAGCATTCTGGTGTTCGGTCCTGACATTTGTGGCGACACGCGGGTCACACCATGGACCCAGTCGTGCATTGCGGGCCTTTATAGGGCACAATCCCGTCCTCGGGAACGGTGATTGCCGGTCCCGGCCTGGCTGTCAAGGGTTTCGGGGGACGAAGATTCAGCGCGGTGCGCCGACGCGGAATTTCTCGGCCGCTCCACCCGTTCAAGGGCTCAGCAGGCAACACCACGGGTACGAAGAGGGCAGGGAAACACCATGGCGACTGATTACGACGCCCCGCGCAAGACGGACGAGGACGCTTCCGAAGAGTCGATCGAGGAGCTGAAGACACGCCGTCACGACAAGAACTCCGGCAAGGTCGACGAGGACGAGGCCGAGGCGGCGGAAAGCTTCGAGCTGCCCGGCGCCGACCTGAGCCACGAGGAGCTGGCGGTCCGGGTCCTTCCGCGCCAGGCCGACGAGTTCACCTGTTCGAGCTGCTTCCTGGTTCACCACCGCAGCCAGCTCGCCGAGACGAAGAACGGGCAGCTGATCTGCCGCGACTGCGCAGCCTGACCGGTAGCCCTTCTTCGTCTGCAGAACGACAGCGGGACCGTTCCACACCAGTGGAACGGTCCCGCTGTGCTGTCTTCGCTGTGCCGTCTTGTCAGGCCTCGTCGTCCTTGGTGATGCTCTTGCGCAGGGTGTCCTCGTCGTAGCCGGGCGGCGCGTAGCCGGTCGACTTCAGCCAGTACGCGGCGGCCCGGCGTTCCGCGAACAACCTCGCGGCGGCCGCGGCTCCGGCGCTGACGGCGGCCCAGGTGACGATCTCGGCGTACCCGCCCTGGCCGTTCTTCGGCGGTTTACCGCCCGATCCCAGCTTCCAGGCCGTGCTGACCGCCTTGCTCGCGGCCAGGCCCACCACGATCGTGAACGCGGCCTGCACCAGCTTCCAGCCGATCTTCGCTCCGACCACCACACACCCTCCTCGTACGACTGCTGACCTCTAGGATCTTCCCACGCTGTGCCCGCTCAGGGCGGCAGCCAACCGGTCGGGGTGCCGCGTGGCGATCAGCCAGTACGGCGCCGGGTCGCCCGGGTCGGTGATCTGCACCCGGACCGCGCCGGGCAGGTAGCTGCGCAGCACCAGGTACGCCTTCGGGTCGCAGTCCCGGCCGAACGCGTTCCGCGCCGCGTCACCGGTCAGCGCCTCGACGTCACCCAGGTACGTACGGTCGATCTCGGCCCGCCCGGCCCGCAGGTGTTGCTCGTCGACCTCGACGCGTGCCCCGCCGTACCGCAGGAACAACGCCAGCAGGCCCACCGCCGCGAGACCGCCGACGAGCGCGCCCGCGATCGTGTTCACCGGTACGGCGACGATGACGAACAGGGTGACCACGGTGGCGGTGGCGATGATCCACCACGACACCGGGACCCGCAGACTTTCGCGATACGTACTTTGTTCGAGGACCACGGGACAAGGATAGGGTCACGTCTTGTGACCGAGGTACTCATCCAGCGACTCGACCCCGACCTCCCGCTCCCGTCCTACGCGCACCCCGGCGACGCCGGCGCGGACCTGGTGGCAGCCGCCGACCTGACCCTGAAACCGGGAGAGCGCGGGCTGGTCGGCACCGGCATCGCGATCGCCCTGCAGGACGGGTACGCCGCGTTCGTGCACCCGCGCTCGGGGCTGGCCGCCAAACACGGCGTCTCGATCGTGAACGCCCCCGGCACCGTCGACGCCGGGTACCGCGGCGAGATCAAGATCAACCTGATCAACCTGGACCCGCACGCCGAGGTGACGATCCGGCGCGGTGACCGGATCGCGCAGCTGATCGTCCAGCAGGTGGCGAAGGTCCGGTTCGTCGAGGTCAGCACGCTGCCCGGATCCGCGCGCGGCGACCAGGGGCACGGGTCCACCGGTGGTTTCGGCGATGTGACACGCTGAGCAGGTGCACCCGTTGACCTGTCGGATGCGCGAGACTACGGCGCGGTGTCAGCGCCGGTACCAACATCGAGGAAGTAGGCAACAGCTGTGATCTTCCGCCGTAAGGGCAAGAACGAGCCCGAGACGAGCGAGACCGTCGAGGAGACCGCGCCGGACGCCCGCGCCGAAGGCCCGTTCGACTCGACCGAGGTCGAGGCCGCCGACCTGGAGGCCGAGGACCGGATCGACCTGGGCGCGCTGCGGGTCGCAGGCATGCCCGGCATGGAGCTGGGGCTGCAGGTCGACGAGCAGAGCGGTGTGGTGCAGGCCGTGCTGCTGATGATGGACGACTCCGCGCTGGAGCTGCGCGCGTTCGCCGCGCCGAAGACCGCCGGCATCTGGGACGAGGTACGGCAGGAGATCGTCGGCGAGGCCGCGAAGATGGGCGGTACGGCGACCGAGACCGACGGCCCGTTCGGTACCGAACTGGTCCTGGTCGTCCCGGTCGAGGACCCCGAGGGCCAGGTCTTCAGCCAGACGTCCCGCGTGATCGGCGTCGACGGCCCGCGCTGGCTGCTCCGCGCCACCGTACTGGGCCGCGCCGCGGTCGAGCCGGACGCCGCCGAACCGATGATCGACACGCTCCGCAACGTCATCGTCGTGCGTGGGAACGAGCCGATGGCGGTCCGCGAGTCGCTGCCGCTGCGGCTGCCCGAGGGCGCCCAGCCGAACGACGCCGAGCAGGCCTGAGCGGACTACACTCGAGACCATGGGTAGCAACAAACCCGCGGGGCTGTGGAAGCGTGCCTTCCGCGGTCTGGCCGGCGACCGTGACCAGCAGGACGCGGAGGTCCTCCAGGACTTCGCGCAGGACTGCGGCGCGCGCTCGATCACCGGCTGCCACGACCGCGAACTCGTCACGCTGTACGGCACGCTGCGCACGATTACGTTCAGCCCGCGCGGCGGCGTACCGGCCCTGGAGGGTGAGTTGTACGACGGAACCGGCACGGTCAAGCTGATCTGGCTCGGCCGGCGCAAGATCGGCGGCATCCACGCCGGCTCGGAGCTGATCGCCTCCGGCCGGATCGGCGTCGTCGACGGCGACCGGGTGATGTTCAACCCGCGCTACGAGCTCCGGCCCCAAGAAGCCCATGGCTGAGCCCACAGCGCCTGCAGCGCCGGCTTCGGGGAAGGGCATCGGCAGCTGGGTCGGCATGATGGTCGACGTCGGCCTGCCCTGGATCGCGTTCACGTTGGTGTACGGGTTCAGCGACCACAACCTCAAGCTCGCATTGATCGTCGCGATCTCGTCCGCTGCCGTCGTCGCGCTGTACCGGCTGGTCCGGCGCAAGCCGATCGCCAGCGTGATCGCCGGCTTCATCGGCGTACTGATCTCCGCCTGGACCGCGCACCACACCGGCCAGGCCCAGGACGCGTTCCTGCCGGGCATCCTGCTGAACGCCGGCTACGGCGTGCTCTACCTGGTGACGATCGTGTCCCGGTATCCGCTGTTCGGCCTGCTGTACGGCGTGATCACCCAGACCTGGCTCGCTTGGCGCAACGACCCGGTCCTGTTCCGCGGTCTGAACCGCGTCACGATCGTCTTCGCCAGCCAGGTCGGGATCCGGCTGGCGATCATGGTGCCGCTGTACCTGACGCACAACGTCAACGCGCTCGGCATCGCGAAGATCGGGCTGGGACTCCCGTTCTACGCCGTCACGCTGTGGGCCGCGTACGCCGTACTCCGCGCGTCGATGCCGGCGGACAAGTGGGACGAGGTCAAGGACAACTTCGCCCACCTGCTCCGCGGCACGAAGCCCGAGAACAAGCCCGAAGAACGCGCCTGATCCGCTACGGACTCTTGGCGATCTCGTCCAGCGTCGGCCAGGGCGAACCCGCGCGGAGCAGACGGATCAGCTCCTCACCGAAGTACCGCCCGTCCGGGAACTCGTCGCCGATGTCCCAACGCCAGGCCGCGACCATCGCGAGGACGAGCTGGCGGCAGTCGTCGAGCAGTCCTCGGTCGATCCCTGGGTAGTGCTCGCACACCGCGGCGGGTACGTGAGCCAGATCGAACTCGACCGGGCCACGGCAGCACGTCTCCCAGTCGATGAACCGCGGGCCTGTCTTCGTACCGAGCAGGTTTCCCGGATGCGGCTCACCGTGCAGCAACTGCTCGTCGCCGAGCTGTTCTTCGATCGCGTTGCGAAGGTCCCGCAGTCGGTCGCCAAGGAAAGCGCGGTCGGCGTCGCCGAGTTCCGGCGAACGCTCTCGATCGGCAACGATCTCCTCAGCCTCTGTCACCCGATCCGTGAACCGCGGCGCCTGCACCTCGACCTCGCGCATGCCGGCGTGCAACCGCTCGAGCGACTTCGCATAGTCAGCCGCCGCGACCTGAGGTGCCGCCGGCTCGTAATAGGTCCACAGCGTCACCGCGAACCCGTCACGCACATAAACCCTGGGCTCGACCCGCGGGTCCAACGCCGCAGCCGGAGCCCCGACCGCAGCCAGCTGCTGAGCGATCTCCACCTCGAGCTCGGCAACCTCCTGCCCCAACGGAGCAACCCGAGCCATCACGTCGGAGGCCGTCAACCGCAGCGCCAACTTGTTCGAGTTGTGCAGGACGACCGCGTCCCCGACGTCCAACCCGGCCGAGCCCGCGACCCATTCCGCAGCCGCCACCGCCCGCGCAATCTGTGCAGTCTCCATAAGGCCCGGACCCTACCCGCGACCGCTTCCGGAAACCTCCGAATTACTCGGGGCCCTTTACTTCGGGGCGCTGCAGGTGGTGCGGGGAGAGCATGGCCTCGAGCTGTTCCTCGGTCTCGTCGGCGGCGACGAACAGGAGTTCGTCGTTGAGTTCGAGGGTTCCTTCGGGGTCGGGGCGGAGGACGCGGCCCTCGCGGAGGATGACGACCAGCGCCGTGTCGAGCGGCCAGTCGACGTCGCCGACCCGCTGGCCGATCATCGGGGAGTCCTCGGGGAGCGTGAGCTCGACCAGGTTGGCGTCGCCCTGGCGGAAGGTGAACAGGCGGACCAGGTCACCGACCGACACGGCTTCCTCGACCAGCGCGGACATGATCCGCGGCGTGGACACCGACACGTCCACACCCCAGGCCTCGTTGAACATCCACTCGTTGCGCGGATGGTTGACCCGGGCAACCGTACGCGGCACGCCGAACTCGGTCTTGGCGAGCAGCGAGACGACCAGGTTGACCTTGTCGTCGCCGGTGCTGGCGATCGCGACCTGGCAGCGCTGCAGTGCGGCCTCCTCGAGCGAGGACAGCTCGCAGGCGTCGGCGAGCAGCCACTCGGCGCGCGGTACGGACTCGGCCTTGATCGCGCGCGGATCCTTGTCGATCAGCAGTACCTCGTGGCCGTTCTCGAGCAGTTCGCCGGCGATCGATCGTCCGACGTTCCCGGCTCCGGCGATGGCAACCCGCATCACAGCTCCTCAGGCCTCTTCAGGTTTGGTGCCGAGCTGGGCCTCGATCGTGGCGGCGTCCCGCTCCAGCATCACGACGTGCACCAGGTCACCTTCTTGGATGACAGTGTCCGCCTTCGGCAGCATGCCTTCGCCGAGCCGGGTCAGGAACGCCACCCGCGCGCCGGTCGCCTTCTCGATGTCGAACGCGAGCCGGCCGATCCAGTCCGCGTGGACGTGCACCTCCGCGAGCCGGACGGTGCCGGACGGGTCCCGCCACTCGGGCTCGGAGCCTTCCGGGAGCAGCCGGCGCATCATCTGCTCGACGGTCCAGCGGACGGTGCCGACGGTGGGGATGCCGAGCCGCTGGTACACCTCGGCGCGGCCCGGGTCGTAGATCCGGGCGACCACGTTGCCGATCCCGAACGTCTCGCGCGCCACCCGGGCGGCCAGGATGTTCGAGTTGTCGCCGTTCGAGACCGCGGCGAAGGCCTCGGCGTCCTCGATCCCGGCCTCGATCAGTACCTCCCGGTCGAAGCCCATCCCGACGATGGTCCGGCCGGTGTACGACGGGCTCAGCCGGCGGAACGCGTCCGCGGACTGGTCGATGATGGCGACCGTGTGTCCGCGTTTCTCCAGACCGCGCGCGAGCATCGACCCGACGCGGCCGCAGCCCATGATGACAACGTGCACGTGGTGATCACTCCTTGCCCCGGACAGGGGCCGCTGGCTCGGTTCGGCAGGGATAGACGCTACACCGGACCGCGCCGCCCTCTAACATCACCGGTGTGACTCCCGCTCTCGGCGATATCGGCAAACGGCTGCTGCTCGGTCGCAAACTGCGCAGCACCCAGCTGGGTGAGACCCTGCTGCCGAAGCGCATCGCGCTCCCGGTGTTCGCGAGCGACGCGCTGTCGTCGGTCGCGTACGCCCCTGACGAGGTCTTCCTCACGCTGTCGATCGCCGGCCTCGCCGCGTACAGCTACTCGTGGAAGATCGGCCTGCTGGTCGCGTTCGTGATGCTCGTCGTGGTGGCGTCGTACCGGCAGAACGTGCACGCGTACCCGTCGGGTGGCGGTGACTACGAGGTCGCCACGGTGAACATCGGCCCGACCGCGGGTCTGACCGTGGCGAGCGCGCTGATGGTCGACTACGTACTGACGGTCGCGGTGTCGATCTCGTCCGGCGTGCAGAACGCGAAGTCGGCGCTGCCGTTCCTGGAGGGCCACGAGGTACCGCTCGCGGTCGGTCTGGTGCTGTTGCTGACCGCGATGAACCTGCGCGGCGTCCGCGAGTCCGGCGCGGTCTTCGCGGTACCGACGTACATCTTCATGTTCTCGATCATCGGGATGGCGATCTGGGGCCTGATCCGGCTCGCCGCGGGCAACCTCCCGCAAGCGGAGAGCGCCGGCTTCGAGGTACGGCCGGAGGGCGGGCACGAGCTGTTCACCGGGCTGGCCGCGGTCTTCCTGCTGGCCCGCGCGTTCTCCTCCGGGTGCGCGGCGCTGACCGGTGTCGAGGCGATCAGCAACGGCGTACCGGCGTTCCGCAAGCCGAAGAGCAGGAACGCCGCGACCACGCTGCTGCTGCTCGGCACGATCGCGGTCACGATGCTGATGAGCATCCTGTTCCTGGCGAGCAAGATCGGACTCCGGTACGCCGAGGACCCGGCCACCCAGCTGTACCGGAACGGGCAGCCCGTCGGCGACAGCTACACCCAGAAGACCGTGATCGGCCAGATCGGCGACTCGGTGTTCTCGAACTTCCAGCCGGCCTTCTACGTGGTCATCGGCGCGACGATGCTGATCCTGGTCCTGGCCGCGAACACCGCGTTCAACGGGTTCCCGGTGCTCGGCTCGATCCTGGCCCGGGACGGTTACCTGCCGCGCCAGCTGCACACCCGCGGCGACCGCCTGGCGTACAGCAACGGCATCGTCCTGCTGGCACTGTTCGCGATGGCGCTGATCATCGCGTTCGACGCCCAGGTCACCAAGCTGATCCAGCTGTACATCGTGGGCGTGTTCGTCAGCTTCACGCTCAGCCAGTTCGGCATGATCCGGCACTGGACCCGGCTGCTGAAGACCGAGACCGACGGGGCCAAGCGACGGCACATGTTCCGCTCGCGGGTCATCAACACGGTCGGCCTGACGATGACCGGCATCGTGCTGGTGATCGTGCTGCTGACCAAGTTCACCCACGGCGCCTACATCGCGATCATCGCGATGGCCGTGCTGTTCCTGCTGATGAAGGGCATCCACCGGCACTACGACACGGTCCGCCGGCAGATGTCGGCCGAGGACGACGAGCCGCTGATGCTGCCGTCCCGGGTGCACTCGATCATCCTGGTCTCCAAGCTGCACCGGCCGACGCTGCGGGCGCTGGCGTTCGCCAAGGCGGCCCGGCCGTACACGCTGGAGGCCGTGACCGTCGACGTCGACCGTGAGGAGTCGGACGCGCTGCAGGCCGAGTGGGACGCCCGTGGCATCCCGGTACCGCTCAAGCGGCTCGCCTCGCCGTACCGCGAGATCACCCGGCCGATCCTGCAGTACGTACGGGACATCCGCAGGCAGTCGCCGCGGGACGTCGTGATGGTCTACATCCCCGAATACGTGGTCGGGCACTGGTGGGAGCACCTGCTCCACAACCAGAGCGCACTGCGGCTCAAGGGGCGGCTCTTGTTCACACCTGGTGTGATGGTTACGTCCGTTCCTTACCAACTGCTCTCGTCGCAGGGGGCCGAGGAGCGGCAGGACCGGGTGGAACGGGTAGCCGGCCAGGTACGGCGCGGTGCTCGCAAGGCGTCAGGAGATCGGTGACTGCATTTATGCCAGGCGACAACAGTCTGGTCGGGGCGGTAGTCGAGCTGGAGGTAGGTCCAGTCGCGCACGGGGGGCACTGCGTCGCCCGGCACGAGGGGCAGGTGGTGTTCGTCCGGCACGCGCTGCCGGGCGAGCTGGTGCACGCCCGGATCACGGAGCAGACCGCGAAGTACCTGCGGGCCGACGCGGTGTCCGTACTGACACCGTCGCCGCAGCGAGTCGAGCCGCCGTGCCCGTACGCCGGCCCGGGTCTGTGTGGTGGGTGTGACTTCCAGCACGCGAACATCGTCGAGCAGCGCCGGTTGAAGGCGACCGTCGTGTCGGACACGCTGCGCCGGATCGGTGGCATCGAGCGGACCGTGGTGATGGAGTCTCCCGGCGACGACGGGCTCGGCTGGCGGACACGGATGCGGTACGCCGTCGTGGACGGGCGGCCCGGGATGTACGCGCACCGCTCACACGACCTGATCCCGATCGACCGGTGCCTGATCGCACACCCGGGGACTCCCGACGTACTGGGCTCGCGGTGGCCGGGCGCGTCGTCCGTACAGGCCGTGGTGTCCTCCGAGGGCAAGACCGCCGTCCAGACGGATCAGGACCCAGGGGAGCGGCTGGTCGAGGTGGTACGGGACCGGCGGTTCCTGGTGGAGGCCGGGGGCTTCTGGCAGGTCCACCCGGCGGCGCCGGAGATGCTGGTGGACGCCGTACTGAGCGGACTGGAGCCTGCGGCGGGGGAGACCGCGCTGGACCTCTACTCGGGTGTCGGCCTGTTCGCCGCGTTCCTGGCCGAGGCCGGTTGTCCGGTGCTGGCGATCGAGGGCGACAAGGACGCGGTCCGGAACGCCCGGCGCAACCTGCGCGACCTCGACGGGGTGACGCTTGAGAACGGCGACGTCGACCGGGTGCTCAACCAGGCGGCCGGCAAGGGGCTGGAGCATGTGGATCTCGTCGTCCTCGACCCGCCGCGGACCGGGGCCGGGAAGGACGTCGTACGGCGGATCGCGGCGCTCGGGCCGCGACGGATCGCGTACGTGGCGTGCGATCCGGCGGCGCTGGCGCGGGACCTGAAGACGTTCGGGCGGCTCGGGTACGGGATCGCGTCGCTGCGCGCGTTCGACCTGTTCGGCATGACCCACCACATCGAGTGCGTCGCCGTACTCGAGCCTGTGGACAGTCAGGTGGTCACAGGGGGAGGCCTCGGGTAGCGTCTGGGGACGGATTCCAAATGCGCTTGGAGACCTGATGCCGCTCGTTGACCTGGACGACCCGGAGGAGTTGCGCGCCCGCTGGACCGCACTCGCCGCGGTCGCGCATGCCACGGGCTTCGACCGCCGCTGGTACGCCGACGCCGACGGATACCACCACCAGGACGAGACCGCTTCCGTACTGCGGATGGCCCGGCTCCCCGACGGGCGGGCCGTGCTGTGGGGGTTCCACACGCAGCACAGCCAGACGGCCGGGGAGGACCTGCTGGCCGGGTCGCCCGACTGGATCGGGCAGCCGGAGGTGCGGCAGCGGCAGGCGGCGGGTGAGCTCGGGTTCGTGTACGGCGCGTTCAACTCGACCTGGGCGCGCGCGTCGTACCCGGGCGACCCGTGGCAGCCGGTCGACGACGGGTTCACGCCGATCGGGGAGTGGATCACCTCCGACGAGGCCGCCGCCGACGAGATGATCGAGTGGGTCGCGGAGTGGGCCGACTATCTCGGCGGGCTGGACGAGTTGCGTTCGTACGGGGTGGAGCTGATCCGGGCCGCTTCCAATCCCGGGCTGTCGGTGGAGGCGCTGGGGGCGTTCTTCGCGCACTTCGCGATCGACCCGCGGTCACCGCTGCAGCCCGACCTCGTCGCCGGGTCGGCCGCGGCCGAGGACTTCACCCGAAACTTTGCAGAACCGGCAAGTTTCGCCGAAGACCCTGACACAGCCGAGGTCTCGGTCGTTGAACCCACCGTGACCGGAGAAAACCCGCCGGAGGACGAAGAGTCCTACGTAGTCCCCCCAGGCATCAGCCCCTTCACCGGCCAACCCATAGACCCCGCGGCCGCCTACGCCGACCCACCCCCCATCCACCTCACCACACCACCCACCACCGACTCCGGCGCTCTACCCGCCGCCCCAGCCGCCGCCCCACCGGGCGCTCCAGCCGACGGCCTCGCCGCCCGCGCAGCCGCCCCGCACCACGACCTGCCCGACGCCGGGGCAACCCACCCCGGCACCGCGCCGTACGGCGATGAGGCCCGCCCGGGCGCCCTGCACCGGGACCTACCCGACGCTCCGTCGGCCCACGCCGACGTCGCACCGTACGGCGATGCAGCCCGTCCGGGCGCCCCGTACCGGCACTTGTCCGACGGTTCGTCGGCCCGCGCCGACGCCGCGCCGTACGGCGATGCAGCCCGTCCGGCCCGCGCGGTTGCGTCGCGCCGCGATCTGGCTGAGGGTTCGGCGGCCCAGGCCGGCGGCTCGTCGTACGGTGATCCGGGTCGGGCGGGTGGTTCGCCGTACGGGGATGCTGATTCTGGGGACGACCAGATTCTCGGGTTCCGGGCGGATCGGCCGGACGACTACGGGACCACGCCGAAGCGACAGGGCTGGCTCCGCCGCCGCAAGCACGACCCGGCTCCCGAGCCGCAGCCGTCCGCCGCACCACCGCACGACCCGCCGACCGCTCCGCCGCGGTACGACCCGGCCGCGCCCGGCACGTACATCCCCGACGACACCCCGAGCTCGGGCCTCCCGATGCGCCCGGCCCAGCCGTACCCCGAGACGGTCCCGCAGCACCCGTCCGGCCCCGACCGGTACCCAAGCAACCCCGAGCAGCACCCGAGCGACCCTCAGCAGTACCCGAGCGACCGCGGCCAGACGCCCACCTCCGGCTCGGCGTTCTCGACCCCGCTCCCGGCGTACGACCACAACCTCCCGTCCTCGGAACCGCCACGCGTGGGCGGCGGGCTGTACGAAGGCGACGACTTCTACAACAGCCTCTTCGCCGACGCCCCCGCCGCCGCGACACCCGCCCCCGACCAGGACTGGGAAACCACCGAACAACCCTCCTGGCCGGACCAGGAAGCCACCAGCGAATACACCCCCTTCACCGACGACACCACCAACAACCGCCCCGGCGAATGGACCGGCCCCCGCTGGATCAACGGCCAATGGGTAGAAGGCCCACCCCCCACCACCCCGCCGCCCACCCCCCAAGCCGACACCCCCACCGCCGCCCCGACCACCCCCGGCACCGAGCCAAACGCACCCGGAACCGAGCGGAACGCACCCGCCACCGAGCCGAACGCACCCGCCACCGCGCGGAACGCACGCGCCACCGAGCCGAACGCACCCGGCACCGCGCGGAACGTCCCCGCACCCGAAGCAAACGCACTCGGCACCACGCCCGGCGTTGGTCCGAACGCCCGGGACCTCGGCCCGCTCGACCCCGGAGCCGCTCGGGACGCACGTGGTGCCACACTCCCTGCGTCCATCGCGGCTGGCGCACCCCCGGCGACGGCTCACAGCGCGCCCGCACCCATCGGAACCACCGATCCCACAAGCGGCGACGTACGCCACCCGAGCACGCCGCCCGCAGCGCCGTCCGACGCAGCGCCCCTCGACTCACCGTTCGCGCGCCCCGTGCCCGACGTACCCGCCGACTCACCCTTCGCCCGGTCCACGGGCGACTCGAGCCCACCCGGATCCCCGTTCGCGCCGCCCTCCGCAGGCGACGACGTACCTGCCGACTCACCGCTCGCCCGGACAACGGGGGACTCGGCCCCACTTGGATCGCCGTTCGCGCCGACCCCCGCCGCCGGCGACGTACCTGCCGACTCACCCTTCGCGTCGTCTGCGGGCGACTCGGGCCTGCTTGGATCGCCGTTTGCGCCTGGTCGACCCGGGGCGGACGTGCCGGGGGCAGGCTCTGCCGTTGGCGACTCGATGGATCTCGAGGACGACGACGCGCCGACCGCTGAGATCGCCGCAGTCCTCGACCCCGAGTCGACAGGCGACGAGGAAGAGGACCTGGCTTCCTTCACCGGGCCGTCCCCGTTCGCCCCCGTCACGGCCACCGAGCCAACCTCGGCGCCGGCGCCTCCCGCGACGGCGCTTGACGAGCCAGCTGGACAACGGTTCGACCAGTCACCGGGACACCGGTATGACGGCGTGACACAACGCGCGAACGGCGAATCCGCGAACGACCAGCCGATCGGAGCGGCGTACGACGGATCGGCCGGACACACGTACGACGAACCGGACCACTCCCCGGAGTACGACCACTCCGTAGACGCCCTGCACGACCGCGTGAACCAGCCGCGCGAACCTGTCGACGCCCAGCGCGGATCCGTGGACCGCCCGCGCGAGCCGTTCGATGCCCCGGGCGGATCGGTGGACCGGCGGAGCGAATCTGTGGGCGGCCTGCGCCAACCCGATGACCTGCTGCGGGATCGTGCGGGGGAGTTGCAGCAGCCCGATGAGCACCAGGGTGTGCCGGCGAACGCGGAGTTGGTGGCGGATGAGTTCGACGCCGACGCGGACGACCAGACCGCTGAGATCCCGGTCGTGTCCTCCCTATCCGTCGACGACGAGACCCCTGGCGCCGCCCGTACGCCGGACGCGGCCGGAGCGGAGGCTGCGTACGAGGGGCGTGCGGATGGGCCGGGGCGTGGCTACGCGGGGCCTGATGATGACGAGGACGAGATCTTTGGGGTGCCTGGGGAGGTTCAGGGCCGGCGGGGTGACGTTGAAGCTCAGGTAGAGCCTTATCCCCAGCCGCAGCCGTGGCCGCAACCCCGGCCGGAGCCCTGGCCGCAGCCTGAGCCGCGTCCCGCACCGTGGCCCGAGCCCGCCCCACCGCTGCCCGGCCCGGAACCGACCCCTGGCCCGCAACCAGTCCCTGGCCCGACTCCAGGCCCCGAGCCCGTGCCCGGCCCAACGCCGCGCCCTGAGCCGACACCGGGTCCGGAGCCGACACCGCGCCCTGCGCCGACGCCCGGCCCGGGACCGACGCCTGGACCGCGTCCGACGCCTGGACCGCGTCCGACGCCTGGTCCGGAGCCGGAGCCCTCGCCCGTGCCGGGGCCCTTCCCCGAGCCGGAGCCGCTGCCGGAGCCGTTCCCGGGTCCGGAACCTGAACCGGCACCCTCGCCGGAACCCGAGCCCGTACCGCAACCCGAACCTGAACCGGTACCGCAACCTGAGCCTGAGCCTGAGCCGGTTCCTCAGCCCGAACCCGAGCCTCAGCCGGTTCCTCAGCCCGAATCGGTCCCGCAGCCGGGTCCCGAGCAGGTTCCCCAGCCTGACCCGGGATTTGCGCCTGGGGTCGACGGGGCCCCGTACGGCGAGCCGACGCGCGTCGCGGCCGCCGAGCACGGAGCCGGTCGTGCACTCGGCGACTCGGTCGAGCCTGGTGGTGTCGGTGGGGTTGCGGCTGGAGTGGGGGAGGCCGGAGCTGTTGGGTGGGGTGGCTCGGCTGGGTTTGTGGGGGATGACGAGGACGAGACGCCTACCGGGTTTGTTCCGGTGGTTGACGATGACGTCACCGGTGTGGTGGAGGCTGTCGGGTTTGATGACGAGTCGGCGCGTGACCGTGGTCTAGGCGCGGCGCCGGCGGCGGCAATGGTGGTGCCGGGGCTGGGGCTCATCGGCGGCGGTGGGCCTCGGATTGTGCCGGCGGCCGGGTCGTTGGAGGAGGCGATGCGGGCCGAGGTGGAGCGGCCGCGGCCTCGGCCGGAGGTTTCCGCGGCGGAGGAGGAACTGCGGGCCTGGTGCCGGGCGCGAACGGCGATCGTGCCGTCGGGGTTCACGATCCAGGTGCAGGTGCTGGATCCGAAGGCGCCGTCGTACCGGTTCGACCTGGAGCCGCCGGACGTGGACGATCCGGAGTTCGCCGCGGACCGGCTGAGCGAGCTGTTGGGCGACCTGTGGCTGGCGGAGGCGGACAACGAGCAGGGCGGTTGGTTGTTCGCGCGGCTGGATGCGGCCGGGCGGACGTTGCGGATCGACCGGTGGTACGACCAGGTGCCGGACTGGTGGGACAACTCGGTCGAGGAGCGCCTGGACGTGGACGGGCTGGTACGCCGGCTGTACAACCGCGGCCCGCAATGGCAACCGACGTACCTCGAGAAGCTGTACACGAGCGCGAGATAGCGTTGGCGCCATGCTTCTGAGGATCTTCACCGAACCGCAGCAGGGCGCGTCGTACGACGACCTTCTCGCTGTCGCACGCAAGACGGAGGAGAACGGGTTCGACGCGTTCTTCCGTTCCGACCACTACCTCGTGATGGGCGACTCCGACGGGCTGCCGGGGCCGACGGACTCGTGGATCACGCTCGCCGGGCTGGCCCGGGAGACGAAGCGGATCAAGCTCGGCACGCTGGTCAGCTCGGCCACCTTCCGCAACCCCGGCGTACTCGCGATCTCGGTCGCGCAGGTCGACCAGATGAGCGGCGGCCGCGCCGAGCTGGGGCTGGGCGCCGGCTGGTACGAGGCCGAGCACAAGGCGTACGGGCTGGACTTCCCGGACACCCCCGGGCGGTTCGACCTGCTGACCGAGCAGCTCGAGCTGATCACCGGGCTGTGGGACACGCCGGTCGGGGAGAAGTACGACTTCCAGGGCGAGCACTACCAGATCTCCGACTCCCCGGCCCTCCCGAAGCCGGTACAGCAGCCGCACCCACCGATCATCATCGGTGGCGCCGGCAAGAAGCGCACCCCGGAACTCGCCGCGAAGTACGCCGCCGAATTCAACGCCGGCTTCCGCGGCGTCGAGCTCACCGGAACGCTTTTCCAGCGCGTCCAGGCGGCATGCGAGGCCGAAGGCCGCGACCCGAAGACGCTCGCGCTGTCCACCGCGCACACCGTGGTGGTCGGCAAGGACGACGCCGAGGTGAAGCAGCGCGCCGAGGCAATCGGTCGTGCCGTCGAGGACCTCAAGGCGAACGCCATCGCGGGCACGCCGGCCGAGGTCGTGGACCGCCTGGGCCAGTTCGCCGCCGTCGGATCACAGCGCCAGTACGTACAGATCATGGACCTGAAAGACCTCGACCACCTGGACCTGATCGCCGCGGAAGTTCTTCCACAGGTTTCCTAAGGCCTCACGAAGTTGGCTCGATGTCGTGTATCTTGATGTCGAGAGAGTTTTCCGTCCCGAGGTTAGGTTGACCTGACCTCGCGGGCGGGTGGCTCGCTCGGCAGGATGGGTGTAGCGGACACGGACTGGACAGAGGAGCAGGTTGATGGCGAGCGTCGACAGCTTCGGTGCCAAAGGGGCACTCGAGGTCAACGGGCAGTCGTACGAGATCTTCAGGTTGGCGGGCATCGAGGGTGCGGACACGCTGCCGTACTCGCTGAAGGTGCTGCTGGAGAACCTGCTGCGCACCGAGGACGGCGCGAACATCACCGCCGACCACATCACCAAGCTCGGCAACTGGGACCAGAACGCGGCGCCCGACACCGAGATCCAGTTCACCCCGGCGCGGGTGATCATGCAGGACTTCACCGGCGTGCCCTGCGTGGTCGACCTGGCCACGATGCGCGAGGCCGTCGGCGAGCTCGGCGGTGACCCGACCAAGATCAACCCGCTGGCGCCGGCCGAGCTGGTCATCGACCACTCGGTGATCATCGACGTGTTCGGTACGCCGGACGCGTTCGAGCGCAACGTCGAGTTCGAGTACGGACGGAACAAGGAGCGGTACCAGTTCCTGCGCTGGGGCCAGACCGCGTTCGACGAGTTCAAGGTGGTCCCGCCCGGCACCGGCATCGTGCACCAGGTGAACATCGAGCACCTGGCCCGCACCGTGATGGTCCGCAACGGCCAGGCGTACCCGGACACCTGCGTCGGCACCGACAGCCACACCACGATGGTGAACGGCCTCGGCGTGCTCGGCTGGGGCGTCGGCGGCATCGAGGCCGAGGCCGCGATGCTCGGCCAGCCGGTCAGCATGCTGATCCCGAAGGTCGTCGGCTTCAAGCTGACCGGCGCGGTCCCGGCCGGCGCCACCGCGACCGACGTCGTGCTGACGATCACCCAGATGCTGCGCAAGCACGGCGTGGTCGGCAAGTTCGTCGAGTTCTACGGCGACGGCGTCGCGGCGGTCCCGCTGGCCAACCGCGCCACCATCGGCAACATGTCCCCGGAGTTCGGCTCCACCTGCGCGATCTTCCCGATCGACGACGTGACGCTGGACTACCTGCGGCTGACCGGCCGCTCCGACGACGACGTCGCGCTGGTCGAGGCGTACGCCAAGGAGCAGGGCCTGTGGCACAACCCGGACGTCGAGCCGCGCTTCTCCGAGTACCTCGAGCTCGACCTGTCCACGGTCGTGCCGTCGATCGCCGGCCCGAAGCGCCCGCAGGACCGGATCGAGCTCAGCAAGGCCAAGGAGTCGTTCCGCGGCGTGCTGCCGGACTACGCGACCGAGGAGACGGACGTCGACCCGTCGGAGACCGGGAGCTTCCCGGCCAGCGACGCGCCGAACGGTCACGGCCACCCGGACGACGCCCCGCACGACGTTGCCGTGAGCAAGGACCGGCCGTCGAAGAAGACTACGGTCACGTTGGAGGGCCAGGAGGTCGAGCTCGACCACGGCCACGTCGTGATCGCCAGCATCACCTCCTGCACCAACACCTCGAACCCGTCGGTCATGCTGGCTGCCGCGCTGCTCGCGAAGAACGCCGTCGACAAGGGCCTGGCGTCCAAGCCGTGGGTGAAGACGTCGCTGGCGCCGGGGTCGAAGGTCGTCACCGACTACTACGAGAAGGCCGGCGTCACGCCGTACCTGGAGAAGCTCGGCTTCCACCTGGTCGGCTACGGCTGCACGACCTGCATCGGCAACTCCGGCCCGCTGCCCGAGGCGATCTCGGCCGGCGTGCAGGAGGCGGACCTCGCGGTCGTCAGCGTGCTGTCCGGCAACCGGAACTTCGAGGGCCGGATCAACCCGGACGTGAAGATGAACTACCTCGCCTCGCCGCCGCTGGTGATCGCGTACGCGCTGGCCGGCACGATGGACTTCGACTTCGAGAACGATGCCCTGGGCAAGGACACCGACGGGAACGACGTGTTCCTGAAGGACATCTGGCCGAGCGCCGACGAGGTCGAGGCGACGATCGCGAACTCGATCAACAAGGAGATGTTCGCGAAAGACTATGCGGACGTGTTCGCCGGTGACGAGCGCTGGCAGTCGCTGCCGACGCCGGAGGGCAAGACGTTCGCCTGGGACGCCGAGTCGACCTACGTCCGGAAGCCTCCGTACTTCGACGGCATGGCGAAGGAGCCGTCGCCGGTCACCGACATCGCCGGCGCCCGCGTACTGGCGAAGCTCGGCGACTCGGTCACCACCGACCACATCTCCCCGGCCGGATCGATCAAGGCCGACAGCCCGGCCGGCAAGTACCTCGCCGAGCACGGCGTGGACCGGAAGGACTTCAACTCGTACGGGTCGCGCCGCGGCAACCACGAGGTGATGATCCGCGGTACGTTCGCCAACATCCGGCTGCGCAACCAGATCGCGCCGGGCACCGAGGGCGGCTTCACCCGCGACTTCACCAAGGACGACGCGCCGGTCACCACGATCTACGACGCCGCCCAGGCGTACGCCGCGGAGAACACCCCGCTGGTGATCCTGGCCGGCAAGGAGTACGGCTCCGGGTCGTCCCGTGACTGGGCCGCGAAGGGTACGGCGCTGCTCGGCGCGAAGGCGGTCATCACCGAGTCGTTCGAGCGCATCCACCGGTCGAACCTGATCGGCATGGGTGTCCTGCCGCTGCAGTACCCGGAGGGCGAGAACGCCGAGTCCCTCGGCCTGACCGGCGAGGAGACGTTCGACATCACCGGCGTCACCGCGCTGAACGACGGCTCGATCCCGCGCACCGTGCACGTCAAGGCGACCTCGCCCGACGGCGGCGTGCAGGAGTTCGACGCGGTCGTCCGGATCGACACGCCTGGTGAGGCCGACTACTACCGCAACGGCGGCATTCTGCAGTACGTGCTGCGGTCGCTGATCGCCGGCTGACATGACGGGCGAGGACGACGGGGTCGTCCGCTCGTGGAACGACGAGGAAGGCTGGGGCGTCGTCGACTGCCCCAGCACCCCCGGCGGCTGCTGGACCCACTTCTCGGTGATCGACTCCGAGGGGTTCCGTTCGCTACCGCCGGGCGGCCCGGTCCGGGTCGAGTGGGAATCACCCGGCCAGGACGGGTACGACTACCGCGCGACGGCGGTCTACCGGTCGAGCTGATGATCCGTCCACTCGGCACCGGCCCACTGGGCCGGCGCCGAGTGGACGGACGGGTTGCCGCCGGGTGACACCGTCCGACGTCGGGTCGAGCGGTCGTCCGTCGGGCATCTGGGCACCGTCCTCGGCGAGATTGTCGCTGGCGGTGGCGAGCGTAGTGACGGCTGGGGGTCAGGGGTGCCGGAAGTTGTCGGTGGGGGGCGGTTTACTGAGGGGATGGGTGACTCGCCGCGGGATGTCGTCCGGGCTGCTTGTGCGGAGTTCGGGGAAGACGTCGTGATCGACTGGTGCGTCGGCTTCTTGTCCGGGGAGGTCTCGGGGGAGGAGGCGTACGGTGCCGCGCTGCCGAAGTTGGTCGCGATCACCGGGGTGAGCAACCCGGGCGGGTGGAAGTTGCCGGTGGATCCGGTCAACTACTACTGGGTGCGGGTGTGGGCCGCCCGGGTCTTCCTGTACGTCTGGCGCGACGACCTCGTCGACGTACTGCTGAAGGCGGCCGGCGATCCGGCGTGGCGGGTGCAGGAACACGTCGCGAAGATCACCGCGCAGCGTGAGCTCGGCCAACTCGTGGACGCGCTGCTCCCGCTGCTGGACCACGAGCTGCCCCGGGTCCGTGCCGCCGCCGTACGCGCGGTCGGCGCCGCCGGCGAGTACGAGCACGCCGAGGCGATCCGCCCCCTCACCGACGACCCAGACCAGACCGTCCGAGCCGCCGTAGAACGAGCCCTCGAAAGACTGGAGACCCGCCTTGACCGCCCCCTCCGCTGATCGCCCGATCTCCGCACGGGCGGCGACGCCGGCGGATGGGGCGGTCGTGGGGGAGGTTCATGCCGCGTCGTGGGGCGCGGCGTACGGGCCGCTCTTCTCCGCCGAGGTTGCGCAGGAAGGTGTCGCCAGTCGGTTGAGCCGGTGGCATGCGCGGCTCGCGGATGGTGAGGGGCTCGTGATGCTCGGGTTCGTGGGCGAGCGGGCGATGGCGATGTCGTGGTCGGGGCCGTCCGCGGCACGGTCCGGGTTCGCCGAGATCCACAGTTTCTACACGCATCCTGACGGATGGGGGACCGGCGTCTCGGTCGCGTTGATGGAGGCGACACTGCAACGGCTCGCAGCGGACGGATTCAGCCGCGTGCATCTGTGGACGCTGCGGGACACCCCGCAGTCGCGGCGGTTCTACACCAAGTGTGGGTTCCTCGAGACGGGAGCCACCCAGACCAGGGACTTCGGTGACGGCAACCCACTGCCACAGGTGGAGTACGAGCTAGTCCGCGAGGGCAGCGCGTAGCTTTCCGGCGTACTCCTCCGCCTCGGCGGTGTCGGCGTACTTCGTACGGGGCCAGAAGAACCCGCGCAGCCCGTCGCCCTTCGTGCGGGGTACGACGTGGACGTGCAGGTGCGGCACCGACTGCGACACGACGTTGTTGACGGCAACGAACGACCCCTGCGCATCGAAGGCGGAACGAACGGCGGCCGCCACCGAGCGGGCCGCGCCGAACAGCGGCACGGTCAGCTCGTCCGGCAGCTCGACGAGAGTCGGTACGTGGGTCCGCGGCACGATCAGCGTGTGCCCCTTGAACACCGGCCGGACGTCGAGGAAGCCGACGACCTCCGGGGTGTCCAGCACGAACTGCGCAGGTGTCGTACCGGCGATGATCGAACAGAACAAGCAATCCGCCATTAGCCCAGTTTCTCGTCCACGAAGCACCAGCGCCAAGTCTCGCCCGGTTCGAAGCTGCGCATCACCGGGTGCCGCGTCTCGGCGTTGTGCTTGCTCGCGTGTTTCATCACCGACGAGTCGCAGCACCCGACGTGACCGCAACCGAGGCACAGCCGCAGGTGTACCCACGTACCGCCCTCAGCCAGGCACTCCTCACAACCTTCCGGCGTGTTCGGTGTGACCACGACCGGTGCCTCCTCGAGGTGCGAGCAGGCACCGCCCGGCGGCAGCTTCGGCCGCAGGTCCTCGGAGCGGCCGCCGACGTCGTCGTCCTCGTCGCGGTCCAGGATCGACTCCTCGATGTCGAGCGCGTTCTGCGCCCGCTGTAGCACCTCGTCGGCGACCAGTCCGGCGTCGCGGACCTTGAGGATGTGCGAACGCTCCGCCTCGAGCATCGCGATCCGCAACCGCCGGTACGCCTCGCTCGGCGTCTCGTACTCGGTCTCCGGCCGCCCGAGCCGCTCCCACGCCGCCTGCGCTCGCGCCTCACCACGCTGCCGCAGAACGTCGAGCACGGCCGGTGGATCGGAGGGTGCCGCGAGCTCGTCGAGCTTCGCGATCGCGGCCCGGTGGGCGCCCTGCAGTACGGCGGCCTCCTGCAGCGCGTCCTCCGCCGGGTCGGGTCCTGGCAGCCGCAACCGCCGCACGAGCCACGGGAGCGTCGAGCCCTGGACGAGCAGCGTGCCCGCGGTGACGGCCAGTGCGATGAACACGAGTACTTCGCGGTGCGGTGTGTTCTCGGGCAGCGTGAAGACCGCCGCCAGCGTGACCACGCCGCGCATCCCGGCCCACGACACCACGATCAGCGCCCGCCGCGACACCGGCCCCGGGCGCGACGGGCCGAGGATCCGGCGGGACAGCAGCGTGGTCGGGATGATCCAGATCGGCCGCAGCAGTACGACCGCGAGGAACACCGCGATCGTCGTGGTCGCGATCAGCCAGCCGGGCAACGGACTGGCGCTGAGCTCGTCGAGGATCCACCGCGTCTGCAGGCCGATCAGCAGGAAGACCGTGTTCTCCAGCAGGAACTGGAATGTACGCCAGTTGGTCCGCTCCGACATCCGCGACTTGGCGGACTGGATGATCGGTGCCTTGTGCCCGAGCAGCAGCCCGGTGACGACGACGGCGAGTACGCCGGATGCGTGGACGTAGTGGTTCTCGGCGGCAATGTAGGCGACGAACGGCGCGGTCAGGCTGAGCGTGGTGTCCAGCACCGGGTCGGTGAACCGGCGGCGGATCTTCGCCAGTACGAACGTCACCACGAACCCGACGAGTACGCCGCCACCGGCCGCGCGCAGGAAGTCCAGGCCCACGTGCAGCACGGTCGGTGCGACGAGGGCCGCGGCGACGGCCGTCCGCAGGCAGACCAGGGCGGTCGCGTCGTTCATCAGGCTTTCGCCCTCGAGGATCGTCACGATCCGGCGGGGGAGACCGACGCGCTTGGCGATCGCGGTGGCGGCGACCGCGTCGGGCGGCGCGACGACGGCACCGATCGCGAACGCGGCCCAGAACGGCAGTGGCTTTGCGCCGATCGACTCCGCGACCGCGCCGAGCAGCCACCACGTCACCACCCCGACACCGAGTGCGGTGAACACGACCAGGCCGACCGACAGCAGCCCGATCGAGCGCCGGTGCTTGGTGAAGTCGACCAGGCTGGTCTTGATCGCGGCCGAGTACAGCAGCGGCGGCAGGAACCCGACCAGCACCACCTCGGGCGACAACTCGACCCGCGGGATGAACGGCAGGTACGACGCGGCGATCCCGATGACCACCAGCAGCAGAGGTGCGGACAGGCCGATCCGCCGCGCCAGCGCGGCGCCGGCCGCGACGACGGCGACGAGGGCCACGACCTCGATCGCGATATGCACGGGCACAGTGTCGCAGCGCGAGGCCGGTTTCCGCCCATCGGTTCGCCGACGGCTGAGGACGGGATCTGGTCAGCGGCCGGACAGTCCTCTAGCGTGTGCGAAGCGGGATCCGTCGATCACCTGGAGTGACTGATGCGCCGTCGTGTACTTGCCCTCACCGGTGTGCTCGCGCTGTTGCTGTCGCCGGTGGTCCCGGCCGCAGCGGACACGACTGTGACGAACGGCTGTGTCGACTCGGTGCCTGAGCCGGGCACGACGACGCCGGTGAGGATCTGCTACACCCTCTTCAGGCCTGCGACGGCGACGAGGCAGCACACCGTGCCACTGATCTTCCACAGTCACGGCTGGGGCGGTAGCCGGACGACGGACCCGGCGGCGTTCAAGGCGTGGCTCGACGCCGGGTTCGGCGTCCTGAGCTTCGACCAGCGGAGTTTCGGGCAGAGCACCGGCGTCGCGCACGTGATGAACCCGGACTACGAGGGCCGCGACGTGGTGAAGCTCGCCGACCTGGTCGCCGGGCTGGACTGGGTGACGCAGCAACGGCCGGGGGATCCGCTGATCGGCGCGATCGGCGGGTCGTACGGCGGTGGGTACCAGTTCGCCGGCGCCTTCACCGAGCTCCGGGACCGCGGCGCGACCCGGTTCGACGCGCTCGCTCCCGAGATCACCTGGTGGGATCTCAAGCAGAGCCTGGCACCGCAGGAAGCGGCTCGGACGATGTGGCTCTCGATCCTGTTCGCAGGCGGCGGGACGCACCTGCCGCCGGCGGTGTCGAAGGCGTTCGTGGCGCTGATCGCGACCGGTGCCTGGCCGACCGGGAAGGCGGGACGCGACCTGACCGCGTTCTTCGCGCACAACGGCCCCGCCTGGCACGTGTCGCAGGGCCGCAAGCTCGACATCCCGGTGCTGTTCGGCCAAGGCATCTCGGACAACCTGTTCAACCTCAACCAGGGCCTGATGAACTTCGACCACGCGCTGACGTCACGAGCCCGGGCGCGGTCGATCTTCGTCGGCTACAACGGCGGTCACACCCTGCCGGCGGTCGTACCACCCGGCTATGCGACAGCCGGAGATCCGTGCTCGATCGCGCTCGGCTCGCCGAACTTCGCCGGCCTGTCGCTCCGGTTCATGCAGCAACAGCTGCTGCACCAGCGGACCGGGCTCACCGGGTTCGGCACGTACCACCTGTCGACCGCCGCGGGTCGTTGCCTCACGCAACGAAGCCTGACGCCGAACAAGACGTACAAGCTGGGCAAGATCGTCACGCCGACCGGTATCGGCCTGCCGGTCAACCTGCCGATCGCCAAGGGCCCGATCACGGTCGCCGGTACACCGACGGTGACCGCGAACGTCTACACGGTGATCCCACAGTCGGCGGCGTACTTCGCCTTGAGTGTCGGCAAGAACCCGCTCACCGCGAAGGTCGTCCAGAACAACACCATGCCGCTACGCG
Source organism: Kribbella sp. NPDC004536 (assembly GCF_042873835.1). NCBI lineage: Bacteria > Bacillati > Actinomycetota > Actinomycetes > Propionibacteriales > Kribbellaceae > Kribbella > Kribbella sp. NPDC004536. Next base: position 1,838,617 of record NZ_JBIALY010000002.1, on the reverse strand, counting down.
AGAAGCACACAGCCCGCGGAGTACGTCGTACGTTCGAACTCCCCGCGATCGCCGTGGACGTCCCGGCCGGCCAGAACCTCTACCTGACAGTCGCCCCGGTCGCAGACATGTACGCCGGCCAACGCGGCCCACTCCCGGGCGCCATGATGCTCAAGGACGGCACCCTGAACGTCCACCAGGTGCGCTAGCGGACCTTGTCGAGGTGGGTCTTGTAGACGGTGAGGAACGGCTCCTCGGTCGACACGGCCTCGGCCAGCCAGTCGCAGGTCTGCCGGGCGGTGGCGATCACGTCCGGCGGGTAGGAGTACTTCACCTGGTGCTCGGCGAACTCGTCCTCGTCGTCGATGAACACGGTGCCGTCGCGGCGCTTGATGACGTCCAGGTCGAGGTCGATCATCGTCACCACGTCGCCGGAGAACTCCACCGGCGTGGTGATGTCGGCGTAGATCTCGGTGTAGCGCGGTTCGTCGTTGAAGATCGCGGTGAACCACTTGTCCCGCGGGAACAACTGGACGTGCGCCTGCTCCTGCGTCACCACCGGTTCGTCACCACGCTGCGACACGGACCCGGCCGGTGCTCCGAGCCACACGCCGTACTCGTCCTCGCCGAGGTACCGCATCCACTGGTGCCAGTGCAGCTTCTCGTCGTACTTGCGGTAAACCACCCGGACGTTACGCATAACCCTCAACCTATCCCTCGACGGGGCGACTGCAGGTTCCTGCAACTTTGCGCTCGGGAGTGGACCTGTCGCGGTGCGCCACCGCAGGATGGAGTGGTGCCGGCCCACGCCGTCATGAGACCGGCCCCAGGTGGCTCAGGGGGGCTCCTAGCCGCCGGGGGCCGGTTGCCGCCCGAGTGCGCGGATCTGCTCGAGGTACGGCTTGTACGCCGTCACGAAGGGCTCGGCGGTCGAGATGGTGGCCGCCAGGTGGTCGCAGACGGCCTGGGCGGTGGCGACGATCTGCGGTGGGTAGTTGTACCGGATCCGGTGTTCGTGGAACTCGTCCTCGTCCATCACGTGCACGGTGCCGTCGCGGAGCAGGCGGATGTCGAGGTCCAGGTCGACCGCGGTCACCGAGTCGACGCCGAACTCGGGTGGCATCGTGATGTCGCAGTAGATCGCGGTCTGGTGCGGTGTGTCGTTGAACAACGCGCTCCACCACTGGCCGCGCGGGAACAGCCGGACCCGGTGGTGGTCGATCGACTTCCAGGTGCCGTCGGCGCGCTGGCCCTGGCTGCCGGGGAGTGACCCGACCCACAGCCCGTGCTCGTCCTCGCCCAGGCGGATCGCTTCGACCAGACGATGCGGCTGCCCGTCGTACTTCCGGAACAAGGTCCTCACCATCTCCACCTGATCACCCTAGGTGAGACGAAGCACACCTCCGAACCAGCCACACGCGGGTAGCGTCTTGGAATGTGAGAGCATTCGAGGACGACCCGCGGGAGGAGCTCGATGCGCGTGCTGGAGACGGTTGAGGGTCCGGACGACCTCAAGAAGCTGACCGATCAACAGCTGACCGATCTGGCGACCGAGATCAGGGACGTGCTGGTCGACACCGTGACCCGCACCGGCGGCCACCTCGGCCCGAACCTCGGCATGGTCGAGATCACCCTGGCGATGCACCGGGTGTTCGACTCACCGCGGGACCGGCTGGTGTTCGACATCGGCCACCAGGCGTACGTGCACAAGCTGGTCACCGGCCGCGCGAAGTCGTTCGGCACGCTCCGTCAGGAAGGCGGCCTGTCCGGGTACCCGAGCCAGGCCGAGTCCGGGCACGACATCGTCGAGAACTGCCACGCCTCGACCGCGCTGTCGTACGCCGACGGCCTGGCCAAGGCGTACCGGCTGCGCGGCGAGAACCGGCACGTGGTCGCGGTGATCGGCGACGGTGCGCTGACCGGCGGGATGGCCTGGGAGGCGCTGAACAACATCGCCGCCGCCAAGGACCTGAACCTGGTCATCATCGTCAACGACAACGGCCGGTCGTACAGCCCGACCGTCGGCGGCCTGGCCACCCACCTGACCAGCCTGCGGACCAACCCGCGGTACGAGAAGATCCTCGACCTGATCAAGAAGAACCTCGGCCGGACGCCGTACGTCGGCCCGCCGATGTACGAGGTGCTGCACGGGGTGAAGAAGGGCCTCAAGGACATGCTCGCCCCGCAGGGCATGTTCGAGGACCTCGGCCTGAAGTACGTCGGCCCGGTGGACGGCCACGACCGGAACGCGCTCGAGGACGCGCTGCGCAACGCGAAGTCCTTCGGCGGCCCGGTGATCGTGCACGCGGTCACCAAGAAGGGCTTCGGCTATCCTGCGGCCGAGCAGGACGAGGAGGACAACCTCCACCAGGTCCGCCCGGCGAACAAGCCACGTGGCTGGACCGACGTGTTCTCCGACGAGCTGGTGAAGATCGGCCACCGGCGTCCGGACGTGGTCGCGATCACCGCGGCGATGCTGCATCCGACCGGCCTCGCGCCGTTCGCGGAGGAGTTCCCGGATCGGACCTTCGACGTCGGGATCGCCGAGCAGCACGCGGTGACCAGTGCCGCCGGCCTCGCGCTGGGTGGCCTGCACCCGGTCGTGTGCCTGTACTCCACGTTCCTGAACCGCGCGTTCGACCAGGTCCTGATGGACGTCGCGCTGCACAAGTGCGGCGTCACGTTCGTCCTCGACCGGGCGGGCGTCACGGGTGACGACGGACCGACCCACAACGGCGTGTACGACATGTCGCTGCTGCAGCTCGTCCCGGGCCTGCGGCTCGCGGCGCCGCGGGACGGCAAGCGCCTGCAGGAGCTGCTCGACGAGGCGGTCGACGTGAACGACGTGCCGACCGCGCTGCGCTTCGCGAAGGGCGAGGTGTTCCCGGACATCGAGGCGATCGACCGCGTCGGCAACCTCGACGTCCTGAAGCGATCCGGTCAGGACGTCCTGCTGGTCGGTATCGGGTCGATGGCGGCCACCGCGATGGACGTCGCCCAGCGCCTCGAGGCGCACGGGTACGGCGTGACCGTGGTCGATCCGCGCTGGGTCAAGCCGGTCGACGAGAAGCTGGTCGAGCTGGCCGCGGACTTCAAGCTGGTCGTGTCGATCGAGGACAACGGCCGCGCCGGCAGCTGCGGCGGGATGATCGCGCAGGCGCTCCGGGACGGCGGCGTCCAGACCCCGTTCCGCGACTTCGGCGTACCGCAGGTGTTCCTCGAGCACGCGAAGCGGGCCGCCGTACTGCAGGAGATCGGGCTGACCGGCCAGGAGGTGGCTCGGGAGATCACCGAGCAGCTGACGCAGCACGTCGGTGACGCGTTCAACGAGCCGGCCGGCGGCCGGAACGCCTAGCCAGGGTCAATGGCCGAGGGGGGAGGGCGGCACAGCCGGCATGCGGCCGGCCGCCGCCGGAGATCGCGGCTCTGGCCGATCCTGCTGTCGCTCGTCCTGGTGGCGGCAGCGGTCGCGGGCGGTCTCGCCCTGCACAGGTCGAGCCAGGACGACGACGCTGCTGCGAACGCCGGTCCGAGTACGCCCGCGATCGATCTGGCGGCGCGGTCGGCGGCCGTCAACGAGGTGCTGAAGCGGCGGTCGCAGGCGGTGCTGACCGGCAACGAGCAGGAGTTCGTCGCCGACGTCGACCCCGCCGACACCAAGCTCGTCGCCCGGCAGCGGGTCCTGTTCACGAACCTGCGCCAGTTCGGCTTCGCCAAGCTCTCGTACCAGCAGCTCGCCCAGCAGTACGACGACACGATCGCGCTGAAGTACGGCCCGTCGACGTACCTGGTCGCGATCGCGATGGAGTACCAGATCCGCGGCATCGACCTGGTACCGGTCCGCGCGATGCTCGGGTACACGTTCAGCCGGCGGGCCAACGGCACCTGGATGCTGGTGTCCGACTCGGACCTCGACCAGCGGCTGCCGCGCGGCTCACACCAGGAGGCGTGGGACTTCGGCCCGGTACTGGTGAAGCGTGCGCCGCGGGTGCTCGTGGTGGTCGAGCAGGGGCAGGACGCGCTCGCGAACAAGTTCGTCACGATGTCGCAGAGCGCCGTACAGGCCGTCTCGAAGAACTGGCCCGGCGGGTGGAACGGCTCCGGGCTGGTGATCGCGCTCGACGACAAGGTCGTCCGCGGCGCCGACTACACCCAGCCGAAGAACGCCGAGGACGCGCTCGCGATGGCGACCTGGGTGTACCGCACGCTGCCCGGTGAGGTCACCGGCGAGGGGGAGCGGGCCGACTCGTACGTCGTGGTGAACCCGAACAACCGGGGCAAGGTCGACGCCCGCACGCTGGCCCACGAGTTCACCCACGTGGCCACCGCGCCGTACGGACCGTACGCCCCGCGCTGGATGGTCGAGGGCGCCGCGACGTACATCGAGTTCCTGAACATGCCCGGCCAGAAGGACCTCGCGATCACGCAGTACCGGCAGGACGTGCGGACGAAGTACCTGGCGAAGGCCACCGGCCTGCCGCCGGACGCGACGTTCTTCGACCACGCCGACAGCTCGTACCCGTTGTCCTGGCTGGCGGTCGACTACCTGTGGACCAGGTTCGGCAGCGTCGAGGTCGGCACGCTGTACCAGGAGCTCGCGTCGCTCGGCACCACCCAGAAGGACCGCGACCGGATCATGCTCGAACACGTCGGGATGACCGAGGCCGGACTTTTCCGCGCGCTGAAAGCTGCCGCGGCAGCGTAAACCGGCGGCGTCGAGTAGGGTGGCCCGGCTGCGAACCATCGGGTACTCGGAGGGGAACCGCCCGTAGTGAGTGCAACGACGCCCAATCTCCGCCGCTGGTCAGGTCTCCTGCTGGCGGTGGCACTGGTTTCGGGCGGCGTCGTCTACACCGTTGAACAACGGCACCAGGACGCGCGCGCCCGGGTCGCCGTCACGGCCCCGCCGCCGGCCACGACGACGCCCAAGCCGTCCAGGATCGCGGCCGCCGTCGCCGCCCGGCGGCTCGCGATCGACCTGATCCTGGTGCGCCGCGCGCAGGCCGTGCAGACCGGCAACGAGCAGCTGTTCCTGGCCGACATCGATCCGGCCAACAAGAAGCTCGTCGCGGCGCAGAAGATCCTGTTCGCGAACCTGGTCGAGATCGGCTTCGCGGAACTCGGGTACAGCCAGGCCGAGGAACGCTTCAACCCGGAGCTCCTGAAGGCGCACGGCAGTACGACGTACCTGGTCCGGGTGCTGATGCGGTACCAGATCCCCAAGGTCGACTTCACGCCGGTGACGACCGAGCTCGGGTACACGTTCATCGCCCGCGGCGGGCACTGGCTGCTCACGTCGGACAGCGAACTCGACAACGACCTCGCGCCGGGCGCGCACCGGGAGGCGTGGGACCTCGGCCGGATCGAGGTGCAACGCTCGCCGCGGGTGATGGCGATCGTCGAGAAGGGTGACACCGTGCGCGGGCGGGCGATCGTGCACGCCGCGAACGAGGGCCTCGCCGAGGTCACGGCGTACTGGCCGCTGAAGTTCAACGGGTCGGTACTGGTGATCGCGCTCGACGAGACCGACGTCCGCGACGCCAGGTTCGCCGACGAGGACATCGAGTCCGCGGCCAGTACCGGGTCCACGTTCTCGTCGCTGCCCGGTCAGGACACCGTCGACGGTACGGTCGCCGGCGGGTACATCGTGATCAACCCGAACCAGCGCGACCAGGTCGACGAGATCCTGCTGTCGCACGAGATCACCCACGTCGTCACCGCCGCGCTCGGCGGGTACGAACCGCTGTGGCTCGCCGAAGGGTCGGCGGAATACGTGTCCTGGCGGGGGATCGAGGCCCTCAGCGGACCGGGCGAGGTCGCGAAGTGGGAGCAGGAGGTCGTCGACACCGCGATACCGCAGCTGACCTCGCTGCCGAGCGACGCCGGCTTCTACCAGAACTCCGCGGACGTGTACGGCGTGAGCTGGCTGGCTGTCCGCTTCCTCGTGCAGCGGATCGGGCTCGACAAGGTCGAGGAACTGTACGAGGACATGGCGCGGAACGGGGTCGACCAGACAGCGCGCGACCGCATCCTTCAGGACCGGACAGGCCTCACCGAGGCGACGTTGTGGACGTCACTGACAACATACCGGCCACAACGCTGAGTGGCGGTTTGACCTCATCCGGTGAGAGGGTCCAATCTCGAAAGGATCCGTCCACCTCGAGGAGGCGCTAATGAGTCTTGTGCGGAAGAAGACGATCGAGCAGTCGATCGCCGACACGGACGAGCCGGAGTACCAGCTCAAGAAACGCCTCACCGCGATCGACCTGACCGTCTTCGGGATCGGTGTGATCATCGGTGCCGGTATCTTCACCCTGACCGGTCGCGCCGCCAAGCTGTACGCCGGTCCCGGGATCGCGCTGTCGTTCGTCCTGGCCGCCGTCTGCTGCGCGCTGGCCGCCCTGTGCTACGCCGAGTTCTCGTCCACCGTGCCGGTGTCGGGATCGGCGTACACGTTCTCGTACTTCTCCCTGGGCGAGATCTTCGCCTGGATCATCGGCTGGGACCTGCTGCTCGAACTGATGCTCGGGGCAAGCGTCGTGTCGCAGGGCTGGTCGACGTACGCGAAACTGTTCCTCGACCAGATCGGCCTCGGCTGGCCGGACTCGATCGGGCCGGACAGCCACGTGAACGTGCTCGCGATGCTGCTGGTCCTGGTGCTCGCGACGCTGGCCACGATCGGCATCAAGGAGTCCATGCGCGTCAACCTGGTGCTGGTCGCGATCAAGCTCTTCGTCGTGCTGTTCGTGATCGTCGCCGGCCTGTTCTACATCAAGGGCTCGAACCTGTCGCCGTTCATTCCGCCGAGCGTCCCGTCGCCCAACGCGCACGTCGACATCACCACCCCGCTGATCCAGGCGATCTTCGGCGTGCCGTCGACGTTCGGTGTGATGGGGCTCGTCTCCGGTGCGTCGCTGGTGTTCTTCGCGTTCATCGGGTTCGACGTGGTCGCGACCACCGCCGAAGAGGCGAAGAACCCGCAGCGCGACCTGCCGCGCGGCATCATCGGCTCGCTCGCGATCTGCACCGTGCTGTACGTGCTGGTCTGCATCGTGATCACCGGCATGATCAAGTACACCGACATCAACAGTGAGGCCGCGCTGGCGGAGGCGTTCAAGTCGGTCGGCCGCGGGAGCTTCGCGACCCTGATCTCGGCCGGTGCGGTCGCGGGTCTGACGACGGTCGTACTGACCCTGATGATCGGCGCCGCGCGCGTCGTGTTCGCGATGAGCCGCGACCACCTGATGCCGAAGCAGCTCGGCAAGACGCACCCCAAGTGGGGTACGCCGTACCGCCTGACGATCGGCATCGGCGTCGTCGTCGCGATCGTCGCCGGCGTCACCCCGATCGGGAAGCTCGAGGAGATGGTGAACATCGGCACGCTGGCCGCGTTCACGCTGGTCTCGATCGCCGTTCCGCTGCTGCGTCGCAGCCGGCCCGACATCAAGCGCTCGTTCACGGTGCCGGGCAACCCGGTGATCCCGATCCTGGCCGCGCTGATCTGCATCTACCTGATGCTGAACCTGTCGATCGAGACCTGGATCCGGTTCCTGGTCTGGATGGTGCTCGGCTTCGTCATCTACGCGGTGTACGGCTACCGGAAGAGCCGCGTCGGGATCGAGCAGAAGACCGGCGAGGTCCAGAAAGCCTGATCCTCGTCCCCCGGACGGCCGGCCGGCCGATAGGATCGGCCGACCGTTCGAGGGGGCCACCCATGAAGTACCCGAAACGCCTGTACGCGGGCGTTGCCGCGCTGGCGCTCGCTGCGTCCGGCGCGGTTGTCGTTGTCCGGGGCCGGCACGGGGGCGATGCGCCGCCCGCTGGTGATGCTCCCGCTGCTGTAGCGGTGACCCCTACCGTTGCGCAGGAGACGGCGCGGAAGAAGGCGGTCGACGTACTGCTGGCCGCGCGGTCGACTGCGGTGTTGAAAGGTGACCTCAAGGGGTTCCTGGCTGCGGTGGATCCGAAGCAGCCGGCGTTGGTGGCGCGGCAGACGTTGTTGTTCACGAACCTGCGCAAGTTCGGGCTGAGTTCGCTGAAGTACTACACCGCGGACGCGTTCCGGCCGATCCCGGGGCTGGTGGACAAGTTCGGGGCGGCGACGTTCTCGACCCGGGTGATGATGCGGTACCAGCTAAGTGGGCTCGATCCGCAGCCGGTGCAGACCGATCTCGGGTACTCGTTCGTACCTCGGTCCGGTGGTTGGGTGCTGGTCGACGACTCGGCGGCCGACGAGTACCTGAGCGCGGACGGGCATCACCAGCCGTGGGACTTCAGCGAGGTCGTCGTCGTCCGGCGGGGGAGTGTCGCGGTGGTCGTGGACAAGAAGGAAGCGAGCATCGGGACGAAGGTCGCGCAGGTCGCCTCGAAAGCGGTGAAGTCGGTACAGAAGCACTGGAAGCGGCCGTGGAACGGCGCGGTGCTGGTGGTCGCGATGCCGCAGAACAGCGTGATGTCGACGCTGTGGACGTCCGGGAGTGGTGAGGGGTGGACGATCGCGGCGAAGGCGGTGACGCTGTTCGAGGGCGAGCAGATGGGTCAGCCGATCGGCCGTCCGATCGGGAGCCGGATCGTGGTGAACCCGGCGTTGCGGAAGAAGCTCGACAAGGACCTGCTGGTCCACGAGATGACCCACGTCGCCACCGCCACCCTAGGGCTGAAGGCGCCGATCTGGGCCGTCGAGGGGTTGGCCGAGTACGTCCGCTGCCGCTCGATCGAGGACGACCCGCACTGGTCCGTCGACCCGTACCGCAAGCGGGTCAGGTCCCAGTACCTCCCGAAACTGAAGACCCTGCCCGACCGCACCACCTTCGACACCAACGCAGACCAGGCGTACGGCACGAGCTGGTGGGTGGTCGAATACCTGGCCAACAAACTAGGCGAAAAGAAACTGGCCACCCTCTACACAGACCTGGCCCAACACGGCCAATCAGTCCTGCAAAAGGACACCGGCCAAACCCCAACCCAACTAGCCACCGCCACCAAAACCTTCAAAGGCTGACAACCCACCATCTACCAGGCGACGAACAGCTGCCAGCCGAGGTGCTGCTGGGTGGGGAGAGCTGTCAGTCGAGCGCCTACCTGGGGTGGGGAGAGCTGCCAGCCGAGGTGCTGCTGGGTGGGGAGAGCTGTCAGTCGAGCGCCTACCTGGGGTGGGGAGAGCTGCCGGCCGAGGTGCTGCCGGGTGAGGGAGATGTGTCGGCCGAGAGGCTGCCGGGTGGGGAGGAGCTGACAGCCGGGCGGGTGATCGGGTGAATGGCGCTGAGAGGAGTTGCTTGGCGGCGGGGTTGGCGGTGGTCGGACAGATGTGCTCGACGAGCGGGCACCCCACCTGGCCGGTTCGCTAACTGTAGCGACACGAGGAGCTTTCCCTCGGACTCACTGTTCGGGCTCGACGTCCTTCTCGCGATGACAACCGGCTACTTGGAAACCGGCGCCGAGTGGCGCCAACAGGAGCGGACTCGGCACGCCGGCCGGCCGACGCCCTCGGGGACGAGACCGACGACGGATTCGAGGACCTCTGGCCAACCCGTTGCGCAGCCAGACTTGCGGCCGGTCGCTGAAGCCAGCCACACCTTTATCTCGCACTTCTTTTCTTGATCGTCCTGATTGCTGCTGGGGGCCGGAGCGGGCTTCCGGCGCCGCACCGACCCCCAGCGGTACTAGGTGAGGCTGGCTGTGCCCTTGGGGAGGAAGCGGGTGCCGTTGGTCTTCTCGGCGATGCCGGTGCGGTCCAGGTACGGGGTGATGCCGCCGAGGTGGAACGGCCAGCCGGCGCCGAGGAGGAGGCAGAGGTCGATGTCCTGGGCTTCGGCGACCACGCCCTCGTCGAGCGTGATCTTGATTTCCTCGGCGAGCGCGGTGAGCACCCGGGTGCGGAGCTCGTCGGGAGTCGACGGCTTGTCGCCGACCGTGACGAGCGCCTCGACCTCCGGGTCCACGACCGGCTTGCCCTCCGGCCAGACGTAGAACGAGCTCTTGCCCGCGGCAACGACCTTCGCGAGGTTCTCCGACACCGCGTACCGCTCCGGGTAAGCGCGGTTCATCGTCTCCGCGACGTGCAGCGCGACCGGCAGGCCGACCAGTTGCAGCAGTACGAACGGCGGCATCGGCAGACCCAGCGCGGACAGCGCACGGTCCGCGGACAGGATCGGCGTACCCTCGTCGACCGCCGCGCTGACCTCGCCGAGGAACCGTGTCAGCAAGCGGTTCACCACGAACGCGGGCGCGTCCTTCACCAGCACGCAGGACTTCTTCAGCTTCTTGCCGACCGCGAACGCGGTCGCCAGCGACGCGTCATCCGTACGGTCCGCGCGGATGATCTCCAGCAGCGGCAGTACCGCGACCGGGTTGAAGAAGTGGAACCCGACGACCCGCTCCGGGTGCTCGAGGTCCGCGGCCATCTCGGTCACCGACAACGACGACGTGTTGGTCGCCAGGATCGCGTCCGGCCGGACGATCTTCTCCAGGTCGGCGAAGATCGTCTTCTTCAGCTGCAACTCCTCGAACACGGCCTCGATCACGAAGTCCGCGTCCGCGAACACGCCCTTGTCGACCGACCCGGTGACGAGCGCCTTCAGCTGGTTCGCCTTGTCCGGACGTCCCCGGCCCTTGGCGAGCAGCTTGTCGATCTCACCGTGGACGTACCCGACGCCCCGGTCGACCCGCTCCTGGTCCAGATCCGTCAGTACGACGGGAACCTCGAGCCGCCGCGCGAACAGCAGCGCGAGCTGCCCCGCCATCAGACCGGCACCCACCACGCCGACCTTGTTGACGGGACGCGCCAGCGACTTGTCCGGCGCACCGGCCGGCCGCTTGGCCCGCTTGTTCACCAGGTCGAACGCGTACAGCCCGCTGCGCAGCTCCTCGCTCATGATCAGGTCCGCGAGCGCCTCGTCCTCGGCCGCGAAGCCACGGTCGCGGTCGTTGTCGCGAGCCGCCGCGATCAGGTCCAGAGCGCGGTACGGCGCCGGTGCCGCGCCACTGACCTTGACGTCGGCGAAAGCCTTGCCTCGGGCAACGGCCGCGTCCCACGCCTCGCCCCGGTCGATCGCGGGTCGCTCGACGACAACGGCGCCGGTGAGGACGCGAGAGGCCCACAGCAGCGACTGCTCGAGGAAGTCCGCCGAGTCCAGCAGTACGTCGCCGATGCCGAGCTTCACGGCCTCCGGCCCGCTGAGCATCTTGTTCTGGTTCAGCGCGTTCTCGACGACGACCTTGACCGCGTTGTCGGCGCCGATCAGGTTCGGCAGCAGGAAGTTGCCGCCCCAGCCCGGGATCAGCCCGAGGAACACCTCAGGCGTCGACAGCATCCCGGCCGCGACGGACACGGTCCGGTACGTCGCGTGCAGCGCGACCTCGAGGCCGCCGCCGAGCGCGACGCCGTTCACGAACGCGAACGACGGCTTGCCGCCGTCGACCAGCTTCCGCATGACGCCGTGCCCGATCTGGCCGAGCGCCAGCGCCTGCTCCCGGTCGGTCAGCTTCGGTACGCCGGTCAGGTCCGCGCCCGCGGCGAGGATGAACGGCTTGCCGGTGACACCGATCGCGACGATCTCGTCCCGCGCGAGCGCCGCGTCCAGAGCCTCGTTCAGCGACCCGAGGCCCTTGGGGCCGAAGGTGTTCGGCTTGGTGTGGTCGTGCCCGTTGTCCAGCGTGATGAGCGCCATCGTGCCGGCCTTGCCAGGCAGTACGACGTCCCGGGAGTGCGCGACCGTGACGACCTCGTCGGTCGACAACGCCGACGCCGAGTCGATCAGTTCCTGCAGGCTCATGCGGCCGCACCTTCCCAGTTCGGGTTCTCCCAGATGACCGTGCCGCCCATGCCGAGGCCGACGCACATGGTGGTGAGGCCGTAGCGGACCTCGGGGCGCTGCTCGAACTGCTTGGCCAGCTGGTTCATCAGCCGGACGCCGGACGACGCCAGCGGGTGGCCGAACGCGATCGCGCCGCCGTACGGGTTGACCCGCGGGTCGTCGTCGGCGATGCCGTAGTGCTCCAGGAACGCGAGCACCTGGACGGCGAACGCCTCGTTCACCTCGAACGCCTGGATGTCGTCGATGGTCAGCCCGGCCAGCCGCAGCGCCTTCTCGGTCGCGGGGATCGGGCCCTCACCCATCACCTCCGGCTCGACACCGGCGAACGCGTACGAGACCAGCTTCATCTTCGGCGTCAGCCCGAGCTCCGCGGCCGCCTCGGCGGACGTCAGTACGCAGGCCGTCGCGCCGTCGTTGATGCCGGCGGAGTTGCCCGCGGTCACCCGCCCGTGCGGGCGGAACGGGGTCTTCAGGCCGGCCAGGTCCTCGGCCGTGGTACCCGGCCGCATCGGCTCGTCGGTGGCGGCGTAGCCCCAGCCCTGCTCGGCCGACCGGGTCGCGATCGGCACCAGGTCCGGCTGGATCAGGTCGTTCGCGTACGCCTTGGCCGCCTTCTCCTGGGAGGCGACGGCGAAGGCATCGGCGCGCTCCTTGGTGATGGTCGGGTACCGGTCGTGCAGGTTCTCGGCGGTCGAGCCCATCACCAGCGCGGAGGTGTCGACGAGCTTCTCGGCGATGATCCGCGGGTTCGGGTCGACACCCTCGCCCATCGGGTGCCGGCCCATGTGCTCGACGCCGCCGGCCACGACCACGTCGTACGCTCCGAACGCGATCCCGGCCGCGGTGGTGGTGACGGCGGTCATCGCGCCGGCGCACATCCGGTCGATGGCGTAGCCCGGCGTGGTGTTGGGCAGGCCGGCCAGCAGGGCCGCGGTCCGGCCGATGGTCAGGCCCTGGTCACCGATCTGGGTGGTGGCCGCGATCGCGACCTCGTCCACCCGTTCCGGGGGCAGCGTCGGGTTGCGCCGCAGCAGTTCGCGGATGCATTTGATCACCAGGTCGTCGGCGCGAGTCTCGGCGTACTGACCCTTGGCCTTGCCGAACGGGGTGCGAACGCCGTCGACGTACACGACATCGCGGATCTCACGGGGCACGAGGGCCCTCCTCTGAAGGTCGGGAAATCTACCCCGATGCTACCCATGAGTAACAGAACTGCCAAAGAAGGCGCGCATGTGGGTCCGCTCACAGGGCGGACCGCCAGCACTCACCAACCTCCGTCTCCGACGGTCCGCACGGCGTGGCGGAGCGTGATCGGCGGGGCAGCGGCGAAGTTGGTGAGTGGTGGAGGTTCGGTTACCCGTGGCATCCGCTCTCGAATCGGCGCATGCTGGACCCAAGGTCCGTGTATCTGGAGCCGTTCTATGAACAATCTTGATCTTGCCGTGCCGGTCCTGAGCCGGGGGAAACACCGCAGTCCGCGTAAGGGCGCCTGCTTCATGGAGTTCGCGTCGTACCTGGCCGGCGAGCCGTGGTCGGACCATCCGGCCTGTACGCACCCGCTGCTGGCCGGCGTCGCCCGCGACGTGAACGACTGCACGAGCGACTCGGGGCGATCCCGGCTCGCGCCACTGATCCCGTCCGTGATCGGGCTGACGCCCAACGACCCACACGTCGTACCGCGGGTCACCGCGCGCTGCATCCAGCTGGCGCTGCCGGTTGTGTCGCAGGAGCGCCAGTACATCCTGGCCGTCGCACTGCTGGTGGGGGAGCGGCAGTTGGCCGCACTCGACGACCGTCCGCCGGACGACCTCGAGCCGGACTCGCTCGCCGTCCTGCAGGCTGTGCCGCAGGCTGCCAAGTGGGCGCGGTCCTTCACCGCCCGCTCGCGCCGCGTGACCCCGGACTTCGCCCGCCGTACGGCGCCGCGCGCGGTCTCGTGTGCGGTCGAGGGCATCTCGCAGGCGTGCGTACCGGACCCGGACGACCGGCTGTACAAGCTGCTGCTCGACGCGATCGCGGAGACGAAGGCCTGGATGCCCGCACCCGCGCCCGCGCCGGTTGAACCGGAGGTCGTACGCTTCACAGTGTGACCTCGGAGATACCAGTCCACGAGTGGGGATCCGCAAGCAGTGATGCGCCCGGAGTCCTGCTGTTACAGGAGATCTTCGGGGTCTCCGACTACATCAAGCAGCGTGCCGCGGATCTGCACGCCCTCGGGTACTACGTGGTCGCGCCCGAGATCTACTGGCGCCTCGACAACACCGAGCTGGACGAGTCTGCGCCGGATCTGCTGCCACGTGCGATGGGCCTCGTCCAGCGGCTCGACTGGAACCAGGCGGTCGCGGACGCGGTGTCCGTGCTGGAACAGCTGGAGGCGCGTGGCACAGGTACTGCTGTCGTCGGCTTCTGCTTCGGCGGCGGACTCGGGTACAACGTGGCCGCCGTCGCGTCGCCTGACGTGCTGGTCAGCTACTACGGCTCGGCCCTTCCGCGGCTGCTCGACCTCCGGCCCGAGGCGCCGGCGCTGCACCACTTCGGCAACGACGACACCTTCCTGGATGTCGACGCGATCGTGCCCGCTTTGGCCGACGCCGAGGTGTACCGGTACGACGGCGCCGGGCACGCGTTCGACAACCCGCTGCCGATGTTCCACAACCCCGAGGCGTCCGCACTCGCGTGGCGCCGTACCGAAGACTTCCTTGCCCGTCACCTCCCAACCTCCCAAGGATGAGCATGAGCCTGTACGACATTCCGCTGACCACCCTGTCCGGTGCGCCGACGTCTCTCGGTGAGTACAAGGGCAAGGCTGTTCTCGTCGTGAACGTGGCGTCGAAGTGTGGCCTGACCCCGCAGTACGAGGGTCTCGAGAACCTGCAGGAGAAGTACGCGTCGCGCGGGTTCACCGTGGTCGGCGCGCCGTGCAACCAGTTCGGTGGCCAGGAGCCCGGGTCCGCCGAGGAGATCGAGACGTTCTGCTCGACGACGTACGGCGTGACGTTCCCGATGCTGGGCAAGCTCGAGGTGAACGGCGAGGGCCGGCACCCGCTGTACGACGAGCTCACGCAGACCGCGGACGCCGACGGCGAGGCCGGCGACATCCAGTGGAACTTCGAGAAGTTCCTGATCGCCGCCGACGGCACCGTCGCGGCCCGCTTCCGCCCCCGCACCGAGCCGGAGTCGGACGAGGTAGTCGCCGCCATCGAGGCCCAACTCCCAGCCTGACCCGCTCAGCCCGCCCAACCCGTACCGGGCGGGCCACCACCACCCCACCCCGAGCGAAGCGAGGGGTGGGTTTTCCTTGTGGGTGATTGCAACAACTCTTTCGAAAGAGTACTTTCGACGCATGCCGAACCCGCATCGCCGCCTGAGCGATCCCCGTGAACTCAACGCCCTGGCCCATCCGGTGCGGATGGCGATCATCGAACTGCTGTCGATCAGCGGACCACTGACCGCGACCGAGCTGGCCGACCGGCTCGACGAGACGCCCGCGAACTGCTCGTGGCACCTGCGGAAGCTGGCGCAGCACGGGTTCGTCGTCGAGGCCGAGGGCGGCAAGGGCCGGCAGCGGCCGTGGCAGGTGCCGGGGCTCGGGTTCACGTGGGACAGCGAGCACGCCGTGCCATCGCTGGAGGAGCGGCGGGCGGCGCAGGCGATGTCCGAGGTGACGCTCGGGCGGGCGATGGACCGGCTGCGCGAGGCACAGCAGCGGCAGCCCGAGGAGTCCGCCGAGTGGCGGGCCGCGCAGAACAGTACGGAGATGGTCGCTTGGCTGACCCCGGACGAGCTCCGCGAGATGAACGATGCGCTCAACGCCGTTCTCGACCGGTACACCGAGCGGCTGACCGATCCGGCGCAGCGCCCGGCCGGCTCGCGGCTGTGCGAGTTCGTCACCTGGGGCGTACCGACGTACTTCCCGGGGGTCGATCCGGCATGAGGAAGCTGTTCGCGCAGCCCGGGTTCGGGCGGCTGTTCGGTGGCCTGAGCACGTCGATGCTCGGCGACTCGGTGATGCTGCTGGTGCTCAGCATGTGGGTGAAGACGCTCACCGGTTCGAACGCGCAGGCCGGCCTCACGTTCTTCTTCATGGTGCTGCCGGCCCTCGGTGCGCCGTTGCTCGGCGTCTGGGTGGACCGCCTGCCGCGCAAGCGCATCCTGGTCTGGGGCAATTTCGCCAGCGCGGTCGCCGTACTCCCACTGGTTCTCGTCCGGGACGCGGACGACGTGTGGGTGATCTGGGTCGTCGCGTTCCTGTACGGCGTCTCGTTCGTCGTACTGCCTGCGGCCGTCAACGGCCTGCTCAAGGAACTCCTGCCCGATGACCTGCTCGTGGACGCGAACTCCAGCCTCGCGACGATCAAGGAGGGCTACCGCCTGTTCGGGCCGCTCGTCGGCGCGGCGGTGTTCGCGACCGCGGGCGGCTGGCTGGTCGCGGTGATCGACGCGACCACGTTCGCGATCGCCGGGCTGCTGATCGCGACGATCAAGGTGACCGAGACGCCGGCCCCGGTTCGGAGCACGTTCCGCGAAGATCTGTTCGGCGGCGTACGGTTCCTGGTCGCGGATCGGGTGCTCCGCAACGTACTCCTCGGGCTGGCGATCTCGATCCTGGTGATCGGGTTCTTCGAGTCGTCGATCTACGCGCTGCTGGACGCGTTCGACAAGCCGGCGACGTTCTCCGGCGTCTTCGTGACGTGTCAGGGCGTCGGTGCGGTGATCGGCGGCCTGACCGCGAGTCGGGCCGTACGGCGCCTGGGCGAGATCGCCACCTGCGTACTCGGCCTGGTGGCGCTGGCCGTGGCGACCATCGTCTGCGCCGCCGCCTCCACGATCGTCGTCGTACTCGTCGGCGCCGCGATCTGCGGTGTCGGGTTGCCGTGGACGTTCGTCTCGCTCACGACGCTGATGCAGCGCCGGTCGCCGACCCATCTGATCGGCCGCGTGTCGACCGCGGTCGAGGTGCTGATCTCCACCCCGCAGGCGATCTCGCTCGCTGTCGGCAGCCTGCTGGTCAGCCTGCTGAGCTACCGCCAGATCTTCGCCGTCATCGCGACGGTCATCCTCGTCGGCGCCCTACAGACCCTGCTCAGCCTGCGCAGCGAGATCCGTCAGGATCTGGTGAGTAGCGGACAGAACCTGTCCGCTTCGGTTCCTAAGGTTGGAGACAACCGAACCGAAGGAGCAGGAGATGACAGTGCACCCGATTCCCGCTGGGTACCACGCGGTGACGCCGTGGATGATCGGGCATGACACAGCCGGCCTGATGAACTTCCTCACCGCCGCCTTCGACGCCGAGGACCTGGGCGGCCGGGTGGTCGACGAGCACGGCCACATCGGTCACGCCGAGATGCGGATCGGGGATTCGGTGGTGATGATGTTCGACAAGCCCGACTGGCCATCGACACCGGCGTTCCTGCGGCTGTACGTACCGGACGTCCACGAGACACTGAAGAAGGCCGTCGCCGCAGGCGGAACGGTCATCACCGAGCCCACCCACCTCTTCTGGGGCGACCTGGTAGCCCGCGTACACGACCCGTACGGCAACCTCTACTGGCTCCAAACCCGCATCGAGGATGTCCCACCGGAGGAGCTCACCCGACGCGCGACCGACGAGACGTATCTAAAGGCCATGGAGTACGTCCAGAGCTCGCTGTACCGCCCCGAGGTCTAGCCCGAGCCACTCCACCGGACCGACCAGAGCACCGCGCGGCACCGACCGCGCACCGCGTGCCTCGTACCGGGCGCGGCGATGGGAGCCTTTCCGTCCGGTCACACGGACGAAGTGCGCGCTGATGACGTGCTGGGTGCTGCGCGCCGGGTTCTGCGTGCCACGGGCGACGGGAAGGCGGCTCGGTGGGTCGGGAGGTCGGCGGGTCGGGAGAAGCATCACCGCGCGACAGCTCCGGGTCGCGGCGGTAGCACGCCGCCGAAGGCGGCCAATCAGGCAGTCGCCGCGAAGCGGTGTCCTTTGTGCGTGTCACGCCCGTGTGCACGCGGAGCGGGGTCCTTTGGTTAGTCGAGGGGTTTGGCGGGGGCCTCGGAGGACATGGCTTCGGTTAGGACCTCGGCGGTTAGGGCTATTTGCCAGGGGCGGGCGTGGTGGTCGCGGAGGAAGGTGGTGACCACGTCTACGTTCACGTCGCGTGGTGGGGACCAGGCGAGGCGGCGGATGGTGTCGGGGGCCAGCAGGTTCTCGGTGGGGAGGCGGTGGGCCTCGGCGATCTCGGCGACGGCGGTGCGGGCGGTCGACAGGCGGGCGGCGGCGTCCGGGTCGCGGTCGGCCCAGGCGCGGGCCGGCGGCGGGCCGTCGTACCGCGGTCCTTGCTTGGGAAGCTCGGACTCCGGCAGCTTGCGCGCGTGGTCGACCGCCTCCCACCAGGTCCGCATGTGCCGGTGCGCACCACGCCCCTTGAACGCGGTCAGCTTCTGCAGCGCGTCCCGGTCGGTCGGCATCGCGGACGCCGCCTCGACGATCGCCGCGTCCGGCAGGATCCGGCCGGGGGAGATGTCCGCGGATTCCGCGATCTGGTCACGGGCCTCCCACAGCGCGCGCACCACGGCCAGGCTGCGACGGTTCCGGACCCGGTGCATGCCCGACGTACGCCGCCACGGGTCCGGCTTCGGCTCCCGCGGGGGGGCTTCGAGGATCGCCGCGAACTCCTGCTCGGCCCACTCCCACTTGCCGGCCCGGCGGAGCTCCTGCTCGATCGCGTTCCGCAGTTCGATCAGCATCTCGACGTCGAGCGCGGCGTACACCAGCCAGGGCGCCGGCAGCGGCCGGGTGGACCAGTCGGCGGCGGAGTGCTCCTTGCGCATCCGGTAGCCGAGTACTTCGCTGACGAGCGAGGCGAGGCCGACCTTCGGGTACCCGAGCAGGCGACCGGCCAGCTCGGTGTCGAACACCCGCTGCGGCACCATCCCGACCTCGGCCAGGCAGGCCAGGTCCTGGTTCGCGGCGTGGATGATCCACTCGGCGTCGACGATCGCGTCGCCCAGCGCGGACAGGTCGCCGAACGGGATCGGGTCGACGAGCGCCGAGCCGGAGCCCTCACGACGTAACTGGACGAGGTACGCGCGGTGCGAGTACCGGTAACCGGACGCACGCTCGGCGTCGACGGCCACCGGACCGGTGCCGGAACGGAACGCCTCGACCGTGTCGGACAGCACACTGTCGGTGTCGATCACCTCGGAGAGCCCGTCCCTGAGCTCCAACAAGGGAAGGTTTGCGGTCGGGTCGACCGGCTCGGTCGGCTGGGTGTCGGCTGGGCTCATCGGCCCCGCTGACCGCGCCGGGTCGGCATCGCGACCACCCCCGGCGGAACGGGCGGCAGGCCGGCCGCCGTACACAGCACTTCGCCCCAGGCCTCGGCGTGCTGGGTCACGTCCACGGTGCCGATTCCTGGGCCACCAGGTCCAGGGACGGGGCTCCAGGACGCGCGGATCTCGATCTCCGCGGTCGCGTCGTCGTCGGCCATGCCGCCGAAGCTCTCCGATACCACGCGGGTCACGGTACCGCTCGGCGCCAGGAAGTCGGCGCCGCGGTCGGCCAGCGCCTCCATCAGCCAGGTCCAGCCCACGCCGCCGAGCAGCGCGTCGGTCACCATCTCCGGTTCGACGGCGGCACGCACGTACGCGACACAGCGGAAGGTCGACTGCCAGGCGTCGTTCCCCGCGGGATCGTAGAGGACGACCAGGCGGCCGGTGGCGACATCGTCACCGTCGACCGTCACGTCGGCGCTGACCGCCGCCGCATGCGGTGCGATCCGCTGCGGTGCGGGCATCTCCTCGACGAAAACCTCGGGCCGGAACCGGGCACCTCGTAACTGCGAGACTGCCTCGGCGAACTCCGCGGGTGGCGCGTCGACCTGCTTGCGGGCACCCATGTCGGCAGCCTACGACTGATTACTCACCGCCGCCCGCTTAGACGCGCCGGTAACACCCTGTCAGCGCGTCCAGGAGGGCGTGCGATCATCGCTGTGTGCCTCCGACGTCACCCGCCAGCCTCGACCGTTCCGCCTATCTGCTCGCCGCCCGTGGTGAGCGTCCGCCGCACACCCCGGTGTGGTTCATGCGCCAGGCCGGCCGCGCGCTGCCCGAGTACCGCAAGGTCCGGGAGGGCATCTCGATGCTCGAGTCCCTGACGCGGCCCGACCTCGTCGTCGAGATAACGCTGCAGCCGGTGCGCCGTTACGGGGTCGACGCGGCGGTGTTCTACTCCGACATCGTGGCGCCGCTGAAGTCGGCTGGTTTCGACGTCGACATCAAGCCCGGGGTCGGCCCGGTGGTGGCGGAGCCGATCCGGGACGCCGAGGGGGTCGCCAGGGTCCGGCCGGTGACGCCGGCCGATGTGCCGTACACCACGGAGTCCGTCCAGCAGCTCGTGTCCGAGCTCGGCGGTACGCCGCTGATCGGGTTCGCGGGCGCCCCGTTCACCGTCGCGTCGTACCTGGTCGAGGGCGGGCCGAGCAAGGACTTCGCGAAGACCAAGGCGATGATGCACGGCAACCCGGCGCTGTGGCACTCGCTGGCCGAGCGGCTGGCCGACGTCGCGATCGCGTACCTGTCGGTCCAGATCGAGGCCGGTGCGTCGGCGATCCAGCTGTTCGACTCGTGGGCGGGCGGGCTGTCGCCGCGGGACTACGAGCGGTTCGTGATGCCGCACACCGCGCGGGTGTTCGAGGCGATCAAGCAGTACGACGTACCGCGGGTGCACTTCGGCGTGAACACCGGCGAGCTGCTCGGGCTGATGAGCGCGGCCGGCGCGGACGTGGTCGGCGTCGACTGGCGGGTCCCGCTGGACGAGGCGGTACGGCGGGCCGGGCCGAAGCCGGTGCAGGGCAACCTCGACCCGGCGCTGCTGTTCGCCGGGTGGGACGCGATCGAGCCGGAGCTGGACCGGATCCTCGCCGAGGGGAAGGCCGCGCCCGGTCACATCTTCAACCTCGGCCACGGGGTGCCGCCGGACGCGGATCCCGAGGTGTTGCACCGCATCGCCCAATACGTGCAGGCGGCCTCTCAAGAGACTCATGTATCTGCCTGACCACGACGTCACGCTGGAGCCGCTGCGCGCCGACCACGCGGACGCCGTACTCGCCTTCGAGCTGGAGAATCGGGCGTACTTCGCATCCTGGATCTGGGACCGCGGCGACGAGTACTTCACGGACTTCCCGGCCCGGCACGCGGCGCAGCTCGCCGAGCAGGAGGCGGGCAGCTGCCGCTTCCACGTCCTGGTCGACGGCGACGGCGCGGTCGTCGGCCGGGTGAACCTGATCGACCTCGCCGACGGCCAGGCCGAGCTGGGCTACCGGATCGCGGAGAAGGCGGCCGGACACGGGCTCGCAACGGCCGCGGTCAGGGCGGTCGTCGAGCTGGCCCGCGGGTACGGGCTGACGTCGCTGCGGGCCGGCGCCTCGGACCGGAACCCGGCGTCGCAGACGGTCCTCACCCGGGTGGGTTTCCGGCAGGTCGGGGTCTCGAGCACCGACCTCGGGCCGGGCAAGAAGTACGTACTGGAGGCACTGTGAGCCGGGTCGTGGTGGTCGGTGGCGGGATCAGCGGGCTGGCGGCGGCGCACGCGCTGGTGACCGGGCCGAACCCGCCGCAGGTCACGATCCTCGAATCCTCGCCGCGGCTCGGCGGGAAGCTGGCCGGCGCGGACCTCGAAGGCGTACCGGTCGACCTCGGCGCCGAGTCGGTGCTGGCCCGTCGCCCGGAGGCCGTCGACCTGATCAAGGCGCTCGGGCTGGACGTGGTGCATCCGGCAACCACCTCGGCCGGGTTGTGGGTCGGCGACCGGATCCGGGCGATCCCGCCGACCGTGATGGGCGTACCGGTGGAGCCGTCCGCGACCGCCGACGTACTCGGGCCGGCCGCCGCCGAGCAGGTCGCGCACGAGGCCGACCTGCCGGCGCCCGCGCTGACCGAGGACGTCGCGATCGGCCGGTTCGTCGCCGAGCGGATGGGACGCGCGGTCACCGACAAGCTGGTCGACCCCCTGCTCGGCGGGGTGTACGCCGGGAAGGCCGAGGAAATCTCGCTCGCGGCCGCCGTCCCCGACCTGTACGCGAAGCTCCGGACCGCCCCGAGCCTGCTCGCCGCCACGGCCGAGCTCCGCGAGCTGGGCCAGAAGCGCGCCGGACAGCCTGTCTTCGCCGGCGTCGTCGGCGGCATCAACCGGGTCGTCACCGCTCTCGAGCAGGACCTGACCGCCCGCGGAGTGCAGATCCGGACCAAGCTCGCCGTACGGCGGATCACGTGCACCGCCGACGGGTTCGAGCTCGAGGCCGGGCCGGTGCCCGCGCCGACCTACCTCAGCGCGGACGCGGTCGTGGTCGCCGTACCCGCGACCCCGGCCGCCCGGATGCTTGCCGAACTGGTGCCCGCGGCAACGACCGAGCTGGCCGCGATCGAGTACGCGAGTATGGCGATCGTCACGCTGGCCGTCCGCAAGGCCGACTGGCCGGCGGGCGCGACCGGGTCGGGTTTCCTGGTCCCGTCGGTGGAGGACCGGACGATCAAGGCGGCGACGTACTCGCACGCCAAGTGGGCGTGGTCCGCGGCGGCCGGGGGAGAGCTCGCCGTACTGCGGACCTCCGTCGGTCGACTCGGCGAGGAGTACGTCCTGCAGCGCTCCGATGAGGAGCTGGTGAAGCTCGCGGTGTCGGACCTGTCCACGGCGATCGGGCTCCAAAACCCAGTCGGATCGCTCGTGACCCGCTGGGGCGGCGGACTCCCGCAGTACGCCGTTGGGCACCTGCAAAGGGTCGACCGGGTGGAGGCTGCGGTGTCCGGCGTACCGGGCCTGGCCGTCTGTGGTGCGGCGTACCGGGGTGTCGGGATCGCCGCGTGTGTGGCATCGGGTGGCAAGGCGGCCACCCGGGTGCGGGAGCACCTGAACGCAAGGGAGACAATGAGTTCGTGACTGGTAAGCCGAAAGCCCGTGAGCTGAACAACGTCATCCGCTACACCCTGTGGTCGGTGTTCAAGGTCGAGACGCCGCTGGGCCCAGACTCCCAGGCGGACCGGGACGAGCTGACCGCCGAGCTGAACGATCTGGTCGGGAAGCTGGCGGCCGACGACGTGGTGATCCGCGGGATCTACGACGTCGAGGGGTTCCGGGCCGACGCCGACTTCATGATCTGGTGGCACGCGCCGTCCTCGGACGCTCTGCAGCAGGCGTACCACGCGCTCCGCCGGTCGCGGCTGGGCCGGCACCTGGTCCCGGTCTGGTCGCAGTTCGCGCTGCACCGGCCGGCCGAGTTCAACAAGAGCCACATCCCGGCGTTCCTGGCCGACGAGGAGCCGCGGGCGTACGTCTGCGTGTACCCGTTCGTCCGGTCCTACGAGTGGTATCTGCTGCCCGACGAGGAGCGGCGCGCGATGCTCGCCGAGCACGGCAAGATGGCGCGCGGTTTCCCCGACGTGCGGGCGAACACCGTGGCGGCGTTCGCGCTCGGCGACTACGAGTGGATGCTGGCCTTCGAGGCGGACGAGCTGCACCGGATCGTCGACCTGATGCGTGAGCTGCGCGCGGCGTCGGCGCGCCGGCACACCCGCGAGGAAGTCCCGTTCTACACCGGCAAGCGGACCGAGGTCGCCGACCTGATCGCGAACCTTGTCTAAGGCGTTCCCGGTCCTGTACGTGACCGACGTTCGCCGGGCGGTCGAGTTCTACGCCCTGCTCGGGTACGAGCCGACGTACCAGTTCCCGCTCGAGGGCGACCCGCACTACGTCGGCCTCGAGCGCGGCGAGTCGTCCCTCGGACTGTCCGACGCGAACTGGCCCGAGGCCCAGCTGGGCATCACGGTCGGTACGGCGCCACGCTTCGAGCTGTTCGTGTACGTCGACGACGTCGAGGCCGAGGTCGAACGCTTCCGCACGGCCGGCCACCCGGTCCTGCAGGAACCGGCCACGATGCCCTGGGGCGAACGCCAGGCCTACCTCGCCGACCCGGACGGCAACCCAGTAGCACTCGCGACCCCGGTCTAGGTGCCTGGCTTCTGCAGTAGGTAGTCCTCGGCGCGCATCGACGTCGGGGGGCGGACGTCCGCGGGGATCAGTTCGCGGAGGTCGCGTTCGGTGAGCTTGTCCGGGTCGCTCGCGGACAGCCGGGTGGCCTGGTTGGAGACGGCCTCTTCGAGGACGTTCCGGATGAAACGGCCGTTGCCGAAGCTGTGGCCGCGCGGCGCCGGCGGGATCACGCTGCGGACCTTGTCCAGCACTTCCTCGCCGTAGATCATGCCCTTCTGCCGGGCCTGCAGTTCGAAGATCGCGACCAGTTGGTCGGTGTCGTACTCGCTGAACGACAGCAGCTTCGGGAACCGGGACTGCAGACCGGTGTTCGACTCCATGAAGCGCTGCATCTCGCGGTGGTACCCGGCGACGATCACGATGCAGTCGTTGCGGTGGTCCTCCATCATCTTCAGGATCGTCGCGACCGCTTCGAGGCCGTAGTCGCCGGGGGTGTTCTCCGGCGTCAGGCTGTACGCCTCGTCGATGAACAGCACGCCGCCGAGCGCCTCGCGGAACTTCGCCGCGGTCATCGGTGCGGTCGAACCGACCGCGGCGCCGACCAGGTCGGACCGGTCGACCTCGACCACGTGGCCCTTCTCGAGGACGCCCAGCTGGTGGTAGATCCGGCTGAGCAGCCGCGCGATCGTCGTCTTCGCCGTACCGGGCTTGCCGACGAACACCATGTGCCGGGCCCGCTCGTGGCTGGGCAGACCGAGCTCGGTGCGGCGCAGGTTGGTCTTCACCTCGGCGACCATCTTGCGGACCGCGTCCTTGACCGACTCCAGGCCGATCAGCGAGTCGAGTTCGGCGATCGGGTTGTCGGTCAGGTCGACCGGTTTCGGCGGCAGCGGCTGGTTCTCGTCGAAGCCGCTGCTCTTCGCCGGCGCCCGCTCCTCCGCGGCGTCCTTCTTGACGCTGTCCCAGGCGGCCGAGAGCGAGTTGTCCTGCTCGGCCGCGGCGGCGGTTTCGAGGGCACTCCAGCGTTCCCGGTCGAGGATCCGGAACAGCGTGGTCAGGTCGGGAATCTCCGGCTCCGGCCACGGCTGCTTGGCCAGTACGCCGGACAGGTGTACTCCGACCCGCGCAGCAGCGGCGCCCCAGGCCCGGGCGAGCGGCGACTGCCCGCTGCGGATCGCGCGCGACATCCACTGGTTGACGTGACCGTGCCAGGTCTGCAGGCTGAACCGCGGCGCGATCTCCTCGAGCGCGTGGTGGACGTCGATGGTCGCGTCGCCGAGGATGTTCGCCACCGATTGCGGGATGCCGCGCAGACCGGATGCCAGGATCAGCTCGGCCAGCACCTGGGCGAAGTCGCCGGCGTACTCGTCCGGGCTCGTCATCAGCAGCCGGGCGTGGGTGTCGCGGATCGAGTTGATCGAGTACCGCAGGGCGGCGGTCGGGCCGGCCAGCTCGGGCAGTACCGCCCGCTCGCCGGGCCGCAGGGCGTCGGTACGCCAGTACTTCGCGATCTCGTCGTACTCGCCGGTGATGTGCAGGTGGGTCGCCTCACGGTCGGCGAGGACCCGGTCGAACGCCGTGGTCAGTGCCTCGGCGCGGGCGGCCATCGGGGGAGCGTCGACGAACAACCGGACCACGTCCCGGGACACCTGCAGCGCGTGCTTGCGACCGAGCTCGCGGAAGCCGCGCGCTCCGGCGATCGCCTGCAGGTGCCAGTCGGTCGGGGCCACGTAGATCACGTGGCCGTTCCCGCCCAGGCGCGAGGACGGCCGGTAGAAGTCGTGGGTCAGCTCGGTGGACAGGTCGGCATACTCGCCGTGCAGGACCGGGATCCAGCCGGTCAGCAGCGGCGCCACCTGATGGGTGAACCAGACGGCCGCCGGGGTGCCCTTGACGAAGTCCGGGAAGGCCTCCGCGCGCAACGGCCGCAACGCCTCGGGATCGGCGGCCCACGCCTTCAGCTGAGCCCGAACGCCCTCGACCCAGGCCGACGGCACCTCCCACGGCTCCACTGCCGACAGCACATCCAGAACCCGCGGTCTACGGACCTCGTCAGCCACCGATTTCCTTCCCCAGACTCGACCAGCCGATCCAATCTACAACGGGGCGAGGGTGAGGCTGATGCTGTTGATGCAGTACCGCAGGTCGGTCGGGGTGCCGTAGCCCTCGCCCTCGAAGACGTGGCCGAGGTGGGAGCCGCAGTTGGCGCAGCGGACCTCGACCCGCTTCATGCCGAGGGTGGAGTCCTCGATGTACTCGACGCGGTCCTCGGCGAGCGGGGCGAAGAAGGACGGCCAGCCGCAGTGCGAGTCGAACTTGGTCTCGCTGCGGAACAGCTCGGCGTCGCAGGCGCGGCACTTGTAGACACCGACGGTCTTGGTGTCGGTGTACTCGCCGACGAACGGCCGCTCGGTACCGGCCTGGCGCAGGACGTGGAACTCGGCGGGGGAGAGCTGGGCCTTCCACTCCGCGTCGGACTTCTGGACGGCGTACTGCTTGGTGTCATCTGTCACGACACCAGTATCGGTCGCCCGGACGCGAAAACCCCGCCCGGGCGACCGACGTAACACTGGTGTAAGTGGGGTCAGCGCACCCAGGAGGGCAGCGGGATCAGCTTCACCACCTGCGGGTCGTGGTCGGAGATCTGGTCCGGGAACTCCGCGTTCATGTGCACCACGTCGTACGAGGACGCCGGGCGGAGGTTCTGCGAGATCAGGATCTGGTCCAGGATCTGGCTGTTCCCCTCGAACACGTAGCTGTACCGCTCGGGCAGCGGCAGCGTCCGGGGCAGGTCGACGAGCGCGGTGTTGCCCGAGCCGACCAGGATGTCGGCGGTCTGCGACCAGTCGAAGTCGTTCAGGTCACCGAGTACGACGACGTTCGCGCCCTTGTCCTTGGCCAGGATCTGGTCCACGAAGCCGCGCACCGCGGCGGCCTGCTCGTGCCGCTTCGGGGCGCTGGACTGCACGGGCGGCTGGAACCGGCCCCAGAGCGGGTCGTCGCCACCCTTGGAGCTGAAGTGGTTCACCACCACGAACACGGTCTGCCCGTGCCACTTGAACTCGCCCGCCAGCGGCACCCGGGTCGCGGCCCAGGCCGGGTTGGCCGGGTCGACCCGCCCCGGCGAGGAGCTCAGGTGCGGACGCCCCGCGTGGTCGGTGACGATCGCGGTCGCGGTGGTCGAGCCGCCACCCGGCGTGTCGACGAACTTCAGCGGCTTGTCGGTGCGGTACATGAACGCGACCCGGATGTTGCCGCCCGGCTCGCCGCCCTCGGCGTTGTTCACCGGGTCGATCTCCCGCCATGCGTACTGCGGTCCGCCCGCCTTCACGATCGCCGCGGTCAGCATGTTCAGCGTCTTGTCGGCGGCCGTCGTACCGGAGTTGACCGCGCCGTCGTTGTCCTGCACCTCTTCGAGCCCGAGGATGTCCGGCGCCGCGAGGTTGTGCACGACGGCCTGCGCGAGCCCGTCGAACTTGGCGTCGCCGTCGGACGGATCCAGGTTCTCCACGTTGAACGTCGCCACCGACAATTGGACCGGCGACGAGGCCTTGGTGACCTCACGCTGCACGCCGCCGTCGATCACGGTCGGCGTCGTGGTCGGCAGGAACTTGAAGTTGCCGAACGAGTAGTCGACGACACCGGTCACGGTACTGGCCAGCTTGTCCCCGGTCTTCGCGTCCGGGATCGGCGTCAGGACGTCGTCCAGCAGGATCCGCTCCGGGTTCGAGTCGGTCTTCTGCAGCAGGATCCCGCCGCGCACGGTACGTACGCCGGAGCCGGCCGGTACGACCGACAGCTCGCGGAACGAGCTGGTCGGGCCGGTGACCTCCGGCTGGTCGATGCCGATCCACATGCCCTCGAGCGACTCCCAGAAGTCCATGCCGTCGTTCGCCGGGTCGAACGCGGTGCTGGTCGTCTCGACGTCGCCGTTCGAGTCGTCCTCGATCACGGTCGACGGCGGCACCCGGCCGCCCGGACCGACGATCGTCGGAGCCGGTACGGGAGCCGTGCCCGTGACGGTGATCTTGGCGTTGGTCAGCTCGGTCGTCGTCAGGTTCGTCGTACCGCCGGAGCCGCCCGGGCGGAACTCGGCGACCGTGCCTTCGACGTTCAGTGCGTCGCCGACCGACACGGTCGGCGCGGAGCTGGTGAAGACGAAGATGCCTTCGCTGGTGGCCGGGTTGTCGTCCGGCTGGGTGTCCTGGAACCAGAACCCGTTGCTGCTCTTGGCGGTCACCACACCAGTGACGTTGCCGACCCGCTTGCCGTCCAGCGGCGAACGGTGTGCGGCGCCCTGGATGTCGTGGATCTTCGCGTCGAGCGGCGGTTGGGCCGGTCCGCCGGTGAGCGTGCCCGGCGACGGGTTGCCCGCGGTGAAGTCCGCGCTGTTGTTGTCGGTGTCCTGCTTGGGGTTCGACCGGGCGGCCGAGGTCGTGTTCGACAGACCCGGCGCCGGCGCGGTCTCGGAGTCGTTCGCCGTACCGAAGCCGACGTAGTCGCGGACCGCCGGGTCGGCGTGGCAGACGGAGCCGCAGGCGAGCGCGGTCTGGTTGGTGACCAGCGCGACCTTCCCGGCCGTCGCGGACATCGGGATCGTCCCGGTCACGTCCGGCGTCGGCATCGGCTGGCCGTTCACGCCGCCGCTCTCCTGGACCAGGTACGCGGCGCCCGGCGCGATGCTGCCGGTCAGCTTCGTGACCTGCCACGACGTACCGGCCGCGGACGCGTACTGGATCGACCAGCCGCTCACGTCGACCGGCGCGGAGCTGTTGTTGGTCAGCTCGACGAAGTCGTTGGTGTACGGCGCGCCGCTGTTGCCGCCACCGCCGTACACCTCGGTGATGACCACATCGGTGGATGCGGCGTCAGCAGGCCGGGCCACCAGCGCGGCGGCGCCGGCCAGGACGAGACTCGAAGTGACCACGAGTACGCCCAGGCGGCGCCGCGGTCGGATCAGGGCAGACATGGCCCGGATTCTCACACCGGCACGTGGTCGTTCCAAGGTCCAACACGTGAACACGTGCCGAAGGCAGGGGTGATCATGCACGCGACGTCGGCGGCGATGCCGCGTCCAGCCCGAGCAACCTGTACACCTCGAGGGGCTCGGCCTTCCCCTTCAAACTCACCAGTCCGAGGGACTCGGTGCGTGCCTGCGGCAGTAGCGCTTTCGTGGCCACCCCGATGGCGACCCCACCAGCAGGTGCCTTGCCTTCGATCCGGGACGCGACGTTCACCGTGTCACCGATGACGGTGAACGTCCGCCCGCCCTCCGTGCCGAGCAGGCTGACCGACGCGATCCCACTGTTGATCCCGACCCGGAACTGCGGCCAGTTGGGATGAGCCGCGCGAACGGCGGTCGCAGCCTCCTGCAACGCAAGCCCGGCCGCGGCAGCGCGGGCGGCGTGATCCGGTTGGTCGCCGCGCTTGTTGAACGTGACCATCAGCGCGTCCCCGATGATCCGGTCGACCTCACCGCCGTGCCGCCGGACCACGGGCGGGACGACGACCTCGAAGTACGTGTTGAGCATCGCCGTGACCTCGGCCGGGTCGTGTTGCTCGGAGAACGTCGTGAACCCCTGCAGGTCGGCGAACAGCACGCTGAGTTCCCGGCGCCCCGACACGGTGTCCGGCTGGTAGAGATCCGCGAACCGTTCCTCGTACCACTGGATCCGTACCCCGGCCACGACCAGGACGAACGCGGCCAGCATCAGCACGTGCCACTCCCACCACGACAGCGCCCAGTTCCGCGCGAACACCAGCGCGATCATCGCCTCGCCGAGCAGCACGAACGCGGAGATCATCGACAGCACCATCAGCGACGGCCGCGCCCACCAGGTCCGCAGGTAGCGGGCCGCCGCGACGCCGTACAGCAGGACGGCGGGTACGGCGAGGCCGCGCAGGATGCCGTCGGCGACCTCGGGGACCGACGTCGCGTGCAAGGGCGGCAGCCGCAGTACGGAGGCCACGGCCCACAACGCCATCAGTACGAGCAGCCCGGCCCGCGCTCGCCGTCCCCAAGTGGTGCCGGAGACGGTCAGGCTGGACAGGAACGCGAACACCGAAGCCAGCGCCACGCCCACCGGCGTCGCGAGGGTGAACCCGGCGTTCGGGGTGTCCAGCAGGACCTTGGGCGTCGCCAGCGCGTGCAGGCCGAGGAACCCGGCCGCGGACAGGAAGGCCAGCGACACGAACAACACCCGCGCATCACCTCGCCGCAGCGCCGCAGCACCCGTCAGATACGCCAGTACCGCGCCCAGTGACGCGGTGAGCAGTACCAGCCAGAAGTGCGTTGGGTGATGTTCCCAGTGCACATCGAGCGTGGGTTCGCGGCGCAGCAACCACAGGCCCGCGATCGGAATCAGCAGGGCGAGCGCCGTCAGCCCGACCATGGCGGGCGTGTAGACGAACCGCCGCTCACGCATCGGGGGCGACCTTGAGGTGCGTGTGGATCTGCGACACCACCACCGACCCTTCGCCGACCGCGGACGCCACTCGTTTGACCGATCCGGATCGCACGTCGCCGACCGAGAACAGCCCGGGAAGCGTCGTCTCGTACGGCAGCGGCGGGCGCCTCTCCGGCCAGAGCGGATCCGCACCCGCGTCGGAGCCTGTCAGTACGAAGCCGAGCTTGTCCCGCGCGACCTCGTCCGGCAGCCAACTCGTCCCTGGCACCGCACCGATCATCACGAACAGCCCGTCGATCGGCAGGTCCTCGTCGGTACCTGTCTTCCGGTCCCGCAGCGTCAACCGCTGCAGCCGCCCGTCGCCGCCACCGTCCACCACCTCGCTGGACGACCGGACCGTGACGTTGCCCGCGGCATCGATCGCGTCGATCAGGTACTGCGACATGCTCGCCGACAGGGCCTCGCCGCGGATCACCAGCAGTACGTGCCGGCAGTACCGGGCCAGATGCAGCACCGCCTGCCCGGCCGAGTTGCCACCGCCGACCACGCAGGCGTCCCGGTCCTTCAGCCCGTGCGCCTCCGAGACGCTTGCGCCGTAGTACACGCCGTTCCCGACCAGCCGCTCGAGCGACGGTACGTCGAGCCGCCGGTACGAGACGCCGGTCGCGAGCACGACCGCACGGGCCGTGACCTCACCGACGTCGCCGATCACCGCGTGGAACCGGCCGTCGCGCCGCTCCAGTTGCCGGACGGTCCGCATCAGGACGAAGTGGGCGCCGAACACCCACGCCTGCTGGTATCCGCGCTGGGCCAGTTCCGATCCGCGGATGCCGCGGGAGAACCCGAGGTAGTTCCGGATCAGCGAGCTCGTCCCCGCCTGCCCGCCGATCGACTCGCGCTCCACGACCAGCGTCCGCAGCCCCTCCGACGATCCGTACACCGCGGCTGCGAGCCCACCCGGCCCGGCCCCGATCACCAGCACGTCGAACGCCGGGTCGTCGGACTCCAGCGTCGTCGGGACTCCCCACGCCTCCGCGATCTCAGCATCGGTCGGATCGTGCAGTACGGTTCCGCCGACGGCCGGCATCCACACCAGCACTCCGGCACCGGGATCCGGTTCGCCGATGAACTCCAGTGCGTCGTTCGCGAGCGCCGAGCCGCTCTCCCGGAACGCGCTCGGGATCCCGTTGCGGGCCAGCAGGCTGCGGATCGCCTGACCGCGGACCGAGTTGCCGGCCGCGATCACGACCACCTCCCGCAGGTTGGCGACCTCGTACCGCGACCACTCCTGGACGAACTCCGCAACGGTCCGGTGGAACAGTTCGTCGTGCGCGATCCAGGGCTTCAGCACGTAGTAGTTGATGTCGCCGACCGACATCGCCGACAGGATCGCCGACGCGGTCGTACGGTCGGCCCAGGCACCCCATTCGATCAGCAGGGCGCGGCGTGCGTCCGGGTGCAGCGTCCGCGACGCCGCGAGCACGCCGGCCCGTTCGTCGTCGGGCAGGGCGTGGTCGACCAGTACGACGGCCACCCGTTGTTCCCAGTCGTGCGCCCGCCGCAGGCAGTCGAGCGCGGCCGCTGCCGTCAGCTCACCGCGGACCCGGAAGTCCGCGCCGAAACCACGGTCGAGCTCTGTCTCGCACCGTTCCAGACGCTCCGGGTCAGCGTCCACGACGAGCAGCAGCGGCCGCGCACCACGTAGCCGTGGGCCGTCCCCGGGGTCCCCACCCATAGCTGTGACGGTAGGTCCGGACCCACGAGGAGGCAATGGACAAAACGCTTGTTCGCCGGGTCCTGTCCGCCCCAGTGGGACAGGCCCCGGCGAAGCTCCTTGCTAGTTGACGGCTACCGCGGACCAGGCGGCCGCGACGGCGGCCTTCTCCGCGCTGTTGGCGCCGTACAGGTCGGTGGCCGCGTTCAGTGTCGCGGTCCGGGCCTGCGCGTACGTCGTACCGCTGGTCATGTAGGTGGTCAGCGCGCGGAACCAGATCTTGCCGAGCTTGTCATGCCCGATGCCAGTCAGCGTCGAACCGTTGCAGGTCGGCGAGTTGTGCGGCAGGCCGCCGATCGTCTTCGCGCCGGTGCCTTCGGCGAGCAGGTACGCGAAGTGGTTGGCGATCCCGGAGGAGTAGTGCACGTCCAGGTTTCCGACGCTCGAGGAGTAGCAGTCCGGCGAGTTGCCGTCCCGGCTCGGCTTGTCCATGTACCGCAGCGCAACCCGGTCCTTCATGATCTTCTCGCCGATGTAGTAGTCACCCGGGTCCGACGCGTTGTTCGCGTAGAACTCGACCATCGTGCCGAGGATGTCGCTGGTGGCCTCGTTCAGGCCGCCGGACTCACCGGAGTACGTGAGGTTCGCGGTGTGCTCGGTGACGCCGTGGGACATCTCGTGACCGGCGACGTCCAGCGAGACGAGCGGACCGGCAGCGACGTTGTCACCGTCGCCGTACGTCATCTGCTTGCCGTCCCAGAACGCGTTGACGTAGTTGGAGCCGTAGTGCACGCGGCTCGGGACGCCCTTGCCGTCGCCGAAGATCCCGTTCCGGCCGTGGACGTTCTTGTAGTAGTCGTACGTCGTCGCGGCGCCGTAGTGCGCGTCGACGGCCGCACTGGCCCGGTCGGCGGTCGTGCCGGTGCCCCAGTGGTTGTCGGCGTCGGTGAACTTCGTCGCCGCCGTGCAGCCCAGCTGGAAGAGCTGGCACAGGATCGAGTCGGTCTTGTTGTTCGCGTCGCCGGTCCAGCCGCCGCCGCGGGTCGCGTCGGTCAGCGTGTAGCCGCCGGTCGCCGTACTGGTGTCCAGCGGCACGGTGCCGGAGTACAGGCTCTTGCCGTCGCCGGTGGCCGTCTCGATGTGCTGTTCGCTGATCAGCTTGGCGCCGGTCAGGGCGTCGACGGTCGTGGTGATCAGGCTCGGCGTGCCGTCCTTCTGGGTGCCGGCCGTGGTGACCAGGTAGGCCAGCCGCGGCGCGCCCTTGCGGGCCTCGATCACCAGGCTGGGCTTGCCCTGGGCCTTCAGGCCCTTGGTGAGCGCCTTCGCGGTCGCGGTGGCGGCAGCGAGTTTCGGCGTCCGGCTGATGTTCGCGCTCTTCGTGAGCGTCAGGCTGGCGCCCTTGAAGGCGCCGTCCTTGGTCTCGTGGACGACGACGTCGCCACCGAGAACCGGGAGACCCCCGATCGTGCGGTCCATCCGGACGTGGCTGCTGCCGTCCTTGTCGACGATCACGTCCTTGACCACGAACGCGTCCGCGGTGCTGGCCCGCAGTGCGGTCAGGTTGCTGCTGATCGCCTCCTTGGCCTTCGCGACGGCCGCGGCCGGGGTGGGGACGGGGGACGCCGTCGGCGCACCGGTGGCAGTAGATGCGCTGGTCAGTCCGAGGGCGGTGGTTGTCGCCACTGCTGTCGCAGCGGCGAACAGGGCGGATCTGTTCATCCTCGCGCTCCTTGTCAGGTGTCCCGGGGGCCTCACGCCCCAGGAACGAGGTGCTGGAACGTTACCGCCCGGTCACCTAAGGTGGCCAGAGGTTGGGAAAAGTTGCCGTTCCGCCGCGGATCCGGATTTGGTCGGTCCGGGGCGATAGCGTCTCGGCATGGCGAAGAGCACGGCGGTGATGCTCACCGTGGGGGAGCGTGAGGTCCGGGTCTCGAGTCCCGAGCGGGTCGTCTACGAGGCGACCGACTGGGCTCCGGAGGTCACCAAGCTGCAGGTCTGCGAGTACTTCGTCGCCGTGGCGCCGGCGTTCATGCGTGCCTCGGGGGACCGGCCGGTGGCGCTCGAGCGCTGGCCCGGCGGGTGGCGCGAGGGGATGACGCTGTCGGTCGACTCGATCGGCCGGCAGACCGGCGACGGGTTCTACTCCAAGCGCCTGCCGAAGGGCGCTCCGGACTGGCTGGAGACCTGCAGGGTGCTGACTCCGAACGGCCGACCGATCGACGAGCTGTGCCTGTCGGAGCCCGCGGCGGCCGTCTGGGCGGCGCAGATGGGCACGCTGACCTTCCACCCGTGGGCGGTCCGGAAAACCGATCTCGACCGGCCTGACGAGCTGCGCATCGACCTCGACCCGCAGCCCGGGGCGACGTTCGCCGACGCCCGGCGGGTGGCCGCCGTCGCGCGCGAACTGCTCGACGAGCTGGGCCTGCGGGGGTACCCGAAGACCAGCGGCAACCGCGGCATCCACATCTACGTCCGGATCCGGCCCGAGTGGTCGTTCGACGAGGTCCGGCACGCCGCGATCGGCCTCGGCCGCGAGCTCGAGCGCCGCGACGACGGCGTCACCACGGCCTGGTGGAAGGAGGAGCGCGGCGAGGCGTCGATCTTCCTCGACTTCAACCAGAACCTCCGCGACCGGACCGTCGCCGGTGCGTGGTCGCTGCGGCCGCGGCCGGGCGCCCCGGTCAGTACGCCGATGACGTGGGAGCGGCTCGCCGAGGTCGACGACCCGCGCGCGTTCAACCTGCACACCGTCCCGGAGTACCTCGCCGACGGCGACCCGTGGGCCGACATGGACAGTACGGCGTACGCCCTCGACCCGCTGCTCCGGCTGTGGGAGGAGCTGCCCGGCGGCGAGCTGAACTTCCCGCCCGACTACCCGAAGATGCCGGGCGAACCGCCGCGCGTACAACCGAGCAAGAAGGTCGCGGAGCACTGGGACGAGCAGGGAAACCGGATCCCGGACTGACACTTGTGTGGGCTGTCTCGTCGGATGGGTATCGAACAAGCTCATTCGCTAGGAGACAGTTGTCATGGATGCACGGCTGGACATGTTCACCAACCCGGTGCTCGGCAAGTTCATCAAGCACCTCAACTCCGCGTGGCGGGCCGTTCTCGACGCCGGAGTTCCGCTCGCGACGCTCGAGCTGGTCGAGCTGCGGGCCAGCCAGATCAACGGCTGCGCGTACTGCGTCGACATGCACTCGAAGGACCTCGCCCACCACGGCGAGACGGCGGTCCGGATCAACCTGGTCGCGGTCTGGCGCGAGGCGACGGTCTTCACCGACGCGGAACGCGCCGCGCTCGCCCTCGCCGAGGAAGGCACCCGGCTCGCCGACGCGGCCGGTGGAGTCTCCGACGACGTCTGGCTCAACGCCGCCAAGTACTACGACGAGAACCAGTTGGCCGCTCTGGTTGCCGCCATCGCCGGCATCAACACCTGGAACCGCCTGAACGTCATCACCCAACAGCCCGCCGGCGACTACGTCCCGGGCCAGTGGGGCTGATGGCGGACGCCCAGGCCATCACAATCGCCGCCGAACCGCGGGCCTGAGCGTGGGCGGTGCCGCCGCGCCCGAATGTGATGGCCTGGCGGTTCAGATCGTGCGGAGGGCGCCGCCGTCGATCGGGATGATGGCGCCGGTCAGGTAGGAGGCGGCCGGGGAGAGGACGAAGGCGGCGACCCGGCCGAACTCGTCCGGCGTGCCGTAGCGGCGCAGCGGGATGGTCTTCTCCGACGCGCGCCGGACCGCTTCCGGGTCGCCGGACTTGCCGTCGAGTTCCTTCAGCCGGTCGGTGGAGATCCGGCCCGGCATCAGGCCGTTCACCCGGATGCCGTTCGGGCCGAGCTCGTCGGCGAGCGTCTTCGCGACCATCGCCAGCCCGGGGCGCAGGCCGTTCGAGATCGCCAGCCCGTTGATCGGGGACTTCACCGACGACGACAGCACGAACGCGATCGACGTACCCTCCGCCCCGGCCCGGGCGAC
The DNA here is from genome assembly GCF_042873835.1 of Kribbella sp. NPDC004536. Classification (NCBI taxonomy): domain Bacteria; kingdom Bacillati; phylum Actinomycetota; class Actinomycetes; order Propionibacteriales; family Kribbellaceae; genus Kribbella; species Kribbella sp. NPDC004536. The sequence goes on along the minus strand of NZ_JBIALY010000002.1, from coordinate 1,802,750 downwards.
CGCGCGGGCGATCCGCAAGCCGCCGAGGAACACGCTGTCGAACGCGGCCCGCCAGTCGTCCTCGGCGGAGTCCAGCGCGGTCCCGGCCCGCGGTCCGCCGACGCTGATCAGTGCACCGTGCAGGTCGCCCCACTTGGCGATCGCGGTCGCGGCCAGCCGCTCGGCGCTCTCCGGGTCGGCGTTGTCGACGGGGATCCCGACGACCTCCCCACCGAGCTCCGACAGTTCGGCGGCGGCCCGCGCGATCGACTCCTCGCTGCGGCTGGAGATCACCAGCCGCGCGCCTTCGGCGGCCAGCGCCTTCGCAGTGGCGAAGCCGAGTCCGGCGCTGGCGCCGGTGACGATGTAGGTGCGATCGCGCAGTCCGAGGTCCACGACACCATCCTGCCGCACTGCACCACCACGCGCATCTTGTAGCCAACGGCAAGAACTTGGAGGGCGTCTAGTACGCGGACTTCCGCAGTGGGGACTCGGCTGTGGTCAGGTGCCAGGCGGTGTTCACCAGGCCGAGATGCGAGAACGCCTGCGGGAAGTTGCCGAGCATCCGCCCGGAGCGCACGTCGTACTCCTCGGCGAGCAGGCCGACGTCGTTGCGCAGGGCAACGAGCTTCTCGTACAGGTCGCGGGCCTCGCCGACCCGGCCGATCATCGCCAGTGCGTCGGCCAGCCAGAACGAGCAGATCAGGAACGTACCTTCGTCGTCGCTCAGCCCGTCGTCGGTGTGCTCGGTCAGGTAGCGCCGGACGAAGCCGTCCGAGGCCAGTTCGCGCTGGACGGCGTCCACGGTGCCGGCCACCCGCGGATCGTCCGCGGGCAGGAACCCGACCTGCGGGATCAGCAGCACGGCGGCGTCCAGCGCCTTGCTGCCGTACGCCTGCGTGAACGTGTTCCGGTCCGGGTCGTACGCCTGCTCGCAGACCGTCCGGTGGATCTCGTCCGCCCGCGCCCGCCACTCCTTGGCCGGCCCGGTCAGCCCGAACCGCTCGACCGCCCGCGCGGCCCGGTCGAACGCGACCCACGCCATCACCTTCGAGTACGTGAAGTGTTGCCGCCCGCCGCGGACCTCCCAGATCCCTTCGTCCGGCTGGTTCCACACCTCGTCCAGGTGCCGCATCAGCCCGCGCTGCACCTGCCAGGCCTCGTCGGTCGCGCCGATCTGCGCCTCCCGGGCGAGCGCGAGGACGTCCATCACCTCGCCGAACACGTCGATCTGCAACTGTTCCGCGGCCGCGTTGCCGATCCGGACCGGTGCCGACCCGGCGAACCCGGGCAGCCACCCGGCCTCGAACTCGGTCAGCCGGCGCTCACCGGTCACGCCGTACATGATCTGCACGTCCTGTGGCGAACCGGCGACGGCGCGGAGCAGCCAGTTCCGCCAGGCCTCGGCCTCGTCGGTGTACCCGGCGCGGAGCATCGCGGACAACGTCATCGTTGCGTCGCGCAACCAGCAGTACCGGTAGTCCCAGTTCCGCGCGCCGCCGAGCGATTCCGGCAGCGACGTGGTCGGCGCGGCGACGATGCCGCCGGACGGCGCGTACGTCAGTGCCTTCAGTGTCAGGATCGACCGGGTGACCTCCTCGCTCAGCTCGGTCGTGCTCGTACTGCGGCCGATCCACTCGGTCCAGAACTCCTCGGTCGGCCCGAGCGAACCGATCGCGTCCGTCGCCTGCGGCACCGGGTGGTGCGACGGGTGCCAGGTCAGGACGAACCAGGCCCGGTCGCCCTTGCCGATCCGGAAGTCGCCGTACGTCGTGAGGTCGCGGCCGTACTGGTGCACGTCGGACCGCAGCGACACCGCGTCCGGCCCGGCGATCGCGTCGATCTGCCCGTCGGAGCGCCGTACCCACGGGACGACGTGCCCGTAGTCGAACCGCAGCCTCAGCTCGGACCGCATCTCCACGGATCCGCTGATGCCCTCGACGATCCGCACGACGTCCGGCGCGGTGTCGCGCGGCGGCATGAAGTCGATCACCCGGACCGAGCCGCCCGGCGTCGACCACTCGGTCTCCAGTACCAGCGTGTCGCCGCGGTAGTGCCGGCTGCTGACCGCGTCGGCATCCTGCGGCGCGATCCGCCAGTGGCCGTTGTCGTCGGTGCCGAGCAGCGCCGCGAAGCACGCGGGGGAGTCGAACCGCGGGAAGCACAGCCAGTCGATCGAGCCCTGCTTCGACACCAGCGCGGCGGTCTGCAGGTCACCGATCAGCGCGTAGTCCTCAATCCGCCGCTCCGGCGTGGGCCGCGGGCTCCTCGACTGCGTCGCGTTCCGAGGACTCCGACTTGTCCCCCGAGTTGTCACGACGGCCTCCCGTTTTGGTGAAGTAGACCAGCCCACCGATCGCCAGCAGCGCGAAGAAGAACCACTGCAGTGCGTAGAAGAAGTGTGGACCGTCGTCGATCTCCGGTCCCGGGAACCCGCTGAAGGCCGGATCGTTCGCCGGGTCCTGCTTGGTGATCTGCACGTAGCCGTCGTACAGGTTCAGGCCGAGGACCTTCGCGAAGTCCGGCCCGTTGATCAGCCGCGCGGTCCCGTCGTCGGGCGTACCGCCGGTGGTGTGACCGCCGCGCTCGCTGCGCTGCAGCCGCCCGGTCACGGTCACCTCGCCGGTCGGTACGGCGGGGACGTTCAGCGGCATCAGCTCCGAGCTCTGCCGGGGGATGAACCCGCGGTCGACCAGCAGCGCCTTGCCGTCGGCGAGCACCAGCGGCGTGACGATCTCGAAGCCGGGCCGGTCGTCGACGTTGCGGTACTTGAGCACGATCTGCTTCGAGGCGTCGTACGTCCCGGAGACCACCACCGTGCGCCAGGCGTGCTGGTCTCCCACCACGCCCTGCGGCCCGAGGACCTGGTCGATGGGCGCGGGCTGTGCGGCCAGGTTGGTCCTGGTCACCGCGTTGCGCGCCTTGCGTTCGTCGAGCCGGTGCAGCTGCCAGCGACCGAGTTCCACGCACACGGTTGCCAGCAACAGGACCCCCAACGCGGCGGCGATCCAGCGGATGTTCACGATACGGCCCACGTCCCGAACTTAAGCCATCCCCTGAAACGCCCGGCGCCCGGCACGTATTCTGGGGAGATGACAGCGATTCAGGAAGCGACGCGAACGGGCCTGGCGGACCGCTACGGCCGGGTCGCGACGGACCTCCGCGTCTCGCTGACGGACCGCTGCAACCTCCGCTGCACGTACTGCATGCCGGAGGAAGGCCTGGACTGGCTGGCGAAGCCGGAACTGCTCACCGACGACGAGGTCGTCCGGCTGGTGTCGGTCGCCGTCACGCAGCTCGGCGTCCAGGAGATCCGCTTCACCGGCGGCGAACCGCTGCTGCGCCGCGGCCTGGTCGACATCGTTGCCCGTACGACGCAACTCGCGCCGCGCCCCGAGGTGTCGCTGACCACCAACGGGATCGGCCTTGCCCGGCAGGCGAAAGCACTGCAGGAAGCCGGTCTGGACCGGGTGAACGTGAGCCTCGACACGGTCGACGCCGAGACGTTCAAGAAGCTCACGCGTCGCGACCGGATGAAGGACGTGATCGCCGGACTGGAGGCCGCGAACGACGCGGGTCTGACCCCGGTGAAGGTGAATGCCGTCCTCATGCGCGGTATGAATGACACCGAAGCGCCGCAATTGCTGGAGTTCTGCCTCGAGCGTGGTTACGAACTGCGGTTCATCGAGCAGATGCCGCTGGACGCGCAGCACGGTTGGGATCGGTCGACGATGATCACCGCCGACGAGATCCTCGGCATGCTGACCGAGCGGTTCCACCTGACCCCGGACGACGCGTCGAAGCGCGGGAGCGCGCCGGCCGAGTCGTTCCTGGTCGCCGGTGGTCCGCAGACCGTCGGCATCATCGCCTCGGTCACCCGGCCGTTCTGCGGCGACTGCGACCGGGTCCGGCTGACCGCCGACGGCCAGGTCCGGGACTGCCTGTTCGCGCGCACCGAATCCGATCTGCGCACGGCGCTGCGGGCCGGCGCCGACGACGCGGAACTCGCGGACCGCTGGCGGCGCGCGATGGCCGGCAAACTGCCGGGCCACGGCATCAACGACCCGAGCTTCCTGCAACCCTCCCGGCCGATGTCCGCGATCGGCGGTTGATGATCAGTGCACCGGCCTAATCCGGAAATGTAGTTTTTCGGTAAGTTCTTGCGTGGCGTGCTCGACATTCATGGCTTGAATGGTTCGACCTCGCGCAGGAATGACCGGCGCGCCAGGAAGTCGGACAAGCTGTCCTTGTGTTCGTCGCACGCGAGCCAGGTCTTGCGCCGGTCCGGCGTATGGATCTTGGGGTTGTTCCAGCGCAACGCCCAGGTGGCCGGGTTGCTGCAGCCCCTGGCGGAGCATGTGGTCGGTTCGGCTTCTTCGGTCACATTCCTGCATTCCTGATGTCTCAATAATCAATAGCCTGGGCAAAAATGAAGCGACGTCGGACAGCCACGGGGGGAGCCGTCCGACGCCGCATCAAGTCCCTGAATTTCACTCATGAACTTCAGAGCACGCGGGAGATTCTGACACGAATCAGTCCAAGTTTTCCAGTCCCGGCCCAGATCACTTTTCGGTGTCGGTCCGGCCGTCCTGAACCGGCTCCTGATCAGGCCCCTGATCCGATTCCGGGTCGGCCGGTACGACGACCGCCGGGCGCTCGGTGATCGCGGGTCGCGCGGGCGCGATGAACGCGTTCGACCCGGCCTGCGTGGCGGACCGGTGCGCGTTCGCGAGCACCACCGCGAAGTACGGCAGGACGACCGCGCCGACGACGAACATCCATCGCCACGGCGACGGGGTGATCACGGCGAGAACGAAGCACACCACCCGGATCGACATCATCCAGGCGTACCGCACGATCCGGCTGTCCAGGTCCTCGGACCGGCCGGGCTGCGCACTGGTCACCGAGATGACCGTCGCGCCGCTCCGCTCATGGCGTCTCGACATCTATCCTCCTCACCAAGAACAACGGTACGCCGCGCCGTCCGCCCAAGCGCAGCCAGGCAGGGAGAGGTATGTCATGACCGATCGAACGTACCGAGTGACAGAGATCGTGGGCACCTCCAAGGAGGGGCTGAACCAGGCGATCACGAACGGGATCACCCGGGCCGGGGAGACCCTTCGGCATCTCGACTGGTTCGAGGTCACCGATATCCGCGGCCACCTCTCCGACAACCAGATCGACCACTACCAGGTGACGATGAAGGTCGGCTTCCGGCTCGAAGACTCCTGACACCTGAGCACCGGGCCGAGTGGGATAGCGTTCCTCCGACCGACGACGTGAGGAGGGCTAGTGAGCAGGTCTGTGCTGGTGACCGGAGGTAACCGGGGCATCGGGCTGGCGATCGCGACCGCGTTCAAGGAAGCGGGGGACCAGGTCGCCGTGACCTACAACTCCAGCCCGCCGCCGGAGGGTTTCCTCGGCGTGAAGTGCGACATCACCGACCAGGCGCAGGTGGACGCCGCGTTCGACACCATCGCGGAGCAGCACGGGCCGGTCGAGGTGCTGGTGGCGAACGCGGGCATCACCCGCGACACGTTGCTGCTGCGGATGTCCGACGAGGACTGGGACCAGGTCGTGCAGACCAACCTGACCGGTTCGTTCCGGGTCGCGCGCCGGGCCGCGAAGGGCATGCTGCGGCTGCGCAAGGGCCGGATCGTGTTCATCTCCTCGGTGGTCGGCCTGCTCGGCTCGCCCGGCCAGGTGAACTACGCGGCCAGCAAGTCCGGCCTGATCGGAATGGCCCGGTCGATCGCCCGCGAGCTGGGCAGCCGCGGCATCACCGCGAACGTGGTCGCGCCCGGGTTCGTCGAGACCGACATGACCGCCGTACTGCCGGAAGAGACACAGAAGCAGTACCTGAGCCAGATCCCGCTCGGGCGGTTCGGCCTGACGTCTGAGATCGCGAACGCGGTGCGTTGGCTGTCGTCGGAGGAGGCCGGCTACATCACCGGTGCGGTGATCCCGGTCGACGGCGGCATCGGGATGGGCAACTGATGGGCATCCTCGACGGCAAGCGGATTCTGGTCGCGGGCGTCACCCTCGACTCCTCGATCGGCTTCGCCACCGCCAAGGTCGCGCAGGAGCAGGGCGCGACGGTACTCATCTCGAACTTCGGCCGCGCGCTGAGCATCACCAAGCGGATCGCGAAGCGGCTCCCGGTCGAGCCGCCGGTACTGGAGCTCGACGTCACGAACGCGGAGCACCTGGCCGCGCTGCCGGACGCCGTCCGCGAGCACGTCGACGGGCTGGACGGGGTCGTGCACTCGATCGCGTACGGCAACCCGGAGACGATCCTCGGCGGCAAGTTCCTGGACGGGCCGTGGGACGACGTGGCGCAGGCCGTGCACGTGTCGGCGTACAGCCTGAAGGCGCTCGCGGTCACGTGCGCGCCGTTGATGGGCCGTGGCGGCAGCGTGGTCGGGATGACGTTCGACGCGACCGTCGCCTGGCCCGGGTACGACTGGATGGGTGTCGCGAAGGCGGCGCTGGAGTCCACCAACCGGTACCTCGCCCGCGACCTGGGTGCGCAGGGCATCCGGTGCAACCTGGTGTCGGCCGGTCCGCTGAAGACGCTGGCCGCGAAGGCGATCCCGGGCTTCGAGAAGTTCGAGGAACCGTGGCTGGACCGCGCCCCGCTGGGCTGGGACCCGTCCGACCTCGAGCCGACCGGCCGCACGATCGTCGCCCTGCTCTCCGACTTCTTCCCCTCGACGACCGGCGAGATCATCCACGTCGACGGCGGCTACCACGCGATGGGAGCGTGATAGGTGTCTACTTCCCTGGTGGAGCTTCGCGTCCTGGACGGCGCCAACCTCTACTTCAGCCGGGCCGCGATCAAGCTGACGCTGGACGTGTCGGCGCTCGCGGACGCGCCCGCGCCGGCCGCGAAGACGTACGCGCAGGCGATCGGTCTCGGTACCACCCGGCCGGGGCGGATCGGCTCCGGGTTCCGGCAGCGGTTCGCGATCCGCGTGGTCGGTCACGTCGTACGGCGGATCGCCCGCGAGGCCGGCATCGGCCGGATCGGGGTCCGGGTCCGTCCGGAGGCCGATGTACGACGGCTGGTCGTGGCGTTCCCGTGGGCGCATGAGGGCCGCGCGCGGGCGCTCGGTGCGGCGATCGTCGAGGTTCTGGACGCCTTCGGGTCCGAGGACCTGAGCGAGCTGATCAAGGCCGTCGGTGAACGCGTCCGGGACGAACCGCCGGGCAACCCGCCGCCGACACTGCGGCCGAAGGTGCCGGTGGTCGCGGTGACCGGGACGAACGGCAAGACCACGACGTCCCGGATGATCGCGCACATCGGCCGTGCCGCCGAGCTGCACGTCGGCTGGTGCAGCACCGACGGCGTGTACTACGACGGCGAACTGATCAAGTACGGCGACTTCTCCGGCCCGAGCGGCGCCGCGCAGGTGCTGTCCCAGCCGGGCATCCAGCTCGCCGTGGTCGAGACCGCGCGTGGCGGGATCCTGCGCCGCGGCGTCGGCATCGCGTACAACGACGTGTCGGTGGTCACCAACGTCACCGCCGACCACTTGGGCCTCGGTGGTATCGACACGATCGACCAGCTCGCCGAGGTGAAGGCCGTGATCACGCAGATCACCCGCCCGCGCGGCTGGTGTGTGGTGAACGGCGACGACCCGCGGACGTTCGCGATGCGGCTGGGCTCGCCGGCCAAGTGCTGGGTGTTCTCACGCGACCCCGACTCGCCGTCGATCCGGACCGTGCTCGACGAGGGCGGTCGCGCGACGACCGTGCTCGACGGATTCGTCACGGTGCTGGACAATTCCCGCGACCCGGAGCCTCTGCTCAAGGTGGTCGACGTACCGATGACACTGTCCGGGCTGTCGCACTACAACGTCGAGAACACGCTGGCCGCGGCATCGGCCGCGCTCGGCCTCGGACTGCCGCGCGCGGCGGTGATCGAAGGCCTGAGCACGTTCGCGCCGAACGAGAACAACCCCGGCCGGATGAACATGTACTCGCTGCGCGACTTCACCGTGGTGATCGACCTCGCACACAACGAGGCTGGGCTCGAGGCGCTGATCGAGATCATGAACGGCGTCCGTCCCGAGGGCGGCCGGCTGATGCTCGCGCTCGGTTCGCCGGGCGACCGGGCCGACGACATGGTCGCGGCGCTCGGCGCGATGGGCGCCCGGGCGGCCGACAAGGTCGCGATCGGGCACAAGAGCGACTACCTGCGGGGACGGCCGCCGGCCGAGCTCGAGGCGGTGTTCCGGGCGGGCGCCGCATCGGTCGGTGTCGAGGACGTACCGGCGTTCCCGACCGAGCTCGAGGCGGCCAAGGCGCTGGTCGCGCAGGCCCGGGCCGGGGATGTGGTCGCGGTCATGTCTCTGCAGGATCGGGCGAGTCTTGACGGCTGGTTGCGGTCCGAGGGAGCTACTGTCGACACACCGGAGATCTTGAAGAGCAAGGTCGAGAGAGCCCAGCACTAGCCCCGACGGTCCGCCCGCTGGGGTGGGAACGGGGTTGTGATGCGCTACCTGTGGTCGATCCCGGCCGCGGTGGTCGCCTGGTTCGTGGGCGGCTTCTCCGCGACGTACCTGAAGGGACTTCCGGAGGGTACGACGTACTTCGTGCCGCCGCGGATCGACCTGCTGGTGCTCGGCGGCTTCACCGGCGGAGTGCTCGCGGGCCTGCTGATCGGGCGGATCCGGATCGCCGTACCGGTGGTACTGATCGTTGCCGCGGGCATGTGGTGGGCGACCGGGACCTCGTTCGGGGTGCACGACCTGCTGGTCACGTTGCTGGTGGCAACCGCTCTCGGCGGGTTCTTCGGCGCGATCGGCAACCGGAGCTCGGTGGCGGCGGCGTTCGCGCTGGCGCTGCCGGTCGCCTGGTACGCGATGCGGCCGGCCGAGCAGCTGGGCGATTGGCGCTGGATCTGGCAGCTCAACGGTCTGCTCGTCGGCGCCGGGCTGGCTCTGCTGCTGTACATCGCCTGCTGGAAGCGCGGCTGGCGGTCGGTGAGCTCGTGGCTCCCACTGGCCGGGTTCTACCTGGTGTGCTTCGCCGCCGTCGAGTCGATCCAGCTCGTCAGCCGGTCGACCGGCAAGCCGATGGACGCGGTCGGCGACGCGTCGACCAACGCGTTCTTCCAGTCGTTCGAGCCGCTGCTGCGCGAGTACTGGCCGTGGATGGTAGTCGGCGTACTGCTGGCCATTCCGATGACCGCGCTCAAGCTGCGCGCCCTCCCGCCACCACCGCCACCGCCGGACCCGTACGCCGAGCGTACCAACGACGCCGTACTGTCCGACGACCTCGACTGGATCGACCAGCTCGAACCCCGCCGCCGCATCCTCCCGCGCCGCGAACCCGCCTCCTGAACGCCGCCGGCGCCCGCCTGTGCAAGACCGACAGGTAGTACACCCGCGAGACGGTGTACACGCGAACCCGATCACGCTCAGGTGCACTACTTCAGCGGCGACACGTCCTGTCGAACCTGCACGCGGCATCACCACAATGCCGAGGCGACCGCTCGGGTGGCGGGATCAGCGGAGGAGGTTCTCGGCGAGCCAGTCGTCCTGCTGGAAGCCGGGTGGGAGGGCGAAGACGGCTGAGCCGATCGTGGTTGTCCAGCGGTTGAGGGCGTCGACGGCGTCCAGGCGGGCGAGGATCGGCAGGAACTGGCTCGAGATGCTCGCCTGGTGGCTGAGGAAGATCAGGCCGGATTCGCGGGTCGCGCCGGTGTCGTGGACGTAGTTGAGACCTTTGCGGAAGATCCGGCGGCCGGCGTTCTCGGTGTGGTGGGCGAGCCGGGCGTGGGCGTTCTGCGGGATGACCGGGTTGCCGGCGGCGTCGCGGGCCTCGAGGTCGAGTTCGTCGTGTTCGTTCGTTCCGGTGAGCGGGGCGCCGGTGTCGAGCTTGCGGCCGATGACGCGTTCCTTCTCCGGGCGGCTGACCTCGTCCCAGGCGTCGAGGTCCAGGCGGATCCGCCGTACGACGAGCATCGTGCCGCTGCGGAACCAGTCGGGGCCGTCGGTCGCCCACACCGTGTCGTCGAACTCCGATGTCCCGAAGGCGGGATTGCCGGTGCCGTCGACCTGACCGAGGAGGTTCCGGTCCGTCTTGTCGTCCCAGAAGCCGGTCTGGCGCCAGGCCGGGGTCGCGTACGGCTTGGCGGTGACGGTCAGGCGGCGGACGGCGTTGATGACGGTGACGGCGTCGTCCGCGGCGACCAGCAGTACGAGATCACCTCCGGACCATGCCGGGTCGAGCCGGTCGTGCTTCATCACCGGCAACTGATCCAGCCCGACCGGCTTCCGCCCGGTCACCGCGAACACCCGCGGCCCGAACCCCACCGTCACCGTGAGCCCGTTCGTACCGGTCAGTCCGACAATGTCTGCCGTCCACAACCGCATCAACCGCCCCAGCCCGCCGCGCCCCGACGTCAGCGTGAACGCCACCACCTCATTCGCCGCCGACGCACCCCGAGCAATCCCCACCTGATGCTCACCGTAAGGCGACACCCTCGCGGCGGCAGCCTGTCCAGCCGGCCGATCCGTGCCAACGGCAACAACAGCCGCAGCGCCCCCACCAACAACCCCAGCCGCCGCCACACCAGCCAACCCGAGCACCCGCCGCCGCGAGCTCACGGATTGTCCGATGCCCTCCGCTTCACCCAACGTCTCGGGTGGGGGCTTCGGTGGGGTCTTCGTCGGGTTGGACGAAGTCGGGGTCGCCGCCTTCGTCGCCGGAGCGGGCGCCTGCCTGGGCCAGGTGGGAGACCGACTCCAGTTCGGCGAGGACCGACTGGTGCTGGTCTACGCAGAGGACCACCAGGTCGCCCGGGTTCGAGCGGCCGAGGGCGAAGCGTACGGCGTCCAGTTCGTCCAGGACGATGTCGACGCCGCGGCACCGTGCGCCGGCCTCCATCGCGGCGTGTACGCCGGCCGCCACCAGATCCGCCGACTCACCCCGCTTGCGTCCGCGCAGCCGCGCGTCCTCACGGACGACGACCACGTCGAAGTGCTGCGCCGCGACCTCACCGAGTTCGCGGATGTCGTCGTCACGCCGGTCGCCTGCGGTCGCGATCACGCCGATCCGCGACGGCCGCCCGAGCTCGGACGACGCGCTCAGACTCTCGCCGATCCGGTCCACGAAGTCGCCCAGCATCCGCATCGCCGGCGCGTTGTGGCAGTAGTCGACGATCACGCTGCGCCCGTCGACGTCGATCTCGTTCAACCGGCCCGGCGACAGGTAGTACGACGTACTGAACGTCCGCAGCCCCTGCCGGATGTCGTGCAGCGGCGCACCGGCCGCGAACGCCGCCGCAGCCGCCGCCATCGCGTTCTGTACGTTCATCATCGCCCGCCCGCCGAACGTTGCCGGCAGCAAGTGTGTCCACGCGAGCTGCATCGACCGGCGGCCGTGCTTGACCACGATCATGTCGCCGAGGTCAGACCGCTCCAGCACGACCGCGCGACCGCCACGCCGGCAATGCCCCTCGATGTAGTCGCGGACCTCGCTGCCCGGTTCGGCCATGCTGAACCAGACGACCTGCCCGGAGCACTTCCGCCGCATCTTCCGCACCAGCGGGTCGTCGGCGTTGAGTACGGCGTACCCGGTCCGCGGCACCGCCTCGACCAGCACCGCCTTCACGTCGGCCAGCTGCTCCAGCGTCTCGATCCCGCGCAGACCGAGGTGATCGGGCTGCACGTTCAGCACCACGGCCACGTCGTTCCGCTCGTACCCGAGCCCCTCGCGCAGGATCCCGCCCCGCGCCACCTCGAACACCGCGAAGTCGACCCGCGGGTTCTGCAACACCATCCGCGCCGACTTCGGCCCGGACGCGTCCTGCCGGATCACCAGCCGTTCGTCGATCACGATGCCGTCGGTCGAGGTCATCCCGACCTTGCGGCCCATGCCCTTGAAGATGTGGCTGATCATCCGCGACGTCGTGGTCTTCCCGTTCGTTCCGGTGACCGCGACGATCGGGATCCGGCTGGTCGCGCCGGGCGGGAACAGCATGTCCACCACGGGTTTCGCGATGTACTGCGGTTCGCCGATCGTCGGGTTGGTGTGCATCCGGAAGCCCGGTGCCGCGTTCACCTCGCAGATCGCGCCGCCGGTCTCGCGCACCGGCTGGGTGATGTCGGGGCAGATGAAGTCGATGCCGGCGATGTCCAGCCCGATCATCCGGGCCGCCTCCTCGGCGATCTCGACGTTCTCCGGGTGCGCCTCCCAGGTCCGGTCGATCGAGATCCCGCCGGTGGACATGTTGCCGGTGAGCGTCAGCTTCACCATCTCGTCCTCGGGCGGTACGTCGTCCAGCTCGAAGCCCTGGTCGCGGACCAGCTGCCGGGCGGCGGCGTTGATCGTGATCCGGGTCAGGATCTTCTCGTGGCCGACACCGCGGCGCGGGTCGGCGTTGGTGATGTCAACGAGTTCGGCGACCGTGTGCACGCCGTCGCCGACGACGTGCGCGGGGACGCGTTCGGCGATCGCCTCCATCCGGCCGTTGATGATCAGGCACCGGTAGTCCTTGCCGGTGACGAAGTTCTCCACGATCACGAACCCGCGCCGGGACTGCTCGGCCGCGATCGGGAACGCCTCCCGGACCGCGTCGGCGTCCAGCAGGTTCAGGCAGACCCCGCGGCCGTGGTTGCCGTCCAGCGGCTTGCACACGACGGGGTACCCGATCTTCTGGGCGACCGCCACCGCTTCGTCGACCGTACGGACCGACTCCGACCGCGGTACCGGCAGACCGGCGGACGCGAGCAGCCGGGTGGTCAGGTCCTTGTCGCTGGCCACGTCGACCGCGATCGACCCGGTCTCGGACGTCATCGTGGCCCGGATCCGCTTCGCGTGCACGCCCTGGCCGAGCTGGACCAGGCTGGCCTTGTTCAGCCGGATCCACGGGATGTCCCGGGACACCGCCTCGTCCACGATCGCCTGCGTCGACGGGCCGAACGCGGTCCGCTCGGCCTGCTTGATGAACTTCTCCAGCTCGGTGGTGAAGTCGAACGCCGGATCCGGCTCCACCAGGTTGTTCACGAACCGTACGGCGAGTTCGCCCGCGGCCAGCCCGACCGCCTCGTCGGCGTACGCGTAGGTGATGTTGTAGATGCCCGGCGAACCCTTGACCTGCCGGGTCTTGCCGCGGCGCATGTCGTGGCCGGCCTCCTGTTGCAGCTGCAGCGACACGTGTTCGGCGATGTGGCCGAGCCAGGTGCCCTCGTACAGCCGCTCGATGAAGCCGCCCTTGCGGCCGCGTGAGCAGTGGTGCTGGTCGAGGCGGGGGAGGTCGGCGAGCAGCCGCTCGGTGAAGCCGGGGATGGTGTTCGACGGGAACTGCTCGAGCGAGCCGAGGTCGACGACCAGGTGGATCGCCGGGTCGTAGCTCCAGACGTTCGGACCGCGGTAGACGCGGGTCTCGATGATCTTCAGGTCAGGGGAGGGGGTGCCAGTGGTCATCCGTCGGGTTCACTGTTCTGGTTGCATGCGGTCGGGGAGATCGGCGTCGGCGCCGGCCGGCTGTGTCGGTCTGACATAGGGCTCGGTCGCCTCCGGTCTGGACTCCCCGGCGGCAGCAGCGGCCTTGGTCCGCCGTCCCGCCCGCCGCTTGCGTTCCGCGTAGTACCTGGGCGAGACGCCCTCGGCGGCGATCTCCTTCGCGAGCCTGCGCAGGTCGGCCTCGGCCGCCGCCATCTCCGCGATCTCCGTGGCCGGCGGCTGCGGGCCGTACGACAGCAGCACACGGTTCTGCAGGTCGAACGTGGCGGTGGCCGGCAGTACGTGCAGTACGACACCGGACGCGAGGATCGGCTCGGACCGCTTCGCGTTGTGCGCGTTGGACGTGATCCGGGTGCCGTCGAAGATCGTCACCGCGCCACGGCCGACGACCTCGAGGTGGCTGCCGCGGACCACGGCGGCGGTGTCCTCGTCGACGCCGATCCCGAGCAGGCCGGGGGACTGCGCGACCAGCGAGAGCAGCCGGCCGTACCGGTTCCGCTGGGCGAAGTGCTGGTCGACGATCGCGCCCTGCACGAGGCCGAGGCCACCGGACAGCTGGCTCATCCGCTGCCGCGGGGTCGCACCGGAGCGCCCGAACGCGATCATGTGCTCGGCCAGGATGCTCGCGCCGGCCGACGTACCACCGACGGCCGCTCCACGGGCGTGGGCAGCCGTCACCGCGCGGCCGAACGCCGTACCGGTGACGACGCCCGCGAGCTTGAGCTGGTTGCCACCGGTCATGAAGATCCCGGTCGCGTCGTTCAGCGGGGCGATGAAGGCCGGGTCGTCGGCGTCCTCCCGGTTCTCCGGGCGGACGCCGACCACGCTCTCGGCGCCGAGGGCGGCGAACAGCGCCCGGTAGACGTCGATCACGTCAGGCCCGAGCGCGGACGCCGTGGGCACCACGACGATCCGCGCCTTCGACCCGCCGGCGGCCTCGACGAACTCCTGCAGCACCGTCCGCTTCTTCAGCTTGTCCTCGGCGCCACCGATAGCGAACAGGGCACCCGGCCCACCCTGCAGTTCAGACATAAGCGGAATGGTAGGTGCTCCACCCCTCAGTGACCGAACGTGAACCAGTTCAGGTTGACGTAGTCGGCTGGTTGCCCGCTGGTGAAGGTGAGGTAGACGTCGTGGGTGCCGGTGACGGAGGAGATGTTCGCGGGGACGGTTCGCCAGGACTGCCAGCCGCCGGTGTTGGCGATGGCGAAACTGCCGATCGGGGGGTTGGTACGGCTGTCGAGGCGTACTTCCACCAGGCCGCTGACCCCGCCCGCGGCGCCTGAGGCGACCCGCGCCACGAACTGGGTGGCCCGTGTGCTGCCGAAGTCGATGCCGCGGTACTGCGCCCAGTCGCCGTTGCCGATCTGCATCAGGTTCTGGCCGCCGCCGGTGTCGGTCGTGGTCTCCAGGCCCATGCCCGACTGCTGGTTGTACGCCTCCGCCTGCAAGGTGCCGTACGCCGAGGAGCCGCCGGGCGGGGGAGTCGTCGTACCGCCGCCGCCCTTCGCCGAGACCGCTACGTAGTCGACGACCATCGGCTTGTCCGGGACCGTCGACGCGCGCGGCGTCGGGCCGTTCAGCGCGTCCGGGAACGCGCCGCCGATCGCCAGGTTGAGGAGTACGAAGTACCCGGCGTGCGAGGTCATGTTCGACCAGGTGTCGGCCGGGAACTGGCTCTGGCTCAGCGAGTGGAACTGCTGCCCGTCGACGTACCACCTGAGCTGGTTCGGCGACACGGACGTGTCCCACTCGAAGCGGTACGTGTGGAACGCGGACTGGCAGGTCGAGCCGGGACACGCGCGGTTCGCGCCGAGGCCGGTGGTCTCGTTGCACGGGCCGCCCGGGTTCACGCCGCAGTGCAGCACGCCCCAGACCGAGTTGATCCCGTTGACGTTCTCCATGATGTCGAACTCGCCGATGCCCGGCCAGTTCCAGTAGTTCCCGCGGTACGGCGAACCGAGCGCCCAGAACGCCGGCCAGTAGCCGAGCGCGGCGTCGCCGGTGACGTTCGGCATCTGGATCCGGCTCTCGATCGCCAGCACCCCGCCGGCCGGCGGCTTGAAGTCGGCGCGCTGGGACTCGATCCGGGCCGAGGTCCAGTTGCCGGCCGCGTCCCGGCGCGGGGTGATCTTCAGGTTCCCGGAGCCGTCGAGGGACACGTTGCCGGGGCTGTTGGTGTAGTTCTGGATCTCGCCGGTGCCCCAGTTCCCGGGGCCGCCCGGGTAGCCGTGACCGGTGTCGACGATCCAGTTCGAGCTCGACGGCAGGCTGCCGCCGGGCCCGTCGAAGTCGTCGCTCCAGACCGTCGTCCAGCCTGTCGGTGGCGGTGGCACATCGGCCGCTGCAGCGAGGCTGAGCGAGCCGGCGGCGAGGAGTGGGATTACCAGGGCGATTGCGATGGGGCGGATACGCATGTCGACCTCCAGGGGCGGTGGATAAGCTCCATGGGAGCGCTCTCACGGCCTTGGTGTCAACAGCTCGTCACAGCTTCGTGCGGTAGACCGTCGTACTGCGCCGCACCCGCATGCCGAGGCGCTCGTACATCGCCAGGGCGCCGGTGCCGGAGTGCGTCCAGAGCGTCAGCGTCTCCTTGCCGCGGCGCCCGGCTCCGAGCGCGGCGTACGTCAGCAGCGCGCGGGCGAGACCGCGGCCGCGGAAGTCACGCCGGACGGCGACCTGGTCGACGTAGCCGTCGGGCGTGTCGGGGAGCTCCAGGCTGATGATCGCGCCGACGATCTCGTCACCGGCGACCGCGACCGGCGAGAGCTCCGCGTCGAAGCTGTCCCGCTCGATGCTCGTACCGGCCCACTCCTCGTACTCGTGCCGCCGCGGCTGCCACTCGTCGAACGCGTTCTGGATGACCTGGTGTACCGGGTGCGCGTCGGCCTGCTCGAACGGCCGCAGCGTGACGCCGTCCGGCAACACCGGCTGCTCACCGTCGACGGGGCGTTCGAGCAACCAGTTCGTGGCGAGTACCTCGTACCCGCGCTCGGTCAGGATCCTCGTACCGGCGGTGTCCGCGTCGTCGACCGTCTGCGCCAGCCAGTCGCTGTCGTGCTCCCGCGCCCGCTGCTCGGCCCAGTCGAGCAGCCCGGTTCCCAGACCGTGCCCGACGTACGACGGATGTACGTCGACCTGCGAGCGCCGCCCACCGTGCACCCACGCCCAGGCGACCACTTCACCGCTCGGCGACTCCACGACGCGGGTGTCGAGCTCGAGCGTGATCAGCGGCCGCTGCAGGTCGGCCGCAACCGCGTCGGGGACCGACTGGACCTGTCCGTGCCAGGACTGTTCGTTGGCGGCGATGACCGCGTGGATCGCCGGGGCGTCCGCGAGTGTGGCGGGGCGGGTGCTGAACTCCATCCCCCGATCCTGCCGCATGACCCGGCCCGACCCGTCGCCCGGTCGGGGGCCGCCGGTCAGGGGTCGCCGGTCAGGGGTTGCCGGTCAGGCAGGGAACTCGTCGTCGGCGGTTTCGACTTCCTCGCGGGTGATGCCGAGGAGGTAGAGGATCGTGTCGAGGTAGGGGACGCTCAGGTGGGTGTCGGCGGCCGCGCGGACGACCGGCTTGGCGTTGAACGCCACGCCCAGACCGGCGGCGGCGAGCATGTCGAGGTCGTTGGCGCCGTCGCCGATCGCCACGGTCTGGGTGAGCGGCGTCCGGGAGCGTTCCGCGAACTGGCGCAGCGCGGTCGCCTTGCCGGGACGGTCCACGATCTCGCCGACCACGCGGCCGGTGAGCTTGCCGTCGGCGATCTCCAGTTCGTTCGCCTTCGCGTAGTCGATGCCGAGTTCGGCGGCCAGCTTGTCGGTGATCTGGCTGAACCCGCCGCTGACGATCGCGAACTGGTACCCGAGCCGCTTCAACGTCCGTACCAACGTCCGCGCTCCCGGCGCCAGCTCGATCGCGTCGTACACCTGGTCCAACGCCGACACGGGCAGACCTTCGAGCGCCGCGACCCGGTGTGTCAGCGACTCGGCGAAGTCCAGCTCGCCGCGCATCGCCTGCTCGGTGACGGCGGCAACCTCGTCGAGCCGGCCGGCGTGGGCGGCGAGCATCTCGATCACCTCGCCCTGGATCAGGGTCGAGTCGACGTCCATCACGATCAGCCGCTTGGCCCGCCGGTACAGCCCGCCGTCCTGGACGGCGATGTCGAGACCCTGCCGGACACCTTCCTGGGCGAGGACGGTCCGCAGCGCCTCGGGTTCGACACCGGAGACGGCGATCTCCATCGCGGTGACCGGGTAGCGCGCCATCCGGCTGATCCGGTCGATGTTCGCGCCGGTGTCGGCGATCCGGCCGGCGATCGCGGCCAGACCGGTGGCGGACAGCGGGTGGCCGATGATCGTGACCTGGCTGCGGCCCTTGCGCCGGGGTTCGTTGTCGCCGACGCCCTTCTTCACCGAGATGTCGACGTCGAGGATGTCCGCGAGCGCCTTCAGCTCTTCCTTCAGGTTCTTGTGGTCGTGCGGCGCGGTCAGCAGTACGCCGAGCACGAGCCGGCCCCGGAGCACCACCTGCTCGGCGTCGATCACGTCGAGCCCGCGGGTCGCGAGCGTGGACAGCACCGCGGACGTCAGCCCCGGCCGGTCCGTCCCGGTCAACGTCACCAGCAACGTCGGCCGCTCGGCCGCCGCCTTCTCCACCGCACCCAGTTCAGTCATCTCATCCCGAACGCTACCCACTTGAGATGACTGTCCAGTTACCAGTCCAAATCCCAAGCGTGAAACACGGCGCGGGTGGTGAGAACTGAGGCGCGAGGTTGGGAGGCGCGAGGTTGGGAGGCGCGAGGTGGGGAGGCGCGAGGGGGGAGGCGAGGGGGAGGCGAGGTGGGGAGGCGGGTGGGTCAGGCGTGGGTGGGGTATGCGCAGGCTGCTACGAGGGCGCGGCGGGCGGCGGATGCTAGTTCCAGGAGGGCTCGGCGGCGGGCGTCGGCCTCGGCGCCGGTGACTGCTGCGCCGTCGTCCTCGAGTGCCGCGTCGGCGATCGCCAGGCAGCGGCGGGCGGTGGCGGCGGCCTTGACCGCGCGTGGTTCGTAGCCTGGCGCCAGGTCGTCTCCGCTGCCACGTCCGATCTTGCGGATGTCGATCAGCGCGTCCGCGACCTCGGGCTTCCACCGCGCGACATCCAGCGCGGCCAGCGACTCGGCCGCATCGATCAGCGCCATCCGCAGCCCACGATCCGCCTCGCCGAAATCGGCCGCGACCGGCGACGCGGCCGGCAGTACGGACCACTGCACAGCAGGACCGACGTACGACGGAACCAGTCCGATCTCCGGCCCCGTGAGTACGACGGCCTCGCCGGTCTCCAGCGCCGCCTCGTTGAACGCGGGCGGACCGGCCAGTCCGATCGGGTCGCCCGGCACCGGCAGCGCGAGATGCGCCTGCGTCGTACCGGCCGCGCGCAACAGGTTCAGTGCGACCGGGAGGGTGGCCGGCTCCGGGTGGCCGGCCAGGCCGGCGACGTGGTGACCGACGTCGGCACCGAGGATCTTCTGCGCGGCGGTGTCGGGATCGCAGGCGCCGGTCAGCATCGCGTTCGTCCAGACCGTGAACCGGACCGCGGCGGAGGTCGTCAACACGCCCGCAAGTCTCGCACCACCCGACCACCGGCCGCCAACGCCGACCCCTTAGGTTTTGTTGCATGACTGCAGTGGTGGAGCTGGCCGGGGTGTCGGTCGTTCGTGGGGACGCGCGTCTGCTCGACGGGATCGACTGGGCGATCGACGAGGCCGATCGGTGGGTGGTGATCGGCCCGAACGGTGCCGGAAAGACCACGCTGCTCCAGATCCTGGCTGCCCAGGTGCACCCGACGGCCGGGGTCGCCGGGCTGCTCGGCGAGGTGCTCGGCGCGGTCGACGTGTTCGAGCTGCGGCCGCGGATCGGGTTGACCAGCGCCGCGCTCGCGGACCGGCTGCCGAAGAGCGAGCGGGTGTCCGACGTCGTGGTCTCCGCGTCGTACGCGGTGCTCGGCCGCTGGATCGAGCAGTACGACGAGCTCGACCACGAACGGGCCGGTGCGTTGCTGTCCGAGCTCGGGATCGGGCATCTGGCGGACCGTACGTTCGGCACGCTGTCGGAGGGGGAGCGGAAGCGGGTGCAGATCGCCCGCGCGCTGATGACCGACCCCGAGCTGATGCTGATGGACGAGCCCGCGGCGGGCCTCGACCTTACGGGTCGCGAACAGCTGGTCCGCTCGCTCAGCTCGATCGCGACCGCGGTCGGTGCACCGGCGATGGTGCTGGTGACGCATCACGTCGAGGAGATCCCGCCCGGCTTCACGCACGCCCTGCTGCTGAAACAGGGCCGCATCGTCGCCGCCGGCCCGATGGACGAGGCCCTCACCGCCGAGAACCTCAGCGACACCTTCGACCTCGCCCTGACCCTCAAGCAAGAGGACAACCGCTACACCGCCCGCGCCCTGTAACTCCCAACTCCAGCCGCCTGCTCAACCCGGCAATTTGCCTGGCCTACCCAGCAAATGCGGGGTTCCCCACCCCGGCTGCGGGTCCGGAACCCCGGAGTTGGTGGGTCTGCCAGGCAAATGCGTCGGGGGTGGGGGCATCACCGGGTGTCGTACTGGGTGGGCGGGTCGGACGGGTGTCGTACCCGGGCGGTGGGGTCGGGTGGGTGTCGTACTGGGCGGGCGGGTCGGGCGGGTGTCGTACTGGGGCGGTGGGCCGGGCGGGTGTCGTACTGGGCGGTGGGTCGGGTGGGGGAGGGGTTCGGGGTGGGGAGCGGTTCGGGGTGCTGGCGCGTCGTAGGACTGCGGCAGACCTCCGAACGCGGATAGGCTTGGTAGATGATGGATTGGCTGCGGGACAACATGTGGGCGGCGTGGCTGACGATCGCCGCCGTCCTCGGTCTGGCCGAGCTGGCGTCGCTCGATTTCACCTTGCTGATGCTGGCGGCCGGCGCGCTCACCGCCGCGGGGGTGGCCGCGTTCTTCCCGGGTCTGCTCTGGCTGCAGATCGTCATCGGGTTGATCACGGCGGCCGCGATGCTGGGCGCGATCCGGCCGATGATCGTCCGCAAGATCCATCACGGGCAGGAACTCAAGACCGGTTCGGCGCACGTCATCGGGCGGACCGGCACGGTGGTGAAGGAGATCCACCCCGACGGCGGCGGCTCGATCCGGCTCGGCGGTGAGCTGTGGACGGCCCGGCCGTACGACGAGATCTCGACGATCCCGCCCGGCACCCGGGTCGAGGTGATGTCGATCGACGGTGCCACCGCGGTCGTGTACCCGGTCGGTGAGCCGCTGCACCACGAGCTCGGCAACGCCGAGCCGCCGAAACCCCAGGACCCGCCGCAGTCGTGACCTTCGGGTGGTCCCCTACCCGCAGTAGTGTCGGAGGTAGGGCGGCAGATTGTCCGTCCGAGCGTTCGAGTGGAGGGTCGAGTGACCGCGTTCCTCATAGTCCTGGCACTGGTCGCCCTGGTGGTGATCGTGACCTTGGTGAAGTCCGTCCGGGTGGTGCAGCAGCAGACTGTCGGCATCGTCGAGCGGTTCGGTAAGTTCAAGACCGGCCTGCAGCCGGGCCTGAACCTGCTGACCCCGTTCGTCGACAAGGTCCGCTACACCATCGACATGCGCGAGCAGGTGGTCGCGTTCCCGCCGCAGGGTGTCATCACCGAGGACAACCTGATGGTGTCGATCGACTCCGTCATCTACTTCCAGGTGAACGACCCGGTACGGGCGACGTACGAGATCTCCAACTACATCCAGGCCATCGAGCAGCTGACCATGACGACGCTGCGGAACATCATCGGTGGCATGGACCTGGAGCAGACGCTGACCTCTCGCGAGGAGATCAACGAGAAGCTGCGGTACGTGCTCGACGAGGCGACCGGCAAGTGGGGCATCCGGGTGAACCGGGTCGAGCTCCGCTCGATCGACCCGCCGCCGTCGATCCAGGACTCGATGGAGAAGCAGATGCGCGCGGACCGGGACAAGCGCGCCGCGATCCTCACCGCGGAAGGTATGCGGCAGTCGGCCGTACTGTCCGCGGAAGGCCAGAAGCAGTCCGCGATCCTCACGGCCGAAGGTGACAAGCAGTCCCGCATCCTCCGCGCCGAGGCCGAGCGGCAGGCCCGGATCCTGAAGGCACAGGGTGAGGCGCAGGCCATCACCACGGTCTTCAACGCGATCCACGCCGGCAAGCCGGACCAGGGCCTGCTCGCGTACCAGTACCTGCAGATGCTGCCGTCGATCGCCCAGGGCGACGCGAACAAGCTGTGGATCGTGCCGAGCGAGATCGGCGACGCGCTCAAGGGCCTCGGTTCCGCGGTCGGCCAGGTGGCCGGGATCGCGAAGCAGGCCGAGGGCGACTGGCACGCGCCGGAGCTGTCGAACGGCGAGGTGCAGGAGCTCGACAGTGCGGCCGCACCGGCGGCCGTGGCCGAGGCCGACAACGCCGTACGGGAAGCGATCGCTGCCGCCGAGTCGGCCGCGGTGAGCAGCCGCAGCCAGTCGGCACCGAGCATGCCGGCCGTTCCGCCGCCGGCTCCGACCGCGGCGCCGGAGCAGCAGCCGCCGGCCGCCCAGCCGCCGGCGCAGGAACCGCCACAGCGCTGACCTGACACCCCCGAGGAACCCTCCTGGACGACTGTTCCAGGAGGGTTCTTTGCTGTTCAACCTCCGGACAGATCTGCGCCGCCGGGGACAGCTGCGTAGAGTCTCTTGGCGATGACATGGTTCGAGGCGGTGTTCGTCCTGCTGGCGGGGATGGGCGCGGGAACGATCAACGCTGTGGTGGGGTCGGGCACGCTGCTCACGTTCCCCGCCCTGCTCGCCGTCGGCATCCCGCCGGTGCTCGCGAACGTCAGCAACACGGTCGGTCTGGCGCCCGGTACGGCGGCCGGCGCGATCGGGTACCGCCGCGAACTCGAAGGCCAGCGCGGCCGGATGCTCCGGCTGGTCCCGGCGTCACTGGCCGGCGGCATCGTCGGCGGAGTGCTGCTGCTGACGCTGCCCGACGCCGCGTTCCACGCGGTCGTACCGGTGCTGATCCTGCTCGGCTGTCTGCTGGTCGCGTTCCAGCCGTGGCTGTCGAGGTGGGTCAGCGTCGGCGCCCATCAGCACCGCGGTGCCTGGTGGGTGATCCCGGCCGTCTTCGCGACCGGGGTGTACGGCGGGTACTTCGGCGCCGCGCAGGGCGTACTGCTGATGGCGATCCTCGGCCTCGGTCTGGACTCGAACCTGCAGCGGATGAACGGCCTGAAGAACGTTCTCGCCACGGTCGTGAACACCGCTTCGGCGATCCTGTTCGTGATCGTCCACGACATCGACTGGTACGCCGCGATCCTGATTGCGGTCGGGTCGACGATCGGTGGCTTCCTCGGCGCCCGCTACGGCCGCCGCCTACCGCCGATCGCCCTGCGCGCACTGATCGTGTGCATCGGAGTGCTGGCCATCGTCACGATGGTGTTCTGAAGCAGAGAAGAAAAGAACAGAAGAGAAGAGAAGAGAAGTTTTACGATGGTGTTCTGAGTCCGGCCAGGAGCAGGTCGAGGCCGTAGTCGAACTGTTCGTCGCCGCCCGTCGTCCGCGCGAGTTCCGGGGCGAGCGCGACGACCGACGGGAAGTCCCGGGCCGAGAGGGACTCCATCGTCGCGCGCAACCGGCGCCACGCCTCGGGGTCGCGGCGCTCGGCCGCCATCTGGATCTCCCAGGTGGTGGCGCCCAGGACGTACGTGAACAGCGTCGTGTGCGTGCGGGCCGCCGTTTCGGCGTCGAACCCGGCGGACCGCAGGACGCCGAGCAGCCCCTCGGCCACCCGCGCCGTCTCGTGCCCGCTCAACGGCCGCCCCGCCAGTAGTTGCGCGAGGCAAGGATGCTGGAGCATCAGCAGGCGGAGCGAACGGCAGACCGCGCGGACCTGGTCCGGCCACGGCACCCCGTCCGGTACGGCGGGCAGCAACCCCATCAGATGATCCCGGACACCGTCGTACAGCTCGTCCTTGTTCCGGAAGTAGGTGTAGAGCGCCATCGGGCCGACGCCGAGCTCGGCCGCGACCCCGCGCAGGCTGAACGCGTCCGCGCCCTTGGCCTCCATCAGCTCGAGCGCCGTCCGCACGATCAGGTCGGCACTGAGGGTGTTCCGCGGTGTCCGCGCCACTGTGACCCAGCTCCCTTCGAGATTCCTAACGTACAGTGTATAGTACGGTGTATGCGAGCCATTCAGATCACCGAGTTCGGCGGACCCGAGGTCCTGAAGATCAGCGATGTCCCGGAGCCGGTCGCCGGCGACGGACAGGTCCTGATCACGGTCGACCGCGCGGGCATCAACTACGCGGACACCCATCAGGTCGAGAACAGCTACCTCTCCAAGACCGAGCTGCCGCTGATCCCCGGCGGCGAGGTCGTCGGTCACACGGCCGACGGACGCCGCGTGGTCGCGCTGGTCGGTTCCGGTGGGTACGCCGAGCAGACCGTGGCGCACGCGCCGTACGCATGGGACGTGCCCGAGGGCGTCAGCGACGGCCAGGCGCTCGCGCTCGTGCTGCAGGGCACCACCGCGTGGCACCTGCTCAAGACGTCCACCCACCTGCAGCCGGGGGAGTCTGTCCTTGTGCACGCCGGTGCAGGTGGTGTCGGCTCGCTCGCCGTCCAGCTCGCGAAGCTGTGGGGCGCCGGTCGCGTGATCGCGACCGCATCCACCGAAGACAAGCGCAAGCAGGTCCTCGAGCTCGGCGCGGACGCCGCGATCGACGGTACGCCGGAAGGCCTGAAGGACCGCATCCTCGAGGCGAACGGCGGCAAGCCGGTCGACATCGTGCTGGAGATGGTCGGCGGCCCGACGTTCGACGAGTCGTTCGCCGCGCTCGGCCGGTTCGGCCGGCTGGTGACGTTCGGCGCCGCGTCCCGGCAGCAGGCCGAGCCGATCGACGCGAGCCGGTTGATGAAGGGCTCGAAGACGATCGCCGGCTTCTGGCTGGCCGACTGCTTCGCGAACCCGCAGTTGCTCGGCGGCCCGCTGGCCGAGCTTTTCGACCTGACCGCGGAGGGCAAACTCACCCCGATCGTCGGTGGCGAGTACGCGCTGTCCGAGGTTGCCACCGCCCACGAAGACATGCGAGCCCGCCGGACCGTCGGCAAGCTCGTTCTCGACCCAACTCGCTGAGGAGCATCCAGGTATGACCATCGCTGTTGAGAAGGTTCTGTACACCGCCAAGGCCACCGCGCACGGCGGCCGCGACGGCAAGGTCGCGACCGACGACGGGAAGCTCGACGTCGTGGTCGCGCCGCCGGCCGAGATGGGTGGCACCGGCAAGGGCACCAACCCCGAGCAGCTGTTCGCCGCCGGGTACGCGGCCTGCTTCCACAGCGCGCTGAAGGTCGTCGCGCGCCGGGAGCGTCAGGATGTCGAGGGCTCGACGGTCACCGCCGAGGTCGGCATCGGTGCGATCAACGGCGGCGCCGGCTACGGCCTCGAGGTCGCGCTGGTCGTCAGCCTGCCGGGGATCGAGGACCGCGCGGTCGCCGAGGACCTGGTCGCCAAGGCCCACCAGGTCTGCCCGTACTCCAACGCCACCCGCGGCAACATCAAGGTCGACCTGCAGGTCGCCTGAATCGCTACATCCGCGCGAGGGCGTCCTTGAGGACGCCCTCGGTCGCGGAGATCGGGTCGGCCGCGATGGTCAGGCCCTCCATGATCGCGACGTACTCGTCGACCTCTTCGATCTTGTCCAGGTACAGCGCGCTGGACGCGTGCTCGATGTACACGACGTCCGGCAGGTCGCTGTCCGCGAACCGCATCAGGCTGAACGAGCCGCCCGCGCCGGGATAGCCGATCTGGTCGAACGGCATTACCTGCAGGGTGATGTTCGGCCGCTGCGACCACTCCAGCAGGTGCTCGATCTGCGCCCGCATCACGGCTTCGCCACCGACCGGCCGGTGCAGCACCGACTCGTCGATCACCACCCAGAGCTTGACCGGGTTCGACCGGGTGATGATCTGCTGGCGTTGCACCCGCAGCGCGACCCGCTGGTCGACCTCCTCGTCGGGCAGGAAGTTCTTCCGGAGCTGGATGACGCCGCGCGCGTAGTCCTCGGTCTGCAGCAGGCCCGGGACGAACATCACCTCGTACGTCCGGATCATCGTCGCGGCCAGTTCGAGGCCGACGTAGTTCGCGAACCAGGACGGCAGCACGTCGCCGTACCGGGACCACCAGCCGGGGTTGTTCGCGGCCCGGGCCAGTTCCATCAGCCGGGCCCGCTCGTTCTCGTCGCCCATCCCGTAGAGCTCGAGCAGGTCGCTGACGTCGCGTTCCTTGAAGCCGACCCGGCCGAGCTCCATCCGGCTCACCTTGGACTCCGAGGCGCGGATCGCCCACCCCGCGTCGGCGCGACTGAACCCGGCGGCTTCACGCATCCGCCGTAGCTGACCACCGAGCATGATGCGGAGCGCGGTCGGACCACCTTCGCCGCCGCTCACCGCCGCCTGCTCACTCACCCTGACCCACGACACCCATTTCAGCCGGAGATGCTACCGCCTGTCCACAGCTGTGGTCCGATCGGCGCTCCGTCGAGTGAGATGGCTGATCAGGAAGCGAGCGTCGCGGCCGACGCCCTGGATGCTGGCGGACGCGATCGCGTACTGGAAGTCGAGGCCGAGGAAGTACAGCCCGGGGACATCGCTCGCGACGCCGCGCTCGTGCCTCGGGCGCCCGTCCGCGCCGAAGACCGGCAGGTCGATCCAGCTGTGGTCCGGATCGGATCCGGTGCACCACACCACGGTCGTGACGTCGTCGAGTACGGCGCCGTCCGCGGTCACCGGCAAGCCGTCGCGGACCCCGTCGATGCGGCCGATCCGTTCGATGCCCGCGGCATCGAGCTGCGCCAGCTTGTTCCGGGTCAGCGGAAGGCCGTTGCGGACGGCGTTCGCGATCGCCTTGCGGCCCATCGGCGTACCGCGGGTGAGCACGTACTTGAAGAGGAACATCACCACCGGCGTGAAGAGATGACCGACGGGGGAGTCGATGTCGACCGGTACCTGGCCGGGGTGGCGCCCGGCCAGGATCGTCCGGTGGTGCCCGACCGCTTCGAGCGCGATGTCGGTGCCGGAGTTGGCCGCGCCAACGATCAGTACCGTGCCGTCGTTCAGGTCCGACGGGTTGCGGTAGCCGAGCGAATGTAGTTGCCTGATCGCCGGATCGAGCTGGTCCGCGAACGCCGGCCGGCGCGGTGTGCTGTGCATCCCGGCCGCGACCACGACCTGATCGGCCCGCCAGTCCCCGCTCGTCGTCGCGACCAGGAAGCCGTCGTCGTCCCGGGACAACCTCGTCACCCGTACGCCCGTCCGCACCGGCAGTTCGTGGTGGGCGGCGTACTGCTCGAGGTAGTCGCCCATCTCGTCCCGCGTCGGGCAGTCGCGCGTACCGATCCGCAGCCCCGGCAGACTCGCGTACCGCGGCAGGCTGAACAGCCGCAGCGAGTCGTACCGCTCCCGCCAGCAGTCACCGACCCGCTCGTGCGCGTCCAGGATGACAAAGTCGTCCCGCAGGTAGTACCCGGCAGCCAACCCCGCCTGCCCCGCCCCGATCACCACAGTCCCAACCCTGTCCATAACCTCAAGGTAGGACGGCGCGTGCGACCGCACATCCCTGCAGCTTCGCGAAGATGTTGCTGACGTGGCGCGCCACCGTCCGCTGGCCGCCGCGGCATAAGGACGTTCCGCGGCGTCGTACCGCCCGCGTTGCCGTTCGACCTCCGCCAGCCGGTACCGAGCCGGCGTCACCAGGGTTCGGTGGCGGTTCCTGTGGCTGCGATCCAGAGGGCCTGGAATGCGGCGCCGGGGCGGCCGTTGAAGTCGTCGTCGGGTAGCGCTTGAACGAGGTTGAGCACCGCGCCGAGGTGGTGGCATTCGGCGGCCTGGCGGATCAGCAGTTGCGTCGGGTGCTGACGAGCGGCGCGGGGTGTCTTCCGCAGCGTGCCGTACTCGTCCACCAGCGCGGAGACGTCCGCGGGCGTCGGCCGCGGACCGCGATCCTTGGCCTCGGCCTTCGCGAGTACGTCCTCGTACGCGTACCCGTCGCCGAAGACGCGCGCCCAGTCACGAATCAGATCCGGACGTCCCAACGACGCCAGCATCTCGACGCCGTCCCACCCGTCGAACCAGCCCTCGTCCAGGTGCCCCAGGTACTCCTGCTGCCCGTCGTCGGAGTACGCGACGTATTCCATACCTGAGGTACCGCGGAGAGTGAACAGCTCCCGGGCAAGGTCGTCTCGACCGGTTCGGACCAGGTACGCCAGGAACGGCGTGGTGTAGAACATCGACGGCGTCGTGGTCGCGCCCTGCCAGACGGCGCGGGCCTCGTCGACGCGGCCGCATTCGACCAGCGCCCACGCGACGGCCAGGCGATGCTGCCCCGGGTTGGTCTCGGGCTCGATCGCGGCCCGGGCGCGGGCGAACCACGCGTCACCCCGGGCGGTGTCGCCGAGCGCGGTGTACGCGCCGCCGAGCGACGATGCGATGAGCGGCACGTTGTACTCGTCGAGTACGGAGTCGATCTCGGCCTCGGTGACGGTGAACACCGCCCGGGCGTCGTTCGGCCGGCCCGCGGCGGCCAGGATCAGTGCGACGTCGGCCGTACCCCGCAGCCGTTCGGACGGAGTTGGAACGCGGGCCAGCATTTCGACCGCGCCCTGCACCTCGCCGCGCCGCGCGCGCAGCCGAGCCGCGTGCCGGAGGTTCTCGGAGACGTGCGTGTCCCAGCCCCGATGCAACGGTCCGACCGACTGCAGCGCCAGCTGGAACAGGTCCTCGACGGTCGCGGTGTTCGGCGGCGGCCAGGTTTCGGCCGGCGCGGGTTCGGGGGCGTCGACGAACGGTTGCAGGTACTCCTCGTACGGCGCCCCAAGACGCCCCGCCGCCGTCGCCGCGTCCGGGACGATCTCCAGCTCGCCCCACCACGTCGGCCACGAGTACCGCCGGTCGACCACCCAGGAGAGCAACCGGTCGAGCTCGGCACGCCGGCCGTCCGGCGCGATCACCAGTCCCGGCGCGAACGCCGCCGCCCAGGTGTCCTCGTCCAGGACGAACGACGGGTCGCCGTGTTCCTCGTACTGGAGATCGGCGCCGAGATCGGCACCGTCGAGGTCGAGCGGCCGTGCGGCGTACGGCTCCTGGAGGAAGCGGAAGTCGCCCAACACGTCACCGGTCGAGGCCCCGATGAAGCGCAGCGTGGTCCGTCCGGCCGCGACGATCACACCGTCCGCGCCCCAGATCACGCCGCTGGTCGTGTCCGGTACGTCGAAGACGTCCACGGACTCCGGGTAGTCGCCCGGCGCCCAGATCTCCACCTGACCAGCCGTGGTGAGGCAGGCGGCGAACTCGCCGTCCGGCGACCAGGCCCAGGCGGTGACGTCGGGAAGCTCCCAGTCCGCATCCTTCGGTGCCACGTGCAGGTGGTGACTGCGGCCGTCGGGGTCGTGCACGACCACGCGCGGGAAGTGGTGATCTGTGAGCACCACCGCCAGCCGGCCACGCGGTCCCCAGCACAGCTGCGCTCCCGGCAGACCCGGGAGCTCGGCCATCAGCCCGCCGGTCAGCGCGTCCGCGATCAGCAGGCGCCCGTCCAGGTGAACCGCGAGCAGGCGCTCGTCCAGGCTCCAGGCCGGAGCCTGGCCGTGCGTCGCGGCTCCTTCGAGCCACACGACCTGGCCGCTGCCTACGTCGATCGACGCCGCCCATTCGCGCCGGCTGTACCCGTAGATCCGCGCCCCGTCCCGGGACCAGAAGCCCTGCGCGAAGAACAGTTCGTTGTCGCCGAGCCGGGCCTTGATCGAGGGCGGCAGGGTCTCGGCCAGCCAGGCGGGCTGCGGACTGTGTTCGTCGTAGGTGTTGTAGAAGAAGTGGCCCTGCTTCAGCGGAGCGATGCAACCGTGCACCTCGCGCTCCGCCCGCATCCCGATGTACGCACGCGTTCCGTCGGGTGCGAACGCGAAGTCTGGCGGACGCGACCCGCCGTCGGTCACCGAGGCGTCGCCGATCGGCTCCTCACCTTCGGCCCCGAACGGGTCCCACAAGCCGACCATGTTGGTGTTGAACGCAACCGCGACCCGCTGCCCGTCCGGCGACCACTGGATGCTGCGGGCGTATCCGGGCCAGCCCACGCCACCGGGGATGCCGTCCAGCTTGTTCACGCAGCGCCCGCTGTAGAGCTCCCAGACCTGCAGTACGCCGCCGCGCTCGTAGTCGTCGCCGCACCAGGAGCCGACCGCGAGGTACCGGCCGCACGGGCTCAGCGCCAGCGCATCGATCTCCACGAGGTGCCCGTCAGGGTGCCGGAGCACCGCACCGGCCGCCCTGAGCTGTTCGGTCGCGAACCGGTGTGCGTCCGTCACGCCGTACTCCTGCTGGAGCTCGGCGAGTGCGGTACGCAACGGGCCCAGGTCATGGGCGGTCTCGAACGTTGCCCAGTCGGCGTTCTGCAGCGCGGTCAGGAACTGGCCTGGACCGTTCTCCGGTGGCGGAATGTGCACCCGGCGCACCCTAGGACACCGCCGGTCCAGCCTCGGGCGGCGTGGCTAGAGTGGCGGGCATGGAGAACGAGATCAGCGTGGTGGACGCCAAGGAGCGGTCCCGGTACGAGGCGGTAGGCCCGGACGGCACCCTGATGGGCTTCGTCGACTACAAGCTGTACCCCGGTGCGATCACCTTCCTGCACGCCGAGACGCTGCCCGAGTTCCGCGGCCAGGGGGTGGCCGGGCGGATCGCCACGAAGTCGCTCGACGACGCGCGGGCGCTCGGGCTGCAGGTCAGGCCGGCCTGCCCGTTCTACGAGGACTTCCTCGAGGAGCACACCGAGTACGCCGACCTGGTGAAGCGCTCGTGACCGCCCCGGTGCTCGGCAAGCTCGAGTGGCAGCCCGCGGCCGACGTACCCGAGCTGCTCGCGGACCCGGTCCGCGCGTCGCTCGGCGAGACCGCGGCGTACGCCGTCGCGATCGATCCGGGCCTGGCGGACACGGCCGCGTTCTGCGCGGAGTACGACGTACCGATGGCAGCGTCGGCGAACTGCGTAATCGTCCACGGCAAGCGGGCGGGCGAGTCGACGTACGCCGCGGTGATGGTGCTCGCGACCCACCGGGCGGACGTGAACGGCGTGATCCGCAAGCACCTCGGGGTCCGGAAGATCTCGTTCGCCGCCCAGGACGACGCGGTCGGCAGCACCGGGATGGAGTACGGCGGCATCACGCCGATCGGACTGCCCGCGGACTGGCCCGTCCTGGTCGACGAAGCGGTCGTGAACGCCGGACTGGTTGTGATCGGCAGTGGCATCCGCGCCTCCAAACTGCTGCTCGACGGCACCGACCTCGCGAAACTTCCCACCGCCGAAGTACTGCAGCTCGCCTCACCTGCCAACTGACCGTTTGCGCTTCATCACTCCCGGATACCGGCTCTGAGGGCTTTCGCCCCAAGAGCCGCGGGAGGAGTGCGGATGAGCGAGCACGCGTTGGAGCAGGGCAGGGCGATACCGAGTCTGGTGCCGGCCCGGATGGATCGGCTGCCGTGGACCAGGTTCCACTGGATGATCGTCGTCGGACTGGGCGTCTCCTGGATCCTCGACGGCCTCGAGATCCAGCTGGTCTCGCTGGTCGGGAACGTACTGAAGGAACCCCAGACACTGCACCTGACCACGTCCGAGGTCGGTCTGATGGCGTCGGTCTATCTGGGCGGTGAGGTGGTCGGCGCGCTGCTGTTCGGCCGGTTGACCGACCGGCTCGGCCGGCGCAGCCTGTTCATCGTCACGCTGCTGGTCTACCTGATCGCGTCCGGTGCGGCCGGCCTGTCCTGGAACCTCGCGTCGCTGCTGATCTTCCGGTTCGTCGCCGGGATGGGCATCGGCGGTGAGTACGCGGCGATCAACTCGGCGATCGACGAGCTGATCCCGTCCCGGTTCCGCGGCCGCGTCGACATCGGCGTCAACGGCACGTACTGGGGCGGCGCGCTGATCGGTTCCGCGATCGGGCTGGTGTTCCTGAACAAGGACATCGTCCCGATCGAGTGGGGCTGGCGGCTGTGCTTCCTGATCGGGCCGGTGATGGGGCTGATCATCATCGTGCTGCGCCGGCACATCCCGGAGAGCCCGCGCTGGCTGATGACGCACGGACGGGTCGAGGAGGCCGAGCGGACCGTCGACGACATCGAGGAGACCGTACGCCGGCAGGGCGGCGAACTGCGCGAGGTCCGCGACGACGAGGCGATCGAGCTGGTCGACTACCCGCCGGTGACGTACCGCGAGATCGCCCGGGTGATGCTCCGCGACTACCGCAGCCGCTCGTTCCTCGGCTTCTCGATGATGGTCACCCAGGCGTTCCTCTACAACGCGATCTTCTTCACCTACGCGCTGGTGCTGAAGTCGTACTTCGGCCTGAACGACTCCAGCGTCGCGCTCTACTTCTTCCCGTTCGCGATCGGCAACCTGGCCGGGCCGCTGCTGCTCGGGCACCTGTTCGACACCATCGGGCGCCGCAAGATGATCTTGGGTACGTACACCCTGTCCGCCGTGGTGTTGTTCGTCACGGCGTTGCTGTTCAACGCCGGCGTACTGAACGCGGCGTCGCTGACCGGACTGTGGTGCGTGGTGTTCTTCTTCGCCTCGGCGGGCGCGTCGTCGGCGTACCTGACGGTGAGCGAGATCTTCCCGATCGAGCTGCGCGGCCAGGCGATCTCGTTCTTCTTCGCGATCTCGCAGCTGACCGGCGGCGTGATCGCGCCGTTCCTGTTCGCGTCGCTGATCGGGTCCGGCGACCACCCGGCGCGCGGGCCGCTGACCGTCGGTTACATCGTCGGCGCGGCCGTGATGCTGCTCGGTGGGCTGATCGCGTGGTTCTTCGGCGTCGATGCCGAGGGCAAGTCGCTGGAGCACGTCGCCAAGCCGCTGTCGGCGAAGGGAGGAGCCACCCGCTTCCAGGGACCGACCCCTCTAGGATGACCGGGTGGGTTCGCTGCTGATCGCCGGTACGACGTCGGACGCCGGGAAGACGACCGTGGTGACCGGCTTGTGCCGGTGGCTGGCGCGGCAGGGCGTACGGGTGGCGCCGTACAAGGCGCAGAACATGTCGAACAACTCGATGGTCTGCGCCGACGGTACCGAGATCGGCCGGGCGCAGTGGATCCAGGCCGTTGCCGCCGGCGCCGAACCCGAGGCCGCGATGAACCCGGTGCTGCTCAAGCCGGGCAGCGACCGGCGCAGTCACGTCGTACTGATGGGGGAGCCTTGGGGCGAACTGTCGTCCCGCGGCTTCCTCACCGAACGGGCCGAACTGGCGAAGGCGGCGTTCGCGGCGTACGACGACCTCGCGGCGCGGTACGACGTGGTGATCAGCGAAGGCGCGGGCAGCCCGACCGAGATCAACCTGCGGCAGTCCGACTACGTGAACATGGGGCTGGCGCAGCACACCCGCGCACCGGTGGTCGTTGTCGGCGACATCGATCGCGGCGGGGTGTTCGCGTCGATGTTCGGGACCGTCGCGTTGCTGGATGCTGCTGATCAGGCCTTGATCAGCGGGTTTCTGGTGAACAAGTTCCGCGGGGACGCGTCGTTGTTGCAGCCGGGGATCGACATGCTCACCTCGGTGACCGGGCGGCCGACGTACGGCGTACTGCCCTGGTTGCCGGAGCTGTGGCTGGACTCGGAGGACGCGCTCGACATTCCGGTCCGTCGTACTTCCTCCGGGGACCTGTTGACGATCGCGGTGGTGCGGTTTCCGCGGATCAGCAACTTCACCGACCTGGACGCGTTGGCCGCGGAGCCGACCAACAGCGTCTTCTTCACCACAAGCCCCACCGAGATCCGCGACGCCGACCTCGTCGTACTCCCCGGCTCCCGCGCCACAGTCGCCGACCTGAGTTGGCTCCGCGCGCAAGGCCTGGCCGACGCACTCCAGGCCAGGGTGGCCAACCGCCTTCCAGTTCTAGGAATATGTGGCGGGTACCAAATGCTCGGATCATTCGTCTCCGATCCAGACGCGGTCGAGACAGGTGGTGATCACCCTGGACTGGGGTTGTTGCCAGTAGCCACGGTTTTTGGCCGGGAGAAGGTGCTGCGGCGGCCCGCGCCGACCGCGTACGAGATCCACCACGGTGTGGTCGAGGTGACCGAGGACGCGGCCGAGTTTCCGGGCGGATGCCGGTCGGGGAACGTGTGGGGGACGATCTGGCACGGGTTGCTCGATGACGACTCGGCGCGGCACGCGTTCCTGGCCGAGGTCGCCGGGCTGACGGGCAAGCCCGCGCCCGACGGGACCGTGTCGTTCGCGGGCCTGCGCGAGGACCGCCTGGACCGGCTGGCCGACATGATCGACGAGTACGCCGACACCGCCGCGCTCCTGCACCTCATCGAGCACGGTGCACCAGCCGTTCCCTTCGTACCACCAGGAGCCCCGTGAAGACCGTGTTGCAGGACTACCTCCAGGCGACCCGCGCGTTGATGCTCGCCAAGCTCGACGGGCTCAGCGAGTACGACCGCCGCCGCCCACTGGTTCCGTCCGGTACGAACCTGCTCGGGCTGGTGAAGCACCTCACCGGGATCGAGTACGTCTACCTCGGCACGAGCGTCGGTCGCCCGCCGGCCGAGGTACTGCCGTGGGAGGCGGACGGCTCGGTCTGGGAGGGCGGCGACATGTGGGCGAAGCCGGACGAGTCGACGGAGTACATCACCGGGCTCTACCGCGAGGCCTGCGCGCACAGCGACCGCTCGATCGCCGAGTTCGGCCTGGACCAACCGGCCGAGGTCCCGCACTGGGCCGAGGGGCAGCGCGGTACGACGTTCGGCGCGCTACTGGTGCGGGTCGTCGACGAGACCGCCCACCACGCCGGGCACGCCGACATCGTCCGCGAGCTGATCGACGGGCAGGGCGGCAGCGACGCGGGCATGCTCGACGAGGCCGGCTGGTCGGAGTTCTACACCAGGATCCAGCGCGCGGCGGAGACGTTCCGGGATGGATGATTTCGAGCGGCTGCGTGGGCGGCTGTTCGGCATCGCGTACCGGATGACGGGGACGGCGACCGACGCCGAGGAGATCCTCCAGGACGCCTGGTTGCGCTGGCAGGAGGTCGACCGTACGTCCGTACGCGACCCGGACGCGTACCTGGCGAAGATCGTCACCAACCTCTCGATCAAGCAGCTCACCTCGGCACGGGCCCGACGGGAGACGTACGTCGGCCAGTGGCTGCCGGAACCCGTACTGACCGGGCAGTTCGACGCGCTCGGACCGCTCGAGGTCGTCGCGGAGCGCGAGTCGGTGTCGTTCGCGCTGCTGTTGATGCTCGAGCGGCTGAGTCCGGCCGAGCGGGCCGCGTACGTGCTGCACGAGGCGTTCGCGTACGGGTACCGCGAGGTCGCGGAGCTGATCGGTACGTCCGAGGCGAACGCGCGGCAGTTGGCGTCGCGGGCCGGGAAGAAGCTCGCCGCGGAGCCGCGACGCGAACAGGCGGTCGACCGCGACGGCTGGCGGAAGCTGGTCGAGCGGTTCATCGCGGCGGCGCGGCTCGGGGAGATCGAGGAGCTGGAGGAGCTGCTCGCCGCGGATGTGGTGTCGCGGGCGGACAGCGGCGGTCAGGTGTCTGCGGCCCGCAACGCGGTGGTCGGCCGGAACAAGGTCGCGCGGTACCTGTCCGGCGCGATCCAGCGGTTCGGCGGCGACATCGAGGCGTACCTGACCGAGTCGAACGGCGGCCCTGCGCTGGTCGCCGCCGGTCCGGACGGCGTGGTCGCGATCGGCTTCCTCGGCATCGGCCCGGACGGCGTGACGTCGGTGGAGTTCGTGATGAATCCGGACAAGCTGGCGTTCGCGACCGGGCAGTTGTCACAGATCGGAGGGCTGTCGGATCTGAGGTGGTGACTGAAAGGACACCAACCGAATGAGCTCCATTCTCGTCACCGGCGGTACCGGCACGCTCGGCCGGCCGACCGTCGCGCGGCTCCAGGGACACGACGTACGGGTACTGAGCCGCAAGCCCGGACCGAATCGCGTCGTCGGCGACCTGACGACCGGTCAGGGGCTGGACCTTGGCGGAGTCGACGTCGTCGTCCATCTGGCTACGAGTCAGGGGAAGCGGGACGTCGTGCAGACGCGGAACCTGCTGGCGGCGGCAACCGGCGTACGGCATCTGATCGTGATGTCGATCGCCGGGATCGACCGGATTCCGTTGCCGTACTACCGGTACAAGCTCGAGGCCGAACGATTGGTCGCCGCGTCCGGGGTGCCGTACACGATCCTCCGTGCGACTCAGTTCCACGACCTGGTCGACATGGTCCTCAGCGCTCAGCGACTCCTCCCTGTGGTGGTGGCGCCGGCGGTGACGCTGCAGCCGATCGCCGTCGACGAGGTCGCGGACCGGCTGGCCGAGCTCGTGGAACAGTCGCCGGTCAACGGCCGCGTTCCCGATATCGGTGGGCCGGAGCGGCGGTCCGTGGTCGAGTTCGCGCGGCTCTGGAAGAACGCGCGAGGGGTCCGGCGGCCGGTGGTGCCGGTGCGGTTGCCGGGACGGACGTTCCGGGGGTTCGCGGCCGGTGACGCGACGGTCGACGGGGCGGCGTACGGGAAGGTCACGTTCGCGGAGTACCTGCGATGAGGACGTACGTACGGGTGGTGCTGGTCGTTCTCGCGGTCTTCGAGGTGCTGCTCGGGCTGTGGCTGTCGATAGTTCCGAAGACGTTCTACGACCACGTGCCGACGGTGAACTGGACGCCGCCGTACAGCGACCATTTGTTCCACGACTTCGGTGGGGCTTCGCTGGGGTTGGGGATCGTGCTGGCAGCCGCCGCGATCCGGTTCGACCGATTCCTGACCGCCGTCGCGCTGATCGCCTATCTCGCCTATGCCGGGCCGCACCTGTTCTTCCACCTCGGTCACCTCGACGGCGACTCCGTGGCGCTGTCGACCGGGCTGGCCGTCATCCTCGCGCTGATGGTGCTGGTTCCGCTCAGCGCGCTGGTGGGGGTGCGCAAGCTCACTTGACGACTGTGACAGTGGAACTGTCACAATGGCCCGCATGGGTCCACTCGAGGGCGTCAAGGTAGTCGAGCTGGCCGGGATCGGGCCGGCGCCGTTCGCGTGCATGCTGCTCGCCGAGCTCGGTGCCGACGTCCTCCGGATCGACCGCCCCGGCGGCGGCCTGTCGATGGGGCCGCCCGAGCTCGACCTGGTCAACCGCGGCCGCCGGAGCGCGGCGCTCGACCTGAAACAGCCCGCGGCCGTGGACGTCGTACGGCAACTGGTCGCGCAGGCGGACGTATTGGTGGAAGGTTTCCGGCCCGGGGTCGCCGAGCGGCTCGGGCTGGGGCCGGAGGACTGCCACGCGATCAACCCGCGGCTCGTGTACGGGCGGATGACCGGGTGGGGGCAGGACGGGCCGCTGGCGCAGGCTGCTGGGCACGACATCGACTACCTCGGGTTGTCGGGCGCGCTGCATCTCATCGGACGTGCCGGCGGGCCGCCGCAGGTGCCGGCGAACCTGCTCGGCGACTTCGCGGGTGGGTCGCTGTACCTGGTGATCGGTGTACTTGCGGCGCTGCACGAGGCCGGGCGTAGCGGGCAGGGGCAGGTGGTCGACGCGGCGATCGTCGACGGGTCGGCGCACCTCACGACGATGCTGCTCGGTGCGCTCGCGGCCGGTACATGGCGGCAGGAGCGGGGTACGAACCTGCTGGACACGGGAGCGCCGTTCTACGACGTCTACGAGACCGCGGACGGGAAGTACGTGGCGGTCGGGGCGATCGAGCCGCAGTTCTATGCCGAGCTGATCGACAAGCTCGGGCTGGACGCGCCGGACCGGAACGACCCGGCGCAGTGGCCCGAGCTGCGGAAGGTACTGGCCGAGACGTTCCGGCAACGTACGCAGGCGGAATGGACCGCGGTCTTCGACGGGTCCGACGCGTGTGTCGCGCCGGTGCTGCCGATGGCCGGCGACCACCCGCATCTCGTTGCCCGCGGCACCTTTGTGGAGGTGGACGGGGTTCGCCAGGCGGCGCCCGCGCCGCGGTTCGACCGGACCCCGACCCGCCTGGACCGGCCGCCCGCGCGGCCGGGGGAGCACACCCGGGAGGCGCTCGCCGACTGGGGCATCGCTGATATCGACGGCCTGCTCGAATCGGGTGCAGCCGTACAGAACTGAGAGGAACCGCCCGTGGAACGTCAGCTTTTCGATGCCGATCACGATGCCTTCCGGGAGACTGTCCGGGCGTTCTGCGACAAGGAGATCGTGCCGCATCACGACTCGTGGGAGGAGGCCGGCATCGTCCCGCGTTCGTTGTGGGAGGCCGCGGGTGCGGCGGGGCTGCTCGGGTTCATGATGCCGGAGGAACACGGCGGGGGCGGAGTACGGGATTTTCGCTTCAATACCGTACTGATCGAGGAACTGACCCGGGTGCGGGCGAGCGGTGTCGGGTTCACGATCCACACCGACATCAATTCGGCGTACCTGCTTGACTATGCGACCGAGGAACAGCGGAAACGCTGGTTGCCCGCGTTCTGTTCGGGGGAGACGATTACCGCGATCGCGATGACCGAGCCGGGTGCCGGGAGCGACCTGCAGGGCATTCAGACGACCGCGCGGCGTGATGGTGATCATTATGTGCTGAACGGTCAGAAGACGTTCATCTCCAACGGAATTCTCGCCGACCTGGTGATCGTTGTCGCCAAGACCGACCCGGCGGCCGGTGCCCAAGGTATTTCCTTGATCGTGGTCGAACGCGGAATGCCTGGCTTCGAACGCGGGCGAAACCTCGACAAGATCGGGCTCAAGGCGCAGGACACCGCCGAACTCTTCTTCGACAACGTCCGGGTCCCGGCGGAGAACCTGCTCGGCGAGGAAGGTAAGGGCTTCGTCTATCTGATGGAGAAGCTTCCGCAGGAGCGCCTGACGATCGCGGTCGTCGCGGCAGCCGCTTGCGAGAACATGCTCGCGGACACCCTCACGTACGTGAAGGACCGCAAAGCCTTCGGCCGCCCCATCGGCTCCTTCCAGAACAGCCGCTTCGTCCTCGCCGAACTCGCCACCGAAACCCAGATAGCCAGAGTCTTCGTCGACCGCTGCATCCAGGAACTGAACGCCGGAACCCTCACGGTAGCCGAAGCCGCCATGGCCAAGTGGTGGACCACCGAACTCCAGAAAAAGGTCGTGGACCGCTGCCTACAACTCCACGGCGGCTACGGCTTCATGACCGAATACCCCATCGCCAAGGCCTACCTCGACACCCGAATCCAAACCATCTACGGCGGCACCACAGAAATAATGAAAGAAATAATAGGCCGAACCATGGGCATCTGAGGAAGAAAGGGAAGGAAAGAAAGGGGAGGAGATATTCGTTGGTGGCTGGCTTTGGTGTTCGGCCGGAGAGTTGGCCAGAGCTCGTACCGTTGGTGGTCAGTACGGCGCGGCCTGACGGATCACGCGGGACGCTTGATGGAGATGGCGAGCGCTCATGACGCTGGTTGAGGTTGTCAAAGAGGCTGGACCGTACGTTGTCGCATTGGCCGGCATGGGGGCCGGGTACTTCGGAGGGCGCAGCACCGGCAGGGAGTCTCGGCATCATGCTCGGGTTGAGGCGCTGTACCAGGACATGCTTGACGATTTGGCCTACCGGTCACGGGTCGTGTTCGACGCCGCGGGGATCGTCGTGTACGGCGCCGAGGCGGCAGGACCAGAGGTTGCGCCTGTCAGTCAATCGCGGGTTCGGCTGTACGCCAGTCCGTCGGTCTCCGACGGCTGGAACGATGCGCTGTTCTAGCAGCAGGTGCTCGACTCCGAGCGCCGGGCGGCTGGTCGTTGGCGGGCCGGGCGGAGGTGTCGATCTTCGGCGGCTCGGCTGGGTTCGGACTGAGATCTGGCCCCGCCGTGGAGGGCAGGGCCAGATGGTGCCTGGTGCCGCGGTCACCCCTCCCGTGCGGTCGCGGCACGTCCGGGGGCTGGGGACTGGCTTACACAGAGTAACTACCGGGAGATCGCGGAGGAAGGTTTACAGGCGTTTGAAGTCGGTGCTTCAGGTGGGGAGGGTTAGGCGGCCCTGGACGGCGTCTGTGGCTACGTCGGTCAGGCGGCGGTTGGTGGAGCGGGCGTGGGAGCGGAGTACGGCGAACGCCTCGTCGACCGTGATGGAGAGGCTGTGGCTGAGGTAGCCCTTCGCCTGTTCGATCAGGATTCGGCTGTTCAGCGCGTTCTGGAGTTGTTCGGTGACGACCTCCTGGCGGGCCAGGGCACGCTGGTGGAGGATGCCGATGGTCGCCGCGTCGGCCAGCGCCTGGCCCAGTACGACGGTGTCGTCCGACAGCGGACCGACCTCCTCGCTGAAGACGTTGACGGCGCCGAGCGTGGAGTCGCGCAGGCGCATCGGGAGCGCCTGGACCGACAGGTATCCGCCGTCGACCGCGGCCGCCGAGAACGCCGGCCACGGGCTGGCGCCGTCGCGCAGGTCGGCGTACTGCACCGGGCGTCCGGTGTTGAACGCGTCCAGGCACGGGCCTTCGAGACTTTGCAGCTGGACCAGCTCGACGAGCCGCGCCTGCTCGCTGGACGCCGCGACCAGGTTCAGCACGCCGTGGTGGTCGACGAGGAGGATGCCGCAGGCTGACACCTCCAGCAGTTCGCTGCAGCGGGCCGCCAGGCGGTCGAGGAACTCGATGATGTCGAAGTCCGCGACGAGTGTGTCGGACAGCTCGATGAAGACTTCCCGCACCCTCCGGTCAGATGTGCTCATGAGTCTTCTTCCTGATCAAGCTCTGCATGTTGGGAGCCTGTCTCCCGTTCGTCGGTCTCGAGGCGCAGGTGGCCGGCCATGGTCTCGGCGGCGACCTCCTGCAAGGACAAGCCACTGCTGTACGCGTGGGCACGCAACCGCGCCAACGCATCCGTCACGCTGATCGCGAGTTGTGCGGCGACCACTCCGGCGGCCTGATGTACTTCGGCCCGTCGGGCACTGAACGCCGCCGCGATCAGCTGGTCCGCGTCGGTACTGATCCCGCTCCGATCGTCGAGCGCCAGCACGAGTACGGCATCGGCGTACACCAACGCGTCCTGCAGCAGCTCCGCCGACAGCGGTCCACGCTCGCGCCGATAAACGGTCAGTACGCCGACCCGCGCCGCGCCGACACCGACCGGGAACGCGAACGCCGCGCCCACATCGCGCTCGGTAGCACCCGCCGCGAACGCCGGCCAGCGCCGCCCCGCCCCGAATCCGGACAGGTCCGACTCGAGAACCGGCGTTCCGTTCGCGACGGCGTCGTCACTCGGGCCCTCGCCCAGCGTGAACTGCAGCTCGTCCAGCTCGGTCGCCTCCGGGCTGCTCGCGACGAGCGGTTCCCACAGGCCGCCGTTCCGGGTCAGCGCGACGCCGGCTCCGACCGCGGTCAGCGCGGCGGCGCAGGCGCGGACCGCGTGCAACAGCGTCGGTGACGTGCCGTCGTCGTGCGCGGCGGTCTTGATCGCCCCCCACACCCTGGCACTCCGGTCCAGATCCACGCATCCCGTCCACGTTCGTGCCGCCACTGGGCGGATGTTCCACTTTAGCGACCGCAGGGGGATCGTGTTGGTCATTGCGCCACGTGCCTCGACCTGTTGAGCGGCCGACCGGTCCGCGACCGCCGTACGAAACGTTCCGGTACCCGCTTCGGGGATCCTCACTCGTCGGCCGCTGCGTCGTCGGCCGGTACCGGGTCGGAGCCGTCGGGATCGTCGGCGTCCGGGGCAGCTGGCGATGGTGGGGCGGGCTCCCGCACGACTGGCGGACGCACGCCGTACCATTCGCTCATCAGAGCTTCCTCCCGGGCAGGTCGCAGCTACGGAAGCTACCGTGGTCCGGGGCAGCAAGGGGCAGCAGTCTAGTCCCGTGTTGCTGAGAGCGTTCGCATACCGAGGGAGGGTCGGCATGGGCATCGTTTCGCCGGGGTTCACCGGTCGGCGGGGAGGTGGCACGGACCTGCCGCCAGGGCAGTACCTGACGCACGAGTTCCCGGTGCTGTCGGCAGGGCCGACGCCGCACATCCTGACGGACCACTGGGAGTTCACGGTCACCACGGAGACCGGCGAGAAGTACAAGTGGGACTGGGCCGCGCTGATGGCGCTGCCTGCCGAAGAAATCACCAAGGACATCCACTGCGTGACGCGGTGGTCCAAGCTGCAGACGACCTGGAAGGGTGTCTCGCTGGACACGCTGCTCGCGGACGTCGAGACCGGCGCCGACTTCGCGATGGCGCACAGCTACGGCGGTTACACGACGAACGTCCCGCTCGACGACCTGCTCGACGGGCAGTCCTGGATCGCCTACGAATACGACGGCGACCCGCTGGACCCGGAGCACGGCGGGCCGGCACGGCTGCTCGTCCCGCACCTGTACTTCTGGAAGAGCGCCAAGTGGGTCCGCGGCCTGGTGCTGTCCGACACCGAGGACCTCGGCTTCTGGGAGACCGCCGGCTACCACGAGTACGGAGACCCATGGAAAGAACAGCGATACGCCGGCGACTGACCTGGCAGGTCGCCACCGTCGCGGACGTACGGCGTGAGACGCCGACCGCGCGCACGATCGTGCTGGAGGTACCGGACTGGCCGGGGCATCTGGCCGGGCAGCACCTCGACGTACGGCTGAC
Organism: Kribbella sp. NPDC004536; assembly: GCF_042873835.1. NCBI lineage: Bacteria > Bacillati > Actinomycetota > Actinomycetes > Propionibacteriales > Kribbellaceae > Kribbella > Kribbella sp. NPDC004536. The sequence goes on along the minus strand of NZ_JBIALY010000002.1, from coordinate 1,760,697 downwards.
CGCGCCGGACGGCTATCGCGCCTCCCGGTCGTACTCGATCGCCTCGGCCTGGACCGGTGGCACGATCGAGCTGACGGTCGAGGAGGTACCCGGTGGTGAGGTCTCGCCGTACCTGGTCGACGTACTGAAGGCCGGCGATCCGCTGGAGATCCGCGGGCCGGTCGGCGGGTGGTTCGTGTGGAAGCCGGAGCAGGACGGGCCGGTGCAGCTGATCGGCGGTGGGTCGGGTGTCGTACCGCTGCGGTCGATGCTGCAGGCCGCGGCCGGTACGTCGACACCGATGCGCCTGCTGTACTCCGTCCGCCGTCCGGAGTCGGTCATCTACGTCCAGGACCTCAAGGAGCTGGCGGCGTCCGACGACATCGACGTACGGCTGGTGTACACCCGGGAGGCGCCGGCGGGGGAGCCGCGGGTCGGGCGGATCGACGCGGAGCTTCTCGAGCAGTACGCGTACAAGCCGGCCGACGGCGCGACGACGTACGTGTGTGGACCGACGGCGTTCGTGGAGACGGTCGCTGACCTGCTGGTCGCGGCCGGTCACGACCCGGCGCGAGTGAGAACGGAGCGGTTCGGATGAGTCATCTTGATGGGAACGCAGCCGCCGGAGCGCTGAGCGAGCTGTTCGCGGTGGACCTGACCGCGGCGATCGGCCAGTGCGACGGGTGCGGCCAGACCACAGTCTTCGCGGAGTCCCGCGTCTACGTCAACGCCCCCGGCACCGTCGCCCGCTGCTCCGGCTGCGACGCGGTCCTGCTCCGCGTCGTCACCACCCCGAACGACACCTACCTCGACCTGAGAGGCCTGACGTACTTGCGCGTCCCGAGCTCCTAGCGGCGCTTGTGCTGGGTGCGGCGGATCGTGTCGCGTTGGGTTTCGCCGACGGCTCGCTCGTACGCCAGCACCAGGCCCTGGATGGTGACGGGTTTGAAGCGTTCGACGAGCTGCTGGATGTGCTCGGGCGGTCCGCCGGAATCGCGGTAGTGCGGCCAGACCTTGGTCCGGAACACCTCGGTCAGCTCCTCCGCGATCGCCCGGCCGTGCTCGGTGAAGATCCGGCCGGCGTCGAGCACCGCCTCGACCGGCAGGTCCAGGTCGAGCAGCTCGACCCCGAGCGACAGATGGGCCGTCGCGACCTGGAACACGTCGTCGTCCGGCGTCGGCTCGACCACCCCGAGCGCGACCAGCATCTCGATGTCGTCGTCGCTCAGCTCCCGGCCGGTACGCCGTACCAGCGTCGCCCGGTCGAGCGTTTCCGGCAGGTCGCGCATCCACGGTGTCAGCAGGGTGCGGTGCAGCGCGATGTCCTGCGGCGTCGCGTCGGTGGGGATCCGGTCCAGGTACCCCTCGATCGCCTGCAGCGTGAACCCGTGTGCCTGCAGTTCGCGCACCAGGTCGAGCCGCGCGATGTGCTCGGGACCGTAGTACCCCACCCGGCCGCGCCGGATCGGCGGCGGGATCAGGCCCCGGCCCGCGTAGAACCGCAACGTACGTACCGTCATCCCGACCCGCGCCGACAGCTCGTCAACTGTCAACGTCACGCCTTCATATGATGCGTCCCCCGCCACCTCGGACATGGCGGAGATCATAACGAGTCCCTCTTACTATCGTGACAGTGCTACTGTCACAATCGGGCGTATGACCGAAGCCTTCCTGTACGACGCGATCCGCACGCCGCGCGGCAAAGGGAAACCGACCGGCGCGCTGCACGAGGTCAAGCCGATCCAGCTGATCACCGGACTGCTGGACGAGCTCCGGACCCGGCACCCCGGCCTGGATCCGGCCGCGATCGACGACGTCGTCCTCGGCGTGGTGACGCCGATCGGCGACCAGGGCATGGACATCGCGCGGACCGCCGTACTGATGGCCGGCTACCCCGAGACCACCGGCGGCGTGCAGCTCAACCGGTTCTGCGCCTCGGGTCTGGAGGCGGTGAACCAAGCCGCGCAGCGGGTCCGTTCCGGCTGGGAGGACTTCATCCTGGCCGGCGGTGTCGAGTCGATGTCACGGGTGAAGATGGGCTCCGACGGCGGCGCCTGGGCGATGGATCCGGAGACCGCGCTCGAGACCGGCTTCATCCCGCAGGGCATCAGCGCGGACCTGATCGCGACCATCGACGGCTTCTCCCGGACCGATGTCGACGCGTACGCGGCCGAGTCGCACGCGCGGGCCGCGAAGGCCTGGGCGAACGGGTACTTCGGGCGTTCGGTCGTACCGGTGCTGGACCGGAACGGGCTGCGGATCCTCGACCACGACCAACTGGTCCGGCCCGGGACTTCCGTCGAAACGCTGGCCGGGCTGCCGTTGTCGTTCGCGGCGATCGGGGAGCACGGCGGGTTCGACTCGGTCGCGCTGGAGAAGTACCTGACCGTCGAGCGGATCTCGCATGTGCATCATGCGGGCAACTCGTCGGGCATCGTGGACGGCGCGGCTCTGGTTGCTGTCGGCAACGAAAAGGCCGGCGCGGCGCTCGGTCAGGCGCCGCGCGGGCGGGTGGTGTCGGTCGGCGTCAGCGGTGCCGATCCGACCATCATGCTGACCGGTCCGGCGCCGGCCGCGCGGAAGGCGCTGGCGCGCGCGGGGCTCGAGGTCGGCGACATCGACCTGTTCGAGATGAACGAGGCGTTCGCGGCGGCGGTCATGCACTTCATGAAGGATCTCGGCGTACCGCACGAGAAGGTGAACGTCAACGGTGGCGCGATCGCCCTCGGGCACCCGCTCGGCGCCACCGGCGCGATGCTGATCGGAACCCTGCTGGACGAGCTGGAGCGCCGCGAGCTCCGGTACGGTCTGGCCACCCTGTGCGTCGGCGGCGGGATGGGCGTCGCGACGATCATCGAGAGGCTTGCCGCATGATCGAGTGGAAGAACGACGCCGGTGTCGTCACACTGACCCTGAACGACCCCGCCGCGTCGGCGAACACGATGAACGACGCGTACGTCGCGGCGATGGGCCGGACCGTCGAGCGCCTGGTCGCCGAGAAGGCGCTGCTCAAGGGCGTGATCGTGACGTCCGCGAAGTCGACGTTCTTTGCCGGTGGCAACCTGCAGCAGCTGTCCCGGATCCAGCCGTCGGACGCCGCGCAGGTGTTCGAGACGATCGAGGAAGTCAAGCGTCAGCTGCGTGTGCTGGAGACACTCGGCGTACCGGTCGTTGCCGCGATCAACGGTTCCGCGCTCGGCGGCGGGCTGGAGATCGCGCTCGCCTGCCACCACCGGATCGTTGCCGACGACAACCGCATCGAGCTCGGCGTACCGGAGGTGACGCTCGGCCTGCTGCCCGGCGGTGGGGGAGTGACCCGTACGGTCCGGATGCTCGGCCTGCAGGACGCGCTGATGAAGGTCCTGCTGCAAGGCCAGCGGATGAAGCCTTTGGTTGCTCAGTCGGCCGGTATCGTCGACGAGGTCGTACCCGCCGGCGAGTTGCTCGATGCCGCGCGCCGTTGGATCACGACGTACGACGGTGACGCCAAGCAGCCGTGGGACCGCGACGGGTACAAGATCCCCGGTGGTACGCCGTCGTCGCCGAAGCTGGCCGCGTTCCTGCCGGCGTTCCCGGCGAACCTGCGCAAGCAGCTCAAGGGCGCGCCGTACCCGGCGCCGCGGGCGATCATGAGCGCGGCGGTCGAGGGCAGCCAGGTCGACTTCGAGACCGCGTCCCGGATCGAGTCCCGGTACTTCGTCTCGCTCGCCACCGGGCAGATCGCGAAGAACATGATCCAGGCGTTCTTCTTCGACCTGCAGTCGATCAACGCCGGCGGTTCGCGGCCGGCCGACCTACCGGCGTACCGCGCGCGGAAGGTCGGTGTACTCGGTGCCGGGATGATGGGCGCGGGAATTGCGTACGTCTGCGCGAAGGCCGGTATGGAGGTTGTGCTCAAAGATGTTTCTTTGGAGGCGGCTGCGCGCGGAAAGGAATACTCCGAGAAGCTGCTGGCCAAGCAGGTCGCGAAAGGCCGGACCACTGCTGCCGAGGTCGAGAAGTTCCTCAGCCGGATCACGCCGACCGGGGACCCGAACGATCTCGCCGGGTGCGACCTGGTGATCGAGGCGGTGTTCGAGGACGGCGGACTGAAGCAGAAGGTGTTCGCGGAGATCGCCGCCGTGGTCGAGCCGGACGCGCTGCTGTGCTCGAACACGTCGACGCTGCCGATCACCACGCTCGCCGACGGCATCGACCGGCCGGACGACTTCATCGGCATGCACTTCTTCTCCCCGGTCGACCGGATGCCGCTGGTCGAGCTGATCGTCGGCGCGAAGACCTCGGACCGGGCGATCGCGCAGGCGTACGACGTCGTACGGCAGATCAAGAAGACCCCGATCGTGGTCAACGACAGCCGCGGGTTCTTCACGTCGCGGGTGTTCGGCACGCTGGTGATGGAAGGTGCCGCGATGGTCGCCGAGGGTGTCGACCCGGTGATGATCGAGCGGGCCGCGACCCAGGCCGGGTTCCCGGCGCCGCCGCTGGCGATGCTGGACGAAGTCACGCTGACGCTGCCGCAGAAGATCCGGGACGCGGCGCGGGCGGCCGGCGACAGTGCGGGCGCGTTCGACGAGCACCCCGGGATGGCGGTCACCGATCGGCTGGTGAACGAGTTCGACCGGCGCGGGAAGGCGGCCGGGGCGGGGTTCTACGACTACCCGGCGGACGGGCCGAAGCGGCTGTGGCCGGGGTTGTGGGAACACTTCACGCAGCATGACGGCGTACCGCTGATCGACCTGCAGGAACGGATGCTGTTCGCGATGGCGCTCGAGACCGTGAAGTGCGTGGCCGAGGGCGTGCTGCGCTCGGTGCCGGACGCCAACATCGGGTCGATCTTCGGCATCGGGTTCCCGCCGCTGCACGGCGGCGCGTTGCAGTACGTGAACGCGTACGGACTGGACCGGTTCGCGGAGCGCTCGCGCGAGCTGGCCGCCGCGTACGGCGAACGCTTCGAGCCGCCGGCGTTGCTGCTCCGGAAGGCAGCCGCGGGCGAGATCTTCAGCTGATCACGAGCCGGTACCAACTACACACGTTCAAACAAATAGCAGCGCGCCCGGTCTTGCGCCGGGCGCGCTTTTGAGACATTGTGCTGGCACTTCTACAACGATTGACCTGTAGTACCGTGTGCCAAAATCGGAGATGCTTAACACCGTTAAGTAACTCGGAACCGTGCGTCGTACCCCTGCGACGTTCCCTCTCGGGAAGGTGGAAATTCATGCCTGCTCATGTTCCGAACGCCGGACTGTCCCGGCGCGATCTGCTCAAGCGGACCGGTGGACTGGCCGCGCTCGCCGCGCTCACCGCGGCCTGCGGCGGCAATACCGGCCGGCCCTCGTCCGGTGGCGGCGGCGGAGGGTCCAAGCCGGCCCTCTCGCAGTGGTACCACCAGTACGGCGAGACCGGCACCCAGCAGGCGGCTCTCAAGTACGCCAAGGCCTACCCCGACGCGAACGTGACGGTGCAGTGGACGCCGGGTGACTACGCCGCGAAGCTCTCGTCCGGGCTGCTGTCCAGCAAGGGCCCGGACGTGTTCGAGAGCCAGTTCAACATCGGCATGGTGAAGAGCAACCAGGTGGTGCCGCTGGACGACATCATCGCCGACGTCAAGGACGACTTCCTGCCCGGCGACCTGGCCACGAACACGCTCGACGGCAAGATCTACGGCGTCCGGATGATCATCGACCCGCAGGTCATCTACTACCGCAAGTCGATGCTCGACAAGGCCGGGATCAAGCCGCCGGAAACCGTCGACGACCTGATCGCGGCCTCCAAGGAGCTCACCACCAACAAGGTGAAGGGCATGTTCGTCGGCAACGACGGCGGCAACGGGATGGGCGGGCCGGCGCTGTGGTCGTCGGGCGGCAGCTACCTGACCGAGGACAACAAGCCCGGCTTCACCGGCGACCGCGCGGCCAAGGCATTCGGCAAGCTGCACGAGCTCTACGCGAGCAAGAGCATCCTGCTCGGCGCGCCGACGGACTGGTGGGACCCGACCGCGATCAACCAGGGCCTGGTGGCGATGCAGTGGATCGGCATGTGGGCGGTGCCGGGCATGCAGAAGGCGCTCGGTGACGACATCGGCGTGATCCCGTTCCCGAAGCTGGACGCCGAGGGCAAGCCGGCCGTGTACTCCGGCGGCTGGACCCAGTTCGTGTCCTCGAAGAGCGCGAACGTCGACGCGGCGAAGAAGTACGTGAAGTGGCTGTGGATCGACAACTCGGCGGACCAGGAGGACTGGTCGCTGAGCTACGGCTTCCACATCCCGCCGCGCAAGAGCCTCGCGGCGAAGGCCTCCAAACTGCAGAGCGGCGTCGCGGCCGACACGGTCAAGCTGAACCAGGACTACGGGCACACCGACAATCCAGCCTGGACTCCGAAGATGGGTACGGCGTTCGGCGACATGCTGACCAACGTCATCAAGAAGGGAGCCGACCCAGCCGCCGAGATCACGAAGGCGGAGAAGACCGTCAACGACGAACTCCAGCGGTTGTTCGGATGAGTTCCACCGTCAAGACACGTACGGACCCCGCTGCTCCTGGTGAGCGGCGGGGTTCCCGGCGGAAGCAGAAGGGCATCAAGGGCAACACGCTGTGGTTCTGGGTGTTCGTCGGCCCGTTCGTCCTCGGGTTGCTGATCTTCTCGTACCTGCCGATCATCTGGAGCTTCGTCCTCAGCTTCTTCGAGGCGTACAACACCGCGACCCCGTCGAAGTTCGTCGGGCTGCGCAACTACGTCGACATGCTCACCGACCACAACTTCCTGTCCAGCCTGGGCACGTTCACGATCTTCGCGGTGTTCATCGTGCCGCTGACGTTCGTGCTCTCGCTCGCGCTGGCGTTGCTGGTCAACCAGGTGAAGATCGCGCGGGCGTTCTTCCGGTCGGTGTTCTTCCTGCCGACCGCGTGCTCGTACGTCGTCGCGTCGCTGATCTGGAAGCTGTCGATCTTCAACGGCGTCCGGTTCGGCCTCGCGAACACGGTGCTCGGCTGGTTCGGCGTCGACAACATCGCCTGGCTGTCGACGGTCTCGCCGCCGTGGTACTGGATCCCGCTGGTGACGGTACGGCTGTGGCTGCAGCTCGGGTTCTACATGATCTTGTTCATCGCCGGTCTGCAACGGATCTCGCCGACGCTGTACGAGGCGGCGTACGTCGACGGGGCCAAGCCCGGGTGGCAGGTGTTCCGGTACATCACGCTGCCGCAGCTGCGGTCGACGTCGGTCGCCGTACTGATCCTGAACCTGATCGCGGCGTACCAGGCGTTCGACGAGTTCTACAACCTGGTCGGCAACGTGAACTACGCGCGGCCGCCACTGGTCTACCTGTACGGCATCTCGCTCGGCTCCATCCAGGACCTCGGGCACGGCTCCGCCGGCGCGCTGATCCTGGCGGTCATCATCATGATCGTGACGCTGCTGCAGAGCCGGATCTTCGGCTTCGGGAAGGCGGGCGACTGATGGCAGTCTCCGAACGTACGACGGGAACGCCGCAACCGATCGGCTTCAACCGCAGCGGGCTCGGCCGCCTCGGTACGGTGCTGCGCTGGATCGCGTTGTTGATCGCGGTGGTGCTGTTCCTGGTGCCGTTCTACCTGATCCTGCGCAACGCGCTGTCGACCGAGTCGGACATCACGGCGCCTTCGTGGACGTTGTTCCCGTCGCATCTGCAGTGGGGGAACATCAGCGAGCTGTTCAACGACACGACCGTGCCGATGGCGCGGGCTCTGTACAACTCTGCCGTGGTCGGTCTGCTGGGTACGGCGGGACAGTTGCTGTTGGCATCGATGGCTGGGTACGGGTTGGCGCGCATTCCTTACCGGCACGCCGACAAGATCTTCTACGCGATCGTGGCGACGCTGATGATCCCGGGGGCGGTGACGTTCATCCCTTCGTTCATCGTGGTCTCGTCGCTCGGGTGGGTGTCTTCGCTGCGTGGTCTGATCATTCCTACGTTGTTCAGTGGGTTCGCGGCGTTCCTGTTCCGGCAGTACTTCCTCGGTTTTCCCCGTGAACTCGAGGAGGCGGCGCGGGTGGACGGCGCCGGGTACCTCGGGGTGTTCTGGCGGATCGTCGTACCGAACTCACTGCCGTTCTTCGCGGCGATCGCGGCGATCACCTTCATCGGCAACTGGAACTCGTTCCTGTGGCCACTCGTCATCGGCCAGGACTCGTCCTCCTGGACCATCCAGGTCGCGATGTCGACCTTCATCACCGCCCAGACCATCAACATCCACGAACTGTTCATGGCAGTCGCGGTCTCGATCCTCCCCCTCGTCCTCATCTTCGCCTTCCTCCAGCGCTACCTGATCCAAGGCGTAACCCAATCCGGCATCAAAGACTGACCCCGCGCGGGGAGCCACCCCAGCTCCCCGCCCCAATCGGTCACCGCTTCGCGCCGGCTGTCTGTTGGCCGCCTTCACCGGCGCGCGCGGTTGGCCTCGCGTCGGTTGGTTGTGGCTTCGGCTGTGGGCAGTCGGGACTGGCGATAGGTAATGGGGTCTGGGAAGAGGCTATGGCATGTTCCCAGACCCCATTGGGTCATCCCAGTTCAGTTTGGGTATGGCCGGTTGGCGGCGGGTTGGGCGTGGGGTGCGTGCTCGGGAGTTGAGTGCGGGGTGGCTGTGTTGGACGGCTGGGATGGGCGGTCGGCGAGTTTTAGCCAGATGACGCCCGCGATGGTGACCGTCAGCCAGGCGGCCTTCGCGACCGTCAGGGTTTCGTGGAAGAACGCCGGGCCCAGTACGGCGGTGCCGGCGGCGCCGATGCCGGCCCAGGTGGCGTAGCCGATGCCTACTTCGATGGTGCGCAGGGCGAGGCTTAAGGCCCACAGGGTCAGTAGGAAGAAGACGGCGGCTGCGACGGACCACGGCCATACGGTGAAGGCGTGGCTTCCGGCGACGGACAGGGCGTAGCCGATCTCGAAGGCGCCTGCGAGGAGGAGCGTCAGCCAGGCGGTGCGGCGAGAGGTTGTCATAGGGGAGTACTCCTCAGGACGAGAGTTGGAGGCCGACGACGCCGCCGATGACGAGGGCGATCCCGACGGCTTTGCGCCAGGTGAGTTGCTGGCCGAAGACGAGCGCGCCGAGCAGCGTGATGCCTACGCCGGCGAGTGAGGTCCAGAGCGCGTACCCGACACCGACGTCGAAGGTGAGGAGCGCGCGGCTGAGGAAGTACGTGCCGAAGGCGCCGGTGATGAGGGTCGCGGCGGTCCAGCCGCGGTGTTTGAAGCCTTGGGCTTTGCCGGCCGACACCGCCACGGCGATCTCGAACACGACGGCGATCGCTAGGTAGAGCCAGTGCATGAGGTTCCTTCCGGGGTTGGTGCGTCCGGCTCATCGTGGAACTTCACGCTGGTGTCAGGTGCAACACTTGGGTGCATGCGGATCGGAGAGCTCGCGCGCGCGAGTGGGGTGAGTACGCGCTCCTTGCGGTACTACGAGGAACAGGGCCTGATCCGCTCGGGCCGTACGCCCGGTGGGTGGCGCGACTTCGAGGCGTCGATGGTCGAGCGGGTCGTGATGATCCAGCATCTGCTCGCGGCCGGCCTGTCCAGCAGCACGATCGGCGAGCTGTTGCCGTGTCTCGAGTCGCCGCCTGAGGAACGTACGGGAGTACTGGAAGTGCTGCTCGCGCAAGAGGTCCAGCGTCTCGAGGCCAAGCGCCGCGAGCTCGACCGCGAACTCGACGTACTACAAGCCCTCCGCCGCGACGTCACCGTCCCCACCGGCTGACGCCCAGAACAGCCCGTGCCCACCGGACCCTTCCGCAACAAAGCGTTTGGAGTCGACCATCAGCCCGACGCCGGTGATCCCGGCTGATCGCGAAGACCTCGGATGACGAGGACTTCGCGTTCAGTGCGGTTGTCGGTTTGGCGGATGGTGAGCTGGCGGAGTTCCGGGCGGGGCTGCATCGGGTGTTGTACGACTTCGTCGGTACGGAGCCGCGGGACGGGGCGACCACGCCGACCGCGGTGATCATTCGGGCGTTCCCGCTCCACGAGGAGTAATCGGGTCGATCCGGGGAACCTTCACCGGAGCCGCTGCGTCGGCTCAGAAGACGCCCTCCCCACCAGACGCCCCCCGCGCCTGGCCCCAAGTGTGGAGCCCCCATGACCAACCCCCCGCCCGACCCCACCACCCCCGGCTACCCGCAGCCACCCGCTCCGGACCACCCGTACGCCTCCGCTGGCGGCTACCCGCAACAACCTTCCGCGGGTCACCCGTACGGCTCCGGCGGCGGCTACCCGCAACAACCTTCTCCGGGTCACCCGTACGGCTCCGGCGGGGGGTACGCGCAGCAGCCTGCGCCGGGTTACCGGCAGGCGCCTGGGTCCGGCTATGCGCAGCAGCCTGCTGGTTCTGGGTATCCGCAGCATCTGTGGCCGGAGCATGCGCAGCCGCACGGTGCCGTTCCACCCTCAGCACCGCGCGCGAAGGGCTCGGCTGCGATGGGCATACTCGCGCTGCTCCTGGCGATTGCCGGACTGGTCACGCCCTTTCTGCCGTTCTCGAACCTGATCGACCGTTTCCCGGTCCGGCAGTACCTGGCGTTCCCGTTCGCCATACCCGCACTGGCCCTCGCGATCACCACACTCGCCACCAACCGCCGCGCCAAACCCGCCGCCGCGATCGGCATGATGATCGCCTTCCTGGCGCTGATCGTCGGCGCCATCATGATCTACAACTACGACATCCGGCCCTGACTGAGTCATGCGGACCGTCACCCGGCAACAGGCCGTCGCCCACCGCCTGCGCGTGAACCACCTCGGCGAGCGGCTGCCGGGTGGATCGCACGAGCGGGCGGCGTACGTCGGCCTGCAGGACACCGCGCCGCGGGACGCGTTGCTTGCTCTGCACGCTCGCATGCAGGGATGTACGCCGACCGACTGGGAGCACCCGAGCCTGATCCAGACGTACAGCCCGCGCGCCGCCGTGTACGTACTCCCGGCCCGCGACTTCGGCGTCTTCACCTTGGGACGGCTGCCACTCGATCCGTCAGCGGTACGGCGGATCGATGCGCTGGCGGAACGGGTCTGCGAGGCCTTGGCCGGGCGGGAGTGTCGCGGTGCCGGCATCGACGGACTCCGTGAGGCCTGCGCGAGCGGGCGGATCGCGCTGCGCTGGGACACGACCTCGCTGTACGCGCGTGAGGTGCCGCGGCCGGCGATCGACGTACACGAGGCGCGACTGGAGCTGTGCCGGCGCCACATCAAGTACTTCGGACCCACGTCGCCGAAGGCGTTCGCCTGGTGGTCGGGCCTGTCGCCCGCCGACGCGCGGGCGGTGTGGGACGGGTTGGCGCAGGAACTGGTCGAGGTCGACTTCGACGGCGTACCCGCCTGGATGCTTCGTACCGAGGACTGTCTCGCAGCCCCACCCCGCGGCGTACGGTTGCTCCCGGCACCGGATCTCCGCCTCTTCGGCCGCGACGCAGGCGCCCGCTTCGTCGGCCCAGGTCTCCGCCACCTCACCCCGGCCGCCGACACCTTCCACCCGAACGGCGTACTGGCCGACGGCCGCATCGTCGGCGCCTGGGGCCGCAAAGGCGGCCTAGTCGACGTGATCCTCGCGGAAGACCTCAACCCCGAACAGCATGAGGCCTTGCGGGCAGAAGCCGCTGGTATGCCAGTACGAGATCCGGAACTACGTGTCACGTGATGACGACAGCGATCGGGGAGAATGGGGTTATGCCTTCTACCTGTCCCTGTGGGTTGAGTCAGCCGTACACCGTTTGCTGCGGGTCGCTTCACCAAGGCAGGGCGACCGCGGTGACGGCGGAACAGTTGATGCGGTCCAGGTACACCGCGTTCGTGATGCACGACGCGGACTACCTGCGGCGGACGTGGTCTCTCAGCACCCGGCCCGCGGCGATCGAGTTTGATCCGGATCGCCGCTGGACCGGTCTGGAGATTCTCGGTACCACCGGTGGGAGTGCCTTCCACACCGAGGGCACGGTCGAGTTCAACGCGCATCACAACACCGGCGTGCAGCACGAGAACAGCAGATTCACCCGTGAGGCCGGCGAATGGGTGTACGTCGCGGCGCTCTGACTACTCCGCGATCTGGTAGGTCGGGGTGATGACGGCGCGGGCCAGGGTGTGGAAGGCGAGGTTGAAGCCGACCACCGCCGGGCTGGCGTCTGCGTCCACGTCGAGAGCCTCAACGTCGATGGCGTGTACGACGAAGTAGTAGCGGTGCACCTGGTCACCGGCCGGCGGCGCGGCGCCGCCGTAGTTCTTGGTGCCGAAGTCGTTGCGGACGTGGAACGCGCCGTTGTCGAGGCGTTCGGTGGTGCCGGCGCCGGTGGGGAGTTCGGTGACCGTGGCGGGCAGGTTGACCAGGACCCAGTGCCAGAAGCCGGAGACGATCGGCGCGTCCGGGTCGAAGCAGGTGACGACGAACGCCTTGGTCTCCGCGGGGAATCCGGACCAGGTGAGCTGCGGCGAAGTGTTCCCGCCGGCGAACGCGTGCGCGTCGGCCAGCGGCTCGCCGTCGGCGACGTCGGTGCTGGTGACGGTGAACGAACCGGCCTTCGGGAGGAGTTCGTACGGGTCCGGTGTGACGGGACGATCGAGCGACATCAAGCAGCCCTCCGGCATCGAGTGACGTGTGGTGAATCCGACACTACTGTCCACAGACTGCCGCTCGGTCCGGGGGCGCACACTCGGGGATGCGAAGATCGGTGCGGAAGCTACGAGTGGAGGACCTGGTGGACGAGTACCTGGAGCGGATCCAGCCTGCGGACGAGACGGCGATGCGGGCGGCCGCGGAACGGCATGCGCGGCTGACGAAGCCGGCCGGCTCTCTCGGCGTACTCGAGGAGCTGTCGGTGAAGCTCGCCGGCATGACCGGCGCCCCCGCCGTACCAGGCGCTGCCGTCGTCACCGTGTTCGCGGCGGATCACGGCGTACACGCCCAGAACGTCTCACCGTGGCCGCAGGAGGTCACCGCCGCGATGCTCGCGAACTTCGCCGCCGGCGGCGCCGCGGTGAACGCCTTCGCCAAGAACAACGGCGTGGACGTACGAGTCGTCGACGTCGGCGTGGCGACCCCGGTGGAGCAGCTCGACATCGTCCACGCGAACGTCCGCCGCGGCACCCGTGACCTCTCCCAGACCGACGCCCTGACCGAGGACGAGGCCCGCCAAGCCTTCGCGGTCGGCTTCGACCTCGCGGACAAGCTGGTGCAGGACGGCTACCGCTGCCTGCTGACCGGCGACATGGGCATCGCCAACACCACCGCGTCCGCCGCCCTGATCGCGACGTTCACCGGCGCGACCGCCGATGCGGTCACCGGCCGCGGTACGGGGATCGACGACGCAGCGCTCGCCCACAAGACCTCCGTCGTACGGGACGCCCTCGCGCTCCACGCCGTACCACCGACCGAGCCGCTCACGGCACTCCAGGCGTACGGCGGCCTCGAACACGCCGCGCTCGCCGGCTACATCCTCGGCGCCGCGGCCAACAAGGTCCCGGTCATCCTCGACGGCGTGATCGCAGGCGCGGCGGCGCTCGTCGCGCAGGCGTTCGACCAGGCAGTGATCGACTACTGCGTCGCCGGCCACCGGTCCGCCGAGCCGGGCCACGCGGTCGCGCTGAAGCAGCTCGGCCTGCAGCCGCTCGTCGACCTGGACCTGCGGCTCGGCGAGGGGACCGGCGCGGTGCTCGCGTACCCGATCCTGACCTGCGCGGCCCGCGCGCTCGCCGAGATGGCCACGTTCGAGGACGCGGGGATTTCTTCGTGACGCACCAGTACCTGTCCGGTCTCGTCCTCGACGGGCGGCGCGTGGTCGTCGTCGGCGGTGGCGGTGTCGCCCAGCGGCGGCTGCCCCGGCTGCTCGAGGCGGGCGCCCGGATCGACCTGATCTCGCCGTCGATCACGCCCACGATCGAGGGCCTGCTCGGCAACCCGGCGCTCACCTGGGTCGAGCGCGGGTACGAGTCCGGCGACCTCGAGGGCGCCTGGTACGTCGTCGTCGCGACGGACGATGCCCTGGTCAACGACCAGGTGTCGGCCGAGGCCGAGGAGCTGCGGATCTTCTGCGTACGTTCCGACGACCGGTCCCGCGCGACCGCGTGGACGCCGGCGTCGGGGCAGCACGACAACGTGACGATCGGCGTGCTCGGTGGTGGCGACCACCGCCGGTCGGCCGCCGTACGGGACGCGATCCTCGAGGGCCTGCGGACCGGTGAGCTGGCGGCGCGGGACGTCGACCGGCGGCCCGGGGTGTACCTGGTCGGCGGCGGGCCGGGCGATCCGGACCTGATCACGGTCCGCGGGCGGCGGCTGCTCGCCGAGGCGGACGTGGTGGTCGCGGACCGGCTCGCGCCGCAGCAGCTGCTGGACGAGCTGCATCCGGACGTCGAGCTGTTCGACGCGGCGAAGTTGCCGCGCGGCCGGGCGGCGCAGCAGGAGGAGATCAACCGGATCCTGGTCGAACGCGGTCAGCAGGGGAAGGTCGTCGTCCGGCTCAAGGGCGGCGATCCGTACGTGTTCGGCCGCGGGTTCGAGGAGGCGCTGGCGTGCGCGGCAGCCGGCGTACCGTGGACCGTGGTGCCGGGCATCACGAGCTCGATCTCGGTTCCCGCGGTGGCGGGGATCCCGGTCACTCACCGCGGGGTGACGCACGAGTTCACCGTGGTGTCGGGCCACATCCCGCCCTCGCACCCGGACTCCCTGGTGAACTGGGACGCGCTGGCGCAGCTGCACGGGACGCTCGTCCTGCTGATGGCGGTCGAGAACCTGCCGGCTATCACCGCCCGGCTGATCGAAGCCGGCCGGCCGGCGAACACTCCCGCGGCGGCGATTGCCGACGGCACCCTTCCTGGTCAGCAGCTGGTGACCTCCGATCTGGCGGGGATCGCCGGCGTGATGAAGGAGAACGGCGTCGGCGCTCCGGCGATCGTTGTCATCGGCAACGTAGTCGAGGTCGCCGCACAGGTCGCGGCCGAGCGGGGTGCTGGAGCGGGGCGGGCGTGACGCTGGTTCCGATCGAGGACGCCGCCGACGAGCGGCTTGCTGATTACGTGCAGCTGCGGGAGGTGAATCTGCGCCGCCTGCTCGAGGAGGAACACGGGCTGTTCATTGCCGAGGGCGACAAAGTGATCCGCCGCGCCGCCGGCGCCGGGTACGAGCCGCGCTCGTTCCTACTCGCGCCGCGCTGGCTCGACTCGCTGCGGGACGTCCTCGAGCAGTGGCCGGACAAGCCCGTGTACGTCGTCTCGGAGGAGCTGGCCGAACAGGTCACCGGGTTCCACGTACACCGCGGCGCGCTCGCCTCGTACAAGCGCCGGGCCGCCTTACCACTTCCCGAGCTGCTCGGCACCGGCGTCCGACGGATCGCGATCTTCGACGACATCGTTGACCACACCAACGTCGGCGCCGGCTTCCGGGCCGCGGCCGCGCTCGGCGTCGGGCTCGTCCTGATCACGCCGACCTGCGCGGACCCGTTCTACCGCCGGTCGATCAAGGTCTCGATGGGTACGGTCTTCCAGGTCCCGTGGACCCGCCTGCAGAGCTGGCCGGGCGAGCTGAAACTGCTGCAGGACAACGGGTACGTCGCCGCCGCGATGGCGCTCACCGACGACTCGATCACCCTCGACGAACTCGCCGCCCGCAACGACGAGAAGCTCGCGCTGATCTTCGGCACCGAAGGCCACGGCCTCAAACCGAACGTCCTCCGGCACGCCGACCTCACGGTGAAGATCCCGATGGCAGGCGGCGTCGACTCCCTCAACGTGGCATCCTCAGCAGCAGTAGCGTTCTACGCCACCCGACCCTGAGCAACACACCAGGGCTTTCCAAGCATATTTGACATTGGCGCCCTGAAAATAGGCTGGAATGCCGCTGAAGTGGACCCAGAATTAGCGCCTGTGTGATTCCCCCGCGAGTATTTCTTCGTTGACTTCAGTGCACCTCTGACTCATTGTCTCCTTGTGGCTGCGATCGCAGCCGAGAGCTGCGCGTTTGAGTGGGAGTTCCTCGTGGTCACAAAACAATTCGAGTCCGAGATGCCGGCGCAGCGCTCGGGACTCCGGCGCAATGCGGTCGGGCTCGGCGGCGCGGTGATCATGTCGGCAGCCATCATGGGGCCGGCCGTGTCGACGTTCTTCAACCCGCAGTTCTCCACGCCGTTCTCCGGTGCGGCGACGCCGTTCGTGTACCTGCTCTGCCTGGTCGCGATCCTGATCACCGCCACCGGAATCATGGAGATGTCGGCGCGGCTGCCGAGCGCCGGTGCGTTCTACACGTACGTGTCCCAAGGCATCGGCCCGCGGGCCGGCTTCGTGACCGGCGGCCTGATGTTCGTGGCGTACGCGCTCCTACCACCGGCCGAGATCGGACTGATCGGGTCGTACCTGCAGGCGACCTTGAAGTCCGAGTTCGGGATCAGCCTGCCGTGGTGGCTCATCGGTCTGGTCCCAGCAGTCGCGATGACCGTGCTGGCGTTCGGTGGCATTCAGTCGTCGCTGAGGACGGCGCTGGTCTTCTTCACGGCGGAAGTGATCGTTGTCGTGACGCTCGCGGTGATCGTGGTCGCCCGGGGCGGTGCCGACGGGCTGAGCGCGGCCCCACTCACTCCTGGAGCCTCTCCCCACGGGGTCAGCGGTCTGGTGACCGGCTTCGTCTTCGCGGCCCTGAGCTTCGTGGGCTTCGAGGCTGCGGCGACGCTGGGTGAGGAGGTACGTCAGCCGGCACGCAATGTGCCGAAAGCGATCGCCCTCTCTGTGATCTGCGTCGGTGTGTTGTACGTGTTCTGCATCTGGGCCGAGGTCATCGGGGTCGGTACGCAGGCGGCCAACAAGCTGGACGGGACGTCGACGCCGTGGAACGATCTGGCATCCACCTACGCACCCTGGATGAAGCTGCTGGTGGTGCTGGCGGCCGCGTCGTCGATGTTTGCCGTGATGGTCAACTCGAACAACGGGATCGTGCGAATCCTCGCCGTGATGGGGCGCGAGGGCATGTTGCCGAAACTGTTCGCGCACATCCATCCGCGCCACAAGACACCAACGAATGCTGTGCTGGTGCAAGGCGTGTTCTCCGTCGTCATCGCTTTCGTAGTAGGCAGCATCGCGGGTGGTCTCGGCAATCCTGTCGGTGGTTCGAACGTGTACGGCTACCTCGGATTCCTGCTCACGCTGGGCATTCTGCCGGTCTACGTTCTGACCAATGTCGCAGTGATCCGGTTCTTCCGGGCCCGCCGTGAGTTCAGCGTGCTTCGGCACGGAGTCCTTCCTGTGCTGGCAATTCTGCTGATGGTCGGTTTGCTCGCCGGCCAGGTCGACGAGCAAACGACCGCGCCGTACACCTGGTTTCCCTGGGTCATCGTCGGCTGGGTCGTAGTGATCTCCGCGGTAGCGATCTGGCTTGGGGTCAATCGTCCGGACAAGCTGGCGGTCGCCGGCGCGGTGATGGCAACCGGCGAAGCGTCGGACACGGGGACCAGCCGGTAGCCGGCGGGCCGGCGTCCCGGACCGTCCGCAGAAGAAGCAAGGCCGACGAGGAGTGGCTTGACGTGGGATATCTGATGGGCGTCGACGTGGGATCGCAGAGCGTCAAGGCCGTCCTGGTGGATCCTGACGGTGTCGCAGTGGGGACAGCGTCCTCCCCGCTGACGATGTCGTATCCGCGGGCCGGCTGGGCAGAGCAAGATCCGGATACATGGCTTCAGGCTCTGCGCAACGTCATCGGCCAGCTGCAGGCATGGCGGCCATCCGCACAGATCGACGTCCTGGCCCTCGCGTGCCAGGTTGACGGTCTGGTCGCCATGGACGCAGACGGCCGAGCACTCCGACCAGCAATCATCTGGCTTGATCGACGGGCCACACGGGAAACTGATCAGCTCGTCGCTGCCGTGGGTCGAGACCGCCTGTTCGACCTCACGGGGCTGAACGCTGATGCCTCGCATACTGCCCCGAAGATGATGTGGCTCCGCCGGCATGAGCCGGAGGTCTGGGAGCGGACCGCGCTGTTGGCGCCGGTCTCGACCTATCTGGTAGCCGCCTTGACCGGCGAGCTCGCTCAGGATGCGGCCAA
The DNA here is from genome assembly GCF_042873835.1 of Kribbella sp. NPDC004536. Classification (NCBI taxonomy): domain Bacteria; kingdom Bacillati; phylum Actinomycetota; class Actinomycetes; order Propionibacteriales; family Kribbellaceae; genus Kribbella; species Kribbella sp. NPDC004536. Next base: position 1,742,683 of record NZ_JBIALY010000002.1, on the reverse strand, counting down.
CGCAACGTCGACCATGCTGTATGACCTGTCGACCGGAACCTTCAGTGCGGAGCTCTGCGATGCCGCCGGCATAGATCCCGCCCTGCTCCCGCAGGTGCTGGCGTCCACTGATGTCGTGGGAACAGTCCAGCCGGAGATGGCGAAGCGACTCGGCCTGAGTGCGGACTGCAAGGTGATCGTCGGGACTGGCGACGAACACGCTGCATCGCTCGCGGCTGGTGCGGTACTTCCTGGCGTTGTCGCGGACGTCACAGGTACCGCAGAGCCGGTCACGGTCGCGACTCTGACGCCGGTATTCGATGCCGAGCGGCTCGTTGAAACGCACCGTCATGCCGTGCCGGGTCGCTGCCTGATCGAGAACCCGGGATTCGTGTCCGGCGGCAGCACGCTCTGGCTGGCCAGCGAGGTGTTGAGCGTCCCGCAGTCCAAGGTGTTCGACCTCGCGGCGAGCGTGCCCGCGGGCGCCGACGGTGTTCGTTTTCTCCCGGCGTTGTCCGGTGCGACGGCACCGCGATGGAACGATCGCATGCGCGGCAGTTTCGCTGGGTTGTCGATGAACCACGGGCGCGGCCATCTCGCCCGGGCCGTGCTTGAAGGATGCGCATTCGCTCTCCGAGACATCGTCGATCGGCTCGCGGCCATGCGCATCGCCGGCGACGACGTACGGGTCGTCGGCGGTGGCGCGCGAAGCCCGCTCTGGATGCAGATCAAGGCGGATGTGCTCGGCCGGCCGGTGCGCGCAGTCCTGGCGCCCGAGCCCACAGCCTTTGGCGCCGCGATGCTCGCAGGGGTTGCGACCGGGCAGTTCAAGGATTGCGACGATGCTGTTTGGCAAGCTGTGCAGTTGACCGGATCAGCCGTCGACCCCGACCCGTCGCGCGTTGGCGTCTACGAGCAGGCATACGAGGAGTACCGCTCCCTTTTCGACGGTGTCGAGGCGGCACTGACATGAACGCGGTTTCCGAAACCGGCATCGCCGGCTTACAGGAGGTCAAGACCTTCGCGACCGATCCTGCGGCGATCGGTCTTCGTACCGTGGTGATCGGTGCCAACGCTCTCGATGACTTGATGAGTGTGGTCGACAGCCTGCTGGTCGGCCCGCGTCGCACGGTTCTGCTTGTGATGGACGCGGTCCAGTACAGGCGGTGTGGCCAGGATCTGAAGGATCTGGTGGCGAGTCGTCTCAGCACACGGCACCTTGTACGGCGTGCCGTACTGGGCGGCGACACTCCGCAGCGCCGGGTTCATGCCGACGAGACGACTCTGGCCTTCCTGTACTACGCCGCACGTGGCGCCGATCTGCTGGTCACGGTCGGCTCAGGAACGCTGGTGGATCTCGGCAAGGCAGCCGCAGCCCAGCGCGATCTGCCTCATGTTGTCGTTCAGACCGCGGCGAGCGTGAACGGGTTTGCCGATGACCAAAGCGTCCTGCTGCGGGACGGCGCGAAGCGCACCACTCCGACGCGTTGGCCGGACGCCCTCCTTGTCGATGCCGACGTCATCCGGGACGCCCCGGTGTCGCTGAATGCAGCTGGTGTCGGTGATCTGCTGTCCATGTTCGTCGCACCCGCTGACTGGCTACTGTCGTCTGCGCTCGGGTTGGGCGCGCGCTACAGCTCGGAGCTCGTCGACCTGGTGCGTGTGCATGGGCCGCGCTTGCTGTCGCTGGCCAGGGACATCGAGAACGGCGCCCCTGAGGCTCTTCTCGATCTCACCCGGCTGCTGACGCTGAGCGGTCTGACGATGGGGGCGGCAGGTTGCACATCGCCGTCGTCCGGATCTGAACACGTGATCTCACACCTGCTGGAGATGCGGCTCGGATCGAGATCTGCGTGGCACGGTGCACAGGTGGGCGTCGCGACGGTCGTCGCGTCCGCTCTGTGGGCACGGGTGAGAGCTCATTTGCGCACTGGAGAGATCAGGTGCCACATCCCGGAGACCGATGTCGCACGTGCTCGCGTGTTGTCGGCGTTCGCGGACCTGGAGCCCAAGGGGCGTACGGCTGAGGAATGCTGGAACGCCTACTCGCGCAAGTTGAACTGGCTCCGGAGCCACGCCGGCCACCTGGAGGCATTCCTGGGCGATTGGAGCCGGATCGACAGCGAGGTTGATCGGCTCCTGGTCACTCCAGAACAGCTGACCAGCGCGCTGCATGACACCCCGATTCCGCTGCGATTCGGGGACCTCGGACCACAGTACGACAGACCAACCGTCGCGTGGGCTGTCGCGAACGCGCATCTGATGAGAGACCGGTTCACAGTTGCGGACCTTGCCGATCTGCTCGGTATCTGGAACCACGGGGATGTCGAGGCGCTGCTCGACGGGTTGGCGCAGTTGGGAGCTGGAGCATGACGTCGCAGAAGGTGCAGCAGTATGCGGGCTACGGCTTTGATCTTGACGGAACGCTGTACCTGGGCGATGAGGCGCTGCCGGACGCAGCCATGACGGTCCAGCTGCTGAGAGCGCGCGGCGCCAAGGTTGTCTTCGTGACCAATAAGCCTCTTGAGCGTGCGGCTGAATACGCCGCAAAGCTGACCTCTCTGGGTATCGACGCGGTCGAGCAGGACGTGATCACCGCGCTGGATGTGCTTCTCGATTATCTCGACCACCGCCATCCCCGTGCGACCGTTCTTACGGTTGCAGAGGCGCTCGTGAAAGAGGCGCTGACCCTGCGGGGATTTGAGGTCACGGACATCCCCGAGAAGGCATCTGTGGTTGTGGTTTCGTTCGATCGAACCTTCGACTACGCGAAGCTGGTGGCGGCGTATCAGGCGGTGCGCTCGGGAGCCGTCATTGTGGCCACCAATCCTGACGCCTATTGTCCGACGCCGGAGGGCGGCCTGCCGGACTGCGCGGCGATGCTGGCCGCAATCGAGGCCTGCACGGGCGAACGCGCGGAAGCGGTGGTAGGCAAGCCCAGCCCGTACATGGGGCTTGCCTTCCTCGACCGTCTTGGAGTTCCGGCGCAGGATGCCGCATTTGTCGGAGACCGGCTGACAACGGATGTTGTGATGGCCCAGCGCGTCGGGGCCGCGGGAATCCTCACTCTGACCGGAGCGTCGACGCTGCGTGATGTGACTGACTCTGACATTCACCCGGATGCGGTTATCGAATCGCTGAAAGCACTGCTCTGATTGTGCCGAGAGGAAAGTATTGATGGTCGAGTTCATTTTTATGCTCACCCATGACGACCGCACTGTGGACGACGCACTCGAGGTGCTGGAGACGCTCACCGGCACCGGGTTGCGCTATGTGGGCTTCAAGGATGTCGGCGCGACGCCGGCGCGCCAGCGTGAGCTGACGGACCGGGCTCACGATGCCGGAATGGAGGTCATGCTCGAAGTCGTGTCGACGAGCGTGGACGAGGAGTTCGAATCCTTGCACGCCGCGCGAGACGCGGGAGTCGATTGGGTTCTGGGCGGGACCAACCCGGATCTCGGGATGGCGCTCCTCGACGACACCGGTATTCGCTATTGTCCTTTCCCCGGGACGATCATTGGGCATCCCAGCGAGCTGACGGGAGAGATCGAGGACATCGCCAGAGATGCGAAGGTGCTCAGCGGGCACGGTGGAGTAACAGGAGTCGATCTGCTCACCTACCGCCACCGGACAGCAGATCCGGCCGAGCTGACCCGCGCCGTGGTCGCCGCGTGCTCAGGACCAGTCATCGCGGCCGGTTCGGTCTCGCGAGTGGAGCAGATCGAGTTGCTTGCGGCCGCCGGGGCGTGGGGCTTTACGATTGGCGGCGCGATCTTCGAGCGCAAGCTGCCCGGCGGCGACACGGTCGCCGGCCAGGTACGGGCTGTCCTGGACATCACGAACCGCAAAACGGAGTGATCGAGAGGTCCGCCACCCGGCCCTGAGGGGGGAGCCGTGCGTACGACGGAACGCCTGGTACTGCGGCCGTTTCGCGAATCCGATCTCGACCCGTGGGCCGCGCTGAACGCGGATCCCGACGTGACGCAGTACCTCGGCCCGCCACTGACCCGGGCGGAGTCCGACCGGATCGCCGCGGCGGTGAACGCGTCGTACGAGCAGAACGGGTACGGCTTCCTCGCGGTCGAGCGTCGCGCCGACGGGGCGTTCCTGGGCGCAGCCGGACTCTCGCGCGAACAGTGGTACCCGGACGACCTGGAGATCGGCTGGCGCCTCGCCCGCGAGTACTGGGGCCATGGCTACGCAACCGAAGCGGCGGCCTCGTGGCTCGACCACGGCTTCACGACCCTCGGGCTGCCCCGGGTTATTGCGGTGACCGACACCCCGAACGTCCGTAGCATCGCGGTCATGCGCCGACTCGGGATGACCTTCGACCACGAGGCGGTGCTGACCGAGGACGGCGTACCGTTCGACGCCACCATCTACTCACTGAAGCCTGAGGCATGGCGAAGGTAGTACTCGTCACCGGCATGCAGGCCGCCGGGAAGTCCACGATCGCGCCGTTGCTGGCCGCGCGCCTCGGTCCGCCGGCCGCGACGCTGGACGGGGATGTGTTCTACCGCGGCGTGGTTGCGGGTGCGGCCCAGATGACACCGGACCCGTCCGCCGAGGCGATCCGCCAGTTGGAATTGCGGTACGACGCCAGCGCCCTGGTCGCTCAGCACTACGCGGACAACGGGTTCGGCTTCGTCTGCAGCGACATCGTGCTGGGGGAGCACGTCGCGCGCTGGTTCTCCCGGCTGCGCGACGTCGACCCGTACCTCGTCGTACTCGTGCCGTCGGTCGAGTCGATCGTGGCGCGGGAACTCGGCCGCGGCGGCGGAAACTCGTACCGCGACTGGCAGGAACCGGGCGGCTCGCTCGAGAACGCCGTACGAGCACTCCAGGCCGGGCTGGACGAGATCCCGTGCCGCGGGCTGTGGCTGGACACCACCGGGCAGACCCCGGAGGAGACCGTCGACGCGATCGACCTGGAGAAGGCCCACTGGTGACCGCTCAGGTCGCCGGGGTTTCCGCCTGGTCGTGGTCGACCATCGGGGAGACCGGCCAGTCGGTCGGGTAGTCCGGAGCGAACTCCTCGGCCTCCGCGAACAGGCGCTTGCGGTACTTGCGGGAGAGCCGGTCGCCGAAGACCATGCCCTGCGTGTGGTCGGTCTCGTGCTGCAGGCAGCGCGCCAGCAGGCCGTTGCCCTCGTACGTGACCGGCTGGTTGTGGTGGTCGACGCCGGTGACCTTCGCATAGTCGGGGCGGGCGCACTTGGTGAACGCACCGGGCAGCGACAGGCAGCCCTCGTCGCCCTCGTCCAGGTTGCGGTCCTTGCCCTCCGGAAGCTCCAGCTTCGGGTTGCAGACCACGCCCTGTACGTGGTTGCCGTCCTTGTCCGGGCAGTCGAACACGAACAGCTGCAGGTCCACCCCGACCTGGTTCGCGGCCAGGCCGACGCCTTCGGCCGCGTTCATCGTCGCGACCATGTCGGCGACCAGCGTCTGCAGCTCGTCCCCGAAGTCGGTGACAGGCTGATTGACCCGGTGCATGACGTCCTCACCCCAGCGGGTGATAGGCCGCACCGAACCGTTCCCAGGCAACGTAGACATGCCGGAAAGTGTAGGCCGGGTGACAGCAACGGCGGTCACCCGGCCGGTTGTGCTACTTCGAGTTGACCTCGTCGCGCCAGGCGACCCACTCACGGAGCAGACCGAGGTCGTAGTCCGGACCGCCCGCGTGCACCGTGAACAGCCGGGTGCCGACGTCGAGCAGCTGCTTGCCGATCTCCTCCGGCTTCTTGTCGCCGACGCCGACCGAGCGCTCGATCTCGCCGGGGTTGCGGCCGATCGTCCTGCAGTGCTCGTCCAGGACGGCGTGCTTGTGCGCGATCGTCTCGGCGTCGCCGAACCCGTGCCAGATGTTGGCGTGCTGCGCGACCAGCTTCAGCGTCTTCTTCTCACCGCCGCCACCGATCAGCACCGGGATGTCCCGGGTCGGCTTCGGGTTGAGCTTGGTCCAGCGCTGCTCGATCCGCGGCAGCGCCTCACCGAGCGCGTCCAGCCGGCCGCCGGCCGTACCGAAGTCGTAGCCGTACTCGTCGTAGTCCTTCTCGAACCAGCCGGAGCCGATGCCGAAGATCAGCCGGCCGTCGCTGATGTGGTCGACGGTGCGCGCCATGTCGGCGAGCAGGTCGGGGTTGCGGTAGGAGTTGCAGGTGACCAGGGCGCCGATCTCGACCCGCTCGGTCGCCTCGGCCCAGGCGGCGAGCATGGTCCAGCACTCGAAGTGCAGGCCCTCGGGTTCACCGCTCAACGGGTAGAAGTGGTCCCAGTTGAACAGGACGTCGACGCCGATCTCCTCGGCCGCGGCGGCCGTCCGCCGGATGTCGGCGTACTGGGCGTGCTGGGGCTGGACCTGCAGACCGATCCGGACGGGGAACGCACCGTACGGCCGGTCGGTGGACTCGGAAGCTGTCATGGTGGAGATCCTATCCGGCTTTTCGGAGGAGCCTCCGGATAGACCGGAATCTTCGAAGGGGGTACGGCGGGATGGCGGACGACGTCGACGAGTTCGCGCGGTTGTTCACGCGCTTCCTGGAGCGGATGCAGGCGGCGGGTGGGTCGCGCCCGGAACGGGAGGGCCTGCGGGAGCGGCTGCGCGGGCATCTCGGTCTCGACCCCGAGCAGGTGCCGGTGGTCGCGACGTCGTACCCGTCGTACGACCTGCCGAACGTCCAGCGCGCGATCGAGGCGTGGTTCGACTCGTTCGAGGTGATCGGGCTCGCCGGGTCGAACCGGAGCCACCACTCGCTGGGCGAGCTGCTGGAGCTGGCCGAGTACGACCGGTTCTGGATCGGGGCGGTCGACTACCAGCGGCTGCAGATCGACGTGGACGAGGACATGGACTGCGTCGCGTTCGGGTTCTACCTCGGGGTGCGAGGGGAGGACCGGTACGTCGCGTTGCTGCGGGCGGCGAACCCGCAGTACGGGCGTTCCAGCGTCGATCTGGAGATTCTCGTCGGTTCGAAGGAGGCGGGCGACCGGTTCCTCGGGGCGTTGCCGGAGTTGATCCGGGAGTACAACGTGTTCCGGGGGAAGGTGGTGTCGTTCGAGGGGCACGAGTTCGGGCACGGCGTGGGGCCGTTCCGGTTGCATCCGCGGCCGGGGCTCACGCGGGCGGACGTCGTACTGCCGGACGGCGTGCTGGAGCGGATCGAGCGCGAGGTTGTCGGGATCGCCGAGCATCGCGAGACGCTGCTGGCGGCCGGGCAGCACCTGCGGCGCGGGGTGTTGCTGTACGGGCCGCCGGGCACTGGGAAGACGCATACGATCCGGTATGTCCTGTCGCAGTTGCCGGCCTTCACGGTCGTGCTGCTGGCGGGGACGAGCATCCACTTCATCGCGCAGGCCTGTGCGCTGGCGCGGATGTTGCAGCCGGCGCTGGTCGTCCTGGAGGACTGCGATCTCGTCGCCGAGGCCCGTGACTTCTCGCTGGGCGCGGAGAATCCGCTGCTGTTCCAGGTGCTGAACGAGATGGACGGGTTGGCGCAGGACGCGGATGTCGCGTTCCTGCTGACGACGAACCGGGCGGACCTGCTGGAGCCCGCGCTCATGCAGCGCCCCGGGCGGGTGGACATGGCAGTCGAGGTCCCGCTCCCGGACGCGGACGGTCGGGCGCGGCTGCTGCACCTCTACGGACCTGGTCTCGACCTGTCACCCGAGCTGGTGGCGGAAGTCGTCGAGCAGACGGCCGGCACGACGGCATCGTTCATGAAGGAGCTCGTACGCCGCACGGTCCTCCTGGCCGCCGAGTCAGCCGAGCCCCCCGCCGCCAACCACCTACGCGCAGCCGCCGCCGAACTCCTCTCCTCCCAAGACACCCTCACCCGCCGCCTACTAGGCGCCACCAACACTGAACCGCCGGAGCCCGGTGCTGGCCCCAGCGAGGCAGGCCCGGGCGGTCCCGGGCCGGGGATCGCGCCGCCCGCCGCGGGGTCCGGTGCGGTGCCTCGGCGAGGGCCGTTGCCCGCGGTCTACAAGGGCACCATCGGCTGAGATCTTGGCCGTAGGGTGAATCCCCAGGCCATCTCAATCAGCAGATCTCGGCGCGCTCCCGCTGAGCTGCGCCGGTGCCGGCCGATTGTGATGGCCTGGGGATCCGCACCACCAGCGTGCTCGCGTTCAGCTGAAGTAGGTGGCGAGGTGGGTGAGCATGGTGGTTACGCCGGGTTTGATGGGGATCTCCTGGTCGTCGGTCAGGCCTACGCTCTGGTAGTCGAGTTGGGTGCGGTTGCCGTCCAGGGCGGTGAGGGTGATCGTGATGTGCTCGGCGGGTTCGGCGAAGTCGAGTTCGACGTGGTGGGGTAGGTCCAGGGCACCGAAGTGGAGGGTGAAGGGGACCTCGGTGTCGTCGTTGACGAAGACTGCGGAGATCTCGCCGCCGGGGCGGGCGTCGATGGTGACCCGGTCGGACGGCGTACGGAAGCCGTCGGCGACGAACCAGGCGGCGAACGGTTCGGGGTCGGTGAAGGCGCGGACGACCTCGGCGGGTGGTGCGTCGACGATCTGCTGCAGGGTGAACATGGCTCGTACCTCCATCGGAATCGGGCTGACTCCAACAGCGTGCGGCCGGGGGCTTACGGTTTGTTTCCGGTCGGGAGTTGGTCGGCGTAAACCGCGGCCCAGTCGCCGAGCGCGCGGATCGGTACCAGCAGATCCTTGCCCGCGGTGGTCAGCGAGTACTCGACGCGTGGCGGCGCCTCGGCGTACCGCTGCCGCTCGACCAGGCCGTTGTGTTCGAGGCGGCGGAGCGTCTCGGTGAGTACCTTCTGGCTGATCCCGCCGATCTGCCGGCGGAGTTCGCCCGGGCGGGCCGGGCCGTGGGCGAGTGAGTACAGGACGACCATCGGCCAGCGCCCGCTGATCACGTCGGCGGCGACCCGCGCCTGACAGTCCGCGAAGAATCGTGGCTCCACCCGTCCATTGTGCGCGGTCCGTTGGGCACCGGGAGGTGCGCATCGAACTGTCTACCGTCAGGACCATGCGAATAGGAACACTGGGCAACGGACTGATGGCCGAGGCACTGGCGGACGGTTGGATCCGCGCCGGACACGACGTGATGATCGGCGGCCGCTCGCTCGAACGCGCCGCCGAAACAGCTGAACGCGTCGGCGCGGTCGCAGGCACGCTGGAGGAAGCGGCGTCGTACGGCCAGGTCGTACTGCTGGCCGTACCAGCCGAGGTCGCGGCGGACGTAGCCCGCCTCGTCCCCGACGGCACGACCCTGATCGACTGCACGAATGCGATAATTTCACGCTGGCCCTGGACTCTGTTGCAGAGGATGTGGCGGCCGCGGTCGGGCCTGGGGTGAGGGTGGTGAAGGCATTCAACCTCGCCGCTGACACCGTCTGGCGGAAGCCACCGCCGGACCTGGGTGTGCCCATCTGCGGCGATGCCGGGGTGGAGCAGGTGGCGGGGCTGGTGCGGGACCTCGGGTGTGTGCCGGTGTCCGCGGGTGGGTTGAGGAGGGCGAAGTTGCTGGAGGCAACGGCTGCGTTGGTGATCGGGATCTGGGTGGGCGGGGGAGACGTGCGCGGGATGTTTCCGCCGCTAGCGGACGCGTTCGGGACGGTCTTGCCGGGCTAGGCGGAGGCTCCAGGCGGGGAACAGCAGGTAGGTTCCGGCCCAGCTGAGGCCGGCGACGAACGTCCAGGCCGGTGCGTTGTCCATGTCGTCCACGCCCATCAGGATGCCCGGTACGCCGACCAGGCCGAGCAGCATGACCACCCCGGCGAGGAGCGCGGGGCGCCTGAGCGCTGACGACTTGTGCCAGTGGACCGCCACCAACCACACCCCGATCAAGCCGAACCCGAAGCTCGACCACAACCCCGCGAGATAGAACCCGGTGATGCCGCCGAGGACGAGGACCGTGCCGACAACGGTGACCACCGCGCCGACCGCGGCGAACCCGAGCAGCACGGTGAGGCGCGGCCGTAGTACCCAGGCGAGCGCGAAGCTCAGGACACCCAGCACAGCGTTACCGACGTCGTTGATCGGACCGAAGACACCCGCTCCGCCGTAGAACACAATCAGGCACAGGCAGGTGGCGAAACCCACGATCGCGTGGGTCAGCGCCACCTGCCGCAACGACCGATCAGTATTCACCCTTGGATGATCGCGCAAAGAGCTGGTTCAGGTCAGCCTGTGGGATCTGGTCCGCCGCGAACGTGATCGTGCCGCAGGTAGCCAGTTCCTCCGCGCTCCGGCGGATGAAGCCGAGCGCGGCCCGGGCGATCGACCCGCCCAGGCTGATCCGCGTCACCCCGGCAGACTGCAGATCGGCGACGGTCAGCGTCGACGTACCGAGGCCGATCACCACGTTCAACGGCCCGTCGATCTCCCGTACGAGCGTGCGGATCGCGTCGAGCGAGTTCACCCCAGGCACGTACAGGCAGTCCGCGCCCGCAGCACGGAAGCGATTAGCCCGGTCGATCGATTCGTCCAGCGAGGTCGGCGTACGGAGCAACTGGCCGTCCGTCCGCGCGGTCAGCACGAAGTCGGCGCCCGCCGCCTCCCGCGCCGCCACGATCCGCTCCACCGCGAGCGAGACGTCGTACAGCTCCCGCCCGTCGTAGTCCTCGATGTTCCCACCCGCCAGCCCGGCCGAACGCGCCAGGCTGATCGTCTCCGCCACCCGCGCCGGTCCGGCGCCGTACCCGTCCTCGAGGTCCCCGTTCACCGGTACGTGAACCGCCGCGGTGATCTCGCGGACGCGCTCGAACATCTGATCCCGCGACACCGCCGGCGCGCCGTCGGGCAGCGTGTGATCGCCCTTCGCCATCGAGAACGCGATCCCCGCGCTCGTCGTCGCGATCGCCGGGAAGCCGGCCGCGGCGAGCAGCACCGCACTGCCGGCATCCCAGGCGTTCGGCATCACGAACCGCCCGGCATGCAACTCTCGGAAAGTCATACCGCGAGTCTTTCACCCCGGCGGTGCGGCCACCGCCGAACTAGGACACCTTCGACGCGGCCGCCTCGTCGAGCAACCACAGCGTCCGGTTCTGCCCCTTCGGCTGCGCGGCCGGAACGTCGCCCTCGGCCAGCGCGGTCGCGACCGCGTCGGCCTTGTCCTCGCCCGACACCACGAACCAAACCTCGCGGCTCCGGTTGAGCAACGGCAGCGTGAGCGACACCCGCGTCGGCGGCGGCTTCGGCGAGTCGTGTACGGCGACCGCCGCGACGTCGGTCACCGCGAGCTGCGGATACCCCGGGAACAGCGAGGCCACATGTCCGTCCGGCCCGACACCGAGCATCAGTACGTCGAACGTCGGTGAACCGGCCGCCTCGAGCTCAGCCGCGTACGCCGCCGCAGCCGCCTCAGCGCCCTGTCCAGTGTCGGCGGCCATCGGGTGTACCCGCGCCGGGTCGACGTCCAGCGCCGACAGGAACGCCTCCCGCGCCTGGGTCTCGTTCCGCTCGGGGTCGCCGACCGGCAGGAACCGCTCGTCGCCCCACCAGAACTCGACCCGCTGCCAGTCGACCTCGACCCGCGCGGGCGACTCCGCGACCGCCTCGTACACCTTCGCGGCGACCCGCCCGCCGGTGAGTACGACCTGCGCGACGCCGCCGGTGCTCTGCGCGTCGACGATCGCCGTGACGAACCGCCCGGCCACCGAGAACGCGAGGTCTTCGGCGTCGGAGTGCACCAGCAGTTCCGGATCAACAGTCACCGCTTCACCGCCTTCTTCCGCGCAGCAGCCTTGTTCGCCGGTGCGGCCTTCTTCGCAACGCCCTTCTTGGCAACGGACTTCTTGGCAACGGACTTCTTGGCAACGGACTTCTTGGCAACGGACTTCGCCGCAACGGCCTTCTTGGCAACCGTCTGCTTGGCCGCAGCCTGCTTCGGCGCCACCACCTTCTTCCCGGCAGCCGACACCTTCGCCGCCGTGGACTTCCGCGCCGTCGCCCCGACCTTCTTCTCGTCGGCCGGCATCGCATCCCGCTCCACCATGCAGGCAAGGGTCTGCGCGTACACGTCGTCCGGGTCGAGCCGCCGCAGCTCCTCGCTCAACAGCTCCGACGTCGTACGGCGCTTCAACGCCACCGGCCGATCCGGCTGTCCCGGCACACTGAACGTCGCCACCGCACCGTCCGGCCGGGTCAGCGCGATCGCCCCCGACGGCGTGAACAGCCGTACGGCCGTCACGCCCGGCCCGCGCGAGGTCCGCTGCTCGACCAGCACCTTCAACCGGGACTGCAACCAGGCAGCCATCAGGTCGGCACTCGGGTTCCCACGAGCAGCCGTGACCTCGGCCCCGGTCACCTTCGTCGGGTACTGATCCAAGGCGGCCGCCATCAACGCCCGCCAAGGCGTCAACCGGGTCCATGCGAAGTCCGTGTCTCCAGGCGCGTACCCCTCGGCCCGAGCCGTGTAGTCCACGGACGCCCGCCGCGTGGCGGCCGCATCCGTCACGCGTCGCCGACCCAGCTTGCCCAGCGGATCCTCGGCCGGAACGCGCGGCCCGCCACCCGGCCACCACACGATCACGGGGGAGTCCGGCAGCAACAGCGGAGTGATCACGGACTCCGGGACCTTCGCGAGCTCACCGTGCAGCCGCAGCAGCACCGCTTCGCCCGGAATCCCTTCACCCACACGGACTTCGGCGTCCAGCCCAGCGGCGCCCTTACCTGGCCGCAGGATCGCCACCAGCACCCGCGACGGGTGCTCCCGTCCGGCCTCGTTCGCGGCCTTCATCGCGTCGTGGTGGGACGCCTCGTCGACGACGACCACGATCGTGCCGACCATGCCCATCGCCGGCGATCCGGCGTTCCGCCGCGCCTTCAGCAGCGCGGACGCGATCTCGCTCGACGTGGTGTCGGTCAGGTCGATGATCATGGCCGCCTCCAGGAACGCCCGTCGCGGGCGAGCATCTCGTGCGCCGAGTCCGGGCCCCAGTCGCCGGACGCGTACTGCTCCGGCTGACCGTGCCGGGCCCAGTAGTCCAGCACCGGGTCGAGGATCTTCCAGCCGAGCTCGACCTCGGTGTGCTGCGGGAACAACGGCGGGTCGCCGAGCAGTACGTCGAGGATGAGCCGCTCGTACGCCTCCGGGGAGGACTCGGTGAACGAGCCGCCGTACGCGAAGTCCATGTTCACGTCGCGGATCTCCATCGACGTACCAGGGACCTTGGCGCCGAAGCGCAGCGTGATGCCCTCGTCCGGCTGGATCCGCAGAACCAGGGCGTTCTGCCCGAGCTCCTCGGTCTCGGTCTTGTTGAACGGCAAGTGCGGCGCCCGCTTGAACATCACCGCGACCTCGGTGACACGCCGGCCCAGCCGCTTGCCCGTACGCAGGTAGAACGGCACACCCGCCCAGCGCCGGGTGTCGACGTCGACCCGCAGCGCGGCGAAGGTCTCGGTCGTCGAGGTCGACGGGATGCCGTCCTCCTGCAGGTAGCCCTTCACCTTCACGCCACCGGCCCAGCCGGCCGCGTACTGCCCGCGGGCGCTGTGCAGGTCCAGCCGCTCCGGCAGCTGGACGGCGTTCAGCACCTTCTTCTTCTCCTGGCGCAGCGACCAGGCGTCGAAGCTGACCGGCTCCTCCATCGCGATCAGCGCGAGCAGCTGGAGCAGGTGGTTCTGGATCACGTCCCGGGCGGCGCCGATCCCGTCGTAGTACCCGGCGCGACCGCCGATGCCGATGTCCTCGGCCATCGTGATCTGGACGTGGTCGACGTAGTTGCTGTTCCAGATCGGCTCGAACATCGCGTTCGCGAACCGCAGCGCCAGGATGTTCTGGACCGTCTCCTTGCCCAGGTAGTGGTCGATCCGGAAGACAGCCTCGGGCGGGAACACCGACTCGACCACGTGGTTGAGCTCGCGGGCGCTCTTGAGATCGTGCCCGAACGGCTTCTCGATCACCACCCGCCGCCACGAGCCCGGCTTCTCGTCGGTCAGCCCGTGCTCGGACAGCTGCCGAACAACCTCCGGGAACAGCCCCGGCGGGATCGACAGGTAGAACGCGTGGTTGCCGCCCGTACCGCGGGTCACGTCGAGCTCGTCGACGGTCTCCCGCAGCCGCTTGAACGCCTCGTCGTCGGTCAGGTCACCCGGGACGAACCGGAAGCCCTCGGCGAGCTGCTGCCAGACCTCCTCACGGAACGGCGTCCGGGCGTGCTCCTTCACCGAGTCGTGCACGATCTGGGCGAAGTCCTGGTTGGTGTAGTCCCGGCGGGCGAACCCGACCAGAGCGAAACCCGGGGGAAGCAGCCCCCGGTTCGCCAGGTCGTAGACCGCCGGCATCAGCTTCTTCCGGGCCAGGTCACCGGTCACCCCGAAGATCACCAGGCCGCACGGCCCGGCGATCCTCGGCAGCCGCCGATCCTGCGGATCGCGCAGCGGGTTGACCGGACCTGTCGGCTCTTCGTCGAGCTCAGCGGTCATGAGCCGCCTTCCTCCCGTGTCAGGTGGCTTTACTTGAACAGCGACAGCAGTTGCTGGACGCCGGCCGCGACGTCGGTCAGGTGCAACCGCAGCACCGGACGGCCGCGCTCGGCCAGTACGTTCGCATCACCGGCGGCCTGCGCCGAGATCAGCGTGCCGAACGTGAACGGCCGGTCGGGGATCTCCACGTCCACCGGGTGTGCGCCGGTGATCTGCAGGTACACGCCTTCCGGGTGGCCGCCCTTGTGGTACTGACCCGTCGAGTGCAGGAACCGCGGACCCCAACCGAAGGTCGTCGGACGACCCGTCTTCGTGGCCAGCGCCGGGCGGACCGCGACCAGGTCGGCGTCCCGCTCGGAGTCGAGGTACGCCATGACTGCGACGTAGCCGACCGAGTCGAGCTTGCCGAGCAGCGCGTCGACCGCACCCTGCAGCGAGTCCACACCGTCGAGCAGACCCTCGGAACCGCGAACCTCGACAGCGCCCTCGGTGAAGGCTGCCGCCTCCGGCTCCGGCTGCGCGTCGAGCAGACCGCGCGCCGCCTTCTTCGCGCTCTCCACGTCTGGCTGGTCGAACGGGTTGATGCCGAGCAGATACCCGGCGACCGCGGTCGCCGTCTCCCAGAGCAGCATCTGTCCACCGAGTGACCCCGACGTCAGCGCCGTCGGCACACTGCTGGTCGCCTTGTCCGCAAGCAGCGCGTTGGTCAGGTCGGCCGCGTCGCTGGTCAGCTCCGGCGCGGTCACCTCGACCGCGACCGGCAGTACGCCGGTGCCGTTCTTGCCGGTGCTCTCCGCGATCAGCTGCTCGGCCCAGTCCGGGAACCCGACGATGTCAGAGCCGTCAGCGGTGATGATCGCCTTGTCCCGGCCCCCGCTGGCCGCGAGCACCGCGCCCAGCCACAACGCCGGGTTGTCGGTCGAGTCGGCCTGCAGCGCCGGCGCGGCCTCGGCGGCCTGGTCGAGCAGTTCGGCGATGTCTGCACCGGCGAGCCCGGACGGCACCAGGCCGAACGCGGTCAGCGCGCTGTACCGGCCGCCGATGTTCGGGTCGGCGAGGAACGTCTTGCGGTACCCCTCGTCCTTCGACAGCTGCTCGAACGGCGAACCCGGGTCGGTCACGACCACGATCCGCGACGCGGCGTCGATGCCCGCGTCGGTGAACGCTTTCGCGAACGTACGGCGGTGGCTGTCGGTCTCGACCGTGCCGCCGGACTTGCTGGACACCACGATCACGGTCTTCGACAGGTCGCCGTCCAGCGCGCGCTTCACGACGCTCGGGTCGGTCGAGTCCAGCACGACGAGCTCGACGCCCGCGGTCCGCGTGATCACCTCGGGAGCCAGCGACGAACCGCCCATACCGGACAGCACGATCCGGTCCAGGCCCTCGGCGCGCAGGTCGGCCTGCAGCGCCTCGATCTCGGCCAGCAGTGGCCGCGAGGTCTCGTGCAGGTCCACCCAGCCGAGCCGGATCGACGCCTCGTGCTCGGCCTCCGGACCCCAGATCGTCGCGTCCTTCGCGGCGATCCGGGACGCGATCTTCTCGTCGACGAGCTTGGCGACGACCTCGGTCCAGTCGCCGTTGAGCGTAGTTACAGCGGTCACTTGGCGGCGCCCTTCAGTGCGGCGGTGACGGTGTCCTGCAGCTCCGACCAGGACGCGTCGAACTTCGCGACGCCCTCGTCCTCGAGCACCTGGACGACCTCGTCGTAGGAGATGCCGAGCCGCTCCAGGTCGTCGATCACCTTACGGTCGGCCGCGTAGTTGCCGCGGACCGTGTCGCCGGTGATCTCGCTGTGCTCCTCGACCGCCTTGATCGTTGCCTCGGGCATCGTGTTCACGACGCCGCGGGTAACCAGGTTGTCGACGTACAGGGTGGGGGAGTACGACGGGTCCTTGGTGCCGGTCGACGCCCACAGCGGCCGCTGCGGCTTCGCGCCCGCGGTCTCCAGCTCGCGCCAGCGGTCGGTGTCGAAGATCTCCTCGTACGCCTGGAACGCGAGCCGGGCGTTGGCGATCGCGGCCTTGCCCTTCAGCGCCTTCGCCTCGTCGGTGCCGATCGCGTCCAGCCGCTTGTCCACCTCGGTGTCCACCCGGCTGACGAAGAACGACGCGACGCTGGCCATCTTGCTGACGTCGTGGCCGTTCTCGACGGCCTGCTCGAGACCGGACAGGAACGCGTCGGTGACGGCCTTGTAGCGGTCCAGCGAGAAGATCAGCGTCACGTTCACGCTGACCCCGGCGGCGAGCGTCGCGGTGATCGCCGGCAGCCCCGCCTTGGTGGCCGGGATCTTCACGAAGATGTTCTCCCGGCCGACGATGTCCCACAGTTCCTTGGCCTGCCGGATCGTGCCCTCGGTGTCGTGCGCGAGGCTCGGCTCGACCTCGATCGACACCCGGCCGTCCTGGCCCTCGGTGTCGTCGTACGTCGGCTTGAACACGTCGGCGCCGTCGCGGACGTCACTGGTGGTGATCACCCGGATCGCCTCGTCGGTGGAGATGCCCTGCGCCGCCAGCTTGCCGATCACCTCGGCGTACGCGTCGGCGTCCGAGATCGCCTTGGCGAAGATCGTCGGGTTGGTGGTCACGCCGGTGACGTACTTGTCCTCGATCAGCGCCCGCAGGCTGCCGCTGGTCAGCCGCTCGCGGGACAGGTCGTCGAGCCAGATGGAGACACCCGCGTCGGCGAGTGCTTTCAAGCGATCGTTCATGGGTCCGATGCCTTCTTCCGGATTTTCTGGTGTGGTGTCAGTTGGCGTCGGCCGGTCCGACCGGCCCGGCGGCGGAACGGCCGGGCGGGACACCCGGACCGCTGATCTGTGCGGCGGCAGCGATGCTGTCCTTGGCGGCCTGGACGACGGCCTCGGTGGTGATGCCGAACTCGTCGTACAGCGTCTGGTACGCCGCGGAGGCGCCGTAGTGCTCCAGGCTGACCGAACGGCCGGAGTCACCGACGATGTCGTGCCAGCTGAGCGCGATCCCGGCCTCGACCGAGACCCGGGCCCGGACGTCCGCCGGGATGACGCTCTCGCGGTACGCGTCGTCCTGCTCGTCGAACCACTCGCGGGACGGCATCGACACGACCCGGGCGTTGACGCCCTCCTCGGCCAGCTTGGTGCGCGCCTCGACGGCGATCTGCAGCTCCGAGCCGGTGCCGATCAGCACCACGTCCGGCGTGCCCTCGGCGTCATCGGTGTCGAGCAGCACGTACGCGCCCTTGCGGACGTTCTCCGTCGTGGCGAAGCCGTCCGTACCGCGCGGGAAGGTCGGCACGTTCTGCCGGGTCAGGACCAGGCCGGCCGGGCGGTCGGTGTGCTCGAGGATCGCTTCCCACGCCGCAGCCGTCTCGTTGGCGTCACCCGGGCGGACGACGTCCAGGCCCGGGATCGCGCGCAGCGCCGACAGGTGCTCGATCGGCTGGTGCGTCGGGCCGTCCTCGCCGAGGCCGATCGAGTCGTGCGTCCAGACGTACGTGACCGGCAGCTTCATCAGCGCGGCCAGCCGCACCGACGGGCGCATGTAGTCGGAGAAGACCAGGAAGGTGCCGCCGTACGGACGGGTCAAGCCGTGCAGCGCGATGCCGTTCAGGACCGCGCCCATCGCGTGCTCGCGGATGCCGAAGTGCAGCACCCGGCCGTACTCGTCGCCGGAGAACTCCTTGGTCGAGTACTCCGCCGGGATGAACGACGGCTGGCCCTTCGGGGTGGTGTTGTTCGAGCCCGCGAGGTCGGCCGAACCACCCCACAGCTCGGGCAGCTCCGGCGCCAGCTTGGTCAGCACGTCACCCGACGCGGCGCGGGTCGCGACACCCTTGGCGTCGGCGTCCCAGCTCGGCAGCGCGTCCTTCCAGCCGGCCGGCAGCTCCCGCTTCTGCAGCCGGGCCAGCAGCTCGGCGCGCTCGCCGTTGGCCGCCTTCCAGGCCTCGAAACCCTTGTCCCACTCGGCCTCGAGCGCCTTGCCGCGGTCGACGGCCTCGCGGGTGTGCGCGATCACGTCGTCCGCGACCTGGAAGGTCTGCTCCGGGTCCCAGCCGAGCACCTTCTTGGTGGCCGCGACCTCCTCGGCGCCGAGCGCCGAGCCGTGGATCTTGCCGGTGTTCTGCTTGCCCGGCGATGGCCAGCCGATGATCGTGTGCAGCCGGATGAAGCTCGGCTTGTCGGTGACCGCCTTTGCTTCTTCGAGTGCGTCGTACAGCGCCTGGACGTTCTCCTCGTAGCCGGTCCCACCTCCTGTCCAGTCAACGTCCTGGACGTGCCAGCCGTACGCCGCGTAGCGGGCCGCGACGTCCTCGGACAGCGCGATGTCGGTGTTGTCCTCGATCGAGATCTTGTTCGCGTCGTAGATGACGGTCAGGTTCCCGAGCTTCTGGTGTCCGGCCAGCGACGAGGCCTCGGACGCGACACCTTCCTCGATGTCGCCGTCGGAGGCGATCACGTAGACGTTGTGGTCGAACAGGCTCTCGCCCTTGGCGGTCTCGGGGTCCAGCAGGCCGCGCTCGCGGCGGGCCGCCATCGCCATCCCGACCGCGTTGCCGACGCCCTGGCCGAGCGGCCCGGTGGTCGTCTCGACGCCTGGGGTGTGCCGGTACTCCGGGTGGCCCGGGGTCTTGCTGCCCCACGTCCGCAGCGACTTCAGGTCGTCCAGCTCGAGGCCGAAGCCGGCCAGGTACAGCTGGATGTACAGCGTCAGGCTGGAGTGGCCCGCGGACAGCACGAACCGGTCGCGGCCGGCCCAGTGCGGGTCCGCCGGGTTGTGCCGCATCACCTTCTGGAACAGCAGGTACGCCGCCGGCGCCAGGCTCATCGCCGTACCGGGGTGTCCGTTCCCGACCTTCTCGACCGCATCCATCGCGAGCACCCGTACGGTGTCGACCGCGCGCTGGTCGAGCTCGGTCCATTCAAGCTTGGTCTTCTCCGTCACGCCGGCGGCGCTCCTCTCGATGGAATCTCTTCAGGGTGTCTGCTCAGGACGAGCCTACTGTGACCGACTGTCTCTGTTGCGCACCGCTCGACTGTTTGTCAACCGTTCAGCAACTCACCCTGTTCCCGGACGTCCGGGAGGTCACACAAGGCTCATCGGAGGGGGGTGGCAGAACCCTCCTACGAGGCGTCGTAGACTGCTGAATCGTCAGCGCCGGTGCTCCGGCGTCAACCCAGATCTGTTCGAGGTGTTCGTGACGGCCGTCGACCCGCGTCCCGCCGCGACGACGTCGTACCCGACGCCGCTGCCGGACGCTGCTGCTGTGTCATCTGTGTCAGCTGCAACAGTGAGTCCGTCGGTGCGCGACGTGGTGAAGGCGTACGTCGGTCTGACCAAGCCACGCATCATCGAGCTGCTGCTGATCACCACCGTGCCGGTGATGTTCCTGGCCGCCGGGGGAGTGCCCGGGCTGAAGGTGGTCGTCGCGACCCTGATCGGCGGCATCCTCGCCTCCGGCAGCGCGAACACGATCAACTGCGTGTTCGACCGCGACATCGACGAGCAGATGCGCCGGACCCGGCGCCGCCCGCTGCCGCGGCACGCGGTCAGCCCGCGGTCGGCGACGATCTTCGGCGTCGTGCTCGGCGTACTGGCCACCCTGGAGCTCGGTCTCTTCGTGAACTGGCTGTCCTCCGGCCTCGCGCTGGCGGCGAACCTGTTCTACGTCTTCGGTTACACGATGGTGCTGAAGCGCCGGACCGTGCAGAACATCGTCTGGGGCGGCATCGCCGGCTGCTTCCCGACCCTGATCGGCTGGACCGCGGTCACCGGCAAGCTGGCCTGGACGCCGGTCGTGCTGTTCCTGGTGGTGTTCTTCTGGACGCCGCCGCACACCTGGTCGCTCGCGATGCGTTACCGCGAGGACTACGCCTCGGTCGACGTGCCGATGCTCCCGGTGGTCGCGACCCCGGTCGCCACCGCGCGGCAGATCATGGCGTACTCCGTGGTCATGGTGATCACGTCGCTCGCGCTCTGGCCGGTCGCCGGCACCGGCTACGTGTACGGGCCGGCCGCGATCGTGCTCGGCTTCGTGTTCCTCCGCGAGGCCCGCCGGTTGTTGCTCCGGGCCCACACCGGCGCGGAAGGCGCCGCCCTGCGGCCGATGCGGCTCTTCCACTTCTCGAATATCTACCTCGCGCTGCTGTTCATTGCCGCGGCCATCGATCCGCTGCTGCGCTGAGTATCAAACTGTCAAGGCTTGGCCGAGCTCCCTGCGCTGCCTGATGCCTAGCTTCCGGTACGTATTGCCGAGGTGAACCTCAACCGTTTTCACCGTCACGAAGAGGCTCTGGGCGATATCGCGGTTGCTCATACCCTCCGCGGCGAGCTGCGCGACGCGAATCTCACCCGGTGTCAACGAACCAGCACCGAGCCGGGTCGACGTCACTGGTCGGACACCGATCAGGCGGAAGGTGGAGATCGCTTGGCTCCGCAGTGGCTTGGCCCCGCACACTTCGGCAAGCTCGAGTGACGATTGCAGGTACCGCCGCGCATCGGCCACGTGCTTGACGCGCCGAAGGGCGTCGCCGAGCTCGAATTGGCACTGGGCGAGCTCGTAGCGGGCACTCGACGTCGCTAGGAGGCGCTCCGCCTCCCGTAGGATCTCGATTCGCAGCTCATCGGTCTCTGACGCGGTCGCGAGCGTTCGCAAGGCGCTACCGACACCGGCCGGAGTGCCCCACTCACGAGCCAACGAGAGGTTCTCGTCGGCGATGGCCCTGGCCTCGTCGTCTTCGGCACGCAGGTGGAGGCAGCGCACCAAGTGTGACCGCCAATCGGTGAAGACCGGGTTTCTGATGCCCAGCCGCTCGCACCCCCTGCGCGCTTCCTCGATTGCCGCCAGAGCCTCGTCGATCCGGCGCTGTGCAATCAGGACGGTGATCTCGCCATCGGCTTCGATCGGACTTGCCAGCGGCGGCCGGTCGCGTTTGAGCTCCTGGCGAATCGAGTCTGCCTTGCGCACGTCACCCGCGGCTACCAAGGCCTGCATGAGGTAGTTGCCGATCCACAAGAGGCGTCCGTCGGCCTCAGTCACCCGGCACGTTTCCCACGACACTTCGCCGTCCTCGATCGCTTCGTGCAGATTACCGTGCGCGAGCATCAGGCCGGACCGGTAACAGTGCGCGACGCCCAGCACTCGAGCCGAACCGACGCTCCGGCCGTACTGGATGGCGCGATCCAGTGATCCCAGCAGTTCCGGTGCGTCGCATCCGAGCATGACATGCCAGGCGGAGCCGACCGCGAACTCGGCGCGCGGATCGGCGAACAGGGTGTCGTCCTCCATGCCGCGCGCGACCCGCTCGAGCGCGGCCGGCCGGTTCGCCCGGAAGTACCGCATCAGCCCGATCTCGATATCCAGGGCGCGGCCCCCGAACGACCTGTCGGTCGGCAGGAGTTCCAGGCCCCGGAGAAGACTGTCCAGATCGAGCTTCGTCGCTGCCAAATGTACGAACAATGTCCGGAACGCTTCGACGGCGAACCGATCGCTGTCGGTCAGCTCGTGCGCGGCGTCCAGAATCGCTTTGAGCAGCGCCAGGCCTCTGTCGGGGGTGTCGAACATCGTCGCGACGAGGGCGATGGTGAGCATCGTCCGTTGCTCCGGATCCGTCGCATTCGCGAGTGCGTCAGCGAGATCCTGCTGTGACCGAGGGTCGTTGGTTGCGACCTCGGCCATTGCGAGCCGTACGAGTACGTCCTGGCGCTCGATCCCTAGGTCTTCGTCGAGCTGCCGGCGAAGGAAAGCGACTGCGCCTTTGGTCGAGCCTCGAACCATGGAACGGTGCGCGGCCTCGGCGAGTACGCCCGAGATCTCGAAAGATGCCGCGCCCGGCGGCAGGAGCAACACGTGCGCGGCGGCCTGGTCGATCTCGTGATGCTGAAGCGCTACGGCCGCGGCCCGTGCCCGTAGCTCGACTCGCGTCAGGTCAGGCAGCGCTCGGTAGATCGCAGCCCGGGCGAGGGGATGCGCAATCGAGTACTTGCGGGGTTCGCCGGTACCACGAACAAGCTCGCCCACCTGCAGAACCGAGAGCGCCTCGAGGACCGTCATCACCGGCTGATCGACGACGAGGGCGAGGCGATTCACGGCGCATTGATCTCCGAGTACCGAGAGTGCCTCGATGACATCTCGGCTCGACTTCGGCAGCCGGCCAACCTGACGCATGACGTAGCGGTCTATGCCAGGCACGCTGTCGCTCAGTACCGCCTGAACTCCGGAGGTGTTCCCGGCTCCCGCGAGCTCACGGCTGAGCTCCCGGACGAAGAGCGGATTCCCGAGCGTCAGCTCATGGCACCGGGCCACGGTCGCTGCGTCCTGCGGCCGGCCAAGCGCTCCGGCGAGCATCTCGCTGACGCCCTCCGGACTGAGCGGACGGAGCACGCGAACCATGGCAGCTGGGCTCTCGACCATCATCGACAAGCTGCGCTCGAGCGTGGCGGCTCCCGGTCGTGCTGCCGCCAGCACGACAACCGGCATGCCGTCGATCCGCTGCGCGAGGTAGGCCAAGTATCTCAGGGAAGATTGGTCGGCCCAATGAAGGTCGTCAACGACGAGCATCAGTCGCTGCCGCGACGCGAGGTGATTGGTCAGCCACAGCAGGGAATGCAGCATCGCATATTCGCCGGACTGAGCCTCGGGCGGCATCAGCTGCTCGCTTGCCAGCATCTCGACCGCCAGGGCCGCCGCCGGCGTGGCCCGAACGATCTCGGTGCTCTCCGCCTGTACGCGTTCGAACAGTCCCAGCACCAAATCCCAGCCGAACTCCTGCTGGAGCTCGTTGCCACGGGCGGCCAGGACCGCGTAGCCGCGCCGGCGTGCCGCGGTGCCCGCGGCGTTGAGCAAGCTCGTCTTCCCGATTCCCGCAGGCCCTTGGACGATCACCATCCGGCCGGCACCTGACTCGGCGACCTCGTCGAGCGTTGCCTCGATGCCCAGCATCTCGTCCGCGCGTTCGACGAGCCCGCTGTCAGCTGATCGCGCCGTACCCACCGTCATACCCGATCAGCTCCTTGAAACAGTGGCCGGATAGGGGGACAACCCCTAGTACTACCCCTAGACATTTCTCAGAATGCTCCTCGACTGCCGGAGTTGGAAGGCAGAAATGCGCGAATCCGGCGATCTTGGGGTTCGCCCCCAATTGCCGAGCGCAGCCTCCGCAGTATTGTCAGAAACGGAATCACACTGCGGAGGAAGAAATGACAGCTACGTTGTCGGCGTCGTCGGTGGACCGCGCCGCAGGCGATCTCGAAGCTCGACCTGTGCAGATCCGGCTGCTGGGATCGATCGATGTCGTCGGTGACGGTGTCGCGAAACCCATTTCAGGAGTGCGGCGAAAGCTCGCGCTCGCGGCGCTGGCGTTGCGGATCGGTCAGCCGGTGAGCAGCGACTTCCTGATCGACATCGTCTGGTCGGGCCACACGCCGGCCACGGTCGTCAACACCCTGCAGAGTCATCTCTCGTACCTCAGACGTATCTTGGGCGTACCAGGCTGCATCCTGACGAACTCTCCCGGCTACCGGCTCGACGTCCGCACCATCGATACCGATCTGCAAGCTGCTGAGCGGCTTGTGACCGGCGCGAATGCGTGCGTCGACCTGCGGCGGCGGGCGGACAAGTTGCAGACAGCGTTGGACCTGTGGCGTGGCGAGCCATTGAACGACACCCGCGGCCATGCGTGGATCGACGACCAGTGCGAGCGTATTGACCGCCTCCGGTACACGGCGGCGAGGTCTCTGGTCGATGCCAGGCTGGCGTTGGGCGACCACTTCGGCGTCGTGACTCTCACCCAGGAACTCGTCGAACATCACCCCTTCGACGAGGACCTGTGCGCGCAACTCATCACCGCCCTGTACCGCGCCGGACGGCAGGCAGATGCCCTCGCCGCCTACCAGGACCTGCGCCGGAGGCTTGACGACGAACTCGGCATTCAACCGGGCCGGCGCCTTCGCGAACTCCAGGAAGCCGTACTTCGACAGGACGAGCGGCTCGACGGGCGGGCGACCGAAGTCCGCATCAGCACCGAGTCTGCCGCTGCGGTGACGCAGCTTCCTCCGATGGCGACATCGCTGATCGGTCGTGAGCGCGAGCTGGAGCAGCTGGAAGCGCTCGCCGATGACGGACGGAAGAGTGCGCCGGCGACCGCGACACCTGTGATCGCGGTGGTCGGAACGCCGGGCGTCGGAAAGAGCGCGCTCGCGTTGTCCTGGGCACATCGGGCGGCCGCGCAGTTCCCGGACGGCCGGTTGTACGTCGATCTGCGAGGCTTCGATGCGGTGCAGGAACCTGTCGCTGCCGTCGATGCGCTCCGTTGCCTGATCAGCGGTCTCGGCATCTCCGACCGGCAGCTGCCGGCAGACGCGAACGCGTTGAGCGGTCTCTACCGGACAGCACTCGTAGGCCGGCAGGTCCTCATCGTGCTGGACAACGCCCGAGATGCCGAGCAGGTCCGGCCTTTGCTGCCAAGCGCTCCTGGCTGCCTTGTCCTCGTGACGAGTCGAACTGATCTGCGGTCTCTGGCCATCAAGAACGCCGCCCAGCTGTTGTATCTGGGAGCATTGACATCAGCCGCGAGTGCGCGGTTGCTCGGCAGCCGGCGCAGTGAATGGCAGCGCGCCGACGATCGGCAAGCGATCCTGAGCTTGGTGTCGGCGTGCGGCGGTCTGCCGCTCGCGCTTGCGGTTCTCGCGAACAGGCAGCTCGTCCATTCCGGCGAGCGAATGCCGGAGCTGGCGGACGCCACCCTGGCGGACTGCGGGATGCTCGACATCCTCGACGGTGGGGATCCGAGCACCAACATCCGGTCCGTGTTTGCGGCGTCGTGCCGTCTGCTGAGTGACGGGGCCGCGCAGCTCTTCGCGGAGCTCGGCCGGCTGAGTGGGCCGATCGTTGCCGTCCGGGCAGTCGCCACGCAACTTGCGCTGCCGGAGACGGCGGTTCGCAACGGCCTCGCCGAACTTTCCCGCGCAAGCCTGCTCGAGCAACAGGCGCACGACCGGTACTTGATCTCGCCGCTGCTGGGATCGTACGCACGCGAGCTGGCTCAATACACAACATCGGCTCGCACAGTGCACCCAGTTGCCGTATGACCACATCAGCTGGATCAGGCTCGGTATTCGGGATCGAGCATCAGGGGCCCCGCACCCCACCTCCGACGGACCAGATCCAGGTATTCCGCGAGCTCAGGGCGAGCCGCCAGCTTATGTTCGATCTGCGCCGGCGTATGGGCATCTTCCAGCCACTCCAGACCCGCCATGAACTCGGCTCGGCTCCAGTCAGCCGAGGTTCGGTGCGGCAGCGGGCAGGCTTCCTCCGCAATCCGCTCGAGTTCGTGGTGCGGCAGATGCTCCGTCACCCCGAGCAGCCCGAAGATACGCTCCGCGGCGACGGCCCCGGCGATCTCCGAATCGGTCCCGCCGACGAGATCGTTGGACTGGTCGTCGGCCCGGAGCTCGGCCGCCTTGTCCGCGACGAGCGACGCCCAGCAGCCGGACAGATTGTCGTACTTCCGCATGTTCCAGGCGTTGCCGACCGCGGTCACCGCGAGATCCAGCGCGGGGAATGCCCGGCCGGTCGACCACCAGCCGTACGGGTACGAGCCTGAGCAGCCGTACGAATGCATGGGCGAGCCGGCATCCCGAACCTCGATCCCCAGACCGGCGGTCAGTTCAGCGCTGTCTGGCGTGTTGCTGCCGGGAAGCAATGCTGTCAGCAGCCGGACGAAGTCTCCGGCGGTCGTCTCGATACCGGCACTGTGGGACGTCCGTGCCCGGATCGTCGGGGTCGGCACGGCCGTGTCACCGAACACCATGTAGCCGGTCATCTTGGGTTGCCACAGCGACGGGGTCGGTCCGGCGAGCGGCCAGCTGGTCCGATCCAGTCCGAGTGGAGCGAGAAGCTCGTCGTGCGCGTACTCGGCGAACGGCGCATCGACAGCCGCGGCCAGCGTCCGGACGACGATCTCGAGCCCCACGCTGGAGTATTCGGCACGCTGTCCAGGTGGCGAACACCATCGTGGCCTGGAACCGCCGTACTCCGGGGCTCTGGCGGACGGGCCGGCGAGCTGCTCCACGCTGACCGGTCCGGCCGTGAAGGTCGCTTCGAACGTGTCCGCGCAGAGGCCGCTTCGATGGGTGAGGAGATCTCGGAGTGTCACCGGCCGCCGCCCGAGCGGATTCTCGATCTGCACGCCGTATCGCATGACGGGTTGATTCAGGTCGACAACGCCCTGAGCCGCCAGCCGGTTGGCGGCCATGCCGATCACGAGCGCGCCGAGCCGGCCCGCTGGGAACGGGAGCGACGGTGTCATCCGGGTTCGCTCGGCAAGATTCGACCAACCGATCGCGAGTTCGATCACGCGCCCGGTGCTGTCTCCGAGCGCAAGCACTCCACCTGGAGTCCCGGTTGCCTCGAGAGCGTACGCGGCATAGCCGGCGACAGCACGCGCAACCTGGTCCAGTGACCGCAAATGCGTGACGTCGTCGGTTGCCGGACCACCAAAGTCCGTCGATACTCCGAACATTGCGGCTCCCGCCGGTGTGTTGACGAACATGAAAGGCGGGGCGGCACTTTCAGGATATTGAGCGGAACTGAAGCGGCTCTGAATTCGGTGCATGTTTCTCGGTGGCTGTGCCGTGACCGGAGTCAGATCTACTTCAGAAGCGCTTCAGAGTGCCGAGGTATGTGTTTCGCATGAAGCCATCCGACGTGGTCCGGACGGGACCTGTCAGTACCCCGGGTGTCCCGTTCTTCGATCACGCGGGGGTACTCCACCTGACCCGGTATGCGGACGTGACCGAGGTGACCGGACGACAACGACGAGGGCAGTTCAGTCTCGCGTTCTCGGTCCGGCGGCGGGCGATGGAACGTCAGGGCGTGATTCCGCCGGAGCGAGTCCACATCGCGCAGCAGTTTCCCTGGGCGCAGGAACCGGTCGAAGCCGACGGCTCGCCGGGCCGGCACACCGTGCTGCGCTCGATTCTGGCCGACTATCTCAGCAAGGACGCGGCGCGTGAGCTGCGGCCGGTCATCCAACAGCTGGCGCTCGAGCTGCTCCGCGACAACGTCACCGAGCAGCTCGGTCGTGGCTCACGCACGGGAACGATCGACTTGGCGCGGTTTTCTGCCACCCTTGCCTTTCGTTCGATGTCTGCCCTGGCAAGCTTCCCGCACACGCCGGACGACGAGGCATTCATGATCTCGCATCTGGATGCCTTTGCACGCAACCCGACGCTGCTCGCAGCCCTTGAGCCAGAACCAGCGGAGCTGCGCTCCTACTTCGAGGACATCGTCCGGAAGCACCGGGCGCGCGGCGGTGCCGGTCTGCTCGGGAGAATCGTTGCTGCCTATGACGCCGGCGTGATCAGACGTGACGAGCGGGACGGACTCATCTTCGGTTGCTGGACTGCCGGGCGTGATACCACCGCCACCCTCATCGCGTTGCTGTTCGGACTCGTCGACGAAGCAGGACTGCACGCCACGATGATGGCGAATCTGGACGACGCGGGTGCTCGGTGGCGGGCCCTGGCGATCGAGGAGGCGTTGCGCTTCACACCGTTCCCGAGCACTCCGATGCTCAGCGTGGGGGAGGTCCGGTTGGACTGCGGGCCGGCTGTTGCCGACGGTGGCGAGGTGATGCTGCATTGGGGCACTGCCAATCGCGATCCTGCGGTGTTCGGCCCCGACGCCGACGAGTACCGGCCGGGGCGCGAAGCCGACCGGCCGCATCTTGCCTTCGGCCACGGGTTGCACTACTGCGCCGGCGCGGCGCTCGCGAAGGCTGCTACCGAGGTCGCCGCGCTCGTTGTGTATGGCAACCTGCCCGACCTGCGCCTGACAACCTGGGAGCGTTTGGCCCGCCTGGTGGACGTGGTCGACACGGCGGTGGCCGAGTACGACCTGGACGGCGCGGCCGGCCGGCTTACTTCCTCCACGTGACCATCAGCGACGGGGTGTTCCGGATTGTGGCACTCTGCGCGAACACACGCTCACAACCGTCCGCCAGGCGAAGTCCCGGCAGTCGGTCGATGACGGTCTCCACAGCAATGTGTGCCTCGAGCATCGAGAGGCTGGAACCCATGCAGTGATGGATGCCACGCCCGAACCCGATCTGGGCGGCGCCGTCGGTCCGGTGCAGGTCGAAGCGATCGGCGTGGTCGAAAACGGTCTCGTCGCGGTCGGCAGACAGGAACGAAACCTGGAGATGCGACCCGGCCGGAACGACCGTCCCTCCGATCTGGACGTCCTGCGTCGCCGTTCGGTACATGCCTGGCACCGCGGTGTCGAAGCGGACTACCTCGAGGAGGAACTTGTCGATGAGCTCCGGGCTGCGCTGAAGCTCCTCGACGACCTCAGGTCGCCGGCTGAGCTGGTAAACGGAGTTCGCCAGCAGGCCGCTGGTCGTCTTGTAGCCTGCCAGCAGGACACTCATCAGGACGCTGTGCATGGTCGTTCGGTCGATGGGTCGGACGCCGGTGTCGTTGATCGCCAGGAGGTCGCTCAGCGGGTCGTCGGTCATCCCGCCGGTTTCGCGTTGGGCGAGGAGCTCGTCAACGTAGCTCTGGAAATCCAGCAGGGCACGTGCGGCGGCTGTCAGCCGTTCGATGTCACCTTGGCGCGAGTTCAGGACGAGCCACTCGTCCGCCCAGAACTTGACCGCCGCCACGTCGCCGGACGGGACGCCGAGGAGGGTGGTGATCACCACGACGGGCAACATGTTCGCGAAGGCAGCACCGATGTCGGCCGGTGGACCGCCCATCTCATCGACCAGCCGGTGTGCCTGCGCACGGATGTGCGCCTGTAGGCGAGTCACGCTGCTGAGGACGAAGCGGTGGTTGAACAGACGGCGCGCCGGTGCGTGATCCGGCGGGTCCATGTCGACCAGGCCACCGGAGTAAGGGAAGCCGGTGCGGAGAATCTCCGCTACCGGCTCGGGCAGCGGATCGAGGTTGCTGTAGATCGACTGGGTGGAGCTGAAGAGCTCCGTCTCGGCGAGGACGTACTTGACGTCTTCGTGCCTGGTGACGACCCACGCTCCCATGGCCGGGCTGTAGAAGACCGGCGCGTTCTTCCGTGCCTCCGCGAGCGGGGTGTAGGGGTCACTGAGATCCGGTTCGACGAACGGGTTGTAGTCCCTGATCGGCCGCTCATCGGTTCGCGGTCGTGAGTCGACATCTTGTGACATCGTCCTTGCCTCCTGCCTGGCGGGCCGCTTAGCTCAAAATGCCATCAGGTTGTCGCGGAAGTGCCGGTGGTCGTACGCGGTTCGGACCAGACCCCGGCGCTGGAGAGCCGGCACCAGGCCGTCGGTGATCTCGGTGATGTAGCGCCGGTTGAGCCGCTGTGAAGGGCTGTTGACCAGGTAGCCGTCGCCACCGACCTCGGCCATGATCTCGCCCATTCGCTCGGCGACGGTGTCCGGTGAACCGATCAGCGGAACGGTCTGCTCGATGCCGAGACCTACGAGTTCACGCAGCGCCTTGCCGCTGCCGCGTTGGATGAACTTCTCGAACGAGTACCGCTCGCCGTCGGTCGTGATGTCGTCGGGCAGTGGCTTGTCGAGGTCGTACTGAGAGAAATCGTGGGCCGTGATCTTGGATATCTCGTTCAGCATGTAGGCGATGTGTGTCGGGTCGGTGATCCACCGCTCCACCTTTGCGTGGGCGTCCGCGTCGGTCTCGTCGACGACCGGGTTCACCATGAAGAGGATCTTGCAGCTGTCGGGAGAGCGCCCGTGTTCGGCAAGCAGCCGATGGATGTCCTGCCGGTACTCCTTCATGTCCTCGACCGAGTTGCCGACGGTGACGATCGTGTCGGCGTACTTCGCGGCGACCTGGCGCCCCCGTGGCGATCTGCTGGAGTGCACGAGTACCGGGCGGCCTTGTGGCGGCGGCGCAGTGTTCAGCGGCCCGCGGCACTTGAAGTACTTTCCCTCGAAGTTGATCGCGTGGACTTTCGTGTAGTCGGCGTACACGCCCCGCGTCCGATCGCGCACGATGGAATCGGGCTCCCACGAGTCCCACAACTGGCAGACCAGGTCGACGTACTCGTCTGCGATGTCGTAGCGAGTGTCGTGTTCGGGGAGCTTCGGCTGCCCGAAGTTCTCGGCGGCGAGATCGTCGACAGTGGTGACCACACTCCAACCGAATCGGCCGTCTGCGATGTGGTCGATCGTCGCCGCGAGCCGCGCCGTGATCCACGGCGGATAGAAGCTGGTGGACATCGCGGCGGCGATGCCGATGCGGTCGGTGGCGTGCGCCATCAGGGTGGCGAGCGGCATCGGGTCGTGTTTGGGCACGCTGGCGTACTTCAGCGACGACTCCATCGAATTGCCGAACGCTGTCGCAACGACCGACTTGTCCTCGAGGAGAACGTAGTCGAAGCACGCCCGTTCGAGGTCCTTGGCAAGGTCTACGTAGAACTGTCCGTTCCACGGGCTGCCGTCGGAGCCCCAGGTGCCCATCCACGAGTCGGCGATGAAGGTGCAGAACCAGGCGAGATGAAAAGGTTTCGGAGCCATCAGAACTTCCTGGCGGTCACGGTGCGAAACCGATGCTGGGGTCAATGAAGTCGTTCGTTGCCACGTCTTCGACCGTGAGTCCCGGCTTCGGCGCCTTGTGCTCAGCCGTCAGGATGGGTGTGACCACATCGATCACCTTTTGAACACGCGCCGGATCGAAGTCCCCGACGGCCTTGTTCGTCCCGTTCCCGACGAGCTTCAGCTCGGTCATCTTCTGCAGCGCGAATCGAGCGTTACCGTCGCTGTAGGACCAGCCGGTCTTGTACTTGTCGGCCGCTTCCACAATGATGCTGATCCCTCGATCGGGGCTCTTCATGAAGTCGACCTGCGACTGCTGCATGATTGGGACCAGTCGCTTCAGGCACGGGGTCAGCTTTTCTTTGTCTCCGCTGCGGATCGCTGCCGCCGCGATGTACGGCTGGTAGCCGGTGTCGTAGTAGGTCTCGAACTTGGACGGCTTTCCCCAAGCCTTGACATCGTGCTCGTAGCGGTACGGCTCGGAGCCCGCGAAGCCCTGCAGGGCAGCCTTGCCGCCCGCCGCGACGAATGCGGCCGGCGAGCCGTCGTAGCTGCCGTCGAGCTGGCTCTTCTTGAGTACACCGATTCCGGTCAGGTAGTCGATCGGGTAGGAGCCGGCCGCCTCGTTGTACAAGATCTTCGCGTCCGACTTGCCGAGGTCGGCGATCGACTGGACGTTCGGATAAGTTGCCGGGTCCCACATCAGGCCAAGTGGGCTGATGTCCATTGGGGCCAGGATCGTCGTCATCGGTTGCTTGGCGGAGAACTGGATCGCCTCGTCCGTGGCGACCTGCCCGATCGTGATCGACGAGTCGCTGTACATGGCCGACGAGACCGGCTGGAATCCGATGCCCGGCCCGCCGATGCGGATCTCCAGATCAACGCCGGTGTCGTGCCCCTGGGCGACCAACGGGCCTTTCACGCGCTTGAGTTTGGTGTCGAACGTGTAGCCGTCACCGAGAAGGGACCACCAGCCGCCGTACGACGCTTCTGGTTGCCAGTCGAGCTGTAGCGTGACGGTGGCCGGACAGACGCCGGCCAGATCGAAGGCCTCCGGGGTGGAGGAGGACGCGGAGCTGCCGGCCCCTGCCGGGGTGGCCGCATTGACGGCTGAGCTGCCTGTGTTCTTGCTGTTTCCGCCGCAACCGGTGATCACCAGCGCGGCGAGAACGGCCGGCAGCACCACACGCTTGGCCATCGCGTTCATTCGCAGATCTCCTTCTCGTGCGGTGGAGTCAATTCATTTCGTGCAGATCGTGCAGCGAGAGCACCGGAATGACCCGCTTCGCCATCTCCTGGTAACCGGCGTACTGCGGAATCATCTCGACCCTCCGCGCGTACATCCGGTCGCGATCGGCGCCGTCCAGGACGGAGGCTTTCGCACCGAACGTCTGAGCCCCGAACTCCACGACGACGTTGGGGTTGTCCAGGATGTTGTAGTACCAGTCCGGAGCCACCTCGGCCCCGGCGTTGGAGGCGAAGATCACGAGGTCGCTGTCCTGCTGGATCGGAATCAGTGGCACCGTGTGCGAGGTGCCACTGTGGCGCCCGAAGGTCGTCAGCAGCAGCAAGGTCCGGATTCCTGCGAATCCGGTCACCTGACCGCCGTTCGCACGAAACTCCTCGATGATTTCTTCGTTGTTGTCGTCCGGCATGACTACCCCTTTCCAGTGGTCAGGCGCCCAGCTTGGGATCGAGCAAAAGATCCCGTGCCCCCCAGCTCAACCCGACAAGCTCGAGGTATTGCGCAAGTCCCGGCCGTGAAACCAGCCGCTCCCGGATCTGCGCCGACGTGTGAGCGTCTTCCAGCAATCGGAGACCGTCGCTGAACTCGTCTTCGCTCCACTGCGCCCGGTGCTGATGCGGCAGCGGGCGCGCGCCTCGTGCCATCTGCTCGACTGCGTGCTGAGGCAGCTGATCTGTCACTCCGAGCAGCCCGAACAGGCGTTCCGCCGTGACAACTCCTGCAATCTCCGAAGCGCTAGGACCGCTGTGACCACCCCGTGTGCCCTCAGCGCGCAACCTGGAGATCTCCTCCGCGACCAGCCACGCCCAGCAACCGGGCAGGTACTCGTACTGGCGCATGTCCCAAGCGTTACCCACCGTGGTCACCGTGAGGTCGAGCTGCGGGTAGGCCCAGGCGGTCGACCACCATCCGAACGGATAGCAGCCCGCGTGTCCGTACGAATGCATGACTGTGCCTTCACCGCGGACCTCGATTCCGAGTCCGGTGTACATCCCGCTCGGCTTCCCGAAGAACGTGACCTCGGTATGGGGCGTCGTCATCGCTTGCAAGGCGTAAGGGCTGAGCGGCGCGCGACCGGTCTCGGCTACCTCTGGTAGCAACGCAGCGAGCAGGCGGGTGAAATCGCTGGCTGTCGTCTCGATGCCGGTGCCGTACACGGTTCGCGCCCGGACCGTTGGGGTTGGGACAGCCGTCCCGCCGAAGACCATGTAGCCGGTCATTCCAGGTGTCCAGGACGTCGCCTCCGGCAACGCCAGCGGCCAGGACGTGTGCTCTATGCCCAACGGCTCGAGGAGTTCGGTCCGCGCGTAGTCCGCGAACGGCATGCCGATCGCGGACGAAAGGGCCCGAGCTACAAGGTCGAGCCCGAGACTCGAGTACTCGAACTGCTGCCCGACAGGTGAGGCCCAGCGCGTCCGCGCTCCGCCGTACTCGGGCGCTCTCGCGGCTGGCTCGGTGAGCTGCTCGACACTCGGCGGGTCGACGGTGAAGCTCGCGTCGAACGTGTCTACGCGCAGCCCGCTGCGATGCGTGAGGAGATCACGCAGCATCACCGCCCGGTCCCCTAGTGGATTGGAGACGTCGATGCCGTAGTCCGCGGCCGGCCGGTTGAGGTCGACCTGTCCCTCGTCCGCGAGACGGGTAGCCGCGAGGCCGATGAGCAGCTTGCCGAGACTGCCGCCCGGAAAGGTGAGCTCCGGCGACATTGGGGTCTGGGTGGCCAGGTTCGCCCATCCAACGCCGATCTCGATCACCTGGCCGGTGCTGTCCCCGATGGCCAACACACCGCCAGGGGTACCGGTTGCTTCCAGGGCGTACTCGGCGTATGGCCTGACAGCTGCTGCCACCTCATCGAGCGATCGCGAATGCAGTACCTGTAGTGACAACTTGTACACCGCCCCTTGGTGACGAATCCCTGGAACACCTGGCGCCGGGCGGAGGGGGCGGCTCTCCAAGCCGACGGTATTGAGCCACACTGAAGTGAACCTGAAGCGCGGCTGAATTATGGCCAGGTTGTCCCACGGATTTCAATCCGTCGCAATTCGAATACGAATTGTTACATCGTTTTCGATCGCAAATCTGCGTCACTTTGAGGTACTCCTCGTTGACACGCCGAATTTCCCCAGTTGACCCCCTTGCGCGTCGAGTCGCTCAAGAGAATGCTCGGGACTGGAATGAGGTACGCGACGGTCTGACCGTGCACAGACAGAAGGGGGCCATCATGAGCAAGTACCTCTACCTCTACCGGGGACCAGCTACCCCGCGCGAGGAGTACTCCGATCTCGAGGCGGAGCAGGAGCTGAAGGCCTGGGCGGAGTGGATGAGTAAGGCCGGTCACGCGGTCATTGACCAGGGCAACCCGCTCGCGGGCAGAGCCTCTGTGTGTGACGACGGGACCGAGACCGAGCCGAGCCAGCTGTACGGAGATACGGTCGTCGAAGCCGAGACTCTGGAAGAAGCCAAGTCGCTACTCGATGGTCATCCATTCCTGAGCGAGGGCCAAGGTCGTTTCACGGTCGAGATCTTTGAAATTCTGCCGGTTCCTGCGTAATGCCGGTGGACTGGGTTTGTGTTTCCGCGCGGTAATTGAGGAGGTTGCGCGCAGCGCTGTCGCCCGCCGCCCGTCCAGGTTGGTCTCGTGCCGGCGATGAGTAATTCTTTTGGCCGAATCGAGCGTGCACTGGTGTGCCGATTATCTGGTGGCGGCGGCAGCGCTTGTGCGGGATTCAGGTCCGCTTCAGTGGCCATCGGCAAACTTGACGAGTAGCTGAACCGCATCGGGTGCGAGGCGTCCGTGGGTTCTGATGCCCGGCGATATTGCCTGGAGGGTCCATGCTTGCGCGCACTTGGCCGCTCGGCGCCGGATCCTTTGTGGCTGGAACCAGCGCGTACGTTGTGGCCGGCCTACTTCCGGACATCAGCGATGGGGCGCATCTGTCGGTCAGTGCGGCAGGACAATTGGCGACCGCGTTCTGCCTGGCGTATGCCATCGGTGCACCCGTCCTTGCGACGCTCACCGGTCGTTGGGAGCGTCGTACTGTCCTGGTTTCGGCGCTCGCGCTCGCCGGAGCAGGCAATCTCCTCACCGCGATCGCCAGCAACTATCCGCTCCTGGTTGCAGGCCGGATTGTGACCGCGCTGGGCGCTGCCTTGTACATGCCCGCCGCCATTCTGGTCGCATCAGGGCTACTCGGTCGGCAGCGTCACGCCCGAGCTGCCGCTGTCGTCTACAGCGGGCTGACGCTCTGTCTGATGCTCGGAGTTCCGGCAGCGAGCGTTCTGGGACCCGTGTTGAGCTTCCGTGGTGTTTTCGCCGGAATCGCAGTCTTGGCAGGGCTGGTCGCAGTTGCCGCACGGGCGCTCCTACCCCGTGTCGCGCCTCCGCCGGTTGTCGGTCTCCGGCAGAGATTCGCGAGTCTGTCCGAACGCCCGGTTCGGCTGCTGTTGGTGATCACCATGCTGCATCTGGTGGCCTCGATCG
Source organism: Kribbella sp. NPDC004536 (assembly GCF_042873835.1). Lineage (NCBI taxonomy): Bacteria > Bacillati > Actinomycetota > Actinomycetes > Propionibacteriales > Kribbellaceae > Kribbella > Kribbella sp. NPDC004536. The sequence goes on along the minus strand of NZ_JBIALY010000002.1, from coordinate 1,707,082 downwards.
GTGTCTATACCTACATCGTCCCGGTGGTCGAGCAGACCGGACGGCTGACGCGTCAGAGCGTCAGCCTGCTGCTCTGCATCTACGGAATCGGAGCGGTCGCCGGCAACATGCTTGCCGGTCAGGCGGCCGACAGATTTGGAAGCTTCCCGACGTTGTACGTCATCGCTGTTGCGCTGACGACCCTGCTGGCGACGCTTAATGCTGCGGTGCAGTCTGGTGCGGGGGCAGCGATCGTCCTGTTCGCGTGGGGCCTGTTCACCTGGGCCTTCAATCCTCCGGTACAGCGACTTCTTCTTCGGCTGGGTGGCGGCATGCTGATTGCTGTCCAGGCCTCCGTGATCTATCTGGGATCCGGCTTGTCCGCGGTTCTCGGCGGACTCGTCATTCAAGATCTGGGCATCGGCTATCTCCCGCCGCTGGCAGCTGCCCTGGATCTCGCGATGCTCGTCATGGTGCTCGTCCTGCGTTGGAAGGCAGGCCCTGGCCTGTCGAACCGTCAGCTCGTCGGTCATGAACGGATGTTTGGGGGTAGTGAGGTATGACGGTTGATCCATTTCCCGTCCGCGAGGGAGCCGTTGTCGCTGATGCGCTGAAGATGCGCCGCGTCGGCGTGACGTTCGCCGACGGCACTGCGGCGCTGCGCGGGGTCGATCTCACAGTGGCCGCGAACGAGTTCGTCTGCATCGTCGGTCCATCTGGATGTGGCAAGACAACACTTCTTCGCCTCGTGGCGGGTCTCAGCGACCCGTCCGAAGGCATGCTGCGGGTTGCCATGAATCGCTTGGGGTATGTCTTCCAGGACCCAACCCTGCTGCCGTGGCGCACAGTTCGTCAGAACGTCGAGTTGCTGAGTCAGCTGGATCGCTTACCGAAGCGCGACCGTCGCGACCGCCGGGACGCCGCGATCGCGCTCGTCGGCCTGCAGCACTTCGCCGGACACTACCCGCACCAACTCTCAGGTGGGATGCGCATGCGGACCTCGCTTGCGCGAGCTCTGACCATGGAGCCCGATCTGTTCCTTCTGGACGAGCCGTTCGGTGCATTGGACGAGCTCACTCGCCAGCGACTGAACGATGAGCTGCAGGCACTGTTCGTGGCCAAGCGGTTCACCACCGCGCTGTTCGTTACACACTCGATCGCCGAGGCTGTGTTCCTGGCAAGCAGGGTCGTCGTGATGTCCGATCGGCCGGGAACGATCATCGGTGAAGTCGAGATCCCGTTCTCGTATCCGCGGTCTCCGGCATTGCGTTACGGGAACGACTTCGCCGCGCTCGCCGGACGGGTATCGGGTCTCTTGCGTCAGGAGCAGTCATGATCCCGTTACATGCGAACAGTGAGCCGAGTGCGCGCAGGCATCGCGGGTCGCCCGCCTGGCTGCCACCGCTCATCGTGTTGCTGGCGATGCTGTCGATTTGGTATTCGATCACGTATTTGGCGCTGGATCCCGCGCGAAGGTTCTTGCTCCCGCCGCCGCATACGGTCGTCCAGGAGGGATTCCTCAACGGGGAGAACCGGGCGGAACTGCTCGCCGCGTTCTGGCTGTCCGCTCGTATCGCGATGGCCGGCCTGGTCGTTGCCAGCCTCATCGGTGTGGGCACGGCGGTCTTGATGAGCCAGGCGGCCTGGTTGCGGCGGTCCCTCTATCCCTACGCGGTGGCATTGCAGACGATCCCGATTCTTGCCTTGGTCCCGTTGTTCGGGTTCTGGTTCGGGTACGGGATCGCCTGCCGGGTCTTGGTCTGTGTCCTGATCTCGCTCTTTCCGATGATCTCCAACACGCTTTTCGGCCTGCAGTCGCTCGGAAGCGACGCCCACGACCTGTTCACGTTGCATCGTGCGGGCCGGCTCGTTCGATTGTGGCGATTGCAGCTGCCGGGGGCGCTGCCGGCGATCTTCGTCGGCTTGCGAACGTCCGCCGGTCTGTCGGTGATCGGTGCCATCGTGGGGGACTTCTTCTTCCGCCAAGGCGATCCTGGCGTCGGGATCCTGATCGACCTGTACAGGTCGAGGCTGCAGTCGGAACAGATGTTCGCCGCGATCGTGCTGTCATCCCTGCTTGGCATCGCTGTGTTCTGGTTCTTCGGGTTCCTGATGAAGCTGACGATCGGTGCCTGGTACCGGCCGGTCGAGGCCGGCGGGCGCCGATCGCGCCCAAAGGCGCGGCGGCACCCGAACCAACTCGGATCCTCCTAGCCGAAGATCGACTCGACCGGCCCAGCCACGTCACCAAAGCCGCTACTGCGCGAATCCGACACTGGGATCAATGAACTCGTTGGTCACGATGTCATCGACCGTCAGCCCAGGCTTCGGGGCCTTGTGCTCCTTGGTGAGCACGGGGGTGTTGACGTCGATCACCTTTTGCACACGCGACGACTCGAAGTCCCCGATCGCCTTGTTCGGCCCGTTGCCGGCGAGCTTCAGCTCGGCCATCTTCTGGAGTTCGAACCGTGCGTTGCCATCGCTGTAGGTCCACCCGGTGTTGTACTTGCCCGCGGCCTCGACCATGATGCCGATCGCCCGATCGGGACTGTGAACGTAATCGACCTGCGACTGCTGCATGATCGGCACCAGGCGCTTCAAGCAGGGCGCGAGCTTTTGCTTGTCCCCGGAGCGGATGGACAGTGCCCCGATGTATGGCTGATAGCCGGTGTCGTAGTACGTCTGGAACTTCGACGGCTTGCCCCAGGCCTTCACGTCGTGCTCGTATCGATACGGCTCGGAGCCTGCGAAGCCCTGCAGCGCCGCCTTGCCACCGGCCGCTACGAACGGGGCAGGTGAGCCGTCGTAGCTCCCGTCGAGCTGACTCTTCTTCAGCACGCCGATTCCGGTCAGGTAGTCGATCGGGTAGCCGCCCGCGACTTCGGCGTACAGGATCTTCACGCCCTCTTTGCCGAGATCGGCGATCGAGTGAACGTTCGGGTAGGTTGCTGGATCCCACATGATGCCGAGCGGGCTGATGTCCAACGGTGCAAAGATCGCCGTTGTCGGCTGCTTTGCGGAGAACTGGATAGCCTCGTCGGTCGCAACCTGCCCGACGGTGACCGATGGATCGGAGTACATCACCGCGGAAACCGCTTGGTATCCGATGCCAGGCCCGCCGATGCGAACCTCCAGATCGACCCCGGTGTCGTGTCCCTGCGCCACCAACGGGCCCTTTGCGCGCTTGAGCTTGCTGTCGAACGTGTAGCCGTCGCCGAGCAGCGTCCACCATCCGCCGTACGCCGCCTCAGGCTGCCAGTCGAGCTGGAGCACAACGGTCGCTGGGCAGACATCGGCCAGATTCAATTTGTCCGGTGTCGTCGCCGCAGACGGGAGGCTGCTGGTTCCTTCCGGGGTGTTGGCAGCCGCGGGGGCGTTTGCGGAGCCGTTTCCGCTTGCGGTGCAAGCTGTCAGCGCCAGCGCTGCTAGAGCGGCCAGCGCAGCTGCCCGCCTGTCAATCGGGTTCATCAACGCATCTCCTTTGAAAGAACGTGTACACGTCAAGGAGTGGGCCCGCCCTAGACCGAGAATATTGAGCGGAGCTGAAGCCGATCTGAGGCACATCTGAAGTCGATCCGTTGACCTGGCCGTGATCTTTTGTTGCCATGGTCGGGTCTGTGGAGGGGGATCCACGCCTGGGGAGACACAGCTTCAGGGGGATACATGGGGGTACGAACACGTATTGCCGCGCTCGCGGCACTCGCACTGACGGCGTCCGTCCTGGTCGCGGGTCAGGCCGACGCCGGTGGTCACAGCAGCGGTCTGAAGCCGGTCGTCACGGGGCTGGACGGGCCGCGTGGAGTCTCGACGTACAAGAATCAGGTCATCTACAGCGTCACGGACGGGTCCGTGTACGCGACCGACGGTCACAAGACCTGGAAGCTCGGCCAGGTCCCGGGCGGCTTCGCGCCGGCCATCGACACCGACAAGTGGGGCCGGACGTACGCCCTGACCGGCGGTGGCGGTCCGGAGGGCGACACCCCGCCAGGCGGCGCCACGCTGTACCGCGTGCGGCCGGGCAAGACACCGGTCGTGGTCGCCGACATCGCCAAGTACCAGGCCACCGACCCGGATCCGTACAACCAGGCCGATTCGCCGACCGAGTCGAACCCGTTCGGGGTCGCCGCGCTCAGGGACGGCACGGTGCTGGTGTCCGACGCCGCCAACAACGACCTGCTCCGGGTCTGGCCGAACGGCCTGATCAGGACCGTCGCACGGCTGAAGCCGCGCACCGTGAAGGTGCCGGACGGTCTCGGTGACGAGGCACCTCCGGCCGGTTCACCGTTCGTGGCCGAGGCGGTCGCGACGTCGGTGACCGTAGGGCCGGACGGCTATTGGTACGTGGGTGAGCTCCGTGGTTTCCCGGCGACCCCCGGGACGTCCGAGATCTGGCGGATCAGGCCGGGCTCGGTGGGCGCGGTGTGTGACCCGGTGAAGCCGTGGAAGGGCAGCTGCACGCGGTACGCCGACGGGTACACGTCGATCGTCGACCTGGCCGGTGGCCCGCACGGGACACTCGCCGTGGTCGAGCTCGACACAGCCAGCTGGCTCGCGTTCGAGTCCGGCGGCCCGACTGTCGGCGCACTGTTCCTGCAGTACCCGGGCCGGCACCACCAGGCCGGGTACAAGCGCGAACTGGTCCGCGGCCAGCTGAACCTGCCAGGCGGCACGGCCTTCGACCGATGGGGCGGCCTGTACGTCGCCGGCCCGGTCTTCGGCCCGGGCGCCGTCTACAAGGTCCGCTACTGAGAGCAGCGGGACGCCCGTTCAGGTCGCGGGCGTCCCGCGTTCGCCGTTCGACGGCGGCGAATGGCCAGTTGTGGCCGTGGCCGATTCAGGCCGGAGAATTGCTGGACACCCTGATGTGGCGCTGACGAGACTGCTGCGCGTGCCGGGCGGTGAGGTCCCAGGCGCACCGTCAGGGAGGGGTTCGGCATGCGCACCGGGACTGACCTGTCGATCCTCGGCGTCGGCGAGTTCGAGGAACGGGCGTACCGGATCCTGCTGCGCTGGCCGGGCCTGACGGTGAACGGGCTGGCGGACCGGATCGGTTCGCCCGCCGGGCGGGTCCGCCGCGCGGTCGCCCGGCTCGAACAGATCGGGTTGATCACCCGGTCGCCGGTGCCCACACCGCGATTGTTGCCGGTGGCACCGGACGCGGCGATCGATGCGCTCGTGCGCCGGCAGGAGTCCGAACTCGAGCGGATCCGGGCCCTCGCGACGGCCTGGGTCGCCGACTTCCGCGCGGGTCGCAGTACGGGACCGACCGAACTGATCGAGGTCGTGGTCGGTGCCGACGCGGTACTGAGCCGCTTCGACCAGCTCCAGCGCGCCGCCACGGCGGAGGTGCAGGTGCTGGACACCCCGCCGTACATACGCGCCGAGGGGCCGGACACGAACGACGTCGAGTTCGAGGTGCTGGCCAGGGGTGTGACCTGCCGCGCGATCTACGACCGCGCCGCGCTGGAACAGGCACCGAACGCGGTCGGCGCGATCCTGCGGTACGTCGCCGCCGGCGAGCAGGCCCGGGTGACATCCGAGCTGCCGTTGAAGCTGGCGACCTTCGACCGGCGGACGGCGTTCATACCGCAGTCGATCGACCAGGGCGATATCGCCAGTGCGATCGTCGTGCACCCGTGCAGCCTGCTCGACGTCCTGCTGCTCGTTTTCGACCAGCTGTGGCAGCAGGCGACGCCGCTGACGATGCGTGGCTCGCTGCGGGTGGGCGACGAGGACCTGACGTTCGAACCGACCGAGGACGATCGACGCGTCCTGGTGCTGCTCGCCAGCGGGATGAAGGACGAGGCGATCGCGCGGCACCTGGGCTGGAGCTATCGAACCACCCGGCGGCGGCTCGCCAACTTGATGGCTGTCCTGGGGGCCGAGACGCGATTCCAGGCCGGTCTGCACGCAGCGCGCGCGGGCTGGTTGTGAGCCGGCGGGAATGTCCCGCCGGTCGAGTGAGCGAGGGGTGAGGCGTGCAACGCACGAGAAGAGGACATAGCGGCTCGACGAGACGACGGGCCCGGGTCATTCGTACTTTCACGGTCGTCCTGACGACGATCGCCACCTTGGCGGCGTCGGCGGTGACAGCATCGACCCTGACGCCCGCCGCCGCGGCCACGGCAAGCGCACCGACGGCGAGTGGACCGACGGCGAGTGGACCGACGGCGAGTGGACCGACGGCGAGTGGACCGACGGCGAGTGGATCGACGGGGCGTGGGTCGTCGGCAGGTGGGTCGTACGGCAGTCGGGCCGTCCCGGCGGGGTGTAATGCCGCCCGGACGGCTGCCGACGGTTCGACGCCGTTGGCGCGTTGCTATGCGGTCGGGCGGGCCGGCGATCACGGCGCGCTGGCGCAGCGTACGGCCGGGCCGATCCCCGGCTCGTTGGGGCCGACCGACATCAAGGCGGCGTACGCCCTGCCGGACGGCGGCGCCGGAAGAACCGTGGCGATCGTCGACGCCTTCGGCTACGAGAACGCCGAATCCGATCTGGCCGTGTTCCGCGCGCACTACGGCCTGGCGCCGTGTACGACGGACAACGGCTGCTTCCGCAAGGTCGACCAGCGCGGCGGGACGGACTACCCGCAAGAGGATCCCGGCTGGTCCATCGAGACGGCCCTCGACCTGGACGCGGTCTCGTCGGCCTGTCCCGACTGCCACATCCTGCTCGTCCAGGCCGACAGCAACAGCTCACCGAGTCTCGGCCAGGCGGTCGACACCGCCGCGTCGCTGGGCGCGGTGGCGATCTCCAACTCGTACGGCATCGACGGTGAACTCCCGTTCGAGACGTACTACGACCACCACTACGACCACCCCGGTATCGCCGTCACCGTCTCGTCCGGCGACAACGGCAACGTCCAGAGCTATCCGTCCACCTCACCCAACGTCATCTCGGTCGGCGGTACAACGTTGACCCGGGACGACTCGACGCCGCGCGGATGGCACGAGGCGGCGTGGGCCGGCGGCGGTAGCGGTTGCTCGCTCTACGAGCCGCGCCCGGACTACCAGAGCGGCCTGGACACCGGGTGCCCCGACACCAGGGCCTCCGCCGACGTGGCGGCGGTCGCCGATCCGGACACCGGGCTCGCTGTCTACAACACCCTCGGACAGGACGGATGGGCGCAGTACGGCGGTACGTCCCTGTCCGCACCGCTGGTCGCTGCGATGTACGCGCTGGCGGGCACGCCCGTCCCTGGTACCAACCCGGTCACCTACCTGTATCGCCAGCACAACTCTCTCACCGACGTCACCGAGGGTGCCGACGGTTCGTGTGGTGACGTGCGGTGCACTGCAGGCCCCGGTTGGGATGCACCGACCGGTGTCGGTACGCCGAACGGTGTGTCCGCCCTGACGCTCGGATCGTACGGCTGGGCCGCGGGCTCGGTGCGGACGCGCAACCAGGCGCTCGACGGCGCGACAGTCACCTTCACCGACGCGAACGGCTATCGCACCCGCGCCGTCGTCGACAAGTCCGGTCGCTACCAGGTCGCGGTGGCCGCAGGGACCTACCGGGTCGTCGCGTCGAAGTTCGGGTACGCCGACGTGGCGCTCGACCAGGTCACTGTGTCCGCGGGCGCCACGCTGTCCAGGAACTTCGCGCTGACGGCCGTAGCGCGTCGTACGGTCACCGGCACCGTCACCGACGGGTCCGGTCAGGGCTGGCCGCTGTACGCGAAGATCTCCGTCGACGGCTACCCGGACGGCGCCGTCCACACCGATCCGTTCACCGGTCGATACCACGTGGAGCTTCCTGTCGGTACGACCTACAAGTTGCACGTCGAGGCAGCCGGCCTGCCCGGCTACCGGGCCGCCGACTCCACTGTTGCCGTTGGCAACGGAAAGGGTTCGCTGCTGCGCGACGTCGCACTGGGCGTGGACGACTCGAGCTGCACAGCCGCCGGGTACGGTCACGCGTTCCGGGGCGCCGGTACCGGGTTCGAGGGCTGGTCCGGACCGAAGGACGGCTGGCAGGTGACCGACGATGCGGGAACCGGCAAGACCTGGACGTTCGACGATCCGGGTGCCAAGGGCAACCTCACCGGCGCCGGTGGACAGTTCGCGATCGTCGACAACTGGTCGTCGCCGGTCGATCGCAACGACACGAGCCTGGTCAGCCCGGCCGCGAACCTGTCCGACCTGTCCCAGCCGACCGTCGGTTTCGACACCTACTACTACGACTACGGGTTCGGTGAGCAGGACGGTGTCGTCGACCTGAGCCTCGACGGCGGCGCGACCTGGCAGAACGTCTGGCGCGCGCCGGACGCCTTCGTCAAGGGACACGTCGAGGTGCCGATCCCGCAGGCTGCGCACAAGTCCGACGTCCGGGTACGGTTCCGCTTCAGCGGGGCGGCCGACAACTACTGGGAACTGGACGACGTGTACGTCGGCAGCCGGTCGTGCGCCGCGACACCGGGTGGGCTCGTGGCAGGCTTCGTCCGCGACCGCAACACCGGTGCCGCACTGACCGGCGTGCAGGTCAGCGGTGGCACCGCTCCGGCGGTCAGCCATGCGACGACCGACGACCCGCAGACCGACGACGGCTACTACTGGCTGTTCGGCAGCACCGGTAACGTTGCGCTCAGCGCCACCGGGCGGAACTACGCCGAGGCGCGGCAGACGGCCCGGGTTGTCGCGCACCGGGCGACCCGCCTCGACTGGTCGCTGGAGGCGGGCCGGGTGACCGTGACTCCGTCGAGGATCTCGGTCAACGCAGGCAAGGGGGCCATCGGCTCCCGAACGATCACGCTCACCAACCACGGCACGAAGCCCGCTCAGGTGTCACTCGTCGAGCAGGACCGCGGGTTCACGGCGGCCGACGGCCGTCATCGGCTGACGGCTCCCGGAGCGCCGCTGCGGCGGGAGAAGGTGGACGCGTCCGCACTGTCGTTCGCGAAGCTGCACCAGGGCGGGCACAACCCGGTGCCGTCCCGGGACGCGTCGGCGAATCCTGCGTGGTCGCAGCTGCCGGATTACCCGACGCCGATCATGGACAACGTCGTCGCCGCGAATGACGGAGTCGTCTATTCGGTCAGCGGCGCGACCGACGACGGCCTGACCGCCGCCGGGTACGCGTACGACCGAACGGCCGGGTCGTGGCGGCGGATCGCCGACCTGCCCGAGCCGCTGGAGCGTGCGGTCGGCGGCTTCGTGGGCGGCAAGCTGTACGTCGCCGGCGGCTGGGACGCTCAGGGCAACCTGAGCTCGGCGACGTACGCGTACGACCCTGTGAAGAACAAGTGGTCACGCGTGGCAGACCTGCCGATGCCTAGCACCGCGGCGGCGGGCGCGGTCGTCGGCGGCGCGTTGTACGTCGTGGCCGGGTGTCAGTCGCAGGCCTGCACGGAAGCGACTGACACGTACAGATACGACGCCAATCGCAACACGTGGACGCGGGTTGCGGCGTACCCGGAGCACGTCGTGATGGCGGGTTGCACGGGTTCAGGTGAGGGACTGATCTGTGCCGGTGGTCTCGTGCCGCTGCTCGACGATCCGTGGCACGAGTTCCCGGTCTCGAGTGCCTACCGCTACGCACCCGACTCGGACAGTTGGACCCGGATCGCCGAGATGCCGTATCCCGCCTGGGGCATGGAGTACTCCGGCAGTGGTGGCAAGCTGCAACTGGTCGGCGGCATCACCGGTAGTGGCTACCTCACCAACCAGGCCGTCCAGTTCGATCCGGCGACAGGTGCCTGGTCGGACCTGCCGAACGCGACGTACACCATGTTCCGCGGCGGCGCGGCCTGCGGGCTGAGCAGGATCGGCGGTTCGATCGGAGGCTTCACCGCGACGCCGTTCGCCGAGTACCTGTCCGGTCAGGATGCGTGTGTCCTCGGCGCGGACGTGAGTTGGCTGTCGGCGGACCGTACGCAGATCACCGTTCCCGCTGGTCGTTCGGTGACGGTACGACTACGGTTCGACGCGACTGCGGCGTCCACGGCAGGAACGTACGACGCCCGCCTGGCCTTCACATCGGACACGCCGTACACCATCGCCCCGGCGACGGTAACGCTGACGCGCCGCACCTGACGGTTTCCCGGGCGGTCGGGAAAGTTGCTCTGTCGGCCGGGAAAGCGGGAGGTGAGGCTGGGTCTGTCGGTACCGGTGGTCGGTGCCGACAGACCCAGAGGTGGTGGCAGAGATGAACGCAGACATGCAGGACCAGCTCGAGCGGAACAAGGCCGTGATCAGGCGGTTCGTCGAGGAAGTCCAGAACGGGAAGGACTTCGACGCGTACGACGAACTGAACGCACCGGACTTCGTGAACCTGAGCAGCCCTCCGGGTGTCCCGCCGGACCGGGAAGGCGGGAAGGTGTTCCTGCAGGCGTTCGCGGCGGCGTACCCAGACGCGACATTCACCATCGACGAGATGATTGCCGAGGGCGATCAGGTCGTGACCAAGAAGACGATGTCGGGTACGAATACCGGGGACTTCGCCGGGGTTCCCGCGACCGGCAGGCGGGTCACGTTCCAGTACGTCGACATCATGCGGGTTCGGGACGGGCGGATCGTCCAGCACTGGAACGTCGTCGACCAGTTCAGCTGGCTGACCCAGCTGGGCGTGCTGCCAACCCCGTCGAGCGTCTAGGCCGAGGGGGTCCCGCGTTCGCCGTAGACGGCGGTGACGAGGGCGATCAGGAGGCCGGCGAGGAACATGTGGACGAGAACGACGCCCCACGGCAGGCCGGTGAAGTACTGCGTGAAGCCGACGGCGCCCTGCAGCAGCTCGATCGCCAGCAGCCAGGCGGCGAGCTTGCGCAACGTCCGCGACGTCGCGGTCACCCGGGTCGCGATCACCAGCGCGATGGTGATGCCGAGCAGGCCGAACACGACGTCGGCGTGCAGCTGGCTGACCAGCTCCGGGTCGAACCCGTTCCGGCCGGTCTCCGGATCGCCCGAGTGCGGACCGGCCCCGGTCACAATGGTGCCCAGGGCAACGGTCAGCCAGACCGCCACCACCGCTGCGGTCGCGAGCGCGCGGACCACCGGGGGAGTGTGCGGGTACGGGCTGGTGCGGGACCGGCGCATCATCGACACGGTCAGCGTGATGATCACCGGCGAGACCAGGAAGTGCGCCGACACGATCCACGGGTTCAGGCCGGTGAGCACGCTGATGCCACCGATCACGCCCTGCAGCGGCACCCCGAGCGCCGCCGCGGTCGCCAGCCGGCGCAGGTCCCGGCGGACCGGGCGGTAGCGCATCACGACCAGCCAGGTGATGATCGCGACGATCGCGACCACGAAGCCGAGCATCCGGTTCGTGAACTCGATCGCGCCGTGGTACCCGAGCGCAGCGTGCGGGACGTACGAGTCGTCGGTGCAGGACGGCCAGGTCGGGCAGCCGAGGCCCGAACCCGTCAGCCGGACCAGCCCGCCGGTCACCACGATGCCGATGTTCACCGCCACCGAGGCCCAGCCCCAGCGCCGCACCACGTCCAGGCTCGGCTCGGGGATCAGGCGCCAGAACCGGCTGACCGGCGCGCTCTCCTGGGGCGGGCTATCCGTGCTCATCACCGGCATACTCTAAAGCTCAGTCCCATTTGAACGTCCGGGAGACCAGGTATCCGAGGACTGCGGCCCACAGGGCCAGGGAGAGTGCAGCTGCCCACGGGATCACCCCGGTGACGGTCGAGTTCGAGATTCCGCTCGCCAAGGCGGCGCTCGGGAGCAGGCGTACGACGCTCTGCATGCCGGCCGGGTACTCGTCGACCGGGGTCATGATCGCGCCGCCTACCAGCAGGAGCAGGTAGAGGAGGTTGGCCGCGGCCAGGGTTGCTTCGGCTCGTAGTACGCCGGCCATCAGGAGGCCGAGGGAGGCGAACGCTGCGGTGCCGCAGAGGACGGTCAGGAGGACGCCTACGACGGCTGCGAATCCTCCGACTGGTTTCCAGCCGAGTGCGAACCCAGTACTGATCAGAACAGCGAGCTGGATTACCTGGACCAGGAGAACGGCGCCGATTTTGCCTGCGAGAAGGCCGGTTCTCGAGAGGGGCGAGGCGCCGAGGCGTTTGATGACGCCGTAGCGGCGTTCGAAGCCGGTGGCGATGGCGAGCGAGGTGAACGAGGAGGACAGGACCGCGAGCGCGAGGACGCGGGGGACCGCCTCGTCGATCGGGCGGCCGCTGCCGAGCGGGAGGCGGTCGCCGAGGCCGGTCGCGCCGAGCAGGAGGAGAACGCCCAGCGGGATGACCAGTGCCAGCAGCAACTGCTCACCGTTGCGGAGCAGGAGTTTGAACTCCATCCGGGTGTGCGCCAGCACCTTGCGCGACCAGGGCGCACTTCCCGGCTGCGGTGCGTAGGTGGTCATTTCTCGTGCCTAGGTGACGTGAGCTCGAGGAACACGTCCTCGAGGGACTTGGTGTGGTGTTCGGTCAGCGTGTCCGGTGAGCCGGACGCGATCACCTTGCCGGCCGCGACGACGTGTACCTGGTCGGACAGCTGTTCGGCCTCGTCCATGGCGTGCGTCGTCAGTACGACGGTGACGCCGTCGTCGCGCAGGTCGCGGATCAGCTGCCAGATCTCGCGCCGCCCGTGCGGGTCGAGCCCGGTGGTCGGCTCGTCCAGGAACGCGATCTCCGGCCGCCCGACGATCGCCAGCGCGAACGACAACCGCTGCTTCTGCCCGCCGGACAGCCGGCGGTACGGCGTCCGCCCGCAGCTGCCCAGGTCGAGCCGCTCCACGAGCGCTGGCACGTCCAGCGGATGGGTGTGCAGCGTCGCGACGTACCGCAACATCTCCACCGCCCGGACGCCGGACCAGGCGCCGCCCTCCTGCAGCATGACGCCGATCCTGGGCATCAGCTCGTCGTGGTCGGCGAGCGGGTCCAGGCCGAGCACCCGGACGCGGCCCGAGTCCGGGCGCCGGAAGCCCTCACAGGTCTCCACGGTCGTGGTCTTGCCGGCACCGTTGGGGCCGAGCACGGCCGTCACCGTGCCGGCGGTTACGGTGAGACTGAGACCGTCAACCGCGGACTTCTCGCCGTACCGCACGACGAGGTTGTCGATCTCCACCGCGACTGGCACGTACCGCAGCATAGAGAACGGGCCGGAGTGACCTCGCTCACGCCTCCCGCCTGAGCGCGCCGACCGGTTAGGCGAGCCTTATTTGAAGGCCCCGGGGAATTACGCGACACTGATGTTGTGAAAACTCCTGCGACTGGTTCGGCCGTGTCCCACGGCACCGCCGGTGCGCGGGACGAGTCCACCCGGGACCGGGTTGCCCGCTCGATCCTGACCAATGGCCCGTCCAGCGCCGCGGTGCTGGCGGAGCGGCTCGAACTCACCCCGGCGGCGGTCCGCCGGCACCTGGACCACCTGCTCGACGAGGGCCTGGTGGAATCCCGCGAGGAGCGTGTCTACGGCCCCCGTGGCCGCGGCCGCCCCGCCAAGGTGTTCGTGCTGACCGACTCCGGCCGGCACGCCTTCCACACCGCGTACGACGACCTCGCGACGACCGCGATGCGATTCATCGCCGAGGCCGGCGGTGACGACGCGGTGACGGAGTTCGCGCGCCGCCGGGTCGCCGAGGTGGAGGAGCGCTACCGGGACCTGCTCGCGCAGGCCCCGGAGGGCAAGAAGACGGAGGTGCTCGCGCAGGCCCTGACAGCCGACGGGTACGCCGCCTCGACGGCGGAGGCGGGCCACGGCGCCCAGCTCTGCCAGCACCACTGCCCGGTCGCGCACGTGGCCGAGCAGTTCCCCCAGCTGTGCGAGGCCGAGACCGAGGTGTTCTCGAGACTCCTCGGCAAGCACGTACAGCGCCTGGCCACCATCGCCCACGGCGACGGTGTGTGTACGACTCATATCCCGGGTGCGACCCCCGTTACCCCTGTAACCGACGGCGAATCTGCGAGGACTGCACGATGACGCAAACCGCTCACCCCGAACTGGAAGGCCTCGGCAACTACCAGTACGGCTGGTCCGACTCCGACGCCGCCGGCGCGGTCGCTCAGCGCGGCTTGAGCGAGGACGTGGTGAGAGGCATCTCCACCCTCAAGAACGAGCCGGAGTGGATGCTCGAGCTGCGTCTGAAGGGCCTGAAGCTCTTCGGCCGCAAGCCGATGCCGTCCTGGGGTGCCGACCTGTCCGGGATCGACTTCGACAACATCAAGTACTTCGTCCGGTCGACCGAGAAGCAGGCCACCTCGTGGGAGGAACTGCCGCCGGACATCAAGAACACCTACGACAAGCTCGGCATCCCGGAGGCGGAGAAGCAGCGCCTGGTCGCCGGTGTCGCCGCGCAGTACGAGTCCGAGGTCGTCTACCACCAGATCCGCGAGGACCTGGAGGAGCAGGGCGTCATCTTCCTGGACACCGACACCGGCCTGAAGGAGCACCCGGAGCTCTTCAAGGAGTACTTCGGCTCGGTGATCCCGGTCGGCGACAACAAGTTCGCCTCGCTGAACACCGCGGTCTGGTCCGGCGGCTCGTTCATCTACGTCCCCAAGGGCGTCAAGGTGGACATCCCGCTGCAGGCGTACTTCCGGATCAACACCGAGAACATGGGCCAGTTCGAGCGGACCCTGATCATCGTCGACGAGGGCGCGTACGTGCACTACGTCGAGGGCTGCACCGCGCCGATCTACAAGTCGGACTCGCTGCACTCCGCGGTCGTCGAGATCATCGTGAAGAAGGGCGCCCGCTGCCGCTACACGACGATCCAGAACTGGTCGAACAACGTCTACAACCTGGTCACCAAGCGCGCCACCTGCGAAGAGGGCGCGACGATGGAGTGGATCGACGGCAACATCGGCTCCAAGGTGACGATGAAGTACCCGGCCGTCTACCTGATGGGTGAGCACGCCAAGGGCGAGACGCTGTCGGTCGCGTTCGCGGGCGAGGGCCAGCACCAGGACGCCGGTTCGAAGATGGTGCACAACGCGCCGTACACCTCCAGCTCGATCGTCTCGAAGTCGGTGGCCCGCGGCGGCGGCCGGACGTCGTACCGCGGTCTGGTCGAGGTGGCGCCGGGTTCGCACCACAGCAAGTCCACGGTGCGCTGTGACGCGCTGCTGGTCGACACCATCAGCCGTTCGGACACCTACCCGTACGTCGACGTCCGCGAGGACGACGTGGCGATGGGGCACGAGGCGACCGTGTCCAAGGTCAGCGACGACCAGCTCTTCTACCTGATGAGCCGGGGCATGGCCGAGGACGAGGCGATGGCGATGATCGTCCGCGGCTTCATCGAGCCGATCGCCCGCGAGCTCCCGATGGAGTACGCGCTGGAACTGAACCGTTTGATCGAGCTGCAGATGGAAGGGGCCGTCGGCTGATGTCGTCAGCAGAAACCCTTGTTGCGACTGGCAACAAGGCGCACTCCCACGGGCCGGGCTCCCCGGTCCCGCTCCAGGCGCGCAGCGAGCGGCCGACGTCGTACGACGTGGCCGACTTCGCGGTGCCGACCGGGCGCGAGGAGGAGTGGCGCTTCACCCCGGTCAAGCAGCTGAAGGCCCTGTTCGACGACGCGGCCGGCACCGAGACCCCGAAGATCGACGCCTCCGGTCCGGAGGGTGTGGTGATCGAGACGGTCGCCGCGGACGCGCTGAAGGTCCTCACCCCGCAGGACCGGACCGCGGCCGTCGCCTGGACGCACGCCCCCGACGCGCTCGCGGTCCGGATCCCGGTCGAGGCCGAGCTGTCCGAGCCGGTGCACGTGAACGTCGCCAGCCTCGGCGCCCGCGGCTTCAGCCACCTGATCGTGGACGCCGGCCGGCACAGCAAGTCGATCGTGATCATCGACCACACCGGTGCCGGTGAGCTGAGCGGCAACGTCGAGATCAAGGTCGGCGACGGCGCCGACCTGCGGGTGGTGGCGATCCAGCAGGGCGACCACGAGTCGATCCACCTCGCGCAGCACGACGCGCTGGTCGGCCGCGACGCCCGCCTGCACCACGTCACGGTCACCCTCGGCGGCAAGGTCGTCCGGGTGAACACCAACGTCCGGTACGCCGGACCGGGCGGCGACGCCGAACTCGTCGGCGTGTACTTCGCCGAGTCCGGCCAGCACCACGAGCACCGGCTGTTCGTCGACCACGAGGCCACGCACTGCAAGAGCAACGTGCTCTACAAGGGCGCGCTGGCCGGCGACGACGCCCGCTCGGTGTGGATCGGCGACGTGCTGATCCGGGCCGCGGCCGAGGGCACCGACACCTTCGAGCTGAACCGGAACCTGGTGCTCACCGACGGCGCCCGCGCCGACTCGGTGCCGAACCTGGAGATCGAGACCGGTGAGATCGAGGGCGCCGGGCACGCGTCCGCGACCGGCCGGTTCGACGACGAGCAGCTGTTCTACCTGCAGGCGCGGGGCATCCCCGAGGACGCGGCGCGGCGCCTGGTCGTGTCCGGCTTCTTCAACGACATCATCGGCAAGATCGGTGTCCCCGAGGTCTCCGAGCACCTGCACGACGTGATCGAGGAGAAGCTCGCCCGGACCGCCGAGCTCAGCGAAGCAGCCAAGGCGGCCACCGGCCGATGAGCGACACATTCGAGCGCGCGTGCGCCGTCGCCGACGTCCCCGATGAGGGAGTGATCCCGGTCGAGGTCGGCGGTGTCGAGGTCGCGGTCGTGAAGAGCGAAGGCCAGTACTTCGCGGTCCGGGACGAGTGCTCGCACGCGCAGATCCAGCTGTCCGAGGGTGACGTCGGCGAGTGCGAGATCGAGTGCTGGCTGCACGGGTCGCGGTTCGACCTGCGCACCGGCGAGCCGACCAGCCTGCCCGCGTACGACCCGGTGCCGATCTACCCGGTCCGCCTCGACGGCGACGACGTCCTCGTGGACGTGAAGAACCCCCTGAACCAAGCAGCCCTGTAAACCAGACGGAGATAGAGAAACCTCATGGCGACACTCGAGATTCGCGACCTGCAGGTGTCGGTCGACACCGAGGCCGGCCCGAAGGAGATCCTGCGCGGCGTCAACCTGACCATCGCCGGTGGCCAGACGCACGCGATCATGGGCCCGAACGGCTCCGGCAAGTCCACCCTGGCGTACTCGATCGCCGGTCACCCGAAGTACAACATCACCGGCGGTACGGTCACGCTGGACGGCGAGGACGTGCTCGACATGAAGGTCGACGAGCGCGCCCGGGCCGGCCTGTTCCTGGCCATGCAGTACCCGGTCGAGGTGCCGGGCGTGTCGGTGGCGAACTTCCTGCGGACCGCGAAGACCGCGATCGACGGCGAGGCGCCGAAGCTGCGCACCTGGGTCAAGGACGTCAACACCGCGCTGGCCGAGCTGCAGATGGACCCCGAGTTCGCGCAGCGCAACGTCAACGAGGGCTTCTCCGGTGGTGAGAAGAAGCGCCACGAGATCGTCCAGTTGGAGCTGCTGAACCCGAAGATCGCGATCCTCGACGAGACCGACTCCGGCCTCGACATCGACGCGCTGAAGATCGTCTCCGAGGGCGTCAACCGGTACGCCTCGCAGGGCGACAAGGGTGTCCTGCTGATCACGCACTACACGCGGATCCTGCGCTACATCAAGCCGGACTTCGTCCATGTCTTCGTCGACGGCCGCGTCGCCGAGGAAGGCGGCCCGGAGCTCGCCGAGGAGCTGGAAGCCAACGGGTACGAGCGGTTCCTGAAGGCGGGCGCCAAGTGACCGACGCCCGGACCTTCAGCAGTCCGCTGGACCTGCAGTCGGTCCGGGCGGACTTCCCGATCCTGTCGCGCGAGCTGGCAGGCGGGTTCCCCCTGGTGTACCTGGATTCGGCGAACTCCTCGCAGAAGCCGCGTCAGGTCGTGCAGGCTCTCGAGGACCACTACCTCAAGCACAACGCGAACGTGGCCCGCGCCATGCACCAGCTCGGTGCCGAGGCCACGGCAGCGTACGAGGGTGGTCGCGACAAGGTGGCCGCGTTCATCGGTGCCCCGTCGCGGGACGAGATCGTGTTCACGAAGAACGCGTCGGAGGCGCTCAACCTGGCCGCGCACACGCTCGGTGCGTCGCTCAAGCCGGGCGATGTCGTGGTGGTCTCCGAGATGGAGCACCACAGCAACATCGTCCCGTGGCAGCTCGCGTGCGAGCGGACCGGTGCGACGCTGAAGTGGTTCGGCGTCACCGAGGACGGCCGGCTCGACCTCTCGAACATCGAGGAGCTGCTCACCGAGCAGACCAAGGTCGTCGCGCTGACCTGGGTGTCGAACGCGCTCGGCACGATCAACCCGATCAGCGACATCGCCGCCAAGGCGCACGCGGTCGGCGCGACCATGGTCGTCGACGCGTCCCAGGCGGTGCCGCAGTTCCCGGTCGACGTGTCCACGCTCGGCGCGGACCTGGTGGCCTTCACCGGCCACAAGGTGGTCGGCCCGACCGGGATCGGCGTGCTCTGGGGGCGGTACGACCTGCTCGCGTCGCTGCCGCCGTTCCTCGGTGGTGGCGAGATGATCGAGGTCGTCCGGATGACCGGTTCGACGTACGCAGCCCCGCCGGCCCGGTTCGAGGCCGGTACGCCGCCGATCGCGCAGGCGGTCGGGCTCGGTGCGGCCGTCGACTACCTGTCCGGTATCGGGATGGACAAGATCGCCGCGCACGAGCACGCGATCGTCGAGTACGCGCTCGAGGGGCTGAAGACCGTACCGGGTCTGAAGCTGCTCGGCCCGACCGACGCCAAGGACCACGGCGGCGCGATCAGCTTCGCGCTGGACGGCGTACACCCGCACGACGTGTCGACGGTGCTCGACACCCGGGGGATCGCGGTCCGGGCCGGGCACCACTGCGCGCGGCCGGTGCACGAGCGGTTCGGAATGCAGTCGTCGACCAGAGCGTCTTTCTACCTGTACACGACTCCCGAGGAGATCGACGCGCTCGTCGACGGGCTCGGGTTCGTCCGATCGTTCTTCAAGGTGGACTGATATGCAGCTCGACAGCCTGTACCAGGAGATCATCCTGGACCACTACCGCAGCCCGCACCACGCGGGTCTCGCGGAGCCGTACGACGTGGAGGTGCACCACGTGAACCCGTCCTGCGGGGACGAGGTCACGCTCCGGGTCGAGCTCGAGGGCGACACGGTGAAGGCCGTCACCCACGACAGTGTCGGCTGCTCGATCAGCCAGGCCGCGACGTCGGTGATGTCGGACCTGGTGATCGGCAAACCGGTGTCCGAGGGGATGGCGACGTACGAGAAGTTCCTCGAACTGATGCAGGGCCGCGGGAATGTCGAACCGGACGAAGAGGTTCTGGAGGACGGTGTGGCGTTCGCGGGCGTCGCGCAGTTCCCGGCCCGGGTGAAGTGTGCACTGCTGGGCTGGTCCGCGTGGCGTGATGCCACCGCACAGGCCCTCGCAGCCGACCAAGGAGTGAGCAATGGCTGACCAGACCGACGAGAAGATCGAGCTGCCCGAGGTCGACCTCGCGGCCGGCTCCGCCCCGGCGAAGGTCGAGGATGTCACCGAGGCACTGAAGGACGTGGTCGACCCCGAGCTCGGCATCAACGTCGTCGACCTCGGCCTGATCTACGGCATCACCGTCGACGACACCAGTACGGCGATCATCGACATGACGCTGACGTCCGCGGCCTGCCCGCTGACCGACGTGATCGAGGACCAGACCCGGATGGCACTCGACGGCCTGGTCAACGACTTCCGCATCAACTGGGTCTGGATGCCCCCCTGGGGCCCCGAAAAAATCACCGACGACGGCCGCGACCAACTCCGCGCCCTCGGCTTCAACGTGTGACGCGAACAGTTTCGGTGGCGGCGGGCCGACTGGACAGGTGGCTGGACGGCTTCGGTGAGCGGCACGGTGCGGTGCGGTACGACGTGACGCCGACGAGCGTCACGTTGTCCGGTGAGGACGGGGCGAGCGCCGTTGTTGCTGTGCCCTTCGGGTCCCTTGCGGAGCTTTCTCGTGAGGGGCTTGTTGCGCATGTGTTGCGGGAGCGGCGGTTGGGTGTGCTGCTGGTGCGGCGGGGTGGGTACGGGGCGGGAGTGTTTGCCGGGGGCAAGCTTCTTGACTCGAAGGTCGGGGCTCGGCATGTGCAGGGGACCACGAAGGCGGGTGGGTGGTCCCAGCAGCGGTACGCGCGACGGCGGGACAACCAGGCGCGGGAGGCGTTCGCGGCCGCGACCGAGGTGGCGGTGCGGATCCTGGCGCCTGCGAGGCTGGACGTGCTCGTGTGCGGGGGAGACCGGCGGGCCGTCGACACCGTGCTCGAGGACCCGCGGCTGCACGAGGTCGCGGCCTTGGTGCAGCCGCCGTTCCTCGGCGTACCCGACCCGAAGCAGAAGGTCCTGGAACAGGCCGCGGCCGACGCTTTAGCGATCCGGATCGACATCGATCAGCCCGAGTAGCTGTCCCGGATCAACAGCAGCCGCTCCAGCCGGAACCGTCCGGGGTCGAGCGCCCGTACGGCCCGGCCTGCTTCGGTCCAGAACGCCTCGTCCGGTACGGCGTCCGCGGCCGGCGGGACGAACTTCACGACTTCCTCGACCGCCTGCCGCGCAACGGTCATCGCCTCCAAGGCCTCGTCGCTCTGGTCGTCGACCGCGACCTGCCCGGCGATCCGGTCCGCGAACTCCAGCCACTGACCGGCGTCGATCAGCTCGGACGCCTCCGGTCCACCGAAGCCTTCGTACGGGTGTGACGGCCGCGAGAACAGAAACTCACGCAGCGCCCCGCAGCCCGCGCAGACCCCAGTACAGCTGAGCACTTCCGCGGTCTGTTGGTGCTGCCAATCAGTCTCGGTCGAGCCGCAGTCCGGGCACGGGCTGAGTTCGAGGTACAGCGCCGCTTCGGCGGCCGTACGGGCGATCGCGTACGGCGGGTCGTAGGCGCTCAATCGACCGCCAGCCCCTGCCCGGCGCCCGATGCGGTCGGGCGGTACATCGGACTGCCCTCGGTCCTCGCCTGCCGGATCCGCGAGTCGGTACCGGTGAGCGCCGACGCCGGGATGCCACGCTGTTGCAGCGCGTCGACGACCGTCGCGGTGAACCGCCCCGGCCCGTTCTGCGCGGCGAGCAGCTCGCGGAGATCGACGTTCCCCTCGGCCAGCAGCGCGAGCCGCGGATGCAGGGTCGCGAACGCCTTCGCGAACGCGTTGTCGCCGCGGCAGGTCAGCGTGCCGTCCGGCCCGGCGACGTACACCCGGCGGGTGCCGTCGGCCTCGCGGATCCGGAGCCGGACGTTCGTGCCGCTGCGCCGCGCCTGCTCGAGCGCACCGACCAGCGGCTGGTACGGGTGCTCCGCGTCGGCGGTGACGTCGCGCCGGACCGTCCGGACCCGCGCCGGTCGCGGCTGCCGGTCCGGGTCCCAGCCGGCCAGGGCGGACCGGCCGGCCTCCATCCGGGCCTGCATCGCCTCGAAGTCGTGCCGGAACATCGTCACGTACGCCTCGCCGGTCGCCGCGTTCCGCACCGACGCGGTGTGGTCCACGGTCGGACGCTGGTGCCGGTCGAGGCGTTGGCGCTCGAACTCGAGGTGGTACGCGACGCTCACCTTCACCGTCACGACCTCGCCGGACTCGTACACACCGGTCTCGTGCCGGACACCGACCGTACCGGTGTCCTGCTCGCCGACCTTCCGGCCTTCGGTCATGCTCGCGTTGACGGCCCCGCCGGGCGTGCTGCCGCCGACGGTGCCCGAGCCCGGCAGCAGCCGGTTGCTGTTGGCCGTCAGCTGGCTGACCAGCAATTCGCGGGTGTTCTCGCCGAGCTGGGTTCTGGCGAGTTCGTCGGGGTCCGAGATCAGTTCCAGGCCGTAAGCTTCCGCGCGGACCCGCACGAGTACGGCCCGGGACGGACGGCCGGGAACGGCGAGCGGGACGAGTTCGTGGCCGGACGGTCCGGCCATCTCCTGGAACGCGACCATCCGGTTGCTGCCGCCGAGCAGCGACTCGAGCGCGGCCCGATGCGTCCGGACGCCGGCGCCGCCGAGCAGATCGATCCGGCCGAGCCGTCGGTAGGCGGCGTCGAACAGCTGGTTCTCCGGTTCGGTGCCGTCCGGATGCGCGGTGGTGCCTTCGACCAGATAGTTGTCCGGCAGTCGCACCGAACGGTGGTCGGCGAGCTGCTCGCCGACCGCGGCCGGTTCGGAGTCGATGACCGAGGCCGGTACGGCCAGACTCATCCGGCCCGTCGACACGCGGCGCGTCGTCGGCCCGCCCGCCGGGTCGTCGACCTCGATCGTCACCTCGTAGTCGCGCTCGACCCGGGCCGTGGTGAGGGACAGGCCGGTGCTGATCCTGGTGTTGAGCCGACTGCTCGACGCGGTCGTCGACGCGCCGAGCTCCGCCCCGACGCTCCCGGTCAGCGACGCGCCGTCGGCGCGGGACAGGCCGAGCGAGCCGCCGAACGTCGTACCGCGGGTGACGCTGCGGTCCTGCTCCCGGATGTTCCACTGCTGGACGAGACCGAACCCGTTGCCGCTGTGCCCGGTCGTACCACCGGCCTCGGCGGTCACCGGGCCGACGAAGCGCACCCGGACCCGGACCCGGACGTCGCGGGCACCCGAACGGTCGCCGACCGGGAGCTCGCGCACGAAGCCGAGCGGGTCGAGCATGTCGTCCAGTTGGTTGCGCCAACGAGTGCCGGACAGGTCACCGCGCAGCGCGCTGATCAGTACCGGGTCGGTGAGCAGATCCGGATCGTGCTCGCCGACCGCCGCGCACACCTCGCGGAACATGTCGGTGTCGTTGCCGGCCTGATCCTGCAGTGCGGACCGATCGACCTGCGCCGCGCCCATCAGGTGCTGGTAGTGCCGCGGTAGGCGGATGTCGACCCGCTGCTTGGCCAGCATCTCGGCCGAGGCGAGTACGGCGTCCAGCTGGTCGTCCGGGTTCCGCTGGATGCCGGTGATGTCGCGGAGCAGGTCGGCGAGCCGCTCGTCGGTGTGTCCGGGGGTCAGCCCGTCGACGACGCCGGCCTTCTCGTCCCGGTAGCGCTGCAACAGCGCGATCGACGTACGGCGGGAGAGGTCGAGGTTCCCGTTCAGCAGGCGTTCGACGGCGTCCGAGACCTGGTGCAGCGGTAGCTCCAGCTGGCGTCGCCCGTACATCCGCAGCGCCTCGCTCTCGGGGAGCGTGAGGACGAAGGCGCCGGACTCGAGCGGGATCGCCCGCGGTTCGGCGCCCTCGGCCCGCAGCTGCGCCTCGAACACGAGATCGCCGAGGAACTGGTAGTGCTGGCCGTCGCGCATCAGCGTCCGCTCGACGGCGGTGCTGGCCGACTGCGACGCGGAGGACGAGACCGAGGTCGACCGGGTACCGCCTGCTGTCCCGCCGATCGACGAGCCGTCGGCCGACACCGATCCGGCGCCACCGCTCGCGCCCGCGGTCGTACCGGTCGACACCGCGGACGTGTTGCTGGTGCCCGCGAGGGTAAGGTTCAGTTCGGCCAGGATCGGGCGGCCGGCACCGACGAACTTCAGGTTCTCGGCGCGCGTGCTGACGGTGAGCGCCGTCCGCCGGGGCGCGAGCCTGAGGTGCCGCATCGCGTCGAGTGGATCCGACGGTCCCGGGCCGATCGCCAGGCCGGTGCTGTACTCGGTGGTGAGCAGCTCCGGCCGCGCGATCAGGTTCCGCGGCGCGAGGAACGCGCTGAGGTGGTGCAGCGCGGAGCTGTCCCCGTGCCCGAGCTCGGGGACCGCGGCGACCAGCTGCTTGACCGGGTCCCGCGCGTCGACGTGCTGAATGGTTGCCGTGTGCAACAGAGTCGGGTCGACCCGGCCCGCCACGGACAGCGTCGCCTCGTCGGTGCTGTTGCAGAACTCGCTGTCCATCCAGATCTCGGCGGAGCCCTCGGACGAGACCACCTCGACCTCGGTCCCGTCGGCGGTGATCTCGCTGATCGTGATCGTGTGCGGCACCTCGAACACCGCGACCTGGGCGCTCGACTCGGACACGGTCATCCGGTAGGCGCTGCGGCTCGACGACCAACCGGCGTACCGGCCCAGCGAGGTCCGGCCGAAGAACGCCCCGAGCTGCGGAGCGAATCCGGACCGGCCTTCGGCGGGTGCGTCGGTGAGGCCGAGCCGGGCCGACCACGGCAGGCTCCGGGACCGGCCACCGGTGCGTCCCGACGAACTGACGCCGATGTCGACGTTGACGACCATGTCGTCGCCGGCCAGACCGATCGGGCGGGCGCGGTCGAAGTGCTGCTGGATCGAGATCCGGTACGACCGGACCCGCGGTTCCTCGCCGGTGCGGTGTTCGGTCATCCGGAAGGTCAGGCCGTCCTGCGCCGCGTGGTCGTAGCCGGTCTCGAGCCGTCGGCGGGCGAGCTGCTGGACGGCGTGCTCCCAGTTCTCGGAGCGGCTGAGCTGGACGGCCTCGTCCAGGCCGGTGAGCCCGGCCGGTTCCGGGACCCCGTTCGGACCCAGCGGCGGGATCATCGACTGCTGCGTCAGGTGTTCGAGGAAGCCCTCGCGTACTTCGTCGGCGCCGGTCAGGTTGCGGATCATCGCCGGGCCGGCGCCGCGGAGCCGGCCGGGGCCGTCGCCGAGCCAACCGGGCAACCGCAGGGTGGTCGCGGTGGGCTCCGCGTCGCCGCGGAGCAGCAGCCGGCCGTCCGTACCGTGCCTGGGTTTGCCTTCGGCGTCGCGGAGGATCGCTGCGGCCGGTACGGGAAGGCCGTACCGGAACGCGTCGCGCTCGGCCATCCGCAGGTACGCGTCGCCCTCGCAGGTCGCGCTGAACGACTCCGCGCGGTCCAGGCGATGCACGGTGACCTTGTGCCGCAGCCGGAGCTTCACGCCGACCGTCGGTGCTACTCGTTGGGTGCTCCAACGACTGCCGAGGTCGGCGGTCGACGCGGCGTCGTCGCGGCCCGTACTGCGTCCGGCGCGCAGCCCCGGTGCCACGTCGACGCCGGTCGGGCCGACGTCCGCGAGTGCGGATCCGCCGTACGTCGCCGAGACACCGACCGTCCTGGACGAACCGAACGACTGGCCGCCGGACGCACCGGAGTTGCCGACGCGCCAGAACTCGAGCTTGTGGTCGGGGGAGCTGTCGCTGACGAGCTCGGCGGACTCGAGGTCGGCGACGGTCTCCAGCTGCGCCCAGGCGACCGGGCGGCCGCCGTCGGTGATCAGCCGCCACAGACCGCCGGGGCGGGTGGTCTCGTCCAGCCGGGTCATCGCGTCCTCGGCGACCAGGCTGCGGACGCGGTCATGGCCGACGCGGTCGAGCGTGCCGCGCCGCCGGGTGAGCTCGGCGACGGTCCGGTCGCACAGGGCGTTGAGGCCGTCGACGCGGGTCGCCATGTGCTCGGGCATCGCGGTAATGCGTTCCGCGTCCAGACCGAGGCTGGTGAGGTCGATCTGCTCGTCCGGCGGCGGCACCGTGTACGTGTGGATGAACCCGAGGTCGAGGGTGGGGGAGTCGTTGTCGGCTCCGGAGCTCACGGTCCGGGCCGTCGACCAGTCGCCGGTCGCCGAGGTACGGATCCGCCAGCTCCACTGCGGGCGGGTGGCGCGGTAGCGGAGGAACTCGCCGCGGAGCGCCTCGACGGCGCCGGTCTGGGCGAACTCGGTCGCCCCGCCACTGACCGAGTACGTCCGGCCGTAGTCGAACTCGGCACCGGGGGAGATCAGCTGGGCGAGCGCCCTGACCTTGCTCGTCGGCGGCAGCGCGGTCGTCAGCGAACGCAGACTCGCGCCGATGGTCCTCCCGGAGCTGTGTGTCGCATCCGTCGTGACGCCGAAGCCTGCCTGCACCACTTGCCCGACCTGCGCCTCGTCGATCCCGATCGGGCTGTTCAGCACCTCGTGCAGCTCACCCGGTTCGAGCTTCAGGTGCAGCTGCACCAGCTCGCCGGCCTCCGCGCGCGGGTCGTTCCCGACCGTCAGCAGGAACCCGTCGGGCGACAGGATCCGCCGGCTCTCGCCCCGCAACGTCCGGTGCAGGACGTCCGGCGTGAACCGGTACGGCGACTTGCTGGCCTCCAGCGCATCGTTGAGCTCCTGGCAGAGCGTTGTCAGGTGCGGCAACCGCCCCGACGGCAGGCCGTTGTGCTGCAGGTCGACGGCCGGCAACGTGGCCGCAGTAGCGCGTTGGTACGCCTGCACATGCTGGACCGCCACTCGCGCCGCGTCGACGGAGGTATCGGTGAGGAGTGTTTCGTGGGCGGCAGCGGCGCCCCGGGCCTCGGTGGCCGCTCTGGTGCAGGCGGCTGCGATCGCGGTGTGCCGGTCGGCGATGCGCAGCGTGGCCACTGCCCGGTTGCGCAGCCGACGAGCGCGCTCGCCGGCGGACGAGTCGGCCGCCGCGGCCTGCTGGTCGGCCTGTTCGAAGAGGTCGGCGGCACGTTCGCTGGCGTCCTGGGCGCTGAGGGTGCGGGCCTCGGCACGCTGGTCGTGCTGTGCGGCGACGTACTCGAGCTCCGTGATCTGCCGTCGTACGCGCGCCTCGAACCGCTGCTCCGGCGACACGACCGGCGGGCGCTCCCGCTCCGGTGCGACCACCTGCAACGCGGCCCTCGGGTGCGCCGGCAGCGGGTGCGCACCACGGGCGAGGGCTCGCGTCACGTTCTTCAGGTCGGTCTCGATGTCGTCGAGGTCCCGTACCCCGAGTCCGTCCCGGGTCTCCCACCACTCCTGGCTGAGCTGCTGGTACTCCGCGTACTGCGCCGCTGCGGCCCGATCGAGCGCCTCCAGATCGGCCCGGACTCCCGCGCGCACGGCCTGTACGTACTCCCTGAACCGCCGGAACGGCCGTCCGAGCCGGCTGGTGCGTTCCGCGGCATGCGCGCGGCGGTGGGTGCCACCAACGGCCGGACGAGGGCGGCCTGGGGCGCGCAGCGTCGGGATCGTGGTGTGCGGTCTCGCGAGTTGTTCGGCGTCGCGGGCCAGCGTCTGGGCCGCCGTGACGAGGTGTGCGGCCGGTGGGCGTTCGCCGGGGCGACGGGTCCGCGCCGTCGTCAGACGGCGCAGGTCGGCGTCGCTCGCCAGCGGGTTGCCGTCCAGGAGGTCCTGGAGCAGCGCCTCGGTCTCGGCCTGCTGGGTGGCGGGCAGGGACGGGAGGTCCAGCAGCGAGTCCAGCGCGGCGGTGGCGCCGTCGGCGGGGGAGCCGCCCCGGTTGCGGTCCAGTTCGGCGCCGGCGAACGCGACCGCCTCCGCGAGTAGCCGGTCGTCGGTGACGTCGGTGGCCGCGCGCCGGGCCAGCCGGCGTTCCAGTTGGCGCAGCGCCCGGGCGGGCAGCCGGGTGTCAGCGACCCGCAGCTTGCCGTTGCGGAGGGCAACTGCTTCCGGCGCCACGATGCCGAACGCCGCGCCGAGTACGCGGCGCGCCCGGGCCCGCGCGAGTACCCGTGAAGCGTCGTCGGTGGTGGCCGCAGTCGTCAATCCAGCTCTCCCCGTTCAGGACCCGGTACCGAGGCGTGCATCGGGTCGTGAGGCGGGAGATTAGCAACCGGATGTTCACTTTTTCGCCATGTTTCTCATCAAAAGAGCGGCGATTACTGCGGCAATTCTCACATCACGACGGGTTGTGGTACGCGCGGAAGTCCTCCAGCACCCCGCGGTAGTACTCCAGGTGCTCCTCCAGCCGCGCCCGCGTCAGCGCGTAGGGGTCCTGCGCCTTCACCCCCGCACCGAACTGCGACCACAGCTCCGCGTCCGGTACGTCGTCCGCGCCGTCGGGCAGGAACGCCATCGCCTGCTGGATCGCGTCCGCGGCGAGCTCCCAGCCGAGCTCGATGTAGTACCGCCGCTCACGCCCGGCCGGGTCGTCCCCGGCCGGCTTCGGCTCGCCGGCGTACGCCATCTGGTCCTCGAGCGCCCGGCGGCCGTACAGGTCCGCGACCCGCAGCCACTCGGCCGCGTCGATCAGCCGGGACCGGCCGAGGCCGAAGTGCGCGCCGGTCTGGATCGTCGTCTTCTCCGACACGTACGGGACGGTGAGCTCGCCGACCGGCGAACGATAGGTCCAGGCGTCGGCTCCCTCGATCATGTTCGTGCCGACCTTCAGCGGCGGCGCCGGTGACACCTGCTCGCCCGCGGGTGCGTTCTCGGCGATCCGCAGCGACACGTAGATCTCGGCTTCCCACAGGCTCCGCGCCATCAGCATCGGTTATCTCGCTCCCATTTCTCGTCCGCTGTCACGAGCCAGGTCGGCGTAGGTGTCCCGGGCCAGCAGCAACCGGTCCAGCCGGAAGCGGGCCGGCTCGGCGGCCCGGGCCGCCTGTCCGTCCGGTGTCCAGAACTCGTCCTCGGGTACGGCGTCGGCGCCGGGCGGGACGAACTTGATCACCTCGGCGACGGCGGCCTGTGCAATGGCGAGCACCATACCGGCTTCGGCGGGTTCGGGTGGTACCGCCGCGACGGCGCGTTCGGCGATGTCCAGCCATTGGCCGGCGTCGATGATCTCCGACGGCTCCGGTCCGCCGAACGTCGGCCAGCCATGCACCGGCGTCTCCCGCGCGGGCAACCCGAACAGGTACTCCCGCTCGGCCGCACAACCCGGGCAGGTCGCGGCGTAGCTCGACGCGAGCTCACCGTCGACGTCGACCAGCGCCTGTTGCCAGGGCGCCTCGTCCGCCCCGCAGTCCGGGCAGGGATGCAGTTCGAGGTAGAGCTGCGCCTCGTCCCGGGTCCGCGCCACCGCGAATGCCATCAGGGCCCCCAATTCGTCATCGGCTCACGGTCCGGCCAGCGACGGTCCGTGGCCGGTCGGTGCAATGGTCCGAGCTGTGGCGCCGGTGTGCGGCCGCGTCCCGTGGGTGGCCGGGTGCGCCATGGTTTCGGCCGTCGTGCCGAAGTCGAGACCCTTCAGGACGTCCCGCGGTACGCCGTTCGCGATCAGCGCCTCGGCCACCCGCGCGTTGAACGTCCCCGGCGGCGAGCTGTTGAACACCTCGCGGAGGTCGACGCGGCCCTCGGCCATCAACGCGATCCGCCGGTCCAGCCGCCCGAACGCGACACCAAAGCCGCCGTCGCGCTCGCCGCGCAGCACGCCCTGGTCCGAGGCCTCGTACGTCTGCTCGGTGCCGTCGGCCTGCTGCATCAGCAGTACCAGCTTCTGCACCTTGGCCTTCGCCTGGGCGATCAGGTCGACCAGCGGCCGGTACGGTTGGTACACGGCGCCGTTCTTGCCCTGCTGGTACTCGGTCGCGACGATGTCCGGCGGTCCGAAGTCCTCGGGCGCCGACTGCAGCCGCGCATCGGCGAGCGCGCTGTCGAGGTCGACGCCGCGCTCCAGCTGCTCGAGGATGGCGAGGAACTGGTGCTGGGGCATCCGGACGAACATCTGGCCGCTGGCCAGGCCCGGCAGCTCTCTGGACCTGCGGACGTCCGGTTCGCCGTGCCCCTGCTCGGTCGCCGTCTGGATCGTGGCGTCGAACGCGAGCGGCAGCCGTACCGTGACCAGCTGGCTGTCCAGGAACCTGCTCGTCTCGAGCCGGGTGCCGTTCGCGTCGGTCGAGCTCTCCTTGACCTGTTCACCGATCGACCCTCCGGCCCTCACCAGCGCGCCGTCGAGGCCACCGCTCACGGTCAGTGGCGTCAGCCGGTTGCTGGTGTGCGACGATCGGTACTTCTCCTCGTGACGCCACACGGTACCTGTCTGGCCCTCCACAGCGCGCCCATGCAGCTCGAAGCCGACCTTCCGTGCGCGCACGGACACGTACACCGTCGAGCGTCCGTTTCCGGGTTTCGTCATCGGTCGCAGGTTGATGCCGTCGCCGAGCAGCTCGTAGGTCTTCGACTTGAGCGCGGTCGGCCTCAGGCTCGTGTGCAGCAGATGCCGATGCGCTGCGACACCCTCCTCGCCCAGCTCTTCTTCCAGCTCGCCGGACAGCCTGGCCAGCAGCTCGTGCTGCCGGGCGTCACCGCGGCCGTGCACCGCGAGGCGAAGCGGGAACGCACCCTCCGGCAACTGGAACGGACGATGGTCGAGCGCCTGCTCCTGCTCGGACGCCGGGGTCCGGGCCGGCGGCGGGCCGTCCATCAGGTCGCCCTGCGGTATGTACTGGACCATCGTGGCGCGGACCTGCCGCGGCGCCGACACGCTGGTGATGTCGGCCGAGTCGATCTGGCCGAGCTTCCACCGGGCGCTGGCCTGCGCGGCCGCGCCGGCGTTGCGGATCCGGAAGACCTGGGTGGTGAACAGGATGTCCTGCTGCGTCCGCTTCTGGTCGAAATCACCCTCGCGGAGGATCCCGACGTTGGTCTCGCTGCTGCCCGCGCTGTTGGTCGTGGTCCGGTCCGTCGTCAGCCCGCCGGACCCGTCCCCGCCGAGGGCGGTACTGCCCTTGCCGTCGATCCCGCCGGTGATCGACACCGTGTGACCGGTCTGCCGGTCGATCGTCTCGTAGCCGTAGAGCTGGACGATGCCGCCGACCTCCTCCTTCGGGAGGTCGGAGCTGCCGTCGGGCTTGCTCGGGCCGTTGTCGACGGTGCGCGGGCCGACGTACTGCGCCTGCACCCGGACGATCAGCAGGTCCGGCCGGTCCTGGCCCTGGATCGGCACCTCGAGCGTTGCCTCGAAGGCGCCGGCGCCGAGCATGTCCTCGAGATGACCCTGGTAGCCCCGCGGGTCCAGGTCCACGTCGAGGTCGTCCTGCAGTTGCAGGCTGGCGGTCCGCAGGCCGGGCGCCAGTTCGTCGATCTGCGGCTGGACCAGCTCGCGCAGGTCGAGCATCCGGTCGCCGACCATGATCGACTCGATCTGCGAGGCGCCGAGGCTCTCGTCGTACGCCTCCGTGGCGTGCACCTCGCGCCGCTCGTCGGCGCGCTGCACGACCTGCTGGGTGGCTTGCTCGAACTGCTCGGCGTCACCGGCCGCCTGCGGTGCCGGGATCCGGCTCAGCCCGACCAGCTTCGCGGTCAGCCGCTCGGTCGTGTGCTCGGCGGCCAGGCCGGTGGTCACGCCGGCCTTCTCCTGCTGGTACCGGGTCAGCATCGCGGCCGCGGTCCGGTGGCTGATCGGGAGCCGGTCGTTCAGGTACCGCTCGGCGGCATCCGCCACCACCCACAAGGGCAGGTCGAGCTTGTTCCCGGCGTACAGCTCCAGCGCCCGCCGCTCGGCCATCGCCTTCTGCGCCAGGGCGTCCGGCAACGGGATCGACCCGATCACCTTGCCGTCGTGCACGATGTCCGCGGTCATCTCGTACCGCTCGACGAACTCGTGATGCGTGCCGGGGTTGATCAGCAGCCGCTCGTCACCGGTCGTCTCGCTGGTCGTCGTGGACTGCGCCCGGCCACCCGTCCGGCCGGCCGAGATCCCGCCGCTGCGCCCGGTGCCGTCGGCGTGCACCCCGCCGCCGCCCGCGGTGCCGCCGAACCCGCCGGCCGACGACGTGCCGGTGGTGGCGCCGACGTCGCTCATCGTGAAGTTGATGTCGAGGGTGTTCTGCTGGCTCATCGCAACGTGCGTCAGGCTGACCGCCTTGCCGCGGACCACGATGCGGTACTCCTCCGGCAGGATCGTGCGGTCCCGGAGCATGTGCACCGGGTTGCCCGGCGCCTTGACCACCGTGAACGGCAGCCGGAACTCGCCGTTCAGCCACTCGCGGTTCGCGCACAGACTGTCCGGCGACAGCGCGGCCTCCAACGCCGGCAGCGCGGTCGAATCGGCCCGGATCCCGGAGATAGCATCGCAGATCACCTCGGCGGGTCCGCGCCGGCGCGTCTGTCCCGGCAGCGGGTCCGCGGTGCCCGGATCGGCCGCGACCGGGATCGCCGCCTGGACGGCCGCGTCGTGCGGCGCCTTCGGGTTCTGCTCGTACACCGGGGTGCCGACCCGGGTCATCGCGCTGTCGTACGCGATCTCCATCCGGCCGTCGGCCTTCGCCAGCTCGACGTCGCCGCGGTCGGTGATCTCGGCGAACGTCATCAGGAACTTCTGGTTGACCAGGTCGACCGGCTGGGTCGACTGGTTCAGCGTCACCCGCTGCGCGCGCCGGCCGGCCGTCTGGCTGGTGTTCCGGCCGCGCGCGGTCCGGTTGCCGGTCAGCCCGAGCCGGCCCATCAAGCCGGCCATCCCGGCTGCCGGGCCGTGGGTGCCGCCGATGCCGGCCGACAACGGCAGTGCCTTGGACCGCCCGGACGTCCGCCCGGTGGCCCGCGAGCTGATGTTCAGCCGTACGTTGGTCTCGGACTCGGTCGCACCGGCACCCTCAGGCTTGAACTGCCCGAACTCGTCGTGCTCCTGCTCCAGCGACAACCGGAAGTTCCGCCAGCGCGGCGTACCCAGGCTGCCGTGGTCCTCGAGCGACACGATCAGGCCGCTCTGGCAGGCCTGGTTGATGCCGGCCTCGATCCGCGGCGCGCTGATCTGCTGGACGATCCGCTCCCGGTTCCGGCGCTGCACGTCGGTGCCTTCGGCGCCCGGCAGCGGA
Source organism: Kribbella sp. NPDC004536 (assembly GCF_042873835.1). NCBI lineage: Bacteria > Bacillati > Actinomycetota > Actinomycetes > Propionibacteriales > Kribbellaceae > Kribbella > Kribbella sp. NPDC004536. The sequence continues at coordinate 1,674,833 of NZ_JBIALY010000002.1, read as the reverse complement.
ACCAGACCCATCTTCCCCAGTTGGGTCAGCGCCTTGCGCTGCAGCTCCTCGGCGCCCTGCAGCTTCCGCGGCAGGGCCTTGCCGATACCGCGCAACTGGTTCGGCCCGAAGCCCATCCAGGGCGGCATCTGCTGCGGCTGGGTCGTCGGCAGCGCGTCGCCGCGCAGCAGTACGTTGCCCTTGGCATCCGTCCGGACGTCACCGTTGTCGTCGAGCAGTACGGCGTTCTTGTCCGCGCGGGCGCCGACCCGGAGCAGGTCGTTCTCGGCGACCCGGAGCAGGGCGCTGCACTTGCCGGTCTCGACGATCGGCTGCGCCTTCGGGTCGTCGAGTCTGCGCAGTGTCGCGCGGACGTTCATCCCGACCAGGACGCCCTGGGTCGGGCCGTGGTTGCGGTGCACGCCCGGCGTGATCGCGGTCATGCTGACGTTCTGGCCGCCGGAGCGGGACACGTTGCGGCCGGCGGAGACGTTCGGCGAGAGGCTCACACCGCTGCCGCCGACGTTGTTGAGCACGGTCGCGGCGCCCAGCGGGTTCACCGCGTCGGCCTTGCCCGGGAAAGCCACAGTCCCGCTCACCGTGGCCGACGTACCGAACGTCTGGCTCGCGTTGACGCCGGCGAAGTCGACCAGCACCTCCTCCTGCCAGAGCTCGGTGCTGGACTCGCCGACCAGCTCGGCCCGGCTCCAGACCGGTTCGACCTCCCAGGTGAGTTCGTACTCGGACTCGCCGCCGGTCTGGATCCGCCGGGTGATGCCACCGGGCTGACTCATCTCCCGCAGCAGGCGGTACGAGTCGTTGATCATCAGGCCCGCGATCTGCTGGTACGCGACCCGGTCCAGGTCGCCGTACTGCTGCTGGGCCTTGCGTACCAGGCCGTCGGTGACGTCCTGCAGCCCGTCGATGCTGGTGACCGCGTGCCGCGGGAACTCGCCGGTGACCTGGGCACCGAAGCCGATGGCGTCCAGCGTCGCCGTCTCGGTCGGCGCCGGCACCGTGTACGCGCTGGACACCCAGGTCTGCTGCTTGCCCGCGTCCAGCGTCTCGACCGGCGACCACGGCTCGGTGGGGGAGTTGCGTACTTCGACCTCCCACGTGCCGGACCACTGGTACAGCAGCGATTCGCCGGAGTTCGCGTCCACCCAGCCGGACTGGTAGTGCGCTGTGGCGCCGCTGCTGTTGGCCAGGGTGCGGCCGCGGGACACGTCGATCCGCGGCGAGACGAGCTGCGCCGCGGCGTGCAGCGGCGTACCGACCGAAGCCAGGGCGAGGATCGGCTGCAGGCTCAGGCCGAAGTTCGCGCTGGTCGAGTGCGTGTCGGTGGTGCCGACGTTGGTACCGCCCTCGCCGAGCGTGCCGTGCTGCTGCTCGGCCAGCTCGTAGTCGCGGTCGGTCACCTCGCTGAGGTCCCGCGGCTTCAGCCGCAACCGGACTTGGGCCAACCGGTTGCTGCCGTCGTCCGGATCGTTGCCGACAGCAAACACCATGCCGCCGCCGGAGAGCAGCCGGCGGTACTCCGCGGCGGGCACCGGCAGCGGTCCGCGGGTGGGCAGCGGCCCGAGGCCGCGGGCAGCCAGGATCCGGTTGATGTCGCCGGTCGGCAGCTCCACCTCCTCGCCCGGTACACCGGTCATCAGCAGGTTCTTGACCGGCATCGCGCGGTCGAGGCTGCGCTCGTACGCCTGGACGTGGTTCTTCGCCGTACCGGCGAGCTCGGCGACCCGCGCCGGCGGTGCACCGTCGTCGAGCTCGGTCAGCAGTTCGCGGTACCGGTCCAGGGCCTGCTGTGCCGTGCCCGCCGCGTCCGTGTAACCGTCGGCGATCTGGGTGTGCCGGGCGGCCTTGGCCGTCGAGCCGGTGGCCGCGGCCCGCAGCTTGCGGGCGCGTTCGGGCGCGCCGAGGTCGCGTTGCCCGTCCTCCTCGACGGCGTCGGACTCGGCCTTCTCGGCCTCGAGGGTCGCGCCCCGCGAACTCTTCCGTTTGGTCTCGGCCTTGTCGCCGAGGTCCTTGACCGCGGCCTCGAGGGTCTCGATCTGCGTGACCACCTGGGTCCGCAGATGGGCCTGCGTGTTCGGCGCCGCGGTCGTCGCGGCCTGGACCCGCTCCGCCTCGCGGCCGAACTCGGCGGCCCGCTGGTCGACCTGTGGGCCGCCGGCCCAGGGGAGGGCGGGCTCGGCGCCGCCGTGGCGCCGGATGGTCCGGGCGAGTCCTTCCAGGTCGCGCTCGAGCTCCGGGAGGCTGCGGTCGCCGCTGAGCTGCCCGTACGTCAGGAACTCCGCACGGGCGTCGCGCCAGTCGCGGACCATCACCTGGAACATCGCTTCGTCGGCCTGCAGCCGGCGGTCGCGGCGTTCGTGGCCGAACAACGACTTGAGCCGGCCGAGGATGCCGCGCGGGCGTTCGGTGTCGCCCGCGGCGGACACCTGTGACAGCTGGGAGAGCTGCTGGGCCCAGACGGCGCGGAGCTGTGCGTCGGTGAGGCCGTCGGCGATGTGCAGTACGTGCGGGTTGCCCGCCGTACCGTTGCTCATCGTCGTGGACGCCAGCGCGCCGCGCGGGACGTTCCCGAGCTGGACCTGGACGTGCTGCGGGTCTTCAGTACCCCTCAGTTGCAGGACGGCCAACCCGGCCTGCACGTCCGGGCGCTCCGTCACGGAGGCGGCGATGTCGGCCTGGTTGATGGACCGGAGCACGTCGAGCACGTGCGTACCGGTCACCTGCGGTCCGGGACGCTCGGCGACGGTGAGCCCGGCGGCGCGAACCTGCCGGGTCCGCAGCCGCCTGCCGTCCACCCGGCGATGCCTGCCACCGACCGTCCGGCCACCCCGCCGGCCACCTGCCGTAGTAGTTGCCGTACTGGTTGCCGCCGGCGTCCGGGAGCCGAGGTACTCGGCCTCGCGGAAGATGTCGCTCGAGGCGGTGGTGATCGCCGAAGGCGCCGGGGGCTCCCCCGCGGCGGACAGCCGGGCGAGGCGCTCGGCGGCGGCCGGGTCGTTCGCGGACGCGCTGCTGAGGGCGACGCGCAGCATCGCCTCGGCCTCGGTCCGGCTGCCCGGGTCCAACCCTGGGCCACTCAGGTACCGGTCGATGGCGTCGGTCGCGCCGCGGCCGGGGTCCTGCTCGCGCGCGCGTGCGACGTCGGCACCGAGGATCGAAATCGCCTCCGCCGTGAGGCGGTCGTCGGCCACGCCCTGGGCCGCCCGCCGGGCGAGGTAGTCCTCCAGCGACTGCATGACCTCGGCCGCGAGCGTGTCGCGCCGGGACGTCAACCGGACGCGGCCGTCACGCAGCGGAACCGCCGACGGGTACAAGATCCCGAGGGCACGCCCGACCAGCAAGCGGGCCCGGTCCGTCGCGTTCGCGGCGGACACCATAGGTGTGGTCAGCCGAATCACCGCCTCCCCCTGCACAGAGGCCCGGTGATCACCAGTTGTCACCGGGACTCTCAGGTTCCGGAATGTAGCAAAGAATCGGTTACTTGCCAGCAACACGGAGCACACGAGCTGTTAACAATTTACGCCCTGTGTCCACCTAGGATCCGTTCCATGGCTGAGCGGCTCGGTGACTCGGAGTGGACGGTGAGCCAGGCCCGGGACCTGGTGCACAACCTGCGGCGGGTGGCGCCGGACGGCCCGGAGTACGACGGGATCGAGCTGTTCCTGGCGTTGTCCGAGTACCTGGACGAGTTGCACGGCACCGACCGTGACCGTGGGCGGTACGGGTTCGGCAGCTTCTACGAGGACGCCGCGCTCGACGAGTTGGCGGCCGCAGTACAGGCGGTTCGCGGGCCGGAAACCGCCTGGGACGCGAACTCGAACCGGATGGACCAGCCGGTGAACGCGGCCGTCACCTTGGCCGAGGGCCGCGAGCTGGTCGACTGGCTGGAAGGACGGCGGGAGTGGGAACGGCAGCTCGGCCTGAGCCTGCGGGCGCTGTACGCCTATCTAGACCAGTTGTACGGCGGTCCGGGACTGTTCAACCAGCTGCTCACACCGCGGGAGCGGGAGCGGGTCGCGGCCCGGTAACAGGGGTGGCACAGGACCGGCCTGCCGGCCCGATTGGTACCTCGCTGCCATTACGGTAGGCGCGTGAGTCTCTCGTCCTCCACGCGTACCTCTTCCCAAGGGTCCCGGGCTGCGGGCCGACCGTCGGGTGGTGGCTCGACCCGGCTGCCGACCGGCCGGGAAAGACGCCCGGCGCTGGCCGCCCTGGCGGTCATCCTGATCCTGCTCGGCGCCGCCGGGTCGGCGCTGATCGCGCTGAACAGCGGCAACCGCTCCGACTTCGTGGCGATCTCGGCCACCGCGCTCGCCCCTGGGCACAAGATCGAGGCCAAGGACTTCTCCCGCGGCGACCTGGCCGGCGCCACCGGCGGGCTGATCCCGTGGTCCCAGGCCGGCAAGTACGTCGGCCGGTACACGACCAGCTGGCTGTACAAGGACCAGTTCGTCACGCCGGCCAACTTCACCAAGGAAGGCGAGCAGCCGATCCCGATCGACGGAGCCCTGGTCGGTATCAGCCTGGACGCCGGGCACGCGCCGTCGGACGGCCTGCAGGTCGGCGACATGGTCTCGATCGTCCGGGTGCCCGCGGCCAACGAGGGCGGGTCCCCGGTCCCGCTGGTCACCGCCGCCGAGGTGACCTCGACAGCCGGTGCGATCACCGACAGCAAGACGAACGCGAACAGCTCGCTGAACATCACCGTGCTGGTTCCGTCCGCGAAGTTCAACACGGTCGCCGCAGCCGCCGCGGCGAAGACGCTCGTTGTCGGGAAGCTCGCGCCGGGCACCAAGCCGGAGGTCTCCCGCAACGGTGGGTCCAACTGATGGCACTGGTGGCACTGGCGAGCGCGAAGGGTTCTCCCGGCGTGACCACGGCCAGCCTGGTCTTCGGTGCGCTCTGGCCGCGGCAGGTGCTGCTGGCCGAGTGTGACCCGGCCGGCAGCGACGTGGCGATCCGGATGACCGGCCCGGCGGGCGCGGCGCTCAACTCCGACCGCGGCCTGGTCAGCCTGGCCGCGGCCAGCCGTAAAGGGCTCGGCGACGAGGTCATCCTCGCGCACAGCCAGCAGCTGGACGGCGGTCTCGACGTACTCCTCGGCGTCCGTTCGCCCGAGCAGGTCGGCGGGATGGGCGGACTGTGGCACCCGCTCGGCATCTCGTTCAACCAGATGCAGCACAGCGACGTACTGGCCGACTGCGGGCGGATCGGTGCGTCGTCACCGCAACTCCCGGTCGTCCAGTCCGCGCGTCTGGTCGTACTCGTCTGCACCGCGACAGGCTCGTCCGTCGCGCATCTGCGGGAGCGGCTGTCGACGTTGGTGCACCACGTCGACGCGCAACTCGGTGTGGTCGTGGTGGCCGACCCGAAGCAGCGCGACGGCGTGAAGCAGGTGTGGAGCGTGCTGGACGCGATGTCGCTGCCCGTACGGCACCGTTGGCACCTGGCGTACGACCCGGCGGGTGCGGCGTTCTTCGACGGGCGCGGCCACGGCCGGCTCGACAAGACCCAGCTGATCCGGTCCGCGTCCGTGATCACCGCGGAGATGGCCGCGCTCGTCTCCGCGCCACCGCCGCAGGACTTCGACATGGCGAACGCGGCGTTCCCGCCAGGGGATTACAGATGAGCGCGGACCAGGAGCTGGTCCGCCGGCTTCGGGTGCAGGTCGCCGAGCGGCTGAACGAGCAGCGCCGGCGCGACCAGGTGAACGGCGTACCGCCGATGAGCGCGGAGGACGAGCGCGAGTACGCCCGGTCGCTGATCGTGCAGGTGCTCGAGGACCACGCGCGGTACGAGCTGGCCGAGGGGCGGACGCCGCCGACGCCGGACGACGACGCGCAGATCGCCGGCGCGATCCACTCGGCGCTGTTCGGCGTCGGCCGGCTGCAGCCGCTGATCGACGACCCCGAGGTCGAGAACATCGACATCAACGGCTGCGACCAGGTCTTCGTGCAGTACGGCGACGGCCGCGAGGAGACGCCCGGCCCGGTGGCCGAGAGCGACGACGAACTGATCGAGCTGATCCAGGTGCTGGCCTCGCACGCGGGCCTGACCAGCCGCCCGTTCGACTCCGCGAACCCGCAGCTGGACCTGCGGCTGCCGGACGGCTCGCGGTTGTCCGCGGTGATGGGCGTGACCGCGCGCCCGGTGGTCTCGATCCGGCGCGCCCGGCTCGGCAAGGTGTTCCTCCGCGACCTCGTTGTCAACGGCACCATGACCGACGACGTCGGCTCGTTCCTGCGGGCGGCGGTCGCGGCCCGGAAGAACATCATGATCGCCGGCGCGACGAACTCCGGGAAGACGACCCTGCTGCGTGCGCTGGCCAACGAGATCCAGCCGCACGAGCGGCTGATCACCGTCGAGCGGTCGCTGGAGCTCGGCCTGGGGGAGTTCAAGGACCTGCACCCGAACGTGGTCGCGTTCGAGGAACGGCTGCCGAACTCCGAAGGCGTCGGCGAGGTCACGATGGCCGACCTGGTCCGGCGGTCGCTGCGGATGAACCCGTCCCGGGTCATCGTCGGTGAGGTGCTCGGCGACGAGATCGTCACGATGCTGAACGCGATGAGCCAGGGTAACGACGGCTCGCTGTCGACGATCCACTCGAACAGCTCGATGGAGGTGTTCAACCGGATCAGTACGTACGCCATCCAGGCGATGGAGCGGTTGCCGATGGACGCCACCCAGATGCTGATCGCGGGCGCGCTCGACTTCGTCGTGTTCGTGCGGCGGCACAACGACTACCAGCGCGGTGGCGGCGTCAGCCGGTACATCGAGAGCATCCGCGAGGTGACCGGCTGGGACGGCCGGGTGCTGTCCGGCGAGGTGTTCGCGCCCGGCCCGGACGGCCGCGCCGCGGCGCACGCGCCGATCGCCTGCATGGACGAACTCGAACACTTCGGCTACCAGCCCCTCGTCCACGGAACCTGGGCGTGATCCTGTGAGCATCGAAACGCTGGGGGCGCTGATCTGCGGTGCGGTGGTGGGCGGTGCGATCCTGCTGCTGATCGTCGCGATCCGCGGCACCGAGCCCAAGGACGAGACGCCGTCGCTGTTCCGCGACCGGAGCGCCGAGAACCGGAAGAACCTGATCCGGTTCGGCGCCGGGCTCGCGGTCGGCCTGCTCGTCCTGGTGGTCACCCGCTGGCTGGTGCTGGCCGTCGCGCTCGGCCTGCTGGCCGTGATGGCGGACCGCTTCTTCGGCGGTACCGGTGAGGAACGCCGCGCGATCGAACGCCTGGACGCGCTCGCCACCTGGACCGAGGCGCTGCGCGACACCATCGCCGGCGCGGTCGGCCTGGAACAGGCCATCCCGGCCACCGCGGTGAACGCGGCACCGGCGATCAAGCCGAGCCTGAACCTGCTGGTCGACCGGCTGCGGATCCGCGAACCGTTGCCGTCGGCCCTGATGCGGTTCGCCGACGACCTGGACGACCCGTCCGCCGACCTGATCGTCGCGGCCCTGGTACTGAACGCCCGGCTCCGCGGCCCCGGTCTGCGCGAGGTGCTCAGCGCGCTCGCCGACTCGGCCCGCGAGGAACTCGACGTCCGCCGGAAGGTCGCCGCCGAACGGCGTTCCACCCGGCGCAGTGTGCAGGTCGTGGTCGCGATCACGCTGATCATGGCGGCGGGCCTGGTGCTGTTCAACCCGACGTACATGGCGCCGTACCGCGGCTTCATCGGGCAGATCGTGCTCGCGATCGTGATCGGCCTGTACGCGATCGGCCTGCTCTGGCTGCGGCGGCTGGCGAAGATCGAGGTGCCGGAACGGTTCCTGATCGGCATGAACAAGGACCACGGGCACAACCGGCCGGGTGACGAGCGGATGGAGGTGGTGAGCGGATGACGTGGGCTTTCATCACCGGCGGCATCGCCGGACTCGGTGTGTACGTGCTGGTGCGGATGTTCATCAAGCCGCGGGCCAACGTACTGTCGACGATCGCGCGGATCGACGCCGGCCGTGGCGGGTACACCAGTGCGACCACGAGCGCGGCCGGGGAGCGGGTGCTCGGTGGCGTGGACCGGGCCCGCGAGTCGCTCGGCCGCCGGCTGGAGCTGGAGGCGAACGCGCGCGGCTGGGCGTTCGGCAAGCTGCGCCGGGACCTCGCGGTGATGAACCAGCCGTTCGCCGCGATGCTTGCCACCAAGGTGCTGTTCGCGCTCGGCGCGCTGGTCTTCATCCCGATCGTGCTGTTCCTCTTCTCCGCGATCGGGCTGACCGCTCCGGGCTTCTCGCCGGCGATCGTGACGCTCGCGTTCATGGCGCTGGCGTTCTTCCTGCCGGACCTGGCCCTGCGTCAGCAGGCGGAGAAGCGGCGCCGGGACTTCCGGCACGTGGTCGGCAGCTTCCTGGACCTGGTCGCGATGAACCTGGCCGGCGGCCGCGGTCTGCCCGAGGCGCTGATGACCGCGTCCACGATCGGCGAGCACTGGGCGATGGCCCGGATCCGGCAGGCGCTCGCGAACGCGCGGCTGATCGGCATCACGCCGTGGGACGCGATGGCCCGGCTCGGCGAGGACCTCGGTGTCGAGGAACTCCGCGACCTGGCGTCGGCGCTCGCGCTGGCCGGTGACGAAGGCGCGAAGATCCGCTCGTCGCTGCTCGCCCGGGCCGCGTCGCTGCGCCGCAAGGAGCTGGCCGACGTGGAAGGCAAGGCGGGTGAGCGGTCCCAGTCCATGCTGGTCGCCCAGCTCGTCATGATCGCGGCGTTCTTCCTGTTCCTGGCCTTCCCGGCCGGGGTGGCCATCCTGGGAAGTTAGGCCGAACAGTGATCAGGGCACGGGATCCGATGGGCGGAATGGTCCGTCCGACACTGCATACTGAGGCCTGCCTCGACCTCACGATCTGAAAGGCAATCAGATGACCTCCTCGGAGTTGACGTTCTGGCGCACGATGGCCGGCTACGCGGTGGCGCGTGCCCAGGCCCAGCGCGCTCGCGCCAAGCAGGGCCCGACCGAGCTCGGCGCCTCCGCGCTGGAGTGGGCGATCATCTCGGGCATCCTGGTCGTCGCCGCGCTGGCGATCGGCGCCGTGGTGAAGGCCGTGATCAGCAAGCACACCGCGGACATCAACCAGGGCTGACGGACACACCGATGCGGCTGGGGTGGAAGAAGGTACGGCGGAGACGCTCGGAACGGGGGGTCAGCACGCTGGAGCTGGCGATCCTCGCGCCGATGATCCTCGCGCTGATCTTCATGTCCATCCAGACCGCGCTGTGGCTGTACGGACGATCCGTCGCGCTGAACGCGGCCCAGGAGGGCGTCTCGCGCCTGCGGCTCGTCCAGCCGCCGGTCTACACGCCGGCGGTGGGGGAGAAGGTCCGCGCGGACATCGAGTCCTACGCCCAGCAGTTGGGCGGTACGACGCTGCAGCACGCGAGCGTGCCGTTCCCGGAGTACAACAATCCGCAAGGCATGGTGTCGTTCACCGTCACGGGCGACACTGTCTCGCTGGTCCCCGGTCTGAACCTGACCGTGACCCAGACCGCGACCGGACCGATCGAGCAGTTCCAGGCGGACAAGTGAGGGTACGTTCGATGCGGGAGCGCGGGACGATGGCGCTCGAGATGGTGATCCTGGCGCCGGTGCTGCTCGCGCTGTTCATGTTCCTGCTCGCCTGCGGCCGGTACTTCCAGACCTCGTCGCAGCTGGAGGGCGCGGCCCGCGACGGCGCCCGCGGCGCGAGCCAGTCGCGTTCGGCCCAGGAGGCGCAAGGACGGGTCGACCAGGCCGTCTCGGACGCGATGGGGCATGCGGTCAAGTCCTGCAAGGAGACTGCTGCCGGCTCGCTGACCACCGGATTCGTTGCCGGGCAGCCGTTGTCGGTCGAGGTCACGTGCACGATCAACTACCGCGACCTGGGCCTGCTCGGCCTCGGTGGCGACACCACGATCACCAAGCGCTTCACGTCGTCCCTCGATCCGTACCGGGGGGTGCGCGGTGACGGGTCGTAGGTCGCGGGTCGTCGACTTCTTCCGGATCGATGCCCCGCGCAACCATCGGCTGTTCTCCCGGGGTGCGCTGAGCCCGGCGGTCGCGATCCTCGCGGTCATGATCTTCACCCTCGCCGGCCTGGTCATCGACGGCGGCCGGCAGTTGGGCGCCCGCTCGCGCGCGGTCGGGTACGCACAGGAAGCCGCCCGCGTCGGCGCCGCCGCGATCCAGCTGAACTCGGCCGAGGCGAAGATCGACACCACCAAGGCCACGACCGCGATCGCCGGCTTCTGCGGCCAGGTCCAGTCGAACGACCCGACCGTGACCGCCTGCGGCCCGACCACCCTGACCGAGAAGGAAGTCGACATCCAGGTCGCCATCCAGAACAAGACCACGTTCCTCGGCCTGATCGGCAAACAGTCCCTGAAAGCCGTAGGCACCGGCCAGGCCCACCCCGAACAAGGCATCGACAAAGCCGACGACAGCCCCAGCGTCCCCCCGATCGTGGTCAACCCAACCACCGACGGCCCCGGCAACATCCCGATCACCACGGCGCAGCCGCCGACGATCGACCTGCCGTGCCCGACCTGGACCGTCGGCTCACCGACCCCGACCTGGACGCTGTCGCCGTTCCCGTTCCCCGCGACCTGCTCGCCGAACGTCACCCCGTCACCGACCGACAAACCGGACCCGTCCGGCACACCGCCGACCGGTCCGTCGGAACCGCCCACCACCACCAAGAGCAAGCCGCCGGGGCGCTAGGAGGATTCTGTTCGTGCGTAGGTTTGCCATTCCCGCCGCGCTGGTCGGCGTACTGCTGTTGAGTGCCTGCGGCAAGGACTCGAACGACGGCGGTCTGCCGCAACCGGCCGGCGAGTCCGGTACGACGACATCGTCGAGCACCCCGTCCGCGGGTCCGAGCCAACCGACCAGTGCGCCGACCCTGCCCGCCACCACCACGCAGCCGACCGCGCCCGCCGCGAAACAGGTCATCGTCCAGGCCGGGAACTACGCGTCCAACCCCGCCGTCCAAGGGCTCGTGACCAGCTACCCGCTCTACTTCAAGGCCCTCGTCGACCGCGACGACACGATCCTGAAGCAGCGCTTCCCGTCGTTCTTCTACGCGGACGTGGCCCAGGGCATCGCCGACGCGAAGCGGAACGGCTGGGTGATGAAGCCGCCGGGGAGCGTGGTCGTCGTCGGTGCGCACAGTACGAAGGACGGCACCGTCGCCGTGCAGACGTGCCGCTCGCAGACCACCCAGTACTGGGACCCGAAGGCGCGGAACTGGACCGTCGTGACGCCCAAAGGGTCACCCGAGGTGATCGAGATGGTACAGACCGGCATGGGTTGGCTCCCGTACCGGCTGGCAACGAGCAAGGGCGTGAACTGCGCCGGAGTGCATTATCCGGCCTAGATCGGTACCACGGAATTCAGGTTGCGAAGAGGTGACGGGGTACTGGGCAACGGGCATGATGCCCCTGGTCGAAGATAATCTGCGCGTAGACGAGTCTGGGGAGTGAGGATGCACAACCGGGTAGCCCGCACATTGCTCGCCTTGAGTGCCGTACTCGCACTGCTCCTGGTCACCCCTGCAACCACGGCCTCCGCGGACACCATCACGACAGGCAACTCCGTCTGCAGCATGTACGTGAACTCCATCGGCTTCGGCTCGTACTGCAGCTCCGGTGCGCCCTACCTCGGCGACGGATCGCCGCCGCCGACCTGGCGGGACCGCCTCGACGGCAAGCCGTTCGTGCCGTGCCGCAACTTCGACATCCCGCCCGGCATCCGGCTGCCACAAGCGCCCGAGGGCAAGAAGTGGGTGCTCCGGGTCACGATCACCGGCTACGACCTCGACACGTACAACGGCGGCAAGAACGCGCACCTCGAGCGCGCCTACATGCCGGTCGACGCGGCTGAGGAAGCCCAGTGCCCGTTCCCGGACTACATGAAGCAGTTCTGGTACCGGTTCGACACCAACTACCCGGATCCCGCGCTGCAGATCATGCCGACGTTCACGCCGCGGGTGAACGTTCCGGCGTACTTCACGCTGACGCCGCTGACGTCGGAGGTCTACGAGATCGACGGTACGACCAGCAGCTACTTCAGCCCGGGGCACAACCTGACGATGCGCGGCATGGTCGTGAACCTGAAGATCGACCCGGGTGACGGTACGGCTCCGTTCGACTGCAAGACCGGAGTCACTCCGCTGGACAATCCGACCGGGTACGACCCGACGAAGGATCCGTACAACCAGATCAACCCGTGCAAGCACATCTACAAGAAGTCCAGCGCGAGTCAGCCGGACGCGATGTACACCGTGAAGCTGACGATCACCTGGGAGGTGTCGTACTGGATCGGCAAGGACCAGGGTGGCTGGCACCCGATCGGGCAGGCGGAGGTCCACGCCGTACAGCGACTGCCTGTGCAGGAAGTCGAGGCCATCGGTGGATGACGTGGTGGCTGATGGTGGGGGTATGGAGGAGCGATGGTAAGGACCAATGATCCGGTGCAGGCGGCTCGGTTGCCGCAGCGGCGGGTGGGGAGTCCGGGCGCGGACCGGCTGAAGGGCTTCGTCGCGCTGCTCGCGATCCTCGCGATCGTCGGCGGGGTGCCGTACGTGCTGCTGCGGTTCTTCGGTACGCCGTGGCCGGACAAGATGCCCAGCAAGAGCATGCTGTTCAGCGAGCTGAGCATCGAGACCGTGCTGGGCATCATCGCGTTCTTCATCTGGATCGCCTGGCTGCACTTCGTGATCTGCCTGATCGCGGAAGCGGTCGCGGAGGTCCGCGGTCACGGCCTGTCCCCGCGGGTCCCGCTCGGCGGCGGTTCGCAGGTACTGGCGCGCCGCCTGATCGGCACCGTCGTACTGATCGCCGCCGGCGCGGGTGTCAGCCTGCCCGTGGCAAGCGCGGTGACGACGAGCGGCCCGGCCGCTCCCACCTCGGTGACCGCGCGGCACAGCGGCGGGGACTCGGCGGCGTCGCAGTTCCGCCAGACCGAGGCGTCCAGCACGATCCTCACCGGCAACAACCAGCACGCGAAGAAGACCACCACCGGCGTACGCACGAACCACGACCACAAGGGTCAGGTCATCAAGTACACCGAGGTCCGTCCGCCGCACGGCCGCAACTACGACTGCCTGTGGGACATCGCGGAGCGCCACCTCGGCGACGGTCGCCGGTACAAGGAGATCTACGACCTCAACAAGAACAAGCTGCAGCCGGACGGCCGCCGGCTGACCAACCCGGACCTGATCATGCCGGGCTGGCAGGTACGCCTCCCGGCTGACGCCAAGGGCCCGGGCGTGCACACGGTCCGGGTGAGCGTCGGTGACCACACGACGACGTCCACCACCGAGACCAAGACGACGACCAGGCCGACCGAGACCAAGACGACCGAGACCAAGACGGCCACGAAGCCGAAGGTCACGGTCGACCACAAACACGAGTCGAAGACCAGCGGCCCGGGCCGGTTCTCCGAGCAAGGCACCGAGAAGGGTTCCTCGCTCGGCATCGTCAGTTCGACCACGGATCCGGGAGCGAAGAACGCGAAGCCGACCGGGCCGAACGTGATCGCCGAGCCGCACGTCCCGGGTGCCGGGACGAACGAGCAGGGCGAACCGGCCGGTGGCGGCACGCAGGTGCCGGTCGCGGTTCCGGTCGAGGCGCACAGCGGGATCAGCCTGCAGGAGGCCGGGATCTTCGGCTTCGGGGCGACGCTGCTCGCGGCCGGCCTGGCGCTGGCGCTGAAGCGGCGCCGCGGCTGGGCGCAGGGCCCGGGTCCGAAGGCGGCCGGTCAGCGGCAGACCGAGATCGACCTGCGGCTGGCGGCCGACGTACCGACCGCGCAGTTCGTGGACAACTCGCTGCGCAAGCTCGGCGCGGACATGACCCAGCTGAGCCGGCCGATGCCGAAGGTGGTCGCCGCGCTGGTGACCGACCGGGCGCTGACGCTGGTCCTGGACCCGTACGAGGCGCAGCCCGCCCCGCCCGGTCCGTGGCAGGCGATTGCCGAAGGCACCCGTTGGACGCTGCGCCGGGCGTACGCCCCGAACGCCGACGTGAACGCGCCCGCGCCGTACCCGACGCTGGTCACCGTCGGCCAGAACGCGGACGGTGCGACCGTACTGATCGACCTCGACACCGCGAACGGGATCGTCGCGTTCGGCGGCGTCACCAACGCCTCCCGCGACGTGGTGGGTTCGCTGGCCGTCGAGCTGGCCACCAACCTGTGGTCCGAAGGCGCGCACATCAGCATGGTCGGATTCGGTGACGACCTGTCGTCGCTGGCGCCGGCCCGGCTGAGCTACTGGGTCCGGCTGGACGACGCGATGGCCGAGGTCGTCCGCCGTACCGAGGCCCAGGTCCAGGCCTGCCAACGGCGGGACACCGGCTCGGTTTCCGAGGCCCGGATGACGCATCCGGACGCGGCGCTGTGGGGTTCGGAGATCATCTTCCTGTCGGCGCCGCCGTCGCCGGAGGAGGAGGACCAGCTGAACCGGCTGGCCGCGGACGCCAAGCGGAGCATCTCGGTGGTCGTGGTCGGCGACGTACTGAACTCGCCGTGGCGGTTCGTGGTGGACGAGAAGAACCAGGCCGTCTGCCGGCTGCTCGGACTCGAGGTCGACGCGCACAGCGTCAACCCGGAGCAGTTCGCGGACCTGGTCCAGCTGTTCGACGCGGCCGAGGCGGACGCCCGGGACAAGCGCCGTTCGGAGCAGGACATGCCGGCGTACGAGTTCTCGACCACCGATCTGAGCCAGCCGGCCCCGGTCGAGGTCGACCTGCTCGGCCCGGTCGAGGTGGACGCCCGCGGGGCGATCGACGAAGGCCGGATCGCGCTGTCCACGGAGATCGTCGCGTTCCTGGCCAGCCAGGACTACGGCGTCCACCCGAACGTGCTCGCCGGTGCGATCTGGCCGCGTGGCATCAGCCAGGAGCTGCGCGACTCGGCGCTCGAGCACACCCGCCGCTGGGTCGGCGTGGACGCGATGTACGCCGACGAGTCCGGCCGCTGGATGCTGAACCGCAGCGTGGTCCGGGTCGACTGGGACGTGTTCCGTACGCTGGCCAAGCAGGCCTCGATGGTGGACGACCCGCGCGGCCCGCTGTCCACGGCGCTCAGCCTGGTGCACGGCCCCGCCTGGTCGAACCTGCCCGGCGGCCGCTACTCATGGCTCGCCGCGTCCGGGATCGAACGCCGGATGGTCGAGGCCGTCGTCGACGCCGCCCTGCGGCTCGCCGAGGCGTCCCTCAGCCACAACGACGGCAACCTCGCCCGCACGGCGCTGCAGACCGGCCTGAGCTTCTCGCCGGCCTCCGAGGAGCTGTGGCGCGCCACCCTCCGCCTCGCGTCCCACTTCGGTACGACTGCCGACGTCACCAACGTCGCCGGCCAGATGTACGCCGCCCTCACCAAACACAGCGGCCCCCGCGGCCCCGAAGCCGAAACCGACGCCCTCGTCGACGAACTCCTCCCCGGCTACCACCGCCCCGCCCAGGTCGCCTGACACACAACAAACAACCGCCCTGCACTCAATGCGCGAGTGCAGGGCGGTCTTCTTCGTTGTCAGAGGGTGCGGGCGGACCAGGTGTCGCAGGCGGTTAGGTCGCCGCTGTCCATGCCGGTCTGGAACCAGTGCATGCGTTGGGCGGCGGTGCCGTGGCTGAAGGATTCGGGGGTTACTTGGCCCTGGGTCTTCTGTTGGATGCGGTCGTCGCCGACGGAGGCGGCGGCGTCGAGGCCGCGGGCGATGTCGTCCTGGGTGAGGTCGGTGATCAGCGGCTTGCCGTTCTTGCCGGGGACGGTGGTGGCGTGGTTGGTCCAGACGCCGGCCAGGCAGTCGGCCTGGAGCTCGGAGCGGACGGAGTCCGAGGTCGGGCCGTTGCGGGTCTTGATCCGGTCGAGGATGCCGTACAGGTTCTGTACGTGGTGCCCGTACTCGTGCGCCACCACGTACGCCTCGGCGAACTCGCCGCCGCGGGCGCCGAGGTCGGTCTGCAGGGTCTGGAAGAAGCCGATGTCCAGGTACACGCGCTTGTCGGGCGGGCAGTAGAACGGGCCGACCGCGCTGGTCGCCGGGCCGCAGCCGGTGTTCACCGAGCCGTCGAACACCCGCATCGCGGCCGGCGTGTACTTCTTGCCGCGCCGGGGGAGTTCGGTCGCCCAGAAGCTCTGGATCGAGTTCTGGTAGAAGACGAACCGGCAGTTCGAGTTCGACTGCAGGTCGGTGCCCTTCTTGCAGTTGCTCAGGCTGCCTGCTGCCGTGTTCTGCGTCGCCGGTTGGTCGCTGCCACCTCCGCCTGGCAGGCCACCGGACAGCAGCAGGATCACGACCAGCAGGATGATGCCGCCGATGCCGCCACCGACCGGGATCATCCCGGTCGGCAGCCCACTGCGGCCGCCACCACCACTACCGCGGGTGTCCTCGACACCGCTGGTGTCGAGATCCGCATCCGGATTGAATTTCACGACACATACACTAGACCGGCAACCACTGCTGAAGCCCTAGCGAAAAGGACCCCTGCGAACCCCGATGATCACTGTTTCCAATCTCGAGGTTCGCGTCGGTGCCCGCCAGCTGCTCGCGCCCGCGTCGTTCCGGGTCGGTCCCGGCGACAAGGTCGGGCTGGTCGGGCGGAACGGGGCCGGCAAGACCACGCTGACCAAGATCCTCGCCGGTGAGGGCCTGCCGGCCAGCGGGTCGGTGACGTCCTCGGGCGAGATCGGCTACCTGCCGCAGGACCCGCGGACGGGCGACCTCGACGTACTGGCCCGCGACCGGATCCTGTCCGCCCGCGGGCTGGACGACGTCGTCCGGCGCCTCCGCAGCGCCGAGAAGTCGATGGGCAGCACCGACGAGAAGACCCGCGCCAAGGGCATGCGCCGGTACGAGCGCGCCGAGGCCGACCTGCACGCCGCGGGCGGGTACGCCGCCGAGTCCGAGGCGGCCCGGATCGCCGCCAACCTCGGCCTCCCGGACCGCGTCCTCGGCCAGCCGCTGTCGACGCTGTCGGGTGGTCAGCGCCGCCGGGTCGAGCTGGCCCGGATCCTGTTCGCGCAGGCCGAGACGCTGCTGCTGGACGAGCCGACCAACCACCTGGACGCCGACTCGATCGTCTGGCTGCGGGACTTCCTGAAGTCGTACGCCGGTGGCGTGATCATGATCAGCCACGACGTGAACCTGCTCGAGCAGACCGTCACCCGGGTCTTCCACCTGGACGCGAACCGCGCCGAGATCGACATCTACAACGTCGGCTGGAAGGCGTACCTGAGCCAGCGCGAGACCGACGAACGCCGCCGCAAGCGCGAGCGCGCGAACGCGGAGAAGAAGGCGTCCCAGCTCGTCGACCAGGCGAACAAGATGCGCGCGAAGGCGACCAAGGCGACCGCCGCGCAGCAGATGCTCCGCCGGGCCGAGCAGCTGATGTCGTCGCTGGACGAGGTCCGCGCGCAGGACCGCGTCGCGAAGATCGCGTTCCCGACGCCGGCGCCGTGCGGCAAGACGCCGCTGATGGCGCGGGAGCTGTCGAAGTCGTACGGGTCGCTGGAGATCTTCACCGACGTCGACCTGGCGATCGACAAGGGCTCGCGCGTCGTCGTCCTCGGGCTGAACGGCGCCGGGAAGACCACGCTGCTGCGGATCCTCGGCGGGATCGAGAAGGCGGACACCGGGGAAATCATCGACGGTCACGGCCTCAAACTCGGGTACTACGCGCAGGAGCACGAGACGCTCGACGTCAACCGGACCGTGCTGGAGAACATGAAGTCCGCCGCCCCGGACCTGAACGAGACCCAGGCGCGCAGCGTGCTCGGTTCGTTCCTGTTCACCGGCGACGACGCCGACAAGCCGGCCGGGGTGCTGTCCGGTGGCGAGAAGACCCGGCTCGCGCTGGCGACCCTGGTCGTCTCGGCGGCGAACGTACTGCTGCTCGACGAGCCGACCAACAACCTCGACCCGGCCTCCCGCGCCGAGGTGCTGAACGCGATCCGCTCGTACGCCGGCGCGATCGTGCTGGTCACCCACGACGAGGGCGCCGTCGAGGCCCTCGAACCGGAACGCGTCGTCCTGCTCCCGGACGGCGTCGAAGACCTTTGGACCAACGACTACGCCGACCTGGTCTCGCTTGCCTGATTACTTCCCAGTAATGTTCCGTCCATGACGGATCTGCGGTTGTCAGTGGACGGACCGGTCGCGCGCGTCGTACTCGACCGGCCGGAGGTGCGGAACGCGCAGACGCCGGCGATGTGGGCCGAGCTGGCCGACTTCGGTGCGGCGCTGCCGGCTGAGGTCCGTGTGGTCGTGGTGTCGGGGGAGGGGCAGTCGTTCTCGGCGGGTCTCGACCGCCGGCTGATCATGGGCGAGAACGACCTGGGGCAGGAGCCGCTGCTCAGCCTCGGCGCGAAGCCTGCCGACGAGCTCGACCCGCTGATCGCGCACTTCCAGGCCGGGTTCTCCTGGCTGCGAAAGCCGGAGATCATCAGCATCGCGGCCGTCCAGGGGCACGCGGTCGGCGCCGGTTTCCAGCTCGCCCTCGCATGCGACCTGCGGGTCGTCACCCCGGACGCCAGGTTCAGCATGCGGGAGCCCGCACTCGGCCTGGTCCCGGACCTCGGTGGTACGAAGCCGCTGGTCGAGCTGATCGGGTACGCCCGGGCGCTGGAGATCTGCGCGACCACCCGCTGGGTCGAGGCGGACGAGGCGAAGGAGCTCGGGCTCGCGAACATCGTCGTACCGGCCGACGAGCTGGCCGCGACGGTGAAGGACCTGACCGACGCGCTGCTGACCCCGCTGCCCGGAGCGATCCGCGAGACCAAGGCGTTGCTCCTCGGTGCCGCGGACCGCTCGTACGACGACCAGCTGAAGGCGGAGCGCGCCGCGCAGGCCCGCCGGCTGAAGGAACTGATCGCCGCCTTCGGTTAGTGCCAGTTGCTCACGAGTACGTCGTTCGGCGCGGGCTCGCCCTTGCCGGTTTCGACGTACTGCTTGAGGCTCATCAGGAACGTGGCCCACTTGGTGCTGCAGTGGTACATGAACTCGACCTGTTCCCGCCAGCCTTCCTGCTTGAACAAGACGATCGTGTAGTCGTCGGCCCGGGAGAGCTCGAAGGTCACGTGGGTACCGATCCATTCGTCGGGTCCACCAACGACCTCCCAGTGGATCAGTTCCGGGGTCTTCTCCAGGACCTTCATGTCGAACCCGTCCCCGCCCGCGCTGGCGAAGCGGAACGCGATCACGCCGTCGACGTCACCGGTGGTGTCCTCGGTCCACCACCCGGCCAGCCCGTCGATCGTGGTGAGTGCGTCGTACACGTCCTTGGTCGGCGCGATGATGCCGACCCGGTGCAAGATGTTGCTCATGGTTCTTACCTCTCCGTCTTCTTCTCGAACGCCTCGGCGATCGTCTTGATGCGCTGCAGCCGCCGGTCCCAGGCGTGGGTGACGTCGGCCAGCTGGTTGATGGCGTGGGTGAGGCGGTCCTCGTCCACGGTGTAGCGGCGTTCCCGGCCGGACGCCGTGGAGTGCACGAGCCCGGCCCGGTCGAGTACGCCGAGGTGCTTGGCAACCGCCTGCCGGGTGACGGGCAGTTGTTCGCCGAGACTGGTCGCCGTACCGCCGCCGTCGGCGAGCAGCAGGTCGAGCATCCGCCGCCGGGTCGGGTCGCCGATCGCGGACCAGAGCTCGTCGTCGATCATGACCTGGCGACCAGCCGATCGACGTACGGCGCGATCCGCGGGAGGAAGTAGTTCCAGCCGCTGGTGTGGTCGTCGAACAGTTCGTCGGACTTGCCGGCCTCGTCGAACCCGGTCTCGGCGAACCGGAGCAGCGTGCCCCCGTCCACAGCGGTCAGGTCGAAGGTGACCAGTACCGAGTTCTCCGGGGTCGCGGTCTCGCCCTCGTAGTCCCAGCGGAACGTGAACCGGTGGGGCGGCGTGGCCTCGAGCACGGTCAGCCCGACGGTCATCGTGCCCGCGTCCTGCTTGAAGCCGATCGTCCCGCGGCCGCCGGGGACGGGCTTGAAGTCGGCTTCGTCGGGCCACCACTCGCGCAGGTGTTCCGGCGAGCTGACCACCTCGTAGACGACCTCCGGTGCCGCCTCGACCCGAATCTCCCGCTCGATGCTCCTGCTCATGGGTCCTCATCCTTTCGCAACCTTTGGTTGCTCATGACTGTAGACCAGGTCCGGCCCAACGCGCAACCAAAAGTTGCGGGAAGTGTGTTCTGTCCCCGGCTGTTGAGAAGATCAGTACAAAGAGAGGCGGCAGTATGTCGATGATGGGTGGGATGGCCGCGGCCGGCTGGCGGCGCCAGGACGCGTCGATCGTCGGGCGGAAGCTGGCCAAGGGCACGGTGCGGCGGATCCTGAGGTTCGCGCGCCCGTTCCGGTGGCAGATCACGGCGTTCCTGGTCCTCGTGATCCTGTCCGCGTTCCTGGTGATCGCGTCGCCGTTGCTGTTCAAGAAGATCGTCGACGACGGCATCACCAAGGGGAACGCGGGTCTGGTGACCGCGCTGGCCCTGGTGGTCGCGCTGCTCGCGGTCGTGGAGGCCGTGCTCGGCCTCGTCCAGCGGTCGTTCTCGGCGCGGATCGGTGAGGGGCTGATCTACAACCTGCGGACCCAGGTGTTCGCCCACGTTCAGCGGATGCCGGTCGCGTTCTTCACCCGGACTCAAACCGGTGCGCTGGTGTCGCGGCTCAACAACGACGTGATCGGCGCGCAGCAGGCCTTCACCTCCACGCTGTCCGGCGTCGTCTCGAACATCATCAGCCTGATCCTCGTGGTCGGCGCGATGCTCGCGCTGAGCTGGCAGTTGACCGTGGTCGCGATCCTGCTGCTGCCGGTCTTCCTGATCCCGGCCCGCATCCTCGGCCGTCGGCTGGCCGCGATGACCCGCGAGCAGATGAACCTGAACGCCGAGATGTCCACCGCGATGACCGAGCGGTTCAGCGTCGGCGGCGCGTTGCTCGTCACGCTCTTCGGGCACCCGGCGCTGGAGGAGCGCGACTTCGGCGAACGGGCCGGGCGCGTCCGCGACCTGGGGATCCGGATCGCGATGCTCGGCCGGGTCTTCTTCACCGCGTTGACGCTGGTCGCGGCGCTCGCGACAGCCTTGGTGTACGGCGTCGGCGGCAACCTGGCCGTCCGCCAGACGTTGACGGTCGGGACGCTGCTCGCGCTGGTCGCCCTGCTCGGCCGGTTGTACGGTCCACTGACCGCGCTGTCGAACGTCCGCGTCGACGTGATGACCGCGCTGGTGTCGTTCGAGCGGGTCTTCGAGGTGCTCGACCTGGAGCCGATGATCAAGGACGCCCCCGATGCGCAGCCGTTGCCGGACGACGCGGCGAGCGTCGAGTTCGACCACGTCGCGTTCGCGTACCCGACCGCCGAGCAGGTCTCGCTTGCGAGCCTGGAGTCGGTGGCCGTCCTGGACAAGCGGGCGTCGGCGCAGGTCCTCGAGGACGTGAACTTCGCCGTGCAACCCGGCCAGATGATCGCCCTGGTAGGGCCTTCGGGCGCAGGCAAAACGACGATCACCAACCTGGTCGCTCGCTTGTACGATGTGACCGGGGGAGCGGTGCGGATCGGCGGGCACGACGTACGTGACGTCACCCTGCAGTCGCTGCACGACACGATCGGGTACGTCACCCAGGACGCGCACATGTTCCACGACACGATCCGCGCGAATCTCGTCTATGCAAAGCCGGACGCCACCGAGCAGGAGATGGTGGAAGCGTTGCGCGCCGCCCAGATCTGGGAGCTGGTCTCGGAGCTGCCGGACGGCCTCGACACGGTTGTCGGCGACCGCGGGCACCGGCTGTCCGGTGGCGAGCGGCAGCGACTCGCGATCGCCCGGTTGTTGCTCAAGGCCCCGAAGATCGTCGTCCTCGACGAGGCGACCGCGCACCTGGACTCCGAGTCCGAGGTCGCCGTCCAGCAGGCGCTGGACACCGCGCTCGAAGGCCGTACATCGCTGGTGATCGCACACCGGCTGTCGACCGTCCGGAACGCGGACCAGATCCTGGTCGTTGACCGCGGCAACATCATCGAACGCGGCACGCACGACCAGCTGCTCGCGGCCGGCGGCGAGTACGCTGATCTGTACCACACGCAGTTCAAGGAATCCGGCACGGCGGCAGGTGTCTGATGATCAAACTGGGGCTCGTCCTGGCGGCCGGGTACGTCGGTTACAAGGTCGCGTACCACTCCGAGGACGGCCGGCACTACGGCCGGACCGGCGAGCGCGCGATCAGGACGACGCTGTCGCTGCTGATCGCAAGCCTCGCCGGCGGCCTCACTTACGCGGTTCTGCTCCAGCACTAGCGGGTTTCGACTCGTGCTCGAGCAGGTGGAGTACGGGTACGCCGAGGTGCCGGCGGGCGGAGTTGGTCCAGTCCAGATGGAAGAACTCCGCGACGATGTGCGGCCTGGTCAGGATGATGACCTCCTGGCCCTGGACGTGGTTCACGGTCGCGACCAGCGCGTCGATCGCCCGGTCGTGCGAGATGCCACCCTCGGCCTGCTGGCCGAGGTCGCGCAGCCGTTGCACGCTGCGTCCGCTGCAGCCCTTCGCCTCGGTGTCGATCGCCTTCTGCGCCTCCGCCAGATCCTTGCGCTGACCGGCGAGGCCCGGCCCGTAGAGGTCCGCCGTACCGAGTGCGCTGATCGACGCCTCGACGCCGGCCTCCGCGTTGTGGCAGGGCACGAGCACGTGGTACTTGACCGGCTCGGGCATGTCCTGATGGAGTTCGACGACGCGCTTCGCGTCCGGCCCGGACAGTTCCTGCTCGACAAGCAGTACGACGTCGTACATCGCGCCACCTCCGCTTACCAGTCGGTATAGCCCCATAGTGCCCCGGACCGCGACGAAAGTATTCAACTGAATCGTTGCAGTCTTCGCCTTCCGTACGTTCGCAGTGCGCGGAGCAGGTCCACCTCGCGGAACGCGGGCCAGTACAGGTCGCAGAACTCGATCTCCGAGCCGGTCGCCTGCCAGAGCAGGAAGTCCGACATCCGCAGCTCGCCGCTCGTCCGGATCACCAGCTCGGGATCGGGCAGGCCGGGAACGTACAGGTGCCGCCCGATCTCCTCCTCGCTGAGCGCGTCGGCGACCTCCTCGAGCGACCGCCCGTCCGCAGCGGCGTCGTCGAGCACTGCACGGACGGCGTCCACGACCTCGAGCCGCCCGGAGTAGCCGATCGCGAGCGTCAGGTCACCGGCGTCGCGATCGCGGCTGAGCTCGACAGCCTCCTTCAACACCCGGGCCGTTGAGTCGGGCAACAGATCCAGCTGGCCTGCGACGTGCAGCCGCCAACGGTGGTCGCGCCGGACGTGCTCGGCCAGCACGCTCTCGGTCAGCTCCATCAGATAGCCGACCTCGGCCGAGTCCCGCTTGCGCATGTTGTCGGCCGATGCGACCCACGCGGTCACACAGGTGATCCCCGCGTCGGCGCTCCACTGCAGGAACTGCTCCAGGTGCTTCGCCCCGAACCGGTGCCCGACGCGTACGTCGTCGTACCCGGCGCCGCGGGCCCAGCGCCGGTTGCCGTCCATCACGATCGCGACGTGGCGTGGCTTGGGCAGGCCGTTGAGCTGGCGTCGGAGCCGGCGCGTGTAGAGCGAGTACAGCATCATCGTTGGGCGCTGGACAGGACGTCGGCCAGGTCGAACTTCACCGGCTCCTCCAGCTGCTCGTAGGTGCAGGACTCCGGAGTACGGTCCGGGCGCCAGCGGACGAACTGCGCGGTGTGCCGGAAGCGGACACCTTCCATGTGGCCGTACCGCACCTCGACGACCAGCTCCGGGCGCAGCGGCGTGAACGACAGGTCCTTGCCGGCCTGCCAACGGCTGCCTTCGGCGTTGCGCGGCGTACGGACGCCTTCCTCCTGCTTCGCCCATGCCCACGGGTGCTCGTCGAACGTCGTGACGAGCGGCTGCATTTCCTCGAACAGTTCCTTGCGGCGCTCCATCGGGAACGCGCCGATCACGCCGACGCTGGCCAGCGTGCCGTCGTCGTTGTACAGCCCGAGGAGCAGCGAGCCGATCCGGTCCGGGCCGCTCTTGTGCAGGCGGTACCCGGCGACGACGCAGTCGGCCGTACGCTCCGGTTTGATCTTGAACATCGTCCGCTTGTCGGGCACGTACAGCCCGTCGAGCGGCTTCGCGATCAGGCCGTCCAGGCCGGCGCCCTCGAACTGCTCGAACCACTGCTCCGCGGTGTCGTGGTCGGCGGTCGCCGGGGTGACGTGGATCGGTTCCTGTACGCGCGCCAGCGCGTCGAGCAGCGCCGCACGGCGTTCGCTGAACGGGCGCTCGGTGTAGTCGTCGTCGCCGAGCGCGAGCAGGTCGAACGCGACGAACCGGGCCGGCGTCTTCTCCGACAGCATGTTCACCCGGCTCGCGGCCGGGTGGATGCGCTGCTGCAGCACCTCGAAGTCGAGCCGGTCGCCGGACTCGCCGATCACGATGATCTCGCCGTCGATCGCGCAGCGCTCCGGGAGATTCGCCTTCACCGCCTCGACGAGCTCGGGGAAGTACCGCGTCATCGGCTTCTCGTTCCGGCTGCCGATCTCCACCTCGTCGCCGTCGCGGAAGATGATGGAACGGAACCCGTCCCACTTCGGCTCGTAGGACATCGCCCCGCGGGGGATCTCCTTGACCGGCTTGGCGAGCATCGGCTTGACCGGCGGCATCACAGGCAGTCGCATCCCGTCATTCTGTCCCACGCCACGGACACATCCCAGGTGGACAGTGGCCGAGTCGCCTCGGACAATGCCTGTATGAGCACGATCGGGGTGAGTACGCGTCCGTCGGACGCGGAGCGTGACCGCGCCCTGGCCGTCCTCCGTGACGGCGCCGGCTCCGGCCGCCTCTCCCACGACACCTTCGTCCGCCGGATGAACGTCGTACTCCGCGCCCGCACGAACGGCGAACTCGCCGACGTCCTCCGCGACCTCCCGACTCGCGAGTCCCGCTTCACCACCTGGACCCGAGCTGTCCGATCCAAGCTCCCACGCCTGTTGGACGGGCGCGGGGCGCGCGGTGGGTTGGACGGGCGCGGGGTGGTTGGCAGGCGGCGGCGGTCGTGGCTTGATTCGGTGCCTCGGTTGACTGTCGTGCGGGAGGTGGCGGCTCTGCCGCCGCCCGCTCTTGCCTTGCCTGCGCCGGGGTCGCCGACCGTCCGGGTAGGCCGAGGGCCGGGGGCAACGCTTCGGCTGGGAGACGAGACCGTGTCGCGGTGCCACGCCGAGCTCCGGCACGTCGACGACGGCTGGCTGCTCCGCGACCTCGGCTCGATGAACGGCACCTGCGTGAACGACCAGCGCATCACCACCACGATCCAGGTCCGCCCAGGCGACCGCGTCAGCTTCGGAGCAGTCGTCTTCACGCTGACCTACCAGCCTTAGCCGCCGACCGCGTGACCGACAGCTGACCCCGCGTGCTGGATAGGGTCCGCGGAGTGGCCCAGGACAACGATGCCGAGCAGTTGCGTTCGATGGTGAACAAGGCGCTGGGCGGCGTCGTCGATCAGCGGCCGCGGCGCGAGCCGGTCGTCGCGGCGGAGCCAGCGGCCGCCCCTCCGACGTTCGAGCAGCAAGTGGCGACCGC
Organism: Kribbella sp. NPDC004536; assembly: GCF_042873835.1. NCBI lineage: Bacteria > Bacillati > Actinomycetota > Actinomycetes > Propionibacteriales > Kribbellaceae > Kribbella > Kribbella sp. NPDC004536. The sequence continues at coordinate 1,649,289 of NZ_JBIALY010000002.1, read as the reverse complement.
AGTGCAGAACGCGCCTGAGTACGTCGAGGCTGTCCAACAGGCCAGGGACGCGGCCGCCGCGGCACGCCGTTCGATGGACCAGATCGATCTGATCCCCGACACGCTCCGCCTGGACCAGCCGCTGACCGCACCGAACAACCTCACGGTGATGCTCCTCGACCGTGGCGACGACGCGAATCACCGTCTCGGTCAGGCTGCCGACGACTGGAACGACCGGCTGACCCGCGGGCAGGAACACCTCGCCGAGGCGACCACGCACCTGGACACCGCGGCGACCGCACTTGCCGGTGCCATCGAGCACCGCAGCGCCGCCGCGACACCTGGGATGCTTCCGTCGACGGGTGCTCGGGTTGAGCAGGACCTGACGACCATGGCGAACGACCTCAAGGCCGCGCAGGATCAGGCACGTTTCCTCGGCGAACGGTTCGACCAGGACCTGACGACGCTGAAGTACGACGTTTTGGGCAAGGCAGACAATCCGCCGCCGGACTGGCACAGCGACATCCGGGACGCCGCGTCTTCGATCCAGTGGACCGACAACCTGCGCGGGGGAGCCGCCGCGCGCCTCGAGTCGGCCTCCACCCAGCTCGACGGACTCGCGTCCAAGCTGGAGGCGTACGCAGCGGAACCCGCTGGCTCGGAGTCCGTCCAGTCGGCCGCCCCGTCGTCCGAACAGGATCTGCGGTTGCGCGCCGGCGGAAAGCCGGTCACCCGCGGGCAGGGCACGGGCAAGTAGGACTTGCATCCGGTACTTCGGTACAGGTTTACCGTCGACTCATGGACGAAACCTGGGCCCCGGACGCCTGCACCCTCCCAACTGCCGAGCGACCACTGCGCGTCGCCGAGTTCGACCAACTGTTCGCGACGTACCTGCGGCGAGCGAACCGCGTCGACGACCAGACCCTCGAGTTGACGCTCGATCCGGCCGCGTACGCCGCTGCCGCGGACCTCATCGCCCGCGAGTCCGCCTGCTGCTCGTTCTTCACCTTCACGCTCAATCTCCGGGTCACGGTCCCGCCGGCGCACACCGCCGTACTGGACGGCCTGACGGCCCGGCTATGAGATCCAGCGAAGTAGCAGCCGCCGCGGGCGTGAACCTGCAAACCCTCAGGTACTACGAACGCCGCGGACTGCTCGACCAGCCGTCGCGCACCCTCGGCGGCCACCGGATCTACCCGTCCGAGGCTGTCACCACGCTGCGAGTGATCAAGGCGGCCCAGCGCCTCGGATTCACCCTGTCCGAGGTCTCGGACCTGCTCGACACCGCACGCCACCGGCACCCCCGCGGCGAGGGATCCGGCCTGCAGGCGCGGGCCCAGGAGAAACTGGCCGACGTGGAAGCCAAGCTAGCCGACCTCACAGTCATCGCCGAAACCCTCCGCGCCGCCATCGCCGCCGGCTGCAACGACCTACAAACCTGCGCAGGCGACCCCACCTGCCCTCTCCCGTTCGCGGAGATCGCCCAGTGACGGTGTTGCGGTCGGTGCTGCTGTTCGTGGTGGCGGCGATTGCGGAGATCGGCGGCGCCTGGCTGATCTGGCAGGGCTGGCGTGAGCATCGCGGCGTACTCTGGGTCGCCGGCGGAATAGTTGCCCTAGGCGCCTACGGCTTCGTCGCCACCTTCCAGCCCGACCCCAACTTCGGCCGCATCCTCGCCGCCTACGGCGGAATCTTCGTCGCCGGCTCCCTGGCCTGGGGCGTCCTCGTCGACAACTTCAAACCCGACCGCTACGACCTAACCGGCGCCACCCTCTGCCTCCTAGGCGTAGCCATCATCATGTACGCCCCCCGCGGCACCTGACCATCGTTCAGGCCGAAGCTGGTCGGGCGGCGTCGATGATCGTCGGGTGGGTTTCGGGATGGGTGGGCCACCAAGCGCGGGGGGCGGCGTTGGTGGTTATGGTTTCGCGGTAGGTGGTGACGAAGGCTTGGTGGACGGCGTCGACGGTTTGTTGGTCGACGGTGTCGGCGCGGTAGCGGAGGGCGCGGCGCCACAGCAGGGGTTGGCCGGTCAGCGGCTTGACCACTGTGCGGGGGAGGTCGCGGACGGTCGGAGCGCACAGGCTGACGCCGCGGCCGGCGCCGATCAGTTGCTCGATCTCTGTGGTGTCGAGGTTGGCGTAGCGGAAGTCGGGTACGAAGCCGGCCTCCTCGCACGCGTCGCGGAGGTAGGCGAGATCGCCGTCCTCCTTCCCGGCGGGCGGGGAGATCCACACGTCGTCAGCGAGGTCCGCCAACGCGACCTCGTCTGCGTCCGCCAACCGGTGATCGGCGGGTAGCGCGACCGCGAACGGCTCCGGGAAGACCATCGTCTGCTCGCGTACTCCCTGCGGGCACGGCGGCGCGTGCGCATCGTCGCAGCGGCCGAGCAGCACGATGTCCAGTACGTCGGCCGCGAGGAGCTCGGTGAGTACAGCGCACGAAGGATCGACCTGCGTACTGATCTCGCGCGCCGGGAGCGCTTCCTCGACCCGGGACAACCACTCCCCGAACATCACCGTCCGTACGGACCCGAGCCGCAGTGGCCCGGATCCGGAGGTGTAGCGCCGGCTCGACCCGATCAGCTCGTCCATGTCGGCGAGCATGGCCCGCGCCCGGGTGAGTACGTGCCGCCCGAGCGGCGTCGGCAGTACACCGTGCGTACCGCGCTCGAACAGCGCTCCGCCGACGGCGGTCTCGATCCGCCGCAGCTGCGCGGTCAACGACGGCTGCGAGACGCCGAGCGACGCCGCGGCCTTGGAGACGCTGCCGGTGTCGGCGAGCCGGCAGACGGTCCGCAGATGCCGTAGTTCGAGCTCCATAGCGGGAACGTTATGCCCTGGTGGGATATCACAGCCATCACGTGGCGGTGTCAATCTTCTCGGTACGGAGTACCTCCTCCGTACCCCGCCCACCGACGAGAGGAACGGCCCCGTGCACACGTACAGCGACTTCGCCGACTGAGCCGCCGCCCCGGACCCCGGAGCCACACCCACCAGGGTGACTCCGGGGTGCACGCCGTCAGGTGGTGAGAACGACCTTGCCCGTGGTGGCGCGGTCCTCCAGGGCTTTATGAGCGGTGGCTGCTTCGGACAGGGGGAAGGTCGTGGTCAGGGCCTTCCAGCGGCCGGTGGTGGTTTCTTCGAGGGCGGCGGCTTCGAGGGTTCGGAGTTGGCGGGCCATCCGCGCGCCCAGGGTCCAGCCGACCGTGAGGCTTCGGGTCATCAGGTCGGTGTGGGTGAACTCGATCGGGCCGCCGCCGGACCAGCCGAAGAGGAGGGCTCGGGCGCCGGGGGAGAGGAGCTCGAACGCCTGCTGCCCGTTGGGGCCGCCGACGCCGTCGAGCAGGACGGTGGCCGGATGATCGGCAAGGATGGTTCTGAGCTGGTCGGCCCAGGCTGGGTCACGGTAGTCGAGGGCGTGGTTGGCGCCCAGCGAACGGACCAGCTCCACTTTGCCCGGGCCGCCGGCCAGGCCGATGGCCACCGCGCCGACATTGCGGGCGGCCTGGACCAGGTAGCTGCCGATTCCGCCGGCTGCTGAGGTGATGAGTACGACGTCCTCCTTCGTGAGCTGTGCCTGCTGGAGGATGCCGGCGGTCGTACGGCCGGTACCGATGGCGGCGACTGCCTGGGCGGCGTCGACGTGGTCCGGGAGTTCGTACAGGGACTCGACCTTCGCGACCGCGCGTTCGGCGTACCCGCCCGGGACCATGCCGAGATGTACGACGACCCGCTTCCCGATCCACGACGGGTCGACGTCGGCGCCGACCGCACTGACCCGGCCCGCTACCTCGCGGCCCGGGACGGTCGGCAGGTCGGGGACCGGGATCGGGCTGTCGCCGGTGGTGCCGGCGCGGATCATCGTGTCGACGAGGTGGACGCCGGCCGCCTCGACGTCGACGAGGACCGTCCCGGGGCCAGGGACCGGGTCCGGCACGTCCTCGTACACGAGGTTCTCCGCCGGCCCGAACGTGTGCAGTCTGATCGCTTTCACACCGACGACGGTAGAACCTCAATATTAGTTGAGGTCAACCACTGCCACTTCCTTACGTTGTGTACTAAAGTGCGCGTCGAGGGAGGGTGACGTGGCCAAGATACTCAGAGGCGCGACCGCACAGGAGACGCACAGCGCGATCCTCGACCTGATCCGGTCCAGCGGGACGGTGACCCGGGTCGACCTCGCCGACCAGTCCGGGCTGACCGGCGCGTCGATCTCCCGGGTGGTGAAGCGGCTGCTCGCCGACGGCCTGATCGTCGAGACCGGGTACGGCGACCCGACCGGCGGCAAACGCGCCACGCTGCTGCAGTTCAACCCGCGTGCGCGGCACGCCGTCGGCATCGCCGTCGACACGCCGAGTACGACGTACGTCGTCACCGACATGAGTGGGCGCGTGATCGAGCAGCTGTCCGCGCGCGGGATCGGGAAGGAAGCGCCCGCGACCGCGGTGCAGCGGATCACCGCGGAACTCGAGGACCTGATCGTGAAGGCGCAGATCGAGCCCTCGACCCTCGTCGGGGTCGGGGTCGCGCTGGCCGGCCGGCAGGGGCGCGGCGGGATCCGGATGCTGCGGACGGACTCGGAGAAGTACGCCTGGGAGCCGTTCGCCGTGCGGGACACGCTGAAGGCGGCGATCGACCACCCGATCGTGGTCGAGAACGACTCGACCTGCGCGGCGATCGGGGAGTTCTGGGCCGGCCGGATTCCGTCCGCGAACGACTTCGCGACGGTCTACATGGCGGCCGGCTTCGGGCTGGGCCTGGTGACGAACGGCGACGTGTACCGCGGCTCGTCCTCGAACGTCGGCGAGATCGGCCACATGGTCCTCGACGTGAACGGACCGCAGTGCTGGTGTGGGGGGCAGGGCTGTCTGGAGAGCCTGGCCGCGCCCGCTGCCGTCGTCGCCCGTGCGGAACGGAACGAGTCTCTCGCCGTCGAGCTCGGTCTCCGTGGCCGGCAGTCGTCCGTACGCTCCGACTTCGCGCGGATCGCACGCCTGGCGGCCGGTGGTGACGACCGTTGCCTGGAGCTGATCGAGGAGTCCGCGACGTACCTCGCGAAGGCGCTGCTCTCGATCACCAACCTGCTCGACCTCGACCAGATCATCCTGGCCGGACCCGGCTTCAGCGAGGCCGGCGACATCTACGTCCGGATCGCCGCGCAGGAACTCAACCGCCTGTCGTTCGTCCGCGCGATGCACCCGACCCGCATCGAGCTCTCCAAACTCGGCCCGAGCGCGGCGGCCCTGGGTGCCGCCTCACTCGTCCTGCACAGCCAACTCACCCCACACCAGAACGCCCGCGCCTGAGGTCGCGGACCGCCAGGCCATCACAATCCGCGAGACGCCGCACCGTCCAGCGCGGCCCCGCGCCGCCGCTGCGATTGTGATGGCCCGGACGTCCGGCACTCACCAAGTGCGCGACACGCCGAGGCACCATCCGCGACACGCCGCGCGAGCCGCGGTTGGTGAGTGTCACACGTCCGCGAGTAAGTCCTGCAGCCAGCGGGCGCTCTTCTTCACGATGCGTTGCTGGGTGGCGTAGTCGACGTACACGATGCCGAAGCGCCGGCTGTAGCCCCACGCCCACTCGAAGTTGTCGAGCAGCGACCACGCGAAGTACCCCTTCAGCGGGAACCCCTCGCCGACCAGGTCCTTGCACACGGCAACGTGTTGCCGCAGGTAGTCGAGCCGCTCGTCGTCCTCGACCTCGCCGTCGGCGGTCACCACGTCCGGGTACGCCGACCCGTTCTCGGTCACGTACAACGGCAGCTCGGGCGCGAGCTTGTTGATCGTCACCAGGATGTCGCGCAGCCCGGACGCCTGGATCGGCCAGCCCATCTGGGTCTTCGGCAGACCGGTGTCGACGGCAACGACGTTCTCGCTGCCGGGTTGCGTCGACGGGCCGGGCGTCGAGATCGGCCCGTCCGGCGCGGCGACCGTGGTCGGGCAGTAGTAGTTCACGCCCATGAAGTCGAGCGGCGCACCGATGAGCGGCAGGTCCGCCTCCTGCGCCGCGAACCACTCCGTCGTCCCGGTGTCTTCCAGCACGTCGGCCGGGTACCGCCCGGCCAGCAACGGCTCGAGGAACAGCCGGTTCCGCAGCCCGTCGATCCGCCGCGCCGCGTCCCGGTCGGCGGGGGAGTCGGACGCAGCGTGGATCGGCGCCGGGTTCAGCGCGATGCCGTACGTCGAACCCTCCGTACGGATGGCGTCCAGCGCGAGACCGTGCCCGAGCAAGAGGTGGTGCGCCGCCTTGAGCGCGTCCGCGCCGACGGTCCGCCCCGGCGCGTGCTCGCCGTTCCCGTAGCCGAGGAACGCGGAGCACCACGGCTCGTTCAGCGTCATCCAGTGTTTGACGACGTCCGACAGCCCGTCGTGCACGGCAACCGCGTAGTCGCGGAAGCGCAAGGCGGTGTCGCGGACGAGCCAGCCGCCCGCGTCCTCGAGCGGCTGCGGCAGGTCCCAGTGGTAGAGCGTCGCGTACGGCGTGACGCCGTTCGCCAGACACGCCTCCGCGAGCCGCCGGTAGAAGTCCAGGCCGGCCTGGTTCAGCACGCCGCCGGGCATGATCCGCGGCCACGCGATGGAGAAGCGGTACGCATTCAGCCCGAGGTCGGCGAGCAGCCGGATGTCGTCCTCGAACCGGTGGTAGTGGTCGTCGGCGACGTCGCCGTTCGTACCGTCCGCGATCTTGCCCGGGGTGTGCGCGAACGTGTCCCAGATGCTCGGCCCGCGGCCGTCCGCCGACACCGCGCCCTCGACCTGGTACGACGCGGTCGCCGCGCCCCAGGTGAACCCGCTCGGGAAGCCGTTCGTCACGTCGTCTCCTTCTCCACCCAGTACTGCTGATCCGGCAGCAGGGTAGCTAACCGGTTAAGCAACGCGGAGGGCAGGTCCGCATCGCGGGCGGCGAGCAGGGCGTCGACGCGGGCCGGCTTGGTGATCCCGACGACTGTGCCGGCGATCGCCGAGTCGTCCGTCGAGTGCCGCAGGGCCGCGGTCGCGAGGTCGAGGCCGTACTCCTGGCACGCCTTCTCCATCTCCGCCACCGCCTCGAGCAGCGCGGCCGGGGCCTCGCGGTACGCGTACTTCGTCGCGCCGCTCGGGTTCGCGAGGATGCCACCGCCGTACACGGCCGCGTTCACCACGCCGAGGCCTTCGGTGCGCGCCCGCTCGAAGATGCGGCCGGCGGAGTGGTCGACCAGGCTCCACCGGTTGTGTACGAGCAGTACTTCGAATCCGCCGAGGTCGAGGTACCGCGACAGCTCCCGGGTATCGCCACCCGCCAGGCCGACGTGCCCGATCTCCCCGTCGGCGCGCAGCTGCATCAACACATCGACGGCGTCGCGCATCCCGTCGAAGTCGTGGAACTCGGGATCGTGCAGGTAGACCAGCGGCAGGTCGTCGAGCCCGAGCCGTTCCTTGCTCTCGGCAACACTCGCGCGGACCCGCGCACCGGAGTAGTCGCCGTCCTTGGCGTCCACCTTGGTCGCGACCAGGAACCCGTCGGGCAGTCCGCCGTACTCGCGGATGGCCTGCCCGATCCGGGTCTCGCTGGTGCCGTCGCCGTACCCGTTGGAGGTGTCGATCCAGGTGAGCGGGCTGTCGAACACCCGCAGTACCAGGTCCACCGCCTCCGCCGCGGTCACGTCGTACCCGAAGACGGCAGGCATGCCCGCGATGCCGCTGCCGCCGGCGCAGACGGCCGACACGGTCAGGCCGGTGGTGCCCAGCGGACGGAGCCAGTTGTCGATCATGTGCCGGAGCCTACGGCGTACGCGAACCCGTCGGGGTCGACGTAGACCTTTGTCCCATCAGGTGATTCGACGACCGGCAGCGCCGGTACGCCGCCGGTCAGTTCGGCGTACGCGAAACCCGCCACGTCCAACTGCGGAGCGCGACCGGTCGTGTCCACGTCGTACGTGAAGACCTCGATCACGGTGTCGCCGCCCTTGAGGTAGCCGATGTGGAACCCACGGTGATCGTGCGGTTGCTCGATCGTGCCGATGAAGCTGAACCCGTGGTGATCGCGATAGTGCGCGGCCGTCGCGTCCCGGTCCGCGATCGTCACCGCGACGTGGTCGAACCTTGGCCGCGAAGGCACGCCGAGCGCCCGCTCCCGCGCGACCCCGTCGGCGTCCAGCACCTCGGCGTACTCCAGGTCGCCCTGGATCATTTCGAGCAGCGTGCCGTCCAGGTCGTAGAAGAAGCAGATCCGTACGTTGCCCTCGGCATCCAGTGGATTCAACTTGAACTCGACGCCGGCCGCTTTCAACCGAGCGGCCCGCGAGTCGATGCGGTCGACCTTGAAGCCGACATGCCGGAACCCCTTTTGCAGATCGTCCGGCGACCACGTGCTCTCGTCACGGCCGTTGCGCACGGCCCGTAGTTCGACCGTCGCGGTCACCGCGTCGAGAACGGCTCGATCGGATGTTGGTTCGCCCAACACTGTGAGCTCGAGGAATTCGGTGTAGAAGGCAACGGAGCGGTGGACATCGGTGCAGTTGACGACGACGTTCTTGATCGGCATGTGCCCGCTTTCGATTAGTTCTTGACGGCGCCGAGCATCATCCCGGCGACGAACTGCCGCTGCATCCGGACGTAGACGATCACGACCGGTACGACGGACAACGTGAGGCCGGCCGTCAGTGCCGGCCAGTTCGTGGAGTACTGACCCATCAGCGTGAACAGCACCGGCTGGAGGGGGAGCGAGTCGGTGTTCCGCAGCACCGTGTTCGCGATCAGGAACTCGTTCCAAGTGGAAAGAAATTGGAAGATTACGACAGTCGCGATTCCGGGCCGGGTGAGCGGCAGGATGACCCGGCGGAAGATCGTCAGCTCGCTGCCGCCGTCCACCCGGGCGGCCTCGATCAGCTCGTCCGGCAACGTCTGGAAGAACGCTCGCATCAGGAACATCGCGAACGGTGCCGATCCGGAGATGTACAGCACCAGCAGACCGGCCTGGGTGTCGAGCAGCCCGAACGACTTGAGTTCGAGGTACAGCGGGATGATCAGCGCTGTCGACGGCATCATCAGCGTGGTCAGGAGCAGGACGAACAGCGTGTTCCGGAACGGGAAGTCCAGTTTCGCGAACGCGTACCCGCTGAGCGTGGCGAAGACCAGTACGCCGATCACTGTGACCGAGGTGATCCAGACACTGTTCCAGAAGTGCAGCGGAAACTGGATCGACGTCCACGCCTCCCGGTAGCCCGCTCCGGTGAGCTTCCGCGGGATGACCGGGCCGTTGAAGATCGTGTTCTGCTCGCGCAACGAGGTCAGCAGCATCCAGACGAACGGGAACGCCATCAGCACGCAGAACGGCGCCAGTACGAACGTCGCGAAAGCCTTCCTCATCGGTCCGCCCTCCGCGTCAGCCAGAGCTGCGCGATCACCGCGAGCGTGCAGAGCACCATCGTGACGACGCTGAACGCGCTGGCGTACCCGAGTTGCGGGAGCGAACCGGACGTCGTACCGAACGCCAGCGATACAGGTAGGTACCGAGTACTTCGCTGCCGTGGTTGGGACCGCCGCCGGTCATCACGAAGATCACGTCGAACGCCTTGAAGCCGTTGAGCAGCCCGAGACTCACGATCAGACCGGTGACCACGCGCAGACTCGGTACGGTGATATGCCGGAACTGCTGGACCGCGTTCGCGCCGTCCATCGCCGCCGCCTCGTACAGGTTCGGGTCGATGCTCTGCAGGCCGGCGAAGTAGATCAGCATGTTGAACCCGAGCCCGCCCCACACCGTGACCACGACGATCGCCGGCAGTACGGTCCTGTGGTCGGCCAGCCAGGGATGCTGCAGGCCGCCCAGGCCGATTGCGCCGAGCAACCGGTTGAGCGTGCCGATGTTCGGGTCGTAGATCAGCTTCCACAGCACGGCCGAGACGACGAACGACACGATCCCGGGGATGAACAGGATGGTCCGGACGACGACACCGACCTTGCGCCAGATCGTGTTCACCAGGACCGCTGTCACCAGTCCGAGGAACGTGAGTACAGCGGTCGTCACGCCGGTGAGGGCCAGCGTGACGATCAGCGCGCGGCGCGCGACGGGGTCGTGCAGCATCCGGCTGTAGTTGTCGAAGTTCACGAACCGCGGCGCCCCGAACCCGCCCCACGAGGTCAGGCTCAGGTACGCCGTGTAGAGGATCGGCCACAGCACGAACGCCAGGAACAGCACGAACGTCGGCGCGACGAACAGGTATCCCGCAAGTCTTTGAGATTTTCTGAGTGGTGTTCCGAAGAATTGGCCAGCACTCATCCAGTCAGCCGCCCTTGGCGTTCTGGACCGCCTGCTGCATCGCCTTCGCGACCGCGGCCGGCTCGCCGCTGCCGTCGAAGATCTTCGCCAGCGGATCGCCCGCCGCCACCGATCCGGGCCCGAACGGGATGTGCGGGCAACCGTCGCCGTCGAGCAGCCAGGACGTCATCTGCTTCATGATCGGCAGCTCGATCCGGGCCGCCGCGCTCTTCGTGGCCGGCATCGAGTTCGAGTCGTTCATCGTGGGGGAGTACTGCTCGGCCGAGTACATGAACTTCAGGAACTCCAGCGCCGCGTCCTTGTTCTTGCTGGTCGCCGAGACCGCCCAGCCCGCGCCGGCCTGGTTCGCCGTCCAGTGCCGCTTGCCCGGCGCGATCGCCGCCGTCTTCATCACCTTGTACAACTTGTTGAACGCCGGCGTCGCGTCCTTCGTCAGGCCCTGCGGTGTCCAGCTGCCGTTGAACAGCATCGCGGACTTGCCGGTGTAGAAGATCTGCGGCGCCTGATCACCGCTGGTCCCCGTCGTACCGGGCTGGAAGACCCCTGCCTTGACGATCTTCTGCTGCAGCTCGATCGCCTGCACCACCTTCGGGTCCTCGTACGTCGCCCCGTCCTTGAGCTGGTCGAGCTTCAGGTAGTACGTCGGGTCGTCGGCGACCTGGGTGATCAGCGGCAGGAAGAAGTCCAGCGAACTGGTCGTCGGGTTGCAGCTCAGCGCGACCGGGTGCTTGCCGGTCTTCCGGATCTTCGCGGCCGCGGCGATCAGGTCGTCCCAGGTCTCGATCTCGTCCTCGCCGACCCCGGCCGCCTTGAGCAGGTCGGGGTTGTAGAACAGGCCGAACGTCTGCGCCATCCAGCCGACCGCGTACTGCTTACCGTCCAGCGTGTACTCCTGGTTGGCCGAGTCGAAGAAGTCCTTCAGGAAGTCGTCGCCGAGCTCCTTCTTCAGGTCGGCGGACACCCCGCCGGTGCCGTACGTCAGCGCCCGCGTGTGCGGCGCGAAGATCTCCGGTACGTCGCCACCGGCGACCGCGGCCTGCAGCGCCGGCAGGTACTGGTCCGGCGTACCGAAGATCCGGTTCTCGATCTTGATGTTGCTGTGCGCGGCCTCGAACGCGCTGATCAGCTTGGGGAACTGGTCCTCCTGGTCGTTGTACCAGGACCACATCCGGACCACGGCCTTGCCGCCGCTGGTCGTACCGCCACCACTGTCACTGCCACCGCAGGCGGCCAGCGCCGGCCCGAGGCCGAGCGCACCTACCGCCGTCTTGAGAACTGTCCGCCGCCGCACGTGCTGTTCGCCCATCGGAGACTCCTCATCGATCGGTACTCCAACTTCCTAACTGAAAGTAAGAAAGCGGTCAAGGCCGCGAGCCAGACTTTGTGTCTGCACGGCCCGATATCCGGCGGCAGGAGGGTGTGCGGAGCCGGGTGGTGAGAAGCGTTTAGGGTGGCTTCGTGGTGAGTCGGTTGAGTGCGCGGTGGCCGGAGGTCGGCCCGGATCGGCTGTTGGCCGAATGCGTGCCGCCACCGCGGTTCGCCGACGTGCGCTTCACGACGTACCGCCCCAACCCCGACGAACCCACCCAGTCCGAAGCCCTGACCGCCCTAACGGACCGCGCCACCCACCTAGCCACCCCCCGCCCCACCCGCTCCCGCTGGTCTCCGTGGTCCCGCCTCCGCCCCTCCTCTCCAGTCCCGGGCAAACAGGGCATCTACTTGGACGGAGGATTCGGAGTAGGCAAAACCCACCTCCTGGCCTCGCTCTGGCACGAAGCAGCCACCCCGAAGATGTACTGCACTTTCGTAGAGCTCACGAACCTGGTAGGCGCCCTAGGCCTCCGCACGGCGGTCGAAGAACTCTCGCCCTACCGCCTGATCTGCATCGACGAGTTCGAACTCGACGACCCCGGCGACACCATGCTGATCTCCCGCCTCCTCGCCCAGCTGGCAGCGGCGGGCGTCCAGTTCGCAGCCACCTCCAACACGCTGCCGGACAAGCTCGGCGAGGGCCGCTTCCAGGCGGTCGACTTCCTCCGCGAGATCCAGGCCCTGGCCGCCCGCTTCGAGGTACGCCGGATCGACGGCCCCGACTACCGCCACCGCGGCCTCCCGACCGCGCCCGATCCGTGGCCGGACGAGAAGGTCGAGCAGGAGGCAGCCGTACGTCCGAACGCGTCGTGCGACCACTTCGTCGACCTGCACCGCCACCTGGCCGAACTGCACCCCAGCAAGTACGGCGCTCTGCTCGACGGCATCGAAACGGTCGCGATCACCGACATCCGCCCGCTGACCGACGAGAACATCGCGCTCCGGATGGTCGTCCTGGCCGACCGCATGTACGACCGCAACCTCCCACTCCTGGCCGGCGGCGTACCGCTCGACCAACTGTTCTCGAAGGACATGCTCAAGGGCGGCTACCGCAAGAAGTACTTGCGCGCCCTCTCCAGACTGATCGCCCTCGCCCGCGCCGCCTGACCGTCATTCGCGGGTGGATGAGGCAGGATGAGTGGATGGCGAAGGAGAAGAAGGGCCAGAAGGGTGCCGGTGGGGGACTGCGGGAGCTGTTGCGGGTGCCTGCGGGCGAGGTGGACCTGACCAAGTTCGACACGCGGTCGACGGCCGGTTTCGGTGGCTCCAAGGACGACAGCAAGGCCGCGATGGAACAGCTCGGGGTCGAGGTTTCGGACTGGCAGGAGCGGTTGTTCGCCGAGGGACGTACCGGCGGGGAACGCCGGGTGCTGCTGGTGCTGCAGGGGATGGACACGTCCGGCAAGGGCGGGGTGATCCGGCACGGCGCGGGGCTGATGGACCCGCAGGGGCTGAAGATCACGTCGTTCAAGGCGCCGACGCCGGCCGAGAAGCGCCGCGGGTTCCTGTGGCGCATCCGGCAGGCCGTTCCGGGTCCGGGGATGATCGGCATCTTCGACCGGTCGCACTACGAGGACGTACTGATCGCCCGGGTCCGGCAGCTGGTCACGCCGAACGTGTGGACCCGGCGGTACGACCAGATCAACGAGTTCGAGGCCGAGCTGACCGCGAGCGGCGTGACGATCGTGAAGTGCTACCTGCACATCTCGCCCGAGGAACAGAAGGCCCGCCTCGAGGCACGCCTGGACGACCCGACCAAGCACTGGAAGTACAACCCGGGCGACGTCGACGAGCGGCAGCTGTGGCCGGACTACATGGACGCCTACCACGCGGCGATCGAGCGCTGTAACACCGCGGATGCGCCCTGGTACGTGATCCCGAGCGACCGCAAGTGGTACCGGAACTGGGCCGTCACCACGATCCTGCTGGAGACGCTCAAGGAGCTGAACCCGACGTGGCCGGCCGCGGACTTCGACGTCGAGAAGGAGAAGAAGCGCCTCGCGGCGACCTGACCTCAGCTGTCCGGGTCGACGCCGTGCCGCCGCAGCAGGTCGCGGAGCTTCGCGACCTGCTCGTGCAGGCGCTCGTTCTCGTCCAGGACCGAGTTCAGCTCGGCGATCAGGTGGTGCCTGCGGCCGTACGTCGGCCAGGTTTCCGCAGCGTCGTCGGCGAGCATGCCGGTCACCAGGTCCGCGGACCGCCGGCGCCAGTTCATCCGCTGTTCGAGCTTGCGCCGGACCTCGTCGGTGCTGTCGGCGAGTTTGGTGATGATCTGCCCGCCGACGCCGTCGCCGTCGTGCAGTACGCCGAGCAGGAGGTGTTCCGGCCCGACCTGCTCCGCGCCGCGCGCCCGCGCCTCGCCCCAGGCGAACTCGAACGTGCTCCTCGCTCGCGGCGTGAACGGGATCGCGGCCGTACCCGCGCCGCTCTTGCCGCGCCCGACGATCTCCAAGGCGAGGTCGCGTACCGCCGGCGCCGTGATACTCAGGTCGGCCAGCACGCGCGAAGCGTCGCCCGACCCGAGCATGATCACGCCGAGCAGTAGGTGCTCCGTGCCCACATACACGTGGTCGAGACCTCGTGCCTCCTCCTGGGCGAGCACGATGGCGCGGCGGGCTTCTGCGTCGAATTGTTCGTACATCGGATCTCCCCTCAACACGTCCTCGACGACCTCACCGAGCATCAGTTCGATCTTCAGGTGCTCCTGCAGGTCCTCCGCAGTGACCGGGCGATGTTCGAGCCGGCTCCGGATGAATGTCGCGGCTTCGGCGTGGCCGGCTGCACCGGCGGCGATTCGGTCGAGCAGTTCGTCGACGTCGTCCACGGGCTCGAGTTGCAGCTCGGCCCGGTTCATCGTGACGTACTGCAGCACCACAGCGACCGCGACGACCCGGTTCGCCCCGTCGAACGGCCGCGCCCGGACCAGCCCGGCGAGCAACACCCCGGCCGACTCGGACAACCCAGCGGTCAGCCGTACACCGTCCAGCACGCGATCGATGGCGTCCAGGTTCGACCGGCGTACGACCTCGTCCGAGGCGCAGCGCAGCACCCGGGCCGCGACGGCGAGTACGTCGTACCGGCCGAGGTAGCGCATCAGTCGTCTCCACGCAGCCGGCGCAGCGATTCCTCGTGCCGGCTCAGGTTCTCCTCGAGCAGCTGACTGAACTGCGCGTCCTGCCGCCGCTGATCCACCAGCGCGGCGATCGCCTCCCGCGCAACGTCCGACACCGACCGGCCCTCCACCGAAGCCACCGTCTGCAACCGCTCCGCCAACTCCGGATCGAGCCGCAACAGGATGTTCTTGGTCACGTCCTTCGCCATGGATATCAAGATATCACGCTATCCGTGCGGGGTACTGCCAGTACCGCGAACACCAGGAACTCCCTGCGCGGTGCGACCCGGCCTAGGTTGGGTTCATGCGCGTTCCGCTGATCACGCTGAACAACGGGGTGGAGATCCCGGCGATCGGGTTCGGGGTTTTCCAGACCGCACCGGAGCAGACGATCGCGGCCGTGTCGACGGCTCTCGACGCCGGATACCGGCACATCGACACGGCGGCGGCTTACCAGAACAGCGGGAGGTCGGCGAGGCGCTGCGGCGCTCCGGCCTCGCTCGTGACGAGATCTTCGTACAGACCAAGATCTGGATCTCCGACTACGGCTACGAACAGACACTGCACGGGTTCGAGAAGAGCGCCGTGAAGCTCGGCGTCGATCGGATCGACCTGCTGATCCTGCATCAGGCGCTGCCGAGCGAGTTCGAGCTGACCGTCGGCGCCTACCGGGCCCTCGAGACGCTGCTTGCCGACGGCAACGTACGGGCGGTCGGGGTCTCGAACCACCTTCTACCGGGACGTGCGAACCCGTCGACGCTGGACAACGCCACGATCAAGGGGATCGCCGCGGCGCATGATCGGACGCCCGCGCAGGTGATGCTGCGCTGGCACCTGCAGCAGGGCCGTCAGGTGATCCCGAAATCGGTCACCCCGGCACGGATCGCGGAGAACTTCGCGGTCTTCGACTTCGTTCTCACCGATGCCGAGCTCGGCGCGATCGACGCTCTCGACACCGGTGTGCGCGGCGGTCCGGAGCCGGAGTCGATGACCCGCGAGAACCGCTGCATCGACATTCCCGAAGCCTGAGGAGGCGGCATGCACACACGTACGCTCGGTCAAGGTCTGCAGGTGTCGGCGGTCGGTCTCGGCTGCATGGGGATGTCGCAGAGCTACGGACCGAACCCCGGGGATCGCGACGACATGATCGGGGTGATCCGGTACGCCGTGGAGCAGGGCGTCACGTTCTTCGACACGGCCGAGGTGTACGGGCCGTACGTCAACGAGGAGCTGGTCGGGGAGGCGCTGGCACCGGTGCGGGACCAGGTGGTGATCGCGACGAAGTTCGGGTGGAACATCCAGGACGGCAAGATGCTCGGGACGGACTCGCGCCCGGAGCAGATCCGGCGCGTGGCCGACGAGTCGCTGGGCCGGCTCGGGATCGACGTGATCGACCTCTTCTACCAGCACCGGGTGGATCCCGACGTACCGATCGAGGACGTCGCGGGGGCGGTGGCCGAACTCGTCCAGGCGGGCAAGGTACGTCATTTCGGGTTGTCCGGGGCCGGTGCCGCGACGATCCGCCGGGCGCATGCCGTGCATCCGGTCACGGCCGTGCAGAGCGAGTACTCGTTGTGGACCCGGGATCCCGAGCCTGAGGTGCTTCCTGCCTGCGCCGAGCTCGGGATCGGGTTCGTGCCGTTCAGCCCGCTGGGCAAGGGTTTCCTGACCGGTACGGTGGACACGACGACCGAGTTCAGTGCCGGGGACATCCGGACCAGGGTTCCGCGGTTCGAGGCCGGCAACCTGAGCGCCAACGAGGCTCTGGTGAGCTACGTACGTGCGCTCGCGGAGCCGAAGGGGTGCACACCGGGTCAGGTGGCGCTCGCCTGGTTGCTCGCCCAGCACCCGTGGATCGTCCCGATCCCCGGCACCCGCCGCCGCAACCGAATCGACGAGAACACGACCGCCACCCAGGTCGCCCTCTCCGCCGACGAACTAGCCGACCTCAACACCCTCGCCGCTCGGGTCGGGGTACAAGGTGACCGCTACAACCCAGCCGGAATGGCAATGGTCGGTCTGTGACAGGGTGACTGCATGGTGGATGTTGTGGTGGTCGGGTTGGGGGCGTTCGGATCGGCGGCGTTGTGGCGGTTGGCTGCTCGGGGGATCGACGTGGTCGGGGTCGAGCGGCAGGGGATCGGGCACTCGTTCGGGTCGTCGCATGGGACGACGCGGTTGTTCCGGGTGGCTTGTATGGAGCATCCGGGGCTGACGGCGATCGCTCGGAAGTCGTTGGCCTTGTGGACGGAGCTGGGCGAGCGGACCGGCGAGACGTACGTCCGTCAGACCGGGTCGCTCAACGTCGGTGCCTCCGAGAGCCGACCGGTGAAGGGCGCGCGGGCCGCTGCCGGTGCGCGGACGACCGATCTCGCGCACGAAGAGCTGGCGGCACGATTCCCGCAGTACGCGTTGGCGGATCAGGACGTTGCCGTGTGGGACCCGGACGCGGGGATCTGCTACGCCGAGCCGACCGTCCGGGCGCACGTCGCCGAGGCGGAGCGGCTCGGGGCGACGGTCTATCCGCACACGATGGTCACGGGGATCGACGTACGGCCGGACGGCGTGACGGTACGGACGCCGACCACGACGATCGACGCCGAGCAGGTCGTGATCGCGACCGGCGCGTGGTTGAGCAAGTTGGTGCCGGACGTGTCGCTGTCACCGCGGCGTACGCCGTTGTTCTGGTTCCAGCCGAAGGACCCGGCCTCGGAGGCGTTCCGGCTGCGGAACTTCCCGTCGTTCATCTGGGAGTTCGCCGACGGCCGCGGCCTGTGGGGTCACGGCTCCGACGAGGACTTCCTGGTCAAGGTCGGCCTCGACGGCGCCGAGCGCGACCGCGACGTCGACCCGGACGAACTCGACCGCTACATCCACCCACGCAAGGACATCGCCGAACTGTCCGCCGCGATCGCGGACCACTTCCCGGACCTCGATCCTGAGCCGGTGAAACTGATGCCGTGCATGGTGACGGACTCGCTCGACGGCCAGTTCCTGGCCGGGCGGTACGGCGACCGCGTGGTGATCGCAGGCGGCGACAGCGGCCACGGATTCAAGCACTGCGCCGGAATCGGCGAACTGTTGGCCCAGGCAACGACAAAGGAGACGCCCTACACGGACGTCTCCTTCCTCGATCCACAGCGGACCTACAACACTCACTAACCTGCGCGTCGGGCCGGCTGATCGGGCTGAGCAGGCTCAGCCCGACGCCGCACGGCTTGGTTGATGAGTGGTGGCGGTCCGCCGATCAGGCGGTACGCACCAGCTCCGGGCGGGCGATGACCGGGCGCGGGGCCGGCTCCAGCGTGAGCAGGTCGAGGCCCGCAACGCCGTAGCGGAGCATGACCAGGCGCGCGACCTCGGCGCTGACGCCGAGCGGCTGCGAGACCGCGACGGCACCCGCGCGACGCGAGGTCGACTCGGCGCGGTCGGGCAGTACGCCGGGCGCCAGGAAGAGCGAGCCGACCGCGACGTGCCGACGGCCCTCGAGCCGCCACTGCAGTACGGCCTCGGCGGGCGACGGCGACGCGGCGCACACGAACGCGGCCGTCACCGGGAGCTTGTGCCGCTGACCCCACAGCCGGGCCAGGCGCGTGACGCTCGCGTTGGCGTGCGAGTCGCTCGAGCCGGCGCACGCCAGCACCAGCGCGTCCAGCTCACGCACCCGGCCGTCCTTCAGTTCGGCGCGCATCCGCCGGTCGAGGACGTCGAGCAGCGTGTCGTCGTACCCGAGCACGTCGGAGGCGATGATCCGCAGCCCCGGGAACCGGCTGCGCGCCTCGTCGACGACGGCCGGTACGTCGATCCGCGCGTGGTACGCGGCCGACAGCAGCAGCGGCAGGACGACGACCTCCTCGACACCTTCGGCGGCGAGCTTCCCGAGCACCTGGTACGGCGTCGGCGGGCAGTGGTCGAGGAAGGAGGCTTCGATCCGCAGGTCGTCGCGCATCCCGCGCAGGCACTTGACGAGAGCGTGCACGGTGGCGGCCGACCGCGGGTCGCGGCTGCCGTGGGCGAGGATCACGAGTGCTGGAGCAGTCACAGCAGTTCCCCTTCTTCGTCGTCGATCATGCCGGCTGCCAGCGTCCACCCGTCGTGGGCGTCGATCAGCAGGAACGATCCGGTGATGGTGTTGCGGGAGTACGGGTCGGCGGCCAGCGGTGCGGCGATCTTGAGTTGCACCTTGCCGATGTCGTTCAGTGCGAGCTCGGCGGCGTCGATGACTCCGAGCGTGTCGAGGTCCAGCGCGCCGGTGATCTTGGTGACGATCGCCTGCGCGGTGGTGGTGGTGTGCTTGATCAGCACCCGGGCCCCGACGGTCAGTGGCCGGTCGGACAGCCAGCTCACGGTGGCGGCCAGTTCCCGGCGGGTACCGGGGGAGGCCTCGGCCGCCACGATCACCGAGCCGCGGGCGACGTCGATGTCGTCGGCGAGCCGGACGGTGACCGCCTCGCCGGCGATCGCGGACGGCCGTTCGGCGACCGCGGTCGACATGGCCGTGACGACCGGCCGGTCGATGCCGGCGATCGACGTACGGCGGCCGGCGGGCAGCACGATCACCGGGTCGCCGACCGTAACGGTGCCGGAGGCAACGGTTCCGGTGTAGCCGCGGTAGTCGCGGTACTCGTCGTCGGTCTGCGGGCGGATCACGTACTGCACCGGGAACCGCAGCGGCTGCTGCGAGGTGTCCGTACGTCCGTTCGCGTTCTCCAGCAGCTCGAGCAGCGTCGGGCCGTCGTACCACTCGGTCTGCGCGGACCGTTCGACCACGTTGTCCCCGACCAGCGCGGAGACCGGGATGGCCTGCAGGTCGGCGATGCCGAGGTGGTCGGCGACCTCGTTGACCTCCTTGGCGATCTTGGTGAACACGGCCTCGTCGTAGCCGACCAGGTCGATCTTGTTCACCGCGAGCACGACGTGCGGCACCCGGAGCAGCCCGGCCACCGCGAGGTGCCGGCGGGTCTGCTCGAGTACGCCGTGGCGTGCGTCTACCAGGATGATCACCACGTCAGCGGTGGACGCACCGGTGACGGTGTTGCGCGTGTACTGCACGTGGCCGGGGCAGTCGGCCAGGATGAACGAGCGCTTGTCGGTGGCGAAGTACCGGTAGGCGACGTCGATCGTGATGCCCTGCTCACGTTCGGCCCGCAGGCCGTCGGTGAGCAGCGCGAAGTCGAAGTCGCCGCCGCGGGCCTCGGAAACCGTCTTCACGTGCGCGATCTGGTCGGCGAGGATCGCCTTGCAGTCGTGCAGCAGCCGCCCGACCAGCGTCGACTTGCCGTCGTCCACCGAGCCGGCCGTTGCCAGCCGCAACAGGGTGCTCATCAGAAGTACCCCTCTCGTTTACGGTCTTCCATCGCGGCCTCGCTGGCCCGGTCGTCAGCCCGGGTGGCGCCACGCTCGGTGATCTCGCTGGCCGCGACCTCGACCACCACGTCCGCCGCGGTCGTCGCCGTGGACGCGACGGCGCCGGTGCAGGACATGTCGCCCACGGTCCGGTACCGAACCGTGCGCGGGGCAACGGTCTCGCCGTCGCGCGGCTGCGAGTAGGGGCCGACGGCAAGCAACATGCCGTCGCGCTCGAACACGTCCCGCTCGTGGGCGTAGTAGATCGACGGCAGCGGGATCTGCTCGCGCTCGATGTAGTTCCAGATGTCCAGCTCGGTCCAGTTGGACAGCGGGAACACCCGGACGTGCTCGCCCGGCCGGTGCTTGCCGTTGTACAGCGACCACAGCTCCGGCCGCTGGTTGCGCGGGTCCCACTGGCCGAACTCGTCGCGCAGGCTGAAGATCCGCTCCTTCGCCCGGGCCCGCTCCTCGTCCCGCCGGCCGCCGCCGAAGACGGCGTCGAACCGGTGGGCGTTGATTGCGTCGAGCAACGGAATCGTCTGCAGCTGGTTCCGGGTCCCGTCGGTACGTTCCCGCAGCCGGCCGTCGGCGATGTACTCCTCGACCTTCGCGACCTCGAGCCGCAGCCCGAGCTCCTGCACGACCGCATCCCGGTACGCCAGTACCTCGGGGAAGTTGTGCCCGGTGTCGACGTGCAGCAACGTGAACGGCACACCCGCCGGCGCGAACGCCTTCCGGGCCAGGTGCAGCATCACGATCGAGTCCTTGCCACCGGAGAACAGGATCACCGGCCGCTCGAACTCCGCCGCCACCTCACGGAACACGAAGATCGACTCGCTCTCGAGAGCATCAAGCTCTGTGACGGTTGTACTCATGTGTGCAACCCGCATTCCACCTTGCCGGTGCCTGCCCAGCGGCCGCTGCGCGGGTCTTCGCCCGGCGCGACGCGTTGCGTGCACGGCTCGCAGCCGATCGACGGGTAGCCGTCGTACTGCAGCAGGTTCACGAGTACGCCGTTGTCCTGGATGTAGCTGTCCAGGTCGTCCTGCGTCCACGGTGCGATCGGGTTCAGCTTCACCATGTCGCGCTTCTCGTCGTACTCGACGACAGGCGTGTTCGCGCGGGTCGGCGCCTCCTCGCGGCGGATGCCGGTGACCCACGCCTTGTAGCCGGACAGGTACCGGTTCAGCGGCTCGACCTTGCGCAGTGCGCAGCACTTGTTCGGGTCGCGGTCGTGCAGCTTCTCGCCGTACTCCGCGTCCTGCTCGGCGACGGTCTGCTTCGGGGTGGCGTTGATCAGGTGGATCGGCAGCGTCGCCGCCACCGCGTCCCGGGTCCCGATCGTCTCGGCGAAGTGGTAGCCGGTGTCGAGGAACAGTACGTCGACCCCGGGCGCGGCCTGCGCCGCCAGGTGGGGGAGTGCGCCGTCGGCCATCGAGGCGGTCACGACGAGCTCGTCGCCGAACGTCTCGCGGGCCCAGGCCAGCACCTCGACGGCCGACGCGTCCGCGAGCCGTTCGTTCGCCTCCTCGGCGATCGTCTTCAAGTCACTCATTCCACCGTCACCCGCAACCCGATCATCTTCAGCTGGAACACCCGTGCACACGGCCGGCACTCCCACGCGCCATGGCCTTCTTCGGAGGGCCTGAGGTCCTCGTCTCCGCAGTAGGGGCAGTACAGAGGTGCCGCACGCTCGCTCATGTCAAGGCCTCCTCGTCCGCCCGGGTGACCCACTGGGCGAACCGCTCGCCCTCGTTGCGCTCCTTCAGGTAGTTCTGGGTGACGCGCTCGACGTAGTCGGTGAGGCCGTCCGCGGTGACCTTGTGGCCGCGGAGCTTCCGGCCGAAGCCGGCGTCCAGCCCGAGACCGCCGCCGAGGTGCACCTGGTACCCGGGCACCTGGTTGCCGTCGGCATCCATCACCAGCTGGCCCTTGAGCCCGATGTCGGCGACCTGGATCCGGGCGCAGGAGTTCGGGCAGCCGTTCACGTTCACGGTGATCGGTACGTCGAGGTCGGGGATCCGTTCCTCGAGCTCGCTGATCAGCTGGGCCGCCTTCGCCTTGGTCTCGACGATCGCCAGCTTGCAGAACTCGATCCCGGTGCAGGCCATCGTGTTCCGCCGCCAGGCGCTCGGCTTCGCCTGGAAGCCGAGCTTGTCCAGCTCGGCGACCAGCGAGTCGACCTGGGACTCCTCGACGTCGAGCACGAGCAGCTTCTGCTGCGCGGTGGTCCGGATCCGGTTCGACCCGTGCGCCGCGACCACGTCCGCGACCTGCGCGAGCGTCGTACCGGAGACCCGGCCGACGACCGGCGCGACGCCGACGAAGTACTTGCCGTCGTTCTGCTTGTGCACGCCGACGTGGTCACCCTGGACCGCGGGCACCTCCGGCGCCGGGCCGTCGATCAGCTTGCGCTTGAGGTACTTGGTCTCCAGCACCTCGCGGAACTTCTCCACACCCCAGTCCGCGAGCAGGAACTTCAGCCGCGCCCGGGTCCGCAGCCGCCGGTACCCGTAGTCGCGGAAGATGCTGGTCACGCCCCACCACGCCTCGGCCACCTCGTCCCGCGGGATCCAGGTGCCGAGCCGCTGCGCGAGCATCGGGTTCGTCGACAGGCCGCCGCCGACCCACAGGTCGAAGCCCGGGCCGTACTCGGGGTGTACGACGCCGACGAACGCGATGTCGTTGACCTCGGGAACCACGTCGTGCGACGGGTGCCCGGTGAGCGCGGTCTTGAACTTCCGCGGCAGGTTGGAGAACTCGTTCGAGCCGATGTACTTCTCGACGATCTCGTCGATCGCCGGCGTCGGGTCGATGATCTCGTCCGCGGCGATCCCGGCGACCGGGCTGGCGATCACCACCCGCGGCACGTCGCCGCAGGCCTCGGTCGTGTACAGCCCGACGGCCTCGAGCGCCTGCCAGATCGCCGGCACGTCCTCGATCGCGATCCAGTGCAGCTGGATGTTCTGCCGGTCGGTGATGTCCGCGGTGTCGCGTGCGTACTTGGTCGAGACCTCGGCGATCACCTTGAGCTGCTCGGTGGTCAGCTGCCCGCCCTCGACCCGGACCCGCATCATGAAGTAGCGGTCGTCCAGCTCCTCCGGCTCGAGCGTCGCGGTCTTGCCGCCGTCGATTCCGGGCTTGCGCTGGGTGTACAGCCCCCACCAGCGGAACCGGCCTCGCAGGTCGGCAGGGTCGATCGAGTCGAACCCGCGGTGCGCATAGATGTTCTCGATCCGGGCCCGGACGTTCAGGCCGTCGTCGTTCTTCTTGTTCTCTTCGTTCTTGTTCAGCGGCTCGCGGTATCCGAGTGCCCACTGGCCTTCGCCCTTGCCCTTGCGGGGGCGGGCGGGTTTGCGGGCAGCAGCAGTGGTGACGCCGGCAGTCATCGGGGGCGTGTCCTTGTCCTCGTGACAGGTGCTCACCAGCGGCGGGGAGATCGAAGCGTCGTCGGTTCGATGCGTTCCGCGCGGTGCGCACCCAGCGGTGATCGGGGATGATCAGGGGGCCGTCGTTGGCCCGGGCAGGGTGGCTGTCAGAACATCGAAGGACAACAGATGGCGCTGCGCATCCGCCCGAGGTCGACATGAATGCGACCTACGAGGTGGGTGGACAGGGCAGCGAGCATGTCCACAAGACTCAGCTCCAGAGCCTGACAAATCAACTCCCAATCCTGCATCCTGAGATCCGATCTCACGATGTGGCTATGTCTATCAGTCTGGTGGGGATTGATTCTGCTACCTGACGCGTTGTGCAAGAACTCTTGTGCAAGAGATCTTGTGGGAGCTACGGTACGGCGTATGACGCCTGCGAACCGCCGTACCGTGACGCCGTCCGTGCTCGCCGCGATGCACCATCCGCTGCGCCGCCGGCTGCTCGACCTGCTGTACGTCGACGGGCCGGCGACCGCGTCCCGGCTGGCCGGGGCGACCGGAGAACTTGTCGGCAACATCAGCCATCACCTGAAAGTTCTCGCGTCCGCGGGCGTGATCGTCGAAGCGCCTGAGCTGGCGAAGACCCGGCGGGAGCGCTGGTGGAAGCTCGGCGACACCTCGGAGTACTCGTGGTCGATCGCCGACGCGCAGGGTGACCCGGCGGGGGAGCTGGTGGCGGCTTCGGCCGAGGACGCGAACCTCGCGCATCACGTCGGCAAGGTGCGGCAGTGGTTCGACATGAGGTACGAGTTCGGCGAACCCTGGGTGCGGGCGGCGTACGCGACCGAGAGATGGCTCACATTGACGCCTGCGCAGCTCGTCGAGCTCAGCGAACGGGTCGAGGACCTGGTCCGGGAGTACTACGACAATCCCGCCGAGGGTGAGGACGCACACCGCGTGTTCTTCTTCGCCCACGCGGTACCTGCCCGGCCATGACCTTCCCGCCGCTGCGTCGGGATCGCCGCGTTCAGGCCTGGATCCTGTCGGCGGCGATCTCGTGGGCCGGGGACACAGCCTGGTACGTCGGACTCGCCTGGAGCGCGGCGCAGGTCACGACGCCGGCCGGTGCCGGCCTGGTGATGGGGATCGGCGCGCTCCCGAAGGCGCTGATCCTGCTGTACGGCGGGGCGCTCGCGGACCGGCTCGACGGGCGGCGGACGATGATCCTGGCCAACCTGGCGCGGATCGTCGTACTCGTTCTCGCCGCCGTGGCAGTGATGCTGTGGGGGTTGTCGCTGGCGCTGCTGGTGGCGGTGGCGGTCGTCTTCGGGGCGGTCGACGCGCTGTACACGCCGGCGTCCGGGACGCTGCCGCGACGGATGGTGCGGTCCGAGGACCTGGTGAAGCTGTCCGCCGGTACGCAGCTGGCCACCCGTCTCGCGGCGTTCGCGGGAGCTCCCTTGGGCGGTCTGCTGGTGGCGCACGGCGGGCTGGTCACGGTGATGATCGCCGACGCTGCGTCGTTCGCCGTGATCGCGGTCGCGCTCGCGTTCGTGGTGAAGCCGCGGCTGCCGCAGCCGGTGTCGTCGGGCGGGTCGATCCGTGCCGATCTGCGGGCCGGGTTCGCGTACCTGAAGCGGGACGTACGGGCGCGGACGCTGGTGATCGCGTTCTCCGGGCTGAACCTCTGCGTCGGGCCGATCCTGGCGGTCGGGCTGGTGCAGCGTACGCATGCGGCGGGGTGGGGGTCGGCCTGGTACGGGTGGTTCCAGGCCGCCTCCGGGATCGCAGCGGCGGCCGGTGCGGTGGTCGCGATGCGGTGGAAGCCCGTGGATCTGGCGCGGTCCGGATTGCTCGCGCTCGTCGTACAGGCCGCTGGGTGCGCGATGATCGGGTTCGTCCCGCAGGTCGCGGTGTTCGTCGCGATGGCGATGATCGGGAGTACGGCAGGGATCGCGTCCGCGCAGTTGTCGGCGGCGTTCCAGCAGTCCGTCGATCCGTCGTACCTCGGGCGCAGCTACAGCATCGTGAACCTGTCCGACGAGGCGTTGATGCCGCTCGCCATGATCGGCTTCGGCGCACTGATCAGCCTCTCGAGCATCCCGATCGCCTGCGCGCTGGTCGCCGTACTCTTCGCCGCCCTCGTACTGTGGGCCGCCGTGCGGGTCCGCCCCGTACACTCGGCGGGTGTCCGGCTGGGAGAGCGTCCGTGAGTTCACGCTGGGGAACGTCGAACGCCCGGCGACCCGGACCCGCAACCGGATCGAGTGGGGACCCAACGCGATCCGCGTCGCGTCCGGCGCCAAGGACGACCGGGTGCTCACGCCATGCGCGTACGTCGGCACCGACCGCTCGCTCTACCTCGACGCGGACCTGACGCAACTGCTGTGCCGGGTGCACGGAACGTCCGAGCACACCTGGTCGGTCCTCGACGCCGACGGCACCGAGCTCGGCACCATCACCCGGATCCCATCGGCTCGCCCGCTGCTCCGCCCCAACTGGACCATCACCCAACCCGGCCACCCCGAGCTCCTCGGTCGCACGGAGTGGCTGAGCGGCCCACCCACCCGGCTGGCAGCCAAGGCCGCGAGCCGCCTCCTGGTCGGCGTCCTCGACGGCCTGACCGGCATCGGCGACGAGGGCGGCGACCAGCCCACCAAGACCCGCACCCTCGAGTGGCGCGCAGGAAACGAGGTCGCCATGTACTCGGAGGGCACGAGCCTCGTCACCATCCAAGCCGACTGGCTGGACCGCCGCCTCCCGTTCGCCTATTGCCTGATCGCCACGTGACGTGCCCCTGGTCGCGGAGCTCGCCGCAGACCATGCACGAGCATCGTCACCGGGATCTGTGCTGGGTCTTCAACGTGACTGGGCATCCCGCGGTGAGTGTGCCGGTCGGGCTGTCGGGTGGGCTGCCGGTGGGGGCTCAGGTGGTTGCGCCGCATGGGTCGGATGCGACTGCGCTGGCGGTGGCGCGACGGCTGATGGTTGAGCTGTCGCCACCTGCCCGGTGACGGGTGGCGACAGGGCCTTCTGCATGGTGTTCGCGACGTCGATCGCCGAGGCCTGCTTGAGGTCGGGTGTGGTCTCGCCGCGGGCGGTCGGGGAGCGGAGCTCGGCGGGCTTCGCGAAGTCGGCGACAGCGGCGACGACCTCAGGGGTGTAGACGTCCTGACGTTTCGCGGCCGGCGCCGTGGATGCGGGGGCCGGTGGGCGGAACACCTCCACGAGCTCGATCCGGAGGAACTTCACGAGTTCCTTCGCGCGTAGCACCCGGCTGCGTCGCAGGACCTCGTGTTCGAGGGTCAGTGTCGCCTTGTCGCGCCAGCTGACGTCGAACATGATCCGGCCGAGGCGGAACCCCGGGTTCGTCTCGCCGCCCGGATAGCCGCGTGCGTTCCCGTGGGTGAAGAACTCGCTGAAGAAGGCGCCGTCCTCGTCGTTCTTCGTGATGTTCCAGGCCCGGAACTTGTCGGTCGGCAGCTCGCCGCGGACCCACGCCTCGTCCATCAGCGCATGCGACTCGGCGTTCAGCGGACGGTGCCCGACATAGTGGTACTGCGGCCGCTCACCATGTCGGCGCCGGTCGTACTCGGCAATGATCTGCGGCCACTCGTCCGCCGAGATCGACCGCGCCAGCCGGGCGGCGAACGACGTACGCGCCCGCAGCTCGGCCCGCGACGTGACCGGGTGATCTGTCCGCCCGGTCATCGTCTCGAGCTTGTCCATCACGAAGGTCGTGCCGTGCGGACCGACGCGGTTCCAGCGGGTGACCTGCAACGAGGGACGGGTCGGCCCGGCGGTGACCGCGTTCAGCGCGCGCAGTGCGGCGATCCCGGCCCGGTACAGCGGTACCCGCCGGCGCATGATCCGGGTCTCCCAGGCGATCCGGTACTCGCTGCCGAGCCACGCCTCACCGACGAGCTGCCCGGCCTCGCGCCGGTTCACCGCGGGTTTTCCGCGCGCCAGTTCTTGATGATCTGGTCCATGTCGGCGTGGATGAACGCGAAGAAGTCGGCCGCCTCGGTCAGCCGCCGGCAGACGGGGGAGTCGTCGGCGAACAGCGCGGCGCCGGAGCGGCTGGCTGCCTCCCACTCGGTGAGCGCGAGGTTCCGGCGTTCGAGCATCGCGGCGAACACGTCCTCGCGGATCCGGTAGTGGTCCTTGCGGGAACCGCGCAGCCGCTCGCGGGAGATGAACGACACCTGCAGCAGCTGCCGGACCGCGCCGGACACCGCGGGCTGGCTGATCTTCAGCATGTCCGCGAGTTCGGCCGCGGTCATCGTCCCGTTCGGGCTGACCATCATGGCGCCCATCACCCGGGCCGCCATGGTCGGTACGCCGGCGTTCGCCAGTGCGCCCGCGAACCGCTCGACGAACTGGCTGACGGCCTCCGGACTGGGTTCCTCCACCATGGTTGAAGCTTACAGTAATTTGATTTATCGCAATTATCACAGACTTCTGATAATTTGAGTTCATGACCACGACCACTCCGGAGCCGACCCTGACCGGCGCCCGCCGTTTCGGTGTACTGATCGCGCTGTGTCTCGCCGTCCTCGTGCTCGGCCTCGACGCCACCGTGCTGAACGTCGCGCTGCCGACGCTCGCCAAGGATCTCGACGCGTCCACCGGCCAGCTGCAGTGGATGGCGAACAGCTACAACCTCGTACTCGCTGCACTGTTGCTGCCGGCCGGACTGCTCGGGGACCGGTACGGGCGGCGCAAGATCATCGCGATCGCGCTGACACTGTTCGGGCTCGCGTCGCTGGCGTGCGCGCTGTCGGACTCGGCCGGTCAGCTGATCGCGGCCCGGGCGTTCCTCGGGATCGGTGCCGCGATGATCGTGCCGGTGACGTTGTCGCTGATCACCGTGCTGTTCCGCGGCGACGACGAGCGGCGGAAGGCGATCGGCTTCTTCGTCGTTGCCAACAGCATCGGTATGCCGCTCGGCCCGATCGTCGGCGGTCTGCTGCTCGACCACGCCGGCTGGCAGTGGATCTTCGTGATCAACATCCCGATCGCGTTCCTCGCCGCGCTCGCCGTCACCCTGCTGGTCCCGGAGAGCCGGAGCGCGAACCGCCCGGCGATCGACTGGCTCGGCATCCTGCTGTCGAGTACCGGTCTTGCAGCTCTGGTGTACGGCGTGACGAAGGCGGGCGAGTCCTCGTGGACGGACAGCGTGACGATCGTGTTCCTCGGACTGGGCGTCGTACTGATCGCGGGCTTCCTGCTCTGGCAGCGCCGGACCACTGAGCCGCTGATCCAGCTGCGGCTGTTCCGCGAGCGGGTCTTCACCGGGGGCGCCGTACTGCTGACGGTGTCGGTGTTCGCGCTCTTCGGCCTGCTGTTCACGCTGCCGCAGTACTTCCAGGGCATCAGCGGATCGGACGCGCTGTACACCGGACTGAAGCTGCTGCCGTTCATCGGCGGCATGACGGTCGGCGCCAAACTCGCCGGCCCGGTGGAGTCGAAGCTCGGTACGCGGTTGGTGATGCTCGCCGGGTTCGTGGTGATGGCCGCCGGCTTCGTCGCCGGCGCGTTCACCGGCCTCGGCTCCGGCTACGGCTTCACCGCGAGCTGGATCGTCGTCGTCGGCTTCGGTCTCGGCTGTTCGATGCCCCAGGCAATGAACGCCGCCCTCGGCGTCCTCGACCCCGAACGCGCCGGCACCGGCTCAGCCCTCCTGCAAACCTTCCGCCAGGTCGGCGGCACGGTAGGCGTCGCCGTCATCGGCACCGTCCTGAACTCGGTCTACCGCCACCACGTCGACACCACCGGCCTGCCCGCACAGTTGGCCGATGCGGCGCAGCGGAGTCTCGCCGGCGGACTCGCGGCCGCCGCCAAGGCCGGCTCACCGGCGCTCGCGGCGAACGTACGGGACGCGTTCCTCACCAGCCTCAACATCACGATGTGGGTCTCCGCCGGCATCGCGGTCGCCGGCGCCTTCCTCGCAGCCGTACTGATGCCGAAACACGCCGTACAGGCGTCGGCGGCGGACGCGATTCGATCCAGATGAAAAGGTCTTCCGAGCTCTGTGCCTGCGGCTGTTAACCGGTTAATGTACGTCAGCGTCCGGTGAACGACCGGTCACGGAGGGGAGCGCTGATGGACTGGACGAACCGTGAAAAGTTGGGAGTAGGGACCCTCGCCGCGCGGGCCGCGATTCCGGTTCCGGAGCCGGCCGGCCCCTTGGTCGTCTCGCCTGAGTTCGCTTCGGCGTACCACCAGGATCTGGACGACCTCGCGCCGGTCCGGTACGGCCGGTGGGGGCATCGGTCGGCAGATCAGCTCGAGGATGCGCTGGGGGCACTCGATCGTGGCCGGTCGGTCGTCTTCAACAGTGGGATGGCGGCAGTGTCGGCCGTACTGCTCGGACTGCTGCGGCCCGCCGACCGGTTGGTGCTGTTCGAGGGCGGGACCTACTACGAGACCCGGCAGATCGCCGATCAGCTCGCTGGGCGGGGCATCGAGACCGCTGTGCTCGACACCACGGCCGACCTGCCGGCCGCCGTCGCCGGGGCTCGTCTCGTCGTGGTCGAGTCCCCGAGCAATCCGCTGCTGGAGCTCTACGACCTGCGCGAGATCAGCCAGATCGCGCACGCGGCGGGCGCATTGGTGGCGGTGGACAACTCGGTTGCCTCGCCACTGGGTCAGTGTCCGCTGGACCTGGGCGCGGATCTGGTGATGTGCAGCGATGCCAAGGTCGTCGGTGGTCATCACGACCTGGTGCTCGGCCATGTCAGCGCCCGCGACCCCGCGTTGCTGACGGCGTTGCGGGACTGGCGTTATCTGCACGGCGGCATTCCGGCCGCCTTCACCTGCTGGCTGGCGCTCCGGTCGATCGGGACTCTGGAACTGCGGGTGCAACGGCAGAATGCGAACGCGGCGGCTCTGGTGAAGCTGCTCGCGACGCGCGCCGAGGTGACCGGATTGCGCTGGCCGGGTTCGCCGTCCGATCCGCAGTACCAGCTCGCGTCCCGGCAGATGACGCTCGGCGGTGGTCTGCTGGCCTTCCGCTTGCCCGGTCGCGCGTACCTGCATCGGTTCCTCCGCGCGAGCCGCTTGATCGCAGCCGCCACCAGTTACGGCGGTCTGCAGTCGACCGCCAACGACATCGGTGCGTGGCCGCATCTCGCAGTGCCCGCCGGGCTGGTGCGGATCTCATGTGGCTGTGAGGCGACGGCCGATCTGGTCGGCGACGTACGGGACGCACTCGACAAGGCCGCGGTGTCATGACCCATCTGCTGCTCGTCGGTGCCTGGCCGGAGCTGGCCGCCCGGCTCGTCGGACTGCCCGGTCGCGTCACGCTGCTCCAGCTCGACGGGATGCCCGGTGGCTACGACCTCGCGCCGTATCAGCGATGGGCCGCCGGGCTGCGGGTGGCGCGCTGGGATCAGCCGGCGGAGATCCTCGAAACCGCCGCCGCTGTGCATCGGCGTGATCCCCTCGACGTCGTGGCCGGGTACGGCGAGTTCGCGTTGCCCGCGGTGGCCGCGATCTCCGCGCAGCTCGGGATCCGGTCCGTCCCGGGGCCGGCGGATCAGCGACCGGGAAAGAGCGCTCAGCGGGAGCTGCTCGCGGCCGGAGGGTGCCGGCCGGTTCGGCACCGGCTGTGTTCCGATCCGGCCGAGGTGCGTGCCTTCGCCGCGACGGGCCCGATCGTTCTCAAACCGGACTTGGGCAACGGAAGCCTGGGCGTCTTCGCCGTCGACCGCGCCGAGCAGGCCGAGGAGGGCTGGCGATGGGTCCACGCGGCCGGTCTGGGTGCGGTGCTCGCGGAGGAGCGCTTGTCCGGGCCGGAGTTCAGCGTCGAGACCCGATCGGTCGCCGGCCGGCACGAGGCCCTGATGGTGACCGAGAAGTTCACCTCCGGGCCGCCGCATTTCGTCGAGGTCGGTCATCTCATGCCGGCCCGGGGCGACGTCGACGAGCTACGGACCGAGGCGCTCCGAGCCTTGACAGCGCTGGGACACGTCGACGGGCCGGCGCATGTGGAACTCATGCTGACCGACGACGGACCCAAGGTCGTCGAGGTCAACCGCCGGCTCGGTGGTGACCGTATCTGGGAACTGCTGCAGCTGAGCACCGGCGTTGACGTCTTGCGTCAGGTACTGCTCGATGCCCTCGATCCCAGCACGGATCCGGTCGGCCGTGCGGCCCGGGCGGCGGCGGCCATCCGATTCGTCCATGGCGACCGCGAGCTGTTCGCCGACGGGCTGCCCGCACAGCCGCCGGATCCGATCGATGCACTGGACGGACTGATCCGATGGCGTTGGGAGCCGACCACGTACCATCGCCGGCTCGGTTATGTCCTGACGTACGGCGCTGATCCGACCGAGGCGGCCGGTATCGCCGAGCAGGTGTGCAAGGCGTTGCCGAGTCATCCGCCGGCCGGAACAGTCACGGGCTGACGCTGCCCGCCCTCGGGAGGGCGGGCAGCAGGTGATCAGTTGAGCTCGAGGCCCGGGTAGAGCGGGTGCTTGTCGAGGATTTCGGCGGAGGCGGCGCGGGTCTTGTCGGCGACGCCGTCGGCCAGGACGTACTTCGCCTTCGACGGGGCGCCGGCGGAGGTGGTGGTCGGGGTGGTCGCGGACAGTACGTCGACGATCAGCTCGGCCACCCGGTCGAACTCGTCGGCGCCGAAGCCGCGGGTGGTGAGGGCCGGCGTACCGATCCGGACGCCGGAGGTGTACCAGGCGCCGTTCGGGTCGCGCGGTACGGCGTTGCGGTTGGTGACGATGCCCGCGTCGAGGAGAGCGGACTCGGCCTGGCGGCCGGTGATGCCGTACGACGAGACGTCGAGCAGGACGAGGTGGTTCTCCGTACCGTCCGTCACGAGCTTCACGCCGCGCTTCATCAGGCCCTCGGCGAGCGTGACCGCGTTGTCGGCGACGGCCTGCGCGTACTGCTGGAACGACGGCTGGCGGGCCTCGGCCAGCGCGACCGCCTTCGCGGCCATCGTCTGGCTGAGCGGGCCGCCGAGCACCATCGGGCAGCCGCGGTCGACGGACTCGGCGTACTCGGGCTGGCAGAGCACCATGCCGCCGCGCGGGCCGCGCAGCGACTTGTGCGTGGTCGTCGTGGTGACGTGCGCGTGCGGCACCGGGTCGAAGTCGCCGGCGAACACCTTGCCCGCGACCAGGCCGGCGAAGTGCGCCATGTCGACCATCAGGGTGGCGCCGACCTCGTCGGCGATCTCGCGCATCTTCGCGAAGTTCACCTTGCGCGGGTACGCCGAGTAGCCGGCGATCAGGATCAGCGGCTTGAACTCACGGGCCGCCGCGGCGACCGCGTCGTAGTCGAGCAGCCCGGTCTCCGGGTCGGTGCCGTACGAGTGCTGGTTGAACATCTTGCCGGAGATGTTCGGGCGGAAGCCGTGCGTGAGGTGGCCGCCGGCGTCCAGCGACATACCGAGCATCTTCTGGTCGCCGAGCGCCTTGCGGAGCTTGGTCCAGTCCTCCTCGGTCAGGTCGTTGACGTGCTTCGCGCCGGCCTCGGCGAGCGCCGGGGACTCGATCCGCTGCGCCAGGATCGCCCAGAACGCGACCAGGTTCGCGTCGATGCCGGAGTGCGGCTGGACGTAGGCGTGCGGCGCGCCGAACAACGCCTGCGCGTGGTCGGCGGCGGTCTGCTCGACGGTGTCGACGTTCTGGCAGCCGGCGTAGAAGCGGTGCCCGACGGTGCCCTCGGCGTACTTGTCCGACAGCCAGTTGCCCATCGTCAGCAAGGTGGCGGGGGAGGCGTAGTTCTCACTGGCGATCAGCTTCAGCGAGGACCGCTGGTCGGCCAGTTCGGCCTTGATCGCGCCGGCGATCGTGGGCTCGACCGCGGCGATCACCTGCAGCGCGTTGTTGTACGCTGCGGACGCGGCGGCGGCATCGAAGGATGCTGTGTTGTCGATGGGTTGAGGCATCGTTGTCTCTCCTGCGGGTTTTGCAGTGGTTCGAAGGCACCCAGGCGCACGGTGCCGACGGGTTTCGCTCCCCGGTGGTTATCCACCTTCAGCGCGCCAGTCGCGACGCCGCTCACCCTATCGTGCGCTCGACGATCCTCTCGAACGGAGTCGTCCTCGGCAACGTCCCGAACACACCACCCCAGTCACCGGCCAGCCGCGACGCCACAAACGCGTCGGCGACCTCCGGTGTCGAGTGCCTGAGGAGCAACGAAGCCTGCAGGCAGAGGGCCATCTGCGCGGCCAGCCGTCGCGCACCCGCTTCGGCGTTCTCGTGATCAGCAAGCGCTTGCAAGACATCCTCGACGGCGGCGTCCAGCCGCGCGTCGGCACCTCGGACGGAACCGACCTCGAGCAACCAGGCCTCGAGCGACTCCGGCTTCTGCAGGGCTCGGAGTACGTCGAGCGCGTTCACGTTGCCCGACCCTTCCCAGACCGAGTTCAGCGGCGACTCCCGGTAGAGCAGCGGCAACCCCGACTCCTCCACGTACCCGTTCCCACCGAGACACTCCAGCGCCTCCGCCACCATGAACGGCGTCCGCTTACACACCCAGAACTTGGCAAGCGGCAAAGCAATCCGCCGAAACGCCGCCGCCTGCGCGTCACCACCCGCGGCGGCATCAACTGCTGCTCCCAACCGCATCCCCAGGGCCATCGAAGCCTCGGACTCGAGCGCCAGATCCGCCAGCACGTTCTGCATCGCAGGTTTGTCCGCCAGCAGCCCACCGAAGGCCGACCGATGCCGCGTATGCCAAACCGCCTCAACGAGCGCCCGCCGCTGCAGCGCAGCCGACCCGAGCACACAGTCCAGCCGGGTAGCCGCGACCATCTCGATGATCGTCCGGACTCCGGCACCCTCGTCCCCGAGCCGGTACCCGATCGTTCCGTGGAACTCCACCTCGGACGACGCGTTCGACCGGTTCCCGAGCTTGTCCTTCAGCCGCTGCAGCGCGAACGGGTTCCGGTTGCCGTCGGCAAGAACCCGCGGCACCACGAAGCAGCTCAGCCCGTCCGGCGCCTGCGCCAGGACGAGGAACACGTCCACCTGCGGCGCGGAGCAGAACCACTTGTGCCCGTGCAGCTGGTACACGTCCCCGACCGGGGTCGCCGTCGTGATGTTCGCCCGTACGTCGGACCCGCCCTGCTTCTCGGTCATCCCCATCCCGGCCAGGACGCCGTTCTTCGCCGCGGCCGGCAGACGTCGTACGTCGTACTCCGTCGACGCCAGCTGCGGGATCCACTCCTTCGCCAGCGCCTCGTCGGCCCGCAGCGCCGGTACGGCGGCGTACGTCATCGAGATCGGGCAACCATGTCCCGGCTCGACCTGCGACCACAGGTAGAACCCGGCCGCGCGGGTCAGGTGCGGCGCGGGCGCCTCGCTCGTCCACGGTGCCGCCTGCAGCCCGAACCCGACGGCCTGCTGCATCAGCCAGTGCCAGGACGGGTGGAAGTCGACCTCGTCGACCCGGTTGCCGTACCGGTCGTGGGTCCGCAGTACGGGCGGGTTCTGGTTCGCCGGGAGGGCGTGCGCGCGGGCCTCCTCGGAGCCGGCCAGCTCGCCGATGCGGTGTAGCCCGGGATCCCCGGCGAGGTCGGCGTACGGACGCAGAGCGTCACCGAGCGCCGCGTCGCGGGTGAAGAAGTTCACGCCCCGCAGTGGGGGAGCCTGGTTCGTTACCGCGAATGGGTCCGCCATGT
Source organism: Kribbella sp. NPDC004536 (assembly GCF_042873835.1). NCBI lineage: Bacteria > Bacillati > Actinomycetota > Actinomycetes > Propionibacteriales > Kribbellaceae > Kribbella > Kribbella sp. NPDC004536. Next base: position 1,614,186 of record NZ_JBIALY010000002.1, on the reverse strand, counting down.
CAGTACGGTAAGCGGTATGGCACGTTCTGGGGCAGGACCCACTGGTGGGAGCTCCCTCTCATTGGCATGGGTCCGGAAGATCCCCGCGACGACCTGGAAGCTGCTCACCCAGACCATCGGGGTCTGTCTGCGCTACCGGGTCACCGGTCTGGCTGCGGAGGGGGCGTTCTTCGCGATCCTCTCGCTGCCGCCGCTGATCTTCGGGCTGGCCGGCTCGCTCGGTTACATCGCGAGCAAGTGGTTCGAGGTCGAGACGATCAACGACATCAAGCAGCAGATCGTCGACCTGGCGGCCCGGGCGCTGACCGACGACTCGATCAAGAGCGTCATCTCGCCGACCCTGGACCAGGTGCTGAACGGCGGCCGGCCGGACGTGATCTCGATCGGTTTCGTGCTCTCGCTGTGGTCCGGCAGCCGGGCGCTGAACGTGTTCGTCGACACCATCACGATCATGTACGGGATGGGCGGCAAGCGCGGCATCGTCCGGACCCGCGCGCTGTCCTTCAGCCTGTACTGCGCAGCGCTGGTCATCGGTGTGATCGTGCTGCCGCTGGTGCTGGCCGGTCCGGACGCCGTCAACGACCTGCTGCCCCACCGTCTCGACTTCCTGAACCAGCTGTACTGGCCCGTCGTCACGATCCTGTCTGCGGGCTTCTTGAACACCCTGTACCACCTGTCCGTTCCCGTCCGGACGCCGTGGGTCTCCGACTTGCCGGGGTCTTTCCTGGCGTTGTCGATCTGGATCCTGGGCAGCTTCGTGCTCCGGTGGATCCTGCAGAGCACAGTGGGCGGTACGTCGATCTACGGGCCACTTGCGGCGCCCATCGCCGTACTGATGTGGCTGTACATGACCGCGATCGCCGTACTGATCGGTGCTGCGCTCAATGCTGTAGTGGACCGCCTGTGGCCGCACAAGGCGCATGTCGCGGAGGTCAAGCCCGTCGCCGAGGAGGACGAGGTCGAGCCCGTGATGAAGGCGGAGCCGGAGCCGCACCACGACCATCCGTTGACACCGGTCGAGTCAGAGGAACGCCCGGAGGCAGAGGCCGCGCGGAAGCTGGTCGCGCTGACCGAGCACCCGAGGCCAATCCCGCGGCCGACAGCGCAGAAGCAGTCCACCGAAGATCCTGAATCTGAGGTTGATGGTGTACGGGAGCCCACTTCGGCGGATAATCCGGTGCGCACGGCGAGGCCGAAGACCTAGGCTGAGTACGACACGCGGTCCTCGCTCAGGACCGCCTCGGACCGGAAGGGAGGCACCCGCCATGAGCTCGCGAGGCCGACAGGCCGCTGTCTCCTATACTGCCCGTCCGCTCTGATCTGATCTGGCGGCCGGGCCCTCTGAAAGGTTCGTCGCATGTCAGTCACGCTTCAGGCCCTAGGACTCGACGAGTCCATGGCCGATGCTCTCAGGTCCCTCCCGGACGATGTCGTGCCGGGACGAGTCAGCCGGGTCGACAAAGGCCTGGCGACCGTGCTCACTGAGCGCGGACCCGTTCGGGCGACCTGGTCCGGCGGACTTCTGACCGCAGTCGCCAACGACCCACAGGCCGGCCCGTGCACTGGGGACTGGGCAGTCCTCCGGTTCTGGTCCGACGACCGGATCACGCTGGAGTCCGTGTTACCACGTCGGACCGCGATCGTCCGGGCGGAGGTCGGCGGCTCGTCACGGGGCCAGGTGCTTGCTGCCAACGTCGACGTCATCGCGATTGTCGTCGGTCTCGTACCGGAGCCCAACATCGTCCGGATCGAGCGTTTCCTGGCGCTGGCGTGGGAAAGCGGAGCGCGTCCTGTCGTGGTGTTGACCAAATCGGACCTCGTCAGTGATGCGGACGGCCTGGCCGAGGATGTGGCGATGGCTGCGCCGGGCGCCGACGTGCTGGTGTGCAGCGCTCAGACCGGCGACGGTCTGGAAGCCGTGCGCGCGTTGCTCGACGGCAACGCGACGGTGGCGTTGCTCGGGTCGAGCGGTGCAGGCAAGTCATCGTTGGTCAACGCGCTCGCTGGGGTAGAGCTGCTGGACGTACAGGAGATCCGGGAGGACGGGAAGGGCCGCCACACGTCCGTGCGGCGCGAGCTGATCGTCTTGCCTGAGGGCGGCGTCGTGATCGACACGCCCGGGCTGCGAGGGATCGGTCTGCAGGAGTCGGGCGAAGGGCTGGCGGCGGCATTCCCGGATGTCACGGTGCTCGCAGCCTCCTGCAGGTTCAAGGATTGCGGGCACGTGACCGAGCCTGGGTGCGCGGTACAAGCGGCGCTCGAGGATGGCTCGCTGCCGTACCGGCGCTACGACAGCTGGGTAAAGCTGCAGCGGGAGGCGGCGTACATGGCACGTCGTTCTGATGCTCGGCTTCGCTCGGAGGCGCGGAAGGAGTGGGCGCGCGACACGAAGGCCTACCGTCGCGACTTTAAATCCCGGCCCAAGTAAGCGGCTCTGCTGGTCGAAGCTCGCATTCGGTGATGAAAGGATCGGTTGTATGAACCGATCGGTGCTGGTGACGGGAGCTTCTCGGGGGATCGGTGCGGCGACGGCGCGAGCCTTCGCCGCCGCGGGGGACAGGGTGGCGGTGCACTACAGCTCCTCCGCCGAGGCGGCCGCCCAGGTGGTGAAGGAGCTCCCCGGCTCCGGCCACCTCGCGGTGCCCGCGGATCTGGCGGACCCGGACGCCATCGAGACGATGGTGTCGGACGCCGCGTCCGCGTTGGGCAGCATCGACGTACTGGTGAACAACGCCGGCGTCTACCACCCGCACCGCATCCGCGAGACGACGTACGCCGAATGGCAACAGGCGTGGACCGACACGCTGGCCGTCAATCTCGTTGGACCCGCCAACGTTACGTGGTGTGCCGTCCGGCACATGACTCGCGGCGGCCGGATCGTCAACGTGTCCTCGCGAGGCGCCTTCCGCGGCGAACCGAACCAGCCCGCGTACGGTGCCTCGAAGGCGGCCATCGTCTCGTTCACCCAATCCCTGGCCCGCGCTCTCGGGCCTTCAGGAATCGCCGTCACAGCGATCGCGCCCGGCTGGACGGTGACCGACATGGCCGCGGTGAACCTGGCCGGCGAAGGCTACGACCGCCGCCGCCTCGAAAGCCCCCTGGAACGAGTAGCAGACCCGTCCGAAGTCGCTGCCGCCATCCTCTACCTGGCCAGCCCCGAGGCCGAGTTCGCCACCGGCACCGTCCTCGACTTCAACGGCGGCTCCTACCTCCGCATGTAATCCGCTGGCTCAACTGCCTGGGCCACGGTTAGGGTCCCTCCCATGCATCGAATCATCACCCCGCCGGCCGCCGCTTAGCGGACGGCCACCCCCACCGCTCAGGTCGCTACGACCTGAGCTCCTTCGGGCTGTTCGCAGACGCCCCACCACCCATTGCGAACACCCGGAGCACCCGATGCACCAACGCGTCTCGACCAGGCGTGCCCTAGCCCTAGTAGTCCTCGCCGCCCTGGCCTGGGGCACAGGCGGCCCAACCGGCGCCCTACTACAGGACGCAGGCCTCACGCCGCTCTCCACCTCCTTCTGGCGCCTAGCAGCCGCAGCAGCCTGGCTGGCCTTGGTACGCCTCGCAAGGCGCACCCGCACCCCCATCCGCCCAAGACCCCGCGACGTCTTCACCGGCGTCGGCCTGGCCATCTGCCAACTCGGCTACTTCACGGCAATCCCACTGGTAGGCGTCGGCATAGCCACGGTGATCTCCCTGGGCACAGCGCCGCTGATCATCACGCTGGCAACGAGAGAACGCCCAACCAGCGCAACCGCCGCAGCCCTGGTCGGCCTAACCCTGCTGACCGCAACCACAGGCTCCACCAACTTGGTAGGCATAGCAGCCGCCGTAGCCTCAGCCGCCGGCTACTCCCTGACCACCCTCCTGAACCGCAACACCCAAGACCCCCAAACCACGGCCCTCCTGGGCTTCGTAGCAGGAGCACTGTTCCTAGCCCCCTTCGCCACCCTCCCAACCACCACCACAGGCTGGCTCCTGGTCGCCTACTTCGGCCTGGTCCCCACAGCCCTCGCCTACACCCTCTTCTACGAAGGCCTAAGAACCCTGAAGCCCTCCACCGCAGCAGTAATAGCCCTACTGGAACCAGTAATAGCCACAGCCATAGGCATCCTCTTCTTCAAAGAACACCTAACAGCAGTAGCTATCTGCGGAGCTGTAATCCTCCTAGCCGCAGTAGCAGCACAGTCCCGCCACACCTAGAACCTCCACGTGGCGGTGACCGAACCGCCCAACCCAACCCCAACAGGTGAGCCACCCGCCCAACCCAACCCAGGAGCCGAGCGAAGCGAAGGCCGCCGAGCGAAGCGAAGGCGCAGGGGGTGCGGGTGGCGAAGCCCCCGCAACGCGGCAAGCGAAGCGCAGCCGCACAAATGACGAAGGCGACGTGGTCAGCGCACGTTAGTGCGCGACACACGTCGCCCATCGCCTTCGTGGACGATACTGGGATCGAACCAGTGACCTCTTCCGTGTCAGGGAAGCGCGCTACCGCTGCGCCAATCGTCCGTCCGGAACACTCACCGACGTGAGGTTCCCGAGGTGGAGACGGGATTCGAACCCGCGTGGACGGCTTTGCAGGCCGCTGCCTAACCTCTCGGCCACTCCACCGTAGAAAGCCGAAGACCCTCTCCGAGCGGACGACCGGGTTCGAACCGGCGACCTCAACCTTGGCAAGGTTGCGCTCTACCAACTGAGCTACGTCCGCGCCGCATCCGGAGCGTTTCCGCTCGGTGCGAGAGCAGAACAGTAGCGCACTTTGAGCGCCGGGAAAAACCGGATTCGGTTGCCGTTGAAGGCACCTCGTTCGGCGTACGAATGGCATTCGCGCTGTCCACTCGCCACGCCGCCGGTTCAGGCCTTCAAGGTCACGAGATCGACGCTTTCGAGGTAGTCGGCGTCGCCGCGGAGGTCGATGGCGGCGACACGCCCGTCGGTGACCGTGAAAGAGAACACAATCAGGGGTTCGCCGTGCTGCATCCACACCAGCCCGGGCTTCCCGTCGACGAGGACGAGTTTCGCGGCCGCGGCCCGTCCGGTGAACTCACGCGCGACGGCGTCTGCTCCGGCGAGGACCGGCTCCGACCCGTACGCCCCGGCGCCGGCGTCCGCGCGGACGACGACATCGGGGTCGAGTACGTCGAGCAGCGCCGAGAAGTTCGCACCACGGGCCGCGAGCAGGAAGGCGTTCACGACTTCTTTCTGGCGTACGACGTCGACGTCGGTCGGTTCCGGCGTACCGCGAACCCGCCGTCGGGCCCGGCTGGCGATCTGCCGCGCAGCGGCGGGCGACTTGCGGATGATCGGCGCGATGTCCTCGAACGGTACGGCGAAGAGGTCGTGCAGTACGAAGGCGAGCCGCTCGGCCGGCGACAGCGTCTCGAGTACGACCAGCAGCGCGAGCCCGACCGAGTCGGCCTGGATTGCTTCGAGTTCGGGATCAGGGACGTCGTCGGCGAGTACGGCGGAGTGGTCGCCGACGGGGAGTTCGGGCCGGCCGCGGCGGCTGCGCAGCATGTCGAGGCAGATCCGCCCGACGACCGTGGTGAGCCAGCCGCCGAGGTTGTCGATGGTGCCGGTGTCACTGCGGCTGAGCCGGATCCACGTCTCCTGGACGGCGTCCTCCGCTTCGGGCTCGGAGCCGAGGATCCGGTACGCGACGGCGCGCAGCCGATCGCGGTTCTCCTCGAACCGTGTTGCCAGCCAGTCGTCCCCGGTCATCCGGACCACACCTTTCACCTGTCACACTGTGCGGCTCAGCGCCGTCATCGCTTTGACGGAGCCCGAGCAGCAGATGTGACAGAGGAGCGACGATGCCGGCAGCACCCCGCCCGTTGGACGTCCGCAAACAGGACACCTTGGCCCGCCTGAACCAGGACGTCGACGCCTGGGTGGCTACGGCCTCCCTGGACGGTACGCCGTACCTGATGCCGCTCTCGTTCCTGTGGACCGCCGACACGCTGCTCCTGTCCACGTCCCGCACGAACCCGACCGCCCGCAACCTCCTGGCCAACCCTCTCCTCCAGCTGACCCTGGGCGAAGTCCGCGACGTCATCCACATCACCGCCACAGCCGAGGTCGCCGAGGTAACCGACGCAGAGGGCGAGGCGTTCGCGCTGAAGGCCGGCTTCGACCCCCGCCCGCTCACGAACTACCCGTTCTTCCGAGTGACACCCACAAAGATCCAGGCCTGGCGAGAGGCCAACGAACTGAACCACCGCCTCCTGATGGAGCACGGCAACTGGCTGGTCTGATTCGTCTTGACCTAGAGCGCGGTCGAAAAGGCAGGGTGGGGGGATGGTGTCTCTTGGGAACGTCAGGCCTGTCAGTGCGTTCTGTCTGGGGGCGATGAACTTCGGTACGTCGACGCCGGCCGACACGGCGGTGGCGATTCTGGACCGGTTTGTCGACGCCGGTGGGACGTTCATCGACACGTCGAACAACTACAACCAGTGGCTCGGGGACGGCGGCGAGAGTGAGGAGCTCCTGGGGGAGTGGATGCGTTCGCGGGGTAACCGTGACGACCTGGTGATCGCTACGAAGTGCGGTGCGCGTACGACTGTGCCTGGTGACCCGGGGGATGCGCACTGGGAAGGGCTGAGTGCGGGGGTTGTGCATGAGGCTGTCAAGGGCAGCCTGTCGCGGCTGGGCGTGGACAGGATCGACCTGTACTACGCGCACATAGACGACCGCAGTACGCCACTTGAGGAGACCGTACGGGCATTCGGGCAACTGGTTACGGGGGGTGTCGTAGACCTCATCGGCTGCAGCAACACGGCCACGTGGCGCCTTGACCGCGCCCGGCAGACAGCCGCCGCCCAGGGGCTCTCGCAGTACTCAGTCATCCAGCAGCACGCGACCTACCTGTGGCCGAACCCGCCCGCACTACAAGGAGTCCTGCGCCGCGGCACACCGCACTTCCAGCACGCAGGCATCGAACACTTCGACTACCTGGCGGAGCACCCCGACGTCACGCTTGTCGCGCACCAGCCCCTCCTAACAGGTTCGTACGCCCGCCCCGACCGGCCCTTCTCAGTCGAGCGCGGCTACGCCCACCCGACTGCGTACGTACGCTTCCAAGCGCTCCGCCAAGCTGCAGGTGACCTGGGCGCAACGGTGAACCAGGTAGTACTCGCGTGGCTCATGCACCACGGAGTCGTACCACTCGTAGGCCTGTCGTCGATCGCGCAACTCGAGGAGGCCCTCGCCGCGGTCGATCTGCAGCTCGACGCTGACCTCGTAGCTCAACTCGACAAGGCTTGAGCTTGTGCGATTAGGCCACCGGCCGTGGGAACGCGGCCGGGCTACGGTTCCCGTTCTGATCCATCGCCCGGATGCCCATCTGCACGTTGTCCTTGGAGATGTCGAGCGTTGCTGTGGTGACGTTCCCGACCGGAATCGCGCTGGTCCAATCGGACTCCGTGGTCTCGCGTAGCACCACCTCGTACCCGGTCAGGTCCGCTTCGGGGTTGGCGTTCCACGAGAGCGTGGTGAGGTTGGTACCGGACAGGGTGCCGGGCGGCGTCGTATGGATCTGGGCGTTCTTGGGCGTACTGGGCGAGGTCGCCAGTCCCCACAGCGCGGCCGCGTTCACCCTGGTGACGCGGGCGATGTAGTCGAAGTCCACGAATTCGATCAGGTCGCCGAACTGCACGCCGTCCTCGACCCGTACGTCCTGGTGCTCGTGGTTGAAGTTCTCCCGCGGTTCGGTGAACCTGGCGGCGGGGTAGCCCTGTCCCTGGAAGGACAGATGGTCGCTGCCGCGCAGGTACCGGTCGCGCCGCCAGACAAGCCGGATGTTCATGCCGGTCAGGCTGTACGGCGCGACCGAGTGAACGAAGCGACCGAGCTGGCGCGCCTGCCCGTCGTTCTCACCGCCGGTCGACTGCAGCAACGAGATCTGGGCGGCGGTCACGTTGGTCGGTACGCCTTCGAGGAACATCCGTACGGTGAACGGGTCGGGTTTGTGGCCGTCGAACGACCGGCTGGCCCCAATGATGTCGTTGCTGAACATGCCTTGTACGTCGTTGCTGGCCGCGGCCATCTGCTGCGCCATGAACGAGGAGCCGTACAGCCCCTGTTCCTCGCCGGCGACCGTCGCGAAGACGATCGTGCCGGGGAACTGGTGGCCCGCGAACACCCGGGCGAGTTCGAGCACACACGCGACGCCCGACCCGTCGTCGTCCGCACCCGGGGCGTCGCTGACGGCGTCCATGACGTCGGTGACTCGCGAGTCGAGGTGCCCCGTGACGACGTAGAACCGCTCGGGCGACGCGGTTCCCTTCAACGTGGCGATGACGTTGGTGATTCGGGTCGGTACGGGGATCCGGCTGGCGACCGGCTGGATGAACGACTGCCGCTCCACCGTCATCCGTCCGCCGGACGTCGCAGCGATGGCCTCCATCTCCGCAACCACCCAGTCCGTGGCCGCCCCGATCCCACGCACCGGATCGTCCTGACTGGACAAGGTATGCCTGGTCCCGAACTCAGTCAGCCGCTGAACAGTCGCACCGATCCGCCTCGCATCAACACTCCGCAGCAACGCCCGCAACTGAGGATCAAACGTCGTCGGCCCCAACTCAGCCGCCCCAGCGACCGCTGCACCCGAGCCTCCCACCAACACCGCCCCAACAGCCCCCGCAGCCACAGCCCCCGACCCAACCAAAAACACCCGCCGACTAGCTCCCACCGAGAATCCCGAGGACACCGAGGACACCGAGGAATCCGAGGAAGCCGACGACGAGGACGAGGACAACGAAGCTGACGAGGACGACGAAGGTGACGAGGACGCCGAGGATGACGAAGGTGACGAGGATCGAGACGAACGGGAGCCAGACATGGCGCCTCCTGAGTGCGCGCGAATTACACCTCGCCCTTCACTCTGACACCCACCCCGCACCCCGTCAGCCCCTCAGCGCGGCGGTTTTCCCTCGTCTTATGCCGACGCTCCAGACCGCAAAGCCCGTGCCCCACCACCGAAGGCGAGCCGCAACTCCAGACCTCCGACACCTGCACGCGCCGCAACTGATCACCTCGCCTGCGCCGCTCCCGACCCCGCCCCGACCGAACCACCCAACCCCCGCCCCCGACCCGGACCGCCCAACCCAACCGAACACGTGAGCCACCCGCCGAACCCAATCGAGCACGTGAGCCACCGCCCAGCCCAACCCAGCAGGTGAGCGAGCCGCCCAGCCCAACCCAGCAGGTGAGCCACCCGCCGAACCTGACCCGGGAGCCGAGCGAAGCGAAGGCGCAGGGGGTGCGGGTGGCGAAGCCCCGCAACGCGGCAAGCGAAGCGCAGCCGCACAAAACGACGAAGGCGACGTGGTCAGCGCACGTTAGTGCGCGACACACGTCGCCTGTCGCCTTCGTGGGCGATACTGGGTTCGAACCAGTGACCTCTTCGGTGTGAACGAAGCGCGCTACCACTGCGCCAATCGCCCGGCGTGGTGCTGGTGTTTCTGATGGGGTGTTGCGGGTGAAACCATAGCGCATGATGCAGCGACGATCTAATCGGGCCGGGCTACTCTTGCTCCAGGACGGAGATCCCGTCGCGTTGGAGACGTGATTGTGACTTTCTCGCACGACACCGAGCAGGCGCTCGGGACGCTGGTCCGGCTCGTCAACACCATGCCCGGACCGAACAGCCAGGTCGATTCGCTCGAGACCCTGGAGGAGCTGGAGAAGTTCGTCCAGGAACGGGAGTTCAGCGCGGTCGATTCGCTGTCGGAGAAGGACCTGGCCGAGGTTCGCGATCTGCGGCCGTTGTTCGCGCCGGTGTTCACGACTGATTCCGACGCGTCGGCGGCGACGATGATCAACGCGATCATCGCGCGCGGTACGTCGACGCCGCGGCTCACCAACCACGACGGGCACCCGTGGCACATCCACTATTCGAGGGCGGGCGCGTCGCTGGCCTGCCGGATCACGGTGGAATGCGGGATCGCGCTCGCGCAGGTGATCTCGGCGGGGGAGCGCGAACGCCTGCGCCGCTGTGAGGCGCCGGACTGCGACGACGCGCTCATCGACCTGTCTCGCAACCGGTCCAAGCGCTACTGCGACGCCCGTACCTGTGGCAACCGTTTACACGTAGCCGCCTACCGAGAACGCCGAAAAGCATCCGGCGAGTAACCGCCGCGATCCCCTCACCACCACATCCGCCGCCCCGGCCGCACTCGCGGCGGGGGCGGCGCGAGTTACCCGGCGCTACGCGTCAGGCCGGGTAGCAGCCGTTGGTGCGAGCACCCCAGCGCGGTTCCGCACGCCATCACAACCGGCGCGTCCCGGACGCGCACCCGGCCGCACCCGCCGGGTGCACCTCCGCGGACTGCGATTGTGGTGGCCTGGCGATCCGGGCGCGGGCGGTCGCAGCCACGTCGGCTGTCCGTGCAGCCCGCCGAGCGGAGACCCGGTCGGCAGGTCTGGGGCAGGCTGGCCGGAACGGCGGTCGCGGGTGCGGCGCTGCGGGTTTGCACGCGAGCGGAGTACGGACGGCGCGACGTACGGGTCGAGTGGTGTGCAGGCCGAGTGTCGTGCTCGCCGAGTCGACTGCCGGTCGAATGGTGTCCGGGTCGAGTGGCGTCCGGGTCGAGTGGCGTCCGGGTCGAGTGGCGTACGGGTCGAGTGGCGTACGGGTCGACCGTCGTACGAGCTGAGCCGACTGCGGGCTGAGTGGCGTGCGCGTCGAGTGGCGTGCTCGCCGAGGGGGATGCGGGCGCGGTAGGGGTCGGGTGCCGCGGGTGCGGCTGACGGGCGGGACTGTGGCCGGCCCGGGCGGGCCGGGGACTGTGTGAGGCGGTCGGGGGGTGTGAGGCGGGGCGAGCGGGGTGCAGGTCGAGTTGTGTTGTGCGTATGGGTGGGGTGCGGCGGGAGGTCTGGTGTGGCGGGGTTGCTCGCCGCATGAGCTATGGCGAGTGCTGGTGCGGTTCTCCGGGCCATCACAATCGGGGTAGTTCGATGGCTTCGCGTGGGGCGGGGCTTGTGGAACGCGATTGTGATGGCGTGGGGATCCGGGTCGGGCGGGGGTCCGCCTGGCCGGGGGCGCTGTGGCTTCTCGGAGAAGGCGGACGTGTGGCACTCATCAACTGTGTGGGGCGGCGCTGGGATGCGGGGAGTGGGACTCGGCGCCCGCGTGGGACCGGGCGTGCTCCTCGCCTGGGTGCTGGTTGGTGAGTGACTGGGGCCCGGGTGCAGGGGTTGCGGTCCAGGGTCCAGGGGGCAGGGGGCAGGGGGCAGGGGGCAGGTCCGGGGGTTAGGGGTTGGGGTGCTCGGCGGAGCGTTCGGCGAAGATCTTTGCGACCTGGGCGGTGAGGGTGCCGGGGGCGGGGAGGGTGCGGTCGTCGGCGCGGTGGATGGCTTGGATGTCGCGGGTGGTGGATGTGAGGAAGATCTCTTCGGCTTCGGAGAGCTGCTCCAGTGGTACGTCGCGTTCGGTGCCGCCGAACCACTCCAGGACCAGGGCGCGCGTGACGCCGGCCAGTGCGCCCGACGCGAGGGTCGGCGTGACCAGTTCGCCGTCGTACACGCAGAAGATGTTCGAACCGGTGCCCTCGCACAGTTGGCCGACGGTGTTCGCGAAGATCGCCTCGCTGCCGCCGCGGTCCTTCGCGTAGGCGAGCGCGCGGACGTTCTCGGCGTACGACGTCGTCTTCAGGCCGGCGACTGCGCTGCGTTCGTTGCGGACCCACGGGACGGTGACGATCGCCGACGTTGCGGACGGGCGCTTGATCTCCTGCGTCGCGACCAGCACCGTCGGACCGTCCGTACCGCGGTCGGACGACAGCGGCGAGACACCACCCGTGTACGTGATCCGCAGCCGGCCGAACGGGATACCCGGATCCGCCGCCACCACCGTCGCGATGCCGTCCTCGATCGCGGCCACGTCCGGCGTCGGCAGGCCGAGCCCGACCGCCGAACGGACCAGTCGCTCCAGGTGCCGGCGTACCGCGAACGGCCTGCCGTTCTCGATCTTGATCGTCTCGAAGACGCCGTCACCCGTGGTCAGCCCGTGGTCCAGCGGCGAGACCGTCGCCGCGCCGTCCAGCAGGGCGCCGTTCAGCCAGATACGCATGTGGTGCTCCTTCCGCCGAACACCTTAGTGCGCAGGCGATCCGGGTTCGCGCAGGCGTTGCCACGTGAGCAGTTGATGACCGTACGTCGACGTACCGGGGGACCCCGATTTTTGAAGTCGGGCGGAGATGGGCTAATGTTCTTCTCGCGCCGGGGGACACGAAAACCCGGGCGCAACGCGGACGTAGCTCAGTTGGTAGAGCGCAACCTTGCCAAGGTTGAGGTCGCCGGTTCGAACCCGGTCGTCCGCTCGGAGAGGGTTCGGCAGGCCACCGTCCTCAGATGTCGAACAGCCTCAGTGGTGGAGTGGCCGAGAGGCGAGGCAACGGCCTGCAAAGCCGTGTACACGGGTTCGAATCCCGTCTCCACCTCGGGAACCTCACGTTGGTGAGTGTTCCGGACGGACGATTGGCGCAGCGGTAGCGCGCTTCCCTGACACGGAAGAGGTCACTGGTTCGATCCCAGTATCGTCCACGAAGGCGATGGGCGACGTGTGTCGCGCACTAACGTGCGCTGACCACGTCGCCTTCGTCATTTGTGCGGCTGCGCTTCGCTTGCCGCGTTGCGGGGGCTTCGCCACCCGCACCCCCTGCGCCTTCGCTTCGCTCGGCGGCCTTCGCTTCGCTCGGCTCCTGGGTTGGGTTGGGCGGGTGGCTCACCTGCTTGGGCTGGGGTGGTTGTTCAGGTCGCCGTCCGGGCTGATGTTCTGCGGGGGACGCCTTCGCTGCGCTCGGCTGCTGGGCTCGGTTGGGCGGTCTGCTCACGCGTTGGGGTTGGGCTGGTTGTTCGGGTCACCATCCGGGCTGATGTCTGCGTTGGGGTCGCTTCGGTCGGCTGGCTAGCTGGTTGGGTGGTCTGCTCACGGGTCGGGGTTGGGCTGGTTGTTCGGGTCGCTGTCGGGGCTGATGTCTGCGTTGGGGGTGCCTTCGCTGCGCTCGGCTGCTGGGTTGGGGGGCGGATGTGCCCGGGGCGGGGTTGGCTGTTGGTAGCTCGTGGGCCGACGTCCCGGTGGGTGATGGCTCGGCCCAGCCGACGCCGGTCACCCTGACCCCGCCGAAGAGGTTCGTTTGGGTTTCGGGGCGGGTTGGGTGGTCGGTTCGCCTGGTGGAGTGGAGTTCGCCGCTCGTTCGTCGCCGGGGTGAAGGCCGGCCGGGTGTGACAACTTCGCCTTGTCCGGGGGTGGGTGGATGACTGGTCGGCTCAGGTGTCGTGATCGGGTTGGCCCGTGCTCGCCACCGGGCTTCGCCTCGCTCGACCGCACGCGCTCGGATCGCGCGGCTCAGTGTTTGATGGGGAGCGAACATGTGTATGGTTGGGGTCGAACTGTTGGTTGGTGGAGGGGTGGGTTGTGCGGGCTTTGGAGCAGGTTGTGTTGAGTGGGGCAGCGGGGTTGCGGGTGGTTGAGGTTGGGGTGCCGGGGGTGGGGGCCGGGGACTTGTTGGTGCGGGTTGGGGTTGCGGGGGTGAACTTTGCCGACGTGATGCAGGCTCGGGGAACGTACGACGGTGGGCCGGTGGTGCCTTATCTGGCGGGGTTCGAGGCTGTCGGGGAAGTGGTCGCGGTGGGGGACGGGGTGGTTGCGTCCCGGGTCGGGGAGCGGGTGGTCGGTACGGGGGCGGGGGCGTTCGCCGAGTTCGTGGTGATGCGGGCGGACGAGGTTGTGCCGGTGCCGGCGGGGTGGACGGACGAGGAAGCGTTGGGGCTGGTGCTGAACTGGGCTACAGCGCTGGTGTCCTTGCGCGGGTTGGGTCAGGTCAAGCGCGGGGACTTCGTGTTGGTGCACGCGGCCGCCGGTGGTGTTGGGCAGGCTGCGGTGCGGATTGCGAAGTACTACGGGGCGACAGTCATCGGTACGGCGTCACCGGAGAAGCACGAGACCGTACGGCGGGTTGGCGCGGACCACGCGGTCGACTACCGAAACAACGACTTCACCCAGGAGGTGCTGCGGTTGACGGCGGGGCGCGGTGCCGACGTCGTACTCGAGTCCGTTGGCGGCGTGATGTTCCGGCGGAGTGTTGAGGTGGCGCGGCGGGTGACTGGGAAGGTTGTCGTCATCGGGGCCGCGGCCGGTGAGGCTGTGGTGAGCAATCTGGAGCTGAACTTCAGGCACCCGGTGCAGGTCATCGGGCAGCACCTGCCGACGACGATTCGCGAGGCGCCGGAGTTGTACGCCGAGACGCTGGCCGAACTGGACCGGCTGATCGCGGCAGGCGTCTACCCGCCGGGACGGCCGACCGTGTACGACCTCGCCGACGGGCCGAAGGTGCTCGCCGAACTCGAGGCCGGCCGCACCGTGGGAAAGCTCGCGCTCAGACCGTGATCGACTGAGCGAGGCGGAAGCCGAGGTCTTCGATGGCGAAGGTCGGGTGGGAGCGGCGGCGGACTGTGGAGCCGATCGAGCGGTCCGGGTCGGCGAAGCCGCCGCCGCGGAAGATGCGGTACTCGCCGTACGTCGACGGGTCGTACAGGTCCCAGCACCACTCCCACACGTTGCCGAGCATGTCGTGCAGGCCCCACGCGTTCGGCGTACGGTCGCCGGCCGGATGTACGGCACCACCCGAGTTGCCCGCGTACCAGGCGATCTCGTCGAGCGGGCCGTACCGGTACGCAGGTGTGCCCGCGGTGCAGGCGTGCTGCCATTCGGCCTCGGTGGGGAGGCGGTAGCCGGGGGAGGAGCGATCCCAGCCGTCGGCCGTGTACGCGGGCGGCAGCCCGTCCGCCACCGACAACTCGTTGCACAGGGCAACGGCGTCGTGCCAGCTCACGCCGGTCAGCGGAATCCCGTCGCGGGCGAACGGGTATCGAGCCAGGCGGAACGCAGGTACGTCGACATGCCACCGCCGCCCGACCCTGTCGTCGCGGAGGAAGATCAGGCCGGACGGGATGTCTACGAAGTCAAGCATCGTCAGTAATACTGGCGGATCTTCGGCCACAGCGTCGACCAAGATTCCGCGGGCCCCGCACACAGCACCAGCGCCGTACCGTCCTCGTCGTTCGACACGATGCTCTGGACCGTGCCGACCTGCTTGCAGTCGCGGAAGTACGACTCGAAGATCGGCGTCCGCTCCAACTCGACGATCAGCACCGGGCCCGTGTTCGTGTCCGGTGGGCGTGCCCACTGCCAGAAGCTCATATGCGCCGAGTACGGCGACGGCAGCCCACGCGCTGGTCCGTAGCGGACGATCGCACCGGCCTCGCCGTAGTTGCCGGCGAAGATCGTGGCGGTGGATCGTTCAGACGCAGGCACCTGCGACCACGCGGCAGCCACCGCGTCCGTGAACGCGGGCCACCCGATCTGCTCGCCCTGCTCCTTGTTCACCGGGATGACGAGGTCGACTGCCGACGCCGGCAGTACGGGCAAGGTGAACACGGCGGACGTCAACGCCGTCAGGACGAGCATGACGACGGCCGCCCGCCGGCGCCGGTCGACCCAGCTGAGTATCGGTTCGCACCCGGCCGCGACCAGGACGAGCAGCAGCGGCAGCGCGTAGTACGACTTGCCGCCGACCGCGAGTACGACGACGCAGAGCACCGGGTACGCCAGTGCGACGGACCGCGCCCACGGCAACGACCGCCACAGTCGGCGGAATCCCGCGATCCAGAACGGAACCAGGAACGGTGACAGCTGCAGGATCTGCAGCGGTACGAACATGATCCGGTTCTCGGTGCCGTCGTCCGAGCTGATCCCGCCCGCGACCTTGAGTTGCGGCCAGTCGTGCTGGAACTGCCACACGACATTCGGCAACGCGATGAGTCCCGCGACGGCGACGCCGGCGAGCACCCACCACGATCGCAGGACGCTCCGCGGCCCGACGATCAGCAACGACACCAGCAGCGCGCCGATCGGCAGCACCACGAGGTACTTGTTCTCCAACGCGATCCCGGCTGTCAGACCGAGCGCCAGCCACCAGCGACCGTCGCCGGTCCGCAGCAGCTTGACGGCGAACAGTCCGATCAACATCCAGGCCAGCAGGTCGTACGTCGCCGTCGACACCATGTGTCCGACCCCGAGCACGAACCCCGACACCGCGGCGCAGATCGCGGCCAGCACCTGACCGCGCCGGTCGCTGCCGAACTCGCGGGCCAGCAGTGCGATGACCACGATCGTCACGACGCTGCTCACCGTCGACAGCACCCGCAGCCCCATCACGGTGTCACCGAAGACCGCGGTCGACACCCTCGTGATGAACGGCGTCAGCGGCGGCTGGTCGACGTACCCCCAGCTGAGGTGCCGCCCGGCGACCAGGAAGTACAGCTCGTCGCGGTGGTACCCGTACCGGCCGGACAGCGCGGTGAGTACCGCTCCGACGATCAACGCAACCGACAGCACAGGCCGCACCGCGAAGGCGGGCACCGAAGGGCGGGTCATGCCGGAATGGTGTCAGCCGAAGGGGGCCGCGACTAGTCCAGAAAGCGTGGTTCCTGTCCGCGGTCCAGGAGTAATACGCGGCCGGCGAGCGTCTCGTCCGAGACGAAGCGCACGACGGCGTCGGTCACCGCCGCCAGCGGAACCAACTCAGCGCCGCGCTCAGACGCCGGCAGGGCGGCGCGCTCGCGAAGTCCGCGCGGTGTCGCGACCCAGTCCGGGACGACACAGTTCACCCGCACCCCATGGCTGGCGTGCAGCGGCGCCAGCGTCGCAGTGAGCCGGATCAGTGCGGCCTTGGCCGCGCTGTACTCCGGCGAGACATGCGGTCCGAACCCCAGCCCCGCGGTCGACCCGACATTGACGACCGCGCCGCCACCCGCCGCCTGCATGCCGGGCAGCGCGAGCTGCGTGGCGAACATCGGCGCTCTGAGGTTCACCTCGAGCGAAGCCGTCCAGCGCGCGGCTGGAGCGTCTGGGAAGCACGGCGTGAGCACAGCGCCGCCGCCCGCGTTGCTGACCAGGATCTGCGGTTGACATGCCATCAGGTCGCGGACGGCGTCGTCGTCGCGCATATCGACCTCGACGAAGCGCGCCGCAGCCCCGATCAGCCGGCAGGTTTCCCGGCCGCGCGGTCCGTCGAGGTCCGCGACCACCACCGAGGCCCCGGCCGCGGCGAGGCGGATCGCGATCGCACGGCCGATGCCGACCGCGGCTCCGGTGACGACTGCAGTACGTCCGGTGATGTCCATGGTCGTCACGCTGCCACCCGGCACCGACAGTTGGCGGGGATGATTGGATATGTCAACCGGGGAGTTGTGGAGAGGACGGGCTGTGGCGCTGCTGTACGAGCGGATCTGTGCTCACGTGCTGGAGCAGCTCCGGCGTGGTGCGCTGCGCCCGGGGGACCGGGTGCCGTCCGAGATGGAGCTGGCGGCCCAGTTCGGGGTCAGCCGGATCACCTCGAAGCGTTCGCTCGAGGTACTGCGGGAAGCCGGCCTGGTGGAGCGTGTCCGCGGCAAAGGCACCTTCGTCGTACGGCGGCTGCCCGATCTGACCGACCTGACCGTCCCGCTGCGTCAGACGCCGCGGCGTGAGGCGCGTTCGATCGCGCTGATCGTTCCGAGCATGTCCGAGGCGTTCGGGCTGGACCTGTTCAACGCCATCGAGGAACGCTGTACGGAGCACGGGGTCCAGCTGGTCGTACGGCGTACGCACGGCCGCCAGACCGACGAGGAGAAGGCCGTCGACTCGCTGGTCGCGACCGTGGACGGTCTGATCGTCTTCCCGGTGTACGGCGACTTCTACAACGCCAGCCTGCTGCGGCAGGTGCTCGACGGGTTCCCGGTCGTGCTGGTCGACCGCCACCTGTCCGGCATCCCAGTCGCCGCGGTCCTCACCGACAACGTGGCCGCGGCCAGGGCACTCACCACGCGGCTGCTGGACCAGGGCCACGAACACATCGCGTTCGTCTCGCCACCGCCCGTGAACACGTCCTCGATCGAGGACCGCCTGGAAGGCTTCCGCTCCGCGTTCACCGGCCGCGGCCGGCCGCACGAGCTGATCGACCTGCGCAGCACGATCCCCGGTTCGACGACGACGGAAAGCGTGCACGCGGAGATGGACGTCATCCGCGCGTTCCGCGACCGCATGCCCGAGGTGACGGCGTACGTCGCCTGTGAGTACAACCTGGCCCGCATGGTCGACAGGGCGCTGGGCGGTGACCGCGTGGTGGCCTGCTTCGACTCGCCAGGTGACTCCATCGGCGGACCGCCCTACCTGTACGTCCGGCAGAACGAACTGGAGATGGGCCACCGCGCGGTCGACCTTCTGCTCGCCCAGCTTCGCGGTGAACCCGTACCGAACATCTCGTACGTGCCGTTCGAGCTGGTCGAGGCAGAGACCTGACTTTCGGCAGTACGGGCGCGGTGCTGCGACTGTGTAGCGTCTACCGCATGAAGTGGCGGCTCCTGGGGGACGTGGGTCTGTGGGCCGCACTGAGCTTCCTCGTGCTCGGCGAGAGCGGCGCACGAAACGACCCGTACTGGTACCGCGCGCTCTGCATCGCAGTACTCGCTCTGGCGATCGCCATCCGTCGCAGGTGGCCGTTGCTCGCACTGGGCGTCGTCGCGTGGACAGAGATCGTCGTACTGGCCTTCGCCCTTGGCTCGTCGAACGGCGTGCAGATCGCCCTGATACCGGCCGTCAGCGTGCTGAGCTACCTGGCTGGCCGCAGAGCGACACAGCTCAGGCACTTCGTGCTCCTGTGCGTCATGTCGTTGCTAGGAATGCTCGTACTCGCTCTGACAGCGCGCCTGGCAACAGAAGCGATCCTGACCTGGCTCATAACGCTCCTGTCCTCACTACTTGTCGTCGTACTGCCCTGGCTGATCGGTCGATACCGCGCACAGCAGGCCCTGCTCGCAACAGCAGGCTGGGAGCGGGCAGAGCGCCTGCAACTGGAGATCAACCAGGAACGTCTACGCGAACGCTCCCGGATCGCTGAGGACATGCACGACTCGGTCGGCCATGAGCTCAGCCTGATCGCACTGCGAGCAGCAGCCCTCGAGCTGGACCCGTCCTTGCCCGAGCAGCACCGCCTGGCAGCCGGGGAGCTGAGGCAGGCAGCAGGAACGGCCACGGAGCGTCTCGGCGAGATCGTCGGCGTACTGCGGGATCAAGACGCGCCCACCATGCCGCACGACGAATCAGTGCGCGCACTGGTGGACCGGGCTGTGGCGTCCGGGCTGTCTGTGCAGCTCACTGAGCAAGTGGACGACGTACTGGCACCCATGGTCGACCGTGCTGTCCACAGGGTCGTGCAGGAGTCCTTGACCAACGCCAGCAAGCACGCGCCGGGCGCCGCTGTCACCGTCACCGTCACCACACGCGACGACAACGTCCAGGTAGACATAACCGACACGGGAGCCACCAAGCCCGTCGATGCACCGTCAGGAGGCCGTGGTCTCGACGGGCTACGAGAGCGCGTCCGCTTGGCGGGCGGATCACTAACGGCTGCCAAGCAACCACATGGCGGTTTCCAGGTGACGGCCACGATGCCCTGCGCCGGCGGCCGTCCTGAGCCGCCTACTGCAGCAGTAGAACGAGCAACGGTACGACGAAGCGCCCGCCGCGGACTGATCACGGCGATCGCTGCCCCGGTGCTGCTGGGAGTTCTCATCGGCGCGGTTGCCCTCGGCTACTACTTGCTCGCCGGCTACAGCGCGATCTTGAAGCCGGCCGAGTACGACACGCTCGCCATCGGCCAGTCGAAGCAGGAGGTGGCCAAAGTGCTCCCGCGCATGCAGATGATCGACGCACCGACACAGGGCTACACCCCACCGAACGGCTGGACCTGTCAGTACTACCGTCCGGCGCCTCCCTTCACCAGCAACTACGTGTACCGCCTGTGCTTCGCGAACGGCGCACTGGTCGCCAAGGCCGTCGTACAGAGCGGCTCTGTCCCACCGACCCCGGAAGGCAATCGATGATCAGGGTGATGCTCGCCGACGACGAGGCGATGGTGCGGGCCGGTGTCCGCGCGATCCTCGGCACCGACGACGAGATCGAGGTCGTCGCCGAGGCGGCCGACGGCGTCGAGGCGGTCGAAGCGGTCCGGCGGCACCGCCCGGACGTCGCCGTACTGGACATCCGGATGCCCCGGATGGACGGGCTCGCGGCCGGCGCGGAGATCCGGCGGACCGTGCCGGAGACGGCCGTCGTCGTACTCACCACGTTCTCCGAGGACGCGTACATCGCCCGGGCGCTCGGCGACGGCGCCAGCGGGTTCCTGCTGAAGTCCGGCGATCCGCGCGAGTTGATCGCGGGTCTGAAGGCGGTCGCCGACGGCGCCGCGTACCTGTCGCCGAAGGTCGCGCAGCGGGTGATCGCCGAGCTGAGCGCCGGGGCGGGCGGGGGAGCGATGGCCCGGGCGGCGGCCGCGAAGGAGCAGATCGCCGTCCTGACGCCGCGCGAACTGGACGTCCTCGGCCTGGTCGGCGCGGGCTTGTCGAACGCCGAGATCGCGGGCCGCCTCTACCTCGTCGAGGGCACTGTCAAGGCGTACGTGAGCGCGATCCTGCAACGTCTCGGGGTGAAGAACCGGGTCCAGGCCGCGATCGTGGCCTACGAGGCCGGTCTCGTGACCTGACGCTCCGGGTGGTGACGTTGTGAGGACACCCGGTCATGGGATAGTGGACCCTCCTGGGGACCTCACCTCCGGGACCACCCAGCAAGCTCCAGGGGCCACCCGCCCCCTCTGACAGAATCGGGGATCCAGGTCGTGACCGACTCGCACAACTCCGGACAGCACAAGGACCGGGAAGCGGCGGCGGCCGAGGTCCGGAGAATGTGGCAGCCGACCCCCTCCTGGACCCAGCCGGACGACAACGAGGCCGTCGAGGAGAAGACCGAGGACGCCGCCGAGCCGGCGGACGCGCTGTCCCAGGACTTCCCGGGCGACTCGTGGTCCGCGAAGCCCGTCGACCAGCCGGCGCCGTGGACCCAGCCGCAGACGACCCCGCCGGCCCCGTCCTGGGCGCAGCCGGTGCCTGATTCCGCAGCCTCCTCGTGGAGCCAGCCGGAGGCTGACGACGAGGAGGACGTCGTCCCGGCGACCGATGAGCCCCAGCACGACGCCCCGGTCTTCGGCGGCTCCTCGTTCCAGAACCAGGACCAGCAGCCCACGCCGCCCCCTGCACAGCCGACCCAAGCGGCCCAGCCGCAGCCAGGTCAGCCGCAGCCAGGCCAGTTCCAGCAGGGTCAGGGAGGCCAGAACCCGGGCCAGCCGTTGTCCCCGGCCGCGCAGCACTTCTTCCCGCAGGGCATCCCCGGCCAGCAGCAGGCCCCGCAACCGCCGCAGAACCTGTCGTTCCGCACCGACGACCTGATCCAGGCCCTGCCGCTGCCGCGCGAAGCCCCGGCCGAGCGCGGCGTCCGGAGCATGTTGAAGCTCCGTCCGGGAACGTCGGAACGCTCCGAGCGGCTCGCCCGCGCGACCGCGGCGACGGCCTTCCGCCGCCCGGTGACGATCGTCGTCGCGAACCCCAAGGGCGGCTCCGGCAAGACGCCGACCACGCTGCTGCTGTCCGGCGCGCTCGGCCAGGCCCGTGGTGGCGGTGTGGTCGCGTGGGACAACAACGAGCTGCGCGGCAACATGCACCTGCGTACGCACGACACCAACAGCCGGTCCACGGTCACGGACATGCTGCAGGCGATGCCGATGCTGACCCAGCCGGACGCCCGCCTCGGTGACGTCGCGGCCTACCTGCGGCACCAGGTCGCCGGTCAGTACGACGTACTGACGTCCGCGACCACGACGTACGCGCAGATCGAGGCGAAGGACTTCGACCAGATCCACCGCCTGCTGAGCCGGTTCTACAAAGTGCTCGTGATCGACACCGGGAACAACGAGGGCTCCAGCAACTGGCGCGAGGCGATGAAGGCGGCCGATGCCCTGGTCATCCCGATCAAGTGGAAGAGCCTGTCCTGCGCGGCCGCCGTGCAGATGCTGGAGGAGCTCGACAACCAGGGCCCCGAGGCGCAGCGGCTGATCCGGCGCGCGGTGATCGCGGTCTCGAACGGTCCGGGCGACGTGAACAAGGACGTCGAGAAGCAGCTCCGGCCGTACTTCGAGTCGCGGGCGGCGGCGGTCATCGACATCCCGACCGACATGCACATCGCCGCCGAGGGACCGCTCGACCACTCCGCCCTGCAGCCGGCCACCCGCCGCGCCGCCCTGGAGCTGGCCGCGAAGGTCTCCGAGCAGATCACGACCGCTCTGAATACTCCACGCTGAGCTCAGGCTCGACCTGAGGTCGAGGCCTGCGGCGCAGGCGGTGGCGGACCAACTCGACGACGAGTGTGACCGCCAGCGCGAGGCCGATACCGAGGACAACCCCTTTCAGCGGGTTGTCCTCGAAGGCCTTGCCGCCGATGTAGCCGACCAGCGTGCAGTACAGGCCCCAGCTGATCGCGGCCACCGCTGCGAACGGTGTGAAGCGGCGTAGTGGGTAGCGGACCGAGCCCATCGTCAGCGTGACCGCGGTGCGGCCGCCGGGGATGTAACGGGCTACGACGAGGACGAGTGGTCCGCGTTCGTCCAATGCGGCGCGGGCCCAGAGAATGGCAGCAGAGCGACGGGTTCCTGGTTTGACGCGGTCCAGTAGCCGGCCGCCGGCGCCGCGGCCCAGCACGTACGACACGTGGTCGCCGACGAACGCGCCGACAGCTGCAACCAGGATGACGGCGTACAGGTTGGGTTCGCCGGTGGAGGCGGCGAAGACGCCGGCCGTGACGACCAGGGTCTCGCTGGGGATCGCGGGGAAGAACCCGTCCAGCGCGGCGAAACCCCACAACGCGAGGTAGATCCACCACGAGGACATCAGTTCACCGGCGAAGTGCAGGATCGCGTCACTCATACCGTAGAACCTAGAAATCCGGACCGGTCCGGCACATCTGACCACCGGCTGGTCCGACCCCCTACTTTCGTTGTC
The DNA here is from genome assembly GCF_042873835.1 of Kribbella sp. NPDC004536. Lineage (NCBI taxonomy): Bacteria > Bacillati > Actinomycetota > Actinomycetes > Propionibacteriales > Kribbellaceae > Kribbella > Kribbella sp. NPDC004536. The sequence goes on along the minus strand of NZ_JBIALY010000002.1, from coordinate 1,591,254 downwards.
GATACCATCTGCTCGTGAACGAAGGAGCGAACGTGCCCGAAGTCAAGATCCACCTGATCGGCGTCGAAGGCGAGGCCGAGCGCAGCGTCACCGAGACGACGACGATCGGGGAGCTGTTCGCCGGGATCTTCGGCCAGGACCGCTCCGCCATCGCCGCCCGCGTCAACGGTGAACTGCGCGACCTGTCCCGGGTCGTCCAGGACGGTGACCAGATCGAGCCGGTCAAGGCCGCGTCCGAGGACGGCCGCGCGATCATCCGGCACTCGACCGCGCACGTCCTCGCCCAGGCCGTGCAGGACCTGTTCCCGGATGCGAAGCTCGGCATCGGCCCGCCGGTCGAGAACGGGTTCTACTACGACTTCGACGTCGAGACGCCGTTCACGCCGGACGACCTGACCAAGCTCGAGAAGAAGATGCAGCAGATCATCAAGGAGCGGCAGCGGTTCAGCCGCCGGGTGGTCAGCGACGACGACGCGCGGGCCGAGCTCGCCGCCGAGCCGTACAAGCTCGAGCTGATCGGCATCAAGGGGTCGGCCGCGGACGCCGCCGAGGGCGCGTCCGTCGAGGTCGGCGGTGGCGAGCTGACGATCTACGACAACGTACGGCGTGACGACAGCGTCGCCTGGAAGGACCTGTGCCGCGGCCCGCACGTCCCGGCCACGGGCTACCTGGGCAACTTCAAGCTGATGCGTACGGCTGCCGCGTACTGGCGGGGCAGCGAGAAGAACCCGCAGCTGCAGCGGATCTACGGCACAGCCTGGGAGTCCCGGGACGAGCTGAAGGCGTACCTGACCCGCCTGGAGGAGGCCGCCAAGCGCGACCACCGCAAGCTGGGTACGGAGCTCGACCTGTTCAGCTTCCCCGACGAGATCGGCTCCGGGCTCGCGGTGTTCCACCCGAAGGGCGGCGTGCTGCGCAAGGTGATGGAGGACTACTCCCGCCAGCGCCACGTCGAGGACGGGTACGAGTTCGTGTACTCGCCGCACATCACCAAGGGCCAGCTGTTCGAGACCTCGGGCCACCTGGACTGGTACGCCGACGGCATGTACCCGCCCATGCACCTGGACGAGGAGCGTGGCGCGGACGGGCAGATCCGCAAGCAGGGCCAGGACTACTACCTGAAGCCGATGAACTGCCCGATGCACAACCTGATCTTCGCGGCCCGCGGCCGGTCGTACCGGGAGCTGCCGCTGCGGCTGTTCGAGTTCGGCACGGTGTACCGGCTGGAGAAGTCCGGCGTCGTGCACGGCATGACCCGGGCCCGTGGCTTCACCCAGGACGACGCGCACATCTACTGCACCCGTGAGCAGATGCGCGACGAGCTGCGGAACCTGCTGACCTTCGTGCTCGGGCTGCTCGCCGACTACGGCCTCGACGATTTCTACCTGGAGCTCTCCACCAAGAACCCGGACAAGTTCGTCGGCTCCGACGAGGTCTGGGAGGAGGCCACCGAGACGCTCCGCGAAGTTGCCGAGGGCTCCGGTCTCGAGCTGGTCCCGGACCCGGGCGGCGCGGCGTTCTACGGCCCGAAGATCTCGGTGCAGGCCCGGGACGCGATCGGCCGGACCTGGCAGATGTCGACGATCCAGCTGGACTTCAACCTGCCGGAGCGGTTCGAGCTGGAGTACACGGCGCCGGACGGGTCCCGGCAGCGGCCGGTGATGATCCACCGCGCGCTGTTCGGCTCGATCGAGCGGTTCGTGGCCGTCCTGACCGAGCACTACGCCGGCGCCTTCCCTCCGTGGCTGGCCCCGGTCCAGGTCATCGGCATCCCGATCACCGACGGGCACGTCGACTACCTGTTCGAGGTCGCGAAGCAGCTGAAGGCACAGGGCATCCGGGTCGAGATCGACGCGTCCGACGACCGGATGCAGAAGAAGATCCGGAACGCCCAGAAGGCCAAGACGCCGTACATGCTGATCGCCGGCGACGACGACATGGCGGCCGGCTCGGTGTCCTTCCGGTACCGCGACGGCACGCAGAAGAACGGCGTACCGATCGCCGACGCGGTCGCGGAGATCGTCGAGTCCGTCACGAAGCGCGTCCAGGTATGACCGATCACCCCGACTCGCCCTACACACCGGAGGAGTTGGTGCGGCAGGACGGTGTCGGGGTGCCGGATGCGTTCCTGCGGCTGTGGACGCCGCACCGGATGGCCTACATCGAGGGCGAGAACAAGCCCACGAGCTCGGAGGCCGGCTCCGGCTGCCCGTTCTGCCGGCTGCCGAGCCTCCCGGACGCCGATGCGCTGATCGTGCACCGCGGCGAGTCGGCGTACGCCGTGCTCAACCTGTACCCGTACAACCCGGGCCATCTGATGATCGTGCCGTACCGGCATGTGGCCGACTACACCGAGCTGACCGACGCGGAGGTCCGCGACGTCGCGGACCTGACCCGGCAGGCGATGCAGGCGATCCGTACGGTGTCCGCGGCGCACGGGTTCAACATCGGGATGAACCAGGGCGAGATCGCCGGCGCGGGCATCGCCGCCCACCTGCACCAGCACGTGGTCCCGCGGTGGTCCGGCGACGTGAACTTCATGCCGGTGATCGCGAACACGAAGGTCCTCCCGCAACTCCTGCCGGACACCCGCGCGCTGCTCGCGAAGAACTGGCCGTAGTTCAGTTGATGAACAGCGGCAGCAGCGGGTCGACGATGGTCGTCAGCGCGTCCAGCGTGACCTCCCGCGGCGGATTCGTCAGCGCGGTCACGCGGACCACTCGCTTGCCCTGACGGAAGACGAGCTCGCCCGCGTCGGGAAGGTAGTAGCCGGGCTGGCCGAGCGGCGCGAACGCCGGCGCCGGCACCCGGTCCGCCTCCGGAATGGTCGTCTGGTTGAACGCCTCCACGACGGAGACCGTGGCGTCGAACGTCCCCCAGATACAGGTCAGCGCGCCATGCACGCGGTAGTCCCGGCGCAGCTGGACCTGCAGCTGGACGAACCGCTCCGCCGCCGACGTCGACAGCTGACAGGTCTCGTCCGACTGGCGCGCCGGCCGCAGGCTCTTCGGTACGGCGGCCCGCACCGCGACCGCGATCGCGACGGCCCGGGCCCGTTCGATCCCGTCGGCGGGATCGCGGTCGATGCCACCGGCCGGCATGATCCGGACCGCGCGGTCGGCCACCCGGAAGACGATCCGCGACTCGCTGATCGTCGCATCCGGCCCGAACTCCGGGAGCGGTTCGACGCTGCCGGGATTCTCGACCAGCCGGCTGAGCGTGTCGGGCTGGACCGGCAGCGCACTCACGCCGATGGTGACCGGCAGGTCCCCGAGCAGCAGTGTGCAGAGGTCCATCGCCGGGAGCCCGCCGTCGTTCCACGCGTACGGCTTCGCCGTCACGGGTCCACGGAACCGGGCCGTGAGCGTGCGGGTGATCGCCGTACAGACCTGCGGTCCGGGCGCTCCGGCCGTACCGTCGAGGCCTTCGGCCTGCGGGGGTGCGATCACGGTCGGGACGACTGCGGTCGGCACAGGGGTGGAGGGGCGGAGGCCGTCGGCGCGTTGGGCGACGGTGCAGCCACTGGTGCAGCCGCTGACCGCGAGCACCAGTACGAGGCCGGCCGCAAGACGCATCCCGGTCACCTCCTCAACCCCAGGATCGCGCGCCGAACGGCCCACCGCAGGCCGAAACCCGTGCCTTGTCACCGGATGGAGATCCGGGTGAACTACGATCGCGTCGCCATGCTTAACAGATTCCGGCAGTTCTGGACCAAGGTGATCACGCCGATCGCCACCCTCCTGCTCAAGCTCGGCGTGAGCGCCGACATGGTCACGCTGGTCGGCACCATCGGGGTGTCCGCCGGAGCGCTGATCTTCTTCCCGAGCGGTCACCTGTGGCTCGGCGTCGTGGTGATCACCTGTTTCGTGTTCTCGGACCTGATCGACGGCTACATGGCCCGGACCTCGGGGACGTCGTCGAAGTGGGGTTCGTTCCTGGACTCGACGCTGGACCGGATCGCCGACGGCGCGATCTACGGCGGCCTGGTGATGTACTACGCGAACTCGCGGGCCGGCGACTCGACGCTGATGGCCGCGGTCACGCTGTGGGCGCTGGTGATGGGCGCCGTCACGTCGTACGCCCGGGCCAAGGCGGAGAGCCTCGGCCTGAAGGCCAGCGGCGGGCTCGCCGAGCGCGCCGACCGGTTGGTGTTCACGCTGATCCTGGCGTTCTTCTCCGACGTGTTCAACCTGCCGATCCTGCTCGAGCTGGTGATCTGGTACGTCGCCGCGGCCAGCACGATCACCGTGATCCAGCGTTCGCTCTCGGTCCGTAAGCAGGTCCTGTCCGACCCGGCGAAGAACGACCTCGACTCCTGATGGAAGGCGCCCGGCAGCGCGCCGTCGACCTGGCGTTCGCGCTCGCCTGGACGCTCGTACGGCGGCTGCCCGAACGGACCGTGACGTGGCTGTTCACGCGCGCCGCCGACCGTACGTACCGTCGCAACGGCCGGGGTGTACGGCGCCTGCGCGGCAATCTGGCCGCCGTACGTCCGGCCGCGACCGAGGCCGAGCTGGACGAGCTGACCCGCGCCGGGATGCGGTCGTACCTGCGCTACTGGCAGGAGGCGTTCCGCCTGCCGGAGTGGTCCGCGGAGGAGATCGTCGGCCGGGTGCGGACCGTCAACGAGAAGCTGCTCCGGGACGCGTACGCCGCCGGCCAGGGGGTGATCTGTGCGCTGCCGCACCTCGCGAACTACGACCACGCCGGTGCCTGGGCCGGTCTGACCGGGATGCCGGTGTCGACCGTCGCGGAGCGGTTGCAGCCGGAGTCGCTGTTCGACCGCTTCATCGCCTATCGCAAGAAGCTCGGGATGGAGGTGCTGCCGCTCACCGGTGGTGACGACGACGTCACCGCAGTACTCGCGGACCGCCTGCGTGCCGGGGGATTCGTCTGCCTGGTCGCCGATCGGGACTTGTCCGAACGCGGGGTACCGGTGACGTTCTTCGGCCGCCCGTCGCGGATGCCCGTCGGCCCGGCCGCGTTGAGCCTGAAGGCGGGTGCGCCACTGATCCCGGCGACCTTGCACTACGAGGACCGCGACCTGGTGATCACGTTCCACGACACGATCGAGCCGGACAGCGCGGCCGAGATGACCCAACGCTGCGCAGACGCCTTCGCCCAAGGCATCGCCGAACACCCGCAGGACTGGCACATGCTGCAGAGGATTTTTCTGGACGGGTAAGAATCTTCCCGTGAGGATCGGCGTGGTGTGCCCGTACTCGCTGGGTACGCCCGGCGGGGTACAGAACCACGTCCGCGACCTCGCCGAGGCCCTGCTCGCCGTCGGCCACGAGGTCTCGGTCCTCGCCCCGGTGAACGATTTCGGCAGCGTCCCGCCGTACGTGGTCTCGTCCGGCCGCGCGGTCGGCGTCCCGTACAACGGGTCGGTCGCGCGCGTCACGTTCGGCCCGCGGACGGCGGCGCGGGTGAAGAGCTGGCTCGCCGAGGGAGACTTCGACGTCGTCCACGTCCACGAGCCGACCACGCCGAGCGCGTCGATCATCGCGCTCTGGTCCGCGGCCGGGCCGTTCGTGGCCACGTTCCACACCTGGCAGGTGCGCTCGCGGGCGATGAGCGTGGCGTCGAGCCTGCTCCGCCCCGCGCTGGAGAAGATCGACGCGCGGATCGCCGTGTCCGAGAACGCCCGCTCGATGATGGTGCAGCACGTCGGCGGCGAGGCGGTCGTGATCCCGAACGGCCTGTACACCGCCCGCTTCAAGGGCAGCCCGCGCGCCGAGTGGATGGGTGAGGACGGCACGATCAGCTTCCTCGGCCGCCTGGACGAGCCACGCAAGGGCCTCGGCGTACTGCTGGACGCCGTACCACAGCTGCTCGCCGAGCGCCCCCGCCTGAAGCTCCTGGTCGCCGGGTCGGGGCAGGCCGACGAGGTACGCCGGTCGTTGCCGCCGCGATACCACGCGAACGTACTGTTCCTCGGCGCGATCGACGACGAGGCCCGCGCGGACATGCTGGCCGGGTCGGACGTGTACGTCGCTCCGCACCTGGGCGGTGAGAGCTTCGGGATCGTCCTGTTGGAGGCGATGGCGGCGGGTGCGCCGGTGCTCGCGAGCGATCTCCCCGCGTTCGGGCAGGTGCTGGAAGGCGGCCGGCTCGGGGAGTTGTTCGAACCCGGGAACTCCGGTGAGCTGGCTGCGCGGGTGCTGCGGTTGCTGAGCCGGCCGGAAGAACGCGAGCGGCTCCGCTCGGCCGGACTCGCCGCGGTGCCGAAGTACGACTGGTCGGTGCTGCTGCCGGAGCTGCTGTCGGTCTACGAACTGGTGGCTAGACCAGCTTCGCGTGGACGGCCTTGATCTCGTCCAGGTCGCCCGACTCGGGCTTCCACGGCAGCACCATCGGGTCGTCGGGGTAGCGCGGGATCACGTGCAGGTGGGTGTGGAAGACGGACTGCCAGGCGTCGGCGCCGATGCAGCTGAGCAGGTTGGCGCCGGTGGCGCCGTCGAGACGCTCGATGACGCGACCGACCAGCGACTGGGCGAGCAAGGTCGCGGCGGTCAGGTCCTCGGGGGCTGCCTCGCGGAGATCGGTCGAGTGGGTGCGCGGGACGACCAGCAAGTGCCCGGGCGTCGCCGGGGCGATGTCCATGAAGGCGATCGCCCGGTCGGTCTCGGCGACCCGGGTGGACGGGATGGTTCCGGCCACGATCCCGCAGAAGATGCAGTTCTCGCTCATCCGGACAGGCTATACACTGCGCGAGCCGAGTCCGCCGCCCAAGCACCGAGGAGCCCGATGCCGGACGATCTCCTGCGCCCGACCGTCGGCGCCGGTGTGGACATGTCGGCGCGGCCGTGGCGGCTGATGTCGCAGACGTACGTCGCGTTCTTCGGCGGGGTGCTCGCGTCGACCACGATCGCGTACCTGAACGCGGGCCGGCTCGGCGTCGACGCCGCCAAGCGCCGGCTGGTCCTGCTGACGGGCCTGGCCGGGTTCGTCGTGGTGATCGGCGTGTTCCTGCTGCTGTACGACGACTCCGGCATCACGTCGGGGTTCCGGGTCGGGATCCGGGTCGTGGCGGTGCTCTGTTGCATGGCACAGCTACGGCTGCAGCGGCCGATGGACCGGGCGTTCCAGTTGCGTGGCTCGGACTACGGATCCCTGTGGGGGATCGGGATCGCGGTGACGATCGGCGGCGCGGTCGTCGAAGGTGTGGTTCTCTACCTGGTGACGGTGGTGCTGTGAACGACCCGAGCGAGTCCCGCCTGCAGATGGCCGCGCACTGGCTGCGGATCGGCCGTCCGGAACGCGTTCTCGAGGAACTGCAGGGCCTTTCCGGCGACGCCGCGCTGGACTACCGCGCGTACCTGTTCCGCGGCGCGGCGCTGCACTCCCTCGACCGGAACGCCGAGGCGATCGACGTACTGCGGGACGGCCTGACGCAGCACGGTCCGTTCCCCGCGATGCTGCACGTACTCGGGTCCACGTTGCGCTCCGAGGGCCGGCTGCCCGAGGCAGAGGCCGCGTTCCTGCAGGGCCTGAGCCTCGACCCCAACGACCCGGACCTCCTGATCGGCTACGCGCGCGTCTGCCTCGCCGCCGGACAGGCCGAGAAGGCGGGCGCACTGGTCGAGCGGGCGGCCTCCCACGCGCCGGAGAGCGTGGCCGTCTCCGCGGCCCGGGCGCAGGTCGCGTTCGCGCTCGGCAAGGACCGTGACATGCATCGCCACAGCGCCGAGGCGTTGTCGTACGACCCCGAGGACCCGGGCGCTCGCGCCTTGCACGGTACGGCGTCGATGCTGACCGGCGACGCGCGCGCCGGGTACGACTCACTGCGTTCGGCCGCGGCCGCCGAGCCGGGTGACGCCGACCTGCGCGCGGCGGCTCGCGAGGCGAAGCTGTACAACCACCCGCTGATGATGCCGCTGCGGCCGTTCGCGCGGGTGAACCCGCTGGTCGTCTGGATCGGCGCGGTCGTGGTCATCTACGGCCTCCGCGCCGTCGGCCTCGGTCCGCTGTCGTTCGCCTTCGCGATGGTCTGGCTCGCGTTCTGCGTCTATTCGTGGGTCGTCCCACCACTAGTCCGCCGCTGGATCAACCGGAGATGGGGATCATGAGCAACGACCGGATCGAGGCCTTGCGAAAGGCCGTCGAGGCGAACCCGGACGATGTGCTGCTGCGGCTGGTGCTGGCCGAGTCGCTGAACGTGGCCGGCGAGACCGAGGAGGCGCTCGACCAGTACGTCGTACTCCTCGACCACCACGGCCTGCCCGACGACCAGTTCGTACCGGTGGGGGAGCTGGCCGCGGCGAACGGACGGCTCGCGCTGCTCCGGAACCTGCTCGAGGCGGCCCGTCAGCGCGGCGTCGTCGAAGGTACGGGCCGCCTGCAGCAGCTCGTCGACGGCATGATCGCCGAGCGCAGCGGCGTCCGGATCAAGGTCGGCCCCGAGACCGAGGCGCCGTACGAGCAGGACCTGGTGAAGGAGACGACCACCTTCGACCAGGTCGGCGGCATGGAGGAGATCAAACGGGTGATCCACCGGATGGTGATCCTCCCGCAGAGCCGGCCGGAACTGTACGAGAAGTACGGGCGCAAGGCCGGTGGCGGTGTGATGCTGTACGGGCCGCCCGGGTGCGGCAAGACGCTGCTCGCCCGGGCGACCGCGGGGGAGTGCGGGCTGCCGTTCGTCAACGTCCGGATCGAGGACGTGATGGACCCGTACCTCGGCGTCTCCGAGCGGAACCTGCACGAGGCGTTCGAACGCGCCCGCGCGAACGGTCCGTGCGTACTGTTCCTCGACGAGCTGGACGCGCTGGCGTTCGCCCGGCACAAGCACGGCGGGTCCGAGTCGCGCCGGCTGGTCGACGTACTGCTCCAGGAGCTGGATGCGATCGGCTCCGAGAACGACGGCCTCCTCGTCCTCGCGGCGACCAACGCGCCGTGGGACGTGGACGAGGCGATGCTCCGGCCGGGGCGGTTCGACCGGGTGATCTTCGTACCGCCGCCGGACGAGCCGGCCCGTGCGGACATCCTGAGCGTGCTCACGAAGGACGTACCGGCCGACGGCCTCGACCTGAAGGCGCTCGCCGCGCAGACCGCGATGTTCAGCGGCGCCGACCTGCGCGCGCTGATCGAGCGTGGCGTGGACAAGGTGATCGACGAGGCGCTGTCCACCGGTGGCGAGCCGCCGCTCGGCATGCCGCACCTGACCGAGGCGCTCGCCGCGGTGAAGCCGTCGACGCTCGACTGGCTGCACCGCGTCCGTTCGTACGTCGAGTTCGCCAACCAGAGCGAGCGCTACGACGACGTGGCGGCGTACCTCAAGTCCCGCGACGTACGCCGCCGCCTCAACAAGAACTGACTACTTCAACTTGGAAGCGATCGAGTCCGGCATCGCCTCGTAGCGGGAGAACTCGCGGCTGAACGACGCCGCGCCGTGCGACAGCGAACGCAGGTCGATCGTGTAGCGGGTGATCTCCACCTGCGGTACTTCGGCCTTCACCAGCGTCCGGTTGTCGCCGACCTTGTCCGTCCCGAGCAGCCGGCCGCGCCGCCCGGACAGGTCGCTCATCACGGCACCGACCAGGTCGTCCGGCACCAGCACCGACACCAGATCCACCGGCTCGAGCATCGCGACCCGGGACGCGGCCGCCGCCTCCCGGAGCGCGAGCCCGCCGGCCATCTGGAACGCCATGTCCGACGAGTCGACGCTGTGCGCCTTGCCGTCGGTCAGGGTGACCCGGATGTCGACCATCGGGTACCCGGCCGCGACGCCCTTCTCCATCTGCGCCCGGACGCCCTTCTCCACGCTCGGGATGAACTGCCGCGGCACCGCGCCGCCGACCACCTTGTCGACGAACTCGAACCCGGTGCCCTCGGGCAGCGGCTCGACCTCGATGTCGCAGACGGCGTACTGCCCGTGGCCGCCGGACTGCTTCACGTGCCGCCCGTGCCCCTTGGCCGGTCCGCCGAACGTCTCCCGCAACGGCACCCGGAGCTCCACGGTGTCCACGGTCACGCCGTACCGGTTCGAGAGCGCGTCCAGTACGACGTCGGAGTGCGCCTCGCCCATGCACCACAGCACGATCTGGTGCGTCTCCGGGTTCTGCTCGATCCGCAGCGTCGGATCCTCCGCGGCGAGGCGTTGCAGCCCGACGCCGAGCTTGTCCTCGTCGGTCTTGGCGTGCGCCTGGACCGCGATCGGCAGCAGCGGTTCGGGCATGTTCCACGGCTTCAGCAGCAGCGGATCCGCCTTGTCCGACAGCGTGTCGCCGGTCTCCGCCCGGGTCAGGCGGCCGATCGCGCACATGTCACCGGCGACCACCTCGCCGGCCGGTCGCTGGGTCTTGCCGAGCGGGAACGACAGCGTGCCGATCCGCTCGTCCTCGTCGTGGTCCTCGTGCGCGTGCCCGGCCCCATGAGCCGCACCGTTGTGGTCACCGAAGAAGGACGTGAAATGGCCCGACACGTGAACCGTCGCGTCGGGCCTGATGGTGCCGGAGAACACCCGGACCAGGCTGACCCTGCCGACGTAGGGGTCCGACGTCGTCTTCACCACCTCTGCCAGCAGCGGGCCGTCCGGGTCGCAGGCGAGGCCCTGGCGGGCGACGCCGTGCGGGTTGAAGACTTCCGGGATGGTGTGCTCCGGCGGCGACGGGAAGCCGCTGGTGATCACCTCGAGCAGTTCGTACGTACCGACGCCGGAGGCGCTGCAGACCGGGACGACCGGGAAGAACGAGCCGCGGGCGACCGCCCGTTCGAGGTCCTCGATCAGCACCTTCTGGTCGATCTCCTCGCCGCCGAGGTACCGGTCCATCAGCGACTCGTCCTCGGACTCCTCGATGATGCCCTCGATCAGGGTGCCGCGCAGTTCCTCGATCTGGTCCGCGTACGACGGGTCGGCCGCGACAGCGGTGCGCTTGCCGCCGGAGTACTCGTAGTACGACTGGGAGAGCAGCCCGATCAGCCCGTCACCAGCGGGCAGGTAGAGCGGCAGCACCTTGTCGCCGAACGCCGCTTGAGCGGCCGCGAGCGCGTTCTGGTAGTTCGCCCGGGCGTGGTCGAGCTTGGTGATCACGACCGCGCGCGGCATCCCGACCTCCTGGCACTCCTGCCAGACCGTACGGGTCGGCTCGTCGACGCCCTCGCTCGCCGAGATCACGAACAGCGCACAGTCTGCGGCGCGCAGGCCGGCCCGCAGCTCGCCGACGAAATCCGCGTACCCAGGGGTGTCGATCAGGTTCACTTTCACGCCGTCGTGGGGGAGCGACGCGAGCGACAGCCCCACCGAGCGTTGCTGCCGGATCTCGGCGTCGTCGAAGTCGCACACCGTGGTTCCGTCGACGACGGTGCCGGGTCTGTTCAGGACTCCGGAGGCCACCAGCAGGGCCTCGACGAGGGTGGTCTTGCCGGCGCCCGACGGGCCGACCAGCACCACGTTGCGGATGGCGGCCGGGCTGTCCACAGCGGGCGCGGCTCCGGTGCCTTGGGAAGTGTTCGTCTTGTCTGCCATGACGTTCCTCCTGGTCCACCCACGATTCCCCTATCGGACATTTCGCACAAGAGCCTTCAGCGCGCGGATTCGTGTCGGGCCTCCCTCGCCCGGACCCTCACGATCGGTAGGGTCCGAGGCATGCGTAGGGCATTCGGGGTAGTCGTCACCATGCTGGTGGCCGTACTGGCATTGGCCGGATTCGCACTGCCGGCATCGGCGGAGCCCGGCGACGAGATCAGGAACTTCGCGATCGACTACACCGTCACACCGGATGGCGTGCTGCAGGTCAAGGAGACGATCGACTACCACTTCGCGAGCAGCGGCCGGCACGGGATCTACCGCGACCTGGTGACCCGTGAGCCCTACGTCGACGACGACTCCAAGGACCAGGAGTACCAGATCTCGAACGTCGAGGTGTCCTCGCCCACAGGCGCCTCGGCGAAGTTCACCCAGACCACGAACACGTCGAACAAGGGTCGTTACTCGGTCGAGCGCCTCCAGATCGGGTCCGCGGACAGGACCGTCCCGGGCACCGACGCGACGTACGTGATCAAGTACGACGTCCGCGGCGCGCTGCGGCACTTCGCCGATCACAGCGAGCTGTACTGGGACGCGACCGGCAACGCCTGGAGCGCGACCATGGACAACGTCCGGGTCGAGGCGACCGTCCCTCAGGGCGTGACCAAGGTCGAGTGCTTCATCGGCACCGTCGGCTCGAACCAGAACTGCCCGTCCAGCGCTGTGATCGGCGGCAAGGGTACGTTCGGTGCGACCGCGCTGGAGACGGGGAACCAGCTCACGATCGTGGCCGGTATCACGGCCGGCGCAGTCCGGAACGACACCCCGATCCTGGTCGACCCGCCGAGCTGGATGGAGCGCGCCGGCCTGTCCTGGCTGCAGGTGATCGCCGCCGCTGTCGTCACCGCACTCGCGACCGTGGCCGCGGCGCTCTACGCGAAGCTGGGCAACAAGGACCAGCGGTACGCCGGGATGCCGCCGGGCACGTTCCCGCCGGACGGGGTCGCCGCCGAGCCGGTGAAGGACAACCTGAGCGAGGACCAGCTCCCGGTCAACTTCGCGCCGCCGAGGATCCCGGTCGCCGAAGGCGGCCTGCTGATCGACGCGAAGGCCACTACTGTCGAGACGGCCGCGACCCTGATCGACATGGCGGTCCGCGGCGGCGTCCGGATCGACAACGACGGTTCGACTCAGAAGGCCGTACTGCTGAACCCGGCGGCCGCGACCGCGCCGCACGAGCAGGCACTGATGTCAGGGCTGTTCCCGACCCTGCAGCCCGGCTCCGAGGTGGTCCTGGAGCGCGGCGCGGTTGGCGACCACACGAGGCGCCGGGCGCACGACGCGATGATCGCGGCGCTCCGCCAGCAGGTGAGGGCCCGCGAGTGGTACCTGCGGATGCCGCGGGCCGGCGGCGGCTCGGCGTTCCGGAACCGCTTCGGCGGCGCCTGCACGGCGATGATCGCGATCTGGATCGTCGGCGCCGGACTGTTCGGAATCGTCAGCAGCTCCGCGACTGGTAGCACCGGCCGTGGGATCGTGGTCGCGATCCCGGTCATCGCCGTGGTCGTTGCCATCGGCATCTGGATCGCGATCCGTGGCCGAGGGCAACGGAATCCGGCGGGCCGGGCGGTCGCCGACCAGCTGGTCGGCTTCCGGAAGTACCTGGCCACCGCCGAGGCGGACCAGCTCCGCTTCGAGGAGGGCGAGGACATCTTCTCGAAGTACCTGCCCTGGGCGATCGCGTTCGGGCTCGCCGACCGCTGGCAGAAGGTCTGCGAACAGCTGGTCGCCGCGGGCCGCATCCCGCCGGACCCGTACTGGTACTCAGGCCCGTCGTACTACACCTCCGGCTGGACCGCGGGAGCCGTCGGGTCGACGCTCGCGCACAGCTTCGACCCGCCGCCCACCCCGTCCAGCTCGGGCGGCGGTGGTAGCTCCTCCGGCTTCAGCGGCGGGTTCTCCGGTGGCGGCGGCGGAGGCGGCGGAGGGGGTAGCTGGTAACGGTCCGCAGTGCCCGCGGCCGAGCCGCGGGCGCAGGGTGCGGCTGAAGTCAGACCGCGCCGCCGGCCGTGGCCGGGGCGGTGGGGTCGGCGCCGGCGGTGCCGACCACCTCGCGGGCCAGGAAGTCCTCGAGGTGGAACAGGTTGTCACCGGCCCGCTGCGCGACGTTGACCAGTGTCTTCATCGCGGCGACCTCCTCGACCTGCTCCTTGAGGAACCACTGCATGAACTGCTCACCGATGTAGTCGCTCTCGTCACGCGCCGTCCGGGCCAGCGTCTCGATCTGCTTGGTGACGGTGATCTCCTGCGCCAGCGCGAGCTCCAGCGGCTCGATCGCGGTCTTGAAGTCCGACTCGACCTCGCCGACCGACGGGATCTGCGGCCGGATGTCCTTGTCCAGCAGGTACTGCACCATCATCATCGCGTGGTTGCGCTCTTCCAGCGACTGCTTGTAGAAGTGCGCGGCCAGCTGCGGGAGATCCTGGTCGTCGTACCAGACAGCGACTGCCACGTACTGCTGCGACGCCGTGAATTCGTTCCGGATCTGTTCCTGCAGGAGTTTTTCGTACGTGCTCATCCCGTCAATCTACTCTGCCCAGCTCGATCACCTCGGTATCGCCGCCAGGCAGGCCGATCCGGACCGTCGTACCTTCCACCTGCACGCGGATGCCTTCGGCAAGCGCTTCCGGCCGGAGTGCGTCCCGGGTCAGCAGTACGGCGTTGACCAGCACGAGCGGTTCGCCGTGATGCTGTGCGGTCAGGTACGGCGTCGCCGAATGCGCGCCGTACGGGTTCACGCCGACCGCCCGACGTACGCCGGCCGCGTCGTACCCGTACAGTCCCACGACCGCGGACACCAGCCCGTTCGCGTTCCGTGCCGAGGCGACGGTCGTACTTGCTGTTGCCTCAGGCAAGGACTCGCCGGCGACGGCGAAGCCGCCGCTCCGGACGACCGCGCCGTCCGGCCCCTCGACCAGCGCGCAGCGGATCTCCCACCCGTTGCGGACGAGCGAGGTGATCTCGATCTTCCACGGGCCCTCGGATCCGAGCCACGCCCGGTGCCAGGACGATGCCGTACGCCCCTCGACACCCAGCCGCCGGATCCGCCCCCGCCCGCTCGCGACGCCTTCGGGCGAGACCAGCGAGATCAGGTTGTCGATCCCGGGCGCCCGATCGGAGAGATCCGGCCCTGCGTGGTTCGCGTACGCCAACCGGTTGTAGTGCGGGTCGCCCGCCGGTTCCACCCCGGCAGGCTCGGTGACAGGCGCGTGGTCGGCCCCGTGGTTCACCAGTTGCACCACCTGATCGTGCCGGCTCGCGTGCAGGATCCATCCCGGCTCCGGCATCGCCTTCTGCTGATCCGCGTCGTCCAGCGGAATCGAGTCCTCCGGATCCGACCACACCGGATGCTCCGGCGGCAGGATCAACCCGACGAACCCCTTCGAAGCCCAGTACGGCGACCCGGGTCCGGAGTACTGCTGCGTGGTCGGCAGGAACGTGTCGTACCACCCGAGCGTCAGCAGACCGCGGTTGTCCGGAACACCGTGCTGGACGAAATGCCGCGCGATCCCGGAGCACAACCGCCGCGTCTCACCCGGCGTCAACGGCGTCGAGTCGAGCAGCGCGCCCATCCAGTACGGCGCCGCGGCCGCCATCCGGTACGTCAGCGACCGTCCCTGGTAGACCGGCGCGCCGTCGTTCCCGACCAGCTGGACGGCGTCCTCGAGGAACAGCCGGATCCGCTCCTTGTACAGCTTCAGGCGGTCCTCGTACTGGGCACCTGGCGTCGCGGCGGCCATCCGCGCCCACAGGCCCGGGTACAGATGCATCGCCCAGCCGATGTAGTTGTCGAAGTTCTGCCCGTCGCCGTCGGAGTACCAGCCGTTGCCGACGTACCAGTCCTCGATCCGGTCCAGGCCGCCGTCGATGTCCTCCTGCTGGTACGGCGCGCCGACCGAGGCGAGGAACTGCTCGCTGACGACCTGGAACAGCCGCCAGTTGTTGTCGTGGGTGCTGGATCCGTTGAACCCGCCGAGCCATTCCGCGACGTACTGCTGCGCCTTGTCGTCGAGCCGGTCCCAGATCCACTCGCGGGTCTCGTGCAGCGACACCGCGATCGCCGCGGCCTCGACCATCTGCTGCGACCGCGGGGTGAGCCGGAGCCACGCCTCCGGGTGGTCCGGGTTGGCGCCGTTCGCGACGCCGCGCGCGTACCGCTCGATCAGGTGCTCGCAGCCCTTGCCCTGCACGCCGGCGATCCGGAACGCGGCCAGCATGAACGACCGGGCGAACCCTTCCAGCGCGTCGGACGCCGTACCGGAGCGGCTCGGCCGGCCCGGCAGCTCGATCAGTGACATACCGGGAGAGAAGTACGGGACGAGCGAGTCCAGCAGATGGTCGGCGAGCGCCTCCCAGTGCGCCCGGACCCAGCCGGTCTGGCGGGACAGTTCGCGGTCGGTGTCCGGCAGGATGAGGCGGCTCACGCTAGTCTCCCGAGTTCGCTGCGGCTGATGGCGTGTTCGAGGGGCTGTCCGGCGGTCAGGCGTTCGAGTTCGCTGACAGCGAGTTCGCCGAGCCGGGCGATCTCGTTGCCGACGGCACCGGCGACGTGCGGGGTGACGAAGACGTTCGGCAGGTCGAGCAACGGCGAGTCCGGCGGCAGCGGTTCCGGGTCGGTCACGTCGAGGACGGCGTCGATCCGGCCGGACGTGCACTCGCGGAGCAGCGCGTCGGAGTCGATGATCTTGCCGCGGGCGGTGTTGATCAGCGACGCGCCGTCCTTCAGCAGGCCGAGCAGACGGGCGTCGACCAGGCCGACAGTCTCCGGCAGCAGCGGAGCGTGCACGCTGAGGATGTCACTGCGGCGGAACAGCGTGTCGTTGTCGACCAGTTCCGCGCCCAGTGCGGCGGCCTCGGCCGCGGTGAGGTACGGGTCGCTGATCAGGACGTCGAGGTCGAACGTACGCAGCCGTTCGGCGACCAGCTTCGCGATCCGGGACGCCCCGAGCAGGCCGACCGTCGCGCCGTAGTTGCCCGGCATCCCGTGCGGGTCCGCTTTGCGCCGCTCCAGCCGGTACTGCGCCGCGAGCCGGAAGGCCCGCTTGCCGGCCATCACGATCGCGGCGACCGTGAACTCCGCGACCGGCTGTGCGTTCGCGGTGGCCGCCGACGAGACCTGGATACCCCGGTCGAACGCGGCCGGGTCCACGATCGCCTTCACCGAGCCGGCCGCGTGCAGGATCGCCCGCAGCTTCGGCGCCTCGTCCAGTACCTCCGGGCCGATTCGCGGGCAGCCCCAGCCGGTGAGCAGTACGTCGACGTCCGGGAGCGCCGAGCGTACGGCCGGGTCGGAGAGGAAGCTGGTACCGGGACCGACCGGCAGGACGGTGGCGACCGCCTCCAGGCGCTTCCGGACGGACGGGACCAGCACGCGCTCGCGGCTGCTGTCGTTCATCGCCAGCATGACGGTCGGGGCGGAACTTGGTTCTGGGCTCACGAGGGCAACGCTAGCAAGCGCTTTCCAGAGTTGTCGCGCCGGTGCCGAGTCTTGGAACATCCTGAATCTTCCCGGGGACCGGAATTTGTCCGCGCGGCCCCGGCGTTGGAGACAATGGAACGGCTGGCAACTGCGAAGGAGACGACGATGCTGCGACCGGACGACCTCTACGAGATCGTCGACGAGTCGGTGGCGACCGGCCCGGCGGCGACGCCGAAGGTCATGGTGCACTCGATGGACGGGTTCATGGACGCCGGCCAGGCAGGGCGCGTGACCGCCGACCACCTGCTCGAGGTGCTCGACCACCGGTTGCTGGCGCGGTTCGACGTCGACCTGCTGCACGACTACCGGGCCCGCCGGCCCGAGGTGACGTTCGCCGAGGACCGGTTCACCGACTACACCCCGCCGCACCTGTCGCTGCACCTGCTGACCGACGACGCGGGGGTCGAGTTCCTGCTCCTCGAGGGCGCTGAGCCGGACAACCACTGGGACCGGTTCGCCGGTGCCGTCCGGCAGCTGATCGACCTCTACAACGTGACTCTGACGGTCGGCGTGCACGGCATCCCGATGGGCGTGCCGCACACCCGTCCGCTCGGTCTGACCGCACACGCGACCCGGCCCGAGCTGGTCACCCGGTCGAACATCTGGGACGGCGAGATGGTGCTGCCCGCGAGCGCCGCGACGATGCTGCAGGTCCGCCTGGGCGAGGCCGGCAAGGACGCGATGGGCTTCGCCGTGCACGTCCCGCACTACCTCGCCGAGAACCGCTTCCCGGGCGCGGCACTGGCGCTCGTACATGCGATCTCCGCGGCGACCGGTCTGCTCCTCCCTAGCAAGGCCCTGCTCGACGAGGCCGCCGTCACCGGCCGGCTGGTCGACGAGCAGGTCGAGGCCTCCGAGGACGCCAGCGCCGTCGTGAAGGCCCTCGAAACCCAGTACGACGCCGCCGAGGGTTCGCTCAGCCGCAAGAGCCTGCTCGCCGACTCCACCCCGTCCGCCGACGAACTCGGCGCCGAGGTGGAACAGTTCCTCGCCGAACTCAACCGCGAGGACAACGAATAAGTCACAGCGGGGAGGGCGTACGTCCTGGCCGGGAGCCTGTCAGGATGAGGCATGCCTGAGTCGTTGGAGGATCTGGTCGAGCTGCTCGACCTGGAGATGATCGACGCGGACGTGTATCGCGGTCGTCAGCCCGATACGTCGATGCAGCGGGTGTTCGGCGGGCAGGTGCTCGGTCAGGCGCTGGCCGCGGCGAGCCGGACCGTGGATCCCGAGCGGGTGGTGCACTCGCTGCACGGGTACTTCCTGCGCGCCGGCGACACGTCCGTACCGATCGTGTACCGTCCGGAGCCGACGCGTGACGGTGGGTCGTTCAGCAGCCGCCGGGTGGTGGCGTCCCAGCACGGGAAGCCGATCTTCTACATGTCCGCGTCGTTCCAGCGCCCGGAGCCCGGGCTGGACCACCAGGACCCGGTGCCGGACGACGTCGTACCGCCGGAGGAGGCGCCGCGGCTCGCGACCGTTCTGGAGGCTCGGTCCGGTCGTGCGGCGGCGGACTGGGATCGCGAGTGGGCAGCGCTCGACGTACGCCTGGCCGGCGTGACCGGCCGCCAGTTCTGGATCCGCGCCGCCGGCAAGCTCCCCGACGACCCGGCCCTGCACGCCTGCGTCCTCGCCTACGCCAGCGACCTGACCCTGCTCGGCGCCAGCCTGCTCCCGCACGGCATCGTCATCGGCGACCGCCGCATCCAGCCGGCCTCGCTCGACCACGCCCTCTGGTTCCACCGCCCGTTCCGCGCCGACGAGTGGCTCCTCTACGACCAGGCGTCGCCCTCGGCCTCCGGAGCGCGCGGCTTCGCGACGGGACGGCTCTACACCGAAACCGGCACGCTGATCGCGTCCGTCGCCCAGGAAGGCCTGATTCGCCCGGTCGGGCTCGATCTCGACGGGTCGCAGTGAGTTTCTACTGGGAGGGACGTACGCCGGGTGATCCCGAGCTCGACCGCGCGCTCGCCGACCTGACGGATCCCGACGGCGCCTACCTGCAGGCGTTCACCACCTTGCTGCACAGCCGGAACATCGTTGCCCAGGGCATCGCTCTCGACCACTCCGAGGTGCGCCGGGCGGTCACCGGTTTTCACAGCCGGCACTGGATCGGCCGCGAGTTGCGGGACCCCGAGTTGCGCGGCGCGCATGAGGTACTGCAGTTCGGATTCGACCGGGACGCCTTTCTGACCTTGCTGTACAGCGACGATCCGATGGCGGTCGGCGTTGCACTCGACCACTTCAAGAACGCCGCGGGCTGGGATCTCGACGAGGAGCCGGTGCTGCGGCGCGCGTACGCCGTACTGCGCGAAACGGCCGTGGCACCTGATGCCGCGAACCATCTGAGTGCGCTGGACGTGGTGGTGGCCGACGTCGCCGACCCGGACCTCGTCGTGAACCTGCTGGAGCACACGCAGTCGGCCGAGGTCCGCGAGCAGGCGCTCTGGGCTGCCAACCGAGTGTTGCTGCAGGCAACCGATCCACGTCTGATCGACGTCGTCGCCCGACTGGCGGAGGACTCGGAGCACCGGACAAGGGCACTCCGCGTCCTCGCCGGTGCCGCCGGACCCGCGGCCGACCCAGTACTGCTTCGTGCCCTCGAGAGCGACGAGCCGGCCGTGCGCCTCGAAGTCGCGTGGCAGCTGGCGCAGCCCGGCCGCATCGATCAGCACCGCGATCTGCTGACCCGCGCTGTCGACAACCTCCCGGCCGATTCGAACCGCTCCCGCCTCCTGGTCAGCCAGATTCGGAAACGTCTGCTACCTTGAGGGCATGTTGCAGCGCGCTGTAGTCACGACGACGCCGGAGTACGTCCCGGCGCGCTGACACCTGACTGTCTGACCGAAGCCCCGGGGCGAGTGCCCCGGGGCTTCGTCGTTCCCGGTGGTCTCTCGCCCCACTCTCAATGAGGAGACCACCATGTACGACCACCGCAAGATCGGCCGCGAACTCGGCCTGTTCGACTCCGACCCGCTGATCGGCGCGGGCCTGCCCTACTGGTTGCCGGCCGGTGCCGCCGTCCGGCGTGCGCTCGAGAGCTACATCGCCGAGGTCGAGCGAAGAGCCGGCTACCAGCAGGTGTACTCGCCGGTGATGGCCAAGAAGGAGCTGTACGAGATCTCCGGCCACTGGGCGAAGTACCACGACGACATGTACCCGCCGATGGACATCGGCGGCGAGGAACTCGTCCTGCGGCCGAGCATCTGCCCGCACCACGCGCTGATGTACCGTTCCCGCTCGCACAGCTACCGCGAGCTCCCGTTGCGGATCTCCGAACTCGGCGGCCAGTACCGGGCCGAATTGTCCGGCGCGATCGGCGGACTGAGCCGGGTCCGCGCGATGCAGCTGAACGACGCGCACATCTTCTGCCGCCTCGACCAGGTCGCGTCCGAGGCCGCGTCGGCGTTGCGGCTGATCAACCAGGCGTACGCCGACATGGGCATCGCGGCGTCCCGCTACGTCCTTGCACTCCCCGCCGAGGACGCGCGGTTCGGTGATCCGTCCAGCAAGTACGTCGGCGACGCCGCCAGCTGGGCCCACGCCGCCTCGCTGCTCCGGGACGTTCTGGAGGCGGCCGGCATCGACTACGAGGAGGCGCCGGGGGATGCGGCCTTCTACGGGCCGAAGATCGATATCCAGATGATGGATTCGGCCGGTCGTGAGTTCAGTCTGTCGACCGTCCAGATCGACTTCCACCAGCCGGCCGCGTTCGGTCTCGAGTACGTCGGTGCCGATGGCAACAAACATCGGCCGGTGATGGTGCACCGGGCGATCGTCGGCAGTATCGAGCGGGCGATGGCGCAGCTGATCGAGGTGCACGGCGGCGCGTTCCCCGCGTGGCTCGCTCCGGTGCAGGTCGTCGTACTGCCGATTTCGGACGACGAGGAGAAGGTCGCGGCTGCCGTTGCGCGGCGGGCGTCGGACCGTGGTCTGCGGGTGGAGATCGCGCACGCCGACGAGGGCAGCCTCGGCGCGCGGATCCGGGAGAACCGGCTGGCGCCGTACCAGGCCGTCATCGGCCCCCGCGAGGCTTCCGGCAGCGAGCTCGCGGTCCGTGAACGCGATGGCAGCAAGTGGGACGCCGCGCCGATCGGCGAGGTGCTCGACCGGATCCGGCGGGAGGCGGAGCCCCAGGCCATCGCAATCGCCGACGTGGAAGCGGTGTGAGCGTGAGCGCCCCGGGTGGGGAGCGATTGTGATGGCCTGGCGGTTCAGCGTTCCTGCAGCTGGCCGATCAGGTGCGTCACGTCGTGTGATTCGTCGTAGAGCGCGAAGTCGGTGGTCTTGCCGTCCTGCTGGTAGCCGAACTGGACCCGTGACGGGAGCAGCAACGGCTTGCGGAAGTCCACGCGGACCGTGAACGCGTCCGGCAGCGCGCCGGCCCGCTGGACGGACGCGAGCGCGGCAGCCTTGGCCCACATACCGTGCGCGATCTGGCGCGGGAACCCGAACGCCTGCGCGGTGAGTTTGAACAGGTGGATCGGGTTCCGGTCGCCGGACGCGGCGGCGTACCGGCGGCCGAGGTTGCCGCGCAGGTCCCACCACGCGTTCGCGGCCAGCACCGGATCGGGCAGCAGGTCGGCGTGCGCGTCCGGCGTACCCGCGGACCGGCTGAGCAGCGTGGTCAGGTCGCTCCACACCAGTTCGTGGTCGACGAATACCTCGCTGACCACGTCGAACACGGTGCCCTTCGGATGCGGGCGTTCGGGCGTACTGTGTACGCGGATCGACGGCTCGGCGTGCAGCGGGATCGGCTGCTTCTGGGTGATCGTGTTGGATAGGTGCACGATCCCCATCGGCTTGTACGGGAACGACGGGTCGGACATCAGGTCCAGGTGCAGCGGGAACGCGAGGACGTGCGGGTACGTCGGGGGCAGCGCCGGCCCGGCCTGGAACCCGGTGACCTCGCGGTACGCCGTCAGGTGGTCCTGGTTGATCGCGGACCGCGGCAGCTCGAGGGTCAGGCCGTCCTCGTTCGGCTCGTAGTCGGCGCGGCGCAGCGTGGCCTTGACGGTCCGAGCGTACAGCGAACCGAGGCCGGGGGAGTCGTCGTACCGCCGGGTGGGCATGTCAGGCGCCCAGCAGGCTCTGGCCGCAGACGCGGACCACGTTGCCGGTCACGCCCGCGGACGCCGGATCCGCGAACCAGGCGATCGTTTCCGCCACGTCGATCGGCAGGCCGCCCTGCTGCAAGGAGTTCAGCCGGCGGCCGACCTCGCGGATCGTGAACGGGATCTTCGCGGTCATCTCGGTCTCGATGAACCCGGGCGCGACCGCGTTGATCCGGATCTGCTTCTCGGCGAGCACCGGCGCGAGCGCCTGCACCAGACCGATCACGCCGGCCTTCGAGGTCGCGTAGTTCGTCTGGCCGTTGTTGCCGGCGATCCCGGCCATCGAGGAGACGCCGACGATCGACCCGCCGTCGCGCAGCGCCCCGGACTCGACCAGGTGCTGGGTGATCCGCTCCGGGGCGCGGAGGTTGACGTCGAGGACGGCGTCCCAGGCGTCGGTCCGCATGTTCACCAGGCGCCGGTCGCGGGTGATGCCGGCGTTGTGTACGACGATGTCGAGGCCGCCGTGCTGCTCCTGCGCATGCGCCGCGATCCGCTGCGCCGCGTCGACGGCAGTCACGTCGAGGAGGAGTTCGGTACCGCCGATCTTGGAGATCACCTTGCGCAGCGGGTCCGCGTTCTGCGGTACGTCGACACCGATCACGGTCGCGCCGTCGCGGGCGAGGGTGTTCGCGATCGCGGCACCGATGCCACGGGCCGCGCCGGTGACGAGTGCCGTACGACCGGCCAGCGGGCGCTGCGGGTCGTTGCTCACGAGCGGACCGGTACCGATCCGGGCGACCTGACCGTCGACGTACGCGGACTTGGGGGAGAGGAAGAAGCGCAGCGTGGAGTCGAGCTGCTCGTGCGCGTCGGGAGCGACGTACACCAGGTTGACCGTCGCGCCGCGCTTCACCTCCTTGCCGAGGCTGCGGGTGAAGCCCTCCAGCGCGCGCTGCGCGACGTGCTGCTCGGTGGAGCTCGCGAGTTCCGGCGTCCGGCCGACGACGATGACGCGGCCCGCGGGGGCGAGCTGGCGGATCACGGGGGAGAAGAACCGCTGCAGGCTGCTCAGGTCCGCCGTCGAGGCCGCGCCGGTCGCGTCGAAGACCAGCGCCTTCGGGCGGATCTCGCTGGACGCAACGCCTTCGGTCGCCGTACTGAACGAGGCGCCGATGTCACGCAGCAGGGCCTGGATCGCCTTGCCGGCGTCGGTCTCGCCGATCGCCCCGAAGACGACCGTACCGTCGATCACGGGGGCGCCCTCGTACCAGCGCGGCAGCGGCATCGGGTCGGGCAGACCCAGGTTCTTCACCAGGGTCTTGCCGAGCGGCGTCCGGGTGAACGTCTGGTAGCGATCCGTCATCTCAGCTCCTACTTCTCGAGGATGGCGACGACACCCTGGCCACCCGCGGCGCAGATCGAGATCAGCCCGCGGCCGCCGCCGTTCTCGTCCAGTTGCTTCGCCAGCGCGGCGACGATCCGCCCGCCGGTGGCCGCGAACGGGTGCCCCGCGGCCAGCGAGCTGCCGTTCACGTTCAGCTTGTCCCGGTCGACCTCGCCGAGCGGGGCGTCCAGGCCGAGCCGTTCCTTGCAGAAGATCGGATCCTCCCATGCCTTCAGCGTGGCCAGCACCTGGGACGCGAACGCCTCGTGGATCTCGTAGTAGTCGAAGTCCTGCAGCGTCAAACCTGCCCTTTGCAGCATTCTCGGCACCGCATAGGCCGGAGCCATCAGCAGTCCCTCGGCTCCCTTGACGTAGTCGACCGCGGCCGTCTGCGAGTGGGTGAGGTACGCGAGCGGCCGCAGCCCGTGCTCGGCTGCCCACTCGTCAGTGCTGAGCAGTACGGTCGAAGCACCGTCGGTGAGCGGGGTGGAGTTGCCGGCCGTCATCGTCGCGGTCTCGCCCTTGCCGAAGACCGGTTTCAGTTTCGCCAGCTTCTCGAGCGTGGTGTCGGGCCGCAGGTTCTGGTCCTTCTCGAGCCCGAGGTACGGCGTGATCAGGTCCTGCTGGAAGCCCCGGTCGTACGCCTTCGCCAGGTTGATGTGGGAGCGGTACGCCAGCTCGTCCTGCGCCTCGCGGGTGATGCCCCACTCCAGCGCGGTCAGCGCGGCGTGGTCGCCCATCGACTTCCCGGTCCGCGGCTCGGCGTTGCGCGGGATCTCCGGTACGACATCCTTCGGGCGGACGCGGGCCAGTACCTTCAGACGGTCCCCGTACGTCTTCGCGCGGTTCAGGTCGAGGAGGACGTTGCGCAGGTGGTCGTTGACGCTCAGCGGGGCGTCGGACGCGGTGTCCACGCCGCCGGCGATGCCCGCCTCGATCTGGCCGAGCGCGATCTTGTTGCCGACCAGGATCGCCGCCTCCAGCCCGGTGCCGCAGGCCTGCTGGATGTCGTACGCGGGCGTGGTCGGCGCGAGCTTCGAGCCGAGCACCACCTCGCGAACCATGTTCCAGTCCCGGGCGTGCTTGAGGACCGCGCCGGCGACGACCTCGCCGACCTCCTGCCCGCCGAGGCCGGTACGGTCGACGAGACCGTTCAGCGCGGCGGTGAGCATGTCGGAGTTGGAGGCGTGCCGGTAGGTCTTGTCCTGCCGGGCGAACGGGATCCGGTTCCCGGCGACCACGGCCACCTTGCGCGGTTCGGTCACGATGTCTCTCCTGCTCTAGCGGAGCGGGTGGTGGATTTCTTGGTCGGCCTCACGGAGGTGCCTGCTGACTTCGCTACTGCTTTGGCTGGGAACAGGGCCTTGCGTCCCACGGCGGTCGCGAGGGTGGCGGTGATCGCGGTCTCGCGGACCGTACCGACATCGGCATGATGCACCACCGGGTGCCCTGGCTGCCCGCTCGACACGATCAACCCGACCCTTGCCATGTGCAACGACCCGAGGGTCTGCGTGTACAGGTGGTTGGCCAGGTAGGCGGTGTCCACCTCGTCGAACACGCCGGTCCGCTGGCCGGCCTTCAGTACGACGGCGATCCGGTCGAGCGGCGCGGCCATCGCCGTACCGAGTTTGACCATCACCGGCTCGGTGATCTCGCCGAACAGTTCGTCGCCGGTCCTGCGCAGCAGGCTCATCGCGCAGTCGGTGAACGCCGGGTAGCCGAGGCAGAAGTCGACGAACGTCTCACTGAGCGACTTGAGCCGGTTGAGCGGGGCCCTTCTCGGACTGTCCTTCTGTTGCAGCAGTTCGTCGAGCTCCTGGAGGTAGTCGACCAGTGTGAGCGCGAACAGCTCTTCCTTGCCGGCGAAGTGCCGGTAGATCAGCGCCTTGTTGATCCCGACCCGCTTGGCGATATCGTCGATCTGGGCGTCGATCGTGCCGCGCTCGTCGAAGATCTCCCGGGTGGCGCGGATGATGTCCCGCTCCCGGTCGCGACGACGCTCCGCCGTGGTCCGGCGGCGTCCGATCGCGAGCAGCGCGGAGCTCATGGATCGATCTTAGCCACAGTGGTACCCCTTGGTGCAAACGACAGTTACACTCATCGGTAACATCTCCGCTTTTGTGAGGACCTGATGAGCGACCCTGTTGTGTCCGCAGACGTGATGACGCTGGCCGGCGAACTCGGTGCCGAGCGCTCGAAACCGGACTGGAGCACCTTCTCGCTGGCGATCAACGACGACCAGCGCGAGATCCGCGACTGGGCGCACACGTTCGCCGCCGACGTCATCCGCCCGGCCGCCGCCGAGTGGGACGAGCGCGAGCAGACGCCCTGGCCGATCATCCAGGAAGCGGCGAAGGTCGGCATCTACGGCCTCGACATGAACATCAACCTGTTCGTCGACCCGAGCGGCCTGCTGATGCCGCTCGTCCACGAGGAACTCTTCTGGGGCGACGCCGGCATCGCGATGTCGCTCAAGGGCACCGGCCTCGCGTCGTCGGCGATCTTCTCGAACGGTACGCCGGAACAGTGGAGCCAGTGGATGCCCCGCTGCTACGGCACCCCCGACGACGTACGCGTCGCCGCCTTCTGCTCCTCCGAGCCGGGCGCGGGGTCCGACGTCTCGGCCATCCGTACGCGGGCCGTGTTTGATGAGCGTACTTCTGAGTGGGTCATCAACGGCCAGAAGGCGTGGGCCACCAACGGCGGCATCGCGGACGTCCACGTCGTGGTCGCGACGGTCGACCCGTCGCTCGGTACGAAGGGCCAGGCGGCGTTCGTCGTACCCAAGTCCGAGGTCCGCGGCCTCGAACAGGGCACCAAGCTGCGCAAGCACGGCCTACGCGCCTCGCACACCGCCGACGTCTTCTTCGACAACGTCCGCATCCCCGCCGCCAACGTCCTCGGCGGCAAAGAAAAACTGGACGAACGCCTGATCCGCGCCCGCGAATCCGCCGCTCGGGAGGCCGCCGCTCGGGACGCTGGCGCCCGCGCCGCCGCTCCGTCCGCCGCCGCCCCGGCCGGCCGGAACGCCTCGATGGCCACCTTCGAAATGACCCGGCACATCGTCGGCGCCCAAGCCATCGGCATCGCCCGCGCCGCCTACGAAGTAGCCCTCGACTACGCCAAAACCCGCGAACAATTCGGCCGCCCGATCATCGACAACCAGGGCATCGCCTTCAAACTCGCCGACATGGCCATGGAAATCGACGCCGCCCGCCTCCTCGTCTGGCGAGCCGCCAACATGTCCGCAGCCTTGATGCGCGGCGAAACCCCCGACTACCGCCACGGCGAAGGCTCCATGGCCAAACTGAAAGCCGGCGAAGTAGCCGTCAAGGTCACCGAAGAAGCCATCCAAATCCTCGGCGGCAACGGCTACACCCGCGAATATCCAGTAGAACGCATGCACCGAGACGCCAAGATCTACACCATCTTCGAAGGCACCTCCGAGATTCAGCGCTTGGTAATCGCCCGCGCGATCTCCGGCATGCGCATCAGGTAAGAGGGGATGTAGTAGACCCCCGCGTGCTACGCAGGTGCTCCGGTCGCTCCGCTCCCTCCCGCACCTGCTACGCGCGCTACCCACCCACCCCCGGCTTGGCGCCGGACCTGCCGGCTAGCGCCGGCGAGTTGCGGGCTACCGCCCGCGAGCGACCGCCCCGTACCCACGGCCACCCGACCTACCGAAGCGAACCGCCGGGGTCTCGGCCACAGACACGGGTGCCCATCGGAGGACTGCTGAACCTGGCCGTGCTAGGGCAGGCGCTCCGTTCGACGTGGTGTGTTCCGAGGCCCGGCGGCGGTTTGTGGATGCCCTTGCGTTGGGCGGTCGTGGGGCGGGTGCCGGCTGCGGATGTGCGTGGGATCAGTGGGCTTGGGCCGGCGGTTTC
Source organism: Kribbella sp. NPDC004536 (assembly GCF_042873835.1). NCBI lineage: Bacteria > Bacillati > Actinomycetota > Actinomycetes > Propionibacteriales > Kribbellaceae > Kribbella > Kribbella sp. NPDC004536. The sequence continues at coordinate 1,563,917 of NZ_JBIALY010000002.1, read as the reverse complement.
GGTTCCGCAGAATGTGCTCAATGTGAATCTGGCGTCTACGGTGGCTAGCTTCGACGACCGGGCGGAACGCGCCTACGACTGGCTCGTCAGCGAGCGCCTGCCCGACGGCTCCTGGCCATCGGGACTCAAGGCGATCGCGGCGGCCCCTTCGACCGCGCGTTCTTCCTCGACCTCGCCTCCCGCTGCGGGCACCACACCCAAAGCTGTCCCGCTGGCTGACGTTCGACCGGACCCACAGGCTCCACCGACTCGCCACCGGCGACTGGATCGCTGACGAAGACCCCGTCACGCTCACGACCCCCGGCCGGCGACGGTGACGCTACCAGCCGAGGGCGTCGAGGAACTGTGTGGCGTACGAAGAGGCGGGCGTCGCAGGCGGCGGAGAGTGTCCGCACCGCTGTTGACAGCCAGTGGAGATCGATCGGATCGGGAATTCACTATTCGTCAAGTCGCGTCTCCTAGCGTCGGACTTGCCGAATCGCCCAAGAGGGGTCAGCCCGATGAGTGAACCGATCGACAACATCCAGGTCGAGTTGGTCGCCGCTGATGCCTGACTGGTCGCAGCAGGACTACCACCACCCGGCGGTCGGCTGGGAGGCGGCGCTTGTCGGTGCGGAAGGCGACCAGCCGCTGGTGAAGAACATCAAGGTCCGCGTGACCCCTGGCGTGTCGGAGTGATCGTCATGGGGTGACGCTCCAGCTGCTGGAACAAGGCGCCTTGCAGACCTACCTGCCTGGACAAGGAGAACATCATGCGCAGAATCTTCAAGACCTCGGCGCTCCTCGCCGCCGCTTGTCTGGTGAGTAGTGGTCTGGTCGCGCCGGTTGCCGGCTACGCGCAGAACACGACAGCGTCCGCGGCCGGCAACGCACAGCCGATCCGCTGCAGCGCTCCCGGCCGCGCTCCGATCACCGTCGTGTTCGTCCACGGAGCGTGGGCCGACAACTCGAGCTGGGCGGGGGAGGTCAGCCAGTTGCAGCGCGACGGATGCAAGGTCCGCGCCGTCGACGTACACGTGCAGGATCTCGCCGCCGACGCGACGGCAGTCGCCAACTTCGTGCGTACCGTTCCAGGGCCGGTGCTGCTGGTCGGACACTCGTACGGCGGCGCGGTCATCTCGAACGCCGTCGCCGAGGTGAGCAACGTTGTCGGACTGGTCTACGTCGACGCCTACGAACCCGAGGTCGGGGAACCCATCAGCGCCCTGGGCGGAGCGACGTCGGCCCTTGCCACGCACCCGCCCGCCGATCTCTTCGAGCAGATCCCTGGGACGTCAGGCATCATCCTTCAGCAGGGCACCTACCTGAACTACTTCGCGAACGACCTGCCACGGCCGCAGGCGCTGGAGCAATGGGCGACGCAGTCAGTGGCATCGACCGTGGCGCTCAACGCGCCGACCGCTCACGCCGGCTGGAAGACGCTGCCGTCCTGGTCCTTCATCTCCACCGGAGATCAGATCATCACGCCGGAGTCCTTGCTCGCGATGTCGCACCGGGCCCATTCCGACATCACGATCTTCCACGGCGGATCGCACGTGACGCTGGTCTCGCATCCGCGCGCGGTGACCGCGGTCGTTGGCAAGGCCCTCGCATCCCTCCTCCAACGTCCCGCCTGAGTGAGAGCGTTGGCCACCCGACAACAGGCGCCGCCGCCGCAGCAGTCGCGGCGGCGGAGCGGTTGCCTCAGCTGACGTGAGTCAGCGGTGGTGGCTGACGAGGGCGTGAGCTGCGGTGGCGTCGTGGGGGACGGGCTCGGCGTGGATGGTGGCGGTGGTGAGGCGTCGTACGCCGTGGAGGAGGTCGTGCTCGACCTGGTGGCTGAGGTGGTGGGCGTCGACGAGGGAGAGGGTGGAGTCGCCGGCGACCCGGGCCTCGGCGCGGAGTGCCTGGCCGACCCAGCGGAGCTGGACACCGGTGACCTCGACGACGCCTGGGGTGGAGCGGATGACGGCTTCGACCAGATGGCAGCGCGGGGTTCAACGGCGTCCATCAGACGGCGGTACACCTCGCGGGCTTCGTCGCGCAGTACGAACAGGATCGCGACCGTGATCAGCAGACCGATGGGCCGGCAGTCGGCAGAAGCGATGCGGGTTGGCGGCGGGGCGGCTGGCGTGCGTGAGCGAGCAGCCTGTGGCGACGGTCGTTTTGGCCGGTGGAGCGAATCGCCTTGGGTTCAGCCACGCGCTGCAGGAACAGACTTGCCTGGGGTTCGCGCCGGGTGGATGGCTGACGAGGTGCCGCGGTGAGTTTGGATGTGGGCTCAGGGGAGGGGGGCTTCTACGGTTGTGCAGGCGTTGGTCAGGGCGTTGCGGAGTTGGTGGTAGTGGATCTGGTCGGTGGGGTGGTGGGCTTCGGTGTTGAGTTGGGCGATCATGTCGGCGAAGCCGTCGGCGGCGGGGTTCTGGGCGGCGGCCTGGCGGGCGAGGTGTTCGGCTTTGTCGTTGGCTTCCCATCGGTGGTTGTCGACGATCATTGCTTGGCAGGCTTCGGCGAGCAGGGCGATTGCGGCCTTCTCGTCTGGGGGCGTAGCCGCCGGTGGATCGTTCGTGGAGCCGCAGTTGGTCAGTGGTAGGCAGAGCATCCCGCTGAGCACCAGGCCGCGGGACAGTACGTGCAACATCTTGGTTTCCTTACTGCTTGGCCCCAGACTCGCGTGTCGGTCGTCGGCCGCGTGCATCCGCCGCGGTCTTGGCCTCTCAGAAATCCGTCCCCACTTTGATAGAGGGGCGTCGGGCCACGTTTGTTACTCACTGGGGACTGCGAGGGGTCGGGAACGGATCACGTCAGGAATCGAGCAGCGGGCTGGGTGGGCTCGCTCGTAGCGTTTGGGGCATGGAAACCAGCGCTTCTACTGCATCGCTTACGCACATCTCGTCCGTCACCCTCGAGGTGGACGATCTCGAGGTGGCTCGGAGGTTCTACGCTGCGTTCGGCGTGGACTGAAGCCCGCGGTGAAATCGGTCTGGGGGTACTGCGGTGTCGTCCAGGCTCCGGACGGGGCGATCTGGAAGATCGCGACGTCGCCGAAGAAGAACACCGGGCCAGCCACACGCGAGATCGACGAGCTCGCCAGCAAGGAGTACTACACGAGGCGGGGTCTGACCGTGTCGAGGAGCTTCGGTGGCAAGTCCGCCGAGTTCGCGGCGGGCGAGTCCGGTCGCGCCAAGCTGGCGCTGTACAAGCGTGGCGCCCTGGCCAAGGACCTCGGCGTCTCCGCCGGCGGAGTCGGTTGGCACCGCATCGTCCTCGGCGGCACCACCGAGCCATTCACCGATCCGGACGGATTCCTTCGGGAGACCGCACAGTCCTGAGGATGGCGGTCGCTGCTGGAGTTACAGCAGGAGGCCGAAGATGCGGAAGGCGTCTTCCCAGTGGGCTGTTTGTGGGTTCTTGATGCCGGGGTCGATGACTTTGAGGGTGCGGGCCAGTGCGACGCTCAATCCTCCGACCACTTCCGGCAAGTGGGATTCGGTCTCCTCGCTGACAGTTACGTCGAGCGGGGGATATTTCGTCAGCTGCGCCAAGATCGGCTGCAGTTCGACGTCCTCGTCGATCTCGCGGAAGACATGGATGCTCTCCTGCAAGCCTTTCGTGATGGGCAGGTCACGTGGTTGGAGAATGTCGCGGCTGTTCGCCTTGGCGGTGCCCTGCCCGATCACCAGCAGGTCGTGGAGTTTGTCGTAAACGAAGTCGCTGTAGCGCTTGAGGTCGTCCTTGTCGACGTCCAGACCCGCGGCGGCGCGGAAGAAGCGCTCGAACCTGGGCACAGCCATGACTGCCATTCCGTCTCCTCCAGATGCGGGTGCTTGCCATGCTGCCGCGACGAGATGTCCGGGTCACCACGGAAACGTGTAGAACAACGATGGTTCAGTTCGCCGGTACCGCGGATTCGACCACGGCCGCGCGCACCTTCGGCAGCGCTCCGGCGTGACGAACAAGGTCGGCGCGGGCTCGACGATCGCGGCCCGCGACGTCACGGCAGGACTGCCGAATGCGTCTTCGCAGGCCGGTTACTCCGCCAGGTCGCCCAGAGGGTCGCCAGGCCCAGCAGCGACACCAGAGCCAGGAAGCCCATCGAGAGCACGGTGAACAGGTGCACCTGCTCGGAGGTGGGTGTGGGTAGATAGCCCACGGACAGCAGCCGGTACTGCCACGGCGTGCCGGTGAGTACGAAGGTGAGCGCGAGCGCGATGCTGTGGGAGTCGTCCCACAATGCGTGCAGCACCGAGACCCATAGATACATCAGCAGAACGACACCGTTGAAGCGGAGCCGGCCGACGCGGGCTTCCCGGAACAGGACTCCGCCGAGGATCGCCGTCCACAGCCCGTGCCCGAACGGCGCCAGGAGGCTGCGGACCAGCTCGGTCTCGACGAGAGCAGGCAACGACAGGCCTTTGACGGTCAGCAGCGCGTTGAACGCGTACCCGGCCGACTCGAACGCTGCGAACCCGAAGCCGACCGCGGCGCCGAGGACGAATCCGTCCCGGCCATGGCGCACGGCCAAGTGGCGGGTGACGAAGACGAGCGCGCCGAGCTTGGCGGCCTCTTCGATGAGGCCGACACCGAGGAACAGCCAGGCGGAGGGCTCGAGCAGGTACGTCTCAAGCAGGGCTGCCGACAACACTCCCAGCAGTCCGCCGACCACGAAGGCTCTGACAATGAGTTCGGCCGTGAGGTGCTCGTCCCGCCATCTCTGGAACGACCAGGCGACGAACGTGACGGGGATGAGAAAGCTGCCGAGCAGGATCAGCGTTGGTACGAGGTTGGCGTTGGAAGTCAGCAGCGTGACGACGAGGCAGGCGAGCCACAGCGCGAACCCACCGCCGAGGATCTGAATCCACTCACGGCGGCCGCGGCGATGTGCCGATCTGCCGGCTGTGACGGCGGACATGCCGGTTCAGCTCTCCCCGCGCATCCGCTCGCGGAGTTCGTCGGCGACGATCGGGACCAGGAGCGCCGTACCGAGTGCGATCTCTCCCGCAGAAAGCGCTCCCACGAACCGGCGGGGATCGAGCCGGCGGAGGGCGGGGTAGGCACCTGCGGCGTATCCGTGCGTCTGCTCGGCGGCCGTGTCGTCCGTGGGGAGCTTGGTCAGGCCGGAGTTGAGAATGAAGGCTCCCGCGGCGATCTGCAGCGGTACCTCCCAGGCCTTCAGTCGCAGGTCCACGGTGTGCCTCCAGTCTCGGCGATTTGCCGAGTCTCGTCGGAGAGGCTGGTGCCGTCATCCCGGAAACTTGTAGTCCACCGCTCCTTGGCGTTAGAGGTCGGGTACAGGGGATGAGGTAGTCTGCGGATCATCACAATACGTATCGAGCCGAGCACCTATGCTCCAGCGATCAGGAGCCTGAGCGGCGGTTTCCGCCGGTAGAACGCGTGTCGTCGACACCTCTGGGAGATGCGTTCGGCCAATGCCTGATTCGCCTGTCTACAGTATCGGCGCGCTCGTGCGGATGCTCAGCGTTCCGGCGGCGACGCTACGTACGTGGGAGGACCGCTACGGCGTCGTGGTGCCCGAGCGGAGTCCGGGCGGCCAACGCCTGTACTCGCGGTTGCAGGTCGAGCAACTGCGCTTCGTCCGCGACCGATTGTCGGACGGAATGGCGGCCAGTGACGCCTACCGCGTGCTGGAGGGCCGCATCGCCAGCGGCGTACCGCTGGAGCAGGCAAGGATCCCGGACGGGGACGGGCTGCTCGTCATGCTGGCCGAGCAGGATCCGTTCGCGGCCGACTTCTCCGACTACTTCCTGCGGACGGAAGGGTACGGCGTCACGGTTGTCTCCACGGTCGAGCAGGCCCTGGCCGAAGCCGTCCGGGAGGTTCCGGATCTCGTACTGATCGATCTGCTGATCTCGGAGGCGCAGGGCCTGCGGCTCTGTGGCCAATTGAAACAGCAATTCGATCTCCCCGTGCTGGCGATCTCGACGCTCGACCTGCGGGACGAGGCGCTCGAGGCAGGCGCGGCCGTCTTCCTGAGCAAACCGCTGGAACCGCTGAGACTGGTGTCGGTCGTCCGGGATCTGCTGGGGCAAAGCGCCTACCTGCGGTCCGGCGCCGCCCTGGAACGGAGCCCATGAACGACCGGACGACGTCTGGATCGGATCCGCTCGACGTCGTGCTCGGCGGCGGACTGCCCCGCAACGCGATCATCGTGGTGATGGGCGCCCCGGGGGACGGCAAGACGATCTTCGCGCAGCAATGGGTGTTCGCGAACGCCACCCCGGAACGGCCGGCCCTGTACTTGTCCACGGTCTCCGAGCCGCTGGAGAAGATCCTGCGGTACGGCCAGATGCTGTCGTTCTTCGATCCGGCCGCGGTCGGGCGCAGCGTGTGGTACGAGGACCTCGGCGGGACGCTTCGCGACCACGGCCTGCCGGGCGTTCTCAAGCGCGTGCGCGACCTGATCCTGGTCAAGCAGCCCGCGATGATCGTGATCGACAGTTTCAAGGCGATGCATCCCTACGCCGGTCGCAGTGGTGCCTTCCGCGCGTTCCTCCACGATCTGGCGGGCATGCTGAGCGCCTACCCGGCGACCTCGATGTGGGTAGGTGAGTACCTGGAGGACGAGATCCAGCGCTCTCCCGAGTTCGCGGTGGCCGATGCGATCATCGCGCTGAAGAGCGTGCATGCCGCCGAACGCACGTCCCGGGCTCTCCAGGTCCACAAGCTCCGCGGCGGCGGCTTCCTGGCGGGGACACACTCCTACCGTCTGTCGGAGGATGGCCTCACGGTCTATCCCCGGCTCGCGGACCCGGCTGATGCGAGGGACTACGACCTGCGCGGTGAGCGGGTTCCGTCCGGTATCCACGCGCTCGACGACATGCTCGAGAACGGCTACTGGTCGGGGTCCTCGACCCTGCTGGCGGGGCCCACCGGTATCGGGAAGACGTTGATGGGACTGCACTTCGTGTCCTATGCCGTCGGCCAGGGCGACGCCGCGATCATCGCGACGATGCAGGAGGACCCGTCGCAGCTGGAGCGGACGGCGTCGCAGTTCGGCTGGTCTGTGAAGTCCGACCACCTGAAGGTGATGTACCGCAGCCCCGTCGACCTGAACGTGGATCAGTGGGTGTACGAGCTGCTCGACATGATCGAGACGACCGGCGCGAGCAGGGTGCTCCTGGACAGCCTCGCGGACCTGCAGGCCGCGGCACCGGACGAGATGCGCTTCCGGGAGTACCTGTATTCTCTGTTGCACAGGTCGTCGCGTCAGGGCACGAGCCTGATGATGACGTATGAGCTTCCTGAGCTGTTCGGCGTGTCGAAACTCTCGGACGTGGCTGCGTCGCACATGGCCGACAACGTCGTACTGCTGCAGTACAGAGGCCTCACCGGATTGATGTCGCGCACGCTGACGGTGCTGAAGACCCGGGCGGCCAATCACCGGTCCGGGGTGCGCGAGTTTCAGATCACCGACGACGGGATCATGCTCGTCCCGGCGCAGTCGATGAATGACTTTGGGGCTGGGCAGGGTACTCCGCAGGTGTAGTTGCCTTCGGCACTTCCTCGACAGGTCTGGCGGGTCGTAGCCACCCGAGGGAGTGTCGAGGTGTACCGCGACGCACTCGACCAGCGAGAGGGACAGGCTCCCATGGATACGCACAGGCCCGCGGACGGTCGGCTTCGCGGACGGTCGGGGGAACTCAGGGCGGTTGCCGGCCTGCTCGACTCCGTGGAGACCGGCCACAGAGCGATCCTGCTGGTGGACGGTGCGCCCGGTATCGGGAAGACCCGGCTTCTCGCCGCGGCCGAGGAGCGGGCAACACAGAACGGGTTCAGCCTCGTGAGCGCTCACGCCGACGAGCTGCCGCTGGCGGCCGTGTTCTCCGGACTGGACCTGACACCACCGGACGGTCCGTCCGCCCAGGCATCCGCGACCCAGGTGCACAGCGCCGCGTGCCTCGAGAAGCTGGCAGTTCACACCCGGAAACTGGCCGCTCGCGGCCCGGTCTTCATCACCTTGGACGATGTTCAGTGGGCCGACGCGACGACCGTCACGGCGCTGCGGGAGATGCCCACGTGGCTGGGGACGGACTACCCCGTCGGATGGGTGCTGGTACGCCGGATGGGGACGCGGCAACCCTCGACGGAGTGGTTGTTCGGCGAGTGGGAGCGCCAGGGAGCGGCTCGGCTCGCCCTCGGACCCCTTGCGGACGACGCCGTCGCCGACCTCATCGCGGACGTACTGAGGGCGCGGCCGGACAACGACCTGCTGGCCATGGCTCGCGGCGCGGCGGGGAATCCGCAACTTGTCAGAGCGCTCCTGGACGGACTGCGGGACGAGGGCGGCGTCGCCATCGCCGGCGGCCGCGCGCAGTTGCTGTCCGAGCAGCCACCGGGGCAGGTGCGGGAAGTCGTCGATGGATGGCTCGTGCGGCTCAGTTCCGAGGCTCGCCACCTCCTCGGCGTCGCCGCGGCGTTGGATCAGGTGTTCAGCGTGGACGACCTGACTGAGCTCCTCGGGTGGCCGGACGAGCAGGTGCGGCCGCCGCTCGAGGAGATCGTCGCGGCGGACCTGCTCACGGTCGCCGGGCCAGATGTGTGGGGCTTCCACCACGATCTGGTCCGGCAATCGGTGGCCAATGGCGTTCCGGCGGCTGTACGGCTCGCACTGCGTGGTCAGGTAGCGAAACGGCCGCCTTCTACCGCACTGCCTGCGATTCCCGGAACCGACCGGCGCGGTGCCGAGGCGTGGGACGCGCTGACCGGCACCGAGCGGACGGTGGCCGAGCTGGTGGCCCACGGGCTGACCAATCGCGAGGTGGCGGAGCGCGTCTTCCTCTCGCCGCACACCGTGTCCTTTCACCTCCGCAAGGTGTACCGCAAGCTCGGCATCCGAAGCCGCGTGGAGCTGACGCGCGCGCTCGTCCACTGCGAAGGTGATCAACGCGTCGCCGCCGACGTCACCGCCGGCGCGCTGATGTGATGGGACGGCTTGCGCGGTTCGACGTCCGCAGTACGCCGATGTCCGGCGTGTCGCACCGACCCTTGCACGGCCGGGAGGCGGAGCTCGGCCGCCTCAGTGAATCCGTCATGGCGGCGGCGGCCGGCCAGGGAGGTGCCGTCATCGTCGACGGTACGGCGGGCCTCGGAAAGAGCCGGCTGGTGCTGGAGGCCGCGACGCAGGCGCGGCGCCTCGGGGTCGCTGTAGCGCCCGGAGTCGCCGACGAGCTGCGTCGGGCCTCGCCACTGGCGCCGCTGCTCGAGGCGATGCGCGGCAGTAGTCCACCGATCATCGGCCAGGCGAAGTTCGATCCCGCGGAGGTGCTGGAGTACGGCCCCCACTGGCTCATCGACCAGCTCGAGAGTGCGCTCAGAGGAGCCGCCGTCCGGCACCCCGTCCTGATCGCGCTGGACGACCTGCAGTGGTCGGACTCACTCACAGTGGTCGCTCTCAGGGCCCTGGCCGAACGTCTGGCGACCAGCCCGATCCTGTGGCTTCTGAGTCGGCGCCCCTGGCCGTCGATGCCGGCGCTGGACTCGTTGGTCTCGGACATGGTCGCAACCGGTGCGGTCCAGCTCCAGCTGGCGCCCCTGCCGCCGGCGGCCGTCGCGGGGGTGGCCGGTGATCTACTGGGTGCCGCTCCGGATACCACTCTGCTGGAACTGCTGGACAAGTGCGCCGGCAATCCCTCCATGGTCGTGGATCTCCTCTCGACACTCGCCGAGGACGACGAGCTGATCATCGACGCGGCATTCGCCCGGCTTCTGCCCTCCCGGGAGCAGCGGCTCCGCGAATGGCTCACGCCCGTGGGTCCGCTGACCCAGCAACTACTGAGCGTCGCCTCGATCTTCGGCCGGACCTTCGACGTACCCCCTGTCGCACTGGTTTTGCGTCGCACGGTCGCCGAGTTGTTGCCGTCGATCCACGAGGCGCTCGGGGTGGGTCTGCTGGTGGAGGAGGGCGCGCAGCTGAGTTTCCAGCACGCACTCGTCCGCGAGGCGGCCTATGGTGCGCTCCCGCCGGATGCGCGGAAGAGTCTGCACCGGGAGGCTGCTGACGCTGTGCTCGCCACCGGCGGCTCGATCTCCGAGGCGGCAGCCCATGCGATCACCGGTGCGGAGCGTGGAGACGCCCACTTCGTCGCCTTGCTGATTCGTGCCTCCGACGAAGTTGCGGCCGATGCTCCTGGCACCGCCGGAGACCTGCGGCTGCGGGCTGTCGACCTGATGCCGACCGTCGACGCCGACCGTCCACAGCGCGTCATGGAGGCGACAAGGCTGCTCCTCCGCGCAGGGCGGAGCGCGGAGGCCCAAACCCTCGTCGAGGACGCCTTGCGCGCCGACCTACCGGTCGGTGTCGAGGCGAGTCTTCGCTGCCAACTGGCCGACTCGCTCGGCATCGCCGGGTACTCGGCCTCTGCGTTGCACCACGCAACGACCGCGCTCGGCCTCCAGGGCGTCGACGACTCGACGCGAGCCCTGCTGTTCGCCGCAGCGTCGAACGCGCATCTGGTAGCCGGCGACGCCGCCGCGGCGCTGCGGGCGGGCGAACAGGCGATCACCGTCGGCAGGACGCCGGTTCGCGCCGGCCGGGCGTTGCTCACGATGGGCGCGGCCGAGCGGGTGCGCGGCCGCTTGACGAGATCGCTCGAACTGGTCGATCGAGCCGTTCAGCTGCTGGCCGCCGATCCGGCGGAGGCGCAGCGTCCTGAGGCCAGTTGGACGCGGGGGCGCACGCTGATGGCGCTCGATCGCTTCGAGGAGGCACAGGCCGCGTTCGATGCCGGGAGCCGATGGGTGGGCGAGCCCGGCACCGCGTACCTGGACGTAGCCGGGTACACCTGCCGCGCCATGCTGCACCTGCACCGGGGACGGCTGGACGAAGCCGTTGCTGAAGGCAATGAAGGCCTCATCCGGGCCGAGGAGCTGGGATTGTCGACGCAGGTGCCCGAGTTGTGCGCCGTACTCGCGGAGGCCCACGCCTATCGCGGTGAGTTCGGGCCGGGCCGCCGCCGGCTGCACCATGGGGTCAGTATGGTGTCCGAGCCGAGGAGCGTCGGTGCCCAGCGGTTGGCCTGGGCGACGGCAGTGCTCGACGAGGCGGCCGGTGCGGACCCTTCGCGCGTGCTGGCAGATCTTGCCCCGGCTTGTGATCAGCTGCCGAACGGTTGGCAGGGGCTCGCGTTCGATCCCATGGCGGGACCGTTCCTGGTAGGACTGGCGATGCGAGCCGACGATGCCGAGTGGGCCGGCACGGCCGCCGAGGCGACGGAGTCCCTCGGCCGTATCAACCGCGAGGTGATCTCCTTCGGCGCCGCGGCCATGCAGGCCGGTGGCCTACTCGGCGACGACGTCGACCGCCTGGTAGCGGCTGCGGCCGCGTTCGAAGCGAGTCCCCGCCCTTTGGCCCGAGCACGTGCCGCCGAGGATGCGGCACGGGGTCTCCTTCAGCGGGGTCGGCGTACCCAGGCCGTCGAAGAGTTCGAGTCGGCACTTGCCGAGTACGACGGGGCCGGCGCCGTCGTACTCGCTCAGCGCGTCCGAGAGCGACTGGCCGATGTCCCGAATCCGGGAACCGGACGGCCGGCCTTCGGCTGGGCGAGCATGACGGCCGCGGAGCTGCGGGTCGCGCGACTTGCTGCCACCGGACTCACCAATCGGGCCATCGCCGACGAGCTCGGCCTGTCCCCGTACACGGTGGAGTCGCACCTGCGGCACTCCTTCCGGAAACTCGACGTCCGGTCCCGGGTCGAACTGACCCGCATCGTCCTGGCCGCGGACGCTTGATCGCTTGATCGCTCGATGTGCGCGGGGGCTCACGTACTACGCGGTCGCGGGATGCCGGCACTCGAGGTGCTCGCCACGATGAGGTGATCCCTCTAGGCAGGAGCAGTGCTATGGAGCGGCAGCTTGCCGAACGAGAACTGACCCCGCTGCTGATCGAGCTGGTGGATCTCGCACTCACCGCGAAGCAGGCGCACTGGAACGTCAGCGGCATGTGGTTCAGGCAACTCCACACGCAACTCGACGAACTTGCCGACGACGTCAGGCTCTGGTCCGACGACGTCGCCGAGCGCCTGACGACGATCGGCATCGCCGCTGATGCGCGGGTCGCGACGGTCGCGGCGAAAACCCCGTTCGCCGGCTTCCCCAGTGGTTTCGTCGGCAGTACGACGGTGGCACCGCTCATCGTCGAACGGCTGAGCAAGGTCACCGAGAACAACCAGAGCCGGATCGAGAAGCTCGGCGCTGTCGACCTCGTCAGTCAGGACCTGGTCATCGGTATCACCGGCGGCCTGCAGAAGCACGAGTGGATGTTTGCCGCCGAACAACCGAGTCAGCACCCGTAGAACTGTGGAAGGACTCCCCATGACCACGACCGAGCAGACAACCGCCCTCATCCGCGGCCGGACCGTCGCTTCGTTCACCAGCTACGCCGAGGCCCAGCGCGCGGTGGACTACCTGTCGGACAACGGCTTCCCGGTCGAGAACATCACGATCGTCGGCTCCGACCTGAAACAGGTCGAGCGGGTGCTCGGCCGGATGACGAAATGGAAGGCCGCGCTGGCCGGTGCCGGAACCGGCGCCTGGTTCGGCGTGCTGATCGGCCTGCTGCTGTCGCTGTTCGCGGACTCCGGCACCGCCGTCGTGGTGATTCTGCTCTGGGGCTTGCTCTACGGAGCGATCTTCGGGGCGATCTTCGGATTCATCGCGCACCTGTTGACTTTCGGTGAGCGCGATTTCTCCGCCTCCGGGATGACCGTGGCGACCCGGTACGAGGTGTACTGCACGTCCGAGCACGCGGCCAGGGCCGCCGAAATGCTGGCGCGCATGCCCACCCGTGGCGCGACGACCGCCTGATTCCCGGAACCACATGTTCCAGGGATGTGCACCCATCCTGACCGGAGCAGGTTGGGGGTGTATCCGTGACAAGCCAGACGAAGGCCCGGAGTACACCCGGAGTACACAGGAGGGAAGACCATGGCGAAGGCCGTCGGCATCGACCTGGGCACGACCAACTCAGTGATCGCGGCGATGGAGGGCGGCCAGCCAACGGTCGTCCCGAACGCCGAGGGAGCCAGAACCACGCCGTCGGTGGTGGCGTTCACGGACTCCGGTGAGCGGCTGGTCGGCCAACTGGCACGCCGTCAGTCCGTACTCAACCCCAAGGGCACGATCACCTCGGCCAAACGGTTCATCGGCCGGAGGTTCGAGGAGGTCTCCTCCGAGCTGTCCGCGGTCTCGTACGACGTGGTCGCCGGGCCGGACGGAGCCGTCAGGTTCGAGATCCGGGGCCTGCTGCACGCGCCCGAGGAAATCTCCGCGCTGGTGCTGCGCAAACTGGTCGAGGACGCCGGCAAGTTCCTGGGGGAGAAGGTCACCGAAGCCGTCATCACGGTGCCCGCGTACTTCAACGACGCCCAACGTCAGGCGACCAAGGACGCCGGCCGGATCGCCGGCCTGGAGGTACTGCGGATCATCAACGAGCCGACTGCGGCGGCGCTCGCGTACGGCATGGACAAGCTGGAGAACGAGACGGTTCTGGTTTTCGATCTCGGCGGCGGCACGTTCGACGTCAGCGTGCTCACGGTCGGCGACGGGGTGGTCGAGGTCCGGGCCACAGCCGGTGACTCGCATCTCGGCGGCGACGACTTCGACCGGCGGATCGTCGACAAGCTGGCCGACGACTTCCACCGCGAGGTCGGGATCGACCTGCGCAGCGATCCGCAGGCGCTGCAGCGGCTCTTCGAGGCCGCCGAGAAGGCGAAGGTCGAGCTCTCGTCGGTCACCCAGACGACGATCAGTCTGCCGTTCATCACCGCGAACGCGCAGGGTCCGCAGCATCTCAACACCACACTGATGCGATCCACCTTCGAGCAGTTGACCGCTGACCTGATCGATCGGTGCCTCGGCCCGGTGGAGCAGGCGATGGCCGACGCCAAGATGACCGCCAACGACATCGACGAGGTGATCCTGGTCGGCGGCTCGACCCGGATCCCGGCGGTGCAGGCGCTGGTCCGCCGGATGACCGGCGGCAAGGACCCCAACATGACCGTGAACCCGGACGAGGTGGTCGCCATCGGCGCTGCGGTCCAGGCCGCGATCATCAAGGGCGAGGTCAAGGACGTGCTGCTGCTCGACGTCACGCCGCTGTCGCTGGGGCTGGAGACCATTGGGGGCGTGATGACGAAGGTCATCGAGCGCAACACCACCATCCCGGCCCGCCGGTCCGAGATCTTCACCACCGCCGAGGACAACCAGACCGCGGTGGACGTGGTCGTCCTGCAGGGCGAGCGGGAGCTGGCGGCGGACAACCGGGTGCTGGCCCGCTTCCGGCTGGAGAACATCCGCCCGGCGCCGCGCGGCGTACCGCAGATCGAGGTCACCTTCGACATCGACGCCAACGGCATCCTCCATGTGTCGGCCAAGGACAAGGACACCGGCGCGGAGCAGAAGGTCACGATCAGCGAGACCTCGAACCTGGACCAGTCCGAGGTCGAACGGATGGTCGCGGATGCCGAAGCGCACCGCAGCGACGACAGCCGGTTGCGTGAGCTGGTCGATGCGCGGAACGCGCTGGACTCGGCCGCCTATCAGGTGGAGAAGGTGCTCGCCGAACGCGGCGACGCGGTGGCTGAGCACGACCGCGCCCGGGCCGGCATGCTGGTCGGCGACGCCCGCGAGGCCCTCAAGGACCAGGAAACGCCGCTGGATCGGCTGCGTTCGCTGACCGGGGAGTTGCAGCAGGTCGCGCAGGCGCTGAACTTGAATCCGCCGCCGCAGGGCTCCACCGGTACGCCGCCCGCGGACGGCGGTGATGACGACGTCATCGACGCCGAGTTCACGACGAGTTGATGGGGATGGCTGACCAAGAGACCGGCACCGGTACGGCGCAGCCGGACGGGCCAGACCTGGAGGAAGCCCGCGAGAAAGCCGCCGAGATGGAGGACAGGTGGCGGCGCACGGCTGCCGAGCTGGACAACTTCCGCAAGCGGGTCGCCCGGGAGGCCGGCCAGGAGCGGGAGGCCGAACGAGCCAGGGTCGCTGCCAGTTGGCTGCCGATCGTCGACAACCTGGAGCTGGCGCTGGAGCACGCCGACGCCGGAGACGACGCGATCGTCAAGGGTGTCCAGGCCGTGCGGGACCAGGCGCTCGCAGTACTCGCCGGACTCGGTTACCCCCGGTTCGACGACCGCGACAAATCCTTTGACCCGGGCCTGCACGAGGCGGTCGGCACCACGCCGGACCCTGAGGTACCGGCCGGGACGATCGTGCATGTCATCAGGCCCCGGTACGGCGACGGGACCCGGGTGCTTCGTCCGGCTGCCGTCATAGTCTCCGCGGGGGAGAGCTGATGCCTGCCGGGGATTTCTACGAGATCCTCGGGGTCTCCCGCAGCGCGAGCGCCGACGAGATCCAGAGCGCCTACCGCCGGCTGGCTCGCCAGTACCACCCGGACGTCAACAAGGACCCCGGCGCGGAGGAACGGTTCAAGCAGATCTCGGAGGCCTACGACGTACTGTCCGATCCGCAGCAGCGGAAGCGGTACGACGCCTTCGGCGCAGACTTCCGGCGCGTCCCTCCGGACGTCGACCCCGACACGTACGCCCGTTCCCGCGCCGGCGCCGGTGGCCGGGCCGGGCCCGGCGGACGGGCCTGGGAAGGCAGCCGGCAGACCGGAGCGGGGGATTTCGATGCCGAGGGCATCGATCTGGAGGATCTGCTCGGCGGGATGTTCGGTGGGCGAGCTGGGCGCGGCTGGGGCCGGATCCCGGGTTCCGACCAGGAAGTGGAGCTGGAGCTGTCGGTCGAGGAGGCCTACCGGGGTGGGAACCGGAAGCTGACCGTGCGCGGTCCGACCGGCGCGGAGCGGGCGATCGACGTCAAGATCCCGGCCGGTGTGACGAACGGCCAGCGGATCCGGCTCGCCGGGCAGGGCGGCCAGGGCACGGCCGGCGCGCCCGCGGGCGACCTGTACCTGGTCGTCCGGATCGCGGATCATCCGCGTTACCGGCTGTCGGGTCGTGATCTCGTCGTCGATCTGCCGCTCGCCGCTTGGGAAGGTGCACTCGGGGCGTCGGTGACAGTCGAGACGCCCGGCGGCGACGCGACGGTGAAGGTGCCGAAGGGCAGCTCGACCGGACGCAGACTGCGACTCAAGGGGCGCGGTCTGCCGAACCCGCGCGGGACGCCGGGCGACCTGTACGCCGAGGTCAAGCTGATGGTGCCCGGCGAGCTCAGCCGTGAGGAGAAGCGCCTGTTCGAGGAGCTGGCCGGTACGTCGAAGTTCGACCCGAGGAGGCGGTCATGAGCCGGCAGTTGACCAGACCCAGCAGGTTCGCACTGGAGGACTTCGGCCGGCTGTCAGGGATACATCCGGACCTGCTCAGGCGGTTCGTCGCCCTCGGACTGCTCGAGGCCACGACCGACCGCGGCGGTGAGTTGTGGTTCAGCCCGCTGCAGCTGGGCCGGGTGGCCCGGATCCAGCGGCTGCGCGCCGGGTTCGCCTTGAACTACGCGGCGCTGGGGCTGGTGATGGATCTGCTGGACCGGATCACCGTACTGGAGGCGGAGCGCCGGCGTTTCGCCCGGACAGGAGCCAGAACATGGATATGAACCGGCTGACGCAGAAGTCGCAGGAGGCTCTGCACGACGCTCAGACCAAGGCCCTGCGGTTCGGGCACAGTCAGATCGACGGCGAGCACCTGCTGCTTGCGCTGCTGGAGCAACCGGACGGCCTGGCCCCGAGACTGCTGGCGCAGGCCGGTGCGGATCCCGACGGGCTGCGGGACCGATTGGAACAGGAGCTGAACCGGCGTCCCAAGGTCAGCGGTCCGGGCGCGGAGCCCGGACAGGTGCTGGTCACCCAGCGGTTGTCCCGGCTTCTCGACGCCGCGGACCGGGAGGCCAAGCGGCTCAAGGACGAGTACGTCTCGATCGAGCATCTGGTCGTCGCTTTGCTGGACGAGGGGCGGCAGAGCACCTCCGGACGACTGCTCGCCGAGCAGGGGTTGACGCGCGACGGCTTCCTGTCGGCGCTGACTGCCGTCCGGGGAAACCAGCGGGTCACCTCGGCGATGCCGGAAGCGTCGTACGAGGCGCTGGAAAAATACGGCCGGGACCTGGTCAAGGACGCGTCGCAGGGCCGGCTGGATCCGGTCATCGGCCGCGACAACGAGATCCGCCGGGTCGTGCAGATCCTGTCCCGCAAGACCAAGAACAACCCGGTGCTGATCGGCGACCCGGGTGTCGGCAAGACGGCGATCGTCGAGGGGCTCGCGCAACGGATCGCCAACGGCGACGTACCGGAGGGGCTGCGGGACCGGACGGTGTTCGCGCTGGACCTGGCGTCGCTGGTTGCCGGGGCGAAGTATCGCGGCGAGTTCGAGGAACGGTTCAAGGCCGTGCTCAACGAGGTCAAGGCGGCCGAGGGCCGGATCCTGTTGTTCGTCGACGAGTTGCACACAGTGGTCGGCGCGGGGGCGACCGAGGGGGCGATGGACGCGGGCAACATGCTGAAGCCGATGCTGGCCCGCGGTGAGCTGCACATGATCGGCGCGACCACGCTGGACGAGTACCGGATGCACGTCGAGAAGGATGCGGCGCTGGAGCGCCGGTTCCAGCCGGTGATCGTGGACGAGCCGACGGTCGAGGACGCGATCTCGATCCTGCGTGGTCTGCGTGAGCGGCTCGAGGTCTTCCACGGCGTGAAGATCCAGGACGCGGCGATGGTGGCGGCCGTCGTACTGAGCCATCGGTACATCTCCGACCGGTTCTTGCCGGACAAGGCGATCGACCTGGTCGACGAGGCGTGCGCGATGCTGCGGACCGAGATCGACTCGATGCCGGCCGAGCTGGACGAGCTGACCCGGCGGGTCCGCCGGCTGGAGATCGAAGAGGCCGCGCTGGCCAAGGAAGAAGACGCTGCCAGCAGGCAGCGACTGGACGAGTTGCGCAAGGAGCTGGCCGATCTGCGGGCCGAGGCTGACGCCATGCAGGCGCAGTGGGAGGCGGAGCGGCAGGCACTGCGCAAGGTGCAGACCCTTCGGCGGGAGATGGAGCAGGTCCGGCAGGAGGCCGAGCAGGCCGAACGCGACTACGACCTGAACCGGGCCGCCGAACTGCGGCACGGCCGGCTGCCGGAACTCGAACGCCAGCTCGCGGCCGAGGAGGAACGACTGGCCGGCAAGCAGCACAGTCACCGGCTGCTGCGAGAGGTCGTGACCGAGGAAGAGATCGCCTCGATCGTGTCGCGCTGGACCGGCATCCCGGTCAGCCGGCTGCAGGAGGGCGAACGGGAGAAGCTGCTGCGGCTGGACGAGGTGCTGCACGAGCGCCTCGTCGGTCAGGACGAGGCGGTCCAGTTGGTGGCGGATGCGATCGTCCGGGCCCGTTCGGGGATCAAGGATCCGCGCCGGCCGATCGGCTCGTTCATCTTCCTGGGACCGACCGGGGTCGGAAAGACCGAGCTCGCGAAGACGCTCGCGGCGGCGTTGTTCGACACCGAGGAGAACATCGTCCGGATCGACATGAGCGAATATCAGGAGCGGCACACGGTGAGCCGGCTGGTGGGAGCCCCGCCCGGGTACGTCGGGTACGAGGAGGGTGGCCAGCTGACCGAGGCTGTCCGGCGCAAACCGTACTCGGTGGTGCTGTTCGACGAGATCGAGAAGGCACACCCCGATGTCTTCAACACACTGCTGCAGATCCTCGACGACGGCCGGCTGACCGATGCGCAGGGGCGGACGGTCGACATGCGCAACACCGTGATCATCATGACCTCGAACATCGGCTCGGCGTACTTGCTGGACGGCGTGACGGCTGACGGGCAGGTCAAGGAGGATGCCCGGGACGCCGTGATGGAGGAGCTGCGGCGCCAGTTCCGGCCGGAGTTCCTCAACCGCGTCGACGAGATCGTGCTGTTCAAGCCGCTGACCATGTCCGAGATCGAGCGCATCGTCGACCTGATGTTCGACGACCTGCGCGCCCGGCTGGCGGATCGCCGGATGACGCTGGAGGTGGAACCGGAGGCGGCTCGGCACATCGCCGCTCAGGGCTTCGACCCGGTCTACGGCGCCCGCCCGTTGCGGCGGTTCATCGCCCGCGAGGTGGAGACGCGCATCGGTCGCGCACTCCTCAGCGGTGACGTGCTGGACGGAGCGGTGATCCGGGTGACCGTCGAGGACGGCGACATCACCGTCACGCGCGAGAACCCGGTGGAGGTGGCGGCATGAACGTCGTGACGTGCCCGAATTGTCAGCGCCGCAACCGGGTGCCTGGCGCGGCGGAAGGCACGCCCCGGTGTGGTAATTGCCAGCAGCCACTGCCGTGGATCGTCGACGCCGGCGACAACGATTTCGCCGAGGTCGTGGAGCAGTCGGAACTGCCCGTCCTGGTCGATGTCTGGGCTCCGTGGTGCGGACCCTGCCGCATGGTCAGTCCCGTACTCGAGCAGCTCGCCACCGAGAAGGCTGGACAGCTCAAGCTGGTCAAGATCAACGCCGACCAGGCTCCGGGGCTGTCCCAGCGCTTCGACGTGAGATCCATACCGACCCTGATGGTGTTCCGGCATGGCCAGGTTGTCGCCACGCAGATCGGCGCCGCCCAGGCGTCGGCCCTGCGGCCATGGCTGGAAGGCGCACTGGCCAAGGAGCCGGCCCCGTGAGCAGCGTGCCCGAGCGGTCCCGATGAAGGAAACGCCCGATCTGTACGGCGCCTATCCCCGGTTGGACGAATCCCAGCTGGCCGAGCTGAACTCGCTCGGCGAGCGCCGTACGACCAGTACGGGCGAGGTGTTGCAGCAGGCGGGGGAGTCGCCGGACGAGTTCATCGTCGTACTCGACGGCACCGTGGCCAGCGTGCAGGATGTGGCCGACGAGGAGCGGGTGATCGCCGTTCACGGCCCACGCCGCTTCCTCGGCGAGATCGGCATGCTGTCCGGCCGGCCGTTGTTCCTCACCGCGATGGCGCCGGAGCCGGGCGAGGTGCTGGCCGTGCCGCTCGACCGGCTGACAGACCTGACACAGCGCGACGCACGGTTGGCCGACCTGATTCTGCGAGCGTTTCTGGTCCGCCGGTCGCTGCAGCTCACGCTCGGCGCCGGCTTCGCGATCATCGGGTCACGGTTCTCGGCGGACACGCGCCGGTTGCGTGAGTTCGCGGCGCGCAACCGCCTGCCGCATCAGTGGATCGACCTGGAGACCGACACGGAGGCCGAACGCCTGCTGCGCGAACTCGGCATCGAGCGGGACGAGACGCCCGTGGTGATCTGGCGGGGCGAGGTGCTGCGGAACCCTGACAACGCACGCTTGGCAGCTGCGGTGGGGCTCCGCCCTGCGGCGCCGGTGCAGTCGGTGTGCGACCTGATCGTGGTCGGCGCTGGACCGGCTGGTCTCGCTGCGGCGGTGTACGGCGCGTCGGAAGGCTTGGCGACTGTGGTCCTGGATGCCGTGGCCACCGGCGGCCAGGCGGGCACGTCGTCGAGGATCGAGAACTATCTGGGCTTTCCGGCGGGCATCAGCGGCGCCGAGCTGGCCGACCGCGCCGAGATCCAGGCCAACCGCTTCGGCGCCGAGATCACGGTGCCTGCCACTGCCCTCGCACTGGAAGAGCGGGACGGGCACCACGTCGTACTGCTGGAGAACGAAACACGCATCAGCGGTCGAGCGGTGCTGATCGCCTCCGGCATCCGCTACCGGCAACTCGACCTGCCCGGAATGAACGGCGTCACGTCGGCGAGCGTCTATTACGCGGCGACCGAACTGGAGGCGAACCTGTGCCGGAACGACCCGGTGGTCGTCGTCGGGGGCGGCAACTCCGCCGGGCAGGCCGCGGTGTTCCTGGCCCAGCACGCGGCCGAGGTGCTGCTTGTTGTCCGGAGCAACGAACTTGGCCGGGACATGTCCCGCTACCTGGCTGACCGGATCGAGCGGACCGAGCGGATCCAGGTCCTGGTACACAGCGAACTCCGCGAGGTCCATGGTGAACGCGCGCTGGAGGAAGTCGTGGTCGAGGACCTGAAGACGGGCGAGCGCCGCGCAGTACCGGCGAAAGCTTTGTTCGTGTTCATCGGCGGCATCCCGCACGTCGGCTGGCTGCGTGGTCGAATCGACCTGGACGATCGGGGGTTCGTCCTCACGGGCAGCCAGATTCCCGGCGAGCGGCAGCTGCTCGAGACCAGCAGGAAGGGAGTCTTCGCCGTCGGCGACGTCCGCAGTGGGTCGGTGAAGCGAGTGGCCGCCGCTGTCGGCGACGGCGCCTTTGCGATCCGCATGGTTCACGAACACCTCCACCTGGCCCACACCTGAACCCGCCGTGAGGCAGCAAGAGCGCGGAACTGCAGGTGACCCGAACGGATGGACGACCACCTGTTCTGGGGATGTGTGTCATCCGCTGGTGGACGAGATTTGGAAGCGAACGAGCACGACCCATGACAGCGGGAGGTCGAGCATGGTGGATCCTCATGTGACCCAGGTCAGGCCGGTCCGGCCACGCACACCCGAAGGGTGCGAGGAGTGCCTCGAGCTGAACTCACCATGGGTGCACCTGCGGCTGTGCCTTAGCTGCGGCCACGTCGGCTGCTGCGACTCGTCGCCGCTGAAGCACGCCCGCGCTCACGCGGCGTACGACGGACACCCGATCGTGCAGTCGTTCGAACCGGGTGAGAACTGGCGCTGGTGCTACTTCGACGAAGCCTTCGTCTGACGTGCACCACCGGACGGAACCACCCACTCATCCCACTGAGGATCGACTTATGTTCAACCACCGTCAGGACCTTCAGTTCACCACGGTTCCCGAGCACCCGGACGCCGTGTACGCCCGCCGTCTGGAGGACGTGATCGGCAGCCAGTACGACGAGATCGGCGTCGCCATGCACTACATGTTCCAGTCGTGGGACATGCACGTTCCGGGCAGGTATCGCGACCTGCTCTTCGGCCTCGGCACCGAACAGGTCGCCAGCCTCGAGATGCTGGCCACGATGATCGCGCAGTTGCTGGAGCATGCGCCGGTGGATGTCCTCGACGCCGCTGTCCGGCTCGACCCGACGGTCGCCGCGGTGATCGCCGGCACCGATCTCGAGCAGGCGATCGCCACCGGTGCCGGAGCGCATGCCGCGGCCAACCCGTGGAAAGGGGCCGCCGGCAACGTCAGCGGGAATCTCGCCGCCGACTTCCGGACCAATGCCGCCGCCGAACTGAACCGCCGGACGCAGCTCTCGCGGCTCTATCGGCTGACCGACGACGCCGACATCCGGTACCTGCTCTCGTTCTTGTTGGCACGAGCCGCGGCCAACCAGCGGCTGTGCCGATCCGTCTCCGCAGAACTGGCGGAAGAAGCGCCGTCGCAGCGGGGACGGACGTAAAGGCCGAGACGCGCCTCAACCGCGAAGACGCCGAGCGGCCGCTTGCCGGTGGCAGCGTCCACTGGATCGACCTGCACCGACCCTCCGCGGAGCCGGGCGACCGCAGCCTCGTCGAGGTGCATTGCCTCTACTCCGAGCGGCGCATGGTCACCATCCACCGTGACGAGGTTCCGGCGCTGACCGACCTACGGCGCACGTACGAGGGCGGCACGAAATCTGTCGAGGACCCGATCTGGCTCGTGGACGTGGCGGCCAGTTGTTCGAACAGGCGCCGCTCCTCGTCGGTGAGCCGGCTGGGCACCATGATTCGGACCTCCGCGCACAAGTCACCTCTGCGGCCGGCCGTCCCCGGCATTCCGCGGCCGCGCAGACGTAAGGGTCGCCCGCTCGACGAACCTGGCGGGACTTGCACCTTCGCCTCGCCTCCCGGCGTGTTCACGGCGACCCTGGCACCCAGGGCTGCTTCCCACGGCGTCAGCGGCAGCTGGACCCAGATGTCACGCCCTTCGACCCGGTATCGGGGATGAGGAGCGATGCGTACGACGAGGTACAGGTCGCCGGCGCCTCCGCTTCCCTGTCCGCCTTGGCCGGTCAGCCTGATGCGCTGACCGTCGGTGGCACCGGGCGGGATGGTCACCTCCACGCTGCGCGTTCCGCCGGGCCCCGCGATGGTGAGCCACCGATGCACGCCCTTGTACGCGTCGTCGACCGAGAGTTCGAGCTCGAACTCCTGATCCGCCCCTGAGACGGGCGCCGAGCTCGGCCGACTGCGCGGCCCGAAGAGATCATCGAGGTCGAGGCCGACCTCGTCGTACCGCTTGCGAAGCTCGGGGTCGGACAACACGTCGTACGCCTCGGAGATCTCCCTGAACCGCTTCTCGGCTTCGGGGCCCTTGTTGATATCCGGGTGGAAGGTGCTGGCGAGCTTGCGGTATGAGCGCTGGATCTCGTCCGACGAGGCGCCGGGCCGCAGCCCGAGCACCTCGTAGAATCCACGTTCCGCCATCGGCCTACCGCCTCGCGGAGTTGTCGCTGCCTACTTCACCTCGACGTGGCGGCGTTGACGGGCGGAGCTCTTCGGCACCCGCACGTGGAGTACGCCGTCGTCAAGCGTGGCTTCTATGCCATCCTCGTCCACGGGGTCCGGCAGGACGACCTCGTAGCGGAAGCGGCCCCATGAGCGGTTCTGGCGGCGCAACCAACCGGTCCGCTTCTGTTCCGGGCGTTCGCCGCTGATCACGATCCGCCGGTCCTCGACGTCGATGTTGATGTCCTTCTTCTTGACGCCTGGCAGTTCGATCTCCAGAAGATAGGCGTCGTCGGTCTCCTCCAAGTCGGCCAGCGGGGTGAAGCCGTCCGAACCGAGTAGCGACGGCAAATCCGGCCACTGCCCCTGGAACAGCTGAGACATCTGCTGCGTCAGCCGGTCGAACTCGCTCGCCGTGTCCCAATGGGCGACATCGTTCCTGGTGCGTTGTGCGGGCACTGCCATCCTCTGCTCCCTTCCTCCTGTGGCCGGTCGGATCGCCAGGCCATATCTGTAAGGCTGCTACGCCGAGCCGCTCCGCACATCCCGCGACCGCGCAGTGGGTGAGCGTGCTCCGCATCGGTGTCCGGGTGGGCGAAGTGGGTACCGGGTTCAGATGGGAGCTGTCCGTGTTGGTTTGGTTGCGGATCCGGCCGCGCCGACTGAGATTGCGAGGGGTATGACCGATCTGTGCCCGGTCGGTGGTGGTGACGCGTGGGAGGTCACTGTGGTGAGCGAGCCGTTCACCACCGGGTCTGAGGACGTCGACACTGCCGTGGGCCGGCTCCAGGAGCAAGCTCGCCGACGGGATTGGGATCTGGTGGTCGGTCTGACCGAACTTCCGCTCCACGACGACGAGGGGCGGCACTTGCTGGTCACGACTGATCCAGGCGAACAGACCGCCGTGTTGTCGCTGCCTGCTTTGGGTGGCCTACGGATGCGTGCCCGCGCCCGCCGGGCGGTGCGCTCGCTGGTCAGCGGCATGGTCGATGCGAACAGCAACGATGAGCGCCGCGTGGCTCTACCGCGCCGACGTGGCCGCTGGCGTCTTCTCGTCGGCATGGTACTCGCCAATCGTCCGTGGCTGTTGGTCCCCGGGCTGAAGTCTGCGCTCGTGGCGGCGTTGGCAACCGGAGCGGTGGCGACGATCAATTCCACGGTCTGGCTGCTGGCGGGGACGATGTCGTGGTGGCGCTTGGTGGTTGCGACCGTCGCGTCGATCGCGCTTGCTGTCGGCTGGCTGGTGGTCGACGGGGAACTGTGGGACCGGCCTGACGACGACTCGCCGCAAGCGCGGGAGAGGTCGCGGCTGTACAACGCCTCGACGGTGGTGACGTTGGTGGTCGGGGTGCTGATCTGTTACGTGGCGCTCTACGTTGTGAACGCGGTATGGGCGCTGTTCATTCTCGACCCCCACGTGATGGGCAACTATCTCCAGACGCCGCTCGGCCACGGTGACCTGTTCGTCGTTGCTTGGTTCGTCGCGTCCGCGGCAACCGTCGGCGGTGGCCTCGGCTCCGGTCTGGAGTCCGACGAGGCGATCCGCGCCGCTGCCTATTCGAAGCGTGAACAGGACCGTCGCGACCGGCTCGCGCACGACCGGAAGCCCGGCTGATGGTGGACGAACATACCGGCGAGGCACGTCTCGACCGCGAGGAGGCCAAGCGGTTGGTTGCCAGTGGCACCTTCTTCTGGATCGACCTGCACCGGCCCACCGCCGAGGAGTTCGCGATTCTGCGCGAGGTCTTCGGGTTTCACCCGCTGGCGCTGGAGGACAGCGAACACTTCGGTCAGCGGCCGAAGGTTGAGGAGTACGACGACTTCGTCTTCCTGGTGCTGTACGGCGCGGTGCCGGACGACGGCCGGCTCGTCGAGGTGCACTGCTTCTACTCCCAGCGTTTCCTCGTCACCATCCGCCATGACAGGGTTCCGGCTGTCTCCGAGGTGCGGCGCAAGTACGAGGCCGGCACCAAGTCTGTCCGGGAGCCCATCTGGCTCGCCCATCGACTCGTCGATGCTCTCGTCGACAGCTTCATGCCCGTCCTCGCAGGCTTCGACGACCGCGTCGAGGATGTCGAGGACCGGGCTTTCCACGATGTCGCCGACGAACAGCAACTCCAGGAGATCTCGGCGTTGAAGCGCACGCTGGTCAGGATGCGCAAGGTCGTCGAGTCTCAGCGGGATGTGTTCGCGAGCCTGGTCGGTGGTGTCGTCGAGTTACCCGGAATGACGCACGAGGCGGAGCGGTACTTCCGCGACACGCACGATCACCTGATCCGCGTCAGCGGTCTGATCGACACCTATCGCGATCTTCTGACGACCTCGACGGACGTCTTCCTCTCGACGGTGTCAAACCGCCAGAACGCCGTGATGAAGCAGTTGACAGTCATCTCGACAGTCTTCCTGCCGCTCAGCTTCATCAGTGGCTTCTTCGGGCAGAACTTCGGTTGGATGGTCGATCACCTCGGCGGCGCGGCCGAGTTCGCAGCCCTCGGCGTCGGTCTGAACCTCGTCGCCGTCCTCCTGATGGTCATCTTCTTCAAACGCCGCCGCTGGTTCTGAGACTCGTCGATTCTCTGCCGGTCGGAATTGACGCCGGCAGGTAGCTCAGCGACTATTGAGGCAATGAACGTTGAGCGGGATTCCTTGGTGGAGCGGGCTCGGGTGCATGCGGCGCTCGCGGATGCTGCTCGGTTGGTGATTGTGGATGCGTTGGTCGTGGGGGATGCGGCGCCGGGGGAGTTGGGGGCGTTGTTGAGGATGCCTACGAATCTGGTGGCACATCACTTGAAGGTGTTGGAAGAGGCCGGGCTCGTGGTGCGGGGGCGGTCGGAGGGGGACCACCGGCGTACGTACGTGCGGTTGGTGCCGGAGCGGTTGGCGTCGGTGACCGCTCCGTCGTTGGGTGACGTACCGCGGGTGGCGTTCGTGTGTACGCACAACTCGGCGCGGTCGCAGTTGGCGGCGGCGATCTGGGCGCGGCGCAGTCATGTGCCTGCGGTGTCGGCGGGGACGCGGCCGGCGGAGCGAGTGCATCCGCGGGCGGTGAAGGTGGCGCGGCGGCGTGGGCTGCATCCGCAGAAGTGGCGGACCGCTCAGGTCGTGGATGTGGTGAAACCGGACGACCTGGTGATCGCGGTGTGCGACATCGCGTACGAGCACCTGCCTGCCGACGCGCGGCCGCGGGTGCACTGGTCGGTGCCTGACCCGGCGCGGGCGGACACAGATGCGGCCTTCGAGGCTGCGTACGACGACCTGGCCGGCCGCATCGATCGGCTGGCACCACTGGTTTCACAGAGGGAAGCGCGACGATGACGGCGTTGTGGCGGCGGGTTGTTGCTGAGGGCATCGGAACTGGTTTGCTGGTTACCGTTGTGATCGGATCGGGTATCGCTGCGGCGAGGATGTCGCCGGACGACGTCGGGCTGCAGCTTCTCGAGAACGCGTTCGCGACTGCGCTCGGTCTGGCCGTGCTGATCTTGATGATCGGGCCGGTGTCGGGTGCGCATCTCAATCCGGTGGTGTCGCTCGTGGACTGGTGGCTTGGTCGCCGTAACGGCGGCGGGTTGTCTGCGCGGGACGTGAGTGCGTACGTGCCGGCGCAGGTCGTCGGCGCGATCCTGGGTGCCGTACTCGCGAACCTGATGTACGGCGAGGCGGCCGTGTCGTGGTCGACGAAGGACCGTAGCGCGGGGCATCTGTGGCTGGGTGAGGTTGTCGCGACGGCGGGGCTGGTCGTGTTGATCTTCGCGCTGGCCGCATCCAACCGGGCGGCCCTTGCGCCGGCGGCGGTCGGTGCTTATATCGGGTCGGCGTACTGGTTCACGTCGTCGACGTCGTTCGCCAACCCTGCGGTGACGATCGGGCGGGCGTTCAGCGACACGTTTGCCGGGATCGCGCCGGCGTCCGTACCGGGGTTTGTGATCTCTCAGCTGGCCGGGGCTGCCGTCGGGGTGGGGCTGTTGGCTGTGCTGTATCCGAGCGTTCACGCTGTCACGACTGGAGCTTCCAAGTGAGTAAGCCGAGTGTTCTGTTCGTCTGTGTTCACAACGCCGGCCGATCGCAGATGGCCGCGGGCTGGTTGCGGCACCTGGCGGGCGACGCGGTCGAGGTCCGTTCGGCCGGTTCGGAACCGAAGGACCAGATCAATCCGGTCGCGGTGGAGGCGATGCGCGAGGTCGGCATCGACATCACCGGCGCGATTCCACAGAAGCTCGAGTACGACGTCGCGCAGGGCAGCGACGTCATCGTCACCATGGGATGTGGCGACGCGTGTCCGGTGTTCCCGGGCAAGCGCTACGAGGACTGGGAACTCACCGATCCCGCAGGCCAGCCGATCGAGGTCGTCCGCCAGGTTCGCGACGAGATCCGCAGTCGCGTGGAGAAGCTCATCAGCGAACTGCACACCACCTGATCCGTCCGTGGTCAGGCGGTTGCGGGTACGGACAGCAGGGTCGACAGCCAGGTCAGGCGTTCGGGGATCGGCCAGTAGTAGACCCAGGTGCCGCGGCGTTCGCAGTCGACCAGGCCTGCCGCGCGGAGCACCTTCAGGTGGTGGGAGATGGTCGGGCCGCTGACGTCGAACTGCGGGGTGATGTCGCAGACACAGATCTCGTCGCCGGCCGAGGCGATGATCGACATCAGCCGGAGCCGGATCGGATCCGCCAGTGCCTTGAACACCGCGGCACCATCCGCCGCCTGCGCCGGCTCGAGCGCGGCCTCGGAGATCGGCGCGCAGCACGTGGTGAGCACCGGCAACTGCTGTTTCGACATACGTCTATCTTGACTCTTGTCGAATCAACGGGCAAGCTGCCTGATTAGATAAACATCTAGACAGCGCGGAGGATCGTCGTGAACCAGCCGGTGGTAGTCATCGGAGCAGGCCCGGTCGGACTGGCCGCGGCGGCGCACCTGGCCGAACGAGGCGTGGAGTTCCTGGTCCTCGAGTCGGGGCCGGGCGTGGCAGCTGCGATCGACGAATGGCGGCACGTGAAGCTGTTCAGTCCGTGGCGCTACGACATCGACAGTGCCGCCCGCCGGCTGCTGGAGGCGGCCGACTGGATCGAGCCGGACCTGGACGCGCTGCCGACCGGTGGCGACCTGATCGACGACTACCTCGCGCCGCTGGCGAAGGTCCTGAGCGGCAGCATCCGGTACGGCTCTGAGGTGGTCGCGGTGACCCGCGTCGGCTACGACCGGATCCGTACGGCGGGCCGCGCGGGCGCGCCGCTCCTGCTGCGCCTCGCGGACGGCGAGGAAATCCTCGCCTCGGCCGTGATCGACGCCGCCGGAACCTGGCGCCGCCCGAACGTTCTCGGCGCCTCGGGTATCCCGGCCCGCGGCGAGGTCGAGGTGGCCGATGCGATCGCGCATGCGCTACCGGACGTCTTCGGGTGCGACCGTGAGCGGTTCGTCGGTCGTCGTACGGCGGTTGTCGGCGCTGGCCACTCGGCCGCGACGACGCTGCTCGAGCTGGGTGAACTGGCCGAGCACGAGCCTGGCACCGAGGTGGTCTGGGTCGTGCGTGGTACGGACCAGGCGCGGACGTACGGCGGTGGGGACTCCGACGAGCTGCCCGCTCGGGGTGCGCTGGGCAGCCGGCTGAAGGCGCTCGTACAGTCGGGCCGGGTCGAGTTGGTGAGCAGCTTCCGTACTGAGTCGATGGCGCGTACGGCGGACGGCCGGGTGGCGCTGACTGCCGGGAACCAGCAGATCGTCGTGGACACGGTGGTGAACTCGACGGGGTTCCGGCCCGACCTCGACATGGTGAGCGAACTCCGCCTCGATCTCGACCCGATCCTGGGGTCGACCCGCGCGCTCGCTCCGCTCATCGACCCGAACCAGCACTCGTGCGGTACGGTCCCGCCGCACGGCGTCGACGAACTCGCACATCCCGAGCCCGGGTACTTCGCGGTCGGCGCGAAGTCGTACGGCCGGGCGCCGACGTTCCTGCTGGCCACCGGGTACGAACAGGCGCGCTCGGTCGTCGCCGCGCTCGCGGGCGACTGGGACGCGGCGCGCGACGTCCAGCTGAACCTGCCGGAGACCGGCGTCTGCTCGTCGAACCTCGCCTACGGCGGCGCGGCCAACGAGGCCGGCGGGGCAGGCGGCTGCTGCGGCCCGACGTCGCCGGGCATCGACGCATCGGTCAGCATCGAGGCTCCGGCGAGCCGTGGCCTGTCCACCGGCATCAGCGGCGGCCTGCTGACCGTCATCGAGCCCGAGCCGAGCACGCAGTCCGGGTGCTGCAACTGACGACGCGACCTCCCGACTCGCGCTCAGCGGTCCGCAAGGGAACCGAAGAGCGCGAGCCCGCAGACCCGTGGTGTGCTGGTGTCAGCCCCGGCCGGAAGGTTCCAGCTCGCTCAGCTCTGGATCGGCGCTCGTGGGTTCGGGGCGAGTCTGCCGGTCCTGGTGACCCGGCCACCAGGCGGCGTGGCCGATCAGGGCGGTCAGGCTCGGGGTGAAGAACATCGCCATCACGAAGGCCGCGACCACGATGCCGAACGAGACCGCGAAGCCCATCTCGGTCAGCAGCGAGTTGCCGGCGAGCATCAGCGTGGCGAACGTCGCCGCGAGGATGAACCCGGCCGCGGCGACGGTCGGACCCGCGTGCCGTACGGCCATACTCGCCGCCTCGCGTGGATCGCGGCCTTCCCGTGCCTCCTCGCGGAGCCTGGCGATCATCAGAATGTTGTAGTCGGTGCCGATGGCAACCACGAACAGGTACATGATCACCGGCAGCATGAACATCAGTCCGGAATGTCCCATGCTCTTCTGGAAGATCAGTACGGTCGCACCGAGCGTGGCGCCGAAGCCCAGGCCGACCGAGGCCATCAGGTACCAAGGCGCCACGACGCTGCGCAGCAGCAGGCCCAGGATGATCATGATCAGCAGCGCGGCCAGCGGGAACACCGTGCGGTAGTCGTGGTTGACCGCCG
Source organism: Kribbella sp. NPDC004536 (assembly GCF_042873835.1). Lineage (NCBI taxonomy): Bacteria > Bacillati > Actinomycetota > Actinomycetes > Propionibacteriales > Kribbellaceae > Kribbella > Kribbella sp. NPDC004536. Next base: position 1,533,646 of record NZ_JBIALY010000002.1, on the reverse strand, counting down.
CGTTGATGTCCTTGTAGATCGACGACATGCCGCCGACCAGCGCTTTCGTACCAGCCGGTGTGTCTGCGTGCGCGACCTCGCGAACGTCACCGACTGTGCTCAGCGCCTGATCTGTCGCGGACCCGTACGCGAGCGTGACCGTGATGTTCGCAGTCCGCCCGTCCTTGCTGAGAGCGGCCGGTTGTACGTCGGCAACGCCCGCGACCGCGCGGAGCTTCTGCTCGTACGCCGGCAACACCGCCGGATCGAGCCGCCCGCCACCGGTCGTACTGACCAGCACCGAGGTCGGTTCGGCGGCGCCGGCCGAGTACGCGGACTGCATCTCGGTCTGGACGACCATCGACTCCTTGGTCTTCGGCATCGAACCGGCTGCCAGGTCGAACGTCGCCTTGAAGCCGAGCGTACCGAGCGCGAGAGCGACCATCACGATCCCGGACACCGCCGCGAAGACGGCCGGACGGCGCTGTACGCCGCGACCGAGCGCGGCGAACCGGGCGTTCGTGGGCTCCTTGCGCCAAGCCTTCGACGGCCAGAACAACACCCGCGGCGGGATCAGCGAGCAGATCGCCGGGAACAGCGTCAACGCCGCGACCAGCGTCACCGCGACCGTGATCGCCAGCGCCGGGCCCATCTGCTTGAGGAAGCCCAGGGTCGACAGGAGCAGCGCGAGGAACGCGATCATGACCGCACCGGCCGCAGAGGCGATCGCCTCGCCGACGCGTCCGACCGCGTTGATCATCGCCTCCTTGGGCTGGTCGCCGGCCCGCAACCGCTCGCGGTAGCGGAACATCAGGAACAGGTAGTAGTCGGTACCGACCCCGAGCAGGACCACGATCAGCAACGCCGAGATCGAACTGCTCGCCTCCAGCCCGAACAGCTGCGTGGCGTCGGCGATCAGCCCGTTGGCCGTCGACGAGACCAGCGCGAGCAGGACGATCAGCGGCAGCAGCGCGAGGATCGGCGAGCGGAAGATGATCAGCAGCGTGATCAGGATGATCGCGAACGTACCGACGAATGTCAGCAGGTTCGCGCGGGTCGACGACTCCTGCTGGTCCAGCCCCTGCGCGGCCGAACCGCCGAGCTTGGCGTTGAGGTGGGTGCCCTTGGTGAGCGCCTTCGCGTCGTCCCGCAAGGTCTTCGCGGCGTCGAGCTGGCTCTGCTGGCCTGCGTTGTTGGTGTTCATCGACACCAGGCCCAGTACGTACCGGCCGTCCTTCGAGGGTGGGCCAGGTACGACCTGCTCGACCTGGTCGATCTTCTTCGCGCCGAGCTCGGTGGTGATGTTCGCGGCGTCCTTCAGGTCGGCCGGGGTGAGCCGGCCTCCGTCGGCACGCTGGTACAACACGATCGCCGACGGGGTGAACGCGCTCGGGAACGCGCTCTGCTGGAGCTCCGCGGCCTGGATCGACTCGTAGCTCTTCGGCAGGAAGCTGCTCTGGTCGCTGCTCGACGGCAGGCTCGGCGCGGTCGCCACCACGGCGACCGCGATCACGAGCCAGGCCACGATCGTCCAGATGGGATGACGGACGGCGACGCGCCCGATGCGGTGGAACATTTCGGTCATGGAACCACCATCTCCGGGCGTGCTGACACCGCGCTGTCATCGACCTGACAGCTCACCCGGCGGCGGCGCAGGGCTAGACCTACTCGGTTCCGTAGGTGATGGTGCGGAGGACCTTGGCGGGGGCGCCTGCGGCGATGGAGTACGGGGGGATGTTGTGGGTGACGACGCTGTTGGCGCCGATTACGCAGCGGTCGCCGATCGTTACGCCGCTGGTGACGACTACGTTCGCGCCCAGCCAGACGTTGTTGCCGATTCGCGTCGGGCCTTTCGAGTCGAACCCCTGCCACGGCACCGGTCGATCCGGGTCGTCGAAGCGGTGGTTGGCATCGGTCACGAAGCAGCCGTTCGCGAGCATGCAGTGCGAGCCGATCTCCACCAGGTCGAGGGACGCCACCATCACCGCGATGTTCAGGAACGTACCTTCGCCGATCCGCACCCGCCCCACGCCGCCCGTCGTGATCCACACGTTGGGCTCGAACATCGTGTTGGCCCCGACCTCGAGCCGCCCGTCCCGCAACGCCTCGAGTACGTCGCCGTGCAACGGCCAGCGCGCGAACGCACCGCGCCGCATCAACTCCCAGTGGATCCGCGCCCGGTTCCACGGCAGCGAGTTCCGCTGGTACCAGCGCCACTTCTGTGCCCAGACCGTCAGCTGCCCACGAAGCTCCTCCACCTGCGCCAGGCTACGCGGCTGTGATGTCGAGTACTGCCTGCGCGAACGCTGCCGGATCCTCCTGCGGCGGATTGTGCCCAACGCCCGGTAGCTCGCGTCGGTCGAAGCCGCCGGTGAACAGTGGCTCGTCGACGCGCGAGTCGTCGGCGCCGAGGCCGTCTGCCAACGCGTCGAGGGCGATGGTCGGCACGGTGATGGCTGGTGTCGTCGCCAAGAACTTCTCGAGGCCGTCGTAGCGCGGGTCACCCGGGGCGGCGGCGCGTCGATGCCGGTACGAGTGGATGACGGTGGCAACGAAATCGGGATTGTGCAGGCTCGGCGCGCTGGCTTCGAAGGCGGCTTCGCACTCCGCCCACAGCGGCGACCACTGGCGCCACAACAGTCCGCACAACTCGTCCGTGTACCGCTCCAGCCCAGCCTGTCCACGATCGGTGAGGAAGTAGTGGGTGTACCAGGCGGCGCTCTCGGCTTCGGGTGGGGCGGGCTCGCCGGATCGGGCGATGTCCTGGACGTTGTACCCGCCGACAGTCACCAGGCCCACGACTCGCTCCGGTGCTGCCGCCGCTGCGATACAGGCAGCTCGGCCACCCCAGTCGAACCCGCCGACGACGGCGCGTTCGAGCTCCAGCGCATCGAGGAGATCGAGCAGATCCTGGCCGAGCGCGCCTTGCTGACCGGAGCGCATGATGTCCGGATCGCGATAGCGTGTCGGGCCGTATCCCCGCAGGTACGGCGCGACGACGCGCATCCCGGCGGCCGCGAGAATCGTTGCCACCTCGTCGTAGCAACGTACGTCGTACGGGAAGCCGTGCATGAGGACCGCGGTCGGCCCGTCCGGCGGCCCAGCAGCCTCGTACGCGATGTCGAGCGCCGGCGTCGAGACAACATGCGATTCGTTCAGACCACGAGCGTTCATCCGCCAAGTCAAGCACCCTCCCAACCTGTCGAGCCACTCCGAGCCTGCGGCTGCGAGGATGTGGGGATGGAACGGATTCTGAGTCGGCCGGAAGCGTCGGATGCGGTTGTCGACATCGGCTGGCGATACTTGCTGGGTACTTTGCGGACGTCGGTTCCGGTCGGATCGTTGGCTCAGGCGGTCAGCTTGGCAGCGGACGCTGTCGCGGCATGCGGGGACGATGCCGACGGGCACCTTCGGGTCGATGCTCGTCCTGATCGGGTCGTCCTCACGCTGCAGTCGCTGGAATCCGCGGCGGTGACCTCCCGCGACGTCGAACTCGCGCTTCGGATCACCGCGATCGCGGAGAAATCCGGGTTAGCGACCGGGCCTGAAGTCGGAACAGGCGCACCCAGATCCGTCCAGCTGCTGGAGATCGCGATCGATGCGATGGACATTGCCGCGATTCGGCCGTTCTGGAAGGCGGTGCTGGGCTATGCCGACGAGTCGGGCGCCGACGGACCGACAGATCCGCTCGTAGACCCGGTTGGGCAATGCCCGGCCGTCTGGTTCCAGCAGATGGATCAGCCGCGCCCCCAGCGCAATCGAATCCACTTCGACGTCTCTGTTCCACATGACGAGGCACCGCAACGCGTCGAGGCAGCACTGGCCGCCGGAGGCCAACTCGTCTCCGCAACCCGCGCCCCGGCTTTCTGGGTCCTCGCCGACGCCGAGGGAAACGAAGTCTGCGTGACCACCTGGCAAGGCCGAGACTGAAACAGGGGTGTGACATGTCCCCGTCGTCGTAGCGCCGCCGGCTTGGGGAGGCCGACGACGTGGCTGCTGGACAACGCGCGCACCGAAGCCGGCGAGCGATCCGTCGTGGCTGCAGACGAACGATCAGTACGACGTACGCCGGCACGACGTCGCGGCTGGCCCGCCTCCGGAGCCGGGGACCTTTGACCTCGTGCACGCCCGCCTCGTACTGACACCACCTGCAAGCCATCCGCGCAGGCAAACTGGACCTCACCCTCGCGCCACTGATGTCAACCTGGGGCCGCCGCCCACAGCTCCCCGGGTAGTCGGTGTCACCCGCCGGCGATGCGGTCGGTGACGATGGCTCGGAAGTGGGGGCATTGCGTGAAGTCGGGGTGGTCGCAGTCGAGGGCGCCGTCGATCATGGCGAGGGAGGTCTCGGCGGCGGCGATTCGGGACGTCAGGGCGGCGCGCTGGCGCTGGAGGATGGCGGTACGGGCCGTTGCGTCGCGGGTGGTGATCATGTCGCGGATGTCGTCCAGACCGAAGCCCGCTTCCTTGGCGCGAAGGACCACGCCGATCCGGTAGACGTCGTCGGGACCGTACCGGCGGCGGGATCCAGCGATCCGGGCCGGAGCGAGCAGGCCCATCGACTCCCAGTGCCGGAGCACGTGGGTCCCGAGTCCGAACCGGTCTGCGACCTCACCGATGCTGAGTGTCGCCGCGTTCTCGCCGCTTGACTTCACATCGACATTAAGTCGCAGCATGGCGACCATGTCCAATCACCCAACACTCATCCAGTTGCTCGACGCGGCCGACGCGATGCCTGGCGCCGCCGAGCTGCGTACGCGCTCCTACGAGCTGCTCGAACTCGCGGCCGGTGATCCCGTCGTGGATGTCGGCTGCGGCACCGGCCGGGCGGTCGCGGAACTGGCCGGCCTTGGTGCGCGGCCGACCGGGATCGACGTCAGCGAGCACATGATTGCGGTGGCCGTCGAACGCCGGCCCGAGCACGACTTCCGGCTGGGTACCGCAGAAGCGCTGGACCTGCCGGACGACTCTGTCGCCGGTTACCGGGCGGACAAGGTATTCCATGCGCTGGCAGATCCCGTGGGTGCCTTGGCCGAGGCCCGGCGGGTGCTCGCTCCGGGCGGGCGGATCGTGCTCATGGGTCAGGACTGGGACACCGTCGTCATTGATTCCGACGAGCCCGAGCTGACCCGGGCCGTCGTGCATGCGCGCGCTGATACGGTCCCGAACCCGAGGGTCGCCCGTGGCTACCGCAACCTCCTGCTGGACGGAGGCTTCACCGAGGTGACCGTCGAGGTGCGAACCGTGGTGTTCACCGGCGCCACGATGTTGCCGATGCTGACGGAGTTCGCCGACGCCGCACGCGCCGCCGGAGCGGTCGACCGCGCGCAGGCTGATTCCTGGACGGCGGAGCAGACACGCCGCGCCCGAACAGACCGGCTGTTCCTGGCGCTCCCACTGTTCGTCGCAGCCGCAACCTGGAGGCCATGACGATGTCAGGACGCGGGAGGTGGCTGGTCTGATTAGGTCTGGGGGCGGAGGGCTATCAGGGCTATGTCGTCGGCTACCTCGTTGTCCAGGAGGGTGGACAGGAGGTGGTCGCAGAGGGTTTCCAGGTCGGGGTGGGTGGTTGCTTCGGTTTCCAGTTGGTCCAGGCCTTCCTGGATCGAGCGGGTGCGGCGTTCGATCAGGCCGTCGGTGTAGAGCAGGAGAGTTGCGCCGGGCGGCAGGTGGTGCGTGGCTTCGGTGTACTGCCATTGAGCGAGGACGCCGAGGGGCGGCGCAAGGCCGCCTTCCAGGTAGCGGGTGTTGCCGTTGTCGATCAGCAGCGCGGGCGGATGGCCGGCGTTGCTGAAGCGCAGAGAGCCCGTGTCGGGGTCGTACAGGACGTACAGCAGGGTGACCAGTTCGGCCATCGGTAGGTCGTTGACCAGGTCGTGCAGGCCGGTCATGACGGTGGTGGGAGACGGGTCATGTACGGCGTACGCGCGCACGGCCATCCGCAGCTGTGCCATCGCGGCGGCGGCCTGGAGGCCGTGGCCGGCTACGTCGCCGATGACCAGAGCTATCTGGCCGTCGCGGAGCTGGATCACGTCGTACCAGTCGCCGCCGACGTGGAGGTCCGCCGTCGCGGGGACGTACCGGGCAGCGACCGCAACGCCGGGGATGATGGGCATCCGGTCGGGAAGCAGGCTCCGTTGCAGCGTTTCGGCGATCGTGTGCTCCCGGCGGGCTCGCGCCTCCTCGAGGCTCAGCTGCTGACGCGCGGCCGACATCAGCGCGCTCGCAAGCCTCGTGCGCTCGCTGACGAGAGCGGCGAGGAAGAACGACATCAAAGCAACGGTCGCGTTGAACGCCTGGAGGGTGAGCATCTGCGACAGCAGTGACATGCCGGCGAACGGCCCTCGGCCGTGGGTCGCGGACCAGGTCGCGATCAGCGAGGCGATCAACGCGGCGGGGGCGGCGCCGCGCAACTGCAGGCGCCACGACGCCCAGCCGAGCAGCGGCAGCACCAGGAACAGCAGAGGCTGGTCGGTGTGGGTCGTCCACGACGTCACGACGGTCGTCAGTACGAGAATCAGAACGGCTTCGAGCCAACGCCGTAGCGGCCACGGCTCGAGCTCGCGGAACAGCGGGAGGCACAGCAGGAACGGGGTGACGGCGAGGACGCCCATCGCGTCGCCGGTCCACCAGACCGCCCAGGCGCCGGCCAGATCGTGCAGACCTTTCGAGGCTGTGAGCGTGATTGAGCCGACGGTGGCGCTGATCGTCATGCTCGCGAGCGCGCCCAGGAAGACGATCGCCAGCGCGTCACGCCGGCGGTCGAGCTCGCGCCGGAAACCGACCCGTTCGAGGACGATCGCCGCCGCCAGCGGCGCGAGCGTGTTGCCCGCCGCGGTGACGAGCGCCGGCACCGGCCCGCTGCTGATCGGCAGGTTGACGGCCAGAGCCGCCAGCGTCACTGCCGGCCACATCGACCTCCCCAGTACGAGGAACGCCGCCAGCGCGATTCCGGTCGGCGGCCAGAGCGGCGTGACGTTCCGCGCGACCAGCGAGAGGCTGAGGCCGAGGCGCGCACCGAGATAGTAGGCAGCGCCGACCAGGACGAGCACGACCACGGTGCGAGCAAGATGCTCTCGTCGACGCAACCCGAACTCTGCTGAGGATGCAACCACCCTGACCCCCCACCCCTGTCAGCTCATGGGACGCTGGAATCCACGTCACGTCAAGGCACAGCGCGTCGCGCTAGGCTGCGGATCGTGACTGGGGGTTTCGAGGGATGGCCGAGGTCGGCCTTCGACGTGCTGTTGCAGCTCGAGGGCGAGCCTTCGGTCGACGTACGGCGACAGGTGCGGCGGCAGCGGGAGGACCTGGTACGGCAGCCGATGATCGGTCTGCTCAACGCGGTCGCGGACGCGGATCCGGCCTACGAGGACTTCGCGGTGTGGCGGTACGGCGAGGTCCTGCTCCGCGCGTGGCAGCGGCAGGGCGCGATCGTACGGATCTCGAAGAACGTCGAGCTGGGGATCGGGTTCGACCTGGACGGCCTGCACGTCAGCCTGGCGTGGTGGTACGCGCCGTCCGAGCAGATCGAGCGCTACCGCGCCGCGGTGGCCGACGCCGGTACCGGGCGGCGGCTCGTCGCGATCCTGAACCGGCTCGAGGGGTACCAGCTGTCCGGCGACCTGATGAAGCGGCCGCCGCGGGGGTTCGCAGCTGACCACCCGAGGGCCGAGCTGCTCCGGCACCGGTCGCTGATCGCATCGCGGTCGCTCGGCTGCGACGACTGGGTCCACACCGCCGCGGCCGCCGATCGAGTACTGGCCGCCTTCACCGAGTTGCGTCCGCTGTCACGCTGGCTCGTCAGGTCTGTGTCACCAGGGAGTTCCTGACCGCTCGACAGTACAGGGCCACGCGCGATGCCGTGGCGGACGTGTCGGAGCCGGCCGCGCTCCGGGCGGCGCGCAGCAGCTCGGCCATGACCCAGTGGCCTTGCGGATCGGCGGCCATCTCCACCAACTTCTGGTAGAGAGCCGCGGCGTCCAGAACCAGCAGGTCGGTGAGCGCCTCCAGCAGTTTCTCGCGGGCCAGTAGGATCTGCCCGGCGTTGTAGCGGCCGAAGTTGCGGTAGGCAACGAAGCTCGCGGTGTCGAAGAACTGGTTCAGCGTGCTCTCGCGCGGATAGGTCGGGTACCGCTCGTGGAAGGCGAGCAGCCCCGCGGGCATCTCCTTGGCCAGACCGGGTTTGGCGTACCAGAGCACCCCGACCTGCGTCTGATCGGTGAAGAACCCCGCACCCTTGGTGAAGAACCCGATGTTGACGGTCCGCGGTGAGTACGCCGGTACGCGCGAACTGCTCGGCGTCGCCCGGAGCGGGTCGAGGCTGATGTCGATCCGGATGTCGCACTCGCTGGGCGCGATCGCGATCGCCTTGCCGAGCGAACTGGTCGCGTCGCCCGGGCCGGAGTCGGCGTCGACGCAGACGATCTCGGTGACTTCGGGGATCCGCAGCAGTTCGACCAGCCCGGTGTTCTCCCAGTGCCCGCCGTCGGTGAGGTACAGGTACGGGTCGTCGAGGTCGTGGATCCCGAAGAACTCCTTGAACAGATAGCCCAGCCCGGTACGCGCGTACCGCAACTCCTCCTTGACCTGCAGGCCGTTCGCCTCCAGTTGGGTGATGAACCGCGGGTTGGCGATCCAGACGCCGAGCCGGATGTTGAAGAACGTCAGCAACATGCTGGTCGGTCCGATGCCGATGCGGCCCATCGCGGGGGAGACCGCCGCGCTGGAGATGGCGACCGCCATCATCGTGGTGATCCGCTTGTGCAGGCCCTGCCCGAGTTTGTCGACCACGCCCGTCAGGGCGGCGAACTCGAGCGTATGACCGCGCCTGTCCTGTGGCAGGTGCAAGGTGGTCCGCTCCGGATCGAACGTCACGCTCAGCGCCGGCGTGCCGTAGTGGCTGCGGACCGCACGCGACGTGACCGTGCTCGTCGTGCACACCACCAGCGGCGTTCGCACCCCACTGTCGGCGTTGAACGAGAACAGCGCCGGTTCCCGCTTCGCCAGCTCGCCACCTGCCACGTTGTCGTTCTGGTACGCCTGAACGCGCTCGTCGTTCGCGGTCCGGTACGTCGCGTACGCGAGCCGCAGCTTGCCGCGGTAGAACGGTGCGAGCGACCAGTCCTCCGGGCTCGGACCGAGGATCACGTACGCGACGATCGCGAGCGCGAGGATCCAGTTCCAGCCGGACTGCCAGCTGACCAGCTCGTTGCCGGACCACTGCACCCCGTGTTCGGCCGCGGTCCAGGTCGAGAGCGCGGCCAGGCACAGTACGACGACGATGAACGCGAAGCCGCCGAGCATCGGAGCGAACCGTGCGGCCGGCTTGCGGAGGATACGAACGGCCGAACCGACGACCCCGGCGCCGGCGGTGACACCGGCGACCGTGGTGGCCAACGACAGATGCGCGACGCCGCCGACCAGTTCGACGAACGCCCAGATCGTGAGGGCGAGCGACATCCCGATGGCGAGTGCGGCGTACGAGGCCCACTTGAGCGCAACCATCGTCAGGCGCGCCCACTGCTGCTTCTGGGCGGGACCGACGAGGAACTGACCGGCGAGGGTCCAGAGCAGCACGATCGCGAACCCGACGACGAGAAAGACGATGCCTGGCCGGGCGAGCCCATGGTCCGTGACGAGCCGGTGCATGGCGCCGGCCGGCAGCGTGCCGTGCCCGCCGGAGAACTTGCGCAGCATCCAGCCCACGGGTCGCGTGATCGCCCACAGGATACTGACCAGTACTAGCGCGTTGACGGTGAGCCCAGCGATAACCGTCGCCCAGACGGTCGGCTTGTACGACGCTTTGCCGGAAGGCTGCTGCCCTGCGAGAGCGTCCTGCTTGGTGTTGTCCGTGGCGGCCGGGTCGGTGTCCGATCCGCGAGGTTCGTTCGACGCGAGGTACCCGAGGTTGTCGACGAGGTGGCGCTCCTCCGGGGTGAGCCAGCCGTTGGGCTGCATCGCCCAGGGAGTCGGTGCCAGGTTGCCGGGTTGGACCCGGTCGGGATCGCCACCGTCCTCCGTCAGGTAGCTGGACCGCGCGATACTCCAACCCGCCGCCATGTTCGATCCACCCGACACCGCGGTCACCGCGCGCGCCGTCGACCAGCCGAGGATGCCACCGTCGAGTACTTGCAGCGCGCCGAGGCTGATCGACGACGCCCGGATGCCACCGCCGGACAGCGCGATGCCGTGCGCCGCCGTCCCTCGGGGAGCGGTACCCCGATCCACCGGCGTACCGCCCGCGGACGGCCCGTCCGAACCGTCCGGTTTCTGCGCGTATGTCGGCAGCGCCCACGAGGCGAGCCGGACCCAGCGCGGTGTCGACCACCAGGCGAAGGCGCCGGCCGCGCTGTAGACGACCGCGGCGAGCAGGATGGCGAACTTCGCCCACGCGCAGACCGCGACGAACTGCCACGAGCTGTCCGCCGACCCCGCCGTGAGCATGAGGATGTTCTCGGCGATGTCGAGTGCCCCGGCCACGAGGACCGAGATGGCGACGGCCTTGCGCGCCCGCCGGAGCGTGGGCAGCCGGAAGTACAGGCCGGCCCACAGGACCAGTACGACGAGCAGTAGAACGTACGAAATGATGAACCAGAAGTCCTGGTGTACGGCTCGGGTGAACGGGCCGTCGCAGTCGCAGGCCGTCTTCGCGCCGCTGTTGCCGGCGAGCTCGATGCCGGCCATGGACCGCCGCTGACCTTTGATGCTCGCGGTGTTGCCGAAGTGTGCGCTGACCAGTACCGCGAGGGCGAGTGCGCCCCAGCGCAGTACCGTGAGCTGGGTCGAAAGCTGCCCGGAGCCGGGGGTAGGCAGCACCCGCGAGACGAGGTCGGTCCGGAAGACCAGTACCAGGCCGAGTACGACGGCGATGACCAGCAGCGCGATCCACACCGCCTGCGGCCCACCGCCGAGGCTGTCGCCGAGCAGTACCGCGAGCCCAGCGAACGCGGCGGCGCCCACGACGAGGAAGAGCACCCGGCGCCAGTAGTGGAACGAGACGTCCGTTTGCTGGTCGAGACCGCCGGCCGGCTGATCGACGAGATTCGTCATCTGCTGCGCCCCCGCTCACGAGATCGGTTCTTACCTAAAGGAGGCTCGAACACGGAAATTGATACGCCGACCGCAGGGGGTTAACCCGTCCGACGATACGGGGGCTAGCACCATCGTCGGAAGATCTGGATGGCCTTAACGTTGCCGCCATGTCGATCAGATTCACTGTGGTCATACCTGCCTACAACGAGGAGCGGTTGATCGGGGACTGTTTACGATCACTCGCCGAGCAGGACTTCGGGGGTGGGGTCGAGGTGGTTGTGGTTGACAACAATTGCACCGACCGGACCGCGGAGATCGCCCGGTCGTACGGAGCGGTCGTGGTGAGCGAGGAAACACCGGGCGTCTGCCCGGCCCGGCACCGGGGGAGTGCGGTGGCGCGCGGCGAGATCGTGGTGTCGAGCGACGCCGACACGGTGTTCGACCAGGGCTGGTTGTCGCGGATCGACCGGAGCTTTCGGGCGGATCCGGAGCGGGTCGCCGTGGCAGGGCCGTGCCGCTATGTCGGTGGCCCGTGGTGGGGCCGGGTGTACGCCGGCATCCTGTTCTACCTGGTGCACCTGATCTACCGGGTCACCGGGCGGGTCATGTACGTGACGGCGACGAACATCGCGTTCCGGAAGGACGCCTGGTCGGGGTACGACCTGACCGGGACCCAGGGCGCGGACGAGCTGGGCCTGCTGGGGCAACTGCGGACCCGCGGGCGAGTTGCCTTCGACCGCGCCAACCCGACCTTCACCTCCGCGCGGCGGCTGGCACGCGGGTTGGTGTACAACGTCGCTGTGTCGTTCCTCTTCTACTACGCGCTCGCGGTCACGGTGAACCGCGTGGCCGGCCGGCCGGTGATCGGCACCGCGCCGGCGTTCCGGAGTTCACAGCCCGGTCTGCGCTGGCAGCGGGTCCGGGCGCGTACGGCCGCGCTGGCCTGGCTGGCGGCGATCATCGCCGGAGCGGTCATGGCGGCCGGGCTGGTCGAGAACTCGTGGCTGGCGAAGCGATGAGGAAACGGGCGATCGCCGGGACCGCCGCCGGTGCCGCCGGTGCGGTCGGTGCGGCGTACTGGTTCATGATGTCGCCGTACTCGCAGGCGCTCGGCCGGTTCCCGTACCGCGGGCCGGCCGCCGAACGGACGGTCGCGCTCACCTTCGACGACGGGCCGAACGAGCCGTACACCTCGCAGCTCGCGGACTACCTCGACGACCAGGACATCCGGGCAACGTTCTTCCAGGTAGGCAAGGCGGTCCAGCGCCACCCCGACGTGACGAACCGCCTCGTGTCGACAGGGCACGTGGTCGGGCTCCACGGGTACACGCACGAGTTCACGCAGTACCTGCGCCGCCGTACCCTTGCCGACGAACTGGACCGCGGTATGGGCGCCTTCGCCGAGCTGGGCATCCGCCCGACCCTCTACCGTCCGCCGTGGCTGCTGCGCATCCCAGCGCTACCCGGTCTGCTCCAGGAGCACGGTCTCGACGTGGTGTCGGGCGAGTTCTGCCATCTGCTCGAGGTCGCCCAACCGAGCCCGCAGCGGATGGCCGCCCAGGCGTTCCGGGTGGCCCGCCCCGGCTCGATCGTCATCTTCCACGACGGCTGGGACGGAAAGTCGGCAGACCGGGCAGCGACCGTCGAGGCCGTCCGCCTCCTCGTTCCCCGGTTGCGCGCCCAGGGCTACACCTTCACGACGGTCGACAAACTCCTCGGTCTCGCTGTGTGACGAGGATCTTTCTGGGAGTGAGCGTGGTTTGTTCACCTCGCGCACATCTGGGGTTGGCGCTCGGCTCACAGGATTGGTCGCGGCCCTGAGGGTCCCAGCAGGGCCGCCCATCCCTGTGAGGAGGAATCGTGATACGCAAGCGCATCGCGGCCGCGGTCTGTGCGGCGGCTGCCGTCATCGCCTCGGTGACGGTCGCCCACGGCAGCTCGTCCACCGCGCAAGCGGCGACCAGCGTCCCGGTCTTCGACCACATCGTGCTGGTGATGTTCGAGAACCACGCGTACTCGCAGATCAACGGCAGCTCCAGCGCCCCGACGTTCAACAGCCTGGCGAGCCAGGGCGCGAAGTTCACCCAGGCGTACGGCGTGACGCACCCCAGTGAGCCCAACTACCTGGCGATCTTCTCGGGCAAGACCCAGGGGATCACCGACGACAGCTGCCCGCACACGTTCAGCGGGAGCAATCTCGGCAGCCAGCTGATCGGCGCGGGCAAGTCCTTCAAGGGCTACTCCGAGAGCATGCCCTCCGACGGCTACACCGGCTGCTCGAGCGGCGAGTACCGGCGCAAGCACAACGGCTGGGTCAACTTCAGCAACGTCCCGGCCGCCAGCAACCTGACGTACGCCGACTTCCCGAGCTCGGCGAACTACGCGAGCCTGCCGACCGTCTCGTACGTCACCCCGAACATGTGCAACGACATGCACGACTGCTCGGTCGGGACCGGCGACACCTGGCTGAAGAACAACCTGACCGCGTACGCGACCTGGGCGAAGACCCACAACAGCCTGCTGGTCATCACGTTCGACGAGGACAACGGCAGCTCGTCGAACCACATCTTCACCGCCTTCGTGGGCGCGCACACCCAGGTGGGCACGTTCGCCAACCAGATCAACCACTACAACGTCCTGAGCACCATCGAGAGCGCGTACGGCCTGACGCACCTGAACTCGGCCGCCGAGATCACCAACGTCTGGAACTGATTCGCCGCAAGCCCGCTCGTGGACCTGGTCCACGAGCGGGTGCCTGCTCATGTCGGAGGTGGTCCTCGTGTACCTGTCCTCGATCGACCGTCCGCACGCGGCGCGGACGTCCCGCCGGGCGTTGTTCCTGGTCAGCGGCAACGTCTTCGCGCTCGGCGCGGTCAGCCTGATCACCGACGTCTCCTCGGAGATGGTGACCGCGGTACTGCCCGTGTACCTGATGATCGGCCTGCACCTGAGCCCCGCGGCGTACGGCGTGGTCGACGGCACGTACACCGGGGCGACCGCCGTCTTGCGGCTGGTCGGCGGGTACGTCGCCGACCGCGCGCGCCGGCGGAAGGTCGTCGCCGGACTCGGCTACGGGTTGTCCGCCGTGGCGAAGCTCGGTCTGCTGGCCGCGGGCAACGCGGTCGGCGCGATCGGTGCGGTGATCGCGATCGACCGCACGGGGAAGGGCCTACGGACGGCGCCACGCGACGCGCTGATCACGCTGTCGACTCCGCCGCCGCTGTACGGCCGCGCGTTCGGCGTGCACCGCACGATGGACACCATCGGAGCGTTCGCCGGCCCGCTGGTCGCGCTCGGCATCCTGACCGCCACGGCGCAGGCGTACGACGCCGTGTTCGTGGCCAGCTTCTGCATCGCGGCGTTCGGCGTACTCGTGCTGGTCCTGTTCGTCCGTGATCGCCGCGGCGAACAGCCTCCGAAACACACCGTCGCGCCGTCGGCGTTGCTCGGCCTGCTGCGGATGGCGCACGTACGACGACTGGTCCTCGCCGCCTGCCTGGCCGGGCTCGTGACCATCGGCGACGGCTTCATCTATCTCCTGCTGCAGCGCCGCGAAGACTTGAGTATCACCTGGTTCCCCTTGCTTGCCGTGGGCACCAACCTTTCCTACCTGCTGCTGGCTGCTCCGCTCGGGATCCTGGCCGACAAGATCGGACGGCTGAAGGTGGTAGTCGGTGGTTACACGGCGCTGATGCTGGTCTACCTCCTGCTCTTCGGGCCGATCGGCGGGTGGCCGCTGCTTGTCGTCGTACTGGCGCTCTACGGCGTGTTCTACGCATCTACCGACGGAGTGCTGATGGCGCTGGCGGGACCTGTCCTTCCCGAGGGACTACGTACGACAGGGATCGCGCTGATCCAGACCGGGCAGGCGTTGTCGTACGTGCTGTCGTCGGTGCTGTTCGGCCTCGCCTGGACGGTCTGGGGCCCAGCCGGCGCCTCACGAATCGCGGCGGTTCTGGCGGCGGCCGTCGTACTCGTGGTGGCCGTGTTACTGCGCGGACTGACGGAGCAGAAGGCATGACGCGGCGGATCGTGCTCGCTGTGGTCGGCGCTGTTGTACTGACGACGGTCGCCGTCGGGTACGGCGTTGTGTCGGCCGCACGTGATCACCCGACCGTCACGAGCGCGCTGAGTCTTTCGGGTCCGCGGATCATGTTCCGCAGTACCGCACCTGAGAGTCGCGGCCACCTCGCTCTGGTGTCCAAGGACGATCCGGGCGGACCGCGTTCGGTGTCGGCGCTGACGTGTCTCCGGGTCTACGCCGCCGGCGGCACCGGAACCTGCCTGCGACAGGACGGCGCGCTCACCACTTTCCAGATCGCGATCCTCGACCGGAACCTGCAGGTGGAGAAGGCGATTCCGCTGGTCGGCGTACCGAACCGGACCCGGGTGTCCGGGGACGGGCGGCTGGTGGCGTGGACGGTGTTCGTCGCGGGCGACTCGTACAACCACGGACGGTTCTCGACCCGGGCCGGGCTGATCGACCTGCGGACCGAGGACATGGTCGATTCGCTGGAGTTCCTGTCGGTGACCCGGGACGGTCACCCGTACACCGCGCCCGACCTCAACTTCTGGGGCATCACCTTCACCGCCGACGACAACCGCTTCTACGCGACGATGTCGACCGCCGGACAGCGCTACCTGGTCGAAGGCGACATCGCCGCGAAGACCGTAAGAACGATCGCGAAGAACGTCGAATGCCCGTCGCTGTCCGCCGACGGCAAACGCATCGCGTTCAAGTCGGCGATCGATGGGGACCCGGCGAAAGGCTGGCGCCTGTCCGTACTGGACCTGTCCTCAGGCACCCGGACCCTGCTCGCCGAGACCCGCAGTGTCGACGACCAACCAGCCTGGCTGGACCCGAACACCATCGCCTACGCCGTACCCCGCGGCGCCGGCGACGCAGACATCTGGGCCGTGCCCGCCGACGGCTCGGGCAACCCCCGCCTACTCATCCCGCACGCCGAATCCCCAGCCGCGCTCAACTGACCGTTGTGGTTCAGGCCACAGTCGTCCCCGGGAACTGACTGCCGGTCCTACTCGACTCCTGTTTCATGAAACCTGTACGGCTGTGGGTCTGCGCACTCGTTCTCGCTGTCGCCGGCTGTGCCGGGTCGCCGGTCACGAGCACCGAGGTCGCGCCGACTGCCAAACCGGGGCGGACGACGTACCCGTTGACCGTTGACAACTGCGGACTGAAGCAGACGTTCAACAAACCACCCTCGCGAGTGGTGATCCTGAACGGTACTTCGGTCGGTGAGGCGGAGAGCTTCGTCATGCTCGGGCTGCAGCAGCACGTGCTGGCGAACGGCCAGTCGTACGGCGTTTCCGACGATCCCGGGATGGTTGCCAAGGTCAACGCACTGCCCAAGGCCGGGCTGTCGATGAACAAGAACTTCGACGTGCCGGCCGAGCAGGTACTCGCGCTGAAGCCGGACCTGGTGGTGTCGACGTGGTCGGGCGGCTTCGAGGCGTCGAGTGGGTTCGCGACCCGCGAGCAGCTCGCGGCGGCCGGTGCGGCGACGATCGTGAATCCGGTCAACTGCGCGTTCGGCAAACCGCAGGCCAGTGCGGCGGAGAAGGCCGCGTACGCCGCGCAGAGCATCGAGTCGTCGTACGCGTTCCTGACGTTGCTCGGGCAGATCTTCGACGTACAGCAGAAGGCCGCGGACACCGTCGCGGCACTGCGGTCCCGGGTCGACGCGGTCCGCGCGAAGGTGCAGGGCGCCGAACCGAAGCGGGTCGCGATCGTGTACCCCGGCATGTCGATGATGAACGAGAACGGCCTGCCCGCGGTGATGACCGGCGGGATCTACGACGACGTGATCAAGGCCGCCGGTGGCGTGAACGCGTTCGCGGGCGAGTCGGCCGACGCGACCCGGACGATCAACGCGGAGCAGCTGGCGGCGGCTGATGTCGACGTACTCGTGGTCGGCGCGTTCACGCCGGACGAGAAGCCGGACGTCGAAGCGGCGAAGCTGCTGAAGCAGTTCCCGCAGTGGCGGGCGGCGCAGTCGAACACGTTCACGACGGTTGCCGACGGCGTCTACCTCGGCCCGCTCAACGCGTACGCCATCGAGAAGATCGCCAAGGCCGCGCATCCGGACCGGTTCTGAGGTGGTGACCGTACGCCGGCGTCCCGGCCTGGCCGGATCGTGCATCGTGCTGTTTGCCGTCCTGGTGGTTGCGGTGGTCGGGTCGATCTCGCTGGGAACGGTGACGGTGCCGGTCGGCGACGTGTGGTCGGTGATCCGGTACCACCTGACCGGCAGCGGTCCGCAGCCGGCGCCGTTGACGGAGCAGATCATCTGGTCGATCCGCGTACCGCGCGTCCTGCTCGCGGCGGTCGTCGGCGCCGCGCTCAGCGTCGCGGGAGTCGCCCTGCAGGCGCTGATCCGGAATCCGCTGGCCGATCCGTACGTCCTCGGCGTCTCGTCCGGAGCGTCACTCGGAGCGGTACTCGTGATGGGCGCCGGCCTGGCCGGTGTGACGACCTCGGCCGGCGCGTTCATCGGAGCGACCGGGTCCCTGCTTGCGGTGTTCCTCCTCGCGCAGCGCTCCGGCCGGCTCGCTGACACCCGGCTGATCCTGGCCGGAGTTGCGGTCAGCTACCTGGCGATGGCCGGAACGAGCCTGGTTCAGTTGCGGGCTGAGCCGACCCAGGTGCGGGGGATCTTGTTCTGGCTGATGGGCAGTGTTGCCGGTGCGGACTGGTCGAAGCTGGGTCTGCCAGCGTTGGTGATGGTTGCCGCGGCGGCGTACCTGTTGCTGCAGGGGCGCGGTCTGAACGCGCTCGCGGTCGGCGACGACGACGCAGCCGCGCTCGGCGTGGACGTCCATCGGCTGCGGATCGTGTTGTTGCTCGTGTCGTCGTTGCTGACCGCAACAGCGGTGGCAGTTGCCGGCGGCGTCGGATTCGTCGGTCTGATGGTTCCGCACGCGGCTCGTCTGGTGATCGGCTCGGACCATCGAAAGTTGTTGCCCGTCGCAACCTTGGGCGGCGCGGTGTTCCTGGTACTGGTCGACCTGGCGACCCGGACCGTTGACCGCCCCAACGAGTACCCGATCACGGTGTTCACAGCGGCCCTGGGGGCGCCGTTCTTCCTCTGGTTGCTGAGGCGAGGTACGTCATGAAGCTGGTCGTACGAGACGTCGGTGTGGTCGTGGACCGGCTGCCGATCCTGTCGGCGGTCGACCTGACCGTCGAACCCGGGCAGTTCGTCGGCGTCGTCGGCCCGAACGGCGCCGGCAAGTCCACCCTGCTGCGCGCCGTCTACCGCGCGCTGCGGCCGACGACCGGCACAGTCCTGCTCGGCGGCGACGACGTCTGGCGGACGCCGGCCAGGACGGTCGCGAAACGCCGGGCCGTGGTGACGCAGCACCAGACGATGGCCACCGACTTCACCGTCGAGGAGATGGTGGCGATGGGGCGTACGCCGCACAAGGGCCTCCTCGATCGCGACAGCCGCACCGACCGCGCTCTGGTCGCCGAGGCGCTCGCCGCGGTGGATCTCCCGACGGCCGGTGGACGGCTGTTCTCCACGCTGTCGGGCGGCGAACGCCAGCGGGTCCTGCTGGCGAGAGCACTCGCACAACAGGCCCCGCTGATCGTGCTGGACGAGCCGACGAACCACCTCGACATCCGCGCGCAACTCGAACTCCTGCACCTCGTCCGCAGCCTCGGCGTCACGACGATCGCCGCCCTCCACGACCTCGACCAGGCCGCCGCCCACGCGGACCGGATCGCCGTACTGCACGCCGGCCACCTGATCGCCGAAGGCCCACCCCTCGAGGTCCTCACCGTCCCCCTGATCGAATCAGTCTTCGGCGTCCGCGCCCACATAGCCCCCCACCCCCTCCACGGCCGCCCCCACATCGCCGTGGCCCCGTTGATCTCTTGACGAGCCCGCGGTCAGCTGCCGGCGCGGTAGGCCGCGACGGCTTCGGCGACTCGTAGTGGGCGGTCGTAGATGCGCAGTGGGCCGCTCGTGCGGACCGGCTCGGCGGTGGTGACGCAGCGGAGGTCGGGAGCGAACCGGCCCCAGCCGTACGGACGGGCGTCGCCGCCGTCCTGGAGGATGCCGTCGGCCACGAACAGGATGAGCTTCGGGCCGCCGTCGACAATGGCAACCAGATGGGTGCTGCGGCCCGGTTCGAGGGTGCCGGGGTCCGACGTCCAGCTGCATTCGCGGCGGCCGTCGTTGAGGGTGAGCTGCACCCGGTCGGAGCCGGACTGCCGGAGCAGCCAGCCGCGGCCGATGTCGTCGCGCTGCTCGGCGAGAACCTGGTCGGGTGCTCCGGGGGTGATCCAGAGGTCGAAGGTGAACCCGGCGCGCGCGTCCTCGATCCGCCAGTTGCCTCTTCTGAGCTGGAGCGGCGGTAGTGCCACGGGCCGCGGATCGGCCGAGTCGTAAACCAGGCCTTCGGTGCTGACTGCGGCACGGTCGTGTTGCCAGAGCCCCTCGAGAAGGTCGGGCGACAACGCGTGCACCCGAGCGACGGACTTCTGCGTCTCGGTGACCCAGAACCGGCCGCCGTCCTGGACGAGATCCGGGTAGCTCATGCTGGTCTGCGGATCGTCGGCGTACAACGCGAGCTCAGGCTCGGACCACGCGATGACGCCGTCGCGTTCGACGCCGCCACTCAGCCACACCGGGTTGCGGTACGTCCCGAACCAGGTGTTGCTGTTGTTGTGGTGCCAGAGCAGGTAACGCCCGTCGCCGCAGTTCCAGACGAACGTCGCTGCCCGCGGGTTCTTGATCGGGCGCCCGCTTGCGTACCGTGCGAAGTCCGGATCGGTCCAGGTCCGTCCGCCGTCCCGGCTGTAGGCGGCGCCGACGTACCCAATCTCGGTCCGGTACGTGCAGTACAGGCTGCCGCCCAGGCCGCCCGAGAGACCGACGAGCTTGTGTTCTTCGGACACGTCTCCCGCTGGCGCGCGCAGGCCGACGTCGCCGTCGGGAAGTGTCGTCCAGGTGATGGCAGCAGGGTCGGACTCGGTGAGGATGTTCTCGCTGCGTACGACGAAGCCTTCGCTGGTGCGCTGGAATCCGAGCCCCTCGTCGCGGAAGCCGCCGACCTTCGACGCGGAGATGTAGACAGCGTCGCCGATGATCTCGGGCTTGCCGACGGACCACCAGAACAGCACCTTGCCGCCGTACGGGTTCCGCCGGTCGATGTCGAACGTACGCATCGGTACCACGTAACGCTGCTGCGACCAGCTCTGCCCGTGGTCGTCGGAGTACCGGAAGGCCATGTCGCCGAGCGTGTCGACCCGTGGGCTGGTGCCGGTGTCGGTGATGACCTCGCGAAGACCCGTGCTGTTGTACGTGTAGAAGACATAGATCCGCCCGCTCGGCAGGACGAGGGGAACGGCCCACGAGGCCTCGGGGCCTTCGCGCGGCTCGACGTCGACGGGGTCGGTCCAGGTCAGACCGTGGTCGACGCTTCGCCGGGAGACGATGCGCTGGCTCGGGTCGCCCTCGTGGTCGTCGGAGCTGGTGACGACACAGACCCAGGCGCCGTCGGCTGCGATCACGACGTACGGCTGGTCGCAGTAGCCGTCGGCCTGGATCACCGAGCCCTCGGTGAGCAGCCGGATGTCGGAGCGAGCCTGCTGCGGGTCGTCCGGAAGTTGCGGCGACGGCGCGATCGGTCCGTCGGCGTCGGGTACGGTCACCATTCTGCGAAACTCCCGTCGGTGTGCCGCCAGATCGCGTTGCGCCAGCGGTGTGGTTGTTCGTTTGCCTTGCGGACGGCCGCCTCGTCGATCTCGATGCCGAGGCCGGGCGCGGCCGGGCGCGCCACGAAGCCGTCGTCCGTGGCGAAGACGCTGCGGTCGAGAAGATAGTCGAGCAGGTCGGAGTCGGTGTTGTAGTGGATGCCGAGGCTCTGTTCCTGGATCAGGAAGTTGGGGCTGGCGAAGTCGACCTGGAGGCAGGCGGCCAGCGCGATCGGTCCGAGCGGGCAGTGCGGCGCGAGGCTGACGCCCCAGGTCTCGGCCATCGCGGCGATCCGCCGTGCCTCGGAGATCCCGCCGGCATGGGACAGGTCGGGCTGGACGACCGCGATGCCGGAGCCGACGACGTCGCGGAAGTCCCAGCGTGAGTAGAGCCGTTCACCGGTCGCGATCGGGATCGACGTACCGGCGGCGATCCGGCCGAGGTCGGCGCTGAGCTCCGGGACCACCGGCTCCTCGACGAAGATCGGCCGGAACGGCTCGAGCAGCGGCAGCGCCCGCCGGGCCATCGCGGGGGAGTAGCGGCCGTGGAAGTCGACCGCCAGGTCGCGGTGCGGACCGAGGACCTCACGGACGCCGGCCACCCGCTCCACCAGGAGGTCGAGTTGGTGCGGTACGTCGATCGCGGTCAGTTCCTCCGACCCGTTCATCTTGACCGCGGTCAGGCCGGCCGCGAGCTGGCGTTCGGTGTCCTCCGCGAGCGCGGACGGACGGTCGCCGCCGATCCAGCCGTACACCCGCACGCGGTCCCGGACCGGCCCGCCGAGCAGGTCGTACACCGGGCGGCCGTACGCTTTGCCGGCGATGTCCCACAGCGCCTGGTCGATCCCGGCCACGGCGCTCGACAGGACCGGTCCGCCGCGGTAGAAGCCTCCCTTGGTGAGTACCTGCCAGGTGTCCTCGATCCGCAGCGGGTCGCTGCCGATGAGGTAGTCGGACAGCTCGCCGACAGCGGCTTGCACCGTCTCGGCCTTGCCCTCGACGATCGGTTCGCCCCAACCGACGATCCCCTCGTCGGTGGTGACGGCGACGAACAGCCATCGAGGTGGGACGCGGAAGGTTTCCACGTCGACGATCTTCATCTGGTCAAGCTCCTGGGTCGTGAACGGTCGTTGATGGTCAGGCGATGGTGAGGTTGGCGATCTTGGCGCGCTGGTCGTCCCGGATCAGCACGTTGCTGCCGGCAACGTTGCGGAACACGTTCCCGGTGACGGTGAGGGTGTTGAGCTGGGACAGCATCTTGCCGATCGGCGACTGCCCGCCGACCCAGACGCCGGAGTACGGCACGTCCTGGATCGTGTTGCCGGTGATCGAGAAGAAGCCTTCCTTCGTGCCGGCGCTCTCGCGGATGCTGTTGATCGAGATCGCTCCCGGCGTGACGCACAGCGCGCCGGTACACGCGCGGGTGATGGTGTTGCCAACGATCTCCGTGCTGTACGCCGGGAACTCGGGTGAGCGTCCCCACAGGTAGATGCCGGCCTGGCAGGTGTCGCTGATCGTGTTGCCGGTGACGCTGATCGAGGTACCGCCGCTGACCAGGATGCCGCCGCCCTCGGCCGATCCGCGGACGGTGTTCCGTTCGACCCGGACGAACTGCACGTCGCGCATCAGGTTCGACACGTAGCCGACCTGGATGCCGCCGTCGCGGTTGTCGGTCGCCGTACAGTCGACGACGTACACCTGCCGGCTGCCTTCGACGTCGATGCCGTACATGTTCGCGTCGCTCGAGGTGACGCGTTCGACCCGGACGCCGGTCGAGGTGTCGACGAGCAGGTTCGATCCGCTCGCGCCTCGCAGGCTGAGATCGCTGACCGAGCTGTCGAGAACGCCGGTCAACTCGACCAGCGACCGATTGTGCCGCAGGTACGGGCGGCTCGGGAGGGTCACCGCCAGGTTGGAGACCGAACAGCCCGTGCCCCCGATGACCCGGATCCCCTGGTGGTCCGGACTCGTGAGCACGATCTCGGAGACCGCGCCTTCGCCGAGCAGATGAACGTTGTCGCGTTCGGCCACGGCGAAGTGGTGCTCGATCTTGGTGTCCCGGAAGGACGAGTGGTCCGGGTCGGGCCGGAGCAGGTAGCGGCCTTCCGGTAGGAAGACGATGCCGCCGGCGGCGGGCAGGCTGGCCAGCGCTGCGCGGAACGCGGCGGTGTCGTCGTGGACTCCGTCGCCGCGGGCACCGAAGCTCCGGACGTTCGCGCGCCGCAGACCGCGGACCGACCGCGTAGCGGGTTCGCGCCACGTGGTCTCGCTCGGTTCGGAACGCCGGGGGCCGTACGGGTCGTCGTACGTACCGGGGCTGACCGTGAAGCCGGTGAAGTCCCCGTCGACCGTGCCTGTGACCTCCGGCGCGACGGTCACCGTGTTGCCGGTGGTCGTCGTTCGGGTCGTGGTTCCCGCGACGGACACACTCGCTGCCGGAGCGACGATCCGGTTCCGCTCGACGGCGAAACCGTCGACGGTCGTGCCCGGGCTCACCCGGAGGCCGCGGCCACCACCGCCGAGCAACTCGTTGCCCGACACGGTGACCCCGCTCGCCTGGACCGGGAGCCAGTTGTCGATGCCGATCGTGATGTCGTTGTTCTCGGAGCCACGGATGCTGTTGTTGGTGATCGCGAGCGACTGGACCTTGTCGATGAGCGCGATGGTGCCGTGCCAGCCGCCGCCGGGGGAGAGGATCCGGTTGTCCGCCCGCATCTCCAGGTTGCCGCGGACCAGGACGTTGTCGTCGATGACCGCGTCCACCAGCGTGGCCGGGTTGGTCGTGGTGATGTCGCCGAACAGTGAGCAGCCGACAACGCTCTCGATCCAGTTGTGGGCGACGGTCTGTTTCGAGCCGCCGAGGGTGATGCCGCGGCCGTAGCACATGCTGATCAGGGTGTTGTGTTCGACGCGAACGTTCGAGATCACGGTGCTGTCCGGGTACGTCGCGCTGTTGTGCCAGTTCGCGATGCCGTCGTCACCGATGTACTCGGCCCAGTTGTAGGCCGCGACACAGTTCTTGGCCCCGCCGAAGTTGTAGGCGTCCGAACCGCCGTTGCGCAGGGTGTTGCCGACCATCCAGCAGTCGCGGGCGTTCGGGAGCAGCAGCCCGGGCTGGCAGTGGTCGACGGTGAGCCGGAGCAGCTGGACCGACTGCGGAGCGCGGATGATGAGCGCGGTGGCCGTCGAGTTGTGCCGCATCATGTTCAGCGGCGCCCACTGGAACGCCAGATCACGGAGCGAGACGTTGACGGCGGTCTGGAACTGCCAGGCCGCGCCGGACAGGTACGGCGGTGCTTCGGACGCGTTGCCGGTCATCGCGGGCCGGTGGAAGAGCAGAACGCTCGTCTCACCATCCCCGACGAAGTGGACGTTGCGGACGTCCTGCTGGAACCACCAGCTGACGCTCGGCAGCGGCGGGGGAGGGAAGAGGTACCGGCCGGCGGGTACGTACACGACCCCGCCTCCCTGCGCACGCAGTGCGGCCAGCGCACGGTTGAACGCGCCGACATCGGACGTGACCCCGTCGCCAACCGCACCGTAGTCGCGAAGATTGACAACGGGCATGCTCTCGTAGTCGATCCGCGGCATCCCTTCGAGACCAGGACGGTCGTAGAACGACTCCGGCAGATTGCGAACGGTGCCGGCCGGCGAGAGGTTGCTCTGCGCAACGACCGCGGCGGCGGACCGGCTCTCCCGGAAGCTGAGCGCGCCGACGGCCGCAGCCGCGAGGCCGGCATTGAGGACCGTACGACGTGACAGTTCTGTGGACATCAGTGCTCCTTGGGCAGGGCTAGGAAACGATCAGGTTGGCGATCTGGGCGCGTTGGTCGTCGTCGATCAGGACCTGCTGACCGCCGACGGCCTGGTAGTCGTTCTGCTGGATCCGAAGCGTGTTCAGCTCGCTCATCCGCTGGCTGATCGGCGACTTCCCGCCGGCCCAGACGGCGGCCCAGGGGGTGTCGACGACATGGTTGCCGACGATGTTGACGATTCCGTCGGACTGGCCGAGGCCTTCGCGGATGCTGTGGATCGCGATCGCGCCGGGCGTGTAGGTACCGGCGCCGTGGTTCGTCCTGGTCAGGGTGTTGCCGGTGACGTCGACGTCCTTGATCCCGAACAGTCCCCAGCCCATCCGGCCGTGCAGGTGGATGCCGGCGAGGTAGGTGTCGCTGATGGTGTTGCCGGACACGGTGATCGCGGTTCCGCCGCTGACGCCGATGCCGGCGCCTTCGACCGATCCGGTCACCTCGTTCTGCTCGACGCGGATCTGCTGCGCGGCCCGGTAGACGGTGCCGTTGGTCGAGACGTCGATCCCGTTGTCGCGTGCGTTCGCCACCCGGTTGTTCCTGACGTGGACCAGCCGGGACGTGAGGACCGCAATACCGTCGGTTCCGGCGTCGGTACTGGTCACGTTCTCGACGAGCACGGACGTGCTGGAGTCGACACGTACGCCCGGACCGCTCCCGCCGGTCACCTCGAGCTCGGAGACGACGAACCCGTCGCAGCCGGAGACGTCGATCAACGCCCTGTTGCGGCGCATCGCGGGCCGGGCTTCGAGCTCGATGCGCAGCCGGCTGATCGAACCGGTCCGGACGCCGAGGAAGCGGATTCCGTCGTGGTCGGCGCTGGTCATCACCAGTCGGCTCGCGCTGCCGGTGCCGCGCAGGTGTACGTTGGGCCGCTCCGCGATCGCCAAGTGGTGCCGGATCCGCGTGTCGCGGAAGCTCTCGGTCTGCGGGTCGGGCTCGAGCCGATAGGTCCCTGCCGGGATGTCGATGACGCCACCCGAGGCCGGCAGGCTGCGCGCCGCGGCGAAGAACGCCGGAAGATCGTTGTGCACTCCGTCGCCCTGTGCGCCGTACGTCCGGACATTGACATGCCGGAGACCTCGCAGGTCGAGGGGCGCGGGCTCCTGCCAGGTCGGTTCGTCGCCGGCCAGCCGGATCGAACGGTAGACGTCGGTCGGCGCGACCTGATCGCCGACGCGATAGCCGGTCAGATCGCCCGCGACCTGACCGGTCCGCCGGGGCGGCCGGCGGACGACGTTGGACGACGACGCCACGCCTTTGATCGTGCCGTCGAGCACGACGCTCGGCAGGTCGCCGCCGGCGATCGTGTTTCCCTCGACCGCGAGGCCGGTGATGCTCACCGGTGCGGTGCCCACTGTGCTGACGGCCGTCACGCTGGTTTCGAGGGAGGACCTGAGCTCGTTGTCCGTGATGGTCACCGAGGTGGCGGTGATTCCCTTGTAGTGGTCCTGCCCGAAGGCGATGTCGCGGTACTCCGAGTCGGCGATCCGGTTCCGCGCGATCGTCAGCCGGTCGACCGCGTCGACCACGACGAGCGTCCCGCAGTACCCACCGGTCGTGCGGTTGAGACCGAGGTTGTCCACCCGGTTGTCGAAGCCGGCGCGGACGATCTCGTTGTCGGCGATCACTGCATCGGTGATCGTGCCGCGCGGGATGGTGGCCGGGTCGCCGGCGTCGGTCTGGGGTATCGCGTAGATCGCGGCGCTGACGCTCGACTCGATCCAGTTGTGTTCGATCACCGGCTGGGCACCGCCGAAACAGACCCCGCGGCCGCCGGCCACCCGGACGGCCGTGTTGTGCGTGATCCGGGCGCCGTGCTGCGTGTCGGCGGCCGGCCGCCGCGTCTCGGGAATGTTGGCGTACGCGTCGTCCAGGCAGTTCTCGACGTAGTTGTAGGCGAGGACGGAGTTGGTCGCGTTCTCGAAGTGGAAGCCGTCGGCACCACTGTTCCGGATGGCGGAGTCGACGACCCACGTGTCGACGCAGTCGGGCAGCCAGATGCTCGGCTGACCCTGATCCGCCATCACGTCGATCAGCTGCACCCGTTGCGGCGCACGCATCAGCAGTGCGGTCGAGCTGTTGGTGTGCCGGATCGCGACGTGCGGGCTCCACTGGAACGCCAGGCTGCGAACGCTCGCGTCCGCCGCGGACAGCTCCCAGCCGTTGCCGCCGGTCGGTGTCCCGGGGACGGCCATCGAGAACCGCTCGAAGCAGATCATGGAGGCTTCGCCTTCGCCGACGAAGTGGATGTTGCTGATCTTCTTGAACCAGTAGTCGACGGCCGGGGCGGCAGGAGGCGCGAAGCGATAGCGTCCGGCCGGTACGTAGACCACACCTCCGGCCGAGCCGAGCGCGGCGACGGCGGCGTCGAACGCGGGCCGGTCGTTGGCCACACCGTCTCCAGTTGCACCGTGCGCTCGTACGCTGGCTACCGGCATCGAGGCATAGTCGATCCGTGGCATGCCCTCGAGCCCTGGCCGGTCGTAGAAGTCGTCGGACAGGTTGCGGATCGTTCCGTCCGCCGTCAGGTTGCCCGGGGCGGCGGTGGCTGTACGGCTGCTGTGGACCGCGAGCGCGCCGACGGCCGTGGCAGCGAGGCCGGCGTTCAAGATCGTGCGGCGGGACAGCTCTGCTGACATGATGCCTCCTCAGGCGATCGTGAGATGGGTGATCGCGGCCTGTTGCTCGGTGGTCATCAGCACGTTGCTTCCGGCAACGGACGTGTAGGTGTTGCCGCTGATTGTGAGGGTGTCGAGTTCGGACAGGTAGCGGACGAGTTGGCCGCTGGTCCAATGCACTCTGGTGACGGGACATTCGCCGCCGACCCAGATGCCGGAGAACGGTGTCGTGTCGACGGTGTTCCCGGTGATCGTGACGGTCGAACCGTCGGTCTTGCCGGCGCCTTCGCGGATGCTGTGGACGCCGATCGCGCCGGGCGTGTAGCACAGCGGGCCGACGCAGGCGTTCGTCACGGTGTTGCCGGTGATGTCGACGCTGTAGATCGGGAACGCAGGGCCGCGGCCGACCAGGTAGATCCCGGACTGTGCGGTGTTGCTGACCTGGTTGTCGCTGACCGTGATGTTCGCGCCGCTGCTCACGCTGATGCCGCCGCTCTCGGCCGTGCCGTTGACGGTGTTGTCGTGGATCCGGACGTACTGCGATTCGCGGTAGATCACGCCGTTCCAGCCGAGATGGATACCGGCGTCCCGGCTGTTCGTCGCCGTGCAACCGTAGAGCTCGACCTGGCGGCTCGACTCGATCTGGAGGCCGTGGTTGTTCGCGTCCTGGCTGGTGACATTGTTGATCAGGATCTTGCGGCTGGAGTCGACCAGCAGGTTCGATCCGCCGGAGCCGGCGAGGGTCGTGTTGGTGATCGAGCAGACCTGGGCGCCGGAGAAGTTCAACAGCGCACGGCAGTGTCGAAGGGACGGCTTGTTCCCGGCCTTGAGGCTGAGCTTCACTCCGTCGACCGAGCTGTTCGTGCAGTTCACGAACCGGATGCCGTGGTGGTCGGGGCTGGTGAAGATCAGCTCAGAGCTGGTGCCCTGACCCTTCACGAAGATCTTGTTCTTGTCGAGGATCCCGAAGTGGTGCTGGATCTTGGTGTACGGGTAGCTCGCGCGTGCCGCGACCGGGTTGATCAGGTACTGGCCGGACGGAATCCAGAGGATGCCGCCGTCGGCCGGATCTGCGTACAGGGCATCCAGTGCCGCGTAGAAGGCCGGCCCGTCGTCGTGGACACCGTCACCCACCGCCCCGTAGTCGCGGACGTTGAAGGAAGCGAGCCCCGTCGTCGACGGGATGAACGGCTGATCCCAGGCGGTCTCGTTACCGGCCGAGCGGATGGTGCTGTACGTGTCCACGAAGGCCGGTTGCGTGCTGACCACGCTGTATCCGGTGAAGGCAGGGCTGACCGATCCACCAGTGTCGGTCTGCGGTGCGGCGGTGAGGTTGTTGTTGCTGCTGGACGCGTTGGTGACCGTACCGCCGATCGAGATCGACGGACCGCCGTTGCCGAGGATGTCGTTGTCGTGGATGTTCAGGCCGTTGATCGTGGAGGTCGGCCGCATCCGGACGCCCGCGCTACCGGCCCGGCTCATCGTGTTGCCGCCGATGTCGATGGTGGTCGCGGTGATGGTGCGCCAGCCGTCGATGCCGAGCGTCACGTCGTACTGCTCGGACCCGACGACGGTGTTGTCCTGGATCTGCAGGTCGTCGACGAGGTCGTGGACGGAGATCGCGCCGTGGAAGCCGGAGTTGCCGGTCCGGACCCGGTTGTCGGATCGCATCTCGAAGTTGCTGCGGATCAGCGTGTTCCCGGTGACGACGGCGCCCCGGAGTACGGCGTTCGGCCGGTTGGCGATGTCGGTCTGGTCGATGTCGCTGAAGATCCCGGACGCGGTGGCGGTCTCGACCCAGTTGTCCACGATCGAGTGATTGGTCCCGCCGAGCGTCAGCCCACGGCCGCCCGCGACACCGATGGTCGTGTTCGACTGGAACAGGACGTTGCTGAACGCGGCGCTGTCGGGATTGGTCGTGGTGTTCATGAAGTTCGCGAAGCCGTCGTCGGTGATGTTCTCGGCCCAGTTGTACGCCGCGACCGAGTCGTTGGCGTCGCCAAGGTTGAACGCGTCGGACGCACTGTTCCGGATGACGCTGTCGACGATGTAGCAGTCGGTGCCGTCCGGCATGATGATGCCGGGTTGACAGTGGTCGACGCTCACCCGCAGGATCTGCACGCCGGTTGGACGGCGGCAGAGCAGGCCGGTGCCGGTGATGCAGTGCCTCGTCATGATGTACGGCGTCCACTGGAACGCGAGGTCGCGGACAGAGACGTTGACCGCGTCGTCGAACTCCCAGCCCTGCCCCGCGTCGCGGACG
Source organism: Kribbella sp. NPDC004536 (assembly GCF_042873835.1). Classification (NCBI taxonomy): domain Bacteria; kingdom Bacillati; phylum Actinomycetota; class Actinomycetes; order Propionibacteriales; family Kribbellaceae; genus Kribbella; species Kribbella sp. NPDC004536. Next base: position 1,504,219 of record NZ_JBIALY010000002.1, on the reverse strand, counting down.
TTCGCCGTATTGCCGTTCGAGGGCAAGGCGTCGCGTTGGAAGACGAGCACCGAGGCATCGCCCTCGCCGACGAAGTGGATGTTGTTGAGCTTCGCCGTGCCGCCTCGGATCCACCAACTGGTGGCGCCCGCGGCCGGGACCGGGAACACGAAGCGCCCGGGCGGTACGTACACGATCCCGCCCGCTGAGCCCAGCGCGGCGATGGCGGCGTTGAAGGCCGCGACCGTACTGGAAGCGTGCGTACCATCCGCGTACGCGCCGTGGTCGGTGACGGATTGGACGGCCATCGTGGAGTACTGGATCTGTGGCATGCCGGTGAGGCCGGTGCGGTTGTAGAAGGAGCTGGGCAGGTTGGAGATGGTGCCGTTCTGGAGGTTCCCGATCGGAGTCTCGGCGCGGGCGGTGCCGCGACCGAGGACAGTGAAGCCTGCGGCGGCGAGTGCAGTGGTGCTGAGGAACGTACGGCGGCTCATCGAAGAGGGCATGGCGGAACTCCCTGAGTGGTGAATGAGCTGATGGCGTACTGCGTGAGGTCAGACGGTGTGGCGGTAGCGCGGCGTCCAGCCGAGGAGCGATTGCGCGTTGGCGCAGCTCACGAGGCTGGTGTGCGGACCAGAGCCGTGCTCGCCCCAGAGATCGTCTGCGGCGAGCAGGGCTGTGTGGAATCCGGTGAGGTCCGCGCTGAGAGCGCTCTTGACCGCGCGGACGACGTCCCGGAGGTCGACGTACGCGAAGAGATCGGCAGCTCCCGGCCCGGCCCCGGCTGATTGCTGGATGACGTACGTAGGTCGGAGACAGACGACGGTTGCGTCGTGGCGTTCGGCGAACTGGCGGCACGCTTCTTCGGCCAGGTGTTTGGAGAGTTGGTACGGCGAGATCGGCGTGTGCGGGTGGTCGTCGTCGACCGGGAGGTAGGCGGGCGTACCGACGCCGACGCAGCCGAGCGCGTTGATGCTCGACAGGTGCACGATCCGCCGGACGCCCGCGCGGGCGGCGGCGAGCAGGAGCGTGCAGGTGCCGGCGACGTTGATGTCGTACGTGTCGTACTCGCGGCCCGGCCGGTCGCTCGCGAGACCGCCGCAGTGGACGATGGCGTCGGCCGCTTTGAGGACGGTGGTCATCGCGTCGAGGTCGCGGACGTCGCCGACGACCTGTTCGAACGGCGTCGCGGTGACCACCGGGACCACGTCCACCGAGGTGACCGCCGTACCGGCGTGATGGAGTTGGTGACAGACCGCCGAACCGATGGTTCCGCGGCCGCCGGTGACCACTACGTGCCCGCTCATCGGAGCGTCTCCACCAAGTCCGAGCCTTCGCGCAGGAAGAAGCAGGTCTCGTTCAGCGGGACGTCGACGGTGAGCCACTGTCCGCCCGCGTGCACGGCCGAGGTCCGCGGATCGAACCACTTGGTCTCAGCAGGCAGCCACACCTGGCGCGAGCGAGCCCCGTACTCGAGGACCGGTGCGGCGAGCAGGTCCGTTCCGCACAGGAACTGGTCCGCGACCTGCCACGACTCCTCCTGGTCGGGGAAGTCGAGGAAGAATGGCCGCATGAGGGGGAGGTCGCCGGCGAGCTGGGCCTTCAGGTACGGCCGGAGAGCCTCGCGGAGGTGCAGGACGGGAACGATCGCTTCGTACGCTTCCGCGCCGAACGACCAGACCTCGTTAGGGGCTCCGCGCAACAACTTGCCGGGAAGATCGGGACGGCGATGACCGTGCAGCCGGAAGATCGGGGTGAACACCTGGAACTGGAACCAGCGCACGATCAGCTCGCGCAGCTCCGGGTCGTCGTTGCCGACCCAGGTGACGAATCCGCCGATGTCCGCGCTCCACCAGGGCATACCGCTCAGCCCGGCGTTGAGGCCGGCCGGCAACGCTGCCCGGAGTGCGTCGAAGCCGGCGTCGATGTCTCCAGCCCAGATCGCCGTCCCGTACTTCGCCGTGCCGGCCCAGGCCGATCGGCTCAGCAAGAGACCCTCGGATTCGCCGGCGTCGGTGAGGCCCTCGTGAAAGGTCTGTGCATTCCAGTGCGGGTACATGCCGGCAACGGCGAGTCCTGGTCCCGCGTGGTAGCGCCACTGCGCGGGATCGGGCGCGACCAGCTCGGGCTCGCAGGCGTCGAGCCAGAACGCCCTGATACCCAGATCGTGGTACCCGGCCCGGACCTGGTCCCAGACGAACCGGCGGGCTTCCGGGTTGCTCGGATCGTAGTAGTGCAGGAAGGCGGGACCGCTGGTTCCGACGTCGACGAACCGCGATCCGAGCGACAGTTGGTCGCTGCGTAGCAGCAGACCCGCGTCGCGCATCTTGGCGTAGTTGTGGCTCTGCTCGCTGACTGTCGGCCAGATCGACACCATGACCTCGACTCCGAGCTCGCGGAGTTCGGCGACCATGCCGGCCGGGTCCGGCCAGCGCTCCTCGTCGAACCTCCAGTCGCCGTGGTGCTTCCAATGCAGGAAGTCGATGACGATCGCAGCCAGCGGCAGGCCGCGGCCGAGGTGTTCGTGGACGACGTCCATGAGTTCCTGCTGGTTGTCGTAGCGCAGCCTCGACTGCCAGAAGCCTGTTGCCCAGTCCGGGTACGGCGGGGGATGGCCGGTGAGGTCGGCGTACCGGCCGAGGACGTCGCCGATCGTCTCGCCGCGGACGATCCAGTAGTCGAGCTCGGGTGCGCCGTCGGCGATCCAGCGGGTGTGGTTGTGGCCCAGTTCGACCCGTCCGGCGCCTGGATTGTTCCAGAGCACGCCGTATCCGCGATTCGACACCAGGAACGGAATCGCGATCTCGGCGTTCTGCTGCACCAGGTCGATGACGCAGCCCTTCTGGTCGAGCCTGCCGTGCCGGTGCTGGCCGAGACCGTAGAACCGTTCGCCCTCGGACGCGTGGAAGGTCGCGGTGATCTGGTACAAGTTGCTGCCGGCAACCGGTCGCAGATGCCTGGGCGGGATGCTCTGCAGCCACTGCTCGCGTTCACGGAGGATCACCTGGCCTGAATCGGAGTCGAGGAAGGTGATGGTTCCGCGCGGATCCACCGCGGCGCGGATGCGGCCGTTGGTGATGCCGGATTCGTCGACGACAGCTGCGCCACCGGGGCAGACCGGATCGAGTGCTCCCGGTTTGGCTCCGGTCAGGAAGGCCCCGAAGGTACTGCGAACCCGCAACGCGTCGGGGCCCCAGGCCTCGATGCGGGTGAGCTGTCCGTCGGTGCGGAGCTCCAGAACGTCGTTCATGTCAGCCCTTCAGTCCGCTGAAGCCGATGCCGCGGACCACCTGGCGCTGGAAGATGACGAAGGCCAGCAGCGGCGGCAGCGTGGAGATCAGCATTCCGGCGATCAGCATCGCCTGATCGGAGTACGTCGCGAGCCGGGGCAGCGCCACCGACAGCGGTTGTTTGGTCGGGTCGGTCATCGCGACGAGCGGCCAGAGGAAATTCTTCCACTCCGCCATCAGCGACAGCAGCGCGACCACCGCGAGCATCGGGCGGGACATCGGCAGGACAAGGCTCCAGAAGATCCGGATCGGGCCGGCTCCGTCGACCTGCGCCGCGTCGAAGAGCTCGTGCGGCAGCGCGTCGAAGAACTGCTTCGCGACCAGGATGTTGAAGGCGTGCGCTCCGGCCGGCAACCAGATCGCCAGCGGCGTGTTCGCGATCGAGACGCCGAGCCCGGGAAGGTGGATCACCGTCAGGTAGAGCGCGACGAGTGACACCGTACCCGGGATGAACAGCGTGGCCAGGATGGCGCCGTACACGACCTTGCTGAACCTCGGCCGGAGGACGGAGAGGGCGAACCCGGCTGTGGTTGCGACGAAGACCTGCGTAGCGCAAGAGCCTGCGGCGTACACGACCGAGTTGAGCAGGTAGTGGCCGACCTCGAGCTCGTTCCAGGCATGGGAGAGGTTGCTCCAGTTGACCGCCGTGGGCCAGAGCTTCATCGGGTGCCCGATCAGGTCCTGGGTGTCGGAGACGGCCCCTTTGAACAGCCACCAGATCGGTACGAGTCCGGCTGCGGCGACGCACAGCATCAAGACGAACTGGGTGAGCCGGATCGACCAGCGCGTGACCGGATCGGAGCGGTCGGCGGGGGAGATGAGTGCGCGGGGAATCGTCGTCATGTCTTGCTCCATCGCCTCGTCAGCCGCAGGTAGACCGCGGACAGCACAGCCAGGACCAGCGCCAGCAGAACGCTCAGCGCTGCGGCCGATCCGAAGTCACCGCTGACGAACGCGTTGCGGTAGATGAGGTAGAGGACGGTGATGGTGGAGTTCTCCGGTCCACCGGCGGTCATCACGAACGGCTCGGTGAAGATCTGCAGCGTACCGATGATCTGCAGCAGCAGCAGGACGAGCATGAGACCGCGCAGTTGGGGGAGTGTCACGTGCCAGACGCGGCTACGGATCGATGCTCCGTCGACCTCGGCCGCCTCGTAGAGCTCGGTGGGAACCGACGAGAGTGCGGCGAGGTAGAGCAGCACGATTCCGCCGGCCGATTCCCAGACGATCAGCAGGACCAGGCTCGGCAAGGCTCCGCCGCTGGTCTGCAACCAGGACAGCGGACCGATTCCGATCACCCCGAGGGCGGCGTTGAACAGACCGTGGTCCGGGTCGTAGAAGAACTTCCACAGCAGGACCGATACGACCGGCGGGATGACGACCGGGAGATAGACCAGGACCCGGAACACTCCGCCGAGCCGGCGCAGCTCGGACATCGCGAGGGCGAGCACGACCGGAAGCGGGAAGCCGATCACCACCGCGAGCAGTCCGAACTTGAGGGTGTTCACGACGGCTGTCGCCAGCAACGGATCGTCAAGAACGCGTCGGAAGTTCTCCAGGCCGACCCAGACCGCGGGATCCACCAGGTTCGTCTGCTGGAAGCTCAGCGCGAGGCCGCGCAGGATCGGCCACCAGGAGAAGTAGCCGAAACAGAGTAGCGCCGGTAGCAGGAACACCAGGCCCCACCAGCCGAACCCGTTGGACCGCCGCCTTTTCGGCTGGGGTTCGTTGCCCGGGGCCCGCGATACTGCGGCGTCCCCGGGTGCCGAACCCCGCAGCGTGGTCAAGGTCATCGCTGCCCTTGCTCGACGATGGCCTGCGAGTCCTTCTGCGCCTTCCCGAGTACGGTGGCCGGATCGGCGTCCTGCCGGGTGAGGACGGCCTGGACCGCGGTGTCGAGAGCGGCGTACAGGAGCTGGGCCGCGACCGGTGGCTCCGGCTTGTAGCTGAGCGCTGCGGTACCGGTCACGAACGGCTGGAAGTTCTTCGCGTCCACCGTGACGTACGGCTTGATCGCCGTGGAGATCTCCTGCTGTACGGCGGTGTTGAACAGAGCGACGGTCGGTACGCCGACGGGGATACCGGAGGCCTTGTTCGAGGTGGCGCGGGCCACCGCGGCGTCGGCGTCGTACTGCGGGCGCAGGTAGTAGAAGTCGGTCCACTTCAGCATCGCGGCCTTCTGAGCGGTGGTCGCGCGCGGATTGGCCATCACGACCTGGCCGCCGACGAGGGTGGCGTTGCCGCCTTCCTGTGGGTACGCCGCGGCGCCGAACGCCTTCGGGTCGCCCTTGTACTGGTTGATGTAGCTCGCGTAGTACCCCGGATCCGCGATGATCATCGCGAACTTCCCGGCGGCGAATCCGCTGTTGACGTCGTCGTACCCGAGCAACTGGTTGTTGCCCATCGACTTGTCCTGCCAGCGCATCTGCTTGAGCAGGGCGAGCTGCGCCTGACTCTGTGGATTGTCGACACTCGCGGCGAACTTCCCGCCCTGGTCGGTCTCCATCGCGCCGCCGCGTGAGTACGTCGCCGCGGTGAGGTGCCAGCCGCCGCCGTTCTTCACGGTCATCTCGGCGAATCCCACGACACCGGTGCGGTCGGTGATCTGTTTCGCGTCCGCGCGCAGCTCCGCCCAGGTGGTCGGCGGCTTGTCCGGATCGAGTCCGGCCTTCGTGAACAGCGTCCGGTTGTAGGCCAGGCCGAGCGCGTACTGGCTGGTCGGGACCCCGAACAGCTTGCCGCCGGCATCCTTCACGTTCTGCAGGCTTCGCGGGTCGAACTCGGAGTACTTCGGCAACTCCTTGGCGGCATCGGTGAGGTCGGACACCTGCCGGCGGGCGATCAGACCGGCCGGTTCGGTCAGCGGGACGAGCAGCATCGTCGGCGCGGTGCCACCGGCGAGCTGGGTGACGTACGACGTGGCGTCGAAGGTGGCGTCGGTGGTCTCGATCTTGATCGACGGGTTCGCCTTCTCGAAGGCGGCGACCTGGTCGAGGTAGGTTTTGCGGGCCTCGGCCTTGGTGGTCGGTGGAATGCCCATGACCGTGATCTTGGTGATGTCGCTGTCGGTACCGCCCGCGGTCTGCGACGAACAGGCCGCGACCGCGGATGCGGTCATGCCGATCGAGATCGCGACCGCTGCGAGGCGGGCTCGCCTTCGGGTCATCGGACTCCTCCTGTGGTGCACGTTGATGGGGTTGTGGTGCCGAGCGGACTGCGGAACACGACGTTGTGCAGGGGATCGCCGTCGCGCAGCGCGCGGATGTTCGCCGCGACGTCGAGCATCCGGCGCTCGAACACGTCCCGGGTGACGCCGGACGTGTGCGGGGTCATCAGGACGTTCGGCAGTTCGCCGAACGGAAAACGCGAGGGCTGGGCGTGCGCGCCGGAGGCCGGGTACTGCCACCAGACGTCGATGGCGGCGCCGGCGATCCGGTTCTCGGAGAGAGCGCCGTACAGCGCGCTCTCGTCGACGACCGCACCGCGGGCGACGTTGATCAGAAAGGCGGATCGCTTCATCCGGGCCAGCAGGTTGCTGTCAAGGAGGTTCCTGGTCCGGGCGGTCACGGGGACGGTCACGATCACGAAGTCGCTGCCGGCAACCAGCTCGCCCGTGTCCTGCGGACCGCCGAGCCAGTCGACCTCCGTGGCGCCGGACGATGGCGTCCTCCGGGTTGCGAGTACCCGCATCCCGAGTGCCTTGCAGAGCCGGCCGACGTGGCCGCCGATCTCGCCGTACCCGATGATGCCGACTGTCTTGCCGGCCAGTGTCTCGTGGACGGGTGCGTCGCTGTCCTGGAACACCGAACGCCAACGACCGCCGCGCAGGGCACGGTCCTCGACGAGCAGCTGCCGCGACAGTACGAGCATGGACATCAAGCAGTACTCCGCGATCGCGCGGCCGTGGTGGAACGTGTTCGCGACGACCGCGCCGGGCACGAGGCTGTCCAGGGCGATGCCGTCGTACCCGGCGCCGGCGACCTGGACCAAGCGGAGCGCCGGTGCCTCCGCGGCCAGCTCCGCGGACAGTTTGGAACCGACGAACACGTCTGCCGTGGTCAACCATCCGTGCCAGTCGTCGGTGCTCCGAGCGCACTTGAGCGACGCGCCCGGACCGATCGCGGCCGCGAGCTGCCCAGCCAGCCGGACCTGCATCGGATCGACCACAACGACCTGCATGGCGGCTCCTCTGTGACTGGCCTCACGATTGAATAAGCAGATTAAACTGAGTAGACGCCTAGCTGTCAACGGCTCAAGTTCCACCGGTTTCGCGGGTCGACCCCTCGGGGAGATAAGGTCTAGTCTTACTATTAAGTCGATTACAGGAGCTGCCGATGCACGGACGAGAGGTGCCGCACCCAGGGCGCCATCACGACCGGGTGGTCGAGGAAGTGGGCCGCGCGATCGTGACCGGCCGCTACCGCGAAGGCGAGTCGGTGCCGCCCGAACGCCTCGCGGAGGAGTTCGGCGTGTCCCGGCCGGTGATCCGGGAGGCGTTCCGCGCGCTCCAGGGCAAGGGACTGCTGGTCGCCCGGCCGAAGGTCGGGACCCGGGTCTCGGACCCCCGGACGTGGAACTACCTCGACCCGCAGATCATCACCTGGCGGCTCGAGAGCGACCGCCGGACCGAACAGGTAGACGAGCTGTACTCGGTCCGCCTCGCGGTCGAGCCGGTCGCCGCGCGGATGGCCGCGCTGCGCTCGAAGCCGGCCGATCTGGCGCAGCTCACCCGAGCGATCGACAGCATGTACGCGGCGCTCGACCAGCGCGACCTGCACACGTTCGTGTCCGCCGACGTGTCGTTCCACGTGGCGTTGCTCGACCTGTCCGGCAGCAAGATGTTCGAATGCCTGAGCAGCGTGATCGCGACCGCGGTCCGCACTCGCGAGACGCTGGTGTTCCCGGTCGTCGAAGCGATGCGCCGCGGCCTGGAACTGCATCGCCAACTGGTCCAGGACATCATGACCGGCGCTCCCGAGTTGGAGACGACCTCACGGCGCCTGATCGTCGACGCGCACGAGGAAGCCAACCGAGCCCTCGGCGTCTGGGGCTCCGACATCCCCAGCCCGCTGTAGCTCTCGCGGTGCGGGTGTCTTAATCAATTGACGGTGCTGGGTGCGGGCTGATGAGCTGGGGGAACGTGCGCCGGAGGAGCCGGCGTGGGCCGGAAGGAGGAGAGCCATGTCTGTTCTGTCCTGCAGCTCTGCTCTGAAAGGTTTGTTTTGGCTTTCGCACGTTCGTTCAGTTGTGAACACTGTGGCGTAGAGGTTTCTCTCGACGCCCCTGGTACCACCCATCGCAATCACTGTCCGAGTTGTCTGTGGTCCCGGCATCTGGACCGCAACGTTCCCGGTGACCGTAAGGCCGACTGCTCCGGCGGTATGGAACCCATCGCCGTGACGGTCCGGGGCGAGGGCCGCTGGGTCCTCATCCACCGTTGCACCAATTGCGGCCGGCTACGTCTGAACAAGACCGCCGCCGACGACAACGCCCTCCTCCTCATGCGGCTGGCGGCGCTACCTCTCACCATGCCGTTCATCCCGTTCGCCCCCGAGCCCCAACCCGAACCAACCCGCAAACCCAGGACCCGCAAGGCGAAGTCGTCAGCGAACGGGGCGCAGGCGTAGCGCGAAACCTGTCGTGGATGGCTGCCGCGGCCCGCTGGAGGACGCTCAGATCGGGGCGGGCTCGGTCGGGGGTGGTTCCGGCTCGGACGGGCCGGGCGGGTCGGGTGGCTGGGGCGGCGGCACCGGCGTCGGGTCGGGTGGTTGGTGCGGGTCCGGCGGGGCCGGCGGGATGTACGCCGGATCCGGCGGGTCGATGATCGTGGCAACCATCAGCGCCCTCCTATCGGATCGGGTACTGCTTGGTACCCACCCGGCCGCATCCCATGCGCACCTCAGGCGTTGAAGAGCTTCCAGTCGCCCTCGGAGATGACTGTGACCTCGCCGTCGACGACCTTGATTGCGGTCTCGTCGTCGATCGCGTACGTCGGAGCGGGGATCGTCGAGGCCCAGCGCTCGATGTTCTCCGGCGTGGTGTCTTCCATGTCGGGATGCCCGAGGTGCGGGTACAGCGTGAAGTCGACCAGGCCGAGCGGCTGAGCGTCGGACGCCATGTCGCTGCCTTCGGGTACGAACTCGAGGTCGAAGTCCCAGTCACAGTTGTACGGCGTCAACGCGATGCTCCCGGCGCTGACTCCGACGTACACCAGGTCCAACGACGGCAGCAGTTCGGCAACGCCCGACCGCCGGAGCCAGTAGCTCAAGTACAGGACGTCGCCGCCCCACACCAGCAACGCATCCGTCTCCTGCAGCGTCGGCACCCAACTCTTCTCCTGGATCGACGGCAACGCCGTCAGCTCGAGCACCCCGATCGACTTCCACCCGAGGTCGGCCAACGGCCGCTTGTTCTTCCCCGCGATCGCCCGCCAGGCCTGCCCACCGCCACCGGGAAACGGGTAGATCCCGGTCGGCACGATCAGCGCACTGGCCTCCGAGACCGGTTTTCCGAGCAGCTCCACGAGCGCCTCGTTGATGCTCGCGTTACTGATCCCCGACGAGGTGAGAAGTAGTTTCGGCACGGCCCTGATGATGCCGCGCGGCCGCACGCTCTGTGAAGACCCGTGCCGTTGATGCGACTCGGTTGCATCTAAGCCGGAGGAGGCGTTTACTGCTGGTTCGTGAGGCGAGTGGATGTGACGCGGCGGGAGTGGACGTCGGTCGGCGCGATGGCGGGGTTCGTCCTGCTGCTGCATCTGGCCGGCTGGGGCGTGCTCGCGCTGATCGTGGCCCCGCGGCATTACCTGCTCGGATCGGCCGGTGTGTTCGGGGTCGGTCTGGGTGTCACCGCGTACACGCTCGGTATGCGGCACGCGTTCGACGCGGATCACATCGCCGCGATCGACAACACCACCCGGAAGCTGATGGCGGACGGGCGGCGGCCGTTGTCGGTCGGGTTCTGGTTCTCGCTCGGCCACTCGACGGTCGTGTTCGTGCTGTGCTTCCTGCTCGGCATCGGCGTCCGTACGCTGGCCGGCCAGGTCGCCGACGGCTCGTCGCGCCTGCAGCAGGTCACCGGCGTGGTCGGTACGGCGGTCTCCGGTGTGTTCCTGTACCTGATCGCCGTGCTCAACCTCGTCGTGCTGGTTGCCGTGGTGAAGGTGTTCCGGCGGATGCGGACCGGCGCGTACGACGAGGCGACCCTCGAGCAGCAGCTGAACAACCGCGGGTTCATGAACCGGATCCTGTCCGGTGTGACGAGGGCGGTCACACGGCCGTGGCAGATGTACCCGATCGGCTTCCTGTTCGGCCTGGGCTTCGACACCGCCACCGAGGTCAGCCTGCTCGTCCTGGCCGGCGGGGCGGCCGCGTTCAGCCTGCCGTGGTACGCCGTCCTCACGCTGCCGATCCTGTTCGCCGCCGGGATGAGCCTGCTCGACACGATCGACGGCTGCCTGATGAACTTCGCCTACGGGTGGGCGTTCGCGAAGCCGGTCCGGAAGGTGTACTACAACATCACGATCACCGGCCTGTCGGTCGCGGTCGCGCTGGTGATCGGCAGCATCGAGCTGATCTCGATCGTCACCGACAAGCTGCACATCGACCACGGTCCGCTGGCCGCGATCGCCGGCGTCGACCTGAACTACGTCGGGTACGCGATCGTCGGGTTGTTCGTGGTCACCTGGCTGGGCGCGCACGCGGTGTGGAAGTTCGGCCGGATCGAGGAGAAGTGGTCCGCCTCCCGGTAGCGAGGCGGACCGGCTCCTCAGGCGGCCAGTAGATCGGCCAGCGTGGTCCGGGCGCGGGCGACCCGGGAGCGGACGGTGCCGATCGGGCAGCCGAGCCGCGCGGCGGTCTGGGCGTACGGGACGCCGGCCAGTTGGGTCAGGACGAAGACCTCGCGGCGGTCACCGGGGAGCTCGTCGAGGAGTTCCGCGAGCGCGATCCGGTCCTCGAAGCCGGGCAGGTCCCGCGGTTGGGACCGTTCGGCCGCGAACACCCAGTCCTGCTGGGAGATCCGTGGCCGGGACGCCTTCCGGCGCAGGTCGTCGGCCACGGTCCGGCGGGCGATCGACAGCAGCCAGGTCCGCGCCGACGATCTCCCTTCGAACCTGGGCAGGCTCTTGAGGGCCCGCAGGAACGTCTCCTGGGTCAGGTCGTCGGCCGCCTGCGGGTCCGCCGACAGGTGGACGACGTAGCGCCGTACGTCGCGGTGCAGAGCGCGGACGAAGTTGTCGAGGGCATCGAGGTCGCCCGAGCGGGCGGCCAGTGCGAGCCGGGTCGACGTTTCATCCGGGTCGTGGTGCAAGGCAGAAGCCATCACATCAAGTCCTTCGGAAGGGGTCCAGCGCGCGACGACGTGTGTGAAGGCGCGGCGCCGGTGAGCGGAGGCCGTGCCGAAGACGGCAGGCCGCAACCCAGGCGCAGCAGGGCGCCTGAGGCAGGTCAGGAGAAGGCGACTCCGCCGGGCGGACCCCGGGACGTGATGGCGTGGACGAGCAGCAGGTCCCGCAGCGGTACGGGCGTGCGGGCCGGCACGACGCGCGGCTGGAGCGGGGTGGCGTGCGGGCAGGTGATCAGGCGCAGCGGTAGAAGTACCCGGACCGCGAGCGAGCGCAGTACGGAAAACGCGGCCCGCTCGCCGTACGCGAGCCACAGCCCGGTCAGCAACGCCGCCAAGAGGTGCGCGCCGAACATCCCGCCGCCGCCCATGTGATCGCCGTGCATCTTGTGCGGGCTCATCGTCTGGGCGAGTGAGAACACAAGATGCAGCGCACCCTGCGCGAACAACGTGCTCAGCACAACGAACGGGACGCCGCGCTCCCGGTCGGCGACGATCCACGCCGTGACGCCGATCCAGCCGAACGCCATCGGCAGCGCCCACCACGGGAGCATCGCGCCGGACATCAGCACGTGACCGAGCGCCGCGAGCAGCACGCAGGTGACCGCGAACATCGCGGCCCGTGCGGCTCGGAACCCCCGGCTCTGGTGCATGGCCGACCAATCGTCGCATCCCGCACCCGGCGCGGACGCACCGGCGCACCTGTGGCCGACACCACAACCCTCGCCGGGAACCAGATCGGCCCGCGAACCGACTCCTGTGCCGGATCGTGCAGCGAAGGAGCGGACGTGAACGCAGTACTGGAAGAAGCACCGCCGGCGGCCGAGCAGCGAAACCGCGGCCGCGGCGCCGGACTGTTCCGCGCGTTCTGGCGGTGGCACTTCTACGCGAGCTTCCTGGTCATCCCGATCCTCTTCGTCCTCGCGACGACCGGCCTGATCTACCTGTTCCGGTTCCAGCTCGAGCCGATGCTGCACGCCGACCTGATGAAGGTGCAGCAGCCCGCCGGACTCGTCGCCCAGCCGTACGAGACGCAGCTGGAGGAGGTACGCCAGGCGTTCCCGGACGCGACGGTCGTTTCGATGACCGAGCCGTCCGCGCCGAACCGTTCGACGGTCTTCTCCGTCGACACCAGGACCGGTAACCGCGATGTCTTCGTGGACCCGTACGAAGGCAAGGTCCTCGGTTCGCTGAACCCGGACCGGACGCTGTCCGGCGTCGCGATCCTCCTGCACGGCGAGCTGATGGCCGGTCGCCTCGGCGACGCCGTGATCGAGATCGCCGCGTGCTGGGCGATCGTGATGGCGTTGACGGGCTATTACCTCTTCGTCCGGGGACGCGTGGCGCGAGCCCGTCGCCGCGCCGCCGGTGCGGCAGGCGCCGTACTGCGTTCCCGCCACGGCCGGACCGGTGCCGTACTCGGCCTCGGCCTGCTGTTTCTGGTCGTGTCGGGCCTGCCGTGGACCGGGTTCTGGGGTGCGAAGACGCAGGAGCTCGCGACCAGCCACGGTACGTCGTTCTGGGGCGAGGACCCCGGTGCTCTGTCGAACCCGACCTCGACGCTGGACGAGTCGCTGCCGCACAGCCATACGGTCCCGTGGGCGCTCGGGAAGACCGAAGTACCGCGGTCCGACCCGGCCAACCGGACCGAGTCCGTCGCGACCGTCGACACCGCGATCGAGGTCGGCCGCCGGAACGGTCTGCGAAGCCCGATGACGGTCGCGTTGCCGTCGGACAGTAAGGGAGTGTTCTCCGCGATCGGGTACGCGTTCAACAACCCTGCCCAGGAGCGCACGCTGCACGTCGACCAGTACGGCGGTCGCGTCGTCTCGACGTACGGCTACCGGGACTACCCGGAGCTGGCGAAGGTCGTGTCGCAGGGGATCGCACTGCACGAAGGACGGCGGCTCGGCCTCTTCAACTTCTGGCTGACGACGGCGTTCTGCCTCGGCGTCGTGTTCATGTGCGTCACCGGCCCGCTGATGTGGTGGCGCCGACGTCCGAAGGGAAAGGCCCTCGGCGCACCGCGAGGCCGGCTCCCGCTCCGTACGACTCCCGGTCTCGCGGTCCTCGTTGTCGCGCTGGCGCTCTTCCTGCCGCTCTTCGGGGCGACCCTGTTGGCGGTGTTGTTGCTCGATCAGCTTGTGCTTCGGCGGATTCCGAGCCTGGCTGCGTGGTTCAACGTGGCGCGCCGACACGCTGCGTGACCGAGCGCGACCGGAGCGGCGTACCTACGATCGGAGGTGCGGAACCGTCGAGCCGAGGAGCCCGTCGTGAGTGTTGACACCGCCCGGACCTCCGTGGCGCGCTTGCTCTCGGAGCTCGCGTTCGATCTCTTCGACGGCTCGGTGCCGATCCAGCCGCTCGGCCTGCGGTACGAGCTCGAGCCGGTGAGCGGGCTGCTGACCGAGGAGTTCCTGCGGACGAAGCTCGACGGTTGTCCGCCGGGACTGATCACCGTGGCGACGCATCGGGTGACCTGGACGGACAGCGCCGGTGTCTCGAACGTCGCCCACGCGGGGGCGCTCGGAGCCGTCGTACCGATCGTCGCTCGCGAGACCACCCTCGCCCTCTGGCGCCAACTGGACGACGGTCGGCTGGTCCACCGCACCGCATCGTTGAGCCCCGCGGACACCGCTCTGCTCGCCGACGTCACCACCGACAAGGAGCCGCTGGCGATTCTCCGTACCGGCGTCGACGCCGCGGCGCGCGTCCTCGTGCAGCACGCCTACCTCGCCGCGTGGACGCCGTACGACGATCCGGCCGCCTTCGCGGCTGTACTCCGGGACAGCGGGCTGTTCGCGACCGTCGCCGGCACGTGGCACTGGGGCCTACAGGCAGCGACCTACCGCCGCGGGCTGATCCCCGCACAACTGATCTGCTTCGGTGGCCGTGTCAACTACTCGGCCGACACCGTCGCCGCGCTCCGAGCGATGAAGGAGCTGCGGATCGCGGACCCGAGCGTGGAGCAGTACCGCGCGCTCGGACAAGGGGAGCGCCCGCGTTGTCTCGCGCACGCGCCGCAGACCGTCGACGGGCGGCGCGTCAACCTCGTCACGCAGGTCGCCGACCTGTTCGTGGACACATTCATCCGGCTGCTGGACGTCGTGGAACTCACGGCGGACGGCGGCCCGAGCAGATCGGAGTCAGCGGTGTCGACGACAACGTTCGAAGTGCCGGACATGACCTGTCAGCACTGCATCGGCACGATCACCAAGGCAGTCGCCGAATTCGGCGTCGCCGCACCGACCTTCGACCTGGAGACGAAACGGGTGGTCGCGGACTTCCCGTCGCCGGCCGTCCGCGACCAAAGCTTCGCCGCGATCCGAACGCACGGCTACACCGTCGTACCACTGGCGGAGTGAGGTGGAGCGTCGCGGAGGAAGCGGGACGACCGATCGGCCTGGTTGACGTACCCGCGGCCCACGTAGAACTGGTGTGCCTCGGTGCGGTAGTTCGAGCTGGTTACCTCGAAGCGTACGCAGCCCTGGCTGACGGCGAACGCTTCCGCGGCTGCCATCAGCCGGGTGGCGACGCCTCGGCGGCGGGCCTGATCGGAGACGACCAGTGCAACGATCCGGCCCGAAGAACCGGTCATCTGGACGAACGGCTCGACGTGGACCGCGACCAGGCCGAGAAGGTTGCCGTCGGCATCATCCACGAGGACAGCACTGGTCGGGTCGTTCGCCCAGGACTTGAGTCGGGCGGCCGTCGCGGCCGGGTCGTCCTGTGGATAGCCGAGTTGGTCCAGCAGTTCGTTGACGGCTTCGGTGTCGGTGGGCTCTGCCGGGCGGATCATGCGATCGGGATGTCGAAGTAGGTGTTCGGGTAGGGCTCGTCGCGGAGCGTGTAGTGCCACCATTCGCAGTCGTAGCGCTCGAATCCGGCTGCCTCCATCACGGACGCGAGGGTCTCGCGGTTCCGTGCCTGCGCCGCGGTGACCTCGGTGGCTCCGTGCCGGGAGACCGAGTCCATCAGGTCGTGGTCGCCGCCCATGTCCGCGAGTTCGCCGGTGTCCAGGTGGTACAGCGTCAGGTCGACCGTACTCCCGCGGGTGTGTCCGGACCGGGTGGCGACGTACCCCTGGGTGAACATGTCGGCGCGTTCGATGTTCGGGTAGTGGCGCGGTTTTGTCCGGCCGTCCTCGGGCAGCTCGGACCAGCGGACGAAGTTGTCGACGGCCCGCTGTGGGCGGTACCCGTCCCACAGCAGCAGGCCGAAACCTCGCGGCTCAGCCTTCTCCTGTGCGCGTTCGAGCGCCGCACACAGGGCGCGGGTGCCGACGATGCGGTTCGCCAGGTACCCGTCGACCGGCTTCCCGATGAAGTTGTCCCAGGTCGCGTACTTCGCGTCCCAGCGGATCCCGGCCGCGAACTCGTCGACGTACACGAGATCCGCTGTCATCGCGGGCTCCCGGAGAGCGTCACCGACACCAGCTCGTCGATCACCTTGCCGAGCGGCAGCCCGGCCGCGGTCATCATCCGTGGGTACCGGCTGTACGACGTGAGGCCCGGGAAGGTGTTGACCTCGTTCAGGACCACCGATCCGTCCTCCTTGAGGAACAGGTCGACGCGTGCCAGCCCGGTACAGCCCAGCGCCCGGTACACGGCCTTCGCCGTCTGCTGGACCAGCGAGCG
This sequence comes from Kribbella sp. NPDC004536, assembly GCF_042873835.1. Taxonomy (NCBI): domain Bacteria; kingdom Bacillati; phylum Actinomycetota; class Actinomycetes; order Propionibacteriales; family Kribbellaceae; genus Kribbella; species Kribbella sp. NPDC004536. The sequence continues at coordinate 1,487,970 of NZ_JBIALY010000002.1, read as the reverse complement.
CGTCTCGGCCGGGATGTCCGCGGGAACGATCGGCGTCGAGTTCTCCGAACCGGACTCCGGCGAGCTCTCCTGGTGGATCTTGAAGAACCCGTGCGAGAGCGCGATGTGGTCGACCTCGCCGACGATCAGCTCCGGGTCGTTCCCGAGGATCGCGCACCCGACCTCACTGGCGACCACTGCCTCCTCGATCAGGATCTTCGTGTCGTACTGCGCCGCGGTCTCGACGGCGTTCGCCAGTTCGTCCGCGTTCGACACCTTGTTGACGCCGAACGACGAACCCGAGCGGGCCGGCTTCACGAAGACCGGGTAGCTGAACTGGCCGGGGTCGATGGTCTCCTTCGCGCCGACGATCCAGAAGTTCGGCGTCGCGATCCCCGCGTTCTGCACGACGAGGTACGTCAGCGTCTTGTCCATGCACAGCACGGAGCTCTGGATGTCGCAGCCGGCGTACGGGATGCCGGAGAGCTCGAGCAGTCCCTGTATCGCGCCGTCCTCGCCGCGTTTGCCGTGCAGGACCGGGATGATCACGTCCAGGTTGATCGTCCGGTACTGCCCTTGCCTGATCCGCGAGCCGAGCCGGTCGGACTCGAGTACGAGCAGGCCGCGCACGCTGCTGTCCGGCGACAGGATCACGGGGGTGCCGTTCTCCCAGCCGGTGTTCGGGCCGTCGAACAGCTTCCAGGCGCCGCTCTGCGCGATGCCGATGTAGTACGGCTCGTACTTCTCGGTGTCGAGGTGCTGCGCGACCTGCCGCGCGGACTTGACGGAAACGCTGTGCTCCTCGGACACGCCGCCGAACAGGATTCCGACCTTCAACTTACTCATGGTGCTTCCTGCTTTCGAAGTTCAGGCAATTGGCAAGGGAGTTCTCGACCATGTCCCGCAGGGCTCGGTCGGTGTAGTACGCGGTGTGCGGGCTGACCAACACGTTCGGCAGCGCCTGCAGCCTGAGCAGCAGCGTGCTTTCGATCGGCTTGTTGCTGTGGTCGGCGTAGAAGACACCTTCTTCGCCTTCGAGTACGTCGAGGGCGGCGCCGCCGAGGTGCCCGGACTCGAGGGCCGCCGCGAGCGCCTCGGTGTCGATCAGCGCGCCGCGGCCGGTGTTCACCACGAAGGCGCCTGGCTTCAGTTGCGCGATGCGGCGGCCGTTCAGCAGGTGATGTGTTTCCGCGGTGAGCGGAGTGTGCAAGGTGATGACGTCGCTGACGTGGAGGAGTTCTTCCAACTGGAAATAGTCCGCGGACGTCTTCGGGCGGTTGTCGAAGGCAACCACCCGGCAGCCGAAGCCGCGCAGCCGGTCGAGCACCGCGGACCCGATGCGCCCCGTCCCGACGACGCCGACGGTGAGGTCCCGAAGGTCACGCCCACGGACCTCGCTCAGCCGGTAGTCGTGGATGTCGGCGCGCCGGATCATCGACTTCGCGTTCCGTACCGCCATCAGGATCAACATCAACGTGTAGTCGGCGACGCTGTCGGGGGAGTACGCAACATTCCCGACCTCTAGTCCGACGCTCGCCGCATAATCCAGGTCGAGGTGGTTGAACCCGATGCTCCTCGTCGACACGTACTCGACGCCTGCTTGGCTCAAGGCTTTCAATGCATCGTTCGGTACGGGGTGTTTGTGGCCGATGCTGACGCAGCGATTTCCGAATGCCAGGTCGGCATTGGCCTCGATGAGTGCTGCCTTGGTGATGCTTGGCAGCACGCCGAGCCGAGGTGCGAGTTCCTGGAAGAGGAGTTCCTCATCGGGTTCGCAGCCGAAGACCGTGATTCCCGTGGTCAGGACGGGTGCGGAGGCCAGCAGTTCGGCTGGTTCGCGGTAGTTCATACCTCCAAGTCAAGAACGAGCGGCGTTGCCCTCGCGTATCCGGTTTTTCATATCCCCACGAAATGTCGGCCGCAGCCACCACCGGTACGACGCCAAGGCGGCCAGGCCGGCGCCGGCGGTGTTCAGCAGTACGTCGTCCACCGACGAAACGCGGTTGAGTTCGAGCACGTACTGCAATACTTCGACCGTGGCGGAGCAGGCCGCGGCGAGCAGGAGGATCCGCCGCAGTGAGGCGAGCGTGGCGAAGCGGATCGGCGCGAAGAAGCCGAGTGCGGCGAACATCGCCAGATTGCCGACGATCTGCGGGAGCGACATCGTCACCAGGTCGCGGAACGGGACCAGGCTCACCCGCCGGGGTACCGCGCCGCTGTTCGGCAGCATCGTCATCCACAGCAGCGGCACGGTCCACCAGATGATCGCGACTTCGGCCAGGGGGCGACGGGTACCCCGGCGGCGGGCCTGGATCCACACCGCCAACGCGGCGACCGGGAACGCGAGGATTGTCAACAATGCGAGCCCGGTGAACGTGGTGAACCAGAACTGCGGGCCGGTCAGGGTCACGCCGTACCACGGCAGGTCGATGGCATCCGGCCAGTGAACCCGGCCGGAGGTTGCCAGGGCGTATCGAATTTTCGATATGCGGGCGATATGTCAGGACGAACGCCGCCGCCGTTCGCGTTGTGTCATGTAGACGTCGAACGCCCGGTACACCAGCGGACGCAGCGGCAGGTCCCACTCGCCGACGTACCGCACCGCCTCCCCGCCGGTGCCGACCTTGAACTGGATCAGTCCGACATGCGAGTCGCCGGCGTCGAGGGTCGGCGTAATTCCACGCAGGCTGTAGACGTCGCAGCGGGCCGCAATCGCGTCCCGGATCATCGCCCACTGGCACGCGTTCGACCCGCGGACTTCCCGCTTCTCGGTGGCGGAGGCGCCGTACGCGTACCAGGCTTGCGTACCGACGCGCACCATGATCGCGCCCGCGACCAGCTCGCCCTGGTGATAGGCGAGGTACAGGCGGATCCGGTCCTCGGTACTGAGGGCCGCGAACATCGTCTCGAAGTAGCGCAGCGGCCGCGGCGTGAAGTGATCCCGCTCGGCGGTGTGGACGTACAGGTCATGGAACGCCTTCAGGTCGTCGCCGACCACGACCTCGACGCCTTCCTTCGCGGCCTTCTTGATGTTGCGCCGCCACTGCTGGTTCATGCCGCGCAGGACGTCGTCCTCGGAGCCGTTCAGCGGGAGCTCGAAGTTGTACTGCGGGTGACCGGTGCCGAAGCCGTCCTCGGGGTTCTGCGGCAACCAGCCGGCGTTGCGGAGCTGCTCGGTGACGCGGGTGCCGACTGTGTTCTTGATCCCAGGCAGCTCGGACAGCCGGTTGATTCCCGGGTTCGCGATGCCTTCCTTGACCTGTGCGGCGGTCCAGGTATCCGTACGAACCGGCGGCCCGAGCCGGATCGCGAACGCCCCGTGTGCCTTCAGGTACTCCGCGAGCGGCCGGAGCCACTCGTCCAACGCGCCGGTCCAGTCGATGACGGGCCCTTCGGGAAGGTACGCGAGCGTGTAGCGCTCCAGCCGCGGTACGGGCCGGTGCAGGACGAGCCCGGCGCCGACGAGCCGCAGCCCGTCGTACCAGCCGAGCGACTCGCTGCGCCACTCGGTCTTGACCTGCGCCCACGCCGGCGTCTGCAGGAAGCTGACCGACCGCTGCGCCCGTACGAACTCCAGGTGTAGGGCGGCGGTGATCGGGCGGACGGTCAGGGTCACCGCTGCATCCTCGGGTCGTGCGTCGGGTCGGCGTACCGCGGCGGGCAGCCGTGCCGGGCGGCCTCCGGGCGCAGCTCGTAGTGCCACGGCTCGTTGTCGTAGATCTGGCACAGCCCGTACACGGCGCCGTGCTCGGAGAGCCAGGCGGTCGCGTCGGAGCGGCCGATGTCGATCGCCTGGCCCTGAACGTGCGGCGAGTTCTGCGGCGTGGCGACCCACCGGGCGGCCTCCTCCGTGGAGCCGTACTTCTTGACCGCCTGACTGAGCAGCTCAGCCTGGTACGCGGGGGAGCGCCAGCCACTGTTGACGTAGAAGACAACCCCGTCCTGGGCCGCGGCCGTCGCCGCCCGGCGGAGCGCTCCGAGGAGGTCGGGGTTGAGGTTGACGACACCCGGGACCTTGTCGTCGAACACCGTGACACCGTCGGGTACGGCGCCGTCGGCCTCGCCGAGCCCGCCGCGGTTCGCGGTCGGGATGGACGTCGCCATGGTCTGGTGGATGAACACGCCGATGATCGCCACGTTGGCGAGCAGGAAGGCCGCGCGGATGGTGGATCTGGCCCGGGAGCTGGTCCGGCGCGTTGGTTGGCTGACGGTCATACCAACCAGTGAATTCTTTTGCGTGTTGCCGGCCGGTATCGGGTTTTGGATACGCGGACGATATGAGTCGGCACGTAGCATCATTGATATGCGGGTGTTGATCGTCGAGGACGAGCCGGAAATGGCGGGCGCCATTCGCGACGGCCTGCGGCTGGAGGCGATCGCGGCCGACATCGCCGGCGACGGCCACGCGGCGCTCGAGCTGCTCGACCTGAACACGTACGACATCGCCGTTCTGGACCGGGACATTCCTGGCCCGTCCGGCGACGAGATCGCCGCCCGGATCGTTGCCTCCGGCAGCGGTATGCCGATCCTGATGCTGACCGCGGCCTCCCGGCTGGACGACAAGGCGTCCGGGTTCGAGCTCGGCGCCGACGATTATCTGACGAAGCCGTTCGAGTTCCAGGAGCTCGTACTGCGGTTGCGCGCGCTGGACCGCCGGCGCGCGTACAACCGGCCGCCGGTCCGCGAGATCGCCGGCCTCCGGCTGGACCCGTTCCGCCGCGAGGTGTACCGGGACGGGAAGTACGTCGCGCTGACGCGGAAACAGTTCGCCGTACTGGAGGTACTGGTGGCGGCGGAGGGCGGGATCGTCAGCGCGGAGGACCTGCTCGCGCGGGCCTGGGACGAGAACGCCGACCCGTTCACGAACGCCGTACGGATCACGGTGTCGGCGCTGCGGAAGCGCCTCGGGGAGCCGTGGATCATCGCCACCGTGGCCGGTGCCGGGTACCGGATCGACGCCGATGGATAGGGAGCCCGGGTTCAGTGTCCGGTTGAAGCTCGCGATCAGCTACGCGGGCTTCCTGATGGTCGCCGGTGTCCTACTGCTGGTGGCGGCCTGGATCGGGTTGATGCAGTTCCGTGCCGGCGGAGTGGTCATCATGACCACTACCTACACGTTCCCGCACCTGCTGTGGCGGTCGTTCGCCCCGGTCGCGGCTGCGGTGATGGCGTTCCTGCTGGTCTTCGGCCTGGTCGGCGGGTGGATCCTCGCCGGGCGGATGCTCGACCCGCTGCGCCGGATCACCGAGGCGACCCGGACCGCGGCGAGCGGGTCGTTGTCGCACCGGATCCGGATGCCCGGGCCGAGCGACGAGTTCCGCGAGCTCGCCGACGCGTTCGACGCGATGCTCGCACAACTCGAGGCGCACGTAGCCGAGCAACAACGGTTCGCCGCGAACGCGTCCCACGAGCTGCGTACGCCGCTGGCGATCACGCAGACGCTCCTCGACGTCGCCCGCAACGACATGACGCACGACAACGACGTACTGGTCGACCGGCTGCGCGCCGTCAACACGCGGGCCATCGACCTGACCGAGGCGCTCCTTGTCCTGAGTCGCGCGAACCAGCGGGCGTTCAGCCGCGAACCGGTCGACCTGTCGCTGATCGCCGAAGAGGCGACCGAGACGCTGCTACCGCTCGCCGAGAAGAACGGCATCACGATCGAGACCACCGGCGAACAGGCCCCGACCGTCGGCTCGCCCGCACTGCTGCTGCAGCTGACGACAAACCTCGTCCACAACGCGATCGTCCACAACCTGCCGGATTCCGGGCAGGTGTGGGTGACGACGCGCGTGGATACACCGACGGTCGTACTCACGGTCGAGAACACCGGCGAGCAACTCGCGCCACACGTGATCTCCACCCTGGTGGAGCCGTTCCAGCGGGGGAGCGAACGAGTCCGCACCGACAACCACTCCGGCGTCGGCCTAGGCCTAGCCATCGTCAAAAGCATCACCCGAGCCCACGACGGCACCCTAACCGTAACCCCCCGCCCCGAAGGCGGCCTACGAGTAACCGTCGAACTACCTACCTAGACCACGCCCAAAGGACACGGCTTCGCGGCGGCTGTTCTGTTACCGCCTTCGGCGGGCGCGCGGACGGTGGTGCCGGGTAGGGGGTACTGGCGCCGTGTTGGGGTGTGCGTGGTGCGGGTGTCGGTGCTGGCGCTGGGCGCGGTGTTACGTGGCGCGGGGTTGGGTTCGGGCATGCGGGCGCACAGGAGATCTGCGTCGCGGTGGTTGACCTGCTGCTTTCAGGGGAGTGCGCGGCCGGTCCTGGGACGTCTCGGTCAGCGCGGGGTCAGTAGGCAGAATTCGTTGCCTTCTGGGTCGGAGAGGACGGTCCAGGGGACGTTGCCTTGGCCTATGTCGAGGTCGGTTGCGCCGAGGGCTCGTAGGCGGTCTGCCTCTGCGGCGTGGTCGTCGTCTGGGTAGGGGCGTAGGTCTAGGTGGATACGGTTCAGGCCGGACTTGGCATCCGGCGTGCGGATGAACTCCAGGTACGGGCCGCCGGCGGTGGATCGTAGGGCTGCTTGGTCGTCAGTGACGCTCTGTACTGTCCAGTCCATCGCCTCGCTCCAGAAGCGGGCCATCTCCGCGGGATCCGTACAGTCGACGACGACCGCGGCGACGGGGCCTGTGTCGCTGTAGATGGCGCGAGGCTCTAGTACGCAGAACTCGTTGCCCTCAGGATCGGCCAGTACCGTCCACGGGACGTCGCCCTGGCCTATGTCGATCGGCGTCGCGCCCAGGGTCGTCAACCTGGCGATCAGTTCGGACTGGTGCTGTACCGAGGTGGTCGCGAGGTCGAGGTGGACGCGGTTCTTGACGGTCTTCGGCTCCGGGACGGTGAGTACGTCGATGTACACGGCGCGCGGATCCGGGTACGTCATGCCCGGCGGCTCCACGTTGGTCTCGACGGCGTCGTCGTTCGTGACCTCCCACCCGAGCGCATCCGCCCAGAACCGCCCGATCGCCGACTTGTCGTACGCCTTGATCGAAACCTGCACCAACCGAGTCGCCATACCGCCACCCTAGGCCCCGCCCCGCCGACTCGTTGCAACCGGCGGAGCCCCGCCTCGTCGAGTCGTGGCGACTGGCTCAACCTCGCTCCGTCGAGTCGTGAATCGGGGCTGCGAATCCGCGCCGATATCCACGACTCGACGCCTCGGGCGCCAGCTCAAGGCTCCGCCAGGCAATCCAACGCCCGCTGGGGGCGCTCGGCACCTCGCCGCTGTCGGCTGGGGTAGTTGGTGAGCGCGGACGGGACCACTGCATCGCTGTTGTGCCGTTGCTGCATTCGCCCTTCCACTGCACGACGGGTCCTCGTACGATCGGGCCGGGGGTGGGGAATATGGCTAGACCCAAGGGGCAAGCCAACCCGAGGCCTGCGGATCCGAACTTCGCGCCGTACCCAGGATGTGCGGAGCTGCTGCGCAGGAAGCCTGGCAGTTGCGATCCGGATCAGCCTGTCAAGCTCGATATCGTTGGGGCGGCCGACATCAACGCGCAAATCGAGCGGGTCCAGGCCGCGTTGGACAAGGTGCCCCTGCTCGACGGCGGCCTTCTGTGGGAGGCGGACCGCAAGGTGATGGTGGTCCAGCTCGTGGGTCCCGTCGACGGGTCATCTCCAGCGGTCGAGCAGGCCAAGGCCTTGGCCCGTGCGGCAGGCGATGGCCTCACACTCGAGTTCCGGTCGGTCAAGTATTCGCGAGCCGAGCTCGTACAACTGTGTGATCGGCTGTTCCCGACCCAGAAGCAATGGGCGGCTGGTCTGATTGAGGCCGACGGCTTGTGGGATCCGGACAGGAACCGCGTGGTGTTCCTCGTGCGCAACGACAGAGGTGACACCCAGGCGTGGGCGGACCGCATCAAAGCCCTGAACGATGACCGGGTGGTTTTCGAACCGTACACGCCAGCACCCGACAGGACTAGGTGATGTGGATCTTCGTGCCGCTTGGTTCGCCGGGGTGGGTCAGCCAGAGGATGTGCAGGTCGGGGTCGTAGCGGGAGTCGACGTTGACGGTCTTGGGGGCGGTGGGTAGGCGGAGGGCGGTTGTGACCTGGACGCCGCGTGGGGCCTCGCAGGTGAAGGTGATGGTGTTGGCGGCGTTCCAGTTGGTGATGCGGCCGGCGGAGGCGAGGAGCGGTTCGTTGTCGTACGTGAGGTCGCGGAGCCAGGTCACGGCGCCTGCTTCGAGTTCGCGGCGCCGGACGATGCCGAGCGCAGGGTCGAGGAGGTCGAGATAGGTGCCTTCGACAACGTGTGTGCCGGCGAGCACCGCGCCGATCAGGTACGGGCCGCGTTGGACGGACAGCCAGTTGGTGGGCTGCCAGGTCGGACCGGCGAGCTCGCGAAGAGCGGCGATGAGCGGCCCGTGGTCCGCGGTGAAGTCGGCCGGCCGCTGGGCGAGGAAGCGGACGCGGCCCTGACCGATCTGCTGGATGTCGTCAACGGCCCGATCGGCGCCGAGGGCCTCGGCCAGGTGGTCGGCGCAGGTCGCGTACCGGCCGGTCCACCAGGAGCGGATCTCGTGGTACGGGTCGGCGTCGTTCCCGACGTACAGCAGACTGCCGCCGCGGTTCACCCAACCGGCCAGCGCGTAGTGGATGCTCGGCGCGAGCGGCTTCTGGAACTCGTAGCTCAGGACGACTACGTCGAGGTCGTCGAGCGCGTCGGGGGAGTCGATGACGCTTTCGAGTTGGACCGGCGTGACGCATTGCCCTTCGTGCAGCGGTGGCAGCGCGAGGCCGTAGAAGTCGGAGAAATGTAGTTGCTCACGGCCCTCGAGTGCGAGCGCGTCCTGCAGCCCGTCGTGGTGACCGCTCTCCCCACCAGGCGACCAGCGCTGGAACATCGCCGTGTCCGACAGCGCGATCCCGATCCGCGGCCCGTCGTGCGCCCACCGTACGTCGGGCTGGTCGAGGTCGCGGAGGCTGTTCATCGCGATCAGGTAGCTGGTCGCGGTGTCCGGCGGGATGAGTTCGCGTTCGGCGGATCCCTCCCGCAGGTACGGCCGGTTGAAGATCCGGTGCGGCCACGGTGCGACCTCGTACCGCGAGACACCCGGGTGCAGGAGCGACGCCACGAGCGTGCGCTGGTAGTTCGCGAGGTAGTCCTCCCAGGTGCGGTCCGGGTGGTCCTCGATCGGGTCGTGCAGGAACCACATCCGCCGGTCCGTACCGCGGGTCAGGTCCTGCGCGATGCCGTACTCGAGGTACGCCGTCTCGACCGTCCGCTCTGCGACGACACCGTTGTAGACGTTCGGGGTCCGGGACGTACCGGTCCACACCTGGGCGATCGCGCCGTCGATCGAGGGCAGGGTGCGCAGCCGCGATTCGGGGCTGATGATCTGCCACTGCGTGTAGTTGAGGAGGCTGTGCGTCGGTACGTAGAACCGGACCTCCCGGCCGTTCGCCAGCGCCTCGTCCCGCAGTACGGAGGTGACGCGGTCGAGGCTGCGCGACAGCAGGTGCTGCTTGAGCTGACCGGAGCGGAAGTGCGCCTCGGGCGTACTGTGCGGCGGCTGCCACGGTTCCTTGAAGTACGCCTGCCACTCGCGCTTGAACGACTCCGAGTAGCCGGCCCGCGCCCAGAACTCGGGCTCCTCCAGGTGGATCCCTTCGACCCCGAGCTCGATGATCGGCCGCAACTTCTGCACCAGGTACTCGGTGAAGCCGAACGTCGGCACCATGTACGGGATGTCGGTGCTCTCACCGTGCAGGATGGGCTTGCCGTCCGCGGTCGTCTGCGCGTCGTCCCAGTGCCCCGAGCCGTCCCACCGCCCGTCGAGGTAGTCCTGGTACGTGCCCCACGAGATCCCGGTCATCAGGTGCACCCGATAACCGGCCTCCCGCCACCGAGCGATCCGCTCCGCCGTCGTCTCGTTCAGCCCGTACACCATGACGAAATCCGTCCGCAGATCGATGGATTCGTCGTACGCCGCCTGCTCCTGAAACCCGGTCGCCTCGCGGTCCTTGGACGTCATACCCACCAACCCTGACCCCATTACAACGTTGACACCACCCCACGGCCAGAAAGTGGACAATGCAGGTTCGTCGCCTGAGGTAGGTGTCAAGGGGGCGTCAAGATCCTGGGGGCGAGCGTCAAGAGGGCGTCAAGATGCTCCGCTGGGCGGGTGCCGTGGCGGTTGGGTGGTGGGGTGAAGGTGTTGGAGGTTCCGAAGCGGTTGCTGGTTGGGCGGCCGCTGCGGAGTGAGCGGCTGGGCGACACGTTGTTGCCGAAGAAGCTCGCCCTGCCGGTCTTCTGCAGCGACCCGTTGTCCTCGAACGCGTATGCGACCGAGGAGATCCTGCTGATGCTCAGCCTCGGCGGGCTCGCGTTGCTGCAGCTCGCGCCGTGGGTGGCGGCGGTCGTGATCGCCCTGCTGCTCGTGGTCGTCGCGTCGTACCGGCAGACCTGCCACGCCTACCCGAGCGGCGGCGGCGCGTACGCCGTGAGCCGCGCGAATCTCGGCCGGAACGCCTCGCTCGTCGCGGCCAGCGCCCTGCTCGTCGACTACGTGCTGACTGTCGCGGTATCCGTAGCCGCCGGCGTCCAGAACATCGTCTCCGCGATTCCCGCGCTGGGCCCGCACGCGGTGGCGCTGTCGATCGCGATGATCGCCGTCCTGGCCCTGATGAACCTGCGCGGCGTCAAGGAGTCCGGTACGGCGTTCGCCATCCCGACGTACGGCTTCATCGCGGTGGTGCTGGTGATGATCGCGGCAGGCTTCGTGCGCATCCTCGCAGGCGACGCGCCGCGCGCCGAGTCCGCGTCGTACGGCGTCGTCCCGGCGAGCCACGTCACCGGCCTGGCCGTACTACTTCTCGCGATGCGTGCCTTCGCGTCCGGCTGTACGGCGCTCACCGGGGTCGAGGCGGTCAGCAACGGCGTACCGAACTTCAAGCCGCCCAAGAGCCACAACGCGGCCGCGACGCTGGCGATCATGGGCGGGCTGACGGTCACGATGTTCGCCGGCATCACGGTGCTCGCGCTCACCTCGCACGTTCACGTCACGGACAACCCGGCGCGGCTGACCGGCGCCCCGGCCGGGTACGAGCAGCGTACGGTGATCGCGCAAGTGGCCGGTGCGGTGTTCGGCGGGTACAACTCGATCGGGTTCTTCGCGGTGCAGGCGTTCACGGCGGCGATCCTGGTCCTGGCCGCGAACACCGCGTTCAACGGGTTCCCGATCCTGGCCTCGCTGCTCGGGCACGACGGGTTCCTGCCACGGCAGTTCTCCCGGCGCGGAGACCGGCTGGTGTACAGCAACGGCATCGTGATCCTGTCGGCGTTGGCCGGGCTGCTGATCTGGGTCTTCCACGCGAGTACGACGCGGCTGATCCAGCTGTACATCATCGGCGTCTTCGTCTCGTTCACGCTCAGCCAGGCCGGCATGGTGGTGCACTGGACGCGGCTGCTCCGCGAGCCTTCGGCGACGGCGTCGATGCACCGGTCGCGGGCGATCAACGGGTTCGGAGCTGTCTTCACCGCGGTCGTCCTGGTGATCGTGCTGATCACGAAGTTCATGCACGGCGCGTGGATCGTGGTGATCGCGATGCCGGCCGTGTTCGCGCTGATGCGCGGCATCCGCCGGTACTACGACCGCGTCGAGGTCGAGCTGACACCAGGTCCGGGCGGCGTGACGCTGCCGCCGCGGGTGTTCGCGGTCGTCCTGGTCTCGAGGCTGCACACCCCGACCTTGAGAGCACTCGCATACGCGCGAGCGACGCGCCCGACGTCGCTGACCGCGGTGACGGTCGCGACCGATCAGGAGGCGGCCGACGCGCTGCTGCTGGAATGGACCGAGCGAGGACTCCCGGTGCCGTTGAAGGTTCTGCACTCGCCGTACCGCGACGTCACCGGCCCGGTACTGGAATACGTGCGGGACATCCGCCGGTCCAGCCCACGGGATCTGGTCGCGGTGTTCATCCCGGAGTACGTCGTCGGGCACTGGTGGGAGGCTCTGCTGCACAACCAGAGTGCGCTGCGGTTGAAGGCCCGGCTGCTGTTCCAGCCCGGCGTGATGGTGATCAACGTACCGTGGCAGCTGGGCTCTGCGGAGGTTCTCGAGGCGCGGCGGGTCGAGCCGTCCGCGTCTACTGCTCCGATGGATGAGAGGGTCCGGCCCGGGTCTCCCGTGTGACGGTACGACGTGCCACAGTGACATCGTGGAGCAGAACCGCAGGCCGGATGCTGCCGGACGCCCACTCGGCCGGATCCAGTCATCCAGGCACGGACGCCTGGCCCGGCTGTGGACGGGACTCGGCCTGGTGGTCGGATGCCTGCCGGCGCTGACCGTCGCCCTGGTGCCGGTTCGCGACAGTCTGGCGCTGGAGAGCGTGCTGCTGTTGTACCTGCTGCTCGTCGTCCTGATCGCGGTGACCGGCGGCATCCTTCCCGGAGTCGTCGCCGCGCTCGGATCGGTGCTGCTGGCAAACTTCTTCTTTACGACGCCGTACCACACGTTCGCAGTCGAGCAACGCGACAGCATCATTGCCCTGGTCGTGTTCGTGATCGTCGCCCTGACGGTCAGCGTCACGGTCGATCTCGCGGCCAGCCGCCGGATCGCGGCCGCACGCAGCCGCAGCGAGGCCGAGGTACTGTCCAGGGTCACTGTCGAACCGGTGACCGGCGACTCGCTGCTCGCGGTGCTCGAAGAGGTCCGGGACACCTTCGGTATGGACTCGGTCGCGCTGGTCGAACAGGCAGGTGAGGTGGTTGCGCTCGCCGGACCGGCGTTGCGGGGCAGCCCGGTGATCTCGATCCCGGCCCGGGACGGGCTCCGGCTGGTTGCCGAAGGCCCCGAACTGTTCGCCGAGGACCGGAAGCTGCTGACCCGGCTGGCCGGCGCGGCGGCGCGAGCCTTCGAGGACCGGCAACTCGCCGGCCAGGCCGCCCAGGCGCGGCAGCTCGCCGAGGTCGACAAGCTCCGGTCGGCCCTGCTCGCGGCCGTCGGGCACGACCTGCGGACGCCGCTGTCCGGGATCAAGGCCGCCGTTTCGAGCCTCCGGCAGAGCGACATCGTCTGGAGCGCCGAGGAACAGAGCGAACTGCTGGCGACGATCGAGGAGTCCGCGGACCGGCTCGACGACCTGATCGCGAACCTGCTCGCGATGAGCCGCCTGCAGGCCGGGGCGCTGAGCGTCGACCTCCGCCCGCTGGTACTCGACGAGGTGGTCGGCAAGGCGTTGGCCGGGATGCCGCACGATGCCGTCGTGGTCGACGTACCGGACGACCTCCCGCTCGTACTCGCGGACGCCGGCCTGCTCGAGCGGGTGCTCGCCAACCTGGTCGACAACGGCCGTCGCTACGGGACGGAGGCCGTCCGGATCGGTGCGGCGAGCGACGGCGACGTGGTCCGGGTCATGGTGGCCGACAGCGGTCCCGGCGTACCAGCCGGAGACTTCGACCGGATGTTCACCCCGTTCCAGCGGCTCGGAGACAATCCCGCGGACGGCGGCGTCGGGCTCGGCCTGGCGATCGCCCGCGGGTTCACCGAGGCGATGGCCGGAGTACTGACGCCGGCACCGACACCCGGCGGAGGGTTGACGATGACAGTGACGTTGCCGGTGGCCCCATGACCCGCGTACTCATCGTCGACGACGACCGCCAACTGCTCCGCGCGCTGGCCATCAACCTGCGCGCCCGGCAGTACGACGTCGACACCGCCGCGGACGGTGCCAGCGCGCTCGCGTCCGCCAGTACGCATCCGCCGGACCTGGTGATCCTCGACCTCGGGCTGCCGGACCGCAACGGTGTCGAGGTCGTGCACGGTCTGCGTGGCTGGAGTACGGCGTCGATCATCGTGCTCTCGGCCCGGGACAGCCAGGCCGACAAGGTCGCGGCCCTCGACGCGGGCGCTGACGACTACGTCACGAAACCCTTCGGAATGGACGAGCTGCTCGCCCGGATCCGGGCCGCGCTGCGCCGGACGACGTCCGAGACCGGCGCGGCTGTCGTCCGTACGGCGGCCTTCACGATCGACCTCGCCGCGCGACGGGTGACGACCCCCGCAGGCGACGTCCGGCTCACGCCCACCGAGTGGAACCTGCTCGAGATCCTGGTCCGGAATCCGGGAAAGCTGATCGGCCAGAAGCAACTGCTGCGCGACGTCTGGGGTCCTGGGTACGAGGCTGAGACGAACTACCTGCGCGTGTACATGGCGCAGCTGCGGCGCAAGCTCGAGCCCGACCCGTCACGCCCGGACCACTTGATCACCGAGCCGGGCATGGGATACCGGTTCGAGCCATAGTCGTCACAGCGGTGTTAGAGAGGCGTTAGAAAGCGCAGTTCGTGCCTGCGGCGCTGGTTAGGCTCCAGCCAGTGATAGAGACGCGTGAGAACGAGACGGTCGGTGTGCCGCCGGTTACCCACGGCAAGGTGATGGCCTGGCTGTTGCACGACCGGCCCGCCGGGCACCAAGGACCGCATCGGCCGGCGCCTCATCCCACGCACCGCTGGTGGAAGGTCATGTGCCTCACCGGCGTGGACTACTTCTCCACGCTGGGCTACCAGCCCGCGATCGCCGCGGCCGCTGTCGGCTTGTTGTCCCCGGTTGCGACACTCATCTTGGTGTTGTTGACACTGCTAGGGGCCTTGCCTGTGTACCGGCGGGTGGCGGCGGAGAGCCCGCACGGCGAGGGGTCGATCGCGATGCTCGACCGGCTGCTCGGGCGGTGGAAGGGCAAGTTCACGATCCTGGTGCTGCTCGGGTTCATGGCGACCGACTTCATCATCACGATGACGTTGTCGGCGGCGGACGCCACCGCGCACGTCGTCGAGAACCCGTACGTGCCGCAGTGGTTCCACGGCAAGGAGGTGATCATCACCCTCGTCCTGCTGGCGCTGCTCGCGGGCGTGTTCCTGCGCGGCTTCGGCGAGGCGATCGGGATCGCGGTCGCGCTGGTCGTGGTGTACCTCGGGCTGAACTTGGTTGTCGTCGGCAACGCCCTCTGGAACGTGATCACCGCACCCGAGCTGGTGACGAACTGGCGCGGAATGCTGACCACCGAGCACTCGAACATCTGGGTGATGATCGGCATCTCGCTGGTCGTGTTCCCGAAGCTGGCGCTCGGGTTGTCGGGCTTCGAGACCGGCGTCGCGGTGATGCCGCAGGTCGACGGCTCGCCGGACGACGACCCGGCGCGCCCCGCGACGCGGATCCGGAACACCCGCAAGCTGCTCACCACCGCCGCGCTGATCATGAGCGGTTTCCTGATCACCAGCAGTTTCACGACGATCGTGCTGATCCCGCAGGACGAGTTCAAGGACGGCGGCGCCGCGTCCGGCCGGGCGCTCGCGTACCTGGCGCACGAACACCTCGGCAGCGTGTTCGGGACGGTGTACGACGTCAGCACCATCCTCATCCTGTGGTTCGCCGGTGCGTCCGCGATGGCCGGTCTGCTGAACATCGTGCCGCGGTACCTGCCGCGCTACGGCATGGTGCCGGACTGGGCCCGCGCGACCCGCCCGCTGGTGATCGTGTTCGGGCTGATCGCGTTCGTGATCACGCTGCTGTTCAAGGCCGACGTCGACGCGCAGGGCGGCGCGTACGCGACCGGCGTACTGGTGCTGATCATGTCGGCGTCGATCGCGGTCACGCTGTCGGCGCGGCGGAAGCAGGAGAAGTTCCGGACCGTCGGATTCGGCGTGATCAGCCTGGTCCTGCTCTACACGACGGTCGCGAACATCATCGAGCGGCCGGACGGCGTCCAGATCGCGTCGTTCTTCATCGCGGCGATCATCCTCACGTCGCTGATCTCGCGCGCCACCCGGTCGCTGGAGTTGCGGGCGACCGAGGTCAGGTTCGACGCGGAGGCCTGCCGGCTGATCTCGGCGGCCGCCGAGCACGGTGACCTGCGGATCATCGCGAACGAGCCGGACGACCGCGACGAGGCCGAGTACCAGGACAAGGAAGCCGAGCAGCGCGAGATGCGGAACCTCCCGGAGGGGCCGCCGATCCTGTTCCTCGAGGTGACGCTGACCGACGCGTCGCAGTTCGAGACCGAGCTCGACGTCCGCGGTGAGCAGCGCTTCGGGTACAACATCCTGCGCGTCGACAGCCCGAGCGTCCCGAACGCGATCGCCGCCCTGCTGCTGAAGATCCGCGACGACTGGCACGTGATGCCGCACATCTACTTCGCGTGGGCCGAGGGCAACCCGTTCCACTTCCTGTTCCGGTACCTGATCTCCGGGGAGGGCGACGTCCCACCAGTCACCCGCGAGGTTCTCCGCCGCGCCGAACCAACCCGCTCGAACCGCCCCTGGGTACACGTCGGCTGAGGCCCTTACGAATCAGCCCGTCGAGCCGATTGACACCGCCGCAGCACGCGAATGGGCCCGTTCGACAGGAGGTGTCGTCGGCCGGGTAGTGCACCTGAGCGTGATGGCGGACGTGTGTACATCGGCTCACCGGTGCACTACCTGTCGTCCGTGCACACTGAAGGGCATGAGGCTTGAGGTGCTGCATGTCTCGGATTGCCCGCATGTGTGGGCTTTGTTGGATCGGCTGGCTGAGGTGACTGACGTGCGGGTCACGACCCGGCTGATCGAGACGGCTGCGGACGCCGAGCGTTACGGGATGGTGGGGTCGCCGACGTTGTTGGTGGATGGGGTGGATCCGTTCGGCGGCGGTGGGAGGCCGGGTATGTGGTGCCGGCTCGGGGTTCCGTCGGTCGAGGAGTTGAGGGCCGTTACGGCAGGTGGCGGTTGAGGCGTTGGAGCAGCGGGCCGATGACGGGGAGGCGGTGCCAGCCGCGCCCTATTACCAGCTCGCGGGTGCGTCGTACGGCGGTCCGCGCCTGGGTCAACGGGCCGGGACGGAGCTCGTCCTCGCGCTTGCGGCCGCGCTGCCGTAAAGCGACGGTGCACCGCAGGCAGACCTGAACCTCCGGGTGCAGGCCCAGCCCGACCAGTTCGCTGTCGTCACGCTCGGTTCCGCAGCACCAGCATGTACTCACGTCGCCATCATGCGCCGCCGCGTCGTCCGGCGGAAAGCGTAGGTTGGTGGGAGACTGCGAAAAGGGGGTACTGGTAGCGACCGGAGAGCGGTGGAGTGCTATGAGTCTCGCTTACGAAGTCGGTCTTCCGCTGGTGGCGGACGCGGATGTGCACGCGCCCTGGAACGGGCACGACACCCGTGTGCTGATCATGGCGGTGCTCGGTATCGCGATCATCGTGGTGCTGATCGTCGCGTTGAAGGTGCACGCGTTCCTGTCGTTGACGATCGGCGCCTTGTTCGTCGGTGTGGCGTCGGGGATCGGCGCGGGCGCCGTCACGAAGTCGTACGAGAACGGCGTCGGCAGCGTGCTCGGGTACGTCGGCGTACTGATCGCGCTCGGTGCGATGGTCGGCAAGTTGCTGGCCGACTCCGGTGGCGCGGACCAGGTCGTCGACACCCTGCTGCGCGGCCGGCAGGGCGGTCTGCCGTGGAAGATGGCGCTGATCGCGTTCATCATCGGCATCCCGATGTTCTTCGAGATCGGCCTCGTACTGCTGATCCCTGTGGTCGTTCTCGCGGTACGGCGGACCGGTGCGCGCGCCATGCTCCTCGGAATCCCGGCGCTGGCGGGCCTGTCGGTACTGCACGGATTCGTACCACCGCACCCCGGTCCGCTCGCAGCGATCGGCGTACTGAAGGGCAACGTCGGCATCACGCTCGCACTCGGCCTGCTCGTCGCGATCCCGACCGTGATCGTCGCCGGACCGCTGTTCGGCCGGCTGGCCGCGAGGTGGGTGCCGATCGGTGCCGCGGGCGCCGCGCTCGAGGTCGGCTCGGGCCACCACGACTCCGAGCCGGACGGAACCAAGGAAGGGACCCACGGCGCGCCCGCCACCGCACCGCACAACCCCCAGCATGCGGCTCCGCAAGGCACCGTTCAGGAAACGGGGACCGCAACGGGCACGGTGCGGACGCGCACACCCAGCTTCGCCGCGACGCTGACCACGGTACTGCTGCCGGTCGCGCTGATGCTGATCAAGGCCGCGTCGGACGTCTGGATGAGCTCCGACAACGCGATCTACCCGGTGCTGCAGTTCATCGGCGACCCGGTCGTCGCGCTGCTGATCGCGGTACTGGTCGCGATGTACACGTTCGGCACCGCGGTCGGTTTCGGCGTACCGGAGCTGAGCCGCAAGATCGGCGAGAGCTTGCTGCCGATCTCCGGCGTGATGCTGATCGTCGGTGCCGGCGGCGGCTTCAAGCAGGTCCTGGTCGACGGCGGCACCGGTACGGCGATCGCCAAGATCGCGATCGCCGCGAACCTGTCGGCGCTGCTGCTCGGCTGGATCGTCGCCGTCCTGATCCGCCTGGCCACGGGTTCGGCGACGGTCGCCACGGTCACGGCCGCGGGGATCGTCGCTCCGCTCGCGGGCGGTCTGAGTACGACTCACATCGCGCTGGTGGTGCTCGCGATCGGTGCCGGGTCGCTGTTCTTCTCGCACGTCAACGACGCGGGGTTCTGGCTGGTCAAGGAGTACTTCGGGATGACCGTTGGCGAGACCATCAAGACCTGGTCGGTGATGGAGACCGTGATCTCGCTGATGGGGCTCGGTATGACGTTGCTCTTGTCAACTTTCATGTGAGGTCCTGGCGGTACCGCGTCAGCTTGTCCGGATCGATCCCGACGCCGAGCCCGGCGCCGGGCCGGACGGCGAGCGCACCGTCGGTGATCCGCAACGATTCGGCGAGCAGGTCGTCGCTCACGTCCGGGAAGCTCGACAGCTCTCCGGCTCGCTGCGTGGTGAGCCGGAACGCCGTCGCATCCGATCGGAGTATCCGCCGAGCAGTTCGGTCACCGGCAGGTCGAGGGTGCGCCTGAGCGCGTCCTAGACGGCCATGTCGATGGCGGACTTGGCGACCGGGTTGCCGACCGTCCGGTTCGGCCGGGCCATGATCCGATGGGGCAGTTCAGACGACCAGTGCGCTCTGGTGCTGTTCGTGGACCAGTTGCCGGGCGATCGACCCAGGTCCTTCCAGTTGGAAGGTTTGTGGGTCGTCTGGCAGACGGAAGCCGAGGGTCGTGACGGTGTCGAGGCAGCGGGCGTCGCCGAGGATCGCCCAGCTGTTGCGGTAGTCGAGGTCCTCGGCGAGCAACGGTTCGTCGCCCAGCCAGGCGCGGGTGCTGGTGCGCAGGCGGCCGCCGGTCTCGTTCTGGCGTCCCAGCACGATCGATTCGCGCAAGTGCGCGGTACAGCCGGTGGTGAGGCGGGTGGTCGTCGTACGGACGACGTCGGCGCCGGCGGAGACGACGAACGGTTCGGCGTACCAGTGGAGGCTCGCGCCGTCGGCGAGGTCGATGTCGACGTCCCACCGCGCGGAGCCGCCACGCATGCCGTAGGCAACGGTTCCGGCCGTCTCGACGATCTCCAGCCGGACGGCCCCGGCGACCGCGACCTCGATCCGTATCTCGTCACCGGCGAGCAGCAGCGCGCCGGCCTGGACCAGCGCGACCCGCACGACGCCCGGACGGCCGGGGAGCTGGCGCGGCGAGAGGTGGCCGGTCGTCAGCAGGCACCGGTCGCGGACCGGGTCGGCGACGACCTCAATGCGTGTGGACAATGACCTCGCCGTTCTCGCCGGCGTGCGAATGCGGCGCCATCGGGCCGGGATCGACGGGCGTGTGGTGACCCGCGTGCACGGCGTGCCGCATCGAGCGGACCCAGTCCGTGAGGCGTGCTACCGAGGCTGGGTCCTTGCGAGACAGCGCGATCACCGGCTTCCCGTCGCGGGCCGTCTCGGCGTCCTTCACCATCTGCTCGACGTCGACCTCGACGTACGGCGCGAGGTCGGTCTTGTTGACGATCAGCAGGTCGGCGCGCGCGATGCCGGGGCCGCCCTTGCGCGCGACGTCGCCGCCGCCGGCCACGTCGAGTACGAAGATCTGCGCGTCGACGAGTGCGGGGGAGAAGGTCGCGGTCAGGTTGTCGCCGCCGGATTCGACCAGCACCACGTCGAGCGGGGCGAAGTCGCGTTCGAGGTCCTCGACCGCGATCAGGTTCGGCGTGACGTCGTCGCGGATCGCGGTGTGCGGGCAGGCACCGGTCTCCACCGCGCGGATCCGCTCCGGGTCGAGTACGCCGGCCGCCTTGAGCAGGCGCGCGTCCTCGTCGGTGTAGATGTCGTTGGTGATCACGCCGAGCCGGAGCTCCGCGGACAGTTCGCGGCAGACGGTCGCGATCAGCGAACTCTTGCCGGTGCCGACCGGTCCGGCGACACCTAGGCGGAACGAACGGTTTTCAGGCATGGAACAGCCTCATTCTCTCGGTGGCGTGCTGGTGCGCGAACACGTCGATCAGCGGAGCGCCGTCGGCCGGGATCGCGTTCGGTTCGGTGAGCGGTGCGACGTCCTTGACGAGCCGCTCGATGTCGTCGTCGAGCCCGGCGAGCCAGCTCGCGGCGTCGGCCGGGTCGACCGGGAGAAGTTTCAGCGAGGCGGAGACCACGGTCTGCGCATCCTCGTACGCGACGATCCGCGCGAGCTGCTCCGCCGGCAATCCGTTGACCGCGGCAACCACGCCGAGCACGATCGCCCGCGGCACCTCCCCGTCGACCGGCAGATACTCGACAACCCCAGGCCAAACCCGCCGAGCCAACCGCAGCAACAACCGCCCCTGCCGCCGAGACACCCCCCGCAACACATCACTCGGCGTCCGCGCCGCCCAAGCTCGCTCAACCGCCACCCATCCTGGCGCGCCGGCCTGTCCCAGGCCGGCGGCGTCGAGTCGTGAGGATTGGTCGGGTGGACCCAGCCGGAGTCCACGACTCGGCGAGCCCGGCGCGAGCCGTTTCACACGACTCGGCGCGGCCGCGCCCTCGGAGGCCGGGCGACTGGCAGCCGGGCCTTCGGCGGACTGGGCCAGGATGACGTGGCGGGTGACGACGGCGACGGCTGCTTCTACGCGGGTGACTGTGTGGAGTCGGTCCCGGGCGTACTCGACGACGTGTTCAAGGTGGTTGCCGTTGGCACCCAGTCCGGCGCGGACGGCTGCCTCCAGGCCGGCCGACTGGGTGTGGCCGCCGGTCGGTAGGCGACCGTCGGCCAGCATCAGTGCGACCAGCTCGGGTGCGCTCATCAGAACATCGCGTACAGCTGGGCGAGCGGCAGTACCTCGGCCGGCGCGGGTTCGACCAGGTCGCCGTCGACCTTGATCGCGAACGTCTCCGGATCGATGTCGATCGCGGGCAACGCGTCGTTGTTCTTCAGATCCGCCTTCGTGAGCTCGCGCGTCGGCCGTACGCCCAGCAACTGCCGCCGCAACCCGAGCCGGTCGGCCAGACCGTCCTCCAGCGCGGCCGGCGACACGAACGTGTACGACACGTCCGCTCCGATCGCGTCCCCGAACGCGGGCCGCATCAGCACCGGCTGCGGCGTCGGGATCGACGCGTTCGGATCGCCGAGCGCCGCCCAGGCGATCGTGCCGCCCTTGATCACCAGGCTCGGACGCACACCGAAGTACCGCGGGTCCCACAGCGTCAGGTCCGCGAGTTTCCCGGCCTCCACCGAGCCGACCACGTGATCGATGCCGTGGGCAATCGCCGGGTTGATCGTGTACTTCGCGACGTACCGCCGCACCCGCTCGTTGTCCGCGATCTCCCCGAGCGGCCCGCGCCGGTGCTTCATCACGTGCGCGACCTGCCAGGTCCGGGTGATCACTTCGCCGATCCGGCCCATCGCCTGGGCGTCCGACGACGTGACCGAGAGCGCGCCGAGGTCGTGCAGGATGTCCTCGGCCGCGATCGTGGTCGCGCGGATCCGCGACTCCGCGAACGCGAGATCCTCCGGTACTTCCGGGCTGAGGTGGTGGCAGACCATCAGCATGTCGAGGTGCTCGGCGACCGTGTTGACGGTGTGCGGCAGCGTCGGGTTGGTCGAGCCTGGGATGACGTGAGGGTACGACGCGATCGACAGGATGTCCGGCGCGTGGCCGCCGCCCGCGCCCTCGACGTGGAACGCGTGGATCCCGCGGCCGGCGATTGCGTTCAGCGTCGATTCGACGTACCCGGCCTCGTTCAGGCTGTCCGCGTGCAGGGCGACCTGCAGACCCCATTCGTCCGCGGCACGGAGGGCGGAGTCGATCGCGGCCGGGGTCGAACCCCAGTCCTCGTGCACCTTGTACCCGGCCGCGCCCGCGAGCGCCTGCTCGGCGAGTGCCTCCGAGCTGACGGTGTTGCCCTTGCCGAGCAGCAGGATGTTCAGCGGTACGGCGTCCAGCGCGCGATGGATCTGCTGCAGGTGCCATGCGCCGGGCGTGACGGTGGTGGCCTTCGAGCCCTCGCTCGGCCCGGTACCGCCGCCGACGATCGTGGTGATCCCGGTCGCGAGCGCCTCGTGCAGCTGCGACGGCGAGAGCAGGTGTACGTGCGAGTCGATCGCGCCCGCGGTGAGGATGCGGCCTTCGCCCGCGATCACGTCGGTGGACGGGCCGATCCGGAGGTCCGGGTGTACGCCGTCCGCGATGTCGGGGTTCCCGGCCCGCCCGAGTGCCACGATCCGCCCGTCGCGGATGCCGACGTCCGCACGAACGATGCCCCACCAGTCGACCACGAGCACGTTGGTGATCACGGTGTCCGGCGCCCCGTCCGCGCGGGTCGCCGTGCCCTGCGCCATCGACTCCCGGATCGACTTCCCGCCGCCGAACACCACCTCCTCACCACCAACGGTGAGGTCCCGCTCCACCTCTACCCACAGATCCGTGTCCCCAAGCCGAACCTGATCCCCAACGGTCGGCCCGTACAACGCGGCATACGCCGCCCGCGAGAGCTCAACCACGGCGCACCTGACCCAGCTCGGCGTCGGCCGGCGTCTTCACCTGGAGCCCGGGCACGCGCCGGTTCCCGCGCAACGCGACCAGCGCGACCTCCCGCGAGGCGCCCGGCTCGAACCGCTGCGATGTCCCCGACGGAATGTCCAGCCGAAACCCGCGCGCAGCTTCACGGTCGAACTCCAGGGCGGCGTTCGCGTCCGGCAGATGCAGATGCGACCCGATCTGAATCGGCCGATCACCAGCATTCACCACAACCAGCCGCATCCGCTCCCCGTCCGACCGGTCGCCGTTGAGAACGATCGTCCCCGCCCGCACCCGGACCGCCCCAGGCGCGGTTGGCTCAGGTCCGTCGAACGACGCCTGCGAGTCCTCAACCATCGCGTCTGACCTCCTCGAGCTCGTGGCGCCCTGCGCCACTGGTTTCCACCTGCCATGCACCTCGCCGTCGAGGTGTAGTACCTGGTGCGAGTTCGGACGACAGCGATGGCTGAGCCGAAGGGCGACCGGTTCGCGGCACGTCCCGGCCGGGTGTGGTTGCGAGCGGAGGGCTCTGCCTGCTGGTGCTTCGCGCGGGCATGGGGCTCCTCAAATGATCGGGTTGTGGATGGTTACGAGTTTGCGGCCGTCCGGGAAAGTGGCTTCGACCTGTACGTCGTGGAGGAGTTCGGCGACGCCTGGCATCACCTGGTCGCGGGTGAGGACCGTGCGGCCGGACTCCATCAGGTCGGCGACCCGGGCGCCTTCGCGGGCGCGTTCGATCACCCAGGTGCTGAGCAGGGCGACCGTCTCAGGGTGATTGAGCAGGACTCCCCGGGCCAGCCGGTCGCGGGCGACCATGCCGGCCACGGACAGCAGCAACTTCTCGACGTCGGCGGGGGTGAAGTTCATGACTGCAACGGTAGGACGTGGTCGGCGATCTTGTCGGTGCTGAGGCAGAGCGAGCAGACGGCCGCGGCGTGGGTTTCGCAGGCGGTCATGTCGGGGCGCTCGTACTCCTGCCTGCACACGTGGCAGGTGAGGACCTCGCCGGACGGGTTGCCGTGTTCGTCGAACATCGGGAGGTCCAGGCCGTCGTCGGTGCGGCGGAGGTAGTACTTCCCGCGCGTGATGACGGCCAGCACCGGCGGCAGTACGAGCGCGAGGCCGATCGCGACGAGCGGCGAGTACGGCTTGATGCCGGAGCCGAGGCCGCCGAAGAAGACGACGATCGACACGCCGGCCGCGACCGCCATCGACACGAACCCGACCGGGTTCACCGCGTACAGCATCCCGCGCCGGAACTCCGGCTCGCGCGGCGACAGCTTGAGCAGGTACTTGTTGAACACGATGTCCGACGCGACCACCACGATCCACGCCATCCCGCAGTTCGCGTAGAACCCGAGGATGGTGTTGAGGAAGTCGAACATGTTCGCCTCCATCAGCACCAGCGCGATCACCAGGTTGAACCCGAGGAACACCAGCCGGCCGGGGTAGTGCCGGGTCAGCCGGGTGTACGAGTTCGTCCAGGCCAGCGAACCGGAGTACGCGTTCGTGACGTTGATCTTCACCTGGGAGATGACGACGAGTACGACGGCCAGCGTCATCGCCAGCCAGCCGGGCAGGAAGCCGCGGTAGATCTCCAGGAACTGGTGCACCGGCTGGTTCGCGATCGCCGTACCGCCGTCGACCTGGGCGATGATGTAGACCGCGAGGAACAGCCCGATGACCTGCTTGAGCGCGCCGAAGATGACCCAGCCCGGTCCGGCGAGCAGTACGGCGGTCCACCAGCGGCGCGAGTTCTCCGGGGTCTTCGGCGGCATGAACCGCAGGTAGTCGATCTGTTCGGCGATCTGCGCGATCAGCGACAGGCACACGCCGGCGGCGAGCAGCATCGAGCCGAAGTCGGCGTCCGGACCGTACGAGAAGAACGTCGACACCGACGACGGGTGCGAGATCAGCAGGTAGCAGAACGGCAGCACCATCAGGATCAGCCACAGCGGCGTCGTCCACACCTGCAACGTCGACAGCACCTTCATGCCGTAGATCACCAGCGGGAAGATCACCAGCGTGGACACGGCGTACCCGAGCCACAGTGGTACGTGCAGCCCGAGGTGCAGGCCCTGCGCCATGATCGAGCCTTCGAGCGCGAAGAAGATGAACGTGAACGACGCGAAGATCACGTTCGTGACGACCGAGCCGTAGTACCCGAAGCCGCTGCCGCGGGTGATCAGGTCGAGGTCGATGTTGTACCGCGCGGCGTAGTACGCCAGCGGCAGGCCGGTCGCGAAGATCACCACGGCGAAGATCGCGATGCCCCAGAGCGCGTTCGTGGTCCCGTACGAGATCCCGATGTTCGCGCCGATCGCGAAGTCGGCGAGGTACGCGATCCCGCCGAGGGCCGAGACGGCGACCACGCCGGTCGACCACTTGCGGTAACTGCGCGGCGCGAACCGCAGCGTGTAGTCCTCGAGCGTCTCGCGGGTCGCGGTGGTTGCAGCGGGGGAGGCAGCGGGTGAGGCGGGTGTGTGGTGGTCGAGCGAGGGTTCAACGGTCATGGCGGAACTCCTGCGGCACCTTCGGGCGAGCGGTGCTCCGGCGGGCCGGCCACGCTGCCGGCGGGGGGATGCACCCGAATGGAAGGAACCTAGGAACGCCGTGTTACCGCAGTGTTGCCGAGCTGCTAAGTTCCTGTATTTCCATCTGGAAGTACTTTGAAAGTAATCCCTCGAGCTCGCGCTGGGTCTCGGCGAGCCGGTCGGCGACCGTGCCGCCCACCGGCGAGAGTGCGGTGAGGACCCGCCGCTTGTCACTGGGGTGGACGCGGCGCAGCACCAGGCCGCGTTCGACCAGTTTGTCGACGTGCCGGGTGAGGCTGGCGGCCGGCAGCACGGCAGACTGTGCCAGCACCGACATCGGCTGTCCGGGCTCGGTGCGCAGGGCGGCCATGATCTGCCACTGCTCGACCGTCAGCCCGAACTCGCCGAGTAACGGCTGCAGACCTCGCTCGAGCTCTCGCTCGATACGCTTCAGCAGCAGAAGCACGTCGCACCCCCTCCTCGGGTTCCAGGTGCTGGGAAATATAACCGGTGGATCACAGTTCCACCGCATTGTCGGACAGACTGGCCAGGACCGGAGGAGGTGTCAGAGGTGGCCGTGCGGCGTACCGACGTACTCCCGATCGCCTTCGTGGTGCCGCGGCAGGGCCCGACCGGGATCTACGGGCCGTCCTGTCTCGCGTGCGGTCAGCTCGCCGTCGAGCAGCTCAACGCGGGGAACGGGATCGCCGGGCGCCGGGTGGAGCTCGTCCAGGTGGACGCGGGCCGCGCGCCGGAGGTCGTCGCCGAGGAGGTCGGGCGGCTGGTCGACTCGGGCCAGGTCGAGGCGGTCGCCGGGTGGCACATCTCAGCTGTACGGGTCGCGTTGACGCGGCGGATCGGCGGGCGGGTCGTGTACGCGTTCGCCGCGATGCACGAGGGCGGAGACGACACCCCGGGCGTGTTCATGCTGGGGGAGCGGCCGGTGAACCAGTTGCTTCCGGCGACACATTGGTTGCGCGAGCACCGTGGTGCGCGACGATGGGTTGTCGTCGGCAACGACTACGTGTACCCGCGGGTGACCGGCTCGGTCGCGCGGGAGGCCTTGCAGGGAACGGGCTCCGAGATCGTGCACTCGGAGTACGTGCCGCTCGGTACGTCGGACTTCCGCGAGGTGATCAGCGGGCTGCGGGCAACGGATGCCGACGGGGTGATCATGTTGCTGATGGGCCAGGACGCTGTGCATTTCAACCGGCAGTTCGCGGCCGGCGGGTTGAGTGAGCGGATGCTGCGGCTGAGCACGGCGATCGAAGAGAACACGCTGCTCGGCGCTGGGCCCGGGGCGAACCACGGGGTGTACGCGGCCGCGGCGTACTTCGACAAGTTGGCGACTGTCGAGGGAAGCGAGTTCGCCAGGCAGTACTACGCCCGTTTCGGGGCGTTCGCGCCGGCGCTGAATGCGGTGGGGGAGTCGTGTTACGAGGCGATCCGGTTCCTGGCCCGGCTCGGCGAGGTGAGCGGCTCGATCGCGATGTCGGCCGGCCTGCCGACGGGGCACTTCTACGACAGCCCGCGCGGCCTGCTCCGCCTCGACGGCAACTTGGTGGACCAGGACGTGTACCTCGCGGCCGCGGACGGGCTCGAGTTCCGGATCGAGGAGCAGATCGCCTACCTCGCCTAGCCCCAGGTGTTCGCGACCGGCCTCGGCATGTATTTCTGACCACCCCTCGGCGCTCTTCTCACACGTGACGAGGACTGCAGTGGTGGTCGGCGGCGGGATCGTGGGGCTCGCGGTGGCGCGGAGCCTCCAGCGGCGCGACCCCGGTACGCCGGTGGTGGTACTCGAGAAGGAGCCCGCCGTAGGCGCCCACCAGACGGGCCACAACTCCGGCGTCGTCCACTCCGGCCTGTACTACCGCCCAGGTTCCCTCAAGGCCCGATTCGCGGTCGAGGGCGGTACGGCGCTGCGCGAGTACTGCGAACAGAAGGGCATCCCGCTCGACGTACCGGGCAAGCTGGTGGTCGCCACCACCGAGGCGGAGCTCCCGCAGCTCGACCGGCTGTACGGGATCGGGCAGCAGAACGGCGTACCGGTCCGGCGCCTCACGCTCGCAGAGATCGCCGAACGCGAACCCCATCTTCGCGTGAGAGGCGCGCTCGCCGTCGACTCCACCGGGCGCGTCGACTACAGGCTCGTCGCCGCCGCGCTCGCCGACGACGTCCTGGCGGCGGGTGGCGAGATCCGCACGGGCGTATCGGTCACCGCAGTCGAGAACGCCCAGACCGTCCTCGTTCGTACGACGGACGACGTCATCGAGGCGGACCGGGTCGCGGTCTGTGCCGGCCTGCACAGTGACCGGATCGCGCGGGCTTCCGGGCTCGAACCAGGCGTGCGGATCCTCCCGTTCCGCGGCGAGTTCAGCGAGCTGGTCCCGGAGCGCGCGGACCTGGTCAAAGGCCTCGTCTATCCGGTGCCCGACCCGGACCTGCCGTTCCTCGGCGTGCACCTGACCCGCGGTATCGACGGCACCGTCCACATCGGGCCCAACGCCGTACCCGCCCTGGCCCGCGAGGGGTACTCGTGGGGGAAGATCGTGCCGCGGGACGTGTGGGAGTCGGCGATGTACCGCGGTTCGTGGCGACTCGCCCGCCGGTACGCCCGGACCGGCGCGAAGGAGATCGCGCGGTCGCTGACCGGGCGAGCCCTGGTGAAGGAGGCCCGGCGGATGTTGCCGGAGCTGAAGGTGTCCGACGTACGGCGATCAGGCGCGGGCGTCCGCGCCCAGGCCGTGACGCGGGACGGAAAGCTCGTCGACGACTTCCTGTTCCTCCGCGACGGCCGCGCGCTGCACGTCCTCAACGCCCCGTCCCCCGCCGCGACAGCCTGCCTGGTAATCGGCGACCGCATCGCCGAGGAACTCTGCCTGGATGCTCAGCACTGAGTGAACTTCACGGCTGTGCAACACCTGGGCAATCTGGGTCCGGGATCGTTGGTGGCATGGAATCGTTGCGTACGACGCTCACCGGCGGCACAGCCTGTGACGTGTGTGGAAGGCTGCCTCACCCGCGGCGGCTCCGCCTGACGCTGGCGAAACTCGTGGCGATCGCGCCGGTAGAGCTCGCCCTGCACGCGGTGGTGCTGGCGGCGCACCCGCCGTACCTCGTGTCCGTCGCCGTACTCGCGAGCGTGACGACGGCGCTGGTGATCTGGGTCGTGGAACCGTCGACGATGCGATTGCTGTCATCGTGGCTGCACGCGCCGAAGATCCGGCCGCGGCAGGGGATCGGGACGTTGTGGCGGATCCGCGTGACGCTCGACGACCGGGCCGGCTCGCTGGAGAGCGTGACCCGGCGGCTCGCCGTACTCGACGCGAACATCCTCGGTCTGCACGTCCATCCGATCGACGACGGCGTCCGCGACGAGCTGGTGGTGTCGACGCCGGACGAGCTGACGGCGGCCGAGCTGGAGGATGCGGTCGAGGCGGCTGGTGGACGCGACACCCACGTCTGGCCGACGACTGCGCTCGCGTTGGTGGACGGTCAGACCAAGGCGTTGAGCCTGTCGGCGCGGGTCGTTGCGGATCCGGCCGAGCTCCCGCACGCGGTCGCCGAGCTGTTGGGAGCGCGGTTGGTCACGGACCGGGCGGCGCTGGCCGGCCAGCTGCCCGGAGACCTGCTCAAGGTGCCGTCCCCGTGGACGGGCCTGTTCGTGTTCAGCCGGCCCGGCGAGCCGTTCACCCCGGCCGAGTCCGCCCGGGCACACCGCTTGGCGGAGTTGGCGGAGGCCGCGCAAACGATCAGCCGCTGAGCGCTACGCGGCGGGACGCCTGGCCAGGAGGTGCCCCTCGGCGCGCAGGCTCAGGTAGCAGAGGCCTGCCAGCGGAACGGGTGCCCAGAATTGCAGGAGCCGCCACGACAGGACCGCGATGACGGCGACCTCTCCAGGTACGCCGTACCCGAGCAGGGTCGAGATCGCGATTCCTTCCACGACCGCGATCCCGCCAGGAGTGAGCGGTACGACGGCGGCCAGGTTCGCGGCGCAGTACGCGAGCAGCACCGGCACCGGGCTGATCGGATCGCCGTACGCCGCCAAGAACGTCCACAGCACGGCCGCGTCGAGGACCCAGTTGAGCGTCGCCCACACGAGGAACGCCTTGCGCACCTCACGATCGGCGACGAGATCACGCAGCCGACGCGCGACCGACGCGACCCACGGCCGGATCCGTGCCGGTAGGTGCCGCAAGGTGCCGCGCAGCAGCCGGGCGGAAAGGCGCTCGATGCGGGAGTGCTCGCGGTCCGCGAGTACGCCGCTGGCGAGCGCGACCAAGCCGACCAGGAACAGGGCCAGGTACGCCGGTGTCGCGTCCCGCAGGATCAGCGCCGGGATCGTGGTCACCCAGGCGACCAGAAGGAGCGCGAGCGGGGACCCTATCGCCTGCGCGGTGACTATCGCGGTCACGTCGGTCGGCCGCGCCCCACCGCTGGTCAGCAGCCGGAACCGGAGCGCGGTCGCCGTGGCGGCGCCGCCCGGTACGACATGGCTCACGCCGTACCCAGTGAGGTCGGAGCGGAGGATCCACGAGAACCGTACGCCGGACAGCAGTGCGCGGCTGAACAGCGAGTAGCAGACCAGGCTGGCAGCCTCGAGCACGACCGCGGTGACGACCCAGATCGGGTTCAGGTGCGCGAGCCGGTCGAGGGACTCGCGGGCCATCGCGAGCTTCGGGAGGACGACGTACTCGACGAGTGCGACGAGAACGACGAGCGAGACGGCCGTCCAGAGCCGGCGGTACCAGGCAGGCCGGGACCTGGCCCGCCCGGACCGGGTCGCTGTTCGCATCGGGTGCTCCTTCCGGACTCCAGTGTGCCCAATCGGCTCCGGGTGTCGAACTGGGGCTACCTTGTTCGTCGCGTTGGTGAGAGGCCGTCCAGGAGGGGCGGTGTCCCGACCCGAGGAGCTGACGACGATGCGCCACCCCCAGGCCAAGGTCCACCGCGTGTTCGAGCTGATCGAACCGATCGCGACCGTGACGTTCTCCGAGGTACCGACCGAGGCGTTCCTGGCGATCGGCATGCGCAACTACTGGGACGGGTACTTCGCGGGCCGCGCCGCCCCGCTCGGGTACGCCCCGGCCGAGGTGGTGCACGCGGTGTTCTACAACTTCGCCGATGGCGAGGTGGCGCGGCACATCCCGTGGGTGTGGGGGAAGACCACGCCGGAGGAGGCTCTCGCTGTTCGTGAGCAAGGCAGCACGGCCGCGTTGCGACAGGCAGTGGGTAACCTCGCGGATGCGCCCGAGCTGGCGCGGGTCGCCGATCTCGCCACGAAGGCGGCTGTGAGCGCGCCGACCGAGGGACGGGTGTTGTACGCCGGCCTCCGGGCGCTCGCCGTACCCACCGAGCCGCTGGCCAGGCTGTGGCACACGACGACGATGCTGCGTGAGCACCGTGGTGACGGGCACAACCTCCTACTGGCGGCCCACGGTGTCGGTGGCACGGAGGCGCATGTGCTGATGGCGCTGGCCGCCGGCATGCGCGCGGAGGAGTTCGGCCGGGTTCACCACCTGCCGAAGGCGCAACTGTCCGCCGTCGTCGACGGGCTGCGCGACCGCGGTCTGGTGGATGCCGACGGCGGGTTCACCGACGCCGGGCGGGAGCTCAAGGAGCGGATCGAGGCACTCACCGACGAGTTGGCGGCGCCCGCGTACGACGTACTCACCGCGGCCGAACTCGACGAGCTGATCGCCGGCCTTGAGCCGTACGCGACCGCCGTGCACGCGGCTGACCTCTGAGCAATTCAGCCGCCGGTCGCCGCGGCTGGGATGACGGCGACCGGACAGTCGGCGTGGTGCAGTACGGTCTGGCTGACCGAGCCGATGAGCATGCCGGCGAAGCCGCCGCGGCCGCGGGCACCGAGCACGATCAGGGCCGCGTCCGACGCGAGCCGCAGGATGTGCTCGGCGGGGTGCCCGGTGATCTGGATCAGCTCCGCATCGCGGCCGCCGTGGGCCTGGACGGCGGCGCGTAGTTCGTCCTCGGTGATCCGGTGCAGCTCGGTCCCCTCCGGCTGGGCGGCGACCACCCGGACGCCGAGATCGTGGCGGCGCGCGTGCTCGATCCCGAAGGCGAGCGCCTCGTCGGCTGTCGGTGAGCCGTCGTACCCGATCACGACCCGTACGCCCGTCGTCGAGCCAAGGTCAGGGCGGACCACGATCACCGGGCAGCGGGCGTTCGCGGCCAGGTCGAGCCCGGTGGAGCCGACGAGAGCGCCGGCCATCAGACCGAGCCCGCGGCTGCCGATCACGACGACCGCTGCCGTCCCCGACGCCTTCACCAGGGCAGCGGACGGCGAGCCGCTCTCGATACGCGAGTCGATCACGATCCCGGACGCCGACCCGCGCGCCTGCTCGACTGCCTTGTGGATGACGTCGCCGGCCTGCGCGGGCGAGCTGCCCGGCGTGAGGGCGTACACCAGGTGCAGCGGGCTGCGCAGCGCGGCGGCCTCCTTCGCACCCCAGCTGATCGCGACCGACGCGGCAGGCGAACCGTCGACACCGACAACC
Organism: Kribbella sp. NPDC004536; assembly: GCF_042873835.1. NCBI lineage: Bacteria > Bacillati > Actinomycetota > Actinomycetes > Propionibacteriales > Kribbellaceae > Kribbella > Kribbella sp. NPDC004536. The sequence goes on along the minus strand of NZ_JBIALY010000002.1, from coordinate 1,456,145 downwards.
ACGGGCTTGTGCTTCATACCGAATCCACCTCCGTGTCCCAGCATCACCCAGTTCAACGCCTCTTCGACACCGGCCGATCGGGCCGCGGTCGCGGGACCTTCGGCCCTCAGCGCCGCAGTTGCGTCGCGTGGTCGGGGATCTGGGTGTGCATGTCGCGGGGCGGGCGTTCGTAGCCCTGGGACGGCGGGCGCGGCGGGAGCTCCAGTGGCGGTCGCTGTACCTCGTGGTACGGGATCGTGGTGAGGAGGTGGGCGATCATGTTGATCCGGGCCGAGCGTTTGTCCTCGCTCTCGACGACGTACCACGGCGCCTCGGGGATGTCGGTCTGCACGAACATCTCGTCCTTGGCGCGTGAGTAGTCCTCCCAGCGGGAGATCGACTCCAGGTCCATCGGCGACAACTTCCAGCGCCGCATCGGGTCCTCGAGCCGGCTGCGGAAACGCTTCTCCTGTTCGCCGTCGCTGACCGAGAACCAGTACTTGCGCAGCAGTACGCCGTCCTCGACCAGCAGTCGCTCGAAGATCGGGCACTGGTGCAGGAACCGCTCGTACTCCTCGTCGGTGCAGAAGCCCATCACCCGCTCGACGCCGGCGCGGTTGTACCAACTGCGGTCGAACAGCACGATCTCGCCGGCCGCCGGCAGATGCTCGACGTACCGCTGGAAGTACCACTGGGACCGCTCGCGCTCGGTCGGCGCGGGCAGCGCGGTGATCCGCGCGACCCGGGGATTGAGGTACTCCGTGACGCGCTTGATCGTGCTGCCCTTGCCGGCCGCGTCCCGGCCCTCGAACACGACCACGACCCGCGCCTTCTCGACCCGTACCCACTCCTGCAGCTTCACCAGCTCGGCCTGCAGCCGCAGGAGTTCCCGCTCGTAGCTCTTCTTCGGCAACTTCGTCATCCCCCAACGATGCCGCAGCTGCAGGCCCTGTGGTCCGTCTGCTCAGGACTTTAGGTCGGGGTGAAGACCGCTCGGCTGGCGGTGCTGGCGGGGACGGGGTGCGGGTTTCCGGAAGGCTTCGCGGTGACGGCTGCGGCGTACCGGGAGTTCGTGGACGACGGGCGGTTGGAGCCGGAGATCGCGCGGGGGATCCGGCGCTTCCGGGCCGGGCGTGACCTGGCTGTCGTGGCGGCGGAGATCCGTTCGGCGTTCCGCGACGCGTCGTTGCCCGCGGCGGTGGCCGACGAGATTGTGGCCGCGTACGGGGACCTCGGCGGTGAAGGCACCGAGGTTGCGGTGCGCTGCAGCCCGGTGACGTCCGCGGACCCGGTCCACGACGAGGTGTTCCTGCATCTGAACACCGCGGACGACGTACTCGCCGCGTGCCGGCGCTGCTTCGCCTCGCTTTACAGTGCTGTTGCCATCGGCAACCGTGAGGCGGCGGGGCTGGACCAGCTGACGGCCGTGATGCCGGTGACCGTGCAACGGATGGTAAGGGCCGATCTCGGCGCCTCGGGTACGGCCCGGGGCGAGAGCACGTTCGTCCGCGTCCGCGCCGCCTGGGGTCTCGGCGATCCGGCGGTGTCCGACGCCGACCTGTACTCGGTCCACCCGGGCGATCGTCCGCTGATCGTGAGTCACTGCGGGGGCAAGGCAACCAAGACGGTGTACGCCGGTCCGCGCGGCACCTGCCGGGTCGCGACGACGCCGGACGAACGGTCCGCGCTGGTGCTGACCGACGAGGAGCTGCAGGTGCTCGCCCGGTGGTCGGTGCTGGCGGACCGTCGGTTCCGGCGTCCGGTGACCCTCGAATGGGCGAAGGACGGGCCGAGCGGCCGGCTGTTCGCGGTCGAGATCCGTCCCGGCGCTGCGCCCGCCGCGATCCGGTCCCGCGATCTGAACGTCCTCGAACCACAGCCCGGCTGACGCGCGGGTTCGTTCGCGTTCCAAGAATTTCCCAAGATCCGGCTGCCAGCGTTGGCGACTCAGTCCCGAGTCGAAGGAAGATGCATGCAGACTGTCAACGGTCTCCCCGCCCATGTGCTGCTCGTCCACGCCATCGTCGTACTGCTTCCGCTCGCGGCCGCGCTGCTCGCGCTGACTGCGCTCTGGCCGGCCGCCAGACGGCGCCTCGCCGGACCGAACGTTGTGCTGTCGCTGCTGGTCGTCGTCCTGGTCCCGATCACGACGAGCGCGGGTGAGTGGCTCGAGCACCGGCTCATGCCGAACCCGCTGATCCACAAGCACACCGAACTCGGTGACACGGCGATCTACGCGGCAATCGGGGTTGCGCTGCTGGCGCTGGTCGTATGGTGGCGCCAGCGCGAGAGCACCGGACGGACTCCGGTGAAGCGGACGTTCCTCGCGCCCGCGTCGAGCGCGATCACCGTCACGGTCACGGTGATCGCCGTCCTCGTCGCTGGAGCAGCCGTCTACGACGTCGTACGCATCGGCGACTCCGGCGCCAAGGCCAGCTGGAGCGACTGGGCCGCCCAACCCTGATCCGCTCAGCCTTGAGTTGCCCGGTCTCGCCTGCGGTTGCTGAGGGGAGACTGAGTGCGGCTGATTACTTCCACTTGCAGTGCATTTGGGGGGATGGTGGTTGAGGACTTGGGGAATGGCCTGGGGGGTTCGGTCACAATCAGTCCGGGGAGGGACCATGGGTGACTCGACTCGTCGCGGATTCCTGGCGATGGCGGGGATGGGCGCGGCAGCCGTGGGAGTGGGAGCAGCGGCACCAGGGGCAGCGTCGGCGGCACCGGCGGGAGACGCGGGAGCGGCCGTCGGGCAGGGGGCGGCCGGGCCGCTGGTCGCGTACGTACGCGATGTACGGCGTAACGAGATCTCGGTGATGGTCGGTGAGCACGAGGTTGTGCTCCGCGACCGCGACCTGGTGAATCGGCTCGTACACGCGAGCAGGGGGTAGTCATGTCGTCGCATCGCGAGGCGCCGGAGATCTCCAAGGACCCGGTCGCCGACAACACCGACGTGTACGCGTTCGTCAGCCCCGACCGCCCGGACACCGTAACGCTGATCGCCAACTTCATCCCGTTGCAGAAGCCTGACGGCGGCCCGAACTTCTACGAGTTCGGCGACGACGTGCTCTACGAGATCAAGATCTCGAACGCCGGTACGGCGCGCGCCGACATCAGCTACCAGTTCCGGTTCCGTACCGAGATCCGCAACCCCGACACGTTCCTCTACAACACCGGTCCGATCTCCTCGATCACGGACACGAACTGGAACCGGCCGCAGTTCTACTCGGTGACCAAGGTCGTCCGCGGCCACGAACCGCAGCTCCTGGCGGACCGGCTCACGGTGCCGCCGGTGAACATCGGGCCGCGCAGTACGTCGAACTATGCCGCCAGGTTCACCGCGCAGGCGATCCACGGCATCGGCGGCGGCCGGCGGGTGTTCGCAGGTCAACGGGCGGACGGGTTCTTCGTCGACCTCGGCAGCATCTTCGACCTCGGCACGTTGCGGCCGTTCGAGAATCTGCATCTGATCCCGTCGGCGGCCGCAGTCGGAGTGAACGGCTTGCAGGGCCTGAACGTGCACACGATCGCCCTGCAGGTGCCGATCCGGGAACTCACCCGGGACGGCAGCCGGCCGACCGACGTCCTCGACCCGAAGGCCGTCATCGGAGTCTGGTCGACCGCGAGCCGTCAGCGGGTCCGGGTGCTCACCGACGACGGCAGGTCCGAGAGCCACGGCGGGTTCCGGCAGGTGTCCCGGCTCGGGAATCCCTTGTTCAACGAGGTGATCGTGCCGATGGCGGACAAGGACCGCTGGAACTCGCTGCCGCCGAACGCGGACGACGAGTTCGCGAAGTACGTCGAGAAGCCCGAGCTGGCCGGGCTGCTGCCGGTGCTCTACCCGGGAGTGTTCCCGCACCTCGCGGCCTACACCAAACCGCGGTCGGACCTGGTCGCAATCCTGCTCACCGGCATCCCGAAGGGCATCGTGCCAGGGTTCCAGAACTCGACCGGCCCGGTGCTCGCGGACCTACTCCGGCTGAACGTCGCCGTACCACCGTCGGCGGCGCCACAGCCGCTCGGCCTGGTCGCCGGCGACGCGGCGGGCTTCCCGAACGGCCGGCGGGTGTTCGACGACGTCGTCACGGTCGAACTCCGGGCCATCGCCGGTCTGACGATCGGGCTCGTGGATCCGTCGTTCACCGCGGACGCCGCGACGTCGGTGATCCAGGACGGTACGTCGAACACGAACTCGCCGTACCTGACGTCGTTCCCGTACCTCGGTACGCCGGCCGGCGGCTACCAGACGTCACCCGGCGTACCCGGCGTCTGAGATGGAGAACCCGTACGCCGGGCAAGGCCCGGTCCTGCTCGACATCGGCGGGGACACCGGCGCGCTCGTGGTGGCGATGCCCCCGGAGCTCGAGGGCAAGGAGGTGGAGATCCGGCCGGTCGACCACCGGCCGGATCCCGGCCCCCTGCGCCATGTGGCCGTACTCGGCCGGACCGTTACCGGCCGGACGCAGCACTCGGCGGTATTTCCAGACCTCCAGGCAGGCCAGTACGAGCTCTACCTGCGACCGGACGGAGCGGAACGCCTGCGGGCATCGGTGATCGGAGGCCAGGTCTGTTACGCCGTCTGGCCAGGAGCCACCAACTAGCGAGCGGTGCCGGTCGTGCGGTGCCAGTTGCTGCGTTGGGTGGCCTCGACGGCGGCGCTGATGTCGGCGGACCAGACGCGGATCTTGTCCCAGTCGCGGGCATCGCCGGCCAGCGATCCACTCGCGAGCCGCCGGGCGAGGAAGCCGGTCGCGGTGGCCGGTTCGAGGCGACCGGCGAAGGTGACGGCCGGGGTGGCGCCGATCTGGTGCGCCAGGCGCCGTACGGCCGGCGGCATCGCCTGCTCCTGGTCCTTGTCCGGCCCGACCGGGCCGCTGTGGAACAGCCAGACCTGACGCCGGCGGAGCTCCTCGACGTGATGGCGGAGGAACCGTACGGCCTCCCGCCGCCACCTGCGGATGTAGATCGCGCTGCCCAGGACAACAGCGTCGTACGACGTGATGTCTTCGACACCGGCGACGTTGAGTACGTCGACGTGGTGCCCGTGCGCGCGCAACTCGTCGCCTATCACCTCAGCGATGCCCGCGGTGCCGCCCATCTTGCTGGCGTACGCGACCAGGATCTTCTTCGACATCGCATCCTCCTTGCCGTCGAGTTCCTGCTGCAGTGCAGTGGTGGTCATGGCCGGCTCCTTCGACTCAGCTTCAGGATCGTCGGCAGCGATCGCCGGCGCTGCGGGCAAGAGTCCCGAGCTGCCGGGCCGTTGGTCCCGAACACAGGGCCTCGGTGTGCGATGGGTTTTGGTGGCCCGAATAATGGTGGTGTGAGTTTCCATGCCGCTGCGTTCATCGCCACGAGTCTCGACGGTTACATCGCGAGCGAGGACGGGTCCATCGACTGGCTCACCGGTCGCGCCGAGCACGCCGGGGACACCGGGTACGACCGGTTCATGGACTCGGTCGACACGGTCGTCGTCGGGCGCAAGACGTACGAGCTGGCCAGTACGTTCGGTTCCTGGCCGTACGAGGGCAAGCAGCTCGAGGTGCTGAGTACGACGCTCGACCTCGCCGCCGACGACCGGGTCATCGTCCACCGCACGCTCGACGCCCTCGTCGAAACCCTCGCCGACCGCGGCGCCAAGCGCATCTACGTCGACGGCGCCGCGACGATCCAGACGTTCCTCAGGGCAGGTCTGCTCAACGAGTTGACCATCACCACGGCTCCGGTCCTGCTCGGGGCCGGTATCTCCCTGTTCGGCCCGCTGGACGCCGAGGTCTCACTGAATCACAACGCCACCCGCACGCTGATGGCCGGCTTCGTCCAGTCCGACTACACCGTCCGCCGCTGACCGCAGGCAAGACACGCCGCAGCGCCCACAGAGATCATTGATCTGCCGACGGGTGGCCACTTAGGGTCCGGTGTCATGAGTTCGCTCGATACGTGGGTTCTCAGCGACCACACGGCCGACGGCGCCACACACCCGACGTACCGCAAAGGCAGCGGGCCCGGTGTGATCGTGATCCACGAGATCCCCGGTATCACGCCCGCGGTACTCGGGTTCGCCGAAGAGGTCGTGGCTCGTGGCTTCACCGTCGTGATGCCCTCGCTCTTCGGCCGGCCGGGAGAGCCGGGCACTGTGCTGGAGACCGTTCGGAGCATCGCGGGTATCTGTGTCAGCCGCGAGTTCAGCATGTTTGCGATGGGTCGCACGACCCCGGTGGCCGGCTGGCTCCGGTCGCTGGCCCGTGAGCTGCACGAGGAACTGGGAGGGCCTGGAGTCGGTGCCGTCGGCATGTGCATGACCGGAGGCTTCGCACTCGCGATGCTGGCCGATGCACCGGTCGCGGCGCCCGTCCTGGCCCAGCCGGCCTCGCCCGCACCCGTGGGCAAGGCCCGCAGGGCCGACCTGGGACTCAGCCCGGCCGACCTTGAGTCGGTCAAGGCGAAGGTCGCAGCGGGATGTCAGGTCCTAGGTTTGCGCTACGAGGGTGATCCCGCGGTCGGCACGCGCTTCGAGACTCTTCGCCGTGAGCTCGGCGCGAACTTCATCGCGGTGGAGTTCCCGGGCCGCAAACACTCCACTCTGACCGAGCACCGCCAACAAGAAGGCGTCGACCGAGTCCTCAGCTTCTTCGAGGAGAAACTGAAGGACGCGACACCCTGACTGCTTCTTTCCTGAGGGCGGTGCAGGCCAGGAGCGCGGCGAGCAGGTATCCGTTGCCGATCACCTGCTGGCCCAGCGTCCAGGCGTACTCACGGCCGTCGGCGATCGGGAGCCAGCGGTACGGGGCGACGATGAAGAATCCGTACCAGACCGCGGCGACTGCGGCTCGTCGGATGGGCCGATCCGCGGGGACGACCGCCGTGAGCGCGGCGCCGAGCGGGACCGCCCATACCCAGTGGTGGTCCCACGAGATCGGTGCGCAGAGCAACGCGATCGTCGCGCCGACCGACACGCTTGCCAGCGGCTGTCCCTGAGCGTGGAGTCGCTGACTGAGCCACAGGCCGAGGATCACCGTCACCGTGACCGCTATCAGCCACACCGTCCCACCCGAGGGGGCGCCGAGGCGGACGAACAGGCCGTTCCAGGACTGGTTGCCGGCGTACGCCGGTGGGCCGATCCGCCCGGAATCGAACACCAGCCGCGTCCAGTACTGAACCGATGCACGCGGAGCTGTCACAAAGCCGATGAGCAACGTGCCGCAGAAGGCCGCGCCCGCGTACTTGAGCGCGCGCCACTGCCGCGTCACCAGAAGCAGCGCGAGGAAGACCAGCGGGGTGAGCTTGATTCCGGCCGCGATCCCGGTCCAGATGCCACGGTGACGGTGCTTCGTATCCAGCAGGTCGTACATGATCAGCGCGCAGAGCGCCAGGTTGATCTGACCGAACGCCAGGGTCTCGCGTACGGGCTCCAACAACACGCACCCGGCGACCGCCGCGAGCATGGCCCCGGGGTGAACGCGTCCGAACAGGTGCTGTAGCGCGTACCGGACAATCACCCAGAGCGCCGCGACCGAGCCGGCGATCGAGACGCCGTACGCCAATGGCCAAGGGAGCAGTGCGAACGGTACGAAGACGAGGCCGGCGAACGGCGGATAGGTGAAGGGGAGCGACATCCCGGGCGGTCGCGCCCAGTAGAGCATCGACGGGTCGGTCAGCAGCACGTGACCACCGAGGCGGTAGACCTTCAGATCCGCCCCGGTGTGATCCCACCACCCCGGCAGCAAGACGCACAGCGCGACGCCCGCGAGTGCGGCCAAGCACCAGTACCACCGGATATGTCTCGCCCCGCCGCTGACCACTTTCCCGTCCCCCTGTACGACCTCCGCAAGCATCGTGCAGTGTGCCACTTCCGGCCTAGCGCGGTAGCAACGCGGTTGTGTTGCAGCCGGCTAACGACCTTGTGCCGGTGCCAGGAGACCGTAGTGGCCGTCGTCGCGGGCGTAGAGGGCGTGGAGGCGGCCGGACTGCTTCTCGGTGAAGATCGCGAACGGGCCGCCGGTCAGGTCGAGGCGTGCGGTGGCGATCGGCAGGCTGCAGCGCTCGGCGGCGGTCAGCGTGATCGGCGGTGAGGTGACCTCGAGCCCGATCGGGTTCGGGCGGGTCTGCACGATCCGGTACCGCCGCGGCCCGGTCCTGATCACGATGGTGTCCTGCCGGCTGTACTTCTCCTGGAACAGGTGGAAGCGGTAGTCCATCGCCTCGAGTACGGCGATCGCTTCCGCGACCGTCGTCGCGGCCGGGACGCACGCCTTGCGACGAACGACGCGGCGCCGGTCCGGTGGCAGCAGTTCCGGTGGTGCGGGCGGGAGCGCGCCGGCGTACCGGTCGCGCAGGCACTCGGCCAACCTGTCCGGGAACAGCCGCAACTGGCCGATCGTCCGGGTCGCGAGCTGGTCGACGAGGTCGAACATCTTCGCTGCGGCGACCTGGGCGCGGATCCGGCGGCCGGCGGTCAGCTGTACGTCGAGCTGCGCGACCAGCGGCCGGCGCAGGCCGGGTTCGGGCAGCCGGGTGAGCCGAACCCTGGCCTGCGGCGCCAGCGCGCCGAGGATCGGTCCGAGGTGGTCGTGGATCATCGCGGCCGCGTCGGTCGGCACGATTCCCGACGTACGGACGGGAATCGGAATGCCCGGACGCAGCGGCAGTGCGTACTCACGTGCTGTGTTCATATTGGCCCCCCTGCTTCACACCACGTTACGAGCCGCAGGATCGAAAAGGAATCGTGCGTCTGCGGAACTGGCCGCGCTGGGTTGCTCAGTCGTTGTCGGGGCCGGGGGAGTTTCCGATTGGACCCCCGGTGCCCGTCGTGGTGGTGGGGAGGGCGCGTACGGCAGGCAGGTTGCCGATGGCGGGATGGGTGCGGCCCATCGGGCCGGCGGCCAGTGCGGTGAACAGATTCGACGTCACCTTCTGGGCGAAGGCCGTTGCGGCCGGGCCGACGCCGTACTCCTTGTCCGGGCCCTGCAGCGCGCGGACCCACTCGATCGTCCCTGTCGCGAACACGCCGGCACCGGACTTCACGGTGTAGTAGGTCGCGTCCGAGAACGTGTGCCGCTGGTCGCAGGTTGTGGGGGAGTGGGCCACGACCTGCAGGTTGGCCGGTGTGCCGGCGATCGGGTAGGCCCGGTCCGCCTCGTTGCCGACGAGACCTGGGTAGGCCGATCCCACTTTCGCGCCGGTGCCCGCGAACAGGAAGAAGTTCGGCTCGCGGACCGTGAACGCGCCCCTGGCCGGGTGGCATTCGTAGAGCATGCCGACCAGGCTGTTCTCCGGGTCCGGGTACGGGTTCTGCCGCCAGTTCACCGTCGTGTCCGGCGCGTTGTGGGTCGGATCCAGCCCGGCATCCTTGTAGTCGACGATGATCCGGTTGGGGCCGTGCGGGTCGGCGGCGTAGCGGATCCGCCGGTAGATCGAGTTGGCGCCCAGGAAAGCCAGGTTCGTGCCGGCGTCGCGGGCCTTGGTGACCGCCTGGCGCATGGGCAGGGACCAGTACTCGTCGTGGCCGCCGAAGACGATCGCGCGGGCGCCGTTGAGCAGAGCGGGGTCGGCCTGCAGGTCGACGCTGGTCGCGTAGGCGAGTGGTACGCCGCTGCGTTCGGCCTGCTGGACCAGCGGGAGATTGTCGTGGAGTACGCCGCGCGCGGGGTTGTAGCCGTACGGCCGGTCGAAGGTGACCATCAGCGACCGCTGGTCGTGCGTGTGCTTGCGCCCGCCGACGTACAGGTCGTAGCCGCCCCATCCGTTGTAGGCCTCGTCGGTGTTGACGCCGCTGACGATCAGCACCGCACCACGGGCGGAGCCGGACCGGATCACGATCGGGACGTAGTTCTCCTGGCCGTTCGATGCCCGGAGCAACAACAGGTAGCTGCCGGCCGGCCAGCCGTTGGTCTGGACGGTCGTCGTCGGCGACCAGTTGATCGCGGTGATCATCCGGTCCCTGGTCAGGATCGGTTTCGGTTGGCTCGTGCCCGGCATCGACGGTGAGGTCCAGATCAGTTTCGCGCCGGCTCCGTCGTACCAGCCGATCCGGAAGGCGCGGACGGTGAAGGCATGTGCGGACGAGGTGACGAACAGCCGGAACGGCTCACCGCTGCGGACGCTGACGTGGTCCGCGTACCCGGCCAGCTCCATGGAACCGGCTACCCGATCGGCCGGAATCCGCCATTCGTTGTCGGCGGCCCCGGCCCCGGCCCCGGTCGGCGGAGGCGTCGCGGCCGACGTCGGCCTGCCGTCGTTCGAGGTCTTGTTCGCCGAATCCGGCCCACTGCTGCAACCACTCGCCAAGGCCAGCATCAGTACGCCGGCCGCCAGTGCCCTCTTGGCCCCCATGCGACACCCTCCCCAGGTCCGCACCATCGTAACGACGGCAGCTGAGAGCGCGCGGAGAGGGACACCGGACCGGCTACCCCGTCACGTGACGGCGAAGGTGATCGGCTGGATGATTTCGATGCGGGTGCCGACGTGGTCGCAGGTGGGGAGGTCGTGGTAGATCTCCCAGCTGTCGCCGGTCGCGGCGGCATGCTCGGTCTCGAGCCAGTCGTCGACGGCGTGGTACGTCTCGGCCAGCTTCTGGTGCGGGTCGGTGTGCCAGACGGCCAGTACCGGTCCGGCCGGCAGGATGGACGGCTCGACCACCTCGTCGCCGGCGACCCAGGCGCCGGCGACCGGAGCCGTGACCGGGAAACCGGCCTCGGCCTCGACCTCGCCGTCCGGCAGCGGGTGCCAACGGGCGAACGGGTACCCGGCGGGCGCGATGCCGTGGTGCCGCAGCTGCTCGGCGACCGTCGCGCAGGCCGAGGGGACCCAGTCCGCCAGTTGCTCGGCGTCGAGCACGGTCCGGCGGACGGCGGTCAGTTCCTCGCTGTGGAATCTCACCTGGGTCATTGTTGGGATCACCAGCATTCAATGTACGACGCCGACCGGGCAGTGGGCATGGTGCAGGACACTCTGATTGCGTGCGCCTCCAGGGTCGGGCGGAGGTGGCGGCGTGGGCAGCGGCATAGGTCCCGGGCATGGCGGGCCATTGGTCTCCTGGGGCCGGGGTGCGAACGCCTCTGCACGCGGGCGGCGTGGGGCTCGAGGATCGAAGTGTCGGAATCGAGCGAAAGGACGACATCATGACCACCACGCCGCACCGGGCGCAACGGCACCTGCCGGCACCTGTGATGGAACCTGACGGCGATCGGCAGCCGATCGTCAGCACCGCGGCCGGCCGGGCGTTCGCCGTACTGCGGATCCTCTACGGCCTGACGTTCCTGTGGGCGTTCCTCGACAAGCTGTTCGGCTTCGGCTACGCCACCAAGTCCGGCAGGAGCTGGCTCGACGGGGCGGACGTGACGGCCGGATTCCTCAAGGGCTCCGACGGTCCGATGAGCGGGTTCTATCACTCGATCGCCGGTGCCTGGTGGGTCACGCCGCTGTTCATGATCGCGCTGGCCGGCATCGGCCTGGCGTTGACGCTCGGGATCGGGATGCGGGTCGCGGCGGTCAGCGGCGTCCTGCTGTACCTGATGATGTGGTCGGCGAACCTGCCGCCGCAGACCAACCCGGTGCTGGACGACCACATCCTCGGTGCCGTCACGGTCGTCGTGCTCGCGCTGGTTGCTGCCGGCAACATCTGGGGCCTGGGCAAGTGGTGGAGCAGCCTGGACTTCGTTCGCAAGTACCCGTGGCTGCGGTGAACATCATGAACCCGGCGATCCGCCGTCGTGCTTGTTGATCTTGGAGGGTGAAATGAGCATCTGGAACCGGATCGGTCCTGTTGTGGTCGAGGTGGACGGTAGTGCGGAGAACCTCCGGGTGGTGGACTACGCGTGCGCCGAGGCGTTGCGAGCGGGTACGGAGCTGGTGCTGGTCGCGCCGTACTCCGCACACGCGCCGTACTCGCCGATGACGCCCGGCTCCACGCCGAAACCGCCCGCCGAACTCGCTGATGCGGCCGTACGGGCCGCGGTGGCGCATGTGCGGCACCGGGAGGGATACGCGACCGAGCTGATCGCCGTCACCGAGGAGGGATCCCGGCAGCGGGTGCTCGCGCACGCGGCCCGGAAGGCCCGGATGCTCGTGGTCGGCCGCTCCCGCAGCCGCGGGCCGCAACGCCTCGTGCACACGCAGGGCAATCTGACCCTCGCGTCCCGGGCGGGTTGCCCGGTGGTCGTCGTACCGCTGACCTGGAAGCCGTCGCTGCTCGACCGAAAGGTTGCCGTGGGCATCGATGGTACGGAGCTGTCGGACGAGGCGCTGGAATTCGCGTTCGGCGCCGCGGCGGCGCGGGACGGCAACCTGGTCGTCGTACACGCCGGGTTGCCGGCCGAGCGGCCGTTCGTGGACGAGGACCCGGAGTGCTCGTGGATCAGCCGGGCCGAGTACGTGCTGTCGGAGACGCTCGGGCCGTGGACGAGCCGGTTCCCGACCGTGAAGGTGACCCGGTTCCTGAGCAGTAGGGCACCGGTGGCGGCGCTGGTGCACGAAAGCGCCGAGGTCGGTCTGATCGTCGTCGGCGCACACGGTGGCCCGTTGCCGATCGATCCGGTGGCGCGCCGTTCGCTGGCGGCGATGACCTGCCCGGTGGCGGTCGCACCGCATCACCCAGCCGAGTCCGGCCAGGTGACGTCGGCTGGTCCGGCGCGGCCACCCCGAGGACGATCGGTGGGGGCCGAAGGTCCTGTCTCGGGTGGGACTGTGGTCCCTGGCGGGTGGCGTGAGTGGGCGAGATGCTGGGGGCGGGCCCCGGTGAGCGGGCTCGGCTGAGGAGACGGCGATGACGATCAAGGTGTTCCTGCTCGACGATCACGAGGTGGTTCGGCTCGGGCTGCACCAGCTGCTGGATGCGGAGCCGGACATCGAGGTCGTCGGCGACGCGGGAACGGCCGCGGAGGCGATCGCGCGGATCCCGGCGGTCCGGCCGGACGTCGCCGTGCTGGACGTCCGGCTGCCCGACGGCGATGGGATCGGCGTCTGCCGGGAGGTCCGTTCGCGGATGGACGAGCCGCCGGCGTGTCTGATGCTGACGTCGTTCTCCGACGACGAGGCGCTGTTCACCGCGATCATGGCCGGCGCCGCCGGGTACCTGCTGAAGCAGATCAACGGCCGGGCGCTCATCGATGCGGTCCGACGGTTGGCCGCGGGGGAGTCGTTGCTGGATCCGAGTATGACGGCCAAGGTCCTGGAACGTCTCCGGCACCCGGCCGAGGCCGAGGACCCGCGCTACGCATCGCTGACCGAGCAAGAACGGCGGATCCTCGCCGAGATCGCCGAAGGCAAGACCAACCGCCAGATCGCGCAGTCGCTCTTCCTGGCCGAGAAGACCGTCAAGAACTACGTCTCCTCTCTCCTCCGCAAACTCGATCTGGAACGCCGCACCGAAGCGGCCGTCTTCGCCGTCGAACACGCAAAGAAGCAGAACCGAACCTAGAGCGGGGGTATGACCGGGCCGGTCATGGCTGCTTCCGGACGAAGTCGGGGAGTGGGCGGCGGGGGGTGGCGGCGTGTGGGTGGTTGTGGGCGAAGCGGATGATCATGTCCGCGTGGCCTGGGCGGCCGGTGAGGCGCTGCACAGTGCGGCGCAGGTCGTCGTACTCGAGGGGCTGGTTCAGGAACGACGCGCTGACGCCCACCCGGGTCGCGGTCAGCAGCACGCGTTCGAGCGCGGCGCCCGCGGCGACCTGGTCGGCCGGCTCGTCGAAGTCGGTGGAGAGTACGGCCAGATCCGGGTGCCGTTCGAACGTACGCTCGGCCCGCTGCCGGTCGTCCGGTCGGGTGGCGAGGTCTCGGACGACCGCCGGATAGCTGGCGGACCGCGGTCCCAGCGCCGAGCTCGGTACGCCGTCGACCGAGCGCGAGACGCCAGGCGGGCGTGGCCCGGTGGCGGGCTGTGGTTCGTCCGTGGAGCGCCCGCCGACCCAGTGGGCGCGTTCGGCGCGGCGGTGCCAGTCGTGGATCTCCCGCAGGTCGGTGTCGAGGACCAGGTCGAGCACGCTGCGTACGTCGTCCTCGCCCAGCCAGGTGAGTCCGGCGCCTTCGGCGTACGCCGCCTGCATGAGCGCCACGCGGACGTCCTCGGCGATCGGTACGGCGTCCGACGGCTGCCGGTCGGTGTGCCGGTACGGGATGTACCGGGCCAGGTCGGTCAGTTCCTCGTCGCGCGCCGCGGTCGGCTCGAGCACGATCCTGGCGAGCAGGTCGGGCTCTTCGCCCGGGTACGGCGCCAGCCCGAACCAGGCGCCGTACCCGAGGCTCGCGGCCGCGCACCGCAGGTTGAACGTGGCGGCGCCGGCGGCGATCCGCATCGCGCGGCCGGACGGGTCCTCGGCAGGGAGCGTCCGCGATCCGTCCAGGTACACGTCGATCACGTGGCCCTCGACCTCGAACCGCCACGGCTGCGTGTTGTGCATGCTGGGCGCGGCGACGGCCGCGGCGAGCAGTACGTCGACGTCTTTCGCCGGTAGCTGATCGGACATGGCGGGCTCCTCCCACTGGTTCTCCGTCTCCAGGTTCTCCGTACGGGCGTGGGCGGCGCTGCGGGCAAAGGTCCTGGCCCGGCGGGCCGTTGGACCGGTTCACGCCATGGGCGCAGTGAGTTCGACGATCGTGCCCTGCGGGTGGTTGTCGGTGACCTGGACCGTGCCGCCGAGGGCCCGGGCGCGGTCGGTGAGGTTGCGCAGGCCGCTGCGCCGGCTGCTGGGACCGATCCCGATGCCGTTGTCGGTGATGCGGGTGACGAGCTGGTTCGGCCCGGCGATCACCTCCACGTCGGCCTGCGACGCCTGGGCGTGGCGGACGATGTTCGACAGGGCTTCCCGGATGGTGGCCAGGATCTGCGGCCGGACCGTGGCCGGTACGACGGTGTCGATCGGGCCGGTGCAGGTCAGCTGCGGCCGGAAGCCGAGCGGCTCGGCGTACTCGGCGACCAAGGTCTGGATATCGGCGCGCAGGGAGGCCGCGGCGGGCGGTTGCTGCAGTTCGAAGATCGCTGCGCGGAGTTCGTGGATGGTGGTGTCGATCTCCTCCACGGCTCGGGTGAGGCGCTGCTGGTGCTCCGGTGCGACCAGCCGGTGCATGCCCTGGAGTTGCAGGCCGGTCGCGAACAGCCGCTGGATGACCAGGTCGTGCAGGTCGCGGGCGATTCGGTCGCGGTCCTCCAGGACGGCGAGCAGGTCGCGGTCGCGCTGCGCCTGGGCGCGTTCAAGGGCGAGGGTGGCCTGGCCGGCGAACATCCGGACCAGCTCGGCGCCCTCCGCGCTCCGGGTGTTGGCTCCCTGCTCGGCGGCGACGGCGAGGACGCCGCCGGTACCGGAGTTCCCAGGTGGCAGCGAGGCCAGCGTCGTACGGGCCAGCGTGGCACCCTCGGGGAACTCGGTGAGCCCGCCGGCATCCTTGAGGATCTGCGCGAGGTCCTCGATCACGACCTGCTCCCCGGAGCCGGAGCTCACCCGGCCGAGCACCGGGACGTTGCTGGGGATCCGCCGGCCGACGTACTTCGCGAATGTGTCCCGACCGTCGACGGCGCGGACGACGAGCTCGTCGGCGTCGGCCAGCAGGACGGCGGCCACCTGGGCGCCCGCGACCTCCCGGGCCCGGCGGGCGATCAGCTGCAGGGCCTGATCGGCGTCGAACTCGCCGAGCATCAGTTGGGTGATCTCTGCGGTCACCTCGTGCCAGTGCCGGCGCTGCTCGGTGTCGGCGTACAACCGGGCGTTGTCGATCACAACCCCGGCCGCCGCGGCGAGCGCGGTAACCGTACGCTCGTCGTCCTCGGTGAAGTCGGCGCCGCCGGTCTTCTCGGTCAGGTACAGGTTGCCGAAGGCGTGCTCGCGGGTCCGGATCGGGACGCCGAGGAAGCTCTTCATCGGCGGATGGTTGGCGGGGAAGCCGTACGACCTCGGGTGCTCGGCCAGGTCGTGCATCCGGATCGGTTCTGGGTGCTCGATCAGCAGGCCGAGGATGCCGTGACCTTCCGGGTACGGGCCGATGGCGGCGATCTCGTCGTCGGTGACGCCGTGCGTGATGAACCGGACGAGCCGTTTGCCGTCCGGGCCGACCACACCAAGGGCGCCGTAGCGGGCACCGGCGAGTTCGCAGGCGGCAGTCACGATCCGGTCCAGGGTGCTGTTCAGGTCCAGATCGGCCCCGATCCCGACGACCGCGTCCAGCAGCCTCGGATCCACCTCCATGCGTTCACCCTAGGCAGTCAGCGGAACAGCTGTCACCGGCTGCGCGGACGTTGGCCCCAGGGGACCAGGCGGCGGCCCTGGACGGACTCGATGCCGAGCCGGACCAGCCGCGGGTCGTCCATCGGCATCCAGGAATGCAGGGCCAACGTACGGCGCAATGCTGCCGCCTCGTCCTCCGTCACGACGGACAGGTGCCCGATGGCTGTCAGCGTCCACCCGAGGTGCCGCTCCAGGTCCACGTCGTCGGCCTCGAACGCGACCACGTCGCCGCGTTCGGCGGCCCGGAACTTGTCGCCCTGCCCGGTACTGAACACGATCGTGTCGTCGTCGACGACGAAGTTGACCAGCCGGATCGCCGGCAGTCCCGCGTAGGTGTAGACGAGCCGTCCGAGCGGCACCGAGCCGAGCAGCCGCAAGCATTCGGCCGGGCTCAGGATCTGCAGCCGCGATCGGTCGTACTGCTGTACCGCTCCGTAGGTGTCCACAACTCAACAGTCGGGCGACAGCGCGCGTGGCAGTAGGGCCGAAAGTCCCGTTCAGCGAACGACCAGTGTGACCGTTGCCTGATGA
The DNA here is from genome assembly GCF_042873835.1 of Kribbella sp. NPDC004536. Classification (NCBI taxonomy): domain Bacteria; kingdom Bacillati; phylum Actinomycetota; class Actinomycetes; order Propionibacteriales; family Kribbellaceae; genus Kribbella; species Kribbella sp. NPDC004536. The sequence goes on along the minus strand of NZ_JBIALY010000002.1, from coordinate 1,439,424 downwards.
GTGAGCGAACCGCTGCTCGCCGCGACCTTGAGCGTGAAGGTGCCACGCGCGGTGCTGTAGGTCGTACGGATCTTCAACGTAGCGTTGCCGGATGTCGCCACCGGATTGCCCGTCCAACTCGCAGAGGCGTTGGCCGGGAGTCCCGAGACTGTCAACGTGACAGAGCCCGTGAAGCCGTTCACGGGGCTGACACTCGCCGTGTACGTCGCGGTCTGGCTGCGGGTGACGGTGACCGACGCCGGGCTCGCGGTCATCGTGAAGTCGGGCCGATTGACCACCAGAGTCACCGAGACCTGATGAGTGAGCGACCCACTGGTGCCCGAGACCGTCATGCCGTAGGTCCCTGCCGGAGCGGACGCCGCGGTGGTGATGGCCAGCTGAGCGGTCGTGTGCGCGACGGCCGGACTGACAGAAGCGGTACCGACGCTCGGCGGCAACCCGGTCACGCTCAACGCGACGTCGCCGGTGAACCCGTTGGCGGGATTGATACCGATCGTGTACGTCGTCGAGGCGCCGGCGCTGACGGTCCGGGTGGCCGGAGTCGCGGTCAGGCTGTAGTCAGGCGGAGGTACGACGGTCAGCGAGGCCAGCGCCGTACGGCTGACCGAACCGCTCGATCCGGTGACGACGAGCTGTGTCGTGCCGGTGCTCGCCGGAGCAGTCACCGTGAGCACCGACGTACCGTTGCCACTCGCAACCACTGATGGACTGAACGTCCCGGGAAGCCCGCTGACCGACAGCGCGACATCCCCGCTGAATCCGCCGCTGCCCGACACCGTCACCGTGTAGGTCGCCGTCGAGCCCGGCTGAGCGGTAGCCGCCGACGGGCTGACAGCGACCGCGAAGTCCGGGCTGCTCCGCAGCCAGTTGTACGACGCCAACGCGTCGAGCCGGCCGGTGCCGTAGTCGTTGTCAGGTCCCGTCGTACCCAGATCAACTGCGCCTGCCTGCAAGGCCGCCTGTTGCCGATCCGCGGACATCCCGGGCACCGCCTGCAGCAGCAAGGCGAGCGCACCGGTCACCTGCGGCGCGGCGATCGACGTACCCGACACCGAGATGTAGCCGCCGTACAGATCGGTCGTACGAATGCCGGTGCCCGGGGCAACGAGCTGCGGGTACGTTCCCTGCGTACACGCCGACGGGCCGCGGCTGCTGTACGGGTCGACCACCCCTGTCCCGTCCACCGAGCCCACCGCGAACGCCTCCGGGTTGTTCGCCGGACTCGCCGACGTACCGGCCGTGGGTCCGTAGTTGCCAGCGGCAAAGACCGGCAGGATCCCGGCCGCCCGCAGGTTGCGGAGGTCTGGCTGGAACTCGAGGTTGCAGCTTCCGGCCGCCATCGTCCAGGAGTTGTTCACGACGTTCGGAGCGTCCGGCGTCGCGGGATTGCCGTCCGGGTCCAGGAGCCATTGGTACCCGAGGTGGATCGCGGTCGAGGAGGCCTGGCCGCGGTCGTTGAAGATCTTCGCCGCGATCCACTGCGCGCCCGGAGCCACCCCGATCGACGAGCCGCCGGCGTCACCGCCGACCATCGCTCCCATCGTCTGCGTCCCGTGACCGTTCAGGTCGACCGGCGAGCTCGGATGCTGCCCGTTCGGGTCGTACCAGCTGTTGCTGCCACCACGCCACCGTGCGGCGAGTTCGGGGTGGCTCGCGTCCACACCGGTGTCCATCGACGCCACCACCATGCCCTGGCCCCGGTACCCGAGGTCCCACAGGGCGGGTGCGTTCACCGTCGCCAGGTTCGCCTCGACCGGACTCGACGCGGCCGCGGACGGTGCCTGGATCGTCGTACTCGGCCGGACCGCGAGGACGTCGGGCCGCCGGGACAGCTCCGCGGCCACTGTGGAACGCACCCGGGCGCCGATCGCGTTCGTGATCCACAGCGGCACGACCGAGGTCACCCGGCCCTGCTTGCGGCGTACGGCGAGGAGGTCGCGGGCGCCCCGCTGGGTCGTGTCGGCGTGGTTGCGCAGCGCCTGCTCCAGCAGCCGGAGGCGATCGCGCCGGTTCGGCGCGGCGATCGTGGGGGCCGCCTGCTGGGCCTTCATCACCACGATCACGTCCACGAACGGGTCGGGCGTGGGCACGGCCGCGCCGGTCAGGACGAGCGAAGAGACTGCTGCCATCACCACGGACTTCATCGTCGACCTCCTGGAGTACGAAGCAGCCACCATGCGCAGACCGCGACCCCGACTTCGAGCAGCGCGAGTGCCGCGCCGTCGACGTACGGCGCCAGTCGCCGCCCGGGCGCGGAACGGGCAGCGGGTGCGGAGACCTGCCATTCGAGGGGTACGGAATACTCGTGGCCGGCGCGGTGCAGTACGGCCACCATTCGCACACTGCCCGGGGCATCAGCTCGGTAGGTGGCGAAGTACCGGGTCGCACTCAACCGCTGCAGCGGCACCGTCTGCGCACCGATGCGCAGGTCGACTCCGCCGAGTGGCGCCGGCGCGGGGCGGCGGGTGCTCTCAGCGAGTACCGTGAACCAGTTCACGCCGGGTCGGTTGGGCGTCGCCGAGACTGTGACGACCAGGTCGGCCGCGAAGCCACTGCGAGTCACCGCCGTCGGTACGGCGGTCGGGGCACCGGCGGGAGGTGCCTGTCCGACGAGCGCCGCGACGGCGACGAGCAGCACCGCGCCGACAGCCGCCTCGGCCGCCATGGTGCGGCGGGGGAGCGCGCGTCGCCGCAACCGCCAAGCGTTGAACAGTCCGAGCAGACCCATCCCGGCGAGCAGACCGGTCTTGAGCAGTAGCAGGCGCCCGTACCGTGTGCTGACCAAGGAGCTCGGTGTCGCGACCTCGAGTCCTGCACCGAAGAGACCAGTCACCACAACCAGCAGCACACTCGCCGCCGCCAGACCGCTGAACCGCCACAGGATGTCCTTGCGCGGCCCATGCCACATCACCAGCAGAAGCGCCGGCACAGCTCCCAGCCACAGCAGCCCGGCGAATGCGTGAATCGCGTCGGCAACCAACGCGACCAGCCGCTGCGCAGGCAGTGCCGCCGCATGACTGCCGAGCGCTTCGAGCCACACCAGAACCGCGACCGGCACGAGCAGCACGACATCCGGTACCCGATCGAGGTACGCGAGCCCGATCAGCGCGAACAGCACCAGCAGGGCGAGCAACCGGAGGCCGGTATGATGTATGCCCAGGGCAACGATCGTGGATCCCAGTACGAGCGCCAGCAACCGCGGGCGTGCTACCGCCGCCCGCGGATCGGTCGGCGTGCGCAACACGAACACCAGCAACGCCAGCGGCCCGACCACGCCGGCCAGGGCGAGCAGCCAGATCCAGCGCAGCACGAGTCCGCCGGACCTGTCTGAGACATTCACCGACAGCGCCCCGGTGTGACCGATCGAGAAGGTCACCGCTCCGTCGGTGGTGTGCCCGTCCTCGGCCGACACCGCCTCCCACAACAGGCCGTACGACCCACCGGCCAAGCTGGGGAGCTCGATCGCGATCACCCGCGGATCACCCGAACCGCTGACCACGGTCGTCCCCGGCACCGTCGTACCGTTCGCGCCGACCAGTCGGGCCGTACTGCGCGCCGCGTCGACGTCGTCGTCGAACCAGAGCCGGGCGAGCCCGGGTGACTCCGCGAGGACGGCGCCGTCGGCCGGATCGGACCGGATCAGCTGGGCGTGCGCAGACGCCACCGACGGGATCCCGCACAGCAGGAGCACGCAGGCAACGAACAGCAGACAGCGGTGCCGCACAGGTCGCCCCTCCCCACCAGTGCCGAGACAGTCCCGACGATAGGAACGCGCGCCTTCGGTGGCTCGGGTTCATGACCGGACCGTCACGAGATGACGGGTTCGTCATCGCCGGAATGACGGCGGGATGACCTGCGGATGACAGGGCCGTCATGGTCGGCCCAGGCCGAGGCCCGTGGCCGGATGATCACGTTCAGATGTCCAGGCGCCAGGCGGCGGTCTGCCCAGGCCGTGCCGCCGGGAGGGTGGTTCCGATGTCTGCAGCAACGACGCGTTCGTTCCGGCTGGTACGTCGCCGTACCCGGGCGGTGGTCGCGCGGGTCGCGGTGCTGGGCCTGATCGCGGCGAGTCTGGCCGGGGTCGCGACGGTCCGGTCGGCCCCGAAGGCGCAGGCCGCCGCGAGCTGCCCGGCGGGCGGCTGCGCGGTCACCGTCGACGCGCGGGACTTCCCGACCGGTGCGCCGCTGGCGAACTTCAACTACATCGTCAACGTGGACAACACCAAGCTGCCGAACGACCCGAAGGCGCTGAGCACCGAGAGCAACAGCCCGATCGTCCGCGAAGGTGACCAGTCCCGGAAGACCGTCTCACTCCCGGCCGGCCGGTACCTGATCTCGGTCCGGTCGCTCGACCACAAGATGTGGGGCAAGTACATCAACCTGCCCGCCGACGCGGCCGCCGACGGAACCCTGACCGCACGGGTCGACCTGACCGTACAGAGCGCCGACCACCCGCTGCCACTGGGCAAGATCCGGGTCTTCGTGTTCGAGGACAACGCGTGGACCAACGGTGCTCCCGACACCGAGGAAGCCGGCTTGTCCGGGTTCCAGGTCGGCCTCACCGAGCAGACCAACAGCGCCGTCACGGTCGACTACAACAACAAGCCCCTGTGCGGAGGGCTCTGCCTGACCAACGGGGACGGATTCAACGAGATCGACAACCTCGGCCCGGCGACGTACAACATCGATGTCCACCCGCCGGACCGGCCGTGCAACAGTGACCCGAACAGCCGCTGGTACCAGACGACCACGATCGACGGTGGCCTGCAGTTGCTCGCCCCGACCGAAGAAGGGGCCGACGGCACCGGTGCGCCCGGCGAGCAGCTGTGGGAGCCGCCGAACGTACGGACCGCCTACTGGTTCGGCTTCGTCTGCGCACCGCAGCCGTTCGCGACCACTGGCACCGGCGAGATCACCGGTACGGCGCGCAACTGGGTCGAGTGGGCGCCGTACACGACCGGGACCTTCACCGACCCGGTCGAGAACCCGTTCGTCGCGCTGAGCGACAGCACCACGGACCGCACGGTCTACGTGGGCCAGGGCGACGCGAGCGGCAACTTCGACATCCAGAACGTGCCGCCCGGCACCTACAACCTTGCCGTCTGGGACGAGCAGCTGAGCTACATCATGCGGTTCAAACCGGTCACGGTCGCGGCCGGCCAGACCGTCGATGTCAACGAGACCGGTGACGACGGCGGGGTAGGCCTCGGTGTGTCCCGCTGGTTCGGCTGGCTGGACGGCACCGTCTACAAGGACACCAACAACAACGGCAAGTACGACGTGGGCGTCGACCCGACGATCCCGAACACCGACATGGACCAGCGCTGGCGCGACGGCTCGATCAAGGAGACGACGACCACCGACGCGCACGGCCACTACGAGTACCCGACCGCGGAAGGTGGCGCGCTCGGCCGGTGGATCATCAACGAACAGGGCTTCGCCCGCTTCTCGTCGTACCCGGGACCGTCGGTGCACGACGAGCACACGGGTGCCGTCGTACCGTCGTGCTCCGCGACGCCGGTGGCCAACCCGTGCATCCCCACTGACCAGGGTGGTGGCCTGCTCACGAACCAGCTGATGCTGGAAGGTCACCGCGCCACGATCGACTGGGGCAAGCGTGACTATCCGGCCGGCACGCCGGGCCAGATCGTTGGCATCACCTACTTCTCGACGACGCGCAACGAGTTCGACGCGAAGATGCAGGCCCACGAGGACTACGAGCCGGCCATCCCGGACGTGACCGTGTACCTCGAGGGTCCCGGTGCCGACGGTCTGCCGAACACCGCGGACGACGTGATCCTGAACAAGTACGTCACCGACCACTGGCAGCATCCGACCGCGACCCAGGACCCGCAAGCCGACGGCAACACGTTCACCCAGAGCTGCTCGCCCATCAAGGACTTCAACGGAGCCGACGTCAGCGCGCAGTTCAACCCGACCATCGGGCCGAACTGCCTGGAGGTGCCGCTGACCGGCGAGAACACCAAGGACGGCGCGTTCGACGGCGGCTACGCGTTCGCCGACTACTGCCCGAACGGGTACGACCTCACGGCCGACGACGGCTCGTGCACCGGCGGCAGCCAGCCGGTTCCGCTCGTCGCCGGTACGTACATCACGCAGGCCGTGATGCCCTCCGACACGACCGACAGCCGGCTCTGCAACCCGGCCGGTGGCACCCAGCAGGTCAGCCACGCCAAGGGATCGATCCCGGGCGACGGCAGCGGCTGCATCTACCGCCCGGTCCGCGAAGAGGACGTGAACGTTGACCTCGGCAACAACTTCACGCCGGCCATCCCGCCGCCGCCGTGTGTCGGCGACGACCATGTGATCGACAAGGCCACGCTGACGCCGCGCAGCAACTTCTACAACGTCGCCGGCGCCCACGCGCCGCTGTGCGACAAGAAGCTGGTCGTGCTGCAGAACAGCCAGAACGCCAACGCGGACTTCCACCTGATGACGAACTTCCGCACCGACCCGAACGGGCAGGACGCGACCGACGCCCGCACCGGTGACGTCGAGGAACCCGGCCGGCTGGTCGGCCAGGTGTTCAACGACATCTACTTCGAGCGCGACAAGAACTCGCCGTGGTACGGCGAGCCGCGTCCGATCGGCAACATCCCGGTCGGCATCTACGCCCGCGTCGACACCGCCGGTCCGGGCGGCAACGTCAACCTGCCGTACGACGCGAACAACTGGCGGCTGCTCACGACGGTGACCACCAGCCCGGACGGATCGTTCGAGGCCCTGGTCCCGTCGACCGAGACGCTGAACTGCCCGATCCCACAAGGGCCGTGCCCAGGCATGTACCTGGTGAAGGTCGACGACCCGGGCTCGAAGACCGCGCCGAACCCGAGCTACAACCCGAACCTGCTGACCGCGACGACGCCGGCCGAGGCCTGGCCGGGTCTGAGCACCCAGCTCGACCTGCCACTGGACCCGATCTCCGGGACCGGCTGTGAGGATCCCGCCGTCCCGGCACGGCCCGAGCTGCTGCAGGTCGACAACCCGGTCCGCACCACCGGTCAGGTGATGACGATCCAGGCCGACTTCATCGGTGCGCAGGGAACCGTTACCGGCGCCACCGGCGTCCGGGCGACACTGACCGACGACCGGACCGGCTCGACCTTCACACTGACCCGGGCCAACGGCGGCATCGTCAGCTGGACTCCCGGCACGCCGGGAACCAACGGCGTACCCGATCAGGTGCAGATCCGGATCCCGATCTTCAGCGCGCTCTTCACGCCAGGGCCGAAGCAACTGACCCTGACCACGTCCAACGCCAACGGCGGCGTGTCGACGGTGAACGCTCTGACCGTGCACGTCACCGGATCGTCGGGCGGCATCAACTACAACCCGAACGTCGTCAACGTCGCCGCCCCGACGCTGACCGGTCACCAGTTGCAGGCAGCCATCGACGCCGCCCCCGCCCGGAGCCTGCTGGTGCTGAGCCCCGGTACCTACAACGAGAACGTCGTGGTCTGGAAGCCGCTGAAGATCCAGGGCGTCGGCCCGGGCGGCATCATCGGCTCGCACGAGCTCCAGGCCCGCGACCCGGAGGACCCGCGCTTCAACGTCCCCGGCTCGGTCATCGACGGCCGCTACTTCCAGCAGAACGCCACCGCGTACGACGCCACAGTGGCAGCGAACGCCCCGTACGTCGATGCCGCTCACCCGGTGCTGCGAGGAGCTGACGTCACCGTGGTCGCCAAGACCGCCACGGCGTACGACCTGACCGGCACGACGACGCAGGTCAACCAGACCGCGTTCAACCAGTCCCGGATCGACGGTGTCGCACTCATGACCGGTGGATCCGGTGAAGGTGCCGGCGGCATCCAGCTGCAGGCGTCGATCAACAACGAGCAGCTGACCAACAACGTGCTCGAGAACAACGCGGGTGTCGTAGCCGGCGGGATCGGGATCGGTCAGCCGTACGACCACGCGAGCCACAACTTCACGGTCAAGGTCGCGAACAACCGGCTGCTCGGCAATGGCGGCCTGACCCAGGCCGGCGGCCTCGGGATCTTCTACGGCTCGAACAACTACGAGGTCACGGGCAACATCGTCTGCTCGAACTTCAGCGTCAACTACGGGGCAGGCATCTCCCACATCGGGCTGAGCCCGGGCGGGAACATCCACGACAACCAGATCTACTACAACGACTCGGTCGACTCCGGCGCCGGGGTGGCGCTCGAGTCCGAGCTGCCGGTCGGCGGCGGATCACTCGGCGACGGGACCGGCACGGTGTCGGTGGACAAGAACCTGATCCAGAGCAACTACTCCGGTGACGACGGTGGCGGTGTGTTCGTCCTCGACGGGCTGAACGCGGCGATCAACGTCCGCGACAACCAGATCGTCGACAACGGGTCAGCGGACATCGGCGGCGCGATCATGCTCGACGACTCGTCGAACGTGCGGCTGATCAACAACACCGTGGCGAACAACGTGTCGACGGCGTCGTCGGAGAACTCCCAGATCGGCGTACCGCATTCGGCCGGACTCGCGTCCGAGGCCAACGATCCGTTGTGGCAGGCCGATGCGCGGTACGTCGCGCAGTACCCGACCGCTTCGACCAGGCCGGACTTCTCCCGGCCGACGGCCCAGTTCAACGACATCTTCTGGAACAACAACGCGTTCACGCTGGACAGCTTCGGCCCAGGAGCGACGCTGGTGAACCAGGGCTTCATCGACTTCGAGGTGCACGGTACGGCGAACAACGCCGATACGTTCGTCCCGAGGTACTCGGACCTGACCAACGGCCAGATCCTCGGACCGAACGGCGTCCAGCATGCGCTGCCGGGCGGCCAGGGCAACATCATCGGCACCGACCCCGGGTTCGTCACACCGTTCACGCTGGAGCTGACGGTGACCGGATCCCGGCTCGATCCGCAGACCGCGGCCGTCACCATCACCGGTGCGGACCCGCCGGTGGGGCTGACCGGGGACTACCACCTGCTGCAGACCAGTCCGCTGGTGGACCGCGGTGTCCGCTGCTCGAACACCGCCTTCCCGGCGCCGGCCACCGCACTCAACCCGTGCTCCGCGGGCGCGGTGCAGGCTCCGAGTGGAATGCCGTCGCTCGGCGCGGGGCAGCTGGGTGACTACGACAGTCAGTACCGCCCGCTGCTGCGTACGGTCCGGGTCCGCACTCCGTGGGACCTGGGCGCGGACGAGCTGCTCCCCGGCATTCCGGTGCCGTTGCCATGAGCACCTATCAGCCGAGTCAGGAGAACGCGATGAGCTCGCAACCGGCCGGCGTCGGACGCCGGGACTTCCTGAAGGCCACCGGTCTGGGCGCCCTCGGCGCCCTGGCGGTGGGCAGCGTCGGCGCCGCTGTCGTCCGGGGGACCGACGCGGCCACCGCCGCCACGACCACGCTCGCCTTGGCCGCCACCGACGGGTACGTCACCGTTCCTGGCCGGGAAGACGACCCGCTGTACATCTTCGGCTTCATCCCGGTCAGCCCGACGGCCACCGTCGACCAGCTCTCCACGCAGTACAAGGGCCACGCCCGGACCAGTGCGCCGACGCTGGACCTGAAACAGAACGACGACATCAAGATCACGCTCACCAACCTCGGTCTGGTGCAGCGCCCGGACCTGGTCGACTCGCACACCGTGCACTGGCACGGGTTCGACGTACCGTCGCCGCTGAACGACGGCGTTCCCGAGGTGTCGGTCGCGGTGCCGATCGGCAAGCAGCTCACGTATTTCTACCGCCCGCACCGCGAGGGCACGTACATGTACCACTGCCACTTCGAGGACGTCGAGCACGTACAGATGGGGATGACCGGGATCGTGTTCGTCCGGCCGCTCCAGGACGGTACGCCGATCGCCGGCTTCACCAAGTTCGCCTACAACGACACCGACGGCTCGACCGGGTACCACCGGCACTTCGCGATCCTGCTGAACGAGTACTGGTCGGAGTTCCACGACGGTGACCGGGACATCCAGGAGACGATCCCGACCGACTACGACCCCGAATGGTTCATCCTGAACGGCCGCTGCTACCCGCAGACCACGCTGCCGAACGACGACCCGTCGCTGCCGGCGTCGCTGCGGATCGCGACCCCGAACACGACCTACGACAACGCCCCGGACTACAGCCAGCCGAACTCGGCGCTGATCCAGGTGAACCCGGCCGAGCGGGTGCTGCTGCGGCTGGCGAACCTGGGCTACCAGCAGCACGCGATGCAGCTGTCCGGGATCCCGATGCACGTGATCGGCCAGGACGCGTCGCTGCTGCGCAACGGCAGTACGGACACGTCGTACTGGACGAACACCTTGTACATCGGGCCCGGTGAGGCGCGGGACGTGCTGTTCGACGCACCGGCCTACTCGGCGCTGCGGCCGAGCGGATCGGACGGGCGCGGCAACTACAACGTCTACTACTTCAAGAACCGGGACTGGCGGAGGTTGTCCAGCCCTGGTGTCACCGGACCGAGCGGAATGATGACCGAGGTGCGGGTGTACGCAACCCCGCTGCCGGCCCAGACGTACGTGAGTCAGACCTATGTCTGAGCAGGAGGCGACGACCATGCAGACGACCATGCAGAGGATCCGCCGATCGCTGGCCGGTCTCGCCCTGATCGCCGGCGTGCTGGTCCCGCTCGCCTCGCTGACCGCGAGCGCGAAGCCGGAGGCCGTTCCGCCGACCGGCATGGTCTGCTCGACCGGTTCGCTGGCCGGGACGACCAGGACGTTCGCGCTGACCGCGTCCGCGGGCACGATCGACACGCCGGACGGCAACAGCGTCTTCATGTGGAGCTACTCGCCGCTCGGCGGCCACTTCCAGAGTCCAGGCCCGGTGCTGTGCGCCGAGCAGGGTGAGACCGTGGTCGTGACGCTGCACAACAGCTTGCCGGAGGCAACGTCCATTGTCTTCCCGGGTCAGGACTCGGCGGTGACTGCCACTGGTGGCACCAACGGTCTGCTGACCACCGAAGCGGCGGCCGGCGGCGACGTCAGCTACAGCTTCACCGCGGGCCAGCCGGGAACCTACCTGTACGAGAGCGGGTCGGACGTCGCCAAGCAGATCGAGATGGGTCTCGCCGGCGCGCTGATCATCCGGCCGGCGCTCGGTGACGACTACGCGTACGGCAACGCGAGTACGCAGTTCGCGCCCACCCGTGAGTACCTCCTGCTGCTCAGCGACATCGACTCCGACCTGCACCACGCGGTCGAGGTCGGCGGCACGTACGACGTGAACGCGCTGCGGAACCGGTACTTCGCCATCAACGGGCGCGAGTTCCCGGACACCATCCAGGACAACGGATCGGCCCTGCTGCCGAACCAGCCGTACGGCGCGCTCGTCCGGCTGCAACCGAACACGCCGGCCGACAACCGTCCCGCACTGATCCGGATGATCAACGTCGGCGCGGTCAACCACCCGTTCCACCCGCACGGAAACCACACCCGGCAGATCGCCCAGGACGGCCGGCTGGTCGCCTCGACCGAGCACTTCGGCGAGACCATCGGCGCCGGGCAGACCGAGGACTTCCTGCTCCGCTGGGACGACGCCGACAACTGGAACCCGACGACCAACCCGCTCCCGGTGGCGCAGCCGAACTACCGCAACCTGTTCTTCAAGGACGGCAACACCTGGTACAGCGGCTCGCCGTACCTGGGTTACAAGGGCACGCTGCCGGTCGGCACCACGTCGCAGAACGCCTGCGGTGAGTGGTACTTCCCGCTGCACTCGCACGCGCTGAACGAGTTCACCAACTACGACCAAGGCTTCGGCGGTATGGGCATGCTGCTCCGCGTCGACCCGGCGGGTGGCTGCTTCGGCGCCGCCACCGCGACGGCGATCCTCGGCGGCACCCTCAAGTCCGGGTCGGTCAGCGCCCTCGGCCAGGCCGACGGCACGTACTACCAGGTGAACCCGAAGACGACGACCCGTCCGAACCCCACCACGATCGGGCAAGGGTCGATCACGGTCGCCTCGGCCGCCGGTTTCCCCACCACCGGCACGTACTTCGTCCGCATCGACAACGAAGTCCTGCTGGTCACCGGCGGTCAAGGCACCACAACCTGGACGGTATCCCGTGGCCAGCTGGGTACCTCGGCGGCGACGCACGCCACCGGCGCGGTGGTCAGCGCACTGGCGACGGACTGGTACGGAACATTCGGCGGCGTCGCGGCGGGCAGCAGCAACCTGAAGGTCGTCTACAAGGGTGCCAACTGCGCGACCACGACCGCGACGACCTGCACGGCGCTGACCACCAACCTGCCGCAGCAGACAGTGAAGATCTGCAACTGGTCGTCGGGCGCCGCCGGCTGCAGTACGCCGACCTCCGCGGGCTGGACGACCTTGCCGGCCCCACCCACACAACCGCAGGGCGTGGGCTCGGCCGACGTCACCTCGACGTGGACCCTCCCAGGCCCCGCGAGCGCGTACATCGGCACCGGCTCGTACGCCGGGCAGGTGCGGGTGCTCGTCCACACCCAGCGCTACACCGCACCCGCCCCGGGCACCTTCTCGACCTGGGGTGACCTGCTCAAGATCGTGTACGACGCGCCATGAGGAGACCTGTGATGATGCGTATGTCTGTTCACCGCGCAGCCCGGGTCCTGCTGGTGCTCGCGCTGGCCGGGTTCGGCCTCACGCTGGCCGGTGGCTCGGCGGCCGCGGCGCCGGTCGCGATCGAGTTGTGTGCCGTACCGGGAACCGCCGGCCTGCCCGGCGGGGGACTGGTACCGATCTGGGGGTTCGGTACGCCGGCCACAGCGGGCGACTGCAGCACGGCGTCTGCCACCCTGCCGGGGCCACAGTTGACCGTCACGGACGGGGATGCGGTCACGATCACGATCCACAACGCGTTGCCCGCCGGACATACGGTGTCGTTCGAGATTCCGGGCGTGACGTTCGACCCCGGTCCGTCCGACGCTGCCTCCGGTGCATCCGTCAGCCGTACGTTCACAGCGCACCCTGGGACCTACCTGTACCAGAGCGGCGGTGACGCCGGGCGCCAGGAGGCGATGGGCCTGTCCGGTGCGTTGATCGTCCGGACGACGACCGCCAACCAGGCGTACGCGTCGGCGACGACGGCGTACGACGTCGAGTCGGTGCTGGTGCTGACCGCGGTCGACCCGGCGTTCAACGCGGCCCCGGACACGTACGACCTGCACAGCTACCGGGCGACGTACTGGCTGATCAACGGCAAGTCCTACCCGGATGTCCCGGCGATCACGGCGACAGCAGGTCAACGCCTGCTGTTGCGGTACCTGAACGCCGGGTACGACAACACGTCGATGATGTTGCTCGGCACGCACCAGCAGGTGCTCGCGCGCGACGCGCGACTGCTGACGAACCCGTTCAGCGCCGGCACCGAGACCGTTCCGGCCGGCGCGACCGAGGACACGATCGTGACGGTGCCGTCCACCGCACCGCCCAGCACGCACGGCTTCCCGCTCTTCAACCGCCAGCTGCACGTGACCGCCGGCCCGCAGACCGGCACGTCGCCGATCGGCAACGGCATGCTGGTGTTCATCCAGCCATGAAAGGACGAACGATCAGGGTCCTCGGTGTCGTCACCGGCGTCGCGCTGGTGGCCGGTGCACTCACGGCTTGGCTGCTGTTCAGCGGGCACAGCAGTCAGCCGCAACCGGCGCCGGTCGCCCAGATCGCCTGGGGACGTACGGCGGTCGATGCCGACGGACTCGCCGAACGCAGCGGCGTACGGATCACGCAGGTCGCCGTGACCGGCGGCGGCGGGCTGATCGACCTGCGGTACCAGGTGCTCGACCCGAACCGCGCGAACAGCCTGCACGACAGCACCACGCCACCGGCGATCATCGACGAGGCGAGCGGGCTGGTCGTGCAGGACCTGCTGATGAGCCATGCGCACACCGGCAAGTTCAAGGCCGGCGAGACCTACTACCTGGTCTTCGAGAACCCGGGAAACTGGGTACGGCGTGGCTCGAAGGTCACCGTTCTGCTGGGCCAGGCACAGGTCGAACACGTCGTGGTGCGATGAGCGGCAGCGGCCTGGGAAGGCTCAGTACGAACCGCATCCCGCCGTCCGGGCTCGACGCCGCGGTCAACGTCCCACCGTGAGCCTCCGCCACCGCACGGGCCATCGGCAGGCCGAGACCGCTGCCCATCGGACCGTGTTCGGGACGGCGGTGCCAGAACCGGTCGAACACGAACGGCAGGTCGGCGGGCCGGATTCCCGGGCCGGAGTCGTCCACCGTGATCGTGACGCGTTCGGGTGCCGACCGGCAACCGAGCCGGATGCTGTCGCCGGAGCCGGTGAAGTGCACGGCGTTCTCGATCAGCGCGTCCAGCGCCAGTTCGATCCAGTCCGGGTCGATCCGGAGCCGGCCGGTCGGCTCCCGGTCGGCGAGCCAGCGCCGGTCCGTGTGCGCGGTCCAGTTCGCTCCGATCTCCGCGACCAGCGCCGCGACGTCGGTCGGGGTCCGTTGCAGTTCCTCGCCGGAGTCGAGCCGGGCCAGGGCGAGCAACCGGGTGGACAGCGCCGACATCCGGTCCAGCTGCCGTAGCGCGATCTCGACGTGCGGCTGGCTACCATCCGCATCCGCGAGTTCCAGATGGCCGCGGGCGATGGTGATCGGGGTCCGGATCGCATGCGAGGCGTCCCGGATGAACCCCCGCTCACGTTCCAGGCTGGCCCGGCGCTGGTCGGCCATCCGCTCGACCTGGCGCTGCGCGGCCGCCCGGCGGCGGGCGTGCCAGACCATCGCCACGAACAGCGCCGGCATCAGCGGCACCTCGGCGAGTTCGGCGTTGTCGATGACGCTGTTGGCGACCCGCGCACCCAGCACCCAGCCGGTCGATCCGGTCACCGCCAGCGCGACCAGCAGAGTCGGCCAGAGCGGCCAGACCCGGAAGCCGTACACGATCGTGAGGCTCAGGAACAGGAAGTGGTACGGGATCGTCTCGTCGCCGGGCAAGCCGATCATCAGCAGCAGCATCGCGGTCATGAACAGCGCCAGCAGACAGTCGACGACAGGCCCTCTGCGCATCCGCACGTGGTGCCGCGAGGACTGGTCCGTCACAGCTCCGGCGAGCTGCTCACGCTGTTTGTAGCTGATAGCCGACATTGCGTACCGTCCGGATGACGTCGCTGCGCAGCTTCGACCGAAGCCGGCCGATGCAGACGTCGACCAGGTTCGTCGCCGGGTCGAAGTCGTAGCCCCAGACCTCGGACAGCAGTTCCTGCCGGGAGCACACCGTGTCCGGGTTGCGCATCAGGTGCTGCAGCAGCAGGAACTCGCGCTGCGGCAGCTCCGCGGTCCGCTCGCCGACGTGCAACCGCCTGGTCCGGGTGTCGAGCACGATGTCGCCGACCCGGAGCACTTCCGGCAGCCAGGCCGCACCGGCCGGTGGCGGCGCGAGCAGCCGGGAACGGACCCGGGCGAGCAGTTCGCGCAGTACGAACGGCTTCGCCAGGAAGTCGACCGCGCCCTGCTCGAGACAGGCGACCCGGGCCTGCCGGTCCTCGGTCGCGGACAGCACCAGGATCCGGTACGAACGATCGTGCGTGAGTAGTGCGGTGAGGACGGCCTGACCGTCCAGTCCCGGCATCAGCAGGTCCAGGATCACCAGATCGGGCTTGCTGGTCAGGGCAAGCCGGAGCCCCTCGGTCCCGTCCGTGGCCGTGATGACGTGGAACCCCTCGGCTTCCAACGCGTTGCGGACGAAACCGAGCAGATCGGGTTCGTCGTCGACAACAAGAATCCTGCTCATACAACCCCCTCGAGGCACGACGGCCTACCCCCCCGCCGTCATTGTGCGACGTCCGGCAACCGGACGGAAGAGATCGGAACGCCCGGGCTCCACGCCGGATGACAGTCCTGTCATGCCTGTTCCACGGGCCGCGGTGCCGGCGTACTTTTCAAGCGTATGTCCCGCCACCGAGTATCAGCGCGTCTTCACGGCCCGCTGGCCCGGCTCGCCTGGTTCCTCTGGTACGTCGCCGTACTGCTGATCCCGCTGTTCCTGGCCCGGCAGGTGATCGAGCCGCCGGACACCAGCGCCGGGGGAGCCGTGGAGCTCAGCGCCGGACTGGTCGCGTTCTCCGCGCTGGTGGTCGCCGTCGCGCTGCCGGCCCGGCTGCCGTGGCTGATCGCGGCCTTCGGGATCGAGACGGTCGTCACCGTCCACCGGTTGATCGCCCTGGTCGCGGTGGTGCTCGTGCTGGTGCACTTCGTCGCGGTCCTGGTCGTCGACCCCCGGGGTCTGTCGATCCTCGATCTCGCCCACACCACCTGGGCGGCGCGCGCCGCGGTTGTCTCGACGCTTGCACTGGTACTGGTCGTCTTCCTGGCGCTGCGTCGTCCCCACAGGCAGCCGCGCTACGAGGGATGGCGGCTGGTCCACAACGGGCTGGTCGGGATCGTTGTACTCACTGCCTGGCTGCACGTCTGGTGGCTGAGGCATCTCGTGTCGCACCTGGTCCTGGCCGTCTGGTTCGTAGTGTCCGGCCTGGTTCTCGTCGGGCTTGCCGCGCGGCGATGGATCTGGCTGCCGGTCCGGGCAGGCCGGTTCGCGTACGTCGTGGTGTCGGTCCGGGCCGTGTCCGGGGACGGCGTGACGCTGGTGATCCAGGCCGACGGGCATCGGGGCCTGCCGTTCGAGGCCGGTCAGTTCGTCTGGCTGAAGATCGGGTCGACGCCGTTCGTGTTCGAGGAGCACCCGTTCAGCATCGCGTCGACCGCGGAACACCCGGAACGGATGGAGTTCACGATCAAGGCACTCGGCGACTTCACCGAGCTGCTGGTGGCGCTACGGCCGGGACGGCGGGTGTTCCTCGACGGGCCCTACGGCGGCTTCACGATCGAAGGGCTCGACGACGCGCCCGGGTTCGTGTTCATCGCGGCGGGTGTCGGCATCACGCCGCTACTCAGCATGCTGCGGACCCTGGCGGACCGCGGTGACCAGCGCCTGGCGTGGCTGATCATGTCCGCGCGTACGCAGTACGACCTGATGCTGCGGCCCGAGGTGAGCGAGGTGCGGGCGCGACTCAAGTTGAAGGTGATCGAGGTGGTGAGCGCACCTGAACCCGGCTGGATCGGTGCGGTCGGGCGGATCGATCGTGTCTTCCTCGACCAGGTCCTGCCGCGCCGGGCGCAGCAGTTGCACTACTTCCTCTGCGGACCGACCGCGATGGTCACCTCGGTAGGCCGCGACCTGGCCGAGCTCGGCGTTCCGCTGCGCCGTATCCACACCGAACGCTTCGGCGCTGTTTAGATACTTCCAGGACGGACTCTTCCGGCTGGAAGGTGCAACGTGTCAGGAGTCGAGGCGCTGCGGCAGTACCGGCGTGGGTGGCTGCGGTACGACCTGGTCGCGGGGCTGACGGTGGCGGCGTACTTCGTGCCGCAGGTGATGGCGTACGCGCAGCTTGCCGGGTTGCCCGCGGTGGCCGGGTTGTGGGTCGCGCTTGGGCCCTTGGTGGTCTACTTCCTGCTCGGATCGTCGCGGCTGCTGTCACTCGGTCCGGAGTCGACCACCGCACTGTTGACGGCGACCGCGGTCGGACCACTGGCTGCGGGCGACCCAGCAAGGTACGCCGCTCTGGCTGCTGTGCTCGCGTTGCTGGTCGGCGTGATCTGTGTCGTGGGATGGGCCGCGCGGCTTGGGTTCCTTGCCGACCTGCTGTCCAAGCCGGTGCTCGTCGGGTACCTGACCGGGATCGCCGTGATCATGATGACCGGCCAGCTGGGCCGTCTCACCGGTGCTCCCGTCAAAGGTGACTCACCGCCGGCGGAGGTCGTCTCGGCGCTGAAACTCATTGGCCAGTGGAAGCTCGCACCGGTGGTGATGTCACTGATCGCTTTGGTGTTGCTGTTCGCGCTGGCCAGGTGGACTCCGCGGCTGCCTGGTCCACTCGTGGTCGTGGCACTGGCCGCCTTGGTCGCGTGGGTCGCGAAGCTCGGCGACAGGGGAGTGGCGCTGGTCGGTTCGGTGCCGAGCGGTCTCCCGGTTCCGCACGTGCCGTCGTTCACCGCACACGACCTCGGCATCCTCGCCCTGCCTGCCGTCGGCGTCGCGCTTGTCGGCTACACCGACACTGTGCTCACCGGGCGCGCCTTCGCCGCGCGTGGCGGTGGCCGTACCGATCCAGGTCGCGAGTTGCTCGTACTGGGCCTCGCCAACGTGACCGCCGGTCTGTTCCGCGGCTTCCCGATCAGCAGCAGCGGCAGCCGTACGGCGCTCGCCGAAGCGTCGCGCGCGAAGAGCCAGGTGTACTCGCTGGTCGCCGCGCTGGCGATCGTCGCCACGCTCCTGTTCGCGGGGCCGCTCCTCGAAGCTTTCCCGATCCCCGCACTCGGCGCGCTGGTCGTGTACGCCGCTGTGCGGCTGATCGAGCTGGGCGAGTTCCGCCGGATCGCGTCGTTCCGCCGGAGCGAGTTCTTGCTGGCGCTGGCGACGACCGTCGGCGTCGTCGCGTTCGATGTCCTGTACGGCGTCCTCGTGGCGGTCGCGTTGTCCGTACTCGACGTCCTGCGCCGGGTCGCCCGCCCGCACGACGGCATCCTCGGGTACGTACCCGGGATCGCTGGTATGCACGACATCGACGACTACCCGGACGCGCGGCCGGTGCCGGGGCTGGTCGTGTACCGGTACGACTCGCCGTTGTTCTTCGCGAACGCCGAGGACTTCCACCGCCGCGCGCTCGGTGCCGTCGACGCCGCGACGACGCCGGTGCAGTGGCTACTGCTGAACACCGAGGCGAATGTCGGGATCGACATCACTGCGATCGACGCGCTCGAGGCGCTGCAGGACGAACTCGAGGCCCGCGGCATCGTGCTGGCCCTCGCCCGCGTCAAACAGGAGCTCCGCGACGACCTGCAAGCGGCCGGGTTCCTCGACCGCCTCGGCGCCGACCGCGTGTTCTACACCCTGCCCACCGCGGTCGAGGCGTTTCAGCGAGCGGCCAGGACCGCCACGGACTGACGCGCGATCTCCCACTCCTCGTTCGTTGGGATGACCAACACTTTGACCGGGCTCTCGTCGGTGGAGACGACCTGATCGTGCGAGGCGTTGCGGGCCGGGTCCAGGTGGATGCCGAGCCCTTCGAGGCCGGTGACCGCGGCCGCGCGGGCCTCGGCGGAGTGCTGCCCGACGCCCGCGGTGAACACGATCGCGTCGACGGTCCCGAGGACGGCGTAGTACGCGCCGATGTACTTCTTCAGCCGGTAGCAGTACAGGTCGAACGCCAGCGCGGCCCGTTCGTCGCCGTTCTCGCGCAGCCGCAGTACCTCGCGGAAATCGTTCACGCCGGTCAGGCCCTTGAGCCCGGACTCGGAGTTCAGCGAGCGGTCCGTCTCCTCCGCGGTCCGGCCCGCGACCCGGGCGAGGTGCCCGTGGATCGCCGGATCGACATCGCCCGAGCGGGTCCCCATCACCAGACCCTCCAGCGGTGTGAACCCCATCGACGTGTCGACCGACTTCCCGCCCCGGACGGCCGCGGCCGAGCAGCCGTTCCCGAGATGCAGCACGATCACGTTGACGTCGCCCGGATCGCGGCCGAGGACCTTCGCCGCCTGCCCCGACACGAACGCGTGCGACGTACCGTGGAACCCGTACCGCCGGATCCCGTAGTCGTCCAGCCATGACGACGGTACGGCGTAGGTGTACGCGTACGGCGGCAACGTCTGATGGAACGCGGTGTCGAACACCGCGACGTGCGGGAGATCCGGAAACAACCGGCGGGCGACCTCGATGCCCTCGAGGTTCGCCGGGTTGTGCAGCGGTGCGAGCGGTACCAGGTCGGTCACCGCGGCGATCAGGTCGTCGTCCACCAGCGCCGGCGCCGCGAACCGGTCGCCACCGTGCACGACACGATGCCCGACCGCGACGATCTCCACCTCGGACAGCGCCGGGCCGTGCTTCTCGAACGCCTGCACCGCAGCCTCGAGCGCCGCCTCGTGGTCGGCGACCGGCTGATCGTCCTCGTGGCCGTTGTGCACGTGGTGGCTCTGCTCCTCGCCGATCCGCTCCACGAGCCCGGTTGCCGCCGCCTCGCCGGTCGCCGCGTCGACCAGGCTGTACTTCAACGACGACGAGCCCGCGTTGATCACCAGCACGTGTTGAGTCATCGTGTCCCACCCTGCTGTGCCTGGATCGCGGTGATCGCGACCGTGTTGATGATGTCGCGGACCGTTGCTCCGCGGGACAGGTCGTTCACCGGTTTCCGTAGACCCTGCAGTACCGGACCGACCGCGACTGCGTTGGCCGATCGCTGCACTGCCTTGTACGTGTTGTTGCCGGTGTTGAGGTCGGGGAACACGAAGACCGTTGCCTTACCGGCGACGGGGGAGTCCGGCAACTTGGTCCGCGCCACGGCCGCGTCGATCGCGGCGTCGTACTGGATCGGGCCCTCGACCAGCAGCTCCGGTGCGCGCTCGCGGACGATGTTCGTTGCCTTGGACACCTTTTCCACATCGGTTCCCGTGCCGGACGAGCCGGTCGAGTACGACAGCATCGCCACCCGCGGCTCGACCCCGAACGCGGCGGCGGTCGCGGCCGACGAGATCGCGATGTCCGCGAGCTGCTCCGCGTTCGGATCCGGGTTCACCGCGCAGTCCCCGTACACCAGGACCTGGTTCTCCAGGCACATGAAGAACACCGACGAGACCACGGAGACGCCCGGTACGGTCTTCACCACCTCGAGCGCCGGCCGGATCGTGTGCGCGGTGGTGTGTACAGCGCCGGACACCATCCCGTCCGCGAGTCCGAGCTGGACCATCATCGTGCCGAAGTACGACACGTCCCGGACAAGTTCGCGGGCCCGGTCGAGGTCGACGCCACGGTGCTGCCGCAGCCGGTGGTACTCCGCGGCGAATCGTTCGGTCAGCTCGCTGTGCTCGGGATGTACGACGGTCGCCGCGCTCACGTCGACGCCGAGCGTCGCGGCCTTCTGGCTGATCGTGGTCGGGTCGCCGAGCAGCGTGAGGTCCGCGACACCGCGGCGGAGGAGTACGTCGGCGGCCCGGAGGATCCGCTCCTCCTCGCCCTCCGGCAGGACGATGTGGCGGCGGTCGGAGACGGCTCGGTCCACGAGTTGGTGCTCGAACATGAGCGGGGTGACGGCGCTGCTCCGGGCGAGGGCGAGCTGATCAAGGAGCGCCGGGCCGTCGACGTACTGGTCGAAGAGGGCGAGCGCGGTGTCGATCTTGCGCGGCGCGTCCTTGGTCAGGCGGCCGCGGACCGCGGTGAGTTTGGTGGACGTGGCCTGCGTACCGAGATCGGTTTCGATCAGCGGGAGGGTGACGCCGAGGCCTTCGATCAGGCGCTGGACCTGGTTCGGGAGTTCGAAGCCGCCGTTGAGGATGATCGCGGCGATCTGCGGGAAGTTGCGGGACGCGTGCGCCATCACGACGCCGAGCACGACCTCCGGGCGGTCGCCGGCGGTGACGACGGCGGCACCCTCGAAGAGGCGGTCGAGCACGTTCGGCATGGTCATGCCGGCGATCATCAGCCCGGTGACCTCGCGGGTCAGGAGCTGCGGATCGCCGCTGAGCAACCGCCCGTCGATCGGCGCCAGAAAGTCCGCGACCAGCGGCTGATTCAGCAACGCCTCCTCAGGAATCGCAAACGCCGGCGCCCCCACACCCTCGAGCGCCGCAACCAACGCCGCACGACCACCGTCCGCGCCCCCGCCTTCCGCCCCGCCGCCTCCCGTGCCGCCTTCTGTGCCGCCTTCTGTGCCGCCCTCCGCGCGGATCTCGCCTGTGTCGGTGCCGACGCGGTTTGCGATCACGGCGAACAGCGAGCCGTGGTTTGCGGCCAGTTCGGCGGCGGCCATGTCGGCGATCGCGCGGACGTCGTGCGGGGTCCGGTCGTACCCGTTCAGCACGAGCAGCACCGGGGCACCGAGATTCGCCGCGATCTTCGCGTTGAACGAGAACTCCGTCGGCGTACCGACGTCGGTGTAGTCGCTCCCGACGATCAGCACCGCATCAGCCTTCTCGGCCACCGCGTGGTACCGCTGCACGATCGTGTCCAGCGCTGCGTCAGGATCGTCGTGGACGGCGTCGTACGTCACGCCGACCCCGTCCTCGTACGCCTGGTCGACCGAATCCTGCGAGATCAGCAGATCGAGAACGTAGTCCCGCCCACCATGCGTCGCGGTGTCGGCCCGCACGATCGGCCGGAACACAGCGACCCGCCCGACCCGCCGCGACAACTGATGCAGCACACCGAGAGCCACCGTCGACTTCCCGGTGGTCCCCTCCACAGAAGCAACGTAGACACTGCTACCCATACCGCGAACCCTACGTAACGGCAGGACGCGTCAAGGCGTGCAGGTGGCTGATCATCGTGTCGACCGCGATCCGCAGCGGCGCTGGGTCCCGGCTCACCTGGCTCAGCAGCAGCCCACCCTGTACGGCGGCCAGCATCGCGACCGCCAGCTCGTCCGGATCGGCCTCGGCCGCCAGTTCGCCACGGGACTGCATGTCGGTCAGGCCCACCCGGATCAGCTCCTGCCACTGCGCGAACGCACCGGCCAACTGGACCCGCGCGACCGGGTCGCTCTCTGACAGGTCACTCGCGAGCGAGCCCAGCGGGCACCCGCCGATGCACCGCATCTCGGTCAGCTTCCCGATCATCAGATCCCGCCAATGACCGAGCGCATCGATCGAGTCGAGGCGTTGCAGGGGCTCGTGGTGGATGTCGAGCGTTCGCGTCGTCTGATGGTCGATCACCGCCGACACCAGCGCGTCCTTGCCCGGGAAGTAGTGGTAGAGCTGCGACGGGCTCACCCCGGCGGCCGCCTGGATGTCCTCGATCGTGGTCCGCGCGACGCCCTGCTCGAGCATCAACTGGGCCGCGGCCACCACGATCCGGTCCCGGGTCGCCTGGCCCTTCCTGGTCAGCCGATTGGTCATGCCGCCCAACGTACAGATTTTGGAGTTGATACTCCAATTTCGTCGGAGAACTATCGGGGTACCGACTCCAACTAGTGGATGGAAACCGATATGACGCAGGACTTCGCCGGCCGGACCGCGCTCGTGACCGGTGGCAACAGCGGGATCGGCCGGGCGGTGGCCGAGCAGCTCGCGGCGCGCGGCGCGCACGTCGTGATCAGCGGGCGGGATGTCGATCGCGGGCAGCAGGTGGTCGACGGGATCCGCGCGGGCGGCGGGGCGGCGGACTTCGTACCGGCCGACCTGAGCGACCTGGCGAGCGTGCGCTCGCTGGCGAAGCAGGCGATCGACCTCGGCGGCGGTCACGTCGACGTACTGGTCAACAACGCCGGCATCTTCCCGTTCGGCCCGACCGCCGACGTCACGGACGCCGACTTCGACGCCGTGTACGCGGTGAACGTACGCGCGCCGTTCTACCTGGTCGCGGAACTGGCCCCGCTGATGGCGGCCCGCGGATCCGGGGCGATCGTGAACGTGACGACGATGGTCGCGTACTTCGGGATGGCAGGCATGGCGGCGTACGGCTCGAGCAAGGCGGCCGTGGAACTGCTGACCCGCGCCTGGGCCGCCGAGTTCGGACCGTCCGGCGTCCGGGTGAACGCGGTCAGCCCGGGCCCCACCCGCACCGAGGGCACAGCAGTAATGGGCGAGAACCTCGACAACCTCGCCGGTACGACACCCCTCCAACGCGTCGGCACCCCAACCGAAGTTGCCGCCGGCATCGTCTTCCTCGCCTCCGACACAGCCTCCCTCATCCACGGCGCCACCCTCCCCATCGACGGCGGCCGCCTGGCAGTCTGAGGCGCCCTCAGACCTGGGCGCACACCCTCACGGTGCAGCTACTTTGCTGCGGGCGAAGGTGACTGCTTCGGCGAGAAGGGCTTGCCAGGTTGGGCGGTCGGCGGTTGGGATTGTTATCCATTCGCGCATCGGGGTCCGGTTGGCGGTGAACGGGACTCCGGTGCCTTCGGCAATCAGGGTGCTGACGCGGTCGGCGGGGAGCTTCAGGATGAGTCCGGTGCCGTTGCGTTCGAGGCAGGTGACGAACTGGCCGGCGAGCCGGATGCACGGGTGGCCCATGATCGTGCCGCGGCCGATGGCCGGGTCGTAGAGCAGGTCGTCGGTGAGTTCGTCGTACAGCTCACGGGCGGCGTCCCCGCCGGAGGCCGGCGGGGACGGGGACGCGGACGGGGACATGGCGGTGACATCACTCAGGACGCGGGGTGAAGACCGCGAACTGGTTGCCCGACGGGTCGCGCAGGTACGCGAAGTCCGGCGTACCGCCACCGTTGCCGATCCGCTTGTTCACCACCGTGCCACCGAGCTGCTCGGCGTCGGTGCAGGTCGCCTCGACGTCGGCGACCAGGATGTAGAAGACGGCGTGGTTCGGCAGTTCGCCGTTGGTCGCGAACAGGCCGCCCATCGGCTGCGGCGCGCCGGACGCGGTGATGTTGCGGTAGTCGAGGCCGCCGGACGTCAGGCTCCCGGACGAGTCGAACGACCAGTCGAACAGGCTGCCGTAGAACTTCTCGGCGGCGTCCGGGTTGTCGGTCGCGACCTCGAACCACGCCAGCGTGCCAGGTGCGGGAGTACTCATGGAACTTCTCCTTCAACTCGAATGGGCTTGTGAGAACCACGCTGTCAGCGGTTCGCGACAGCCCTATGTCGGAGTTGGAAAAAGATCTTCCGGACGCAGCGCGGCGTCCGGCAGCTTGGTCTCGTACCCGTCGACGTGCAGGTCGCCGGACGCGGGCGGGCGCTGCGGCAGCGTGACCGACCGCTCGGCCTTGCTGATCCGGTCCATCCGGAACACCCGGTCCTCCTGACGGAGGTGGCACCAGGCGGTCAGGTACGACCCGTTCGGGCCGACGACGACATGTTGCGGCTCGATCTCGCGGAGCGTCTCGACGCCGCCGACATCGGTGTACTGGATCCGCAGCACCTGGTTGTCGCGGACCGCGCGCCAGATCTGCTCGGCGACCTCGCCGTCCGGATCGGGCACCGGCTGCACCAGCAGGCGGACCTTCGCGGCCGCCGTCCGGGCCTCGTCGAGGTCCC
The DNA here is from genome assembly GCF_042873835.1 of Kribbella sp. NPDC004536. NCBI lineage: Bacteria > Bacillati > Actinomycetota > Actinomycetes > Propionibacteriales > Kribbellaceae > Kribbella > Kribbella sp. NPDC004536. The sequence goes on along the minus strand of NZ_JBIALY010000002.1, from coordinate 1,414,468 downwards.
GCTGCGGCATCGCGGCGACGATCTTCTGCAGCGCGGTCCGTGCGTCGCGCGCGAACAGGACGTGGTCGCCGCGGCTCAGCGCGACCGCGACCGCCATCGCCTCCCGCGGTGTGAAGTTCAGCGGCGGGAGGCTCATCGCGCGGTCCACCGAGTAGCCGCCGGTGCGTCCTTGCTTGGTCGCGAGCGGTACGCCGGCCTGCCCGAGCGCGCTCAGGTCGCGCTCGATGGTCCGTACGCTGACCTCGAAGCGTGCCGCCAGCTGCCGCGCCGTCCGCCCGCGGGGTCCGGCCGCACGCAGCTCCTCCGCGAGGGCGTACAGCCGATCGATCCGGTTCATGTGGCGCACGCTAGACGGCGCCACCGACATTCTCAGTCCTCGGCGAGCGCGACGATGACGCCCTGCGGGCCGCGCAGGTAGCAGAAGTACTTCGACGGCGTGTATTCCTCGATCGTCCCGACCAGCTCGCCGCCGTGCGCCTTCAGCCGCTCGACAGTGTCGTGGACGTCGTCGACGGCGAACATCAGGTTCCGGATCCCGAGCGTGTTCGGCGGCGCCGACGGCTCCGCGGTCGTGGCGAGCGGCGTCTGGTACTTCGTCAGCTCGAGCTGCCCGTGGCCGTCCGGGGTACGCAGGAACGAGATGTCCGCGACGACCCCGGGCAACCCGGACACGCCTTCCACCCACGGCCCGGAGACCGTGGTCTCGCCGACGAGCTCCATGCCGAGCTCCAAGAAGAAGTCCCTCGCCGCCGCCAGGTCCTCGACCACGACGCCGATGTGGTCCATGCGCTTGATTGCCATCTCGTGATTCTCCTCCGGTAGTGGTTCTTTGCCCGGAGGACGGAGCCGCGGCGGCGTTCTCTACATGTTCTCTACACGTTCTACTGCGGAAGTTCGGAACCGGTGCGCTCGGCCACCATGTAGGCGGCGTACCAGGCCGGCCAGTTCTCGTCGGCCTGACCGGTGCGGGCCTCGTGCTCGCCGTGGGCGCCGGCGGCCCGGCGCAGGGCGGCCTCGAGGTCGTCGACCGAGGTGTACGTCGCGTCGTCGACGCGGCCGGGGAGCCGCTTGGTGACTTCCTGCAGCAGCCAGGTGTTGCCGTCGGGGTCGCCGAAGGTGGCGAAGGAGCTGTAGCTCGAGCGGCCGTCCGCGGGGCCTGCCACGCGTCCGTCCGGAGCTGCCTCGAACTGGGCGCCCGGTGTGCTCGGGTGGAACACGTCGGTGACCTTCGTGCCGGCCGCGAGCAGCTCGGACCGCGCGGCCTCGATGTCGTCGACGACCAGGTAGAGGCCCTGCGCCGTACCGGGCTCCGCGGTGGTGATGCCGGTACCGAACTGGACCGACGCGGGGGAGCCCGGCGGCGTGAACTGGACGACCCGGAACCCGTTGTCGAACGCGAAGTCCGCGTCCAGGCGCCAGCCGAGACCGGTGTAGAACTCCTTCGCCCGGTCGGCGTCGGCCACCGGGATGACAACGGCTTCGAACTTCAGGTCGGTGCTCATGACTTCCTCCAGGGATCTGTGTGTTGCGCTGACACCTAATCTGCCGTCATGCCCGGCCCGTGACACCAGTGTGAATCCCTGGTTCCCACCCTGGCCCGCCGTAGACTCCGGTCGCGTGGACCACCAGTTCGTGCTGATTGCCGGTGCCGGGCTCGCGATCATGATCGCGGCGTCGGTCTTCGCGCGACGGACCGGCGTCGCGGCGCCGCTGCTGCTGGTCGCGCTCGGGATCGGCGCCAGTTACCTGCCGAGTACGCCGGCCATCCACATCGAGCCCGAGACCATCCTCGCGGGCGTACTGCCGCCGTTGCTGTACACGTCCGCGGTGAAGTTGCCGGTGATCGACGTACGGCGCAACTTCGGGCTGATCTCGTGGTTGTCCGTCGTGATGGTGATCGTGTCCGCGCTGGTGATCGGGGCGCTGGTCCACGCGGTCTTCCCGAACATCTCGTTCGCGCTGGCGGTCGCGCTCGGCGCCGTGGTCAGCCCGACGGACGCGGTTGCGGCGACCGCGATCGGGCACCGGGTCGGGCTGCCGCCACGGCTGATGACCGTGCTCGAAGGTGAGAGCCTGGTCAACGACGCGTCGGCGCTGGTCGTGCTGCGTACGGCGCTGGCCGCGCTGGCCGTGACCACCCACTTCAGCTTCGGGCACACCGTTCTCGACTTCGTGTGGGCGGTCGTCGGCGCGATCCTGATCGGTGGCGCGGTCGGCCTGCTGACCGTTCTGTTGCGCCAGCGGCTCGACGATCCGGTACTGAACACGACGATCTCGTTCGCGGTGCCGTTCCTCGCGTACTTCCCGGCGGAGGAGGCGCACGCGTCCGGCGTACTCGCCGTGGTGATCGCAGGGCTGCTGACCGGCGCGCTCGGGAACCGGCGGTTCAGTGCGCGTGACCGGCAGACGCAGTCGACGACGTGGACGACGATCAGCTTCATCCTGGAGAGCGGCGTCTTCCTCGCGATGGGGTACGAGTTGCCGGAGCTGGTGAACGACGCTCGGACGGAGACGTCGTTCGGGGAGATGACGGGGCTCGTACTGCTCGTGGTCGGGCTGCTGATCGCGCTGCGGTTCCTCGGGCTGGCGTGGCCGGCGCTGCAGAGCCACTTCGGTCCGGCTGATCGGCATGAGCAGGTGCATGCTCAGCTCGACCAGTTCGAGGAACGCCTGGAGGCGATGGAGCCGTCGAGCCCGCGGGAGGAGAACCGGGTCGCGTGGGCGCGCAAACGGTTGGCCCGCGGCCGGGCCGACGCCGACTTCGAGGAACGCGAGCCGATCACGGGCCGCGGTCTCCTTGTCCTTGCCTGGGCCGGGATGCGCGGCGTCGTCACCGTCGCCGCGGCCCAGACCATCCCGGCCGGTACGCCGCACCGCGCGACCGTCGTACTCGCGGCCTTCGTCGTCGCGCTGATCACGCTCGTCGCATTCGGTATCTCGCTGCCCGCGGTGATCGCGAAGATGCGCTTCACCTCGGAAAGCGCCGAGGACAAGCGCGACTCCGTCCAGGAACTGATGCGCCAGATCGGCTCCGCCGCGATCGACACGCTCGGCCCGCTCGAGGACCAGACCGTCGACGGCGAACCCCTCGACCCCGACGTGGTTCACGCCCTCAAGGACCGTATCGTTCCCCGCCTGGTCTCCGGCAGCCAGCAACTCCGCGAAACCAAACCCGACACCCGCGAACAGATGTCCACCATCCAGCGCCGCTACCTGGACGCCATGCGCGAGGCCCTCAACACCGAACGCACAGTAGGTGCCTACACCACAGACACCTACCGCCAGGTCCAAGCCTTCCTCGACACCCTCGAACAACGCTTCACAACCGCCTGACCCGTTCGTGGTCTGCTTCGAGCGGTAGTGTCCTGCGATGACGAGCGATCCGCGGGTGTTGGTGATCGGGCTGGATCCGTATCGGGTGCCGGGGCCGTGGGATCCGGGGCCGGTGGCTACCGGGATCCAGGCGGGGATGGACGACTTCGCCGCGCACGGCGTCGGGGTCGAGACTTGTCTGGTCGGGCTGGACGGGAGCGACGACATCGAGGCGGTCGTGAGCGCGGCCCTCGCGTCGCGACCGTGGGAGGTCGTGGTCGTGGGCGGCGGCATCCGGCGGTCCGAGGAGCAGTCCGGGCTGTTCGAGACGGTTATCAACCTGATCCGCCGGCACTCGCCGGGCGCCGCGATCGCCTTCAACCGGACGCCGGACGACACCTACAAGGCCGCGGCCCGCTGGCTCAGCGAAGATCCAGGCGCATGAGAACGCGCGGATGCCCGGCCAGCGTCGACGTGGTGTCGGCCGCCTTGGCGAACCCCGCGTTCTCGAAGTTCTTCCGGACCCCGGCGTACGCCATCGTCAGGTCGACCTTGTTCTCGCCGTTGTCCAACGGATAGGCCTCGACGACCGGCGCACCGTTCGCCCGCGCGAAGTCGACCGCCCCGGCGATCAGTGCGTGCGAGATCCCCTGCCCACGATGCCCCGGCCGGACCCGGATACACCACAACGACCACACTGGCAGCTCGTCGAGGTGCGGGATCTTCCGGTTCCGGGCGAACGACGTCGCCGCCCGGGGCGCCACCGCGGCCCATCCCACCGGCGTCTCCCCGTCGTACGCCAGCACCCCGGGCGCCGGCTTCGCCGCACACAAGTCAGCGACGTACTCCGCCCGAGCCTGTCCTCGTAGCGCGTTGCTCAGCTTGGACGGGATCCGGTAGCTCAGGCAGAAGCACACCGTGGCGGTGGGGGACTTCGGCCCGATCACCGCCCGGACATCCTCGAACACGTCCGCCGGCCGTACGTCGATCATGGGCGAACCGTAGTACAGCGGTCAGTGTTGTACGTCGTACGTCAACTTCTGGATGCCGTTGGAGTAGGTCTCGCTGGAGGTCAGCGTGAGGCTCTGCTTGTCGCGGTCGGCTTCGCTGAACAGGCGCTTGCCGGCGCCGAGCAGGACCGGGAAGACCAGCAGGTTGTACTGGTCGATCAGGCCGGCGTCGGAGAGGTTGCGGTTCAGGGTGGCGCTGCCGTTGATGATGATCGGGCCGCCCTCGGTCTCCTTCAGCGCGGCGACGTCGTCGAGGGAGCGCAGGATGGTGATCTCGTTCCAGTTCGTCACCAGGTCGCTGTCCTGGAGCGTGGTGGACACGACGTACTTCGGCATCGCCAGGTAGCCGGGGAACTCGGGCATCGTCGGCCACACCGGCGCGAACGCCTCGTAGCTGACCCTGCCGAGCAGCAGTGCGGTGGCCTCTTCCTGCTCCTCGCCCTTGAGCGTGTACGCCGCCTCGTCGAACGGGATGTCCTTGAAGGTCCATCCGGCGTTCCGGTACTCCTTCTCGCCACCCGGTCCCTCCACGACGCCGTCGAGCGAGATGAACGCGGTGGTGATCAGCTTACGCATGTCGTGGTTGCTCCTTCGTAGGTTGCTTTTGCCTGTGCGTCGACCGGGTCGCGGCCGAATAGACATTCCGAAAATGTGACCCCGGTCACATCGCTTCGACGAGCCACACGGCCGAGTCGAAAAGGATCCCATCAGGTGTGGCGTGCGCAGCGAGCGCCTGCCGCAGCCGGTCGCGTCCGCGTTCGGCCGCCGCCGGGTCGAGCGCTGCGAGCAAGGACCGCGGCTCGTGGAGTTCCAAGATGTTCTCGTACGCCGTCTGCGCGTCGGGGCCGTAGTAGAGCGGCTCGTGCAAAGCCGTGAACGCCGGCTCGGAGAAGCCCGCGGTCGTGAGGATGTGCCGGGTCCGGTCGCGGTCCCCGAGCGAGAACGGCGAGTCGTCCCGGAACGTGCCGCCGAGCGCCGCCGGGATCACCGTCGCCCACTCGTTCTCCGCCCGCGGCTGCCACACCATCAGCACAATCCGCCCGCACGCCCGGCGCAGGTTCGCGAACGCCGCCACCGGATCCGCGAAGAACATCACCCCGAACCGGCTGATCCCGACGTCGAAGCTCTCGAACTCGTACGTCGAGGCGTCGGCGAGCAGATAGCTGACGTTCTCGAGCCGCTGCGCCTGCGCGATCCTGGGCTCGGCAACATCCACGCCGAGCACAGTCCCCGGTGCCGCGTCCTGCCCGGCCTCCCGGGTCGTCTGCCCACCACCACACCCGATGTCGAGCACCCGATCCCCGGCCCGCACGCCACACGCCGCACGAAACCGCGGCTGATAGAACCGCAGCTCCGCGTCGTAGTCGAACACCGCCTCAGCCTAGGGCCGATGCGGTGCAGCTCGCCGTGCTCGGCCGGGTCACCGCGGTCAGACGAAGCTGACGCGGTTGCCGTCGGGGTCGGTGTGCGTGCCGGTCCGAGGGGCGCTGAGGCCGAGGTGGGCGATCGGGGTGGTTGCTGAAGGCAAGAGTTTGACGGCGTCCGGGCCGAGCCGGAAGGTGTCGTCGGCGACTTGGTCCATGCCGAGGTGGGTGCCGTAGAACTCGGCGGCGGCGTCGACGTCCGCCGCCGCGACGCCGACGTACGAGAATTCCTGCACGAGGCCGGACGTGATCGGCGGAACGCGGAACTCCTCCGACCGCTGCAGCAGCTCGACACGGACGCCGTTCGGGTCCGAGAGGAACGCGAGCCGCCCCTGTCCGCTGCCGGCCACCCGCGGCGCGGTGAGTTCGCTGTACCCGAGCGACATCAGCCGCTCCCAGTCCCCGTCCAGGTCGTCGGTCATGAACCCGACATGGTTCAGCCCGTACGCCGCCTCCGGGTCCGGCTCCTGGTGGTGGAGCAACTCGACCAGGCCGGTCGCAAGCTGGAGGTGAACGCGGTCGACCTGCGAGCCGCTCATGAACAACCGGTCGACGACCTCCGCGCCGAGCTCGCCGTAGAACGCCAGGCTCGCCTCGAGATCCCGCACCCGCCCGCCGACATGGTTCAGCTCGTAGATCATGACCGAACTCTAGCAAGCGCTTTCCCACTTGCTGAGAGTTTTCACAGGATGACCGTACGTGCAGTCACCTGATGGTCACTTCCCGGTCATGTCGCGTCCGGTGGGGACCAATACGTTCCGGTTGTTCTGACCGACCAGAAAGGCCCGTAATGATCAGGAAAAAGGCTTTCGTGGCCGCGTTCGCCGCGGCCACGGTGATCGCTGCCGCGGGAATGGCCTCCGCTGCCGCCAGTGGTGCGTTCAACTCCGCCCAGGCCGACGACGCCGGCAAGCACCCGCAGCGCGGGCCGAAGAACGTGATCTTCTTCCTCGGCGACGGCATGGGTACCCAGGAGATCACCGCGGCGCGGTACTACCAGGGTGTCCAGAACAAGCTGAACGTCGACCGGGCGAAGTACACCGGTTTCGACACCACGTGGTCGGTGAAGCCCGGCGCGAAGGCTCCGTACCTGCCCGACTACGACCCGGACTCGGCCTCGACCGGCTCCAGCTGGGCGACCGGCAAGAAGACCATCGACGAGCGGATCTCGCAGGGTCCGAGCAGCGCCGACAACGTCCCCGGCACGAACTACCAGACCGTGCTCGAGCTGGCCCAGAAGCGCGGCCTGAAGGTCGGCAACGTCTCCACCGCGGAGATCACCGACGCCACCCCCGCGGTGCTCGCCTCGCACATGTCGCTGCGCGGCTGCCAGGGCCCGGCCGACATGGCCAACTGCCCGAAGGAGACCAAGGCGGCCGGCGGGCTCGGCTCGATCGCGGAGCAGGAGGTCGACCACAAGGTCGACGTACTCCTCGGCGGCGGCCGCGGCCGGTTCGAGCAGCCGATCACCGGCGGTCCGTACGCCGGCAAGACGGTCGTCGACCAGGCCAAGGCGAACGGCATCCAGTACGTCACCGACGCCGCCGGGCTGAAGTCGGCCAAGGCCGGCCAGCCGGTGCTGGGCCTGTTCAACAAGGGCAACATGTCGCTGGAGTGGAGCGGCCCGACCGCCTCCCTCGGCAAGGGCAACGCCCCGGCCGCGTGCACCGAGAACCAGCGTCCGTCGAACGAGCCGAGCCTCGCCGACATGACGTCGAAGGCGATCGGCCTGCTGGAGAACAAGAAGGGCTTCTTCCTGCAGGTCGAGGGCGCCTCGATCGACAAGCAGGACCACGCCACGAACGCGTGCGGCCAGATCGGCGAGACGGTCAACTTCGACAAGGCTGTCGGTGTCGCGCTCGACTACCAGAAGACGCACCCGGACACGCTGGTCGTCGTCACCGCCGACCACGCGCACACCAGCCAGATCGTCGGCGAGGACGCGTCGGACACCGGCCTGCCGACCGGCTACTCGACCAACCTCACCACCAAGGACGGTCAGACCCTGACGCTGACCTACGGCACCGCCGGCTTCGGCGGCAACGGCAAGGCCCCGGTCACGTCCGGCCCGAGCCAGCAGCACACCGGCGCGGTCGTCCCGGTCTGGGCCAACGGCCCGGGTGCGGACGCCGTACTCGGCACGAACGACCACACCCACCTGTTCACCGTGCTTCAGGGCAATTGACAGCCGTTTGAATCAAACGCGTGGCCTCCGATCGGGGGCCACGCGTTTGTGGTGAACGGTGCCAGTTCCATGCACTATGGGGCCTCATGGAGTCGATGCTGTTCGAGAGCCGGGACCTCGCGAAGACCGAAGAGTTCCTGAACCGGGCCTACACGAAGATGCAGATCGGTGGCGGCTCGTCGGCGGTCCGGACCCGGATCTCCCGCGCCGCGGCGGACTCGATCAGTGTCGACCGGCTCGAGATCGGCTTCGAGCTGAGCTACGACGCGGACCCGCTCGGCAAGATCTGCCTGTGCGAAGTCTCCACCGGCACTATTCAGGACCATGTCACGGACGGCTGGCAGGACACCTTCCGCCCGGGCGACCTGGTCTCGCTGGCACCGCCGGACCGCCCGTACGCCGGGAAGATCTGCAACTCGTCGTACACGATCACGATGTTCGACCCGGCCCTGCTGACCCGGGTCGCGGGCGTCAGCCGGAAGGGAAACGTACCGGTACGGCTCCTCGACCACCGGCCGTACTCGCGCCAGGCGGCCCAGCACCTGTCCCGGACGATCGCCTATCTGGGTGACCAGGTGCTGCGCAACCCCTTCGTCCGCGAGTCGCCGTTGGTGCTCGCATCCGTCTCGCAGTTGCTGGCCGCGAGTGTCCTCGCTGCCTTCGCGAACACCGCCGTGACCGACTCGGACGGGCCCGCCGCGCACCCCAGTACGGTCCGGCGCGCGCTCGGATTCATGGAGTCGCACCTCGACCAGGCGATCAGCGTCGCCGATATCGCGGCGGCCGCGGGCGTGACCGTGCGGGCGTTGCAGGCGGCGTTCCAGCGGCACCTCGAGTGCACGCCGTTGGACCACCTCCGCCGGCTCCGGCTGGCGGAAGTGCGTACGGAGCTGCTCGCGGCCGACCCGAGTACGGCCACCGTGGCGACGATCGCGGCCCGGTGGGGCTTCCATCACCACGGCCGGATGAGCGCCGCGTACCGTGCGGAGTACGGCGAGCTGCCGAGTACGACGCTGGCTCGCTAGGGCAGTTTCCGGGTGTCGATGAGTTGCTGCGCGACGTCGCGGAGCTTGGTGTTCGTGTCCTGCGAGTACCTGCGCAGTACGGCGAACGCGCGGTCGGCGTCGATGTCGAAGCGTTCCATCAGGATCCCCATCGCCTGACCGACGAGTTTCCGGGCGTCGACCGCGTGGGCCAGCGCGGCCTCCTGCCGGGCGGACGCGAGGGCGACCGAGGCGTGCCTGGCCAGGATGTGTGCGACCGCCTCGTCGTCGGGTGCGAACGCGTCGGGATCGGGGCTGTACAGGCCCAGGACGCCCACCACACGCCGGGGGACAGGCCCGGCCGCCAGCGGCACGTCGAGGACGCTCCGTACTCCGAGAGCGGCGACCTTTCCGGCCCACACCGGCCACCGGGTCTCGGTCGTCGTGTCGCGGATCAGTACCGGCACCTGCTCGCGCATCGCGGTGACGAGCGGTCCGTCCTGGCTGCTGATCTGCAGTTCGTAGATGTCCGCGACCACCGGGTCGGTGACCGCGGCGACCTCCGGGCGGGAACCACGCGCGCTGAACGCGACTCCGGCGTACGTGCAGTTGAGGGCCTGTAGCGCGAACTGGACGACGGCGTCGACGGTCTCCTCGACACCGGGGGCTTCGTGCAGTTCGAGGGCGAGCCGTGCGAAGGCGGACGCGGCGTCGTCGTGATGGGGATCGATCATGGTGAGCACATCATGCGGCCGTTATGACCGGTTCCGCTGCGATCGGCGCGGTTCGGGGGAGAATTTGCGTTCTGCGGACAGGCCCGTTGCGTCGTGCGGATAGGTTGGAGAAGTGCAGGTGGCGAAGCGGTGGGGTTGGGTTGCGGTCGGCGTACTGTTCGTCGGCGTATGGGCCGCCTGTTCGGACAAGACCACCACCGACAAACCGGTCGCCGGTACGACGCCGACAGTGACCAAGCCCACTGCCACCAAGACGACGGCGAAGCCGTGGTACGACGACTACGACCCGGCGCACTTCGCGGCCGACGTCCGGCGGTACGCGAAGCAGGCCGGGATCAACCCGCAGTTGCTGATGGCAATCTTGTACGCCGAGTCGTACAAGCCGCACGACCCGAAGTTCGAGCGGCAGTGGGCCGAGGTGGACTCGGACCCGGCGTTCGGGATCGCGAACATGCACAAGCCGGCCTTCGACGAGACGAAGCGTGGCCGGGACTTCGCGAAGCGCAAGTGGGAGGAGCTGCCGGACAACCCGGCGCTCGCGATCGAGGCCGCCGCCTGGCACCTGCACGACCTCGCGAAACGGCTGCCGTCCAAGCGGGCCGGCCTGTACACCAAGGACGAGTTGCTTGCCCTCGGCTACAACGCCGGCGGCGGCAACATGCGGATCTTCGCCCGCGGCCGCAAGGCCGGGCCGCAGGCCCAGTCCTACCTGGACCGCATCCACAAGTACTGGCCCGACTCCGCCGAAGCCCTGAAGAGCTGACAGGAGACCCAATGGACCCGGAGAAAGAGGCGCAGTTCGGAGCACCGGCTCTCGCGGTCGCCGACTGGCGGCGGCGCGTGTTCGACCTGTACCGCACCGTCCGCACCGACCCCGACCCAGTCGATGCCCACGCGACCTGGCAAACCGCCCGCAACAACCTACTGACCCACCACCCAGCTTCTCCGGTCCCGGGCCGACACCGCGAGACCTATCCCGGAGCACCCGTAGCCCCCTACAACCCCGAGTACCGCTACGAAACGACCATCGACACCGACGTCAAACCGCACACCTGGGAGTTCACCTCAGCCACGGACGGCGTCATCCCGTTCTCCCGAGTCGGCACCCTCCACCTACCCATCGGCGACCTCGACGTCTGGTGGCTGGAGTCGTACGGCGGCGGTCTCTTCGTCCCGGTCAAGGACCGCAACAAGGAGACGTACGGCGGCGGCCGCTACCTGATCGACACCGTCAAAGGCGCCGACCTCGGCAGCGACCTGTCCACCGGCGAGTTCGTCGTCGACCTGAACTTCGCGTACAACCCGTCCTGCGCCTACAGCCCCGAGTGGACCTGCCCGCTCGCCCCGGCAACCAACTCCCTGGAGGTTGAGCTGCCGGTGGGCGAGTTGTCAGGCTGACGCCTCCAGTGCTCGGGTCAGCAGCGCGGCGAGCGCCTCGAGTTGGAAGTCGGCCGACGAGCCGACCTCTTCGTCGGAGCCGTCGAGCGCCATCGCGGCCAGGCCTGCCTTGGCGTCGATCAGGTCCGCGACCCGGGTGTCGATGGTCTGCGCGGCGATGATCCGCCACGCGGTGACCGGTTCGTCCTGACCGATCCGGTGCACCCGGTCGATCGCCTGGGTCTGCTCGGCGTTCGTCCAGGACAGCTCGGCGAGGACGACGTTCGACGAGACCTGCAGGTTGATGCCGACGCCCGCGGTGAGCAGCGAGCAGACCGCGATCGCCACGTCGGGATCGTTGACGAAGGCATCGATGTTCTTCTGCCGGGTCCGCGAGGTCTGGTCGCCGCGGATCGAGGAGTACTTGATGCCGCGCTCGGCGAACAGCTCCTCGGCGGTGTCCATCACCTCGATGTGCCGGGCGAAGAACACCACCTTGCCGACGTTCTGCGCGAGCTGGGCCGCGTAGTCGGCGGCCAGTCCGGCCTTCGCCTGACCGATCTGGCGGAACAGGCTGAACACGTTGTCGCCGGTCTTCTTCGCGGCCATCTCGGTCCGCTCCCAGCCGGCCACCTGGCGGACCAGTTCGTGGTCGATGCCTTCCACGACCACGCCCGAGCGCCGGGTCTCCAGCGCGGTCCGGTACCGCTCCACCAGCCGGTCCGCGAGCTCTCGCTCGGCGGCCCGGATCGAGCGCCCGACGGCGCCGTCGAGTTCGACCGGCAGGTCGGCGATCCGGCGGGCCGGGATGTCCGCGGCCACGTCCACCTTGCGGCGCCGGACGATCCCCATGTCGATCACACTGGCCCGGGCGGCCGCGGCGAAACCGGGGTCGGCCGGGGTCAGGTCGGTCGCGTCGAGCTTGCCCATCAGCTCGGCCCGCGGCGCCTTCTCGTCGATCCAGCCGAGGAACTCCCAGATCGCGGTGAAGTCCTCGATCGAGTTGATCAGCGGCGTACCGGTGAGCGCCATCAGCAACGGCCGCGCGGCCCGGGACCGGATCCGGTTGGAGAGGTCGAGCACGTTGCGGGACCGCTGGGACTTCTTGTTCTTGATGAAGTGCGCCTCGTCCACGACCATGCCGCGGAACCCGAGGTCGCCGAGCCAGCCGACGTGCCGGTCGAGGACCTCGTAGTTGACCACGACGATGTCGGCAAAGCCGTCGATCGAGTCGCCGTCGCCGTGGATGACGGTCGGCGTCTTGCGCGGCGTCCAGAGACCGGCCTCGCGGGCCCAGTTGGTCTTGACGACGTTCGGTACGACGGCCAGCAGCGGGTACGCGTCCGCGGCCTGGGCGGCGAGTAGCGCCTGGGCGGTCTTGCCGAGGCCGGGCTCGTCGGCGAGCAGGAACGTCCGGTGCCCGTCCGCGGCGGCGGCGATCAACCGGGCCTGGTGCGGCATCAGCTCCAGGCCGCGGAGCCGGAGCGCGTCGATCCCGCCGGCCAGCCGCAACGAGGTCGGGTCCGGGAGCGTCATGGTCGCGGAGGCGGACGCGTGCTCGAACGAGCGCAGCAGCGGCCCGATCAGCTCCCAGCCACCGAGCCGGCTCGGACCCGCGGGGCGGGAGGGCGGCGCGGAGAAGTCCGGGGCGAGGAACGGGTTGGCCAGCTGCCGCGACACCACGGCCTGCGGGACCACCCGCCGGGCCTGGGTCTCCGGGGCAGCGACCGGCTCCACCGGCTCCGGTTCCTCGGGGACCTCCAGGCCGGCTTCGTCCAGCATCTGCCGCTTGAGCGCAGCCGCTGCCTCCGAGATCACCGCGTCCTCGGCGAGCAGGACGAGCAGCGACGGCTCGAGGGCCGCGGTCTTCGCCAGGATCGTCGCGATCCCGTCCAGCCGCCGCAGTTGCTCGGTCCGGTACGCGTCGGTGGCGGCTGCGTCGCCGTTCACCCGGGCCCGCTCCTCGCGGACCAGCAGCGCGACGACCTGGAACTTCGTCCGGGTCGAAGGCTTGATCGCGCCGCGGGTGACCGCGTTCTCGACCTCGCGCACGGCCTGCGCGAGGACCTGGATCAGACCGTCGGACTCGCCGTCGCGGACGCGACGCCGGCGACGGGGTGCGGAACGGGTAGCGCCGGGCTGGCGCTGACCTCGTCGGGCCAACATTTCCTCCTGTGTCATGCCACGGCCAGGCCGTGGCGGAACGCCTGACCGCGCGCGGACCGACCCGCCGACGAAACGTCACCCGGTGTCGTGCAGAGGGCCGTCCAGAAGGGTCCCCAGGAACACGGCTCAGAATTCACCGCTCCTGCGTGCGCGATCGAGAACCCATGCTACCTGCCCCGTCCCGATTGTTGGAGACCGGCACCGGGTACCGGGTGAACCCGTGACAAGGAGGTCTCCGAGATGCCCGCAGGATCGAGCCCGAAGCGCGAACGCCAGTACGAGCACATCAAGGCCGGGCTGAAGAAGCGAGGACGCAGCGAGGACACCGCCGAGGAGATCGCGGCCCGCACCGTGAACAAGGAACGAGCCCGCTCCGGCGAGTCGAAGGAGAAGAGCCGCACGTCGACCCACGACATCTCCTCGAGCCGGCGCGGTGGCCTCCGCTCGCACAGCGGCTCCAAGGGCCGTACCAAGGAGCAGCTGTACAACGAGGCGAAGGAGAAGAACGTGAAGGGACGCTCCAAGATGACGAAGTCTCAGCTCGCGAAGGCCGTCGGGCGCTGACGTGCAGCGGGTCGACGGCACTCCACTGTCCGACGCCGAGCTCCGGGGGATCGATGCCTACTGGCGGGCGGCGAACTACCTGTCGGTCGGGCAGATCTACCTGCTCGCCAATCCGCTGCTCCGGGAGCCGCTGCGGGTCGACCACATCAAGCCGCGGCTGCTCGGGCACTGGGGTACGACGCCCGGGCTGAACCTGATCTACGCGCACCTGAACCGGGTGATCAGACGGCGCGACCGGGACGTACTGTTCGTGACCGGGCCGGGCCACGGCGGTCCGGCGCTGGTGGCCAACACCTGGCTGGAGGGGAGCTGGACCGCGGCGTACCCGAACACGACCCGGGACGAGGGCGGGATGGCGAGGCTGTTCAAGCAGTTCTCGTTTCCGGGCGGAGTCCCGAGCCACGTGGCCGCGGACGTCCCGGGGTCGATCAACGAGGGCGGCGAACTGGGGTACTCGCTCAGCCACGCGTACGGCGCGGCGGCCGACAACCCCGACCTGCTCGTCGCCTGCGTCGTGGGCGACGGCGAGGCGGAGACGGGGCCACTAGCGGCGTCCTGGCACTCGAACAAGTTCCTGAACCCCGCCCGCGACGGCGCCGTGCTCCCGATCCTGCACCTGAACGGGTACAAGATCGCGAACCCGGCGGTACTCGCGCGGATCGGCGACGACGAGCTGACCGCGCTGATGCGCGGCTACGGCTACGAGCCGTACCTGGTCGAGGGGTCCGAGCCGGCCGAGGTGCACCAGGCGCTGGCGGCGACCCTCGACGTCTGCGTGGACCGGATCGACGAGATCAAGCAGGAGCCGGTACGGCCGGCCTGGCCGATGATCGTGTTCCGGACACCCAAGGGCTGGACCGGGCCGCACACCGTGGACGGCGAGCCGGTCGAAGGGACCTGGCGGGCGCATCAGGTGCCGCTGTCGGGCGTACGGACGAACGAGGTGCACCTGGGGCAACTGGAGTACTGGCTCCGCAGCTACCGCCCGGAGGAGCTGTTCGACGAGGCGGGCCGGCCGGTCCCGGATCTCCTCGAACTGGTTCCGGAGCGGCCGATGGGGTCGAACCCGCACGCGAACGGCGGCGCGCTGAGCCGTGACCTGGAGCTGCCCGACGTCGCGGAGTACGCCGTACCGGTGAAGTCGCCCGGTGCGGAGGACGGGGAGCCGACGAAGGTGTTCGGGACGTTCCTGCGCGACGCGTTCCGGCTGAACCCGGACAACCTGCGGCTGTTCGGACCGGACGAGACCGAGTCGAACCGGCTGTCCGCGGTCTACGAGGAGACGGGGAAGCGGTGGCTCGCCGAGCAGCTGGACGGCGACAACCACCTCGCCGCGGACGGGCGCGTGCTGGAGATCCTGAGCGAGCACACCTGCCAGGGCTGGTTGGAGGGGTACCTGCTCACCGGGCGGCACGGGTTGTTCTCGTCGTACGAGGCGTTCGTACACATCGTCGACTCGATGGTGAACCAGCACGCGAAGTGGCTGAAGACGATCAACCGGCTGGAGTGGCGGCGCCGGATCCCGTCGCTGAACTACCTGCTCACCTCGCACGTCTGGCGGCAGGACCACAACGGGTTCTCGCACCAGGACCCGGGCTTCATCGACCACGTGGTGAACAAGAAGGCCGAGGTTGTCCGGGTGTACCTGCCGCCGGACACCAACACGCTGCTGTCCACGATGGACCACTGCCTGCGGACCCGGAACTACATCAACGTCGTTGTCGCGGGCAAACAGCCGCAGCCGAACTGGCTCGACTGGGACGCGGCCGCGGTGCACTGCGCGCGGGGCGCCGGGATCTGGGACTTCGCGAGCAACGACGACGGCGATCCGGACGTCGTGATGGCGTGCGCGGGCGACGTGCCGACGATGGAGACCCTGGCCGCGGTCTCGCTGCTGCGTGAGCACGTACCGGATCTGCGGATCCGGGTCGTCAACGTCGTCGACCTGATGCGCCTGCAGGACGCGACGGAGCACCCACACGGCCTGACGGACGCGGAGTACGACGCCTTGTTCACGACCGACAAGCCGGTCATCTTCGCGTACCACGGCTATCCGTGGCTGATCCACCGGCTCACGTACCGCCGCCACGGTCACGCGAACCTGCACGTCCGCGGCTACGTCGAGGAGGGTACGACGACCACTCCGTTCGACATGGTGGTCCGCAACAACCTCGACCGGTACCACCTGGCCATGGACGTCATCGACCGCGTACCGACTTTGGGACAACGTGCCGCCGTCACCCGGCAGTACTTCGCGGACCAACGTACGCGGCACCACGCGTACGTGACTCGGTACGGCGAGGACCTGCCGGAGGTCAGCGACTGGCGCTGGTCAGCCGAGTAGCTCGACGGCGGTCCGGAGATCGTCCACGAACCGCGCGAAGTCACGCCGGAACTCGTCGGACCGAACCACCGCCGACGGATGCACAGTCGCAACAGCCGCCTGCCCGCCGGGAAGCTCCAACCGCTCACCACGCTGCTGGGTCACTCGGAAGGACGGCCCGAGTAGAGCCTTCGCCGCGACCGACCCCATCACGACAACGAGCGCCGGTTTCACGATCTCTAGCTCGCGCGTCAACCACGGATGGCACGCCGTGATCTGACTCGCGCTCGGCGTCTTGTGAATCCGGCGCTTGCCTTGCCGCTCGAAGCGGAAGTGCTTCACCGCGTTCGTCAGGTAGACGTCCGACCGGTCGATCCCCGCTTCTACCAGTGCCTTGTCGAGCAGATGACCGGCCGGCCCGACGAAGACATGTCCTTCCTTGTCCTCGTGGTCGCCTGGCGTCTCACCGACCAGCATCATCCGCGACCGAACCGGCCCCTCGCCTGCGACGGCCTGCTCGGCGTCCTTCCAGAGCTCACAGCCACGACAGTTCGGCAGCTGCGCCCGCAGCTTCTTCATGCCACCGTCGTGCGGCACCCACTGCTCGGCCCCTGGCGATTTCATGCCGCACCAGTACCCACTTATGACGCAGGCGGCACCAGGGCCAGCCGGATGATGACCAGCCCGAAGAGAACCAGCGTCAGTGCGTGGACCACGGTGCACCACAGGCAGATGGCGTTGATCTGGAAGAGCTCGGCCCAGATCAGATAGCACACGAACACCACGCCGGTCAGTACGCCGACGAGGCGCAGGCGGGCCGGCCACGGGGACGCCGTACGCCACATCGGCGGGACCGAGAGCGCGGTCATGCCGACGAAGAAGGCCAGGCCGAGGACCGCGACCGGGATGCCGAAGACCTTCGAGTACTGACTGCTGGTGACCTTGGCGCAGTTGACGACACCGGTGTCCGGACACGCCAGCGTCGTACCGGCGGTGAAGTGCTCGTACGTGAGGTACGCCGCGACCGCGAGGCCGGCGATCGACACGACCAAGGTCGCCCAGGGGATCACACCCAAGGACGGCCTGGTCGACCGTTGCGCAGTGTCAGCCACGGGCGTCAGCCCTTCGCGGGGCCGAGCTTGGCCGCGGCCGCGGTGACGGGCTCGGTGTTGCACACGCTCGACGGCTGGTTGTTCGTCAGCTTGCAGATCGCCGCGGTGTAGACGTTGGCCGACCCGATGACCGCCTTGGAGATCGCACTCGACGGGTCCTTGATCGCGTCCGCGACCTGGGCCTGCGTCTTGCCCGCCAGCACGTCCGGGTCGTACGTCGCGCCGGATCCGATGAACTTGTTGCCGAGGTCGATGAACGGGATCGACCCGGCGCTCTCCTTGTCGACGTACGGCGCGTTGTCGTACTTCTCCAGGGTCGCCTGGTCCGCGGCCGACGGGGTGTCGAGCGGCTTGTAGCTGTTGCCCTGGACCTCGTTGGTGGTGGTCTCGACGCCGGTGAAGGACAGGTACTGACTCGTGTACGTCGAGCCGTGGAAGGACAGGGTCGGCGTGTTCGGGTGCACGTCGGCGGCCGCCGAGTGGGTCGTACCGAGGTTCTTGAAGGTGCCGAAGCGGGACAGCGCGACGACGACCGGCCAGCGCTCGGCCGCGCAGAACGGGCAGTACTCGGCGCCGATGTAGAGGACCTTCGGCTTGCCGTTGTCGGTCAGTGCCGGCTGGTCGTTGATCGCCGACGGCGCGGTCTTCACGTCGGCGCTGCCGACCGTCGCGAAGGTCGATGCCGGGATCGAGGAGAGGGCGGTGATCAGCGCCGCGTCGGCCGAGCCGTTCGGCCCGGTCGCGGTCTTCTTGCCGCCGCCGGCCAGCCGGATCGCCACCAGTCCGCCGACGATCACCACGACCAGAACGACCGCACCGACCGCGAGCAGAAGCCGCCGGCGCTGCTCGGCCCGCCGCTGGGCGGCCTGCTGCGCGGCGATCCGCTCACGGGCCGCAGCCTTCTGTTCGACACGCCTTGCCATGACTCTCCTCTGATCGCGCACGGGCTCCGGAAAGACAACTATCCATCGACGCCCGAAGTTCCTGCCTGTCGGTCACTGTGAGGTTACAGATCCGCGGTTCTGCCGCGGCAGGAAGGTCTGCCGCGACCTGCTGGTCCGGCCCGACCAGCATCGCACCTGCTCGACCGTAGTCTCTCCTGACATGGACTGGCGGGCATGGCATCAGCGGTACGACGATCCTGACTCGGACCTTTCGCGGCGGCTGCAGGTGGTTCGGGCGCAGGTACGGGCTGCGCTCGACCGGGCGCCGGCCGGACCAGTGCCGGTGGTCAGCCTGTGCGCGGGGCAGGGCCGTGATCTGCTCGACGTACTGGAGGATCATCCGCGCCGGACGGACGTCCGCGCGCGTCTTGTCGAGCTCGATCCGGAGCTTGCCGGGTGGGCCCGGGAACGGGCGCCGGACAACGTCGAGGTGATCACCGGCGACGCGTCGCTGACGGATCACTACGACGGGTTCGTGCCGGCCGAGCTCGTCCTGCTGTGCGGCATCTTCGGCAACATCGCGAACGCGGACATCCAGCGGACGATCGCGGGCAGCCGCCAGCTCTGCCGGACCGGGGCGACGGTGATCTGGACCCGGCACCGCGGCGACCCCGACCTGGTGCCGTCGATCTGCGACTGGTTCGAGTTCGGCGGCTTCGAGCGGGTGTGGGTGTCGGACAAGGAGGCCCGCTTCGGAGTCGGGGTGCACCGCTACGTGGGTGTACCTGAACCTTTGGTCAAGGGTGAGAGTCTGTTCAGCTTCGTGCCCGGCGGAGTGTGAGCAGCCCGAGCGCCAGCAGGACGGCGAGGACGACGTAGCCGGCGTCCAGTACGGCGATCGACGCGACGGCAGCGACGAGCAGCGGGCCGCCGGCGTCGCCGAGCTCGCGGCCCAGTTCGGCGGTGCCCATCGTCTGGCCGAGACGTTCCGGGGGCGTACTGGCTGCCAACGCTGCGAATCCGAGCGGAGTGATGACGCCGGTGCCGGCGCCGATTAGGGCGGCGGCGATCAACAGGAACACCACGCCGGGCAGGGCCGCGCAGACGAAGCCGGCGGCCGCGAGTCCGAGGCCGGCTGCGATGCCCGTGCGAGTGGTCAGCTTGCCCGCGTCGAGGGCTCGGCCGGAGCGGGGCTGCACGACGGCGGCTGTTGCCGCGAGCAAGGAAACAGCGGCACCGGTGGCGATCGTGCCGAGCCCGTCCGAGGCCCCGGTGACCGGCAGGAACCCAACGCCGACCGACAGGGCCGCGGTCGCGGCAGCGAGTGCTACGGTCGGCCGGAGGAACGCGGGATCGGTGAGGCGTCGCGCGAGATCGACCACGGTCTGACGGGTCCGCGGCAGCGGCGGTACGACCGGCACGGCGAGCAGCGCCCACACCGCGACGGCCGCCGCGAGGACGGTCATCACGCCGAACAGCAGCCGGAACCCGCCCAGCCAGACGATCCCGCCGCCGAGCAGCGGGCCGGCCGTGCAGCCGAGACTCTTGTAGAACCCGTAGCTCCCAAACGCGCGGCCGTGCCTCGCCGACGGGTTGAGGCGAGCGACGAGGGTGGACGCGGCGGGGGAGAAGGCCGATGCCGCAGCTCCCTGACCGAGCCGGGCGACCCACAACCAGCCCGGCCGGTCCGCGACCACATAGGTGCTGGAGGCAACGGCAAAGCCGAGCAGCCCGAGCAGCAGCACCGGCCGGGCACCGATCCGGTCCGAGACTGCGCCGAAGACCGGCTTCAGCAGGATCTCGGCGCCGTCATACAGAGCGAGCAATGCGCCGAGCGTCATCAACGACGTGACGGCGTCGGACGACCTGCCGCCCAGGCTCGCCGCGACAGCGTGTGCGCCGAAGGCGGTGGTGAAGCCCGCGGCGTAGAGGGGCCACATTCTCACTGGTCGACTCCTGGGAGTTGGTGCAGTTCGCGGAAGACGAGTTCGGCGTACTCCTCGCAGCGTGCCGTGCACTCCTTGAGCCGGGCGCTCGCCTCGGCGGCCTGGGGAGTACCGAAGACGTCGCGGCTGGTGATGTCGCGGTGCCAGCGGCGCAGTCGTTCGAGGCTCTGCTCCTCCTCCTCGAGCTCGGCCAGCGTGAACTTCTGGATCCGGATCTCCTTGGCGAGCTCGTCCTCGAACTTCTCGCAGTCCCGGAGAAACTCGGTCCACTCCGAGCCGCGCGCCTCGTCGTACAGCCCGCGCAGCCGCGCGCCGTCGTCGGCGTCCTTGCCGGCTGCGGCGAGAGTCGTCACCTCGCCCTCGGCGCGCGCGACCAACTCGGTCGTCCGCTGCAGCGCCGCCTCGAAGACCGGGAGTTCGGGTACCGCCCAGATGCCTTGGCCGAGGGAGAGCGCTCCGGCCTTGCGGAGCTCGCGCCAGACGGCCACCCGGTGCCGCGAGGGCTCTGCGGGGATCCGTACCACCAAGATCAGCCATCGATCCGTCACAGGAGTGAATGTAGCGCGCGTTACAGGTCAGTGCATCCTCGACAAAGACTTGGGCCATCAGTTATGTTACATAGACGATGTCATATCGCTCCGGAGGTGTGCGCGGTGGACCAGACTGCTGAGCGGTTGCTGGGATCGGCGAGCCGGCTGTCCCGGGATCCCGAGACCGAGATCGACTGGGACGCCCCGGTCGGTGACGGGTACGGGATGTCCCCGGAATGGAGCACGTTGTACGGCACGCCGTACTGGGACGAGCTGACCGAGGCGCAGCAGCGGGAACTGACCCGGCACGAGTCGGCGTCGGTCGCGACCACCGGGATCTGGTTCGAGATGATCCTGCAGCAGCTGATCCTGCGCGACATCTACGACAAGCCCGCCCGCAGCCCGGAGTTCCAGTGGGCGCTGACCGAGATCGCCGACGAATGCCGGCACTCGATCATGTTCGCCCGCGCGACCGAGCGGATGGTCGAACCGGCGTACCGCCCGCGGCTGCTCGCCCGCGAACTCGGCCGGATGTTCAAGACCGTCGCGACCGGCGAGTCGGCGTACGCCGCGATCCTGGTCGCCGAAGAGGTCCTCGACGTCATGCAACGCGACTGGATGCGGGACACCCGGGTCGAGCCGATCGTGCGGACGGTGAACCACATCCACGTGGTCGAGGAGTCGCGGCACATGGTGTTCGCCCGCGAGGAGACCCGCGAGCGGCTGGCCGCGGCGGGACGCGGACGGCGCTGGGTCAGTGCGCTGGTGATCGCGATCGCGGCGGACATGATCGTGTCGAGCATGGTCGGTCGCGAGGTGTACGTGAACGTCGGTCTGGACCCGGACCGGGCCGTCCGCGAGGCACGCCGGAACGAGCACCACCGGTCGCTGCTGCGGACCAGTTGCGCCAACCTGATGGACTTCCTCGGGTCGGTCGGGCTGCTGACCCCGGCTGCGTCGCGGGTGTACCGGCGGACCGGCCTGCTGTGACGTTCGCGATCTCGGGGGACTGCTGCTCGGACGCGAGCTGCGTCGCGGTCTGCCCGATGAACAGCATCCACCCGTCGCCGGGTGAGCCCGGGTTCGGTACCGGGGCGAGCCTGTTCATCGATCCGAGGACCTGCATCGACTGCGGTGCCTGCGCGGACATCTGCCCGGTCGACGCGGCGAAGCCTGCTGAGCGGTCGGCGCGCGAGG
Source organism: Kribbella sp. NPDC004536 (assembly GCF_042873835.1). Taxonomy (NCBI): domain Bacteria; kingdom Bacillati; phylum Actinomycetota; class Actinomycetes; order Propionibacteriales; family Kribbellaceae; genus Kribbella; species Kribbella sp. NPDC004536. Next base: position 1,392,721 of record NZ_JBIALY010000002.1, on the reverse strand, counting down.
ACGTCGTACGGAACGCGGCGTACTTCGCGGACACCGAGCCGCTGGACGCTACCGATCTGGACAGCTGGGAGCCGGTGTCGTACGAGACCTGGGGCGGCGGACCACGGAGGGTGTTGGTGGTCGGGGCTGGGCCGGCGGGGATGTACGCGACCCGGGAGTTGTTGCTGCGGACAACAGCTGAGATCACGCTGGTGGATCGGCTGTCGGAGGTTGGTGGGCTGGTTCGGTACGGCGTCGCGCCGGATCACCCCGGCACCAAGCAGATCCTCGAGACCTTCGAACGCATCATCCGTCATCGGCGAGTGCACTGGTTGCCCGGAACTGCTGTAGATGAGTTGGCGGGAGTGGGGGACCGAACGACAGGAGGTAGTGGGCCTGGCCGCCGACCGGTCAGCGTGGTTGACACCGGCGAGGGCAGTCTGGGCGGCACACCTCCTGTCGATAGGGCCAGCGTCCCGCTGCCGGGTGGGTTGGCCGGGCGTGGCCAGGTGGATGGCAGTGCGGCTGGGAAGTTGCCTGCCGGGTTTGACGCGGTGGTGCATGCGGTTGGGGCTTGGCGGAGTCGGCGGTTGGGGATTGTGGGGGAGGACGCCGCTTGTAGTGCGGAGGATTTCGTTGCCTGGTACAACGGGCGGCCGGGGGCCGGTGCGCCGCCGGCGCTGGTGGGGCCGCGGGCGGTTGTCGTCGGCAACGGGAATGTCGCGCTGGACGTTGCACGGTTGTTGTTGAGCGACGAGAAGCAACTCCGCGATATGGACGTCCTGCCCGAGGTCAGGCGGGTGCTCGCGACCAGCGGGATCAAGGAGGTCGTGCTGCTCGGGCGGCGCGGTCCGGACCACGCGGCGTACACCGAACCGGCTTTGCGGGAACTGCTGGCGATGGCCGGTGACCGGGTCGAGCTCCGGTACCACGCGCGGCCGACGGCATGGACCTCCGAAGGGCTGACGCTCGACACCAGCGAGACCGTTGCGGCAGGCAACTTGTTCACCGCGATCGGCTTCGAGGGGCAGCCGATCGACGGGCTGCCGTTCGACCCCGAGCGCGGGATCGTGCCGAACGTCCGCGGCGCCGTCGTCGGCCGGCCGGGCCACTACGTGGCGGGCTGGATCAAACGCGGCGCGCGCGGCGGGATCGGCGTGAACAAGGCCTGTGCGCAGGAGACCGTGCTGACGCTGGTCAGTGCGTCCAGGGGTGCAGCTTCTCCGGGTTCCGGATCGCCCAGATCTTCTTGATGTGATCGCCGTCCACGTCGAACGCGATCACGGTCTCGGTGACGCCCTCGAACTGGATCACCAAGCCGGGCTGACCGTTGACCGTCCGCTCCAGCAGCGTGCGGCCGAGGCGGAACACCGGCAGGTCGGTGAAGTACCGGGCAACCGCCGCGCCGCCGTGCACCGGCTCGAGCGCGGCGCTGACCACACCACCACCGTCGGCGACCGCAGTGACGCCGGGGTCGAGCAGGCTGACCAGGGCCGCGATATCGGTCGCCTCCCACGCCCGTTTGAACTCCTGGACGAGCTGCGCCCGGCGCGCCGAGGGCGCCGCGGGAAGTTCGGCGTCCTGGATCCGCCGCCGGGCCGACGAGGCGAGCTGACGGCAGGCGGCCGGCGTCCGGCCGACGATCTCGGCGACCTCGGGGAACGGGTACCGGAAGACGTCGTGCAGGATGAACGCCACCCGCTCGGCCGGAGTCATCGCGTCGAGCACGACCAGGAATGCCATGTTCACGGACTCGTCCAGCGTGACCCGGTCCGCCGGGTCGGGGCCGGTCTGACCGGTGTGCCACTCGCTGCTCTCGGGCAGCGGTTCGGGGATCCACTCACCGACGTACCGCTCGCGGCGGGCCCGGGCGGAGCGGAGCAGGTCCAGGCAGATCCGGCTCGCCACCCTGGTCAGCCACGCGGGTGGGTTGTCGATCGCGTCCCGTTCCGGGCCGGTCATCGCGTACCACCGGGCATAGGTCTCCTGGACCACGTCCTCGGCGTCGGCCAGCGAACCGAGCAATCGGTACGACAGGTTGATCAGCTGTCGCCGCTCGCTCATGATCGCGCCCAGCCCAGGATCGGTCATGTCTGTCCTCTCACTCATACCCGTACGACGAAACAGCCCGCCGGAACGTGAGGTCTCACAGTACGAGGTGCTGTGCCGTCGTACCGGGCATGACAAACAACGCAGTCTCCGAAGCCGAGGTCCGTGAGCGCATCGAGGTCCTGCTGGACGCCGTCCGGACCGGCGACCTGGCGGCTCTGAAGACGATCTTCGCGCCGGACGTCGTCTCGTTCGACATCCAGCCACCACTGCGCCACCTCGGCGCCGGCAAGAAGATGGCCAACTGGGAAGAGATGTTCCAGGCCTTCCAGGTGCCTTTCGAGTACGACGTCCGCGACCTGACCGTGCTGGTCGACGGCGAGCTGGCGGTGGCCTACTCGCTCAACCACATGAACGCGACGATGACGACCGGCGGCAAGATCGACTACTGGCTCCGCTGGACGTCCGCGTGGCGGAAGCTCGACGGCGAATGGAAGATCGTCCACGACCAGGTGTCGGTGCCGACCGACTTCGCCGCAGGCGGCCGGTCGGCCATGGACCTCATGCCCTGAGCGTGGCGCGGCCCAGAACGTGGGGGTCGGCGGGGGAGACGCGGTCGGGTGGGAAGTTGAAGCGGTCGAGCTCTTCAATGGTGAAACCCGCGCCTGCGATGGCCGCCGTCGTGTCGCGATGGGTGTGGCAGCCGCCGACGAAAAGCGGCCAGAGGGTGGCGTCGGCGATTCTCTGGACCGTCGCCAAGCGGCCGGTGTCTGCGGCGACGTGTTCGTAGAAGCGGAGTTCACCGCCTGGGCGCAGGACCCGGCGGGCCTCGGCCAGGGCCACGGCCTGGTCGGGGACCGAGCACAGCACTAGCGAGACGACGACCACGTCGGCGGAGGAGTCGGCGGCCGGCAGGTGGTCGGCCGTACCGTCGACGACCTCGACCGGGACCGGTGCGGCGGCGGACCGGCGGACGGCCTGGGCGCGGAGGAACGGCTCCGGTTCGATGGCCAGTACGTGGGTGACTTCGGGCGGGTAGTGCGCGAAGTTGCCGCCGTCCCCGGCGCCGACCTCGACCACGCGTCCGGCCGTACCGGCCAGCAACCGGCGGCGGTGCTCCGCGGCGCCGGCATCGTCGAGCGCCGGGCGGACCCGGGCGTACATCCGGGCGAAGAACGGATGTTTCATGGACCCAGCCTGTCAGAGTGTCGGATCCGGCCGTCGGCCGATCGTCTGCTGAATGAGAGTTGTTTCCAGCAGAGGAGAACCGCAGTGTCCACCCCGATCAGTACCGTGAAGATCATCGACGTCGCCGTCACCGACCTCGGCGCCGCGATCGAGTTCTACCGCCGGCTCGGGCTCGAGTTCGAGCGCGACCAGTACATGCCGGACGACCACGCCGGCTGCGACCTGCCGAGCGGTCTGCATCTGATGCTCGACACCGACGCGGCGCGGGACAAGATCACCGCGAACTGGACCCCGCCGAAGCAGGGCCGGATCTTCCTGACGTTCGAGTACGGCACGCCGGCCGAGGTCGACGCGACGTACGCGGAACTCGTCGGCGCCGGGGTGACCGGCCTGCAGGAGCCGTACGACGCGCCGTGGGGGATGCGGTACGCGACCGTCGCGGATCCGTCCGGGAACGGCGTCGACCTGTACGCCACACTGGCCTGAAGGAGGGTTGCGGGTGAAGTACGTACTGATGTTCATCGAGACCGAGCAGTTCGCGAAGGACTTCGAGGCGCTGGAGCCGGCCGAGAAGGAGGACGCGTACCGGCGGGTGTACCGGTGGTTCGACGACCACGCGGACAAGATCACGAACCGCGGCAGCAAGTTGCAGGGCGCCGACACCGCGACGACCGTTCGGCTGGACGGCTCGGTGCTGACCACCGACGGGCCGTTCATCGAGGGCAAGGAAGTCATCTCCGGGTTCACCGAGATCGAGGTGGCGGACCTGGACGAGGCGCTGCGGATGGTGAAGACGTGGCCGGCCTGCCCGGTGATCGAGATCCGTCCCGTCGCCGAGATGTGAGCAGTCAGGACGAGCTTGCCCGCGTGGTGCGCGACCACGCGGGCCGGCTGGCGGGTGCGCTGGTGTCGCTGCTCGGCGACTTCGCGGCCGCGGAGGACCTGGTCCAGGACGCGGTCGAGATCGCCCTGAAGCGGTGGCCGGTCGAAGGGATTCCGGAGCGCCCCGACGCTTGGCTGTTCACCGTCGCGAAGCGCCGCGGTCTCGACGTACTCCGTCGCCAGGAGAACTACCGCGCCAAGCTCGCGCTGCTCGAACCGCTGGAGCCGTCGCCCCGCGACGACCGGCTGCGGCTGATCTTCACCTGCTGCCACCCGGCCCTCGCGCGCGAGGCCCAGATCGCACTCACGCTCCGAGTGGTGTGCGGCCTCACGACCGCGCAGATCGCGGCGGCGTTCCTCGCCTCCGAGCCGGCCGTCTCCCAGCGGATCACCCGCGCCAAGCGCAAGATCACCGACGCGGGCATCCCGTACCGGATCCCGCGCGACGACGAACTGCCCGAGCGGCTGTCCGAGGTACTGACTGTCATCTACCTGCTCTTCAACGAGGGCTACCTGTCGAGTACGGCCGAACGCGCGCACTCGCGGGACCTGGTCGACGACGCCGAATGGTTGACCGCACTCCTGCACGGCCTGCTCCCGAACGAGCCCGAGGTCGCCGGACTGCTCGCCCTGATCCGTCTCCACCGAGCCCGTACGGCGGCCCGCTTCACCCCGAGCCTCGTACTACTGGCGGACCAGGACCGCACGCTCTGGGACCACGCCGCGATCACCGATGCAACCGCCCTGCTCACCCGCACCGCTCGTCGCCACCACGCACCCGGCCCGTACCAACTCCAGGCCGCGATCGCCGCCTGCCACAGCGAGGCCGCCGACTGGTCACAGACGGACTGGCGGCAGATCCTCGTGCTCTACGACATGCTCCTGACCCTGCAGCCGAGCCCGGTGACCTGCTTGCACCGCACGATCGCCCTCTCGTACGTACGAGGCCCGTCCACGGCCCTGACCGACCTCGACGCCCTGGCAGCGGAGCTCGACACGTACCCGCTCTTCCACGCGACCCGCGCCCAGTTCCTCCGCGACCTGAACCGCCCCACCGAAGCCCACGCCGCCGACGAACGCGCCGCCCAACTCACGACCAACCCGGCCCAGTTGGACCTGCTCCACGAGCGCCTCGCGCACTAGACGCTGCGCAGTACCGACACCACGACGCCGAGGACGGTGGCGTTGTCGCCGTCGATGATCTCGTAGGCGGGGTTGCGGGGCTCGAGGTACACGTGGCCGTTGCGGCGGCGGTAGACCTTGACCGTTGCTTCCTCGTCGATCATCGCGGCGACGATCTGGCCGGAGTGGGCCTCGGACTGCTGGCGGACCACGACGATGTCGCCGTCACAGATCGCCGCGTCGATCATCGACTCGCCGCGGACCCGCAGGCCGAACACGTTGCCGCGGCCGGTCAGCCCGCGGGGGAGTTGCAGTACGTCGTCGACGTGCTCGACGGCCGAGATCGGCGTACCGGCGGCGATGTCACCGACCACCGGGACGGGGACGTTCTCGTCGCTCGTGCTCTGGGTGCCGGTCTCCTGCAGGAACATCCGGACGTCGATCGGCCGCGACACCGACGGGCTGCGGCGCAGGAAGCCCTTGTCCTCCAGGCTGGCCAGGTGTTTCGACACCGACGACGAGGACTTCAGCCCGACCGCGTCACCGAGCTGCCGGCTGCTCGGCGGGTACCCGTACCGGGTCACCCAGTCCCGGATCACCACCAGGATCCGTTGCTGCCGTTCCGGCAGCGCGCCGGTGTCGAGGTCGCCGAACAGGTCGAGATCAGTCACCGCGAAATCTTAGAGCGCGCCGGCCCGCTCGTCGTACTCCGACCCGCTGCGCGTCCGAGATGAAAGGGTGCGGGTATGGACGGACCGGAGGAGCGGGTGCTGGCGGCGTTCGGGCTGTCGGAGCCGGCGGTGCGGTTGGCGGGTGGGCAGGGGGAGACGTGGCGCTCCGGGGCGGTTGTGCTCAAACGGGCCGATGGCGAGAGCGCGTGGCGTGGCGACGTACTGAGCGCACTGCCTGAGGCGAAGGACTTCCGCGTGCCGCGGCCGGTGCGGTCGGCGGGCGGTGAGTGGGTCGCCTTCGGGTGGGAGGCGAACGAGTTGGTAGTCGGTGCGACGGACGTCCGGCGGCAGGACGAGGTGCTGGTTGCGGCGGCCGCGTTCCACGAGGCGGTGTCGGGGTTGCCGCGGCCGGACTTCATCGATACGCGGCACGATCCTTGGTGCGACGGCGATCGGGTGGCTTGGCGGGAGGAGGCGTACGACGGGACTCCGGCGTACGCCGAACTTGTCCGGCCGCTTGTGGACGCCTGGCGGCCGGTGGAGTTGGTCTCGCAGGTGGTGCACGGGGATCTGCCCGGGAACGTGATGTTCGCCGACGGGTTGCCGCCGGCGATCATCGACTGGCCGGTGTACTGGCGCCCGACGGCATGGGCCTCGGCTGTGGCGGTCGCCGATGCGTTGTGTTGGTACGGCGCGGAGCCGGCTCTCGCGGCTCGGTGGGCGCATCTGCCCGAGTGGGGGCAGATGCTGATCCGGGCGCTGATCTACCGGATGACGACCGACGACCTGGCCGGCGGCGCCGCGACCTGGACCGCGGCCCGGCGGTCCGGCTACGCGCCGGTCATCGCGCTGGCGCTGTCGTACGCCCGTTGACCGGAGGCGGCCCGCTGGGTGCGGATGGCGAGCGGAATGGTGCCTGCGGCAAGTACTGCCAGACCGGCTCCGATCCAGCCCACCGACGAGTAGCCGGCGCCGGCGTCGAGGGCGAGGCCACCGAGCCACGGTCCGACTGTGATGCCGACGTTGAAGGCCGAGATGTTGAACGCGGCTGCCAGCGTCGGTGCGGAGCCGGCGACGCTGAACACCCGCGAGTTCACTGCCGGGTTGGTCGCGAAGCCGAACGTACCGATGCCGATCACCGCGGGCACAGCCAGCCACGGCGTACCGGTCGCCAGGGCGAGCACGACCGCGGCGGCGACGACCCCGGACAGGCTGAGGACGAGCGTACGGAACGGGCGCCGGTCAGCTGTCCGTCCGCTGATCGTGATCCCGATCAATGCGCCCACGCCGTACAGCGCGAGTACCACTGGCACCCACGCCTCGGACAGGCCGGTCGTCCCGGTCAGCAGGGGAGCGAGGTAGCTGAACACGACCAGGATCGCCCCGGTCGACAGCGCCGTCGTGCCGTACGCGAGCCACAGCTGCGGGTTCGCCATGCTGCGCACCTCGTCGCGCAGTTGCGGTACGTTCCCGGACCGGCCGCCCGGGATCGTGGCGAGTACGCCGCCGATCGCGAGCACCGACAGTACGGCGACCGCCCAGAACGCCGAGCGCCAACCGAGGTGCTGGCCGAGCAACGTACCGGCGGGCAGCCCGACGATCGTCGCGACCGTGAGGCCGCCGGCCAGGATGCTCATCGCCTTCGCGCGAGCCTCGGGCCCGGCGAGTTCGATCGCGGTGACCGAGGCGACGGCCCAGAACCCGGCGTACACGAACGCGCCGGCGACCCGGGTCGCGAGCAGGACGCCGTATGACGAGGTCAGCGCGCCGGCCACGTGGGTGAGCGCGAAGATCGTGAGGAACGCGAGCATCGCGGCGCGGCGGGACCAGCGCAGAGTGCCGACCGCGAGGATCGGGGCGCCGACGAGCATGCCGACGGCGAACGCGGAGATCAGCAGGCCGGCGGCCGGGATCGAGACGCCGAGGCCGCTCGCGATCTGGGGGAGCAGGCCGGCGAGCATCGGTTCGGACGTGCCCTGGGCGAAGATCGCCAGGCCGAGCAGATAGACAGCGCGGGGCATGAGGTCCTCTCATATTGGATCAATCGGTTCAGAATTCGTGCGGAACGAGCCGATTCGGGGGCTTGGGCTTCAGAAACTGCGAAGGGTCGCCTCGACCACGGCGCGCTGGGTTTCCGGCGCCGCGTTGCGCCGGGCAGCGACCCGCAGACCGCCGAGGACGGTGAAGACGTACTGCGCGAGCCCGGCCGCATCCTGCTCCGGGCCGAGCTCGCCGGCGGCCTGTGCCGCCTTGATCGCCGTCGTCAGCGCGACCAGCTTGACCTCGTGGTCGCGGTCCAGCAGTTCGGCGATCTCGGGATCCTTCGGGCCGAGCTCGACGATCGTGTTGATCACGAAACACCCTGCCGGGTCGTCGGGTTCCGGCTCGACCGCGGTCCAGAGGATCCGCCGGACCCGCTCTCGAATCGGAACTGTGGCGTCCTGGATGACCGCGAGCTGGACCGCCGTGAACTGCTCGGCGTAGCGGCGGAGCGCGCGGTCGAACAGGTCGCGCTTACTGCTGAAGGCGTTGTAGATGCTGCTCCGGCCGAGGCCCGTCGCCTTGCAGAGGTCCTCCGTCGACGTCGCCTCGTAGCCCGTCGTCCAGAACACCCGCATCGCGGCGTCGACGGCACGCTCCTCGTCGAAGCTCCTCGGTCTCGGCATGTTCACCACCATAGCACGTTATGGACTGATCGATCCAAAATGTTGTGAGCTCGCTGCCCCGATAGGATCTGGGGATCGAGGCGAGTGCCGCAGGCTCTTCGACACAAGAGTGGGCGCTCGCCTTCACTTGGGGGCACCGTCCAACGATGAAACTGGGGACCATAGTGAGGTTGTTCAGACCTGGGGGGCTCACGCTGGCCCTCGCGCTGGTCGCGGGCGTCACCGCCGCCGGATCGGCGGCCGCCGGAGACACCAAGACCGTCTCGTACCGCGGCTATCAAGTAACTGTTCCGTCCAGCTGGCCAGTGGTCGATCTGGCCGCGGATCCGACTGCCTGTGTACGGCTCGACCAGCCGGCCGTGTACCTCGGCCGCAGCACGGCGCAGGCCGACTGCCCGGCGCACCTGGTCGGCCGTAGCTCGGGCCTGATCCTGGAGCCGCTGACCACCGCGCAGTCGTCGAGCGACGGCCTGCTGCGGCGCACCATCACAGACGCCGGCGTGCTCGCCACGGCGTACTACGCGCCGGGCGCGGAGCAGGCCGCGAGCGACGTACTCGCCACCGGCCGCGTCGTGACGAAGACGCCGTCAGCCAAGCTCACCCAGCAGGCCGCCGTCACCCCGTCGATCGTTGCAACGGGCAACTTCGCCGGCGATGGCTTCGACGCCTGCGAAGCGCCGCCGCAGTCGACCATGGACGCCTGGCGAACGAAGTATCAGGGCGTCGGCATCTACATCAGCGGCAGTACACGTGCGTGCGCGCAGCCGAATCTGACTCCGGACTGGGTGGCGGCGAACGCTGCGAAGGGTTGGCAGTTCCTGTTGATCGACGTGGGCTTGCAGGCTCCCTGCGCGTCCTACAAGAACCTGATGTCGTCGCGCCCAGCGACGTCGTTCATCCAGGGCAAGAACGCGGCGACCAACGCGGTGGCAGCGGCTCAAGCCCTCGGCTTTACCCAGCGGAGTGCGATCTACAGCGACCTCGAGCCTTATGACTCGAACGCCGCCTGCAAGGCTGCGGTGCTTTCGTACCTGAGCGGGTGGACGCAGGAGCTCAACGCCCGTGGGTATCTCGGCGGCGCCTACGTCAACGGGACGCGCGGCGGAGCCGATCTGGTCAGTGGTTACACGAGCACGGCGTACACGCGGCCGGACAACATCTGGTTCGCGCAGTGGAACGGCAAGCCCGGCACGATCTCCGTTCCGGACGCCTACTGGAGCAATCACCAGCGCGTCCATCAGTACGCCAACGTGACTGAGACCAACGGTGGCGTGTCGATGAACATCGACAAGAACTACCTGAACCTGACTGCGCCGCCGGCGCCGGTCAGCAGCTTCAGTGTCAGTGGTGGAGTCGCGGTGGCGACGCTGCGCTGGACCAAGCCGACGAACATCACCGTCATGTTGCGGAACGCGGTCGGGTCGACTCCGCCGCCGCTGACGACCTCGGGTACGGCGGTCTACAACGGCGCGGCGAGCATCTTCACGCAGGCCGGGCTGTCCAACTCCGCCAGCTACGCCTACCGGGTGTGGACGAAGGACGCGAAGGGCAAGATCGGCCCGGGCGTCGACGTACGGCTCGTCGGCTCGAAGGCGACGATCGGGGCGAGCACGGCGTCGATCATGTACACCGGTGCGGTTACGATGTCGACGGCTGTCACGAAGTTGGACGGCAGCAAGCTGGCAGGCGCACCCGTGGTGCTGTACGCGAAGGCGAAAAATGCTTCCAAATGGGCGACAGTTGGAAGCTTCACCTCGGATGCCAACGGTGTGGTGACAACGTCGCAGAAGCCGGCGGTTTCGACGTACTACATGTGGGGCTACAACGGCGCCGCCGGTGTGCTCGGCACGCGGAGCGCCGCCGCGCTGGTGCAGGTCCACCCGGCGCTGTCGGCGTACCTGGCTCCGGCCGCGATCAGGCTCGGCGGATCGACACTGCTGTACGGCTACCTGAACCCGGCCCACGCCGGTACGACGGCGTACCTGCAGCGCCGTTCCGGTACGTCGTGGGTGGCTGTGACGACCGGGAAGCTCACCACGAACGGCAAGTACGCGTTCAGCATCAAGCCGACGGCCCGCGGCACCTACACGTACCGCGTGGTCTGGCTGGCCGATGCTGATCACCAGGGCACGCAGACCGCGTCGAAGGTGCTCGCCGTCAGCTGAGGTCGGCGGCCGCCTTGAGCGCGAGCTCGATCGCATGCGCCGCGAGCGGTGAATGCGTGCGGCCGGCCTGCCACAGCAAGAAGATCTCCCGCGGCGGGAGACCTGGCGCGAGTTCGTGCAGCGCCAGGCTCTCGTCGGGCCGGAGTACAGCGAGGCGCGGCATCAACGCCGCGCCCAGCCCGGCCCGCACCATCGCGAGCAACGCCTCGTTGCCCTCGGTGCGGAACACGAACTGCGGGCGGATGTCGCGAGCGCGCAGGAAGTCCTCGACGACGGCCTGGTGACAGATCGCCGGATGCGCGACCAGCGGCAGCCCGTCGAGCGCCGCGAGTGGGACCGGCCCGGGTTCGAAGTCGCCGGGGCGCGCGACCAGGAAGTACGGGTCGTCGAGCAGCTTGAGACCGTCGTCGTCGGTGCGGGCGTCGAAGAACATCAGGTCGAGGTGGCTGAGATCGGGGTCGTCGGTCTCCTCCTCGAACAGGCGGATGTCGCAGCCCGGATGCGCATCCCGGAGCCCACCGATGACGCGCGGCAGGAGCGTGTTCGACACGGTCTGGAACGTGCCGATGTCGATCCGGCTGTCACCCGCCCGGAACCGCTCGATCCCGTCGCGCATTTCGTCGGCGCGGCGCAGCAGGTCGCGCCCGTGCTCCAGGAGCACCGCGCCGAGCGGCGTGATCCGTACCGGTTTCGGGCCACCCGGCCGGTCGAACAGTGCGCCGCCGGCGATCTTCTCGAGCACGGCGATCTGCTGGCTCACGCTGGACTGGGTGTAGCCGAGCCGGCTCGCCGCCCGCCCGAACGATCCCTCGTCGGCGACCGCGGCCAGCGTCGCCAGGTGCCGTAGCTCGTACATGCTGGTGAGTCTATCGCTTTCGGCGATTGTCTTGATAAGAATCAATCGCTTTTCATGATCCTTCGGCGCTTCTACGGTCGTTGGCATGACTACTTACCAGGTGAACGGCATCGAACTCTGCGCCGAGACGTACGGAGATCCGACCGATCCCGCGGTGCTCCTCATCCACGGCGCCGGCGCGTCGATGATCTGGTGGGACCCGGAGCTGTGCGCGATGCTTGCGGCGCGCGGGCGGTACGTGATCCGCTACGACCAACGCGACACCGGCCGGTCGACGTCGTACCCGCTCGGCGAGCCGGGGTACGCGATGAGCGACCTGGCCGCGGACGCCGCCGGCCTGCTCGATGCCCTCGGCATCGAACGGGCGCACGTGGTGGCCCAGTCGATGTCCGGCGGTACGGCGTTGATCCTGGGTGCTGACCATCCGTCCCGGGTCTTGTCGCTGACCTTCGTCTCGACGAGCACCGGAGATGACAGCCTGCCGCCCCCGTCGATCAGGTATCTGCCCGAGCCCGACTACAACGACCCGTCGGCCGTCGAGGAGTACGTCGTACGGGCCATCGAAGCCGAGGCGGCCGGGCACTTCGACGAGGCCGCTGCCCGGAAGCTCGTCCGCGAGGACATGACCCGGGCTCGGAACTACCAGGCTTCGATGACCAACCATTTCGCGATGAACTTCGATGCTCCGGCGTACGGCGAACTGCCCATGCCGGTACTGGTGCTGCACGGCGACGCGGATCCGCTGCTGCCGCTACCGCACGGGCAGGCGGTCCATGACGCAGTGCCCGGTTCGCGTTTCGTGGTCCTGCACGGCATGGGGCACGGGCTGTCGGCGCCGTACTGGAAGACGTTCGTGGACGAGGTGACGGCGTCATGAAGTACGCGGTCTGGTTGCCGCTGTTCGACGAGTTGTCCGATCCGCGGGAGATCGCCCGGCTCGCGGCGGCGGCCGAGGAGGCGGGCTGGGACGGGTTCTTCCTGTGGGACCAGCTGTGGTGGCGGCCGCCGGTTCGTGAGGTGTCGGATCCGTGGATCACGATGAGTGCGATGGCGACCGCGACCGAACGCCTGCTGATCGGGCCGATGGTGTCGCCGATCGCCCGCCGGCGCCCGGCGAAGTTGTTGCGCGAGACAACGACCTTGGACCGGCTGTCCGGTGGGAGGTTGATCCTGGGCGTCGGGCTGGGCAGCGACCGGTTCGTGCAGGAGTACTCGAAGACCGGCGAGGAGCTGAACGATCGCGTCCGCGCGGAGCGGATGGACGAGACGCTCGACATCCTGACGGCGGGGTGGACGGGGGAGCCGGTGCATCATCACGGCAAGCACCTGGTGGTCGACGACGTCGAGTTCCTGCCGCGGCCGGTGGCCGGACGCGTACCGATCTGGCTCGCCGGGTTCCCGGGCAACGCCAAGCCGGTGCGGCGCGCCGCGCGGTACGACGGGTTCTTCCCGGTCAACCTCACCTCGCCGGAACAGCTCGCCGAGCCGGTCGCCGTACTCCGAGACGCCCGCGGCAACCTGGACGGGTACGACATCGCCGTCGCGGTGGAGCCGTCCGCCGACCCGCGCCCGTACGCCGACGCCGGAGCGACCTGGTGCCTCGTCGACGTCGACCCCGCCACGCTGCGACTTGCCGACGTACGGGCACTCGTCGCGGCTGGCCCCCCGCACTGGATAGGTGTCTAATCGAAAGGAGCGGGCGGTACGGAGGGTCGCATGGCCACAGTCAGCGGGCAGGCCGGGATCACCGAACGCACCGGATCGGCTGCGGTCGAAGTACGGCGGCGGCCCCTGGGGCAGGTGATCGGGCGGCTCCTGTCCACCACCGACCACAAGGTGATCGGCGAGCTGTACCTGGTCACGTCGTTCGCGTTCTTCCTGATCGGCGGCGTGATGGCGCTGGTGATCCGCGCCGAGCTGGCCGAGCCCGGGCTGCAGATCGTGAACGAGGAGACGTACAACCAGCTGTTCACGATGCACGGCACGATCATGCTGCTGCTGTTCGCGACGCCGCTGTTCGTCGGCTTCGCGAACGTGATCATGCCGGTGCAGATCGGGTCGCCGGACGTCGCGTTCCCGCGGCTGAACATGTTCAGCTACTGGCTGTTCCTGTTCGGCGGGCTGATCGTGATCAGTGGTTTTCTGACCCCGGGCGGTGCGGCCGACTTCGGGTGGACGGCGTACTCGCCGTTGTCGAACGGCATTCGTTCGCCGGGCGTCGGTGGTGACCTGTGGATCATGGGGCTGTGGATGGCCGGTCTCGGGACGATCCTCGGTGGCGTCAACTTCGTCACGACGATCGTCACGATGCGAGCGCCCGGGATGACGATGTTCCGGATGCCGATCTTCTGCTGGAACGTGCTGGTGACGTCGATCCTGGTGCTGATCGCGTTCCCGATCTTCGCGGCGGCGCTGCTGGTGCTGGAGGCGGACCGGACCCTCGGTGCGCACGTGTTCGACGCGGCCAACGGCGGGGCGATCCTCTGGCAGCACCTGTTCTGGTTCTTCGGGCATCCCGAGGTGTACATCATCGCGCTGCCGTTCTTCGGCATCGTCACCGAGATCCTGCCGGTCTTCAGTCGCAAGCCTGTCTTCGGGTACTACGGACTCGTCGCGGCGACGCTGACGATCGGGGCACTGTCGATCGCGGTCTGGGCACACCACATGTTCACGACCGGGGCCGTGGCGCTGCCGTTCTTCTCGTTCATGACGTTCCTGATCGCGGTGCCGACCGGGGTGAAGTTCTTCAACTGGATCGGCACGATCTGGGGCGGCTCGGTGTCGCTGGAGACGCCGATGCTGTGGTCGATCGGGTTCCTGGTGACGTTCCTGTTCGGCGGGCTGACCGGGATCATCCTGGCGTCGCCGGCCTTGGACTACCAGTTGCAGGACTCGTACTTCGTGGTCGCGCACTTCCACTACGTCGTGTTCGGGACGGTGGTGTTCGCGATGTTCGCCGGGTTCTACTTCTGGTGGCCGAAGATGACCGGGCGGATGCTCGACGAGCGGCTCGGGAAGATGCACTTCTGGTTGTTGTTCATCGGCTTCCACACGACGTTCCTGGTGCAGCACTGGCTGGGCGCGGAAGGGATGCCGCGGCGGTACGCCGACTACCGGCCGAGCGACGGCTTCACGACACTGAACCAGGTGTCCAGTGTGGGCGCGTTCGTCCTGGGTGCGTCGATGCTGCCGTTCTTCTACAACATCTACAAGTCACGCCGTAGCCCGCGGGTCGAGGTCGACGATCCGTGGGGCTGGGGCCGTTCGCTGGAGTGGGCGACGAGTTGCCCGCCGCCGCGGCACAACTTCGTGTCGCTGCCCCGGATCCGGTCCGAGTCACCGGCCTTCGACCTGCACCATCCGGAGTACGCGATCACCGCGCACCGGCAGAATTTGGAGCTCTGACAGGGTTCAGCGGAGGCGCTCCAGCAGGCGGGTGAGCGCTTGCTGGGTCTGCTGCGGCGGGGGACTGCTGGAGGCGAGCATTTCCAGGGCTTGCGTGTACGCCTCGACGTCGTCGCGCTTGTCCAGGTAGAGCGCGCTGGTCAGGTGTTCGAGGTACACGATGTCGGGGAGGTCGCGCTGCGGGAAGCGGAGCAGGCTGAACGCTCCGCCGGTGGCGGCGTGGCCGGAGCTCTCGAGCGGGATGATCTGGACGGTGACGTTCGGGCGCTCGACGGCCTCGCGGAGGGCGTCGAGCTGGCTTCGCAGCACCTCGACGCCGCCGATCGGCCGGTGCAGCACGGCCTCCTCGATGACGGCCCACAACCGGAGCGGCGGCTCACGATCAAGCGCGCGCTGCCGCCGGGTCCGGAGCGCGACCAGCCGCTCGATCTCGCTGTCGGTGCGGGTGCCGCTCGGGGCCAGCTGCGCGACGGCCCGCGCGTAGTCGGTGGTCTGCAGCAGGCCGGGGACGAACTGGATCTCGTACGTCCGGATCAGCTCGGCGGTCGCCTCGAGCCCGAGGTACGCGTCGAACCACTCCGGGGTGACGTCACCGTACCGATGCCACCACCCCGGATCGTTGGCCTCGCGCGCGAGGCTGAGCAGCCGGTCCCGCTCCCGTGCATCGTGCACGCCGTACAACGTCAGCAGATCCGAGACGTCCCGCTCCTTGAACCCCACCCGCCCCAACTCGAGCCGGCTGATCTTCGACTCCGAGGCCCGGATCGCCCACCCCGCATCCGTCCGCGTGACCCCGGCCCGCTCACGCAACTCCCGCAGATGACCACCGAGCATCATCCGCAACGCAGTAGGCCCCACCACACTCCGCCCCGCCATGCCCCAAGCCTACATCATTATCGAACAAATGTTCCCATGCGATCGAACCCTCCTGAGTGCTGTCTTGTGATGTCTCAAGACATCGGTGTCCCCGTTGATGATTGCGGCTACACAGGCGCATGCTGTGGCCGTGAACAAGGTTTCGCTGACGGCGCCGACCCCGGCGTTCGGGGAGCGGGTCGTGGGCGCGGCGGCGATCGCGTTGGTAGCGTCGTTGGTCATTCAGAATGCTGTGTTCGTCTGGACCCGTCCGTCCGGCTACGGCGACCCGATCGAGAAGGTGCTCGCCTGGCACGCGGTTCACCGGGGCGTGGTCGCGATCGCGGTCGGCTCAGAGGCGCTGAACCTGCCGCTGCTGCTGGTGTTCGTGACCGGTTTCCACGGGCTGGTCGGGCGTCGCGGGGGTGCGGGCGCCGACTGGTCGCGCCTCGCGGTGGCCGCAGGCGCGACTACCGCGGCGGTCTTCGCGCTCTACGCCGTGCTGTGGGACGGAGTCGTATTGTCCGCCGGCGGGCTCGCCGAGCCGAGCCCGCTGTTCAAGCTCGTCTGGCAGTTGCATGCAGGCGCCTTCGCTCTGGCGCTGTCGGCGCTCGGCACCACCTTCATCGGCGCTGCGCTGGCGGCGCATGCGAGTCGGCTGGCGGCGCCGTGGCAGCGTGTGCTCGGCGTGGCCGGGGGAGGCCTGGCGATCGCCGCCGGGGTGGCCAACCTCGCGATCGCTGACGGCTCGCCGATCCTGTTAGTGGGGCTACTCGGCTACGCCGCCTGGCTGGTGTGGCTGCTGGTGACCGGGGTACGCCTGGTTCTGATGCCCAGGAAGGTCGGCGCTGCCTAGGAACGGTTCCCGCCACGCGGCAGCGCCGATACACAGACTGCGTCAATCTGGGCGACCGAAGTGACACGACCGCTCATCGGCAGCTCCGGAAAGACATGCCTTGCACGCCGGGCCCGAAGAAGTGCCACCACGAAGTGCCCCTGAAGCGTCACCGATGTCTTGAGACATGACACCTGAGTGCTGTCTGCGTTGACCCGCTCGGGCCGAAACCGGGTTGACGGTGGACGGGGGTGGCCGTTGCGATGGGGCGCGTGAGTTCCCGTCCCCGCAAGATCCACGCCGACCAGGCCGACATCGACACACCCCTCGTCCGCGAGCTGGTGGCTGGTCAGTTTCCGCATTGGGCCGCGCTGCCAGTCGAGCCGGTGGACTCCAGCGGGTTGTGTAACGCGATCTACCGGCTCGGTTCCGACCTGTCAGTACGGGTGCCGCTCCGGCCGTCGAGCACCGACGAGGTCCGACGGGAGCAAGCGAAGCTCGCGGCACTCGCGCCGTTCCTACCAGTGGCCATCCCTTCTGTTGAGGCGATCGGGTCACCCACCGACGCGTTCCCGGGCGAGTGGTCCGTCCACCGCTGGCTCACGGGTACGCATCCCTCAGCCGACGCGCTCGCCGACCCGCGTGGGCTGGCGACGGACCTCGCGGCGTTCGTCGACGCATTCCGGCGGATCGACCTGCCGGACCGGCCGCCGGCGTACCCGGGCGAGCGCCGCACGCGCGCTCCGATGGCCTCGATGGACGCCTCGACACGGAAGGCGATCGGCGAGCTGGACGGGCTGATCGACACTCGCGCCGCGCTCGCGTCGTGGGAGGAGTCGCTCGCGGCACCGTACGACGGGCGCGAGGTGTGGGTGCACTCGGACCTGACGCCGAGCAACCTGCTCGTCTCAGATGAGGGCCGGCTGACCGCGGTGATCGACTTCGAGACCTGTGGTGTCGGCGACCCGGCGTGCGACCTGTTCCCCGCGTGGCACTTACTGCCCGCGAACCTCCGCGACGAGTTCCGTGCGGCCCTGGACGTGGACGACGCGACCTGGCTCCGGGGCCGCGGCCGCGTGTTGTCCCAGGCCGTGATCGTGTGGTCGTGCCAGAAGGACACCAACCCCGCGCTGGCGAAGTACGCACGACACGTCATCGCAGAGGTGCTCGCAGGTTCTCGGTAGGGCCTCTCAGGTCACTCCGGGAGGCAGGGCGACGGGCCGGCGCCGTAGCGGCACGCCCAGTTCGACGGCCGCTCGCTGGGCGCGGATTACGGGGGGCGGCAGCATCAGTCGCGGAGGTATTCGGCACGCCAGCGGTGGAGCGTGGGGTCGGCGGGGCTTGGGGTGCGGTCGAGTTGGATCAGGTGGAGGTCGGGGGTGGTGAAGGACTGGATGGTGGTGCGGGTGAGGGGCCAGGGTGGGCCTTGGGTTGCGGCGTCGGGTTGGTTGTCGGGGCGGGCTGCCGCGATGACCAGGAGGGTGCCGCCGGGGGCTACCAGGTCGGTGACGTGTTTGATCGCGTCGGGCTGGAGTGGGATCGGGAGGGCTTGGACGGTGTAGATCTCCACGACCAGGTCGAAGGCGCGGTGCCAGTCGGCCGGCGGGTTCAGGAGGTCCGCGACCATGTAGTGCGCGCGGGATGCCGGGTGGTTGCGGCGTGCGGTCTCGATCGCGCTGGGGGAGATGTCGAACGCGGTCGTGTCGTACCCGCGGTCGACGACCAGTTCGGCGTCCCACCCGGTGCCGGCGCCGACGATCAGCGCGGTCCGGCCGGTACCGTCGGGATGGGATTCGCTGATCCAGTCGACCAGCAGTTGATGCGCCGTACCGCGGTCCCACGGCACGACCGCCTCGCCCTCGGCCGCGGCGGCGTACAGGTTCTCGAACCAGCCGGTCGGGTCGTCGCGGTCGAGCGCCTCGCGCGCGATCCGCCGCGAGGCGACATCCGGATCCTCGGTCATTCTGTGTCCTTCACGTCAGGACCGGTGTGGATGGACCGTACGGTCTGCACGGTGTCCACGTCGGCCGGCCGTTTGTCCTCGCGGTACCGGATCACCCGGGCGAACCGCAGCGCCATCCCGGCCGGATACCGCGGTGACGTCTGCACGCCGTCGAACGCGATCTCCACCACCACCTCCGGCTTGATGAACACGACCCAGTCGTCCTGCCGTACGGCGAGTTCCTGGAACCGCTCGGTCTGCCAGCGCAGCAGCTCGTCGGTCAGCCCTTTGAACGTCTTCCCGAGCATCACGAACTCGCCGGTCTCCTCGTCCCGGGCGCCGAGGTGCAGGTTCGACAGCCAGCCCTTGCGCCGGCCGTGCCCCCATTCGGCCGCGAGCACCAGCAGGTCGAGGGTGAACGTCTGCTTGACCTTTACCCACCCGGAGCCGCGCCGGCCGGCCTCGTACGGAACGGTCAGCGACTTCACCACGACACCTTCGTGCCCGCGCCGTACGGCGTCCTCGAAGAACGCCTGCCCCGCCGCGGCGTCGTCGGTCACGAGCCGCGGGATCCGGCGCTCCTCCGGCAGCAGCTTCGACAGCCACTCGTGCCGCTCCGCCCCGGACAGCCCGAGCAGGTCCTGCCCGTCCTGATGCAGGATGTCGAAGAAGTACGGCGTCAACGGCACCGTTTCAGGGCCTGTCGCCGCACGGGTCGCGGTCCGCGAGCCGGTCACCTGGAACGGCTCCGGCCGCCCGTCGCCGCGCAATGCGATCAGCTCACCGTCGAGCACGACCTGCTGCACGTCCAAAGCAAGCACCGCGGTCACCACCTCGGGCGCCCGCGCCGTGATGTCGTCCAGCGTCCGTGTGTAGACGACCACCTCGTCGCCGTTGCGGTGTACCTGGATCCGGATCCCGTCGAGCTTCCACTCGAGCGCCGCTGGCGTACCGGTCTTCTCCAACGCCTCGGCGACGGTGGTCGCGGACTGCGCGAGCATCGGCTGCACTCCGCGTCCGACTTCCAATCCGAACTGCGCCAGCCCCGCCTCGCCCTCGGTCAGTACGGCGACCGCGACCGGCGCCGTCGCCCCGCGCAGCATCGCCGCGGCCCGGATCTTGTTCAGCGGGATGTCAGTAGCGCGTGCGACCGCGTCGGCCATCACGCCGTCGAGCGCGCCCTGCCGCAGCTCCCCGCCGACGAGCAGGCGAAGGAACTGTTGCTCTTCCGCTGTCGCCCGGCCGAACAACGCGTCGACCGCGGCCCGTCGCCGCGCCTGCACCCCGGCGCCCGACATCTCGGCCAGCTCGGCGAACGCCTGGTCCACCTCCTCGACCGTCAGCGACGGCGACTCGGCGGGCGACGGCGCCTCCATCAGCGTGCGCCAGCCGACCCCGGTTCGGCGTTGCCGGAGCTCGCCGGAAAGGTACGTCACGACGATCTCGATCTCGGCCGGCTCGGTGGCCTCGGACAACAGTCCGGCGATGAACCCGGCCTTCTGCAACCGCGACCGGGTCCCGGCCAGCGCGGCGGAGGTCTCGACCAGCTTGGTGAGCAGCATGCACCCAGTGTCACTCACCCCACCGACAGTTCCTGGCGGCTACGGAGCCGGCGGCAGCTCGTCCAGGAACGCTGCGGTTGGCGTGAAGAACAGGCAGCCGGTGGCCGCGGTGGAGAAGTCGAGCAGCCGGTCGTGGTTGCCCTCGGGAACGCCGATGAACATCCGCCGCAGCATCAGCTCGGTCACCGCCGGCGTCTTCGCGTACCCGATGAAATAGGTGCCGAACTCCTGCGTGCCGATGGTCCCGAACGGCATGTTGTCGCGCAGGATCTGCAGCTGGTTGCCGTCCTCGTCCTCGACCACGTTCAGCACGATGTGCGCGTTGCCGGGCTTCTTCGCGTCGTCCATCTCGATGTCGTCGAGCTTGCTCCGCCCGACCGCGAGCTCCTGCTGCTCGACCGTCAGCGCGTTCCACGCCTTCAGGTCGTGCAGGTACTTCTGCACGATCACGTAGCTGCCGCCGGCGAAGTCCGGGTCCTCGTCGCCGATCAGTACGGCCGCTTGCGCGTCGGATCCGGTCGGGTTCTCCGTACCGTCGACGAAGCCGAGCAGGTCGCGCATCTCGAAGTACTTGAAGCCGTGGACCTCGTCGACCACTGTCGCGGCGCCGTCGAGGCTGTTCATGATCTGACCGGCGAGCTCGAAGCACTGGTCCTGGTGCGCGGCACGGATGTGGAACAACAGATCGCCGGGCGTAGACGGCGCGCGATGCGTCTTGCCTTGCAACTCGACGAACGGGTGCAGCTCGGCGGGACGCGGTCCGCTGAACAGCCGGTCCCACGCGTCCGATCCGATGCTGGTCACACACGACAGGTTGCCCGCTGGTACGCGGAACCCGACCGAGCGCACGAGCCCGCTCAGCCGCTCGAGCAGGTCGCGCGTACGGCCCTCGCCGCCGGCCTTGATCTGCACGACCAGGAAGATGGCCGAACCGCTCAACGGCATCAGCACGGACTGCGGCAGCGCGTCCGTCTCGCGATCCGTCCCCGGCGTCGGTTCTGTAACCACCGTCTGCTCCCTCCACTCCCAGTTGGCTCGATCTTCTAGAGTCCACTCATGGACCCGCAGCAGCCCGGACCACCACTACAACCGGGCCCATACTCCCAGCCGGGGCCGTACCTCCAGCCATGGGGTCAACCGGCGGCCGAGCCCCGGCCCCGCCCGGGTCCGTACCCTGCGCCGTACGTGCCACCAGAGCCGCATGTCGTCCCGGCCCCGCCTGGTACGCCGTTCCACCGCCTTGCCCGAACCCCGAAGCACACCTGGTGGCGACCCCTGGCAGGCACGGTGCTGCTCGCCGTGATGGCGGTCTGCGTGATGGTGGGCGTCGTCGTGGCCTGGGTGATCGCGCATCAGCTCGCGGTCGGTGAGTCGCCGGACCCGTTCAGTACGTCGAGCTTCTCGAGCAGCACCGAGAGCATGGCGTTCGCGTTCACGCAGCTCGGCATCGTCATGCCGGTCGTGGGCGTCGCGGCCTGGCTGGCCCAGCGCCGTCCGTACTGGAGCGTCGCGTCGGTGCTGAACCGGATCCGCTGGCGCTGGCTGCTGTGGTGTTGTCTGCCGGCGCTCGGGTACGCCGCGCTGTCGTACCTGGTGGGCCTGCTGGTGGATGCGCTGTTCCCGCCGGCGGACGCGATCGGCAACTCGGGCGGCGCGTGGATCGGTTTCGGAGCGT
Source organism: Kribbella sp. NPDC004536 (assembly GCF_042873835.1). NCBI lineage: Bacteria > Bacillati > Actinomycetota > Actinomycetes > Propionibacteriales > Kribbellaceae > Kribbella > Kribbella sp. NPDC004536. The sequence goes on along the minus strand of NZ_JBIALY010000002.1, from coordinate 1,370,869 downwards.
TCGCCGCACCGGCTCTGGTCATTCTGGTCCTGGTGCCGTTCCAGTCGACGGCGGAGGAGTTCGTGTTCCGCGGCTGGTTGATCCAGGCGGTCGGCGCGTACGGCCCGGACGCTGCGGACGGCAAGGCGCCGTGGTTGCGACGGCTGTTCAGGACGCCGTGGCCGGGCATCGTGATCAGTGCAGTGGCGTTCGTATCGGTCCACGGGTACACCGGCTGGGCGATGGCCGACATCTTCCTGTTCGGGCTCGTTCTCGGCTGGCTCGCGGTCCGGACCGGGGGACTGGAGTCGGGGATCGCGCTGCACGTGATGAACAACCTGGTCGCGTTTTTGTTGCCTGCGGCAATGGGTTACGGCGACCAGTGGAACCAGCAGGGCGGCGCCCCCTGGACCCTGCTCGCGAGCGACGTGGTGTGCCTCGGTGTATACGCAATGGTGATCGACCGGCTGGCGCGTAGACGGGCGATCGCGCGCGTGAGCTGAAACCGCGCGAGAACTGTCGGAGTGGTCTGGCAGGCTTCGGTGTGTGACGAACGCAAAGATCGAGGCCGTGCTGTTCGACTGGGGCGGCACGCTGGCAACCTGGCACGACATCTCCCTGCACGACACCTGGCGGGCGGTGACCACAGTGCTCGACCGGACGAACTCCGAGGCGCTCGCGGCGCGGCTCGTCGCGGCCGAGGGCTCGATCTGGCGGCGGTCCCGCGACGAGCACCTGAGCAGTACGTTCGAGGAGGTGTGCCTGCTGGCCGAGGTCGAGATGACCCCGGCAGGCCTCGCGGAGTACGAGCGCCAGTGGGATCCGCACACGGTGCTCGAGCCGGACGCGATCGAGACGCTGCGCGCGCTGCGTTCCCGCGGGCTGAAGCTCGGCGTGCTGTCCAACACCATCTGGCCGCGACGCCGGCATGAGGAGATCTTCGCGCGCGACGGCGTGCTGGAGCTGCTCGACGGTGCCGTCTACACCAGCGAGATCGCGAACACGAAGCCGCACCCGGAGACGTTCCTCGCGGCCATGCGGGCGGTCGGGGTGTCGGACCCGGCGCGGTGCCTGTTCGTCGGCGACCGGCTGTTCGACGACGTGTGGGGCGCGCAGAACGCCGGCATGCGCGCGGCGCACCTGCCGCACAGCGCGATCCCGCGCGAGCAGATCGGCCACACGGAGGGTACGCCGGACGCGACCGTCCAGCGGCTGTCCGAGTTGCCCATGTTGATCGACTCCTGGAACTCGGCAGCCGCCTGACAACCGAAAGGACCCCCGGGCCGGATCGCGGCCCAGGGGTCCTGAGGGGTTTCGGGGTGGGGGTACTACGCGGCGAGTGTCGGATCAGCCAGCAGGCGGAGGCGGCCCAGCGCCTCGCGCTCGATCTGGCGGACCCGCTCCGCCGAGATGCCGTGCACCGCGCCGATGTCGGCCAGCTTGGCCTGGCGGCCGTCGTGCAGACCGTACCGGCGGCGGATCACGTCCGCCGACCGTGGGTCGAGCTGGTCGACCAGGCTGAACAGGCCCGAACGGTCCGACGCGTCGGCGACCAGTTGGTCCGGACCCGGCGCGGTCTCGGCCGCGATCAGGTCACCCAGCGAGGTCTCGCCCTCGTCGTCGACCGGGCTGTTCAGGCTGATGTGGTCCCGGCCGATGCGGATCAGTTCGGTGACCCGCTCCTCGTCCAGGCCCAACTCGGCCGCGATCTCGTCGATCTCCGGCTCCCGCCCGAGCTTGCGCTCCAGCGTGCGCCGGGCGGACCCGATCTGGTTCAGCTGCTCCACCACGTGCACCGGCAGCCGGACCACCCGGGCCTGCTGCGCGATACCGCGGGTGATCGCCTGCCGCACCCACCACGTCGCGTACGTCGAGAACTTGAAACCCTTCCGGTAGTCGAACTTCTCCACCGCCCGGATCAGCCCCGTGTTGCCCTCCTGGACCAGGTCCAGCAGCGGCATCTGGGACCGCCCGTAACGGCGGGCGATCGACACCACGAGCCGGAGGTTCGCGGTCACGAACCGCTGCTGTGCGCGCCGGCCCTCGTCGGCCAGCCACTCCAGCTCCTCCTCCGTGGCATATTTGGGCGCTCCGCCCTTCTTACGTCCAACCCGCCCCTCGGCCAGCAGTTGCTCCGCGAGGAGTCCTGCTTCGACCGTCTCAGCGAGCTCGACCTCTTCTTCAGCCGTCAGCAGAGGCGTACGCGCGATCTCCTCGAGGTAGAGACCAACGCTGTCCTTGCCGTCGATACCGTCGTCCGTGCTGCGGACACGAGCCGTGCGAGCCACCGAAACTCCCTTCGTCGTTACATGGAGAGCAACGCTCGAGTAGGGTTCAAGATTCCGGTACCAGTGTGTAAACACCCTGAAGGTTCCCTGAGAGTTCCTGGCAGCAATTCCTCATTGCGCAGACAGGTGCCCCTCGATGTGTTGCACAACACACATCAAGGGGCGGAAATTCCTGCTTTTTCAGCTCAGCCCGAGGGCGTCCAGCTCCCAGGCGAGCGAGAACGCGACCTCGCGCCACGCGTCGTACCGCCCGCTCCGGCCGCCGTGCCCGGCCTCCATCTCGGTCTTCAGCAGCACCTCGGAATCACCGGTCGCGGTGGCCCGGAGTTTCGCCACCCACTTCGCCGGCTCGACGTACAACACCCGGGTGTCGTTCAGGCTGGTGATCGCCAGGATCCGCGGATAGTGCTGCGCGGTGACGTTTTCGTACGGCGAGTAGGACTTCATGTACGCGTAGACCTCGGGGTCCGCGAGCGGATTACCCCATTCCTCCCACTCGATCACCGTGAGCGGCAGCGACGGGTCGAGAATCGACGTCAGCGCGTCCACGAACGGCACCTCCGCGACGATTCCGGCAAACGCTTGCGGAGCCAGGTTGGCGACCGCGCCCATCAGCAGACCGCCGGCGCTGCCACCCTGCGCGACGAGCCGTTCCGGACTGGTCCAGCCGGCCTGCACCAGGTGCTCGGCGGCCGCGACGAAGTCGGTGAACGTGTTCCGCTTGGTCAGCATCTTGCCGTCGTCGTACCAGTGCCGGCCGAGCTCGCCGCCGCCGCGGACGTGCGCGATCGCGAACACCACGCCACGCTCGAGCAGCGACAGCCGGGGGATCGAGAACCACGGGTCCATCGAACTCTCGTACGAGCCGTAGCCGTACAGCACGACCGGGGCGTTGCCGTCCTTCGCGACGTCCTTGCGCGCGACCAGCGAGATCGGCACCTTGGTGCCGTCCGGCGCGGTCGCCCATTCCCGGTACTGGGTGTACGCGCCGAGGTCGACCCCGCCGAGGACCGGCTGCTGCTTGAGCAGGCGCCGCTCGCCGGTCGCGACGTCGACGTCGTACGTCGAACCGGGCGTGACCAGTGACGTGTAGCCGAACCGGTAGCGGGTGTCGTGCCACTCGTCGTTCCGCCCGGGGGAGACGGTGTAGATCGGCTCGTCGAACTCCAGCGCCTCTGGCGCGCCGAACGTGTCGCCTGTCCGGCGCATGATCGCCAGCTCGGTGAGCGCGTTGCGGCGCCGGTACAGGATGACGTGGTCGGCGAACGCGTCCGCGCCGAGCAGGCGGCTGGTCTCGTCGCCCTCGAGCAGCGTCGTCCACTCGCCGGTGGCGTCCAGCGGAGCGCTGGCCAGCGAGAAGTTCGCGGCGTCCGCGTTGTGCGTGATCAGCAGCTGGTCGCCGGCGTGCTCCACGTCGTACTCCACACCCTCGCGGCGGGGTGCGACCACGACCGGTTCACCGGCCGGGTTGTTCGCGTCGAGCAGCCAGGCCTCGCTGGTCAGCTTGCTGCCGAGCGAGATCAGGATCGCCTGCTCGTTGCGGGTGAGGTCGACGCCGACCCAGAACCGTTCGTCCGGCTCCTCCATCACCAGGGTCTCCTCGGACTCGCCGAGGGCGTGCCGCCAGACCTGGAACGGCCGCCAGGCGTCGTCGACCTTGGTGTAGAACAGCGTCGAGTTGTCGGCGGACCAGGCCGAGCCGTAGTGCACGTCGGGCAGCTCGTCCGGCAGCAGCTCGCCGGTGTCCAGGTCCTTGATCCGGAGCGTGAACCGCTCGTCGCCCCTGAGGTCCACCGAGTACGCCAGCAGGCGTCCGTCGGGGGAGACGTCGACGGTGCCGAGCGAGAAGAACTCGTTGTCGCCGGCCACCTCGTTGCCGTCGAGCATCACCTCTTCGCCGGGGATCTCGCCGTCCAGCGCGGGCGGTTCGTCGCCGTCCACCTTGACCCGGCAGTGCAGCGAGTACTGCTTGCCCTCGATCGTGCGGGAGTAGTACCAGTAGCCGCCGCGCCGGGCGGGCACGCTCAGGTCGGTCTGCAGCGTGCGGTCCGAGATCTCCTTGAAGATTGCCTCACGCAACGATTCGAGGTGCGCCGTGCGGGCCTCGGTGTACGCGTTCTCGGCCCGCAGGTAGTCCAGTACCTCGGTGTCTTCCTTGTCCCGCAACCACTCGTACTCGTCGATGAACGTGTCGCCGTGATGCGTCCGTTCCACCGGCTTCCGTGCCGCGACCGGCGGCGCCACAGGAGAGTTCTCAGCCATGCGGTGAGACTACCCGCCACGGGTCAGACGGCGTACGTCGCGACGACGGGGGCGTGGTCGCTCCAGCGTTCGGCGTAGGTGGGGGCGCGGTGGACGACGCAGTTCTTCGCGGCGGCGGCGAGTTCGGGGGAGGCGATCTGGTAGTCGATGCGCCAGCCGGCGTCGTTGTCGAAGGCCTTGCCGCGCCAGGACCACCACGAGTACGGGCCGGGGCCGTCGCCGCCGAACCTGCGGCCGAGGTCGACCCAGCCGGCCTCGAACAGGCGGTCCAGCCAGGCGCGTTCCTCGGGCAGGAAGCCGCTCTTCTTCCGGTTCGCCTTCCAGGCCTTCAGGTCGACCTCGCGGTGCGCGATGTTGAGGTCGCCGCACATCAGCACGTGCCGGCCGTCGGCGCGGAGCTCGGCCAGCCGGGCGGTGATCGCGTCGAGGAACGCGTACTTCTCCTCCTGGCGCGGCGGCGTCTCGAACTCCCCGGTGAAGACGTACGTGCTGACGGCGGTCAGGGTCGTGCCGTCGTCCAGTACGACGTCCGCCTCGACCCAGCGGCCGGTACCGTCGAAGCGTGCCGGGCCGAGCTCACCACGCTCACCCTTGATCGGCCGCCGGGTCGCGACCGCGACACCCGCGCGGCCCTTGTGCCCGTCGATGGCCGGCTCCGCGTGGGCGATGTTCCAGTCGGCGCCGAGCAGGTCCCGCAGTACGTCGTCCGGCGCGCGAACTTCCTGCATCAGCAACAAGTCCGGGTCGGCGTCCTGCAGCCAAGGCCCCATCCCGCGCCGGAAGGCGGCCCTGATCCCGTTCACATTCACCGTGGCGACCGTCAGCACAGCAAGACCTTACCGGCTGTGATGCCCGGGCTTGGTCACCATCAGTACCAGCACGACCAGCCAGAGCAGCGCGAAGATCCCGGACGTCATCGACAACAGCTTCGCCTTCGGCAGTACGGCTTTACGTTCGTCCGCTGTACCGCCGGCGACCGCGAGCACGGCGGACTGCGCCGGGACGACCAGGTACGCAAGTACGAGCGCAGCGGCCAGCGTGAGCACGATCGAGATGATCAGCCAGGTCTCGCCCATCACGTGCATGCTGCCCGCGAGCGCGAATCCGAAGACCGGCACGGCCAGGCTCGCCCACCCGTAGACGTTGGTGATCCGGTGCAGCACCTGCAGCCCACCCGCCTCGGGAGTCTCCGCGGTCAGCATCTTCTTCGCCAGCGGCGGATACATGCTGGTGGCGACGGTGATCGGACCGACGCAGAGGACCACGGCGAGACTGTGGACGATCAGGAAGAACTTGTTCATCTGCACTCATTAAGTCGTCAAGAGGATCGCGTCCAGTGACTGCTCACAGAGGTGTTCGAGAGCCTCGGGCGAGACGGTCGGGTCGTCGATCCAAACCAGCAGGGTCTGTTCGACGTAACCCTGCCAGCCGTGACAGGCGAGCTCGACGACGGGGGTGACCTCGATGCCACGTTCGGCGACCGCGCCGATCACCCACTGGCTGAACACGCGGCGCAGGTCCGAGTGCAGCGCACGGATCTCAGGGTCGCCGGCCGCCGACATCAGCAGGGTCGCGCGGTAGAGCTGCGGCGCCTCGAGTACGGCGCGGACGAACGCGCGGATGCCGGCCCGGAGCTGTTCGTCCGGCGGCAGTGAGGGATCGGGGGCGGTTCGCAGCATGACCTCGGCGGCGGCCTCCTCGATGACGGCGTACTGGAACTTCTTCTTCGAGCCGAAGTAGTGGAACAGCAGTGCGGGGGAGACGGCGGCCTCGGCGGCGACCAGTTCGATGGTCAGCTCGCGGTGCGGGTCCGCGAGCAGCACCCGGCGGGCGGCCTCGAGGATCTGCGTCCGGCGTTCGTCCGGGCGCAGGCGCGCAGTGGTACGGCTCATACCGGCCAGTCTATTGAGTAAACGGTCAACAAGCACTTACTGTTGAGTATCCACTCAACAAGCTGGAGGTTCCCGATGCGTCCGTTGGCCGGTCAAGTCGTGCTCATCACCGGTGCCTCCCGGGGGATCGGCGCCGCGGTCGCCCGGAAGCTGGCCCAGGACGGGGCCAAGCTCGCGCTGGTCGGCCTCGAGCCGGACGAGTTGAAGAAGGTCGCCGAGGACTGCGGCCCGGACGCCGGCTGGTGGGAGGCCGACGTCACCGACGTGGACTCGCTGCAGACAGCGGTCGAGGAGATCGCGTCCCGGTACGGCCGCATCGACGTCGTGATGGCGAACGCCGGCATCGCCGCGCCCGGCTTCACCCGGAGCATGGACCCGAAGGCGTGGGAGCGCGTCCTCGACGTCGACCTGCTCGGCGTCTGGCGGACCGTCCACCTCACGCTGCCGTACCTGCTGGAGAGCAAGGGGTACCTGCTGCTGGTGTCCTCGCTGGCGGCGATCGTGCACATCCCGGGGCTGGCGTCGTACAACGTGGCGAAGGCCGGCGTCGAGGCGATGGGCGACACACTGCGGCCGGAGCTGAAGCACCTCGGTGTTCGGGTCGGGGTCGCGCACATGACGTTCGTCGACACCGACATGGTGCGCGGCGTCGACACGCACCCGGTGTTCGGCAAGGTGCGGACCGGGATTCCGATGGTGAGCAAGACGTACCCGCTGGACTTCGCGGTCGACAAGTTCGTCGAGGGGATCAAGAAACGCTCGCGGACCGTGCACGTGCCGGGCTGGATCGGTGCGCTGAAGGTGGTCCGGTGGGCGCTGCCGCACATCATCGAGGCCGGTTCGCGGTTCAGCGTGCCGAAGGCCGACGCGGCCGCGCTCGCGGACGTACTGGCCCGCGGCGCGGAGGCGTCGTCGCGGCCGTCAGGCGCGGGCGGGCTGGCCGACACGGCGAAGGCTGCTGGGAAATGAGTCGCGCCTACGATGTCGTACTGCTCGGCGCTTCCGGATTCACCGGCTCGCTCACCGCGGAGTACCTCGCGAAGAACGCGCCGCAAGGCACCCGGTGGGCCGTTGCCGGACGCAACAAGTCGAAGCTGGAGGTGTTCGGCAAGGATGTGTTGTACGCCGATGTGACCGATCCGGCCTCGCTCAGGTCGTTGGCCGAGTCAACGAAAGTCGTTGCCACCACAGTCGGTCCGTACGTGCAGTACGGCGAACCGCTGGTGGCGGCCTGCGCCGAGGCCGGAACCGGGTACCTCGACCTGACCGGTGAGCCGGAGTTCCTGGACCGGATGTACGTGCGGTACGACGAACGCGCGAAGCAGACCGGCGCACGGATCATCCACGCCTGCGGGTTCGACTCGATTCCGTACGACCTCGGCGTGCAGTACACCGTCGAGCAGTTGCCGGAGAACGTACCGATCCAGGTGGACGGACTGCTCCGGGCCGGTGGACGGCCGTCGGGTGGGACGTTCCATACCGCGATCACGGCGTTCTCGCGGCCGAAGCAGAACCTCGAGGCGCATCGGGCGCGGCGGGCCGCGGAGGTGCGGCCGGTAGGGCGGAAGGCTCGGGCGGTGGCGGGGAAGCTCCACCGTCAGCAGGGGTTCTGGGCGGTTCCGTTGCCGACGATCGATCCGCAGATCGTGAGGTTCTCGGCGCGGCTGCTGGAGCGGTACGGGCCGGACTTCCGGTACTCGCACTACGCGGCGGTGAAGCACCTGCCGACTGTTGCCGCAGGCATCGGTGGGGTGGGGCTGCTGATCGCCGGCGCGCAGGTGCCGCCGGTCCGCCGGGCGCTGCTCAACCGCCTCCAGCCTGGCGACGGTCCGAGCGCGGAGACCCGCGCTCGCTCGTGGTTCAACGTTCGCTTCGTCGGGCGCGGCGGCGGCAAGCAGGTGATCACCGAGGTCGCGGGGCGCGATCCCGGGTACGACGAGACCGCCAAGATGCTCGCCGAAAGCGCCCTGTGTCTGGCGCTTGACGACCTGCCCGAAACCGCCGGTCAAACCACAACCGCGGCCGCGCTGGGGCCAGTCCTCCGCGAACGCCTGGTGAAAGCGGGACTGACCTTTGCCACCCTCTCGGTCGACCACTACTAGCCGCGACGGCACCCGCCTGGCCGTCTACACGTACGCCAATCCCGGCGCGCACGTCCTCATCTGCGTCCACGGCTACCCGGACAACGCGTCCCTGTGGTCGTCAGTCGCCGAACAGCTGTCAGAAGACTTCCACGTCGTCACGTACGACGTACGAGGCGCCGGCGAATCCGATCACCCGAGTCGCACCTCCGCGTATTCCCTGGACCGCCTACAGGAGGATTTCGAAGCGATCCTCAACCAGGTGTCACCTAACGGTTCGGTACATGTGTTGGCGCATGACTGGGGCTCGATCCAAGCCTGGCAGCCAGTCACCGCGCCAGAACTCCAAGACCGCATCGCCTCTTTTACAAGCATTTCAGGGCCATCACTGGATCACGCCGGGTACTTCATCCGCCGCCGCAACCGCGCAGCATTCAAACAACTACTGCACTCCTGGTACATCTACTACTTCCACCTCCCCTGGATCCCCGAACTCGCCTGGCGCAAAGGCTGGGCCCAGCGCGCGTTCAACCGCCTCGAACCCCAGGACCCGAACGACAACCGGAACATCGGCGACTACGTCAACGGAATCAAGCTGTACCGCGCGAACGTCCTACGCCGGCTGATCCGCCCGGCAGAGTGCCGTACGGAGATCCCCGTCCTGGCCGTCGCGCCGGACGCGGACCCGTTCGTCACCACCCCGCTGCAGACCGAGATCGAACGCTGGGCCCCGAACCTGACCGTGAAGCTGGTCAGGGGCGGCCACTGGTTGCCCCGGAAGAATCCCGGACTTGTCGCCGAGCTGGTCCGGGAACACACCCGTCAGGTGGCACGCTGGGAGACATGAAGACGCTTCTCAACCTGATCTGGCTGGTGCTGGCCGGGTTCTGGCTGGCGGTCGGGTACGCGGTCGCCGGGATCATCTGCTGCGTGCTGATCGTCACGATCCCGTTCGGCATCGCGGCGTTCCGGATCGCCGGGTACACACTGTGGCCGTTCGGCCGGACCGTGGTCGACAAGCCCGGTGCCGGTGCGGGCGCGCTGCTCGGCAACCTGATCTGGATCGTCTTCGCCGGCTGGTGGCTGGCGCTCGGCCACCTGACCACCGGGATCGCGCTCTGCCTGACGGTCATCGGCATCCCGCTCGGCATCGCGAACTTCAAGCTGATCCCGGTCTCGCTGCTGCCGCTCGGCAAGGAGATCGTGCCGTCGAACAGCCCGTTCGCGTGAGGTCGCTGACCGTCCTCGGCTCCTGCGGCGCGTGGCCCGAGCCCGGTCGGGCGTGCGCCGGGTTCCTGCTCGAGTACGACGGGTTCCGGGTTGTGCTCGATCTCGGGTACGCCGCGCTGCCGCGGCTCCTGGAGTACTGCCCGCACGGCGAGGTGGATGCGGTCGTGGTGACCCACCCGCACCCGGACCACTGCGTCGACGTGAGCGGGTTGGCCCGCGTTCGGTACTACGAGGCCCCGGACGCGGAGCCGGTCGCGTTGCACTGCGCTCCGGGGGTGCTGGACGTACTGCGTGCGCTCGAGCCGAATCCGGATCCGGCTGAGGTGTTCGCCGTACACGACCTGGCGTCGACGACGCGGATCGGACCGTTCGACGTACTGACGGTGGAACTCCCGCATTACACGACGAACCTTGGCGTGCGGTTGTCGGCGCCTGGGGTTTCTGTTGCCTATACGGGTGACAGCGGGCCGTCGCACTCGCTGGAGAAGCTCGCGGAGGGGACCGACCTGTTCATCTCGGATGCCACGCTGCAGGGCGATGCTTCGGACAGCTACCTGATGACGGCGGCCGAAGCTGCTCACGGCGCGCGGGGCGCTCGCCGGCTGTTGTTGGCGCACTTCTGGCCGGGGTCGGACCGGTCGGTATCGGTGCGTGAGGCCGCGGCTGTGTTCGACGGTGAAGTGATCGCGGCCGAGGAGGGATTCACGCTGACGCTGTGAATGGCCGACAGGACGTGTCGCTCGGCAGGGTAGTGCACCTGAGCGTGATCAGGTCCGCGCGTACAGTGTCTCGGTGGTGCACTACCTGTCGAGGCTGCACACCAGCTGCAGCGCCGGATAGCCTGCGACCTCATGCAGACAGCTCTCATCCGCCGCCCAGGTCCGCGCCTTGCCGACGGACTGGTCACGCACATCGAGCGCACGCCGGTCGACCTCGGGCTGGCGTTCGAACAGTGGCAGTCGTACGTCGATGCGCTGCACGGCGCCGCATGGACGACGATCGAGGTACCGCCGATCGACGAGTGCCCGGACAGCGTGTTCGTCGAGGACACGATGGTCGTGTACGGCGACGTCGCGGTGATCGCCCGCGCTGGTGCCGAGGAACGCCGCGCCGAGGCTGCCGGCGCCGCGGAAACGGTGGCCGCGCAGGGCTACCGCCTCGTATCGATCACCGCCCCTGGCACCCTCGACGGCGGCGACGTCCTGAAGATCGGCTCCACCATCTACGTGGGTGAGGGCGGCCGGACAAACGCCGAAGGCATCCGGCAACTCCGTGCAGCGCTCGAGGCTGATGTACGTGCCGTGCCAGTGAAGAAGGTGCTGCACCTCAAGTCAGCGGTTACTGCGTTGCCTGACGGGACTGTGGTTGGGTACGAGCCGCTGGTGGATGACGCGGGCGCCTTCGACAGGTTCATGGGAGTGCCTGAGGAGGCGGGGGCGCATGTCGTGTTGCTGGACGACGGCCGGTTGTTGATGGCGGCGTCGGCGCCGAAGTCGGCAGAGCTGTTCAGCGGGCTCGGTTATGAACCGGTGCTCGTGGATATCAGCGAGTTCGAGAAGCTCGAGGGCTGTGTCACGTGCTTGTCGGTGCGTCTGCGCGGCTGAGCAGCTGCCGCGCGGCGCCGGCCAACTGCACGTCACGCTTCTTCCCGCGTGCCTCCGCGACCTCGCACGCCTCCGCCAGCGCGGCGCGATAGACAGCCGTGTCCGGATGCCCGGGCACGGCGTCCTGCACCACCTGGATCAGCGTCTCGACCGCGTCCGAGATGTCCCCACAAGCGAGCAGCGCCTTCCCGAGCGCTGCCCGATCGCGCAGCAACTGCGCGTCCGGCCCACTCGACACGTCCGCGGCCACGATGTCCGTCAGCAGCTGAACCTCCGACCGCGGTCCACCAACCATCAACCGCGCCCCGGTCACCGCCTCCGCGGCCGCCCGCGTCAATTCGTGGTGAGCCCCGAACACCTCGACGAGCTGCGGCGTGAGCAGCTCGAACCACGCGATCGCGCGCCCGTAGTTCGCCGTCGCAAGCAACCCCTGCGCCACCCGTAGCCGTATCCGCAACGTCGCCGGGTCGTCCGCGGCCAGCACCTGTTCCCGCTCGGCCAACGCGGCCTGGTAGAACGGCAGCGCCTGACCCGGCTCGCTGTCCAGCCAGTAGGCCTCGGCCTGCTTGTAGTCCGGTGTGCCGTCCAGGTCCGGATGTTGCGCGATCGCCGACGCCGGTTCCCGCCGTACGACCGTCTGCAGCGGCTGCTCGATCACCTTGCGGCCGACGTACGAACGCCCGCCCGTCGGGATGATCCGGTACCGCCCGATCTTGGACACCGGCACCCACAGCACGGTGTTGTACAGGGTCCGCACCGAGGACCCGCAGTTCTCGCAGACGTCGCGGTGCCCGTAGAACCGGCCACCCATCGGCCCGGTCACCTCAGCCGCCCGCCAAGCCTCCGACGCCGCCGTACACGGCGCACAGAACGGGTAAACCCCCCGCCCAAGCTCATCCATGCGCGACATTGTGGTCGGTTTCGGGTTCGTCGTCTGCATCCGCCCCGGTGTGCTGCACTTTTGTCAGTGCCGGGTCGTCGACGGAGAACGTCCGGACCGGGCCCGGGGGAGTGTCGGCGGTCTCGAAGCGGACTGTCACCCGGCCGCGGCCGGAACCCCACACCCAGCCGGGGCCGTGGTCGGGGTGCAGGACGTCCTGACCTGGGTGAAAGCCGATCAGGTCACGCGGACGGGCCGGTAGTTCGGCCAGCTCGATCGGGTTCTCGGCGTGCTCGCCCTCGGTGAAGAGATCGTCCTGGATCCAGTCGGCGAGTGACGAGACGCCTACGCCGAGCAACCGGATGCCGCCACCGATGTCGCTCTCCTCGAGCAACCGCCGCGCGACCCGGGCGACCACCCGCGCGTCGTCGGTCGGCCCGGCCAGCGTCGACGAACGGGTGTGTGTGGTGAAGTCGTGCATCCGCGTCTTCACCGTGACGGTCCGCCCGGACAGTTGCGCCTTCTGCAGGCGTTCCGCGACCCGGTGCGCCATCCGGTCGCTGATCGCGGTGAGCAGCGCGCGGTCGATGATGTCGGTCTCGAAGGTGTCCTCGACGCTGACCGACTTCGTCTCCCGGTCGCTCACCACCGGACGGTCGTCGGCGGCGATCGCGAGCCGGTGCAGGCTGGTGCCGTGCGCCGAGCCGATCTGACGGATCAGCTCGTCCTCGTCCAGCTGCTGCAGATCGGCGACGGTCCGGACGCCGGACATGCTGAGTCGTTGCGCGGTCGCCGGCCCGACGCCCGGGATCACGGTCACCTGCATCGGCGCGAGGAAGTCCGCCTCGGTGCCGGCCGGAACCACGACCACACCGTCGGGTTTGTCGAGGTCGCTGGCGATCTTCGCGATCAGCTTCGAGGTGCCGGCACCGACGGACGCGGTCAGGCCGCCGCTGACCTTGCGGATCGCGGCCTTCAGATCGTTCGCGATCGCTTCGACGTCGTCGACCGTCAGCCCGGTCAGTCCGCTCGCGGTCAGATCGATGAACGCCTCGTCCACCGACAACGGCTCGACCAGCGGCGACAGTGCCCGCATCTCGGCCATCACCGCGCGGCTGGTCTTCCGGTACACCTCGAAGCGGGGGCTCAGGTACGCCGCGTGCGGGCAACGCGAACGCGCTTCCGCGGTCGACATCGCCGAGCGAACGCCGTACCTGCGGGCCTCGTACGACGCCGTGGACACGACGCCGCGCAGGCCGATCCCGCCGACCACCACGGGCTTGCCCCGCAGCGACGGCTTGTCCCGCTGCTCGACCGCCGCGAAGAACGCGTCCAGGTCGACGTGCAGCACCGACGGATCATTACGCACTCGCCAATTGTCGCCGCGACCACCGACAATTCCCGCCATGAGCTTCCCCGACCGCTGGGACGACGGCACCGACCCGTCCACTCCCGCGCATCAGGTGCACTGGTACGACGACCGTACGGCGATCGTCCGCCAGGCCCTGCACACCAACTTCGAAGGCCCGTTCGTCTACCTGCTCCTCGGCGACACCCGCGCCCTCCTCCTCGACACCGGCACCGGCCACGCCGACCTCGCAGCGCTGGTGCACGACCTGCTCGCAGCCCGAGGCGCATCCGAACTCGACCTCGTCGTTGCCCACACTCATGGGCACTCAGATCATGTCGGCGGTGACGGTGGATTCGAGAGCGTCGTAGGACGGTCCGCCGAGGCAGTCGCGGAGTACTTCGGCTTCGAGTACTGGCCACACAACAGCAGCACGATCGATCTGGGACAGCGGATCGTCGACGTCGTCCCGATCCCGGGCCACCAAGGCGCGGACATCGCCTTGTACGACCGGAACACCCGTCTGCTGTTCACGGGGGACTCGCTCTACCCGGGCCGGCTCTACGTGATGGACTGGCCGGCGTTCCGCGCGAGTGTCGCCCGGCTGGGGGAGTTCGTTGCCGCGGGCAATCCCGTCGAGTGGGTACTCGGCGCGCACATCGAGCTGACCGACGTACCGGGCAAGGACTACGAGATGGGCGCCGACAAGCACCCCGGCGAACACGTCCTGCAGCTGCGTCCCGCCGTACTGACCGAGCTCGTCCAGGTCGTCGCCGCGGCGGGGGAGCAGCCGGTGCGGATCGACCGGGACGACTTCATCGTGTATCCGGTCTGATCGCGACGCGATTGAAGCGCGCACTCGGGGGCACCTTCAGGCACACTGAGGCCATGTTGTAACTGGGGAGCCACCAGGGGAGGCGCTGATGGGTGAGGAAGTCGACCGGGTCGAGTTCACCCGGGCGGACCGGACCGCGTTCCGCGAGCAGGTGCACCGGAATCTGGACGCCTTCGCGCGGATGCTGCGCGAGAACCGGTTCGCCCCGGACCGGCCGATGACCGGCATCGAGATCGAACTGAACCTGGTCGACGAGAAGTGCGACCCGGCGATGAAGAACAGCGAGGTGCTGAGCGCGATCGAGGACGACGCGTTCCAGACCGAGCTCGGCCAGTTCAACATCGAGATCAACGTCCCGCCCGGGCAGATCGACGGTCTCGGGCTGGACACGATGGAGTCGAACATCCGCGACAGCCTGAACGCCGCCGACGAGAAGGCTGCCCGGACCGGCTCGACGATGGTGACGGTCGGGATCCTGCCGACCCTGCTGACCGAGCACATCCACCGCGAGGCGCTCAGCACCAACCCGCGGTACGCGCTGCTGAACGACCAGATCTTCGCCGCCCGCGGCGAGGACGTGCAGATCTCCATCGACGGGGTCGAACGCCTGCAGGTGACCGCGGACAGCATCGTCCCGGAGGCCGCGTGTACGTCGACGCAGTTCCACCTGCAGGTCACGCCCGAGGCGTTCCCAAGGTACTGGAACGCCGCGCAGGCGATCTCGGGCGTCCAGCTTGCGGTCGGTGCGAACTCGCCGTTCCTGTTCGGCAAGGAGCTGCTCCGGGAAACCCGGATCGCCTTGTTCGAGCAGGCCGCGGACACCCGTACGCACGAACTGAAGACGCAGGGCGTACGGCCCCGGGTGTGGTTTGGTGAACGGTGGATCACCTCGATCTTCGACCTGTTCGAGGAGAACTCGCGGTACTACCCGGCGCTGCTGCCGGTGACCTCCGACGAGGACCCGATCGCGGTGCTGGATCGCGGCGACACACCAGCCCTTTCGGAATTGCGGCTGCACAACGGGACGATCTATCGCTGGAACCGCCCGGTGTACGACGTTGTCCGGGAGAAGCCGCATCTGCGCGTGGAGAACCGGGTACTGCCGGCCGGCCCGACCGTGGTCGACACGATTGCCAACGGCGCCTTCTACTTCGGGCTGGTCCGCGCCCTCGCCGACGACGAACGGCCGATCTGGTCGCAGATGTCGTTCAGCGCCGCCGAGGAGAACTTCCACAACGCCGCCCGTACCGGCATCGACGCCGAGGTGTTCTGGCCGGGTGTCGGTACGGCACGCGCGACCGAGCTGGTGCTCAGACGCCTGCTGCCGTTGGCGGTTCGCGGTCTCGACGCGTGGGGCGTGGACGTCGCCGTCCGCGACCGGTTGTTGGGGATCATCGAGCAGCGGTGTCTCACCAACCGTAACGGTGCGTCGTGGCAGGCCGACGAGTTCCATCGCCTGTATACAAAGGGCTCGCACGGACGCCGGGACGCGTTGCGCGGGATGCTACGTCGTTATCGCGACCACATGCACGACAACACGCCCGTACATCAATGGCCGGTCGACTGAACCGGTTCGTGTTTACGACAACGTGGGACAGCGGAGGACCTGGCCGGAACTCCGGTCCTTCTGGCGGAACCCGTCGCTCTTGCCCTGGGCAACGGCGTGCCGGAGCGGTCCGGCGAGGCAGAACTGTTGCGAGTTCGATAACGACCCGGACTACAGGGGTGGCGCTTTTGGTGACAGCCCTGCAAAGGTGTGGCCACCGGAAGGTTAGGCAGGCCCGCGGCGGGTAGTAGTCGGGCACCGGCAGCCCTCCGTCACCGGTGCGACACAACAGGTGCAAATGCAGCGGATGCCGACCGGGGTCGGGAGCAGTATCGTTCGAGACGGGTCGACACACACCCGGAGGTGAGGCAGGGCGATGACGACCATCGTCGTGGGTTATGTGCCGAAGGCGGAAGGCCGTGCGGCCCTTCGGCGAGCAGCGGAGGAAGCGACGCTGCGGGACGCCAAGCTGGTGGTGGTGAACTCGCATCGGGGCGGGCGGAGCTACGACAGCGACGAGGCCGCGGCCAGTGACGCGGCGCTGACGGAAGTCCGGGAGCAACTCGACTCGACCGGTGTGCCGTACGAGGTGCGGCAGCTGGTCCGTGGGCTCGATCCGGCGGAGGACCTGGTGGCCGTCGCCGAGCAGGTGCACGCGGAGTTCATCGTGATCGGGCTGCGGCGCCGGTCCCCGGTCGGCAAGCTCATCCTCGGCAGCAACGCGCAGCGGGTGCTGCTCGACGCGCCGTGTCCGGTGCTGGCCGTGAAGGCCGAGGCTGATTTGTCCGAGGGGGAGGAGGACTGAGGTGACTTCGACACGCAGCAGGAAGCTGTGCCTGGCCCAACAGCCCGACGCCGACGAGATGCTGAGCAGAGATCCGTTCGCCTTGCTGGTCGGCATGCTGCTCGACCAGCAGATACCGATGGAGCGGGCGTTCGCCGGCCCGGTCGCGATCTCGAAGCGGATGATCGGTCCCTTCGACCCGGTCACGGTCGCGCACTACGACCCGGACGCCTTCGTCGAGGTGGTGGCCGGCCCACCCGCGGTACACCGGTTCCCGACCGCGATGGCGGCCCGGATCCAGACCCTGGCCAAACACCTCGACGAGCAGTACTCCGGTAACGCCTCCGGGCTCTGGTCCGATGTGAAGTCCGGGGACGACCTGCTGGCCAGGCTGTCCGCGCTGCCGGGGTTCGGCGCGCAGAAGGCGAAGATCTTCGTCGCGCTGCTCGGCAAACAACTGAAGGTGCGGCCGCGTGGCTGGCGGGAGGCGTCCGAGCCGTACGGCGAGGACGGCGCGTACAAGTCCGTCGCGGACGTCATCGACGTGGCGTCGCTGGTGAAGGTACGGCAGTTCAAACAGGAGCAGCAGCTGGTGCGGCGGCCGGTCGTGGCCAGGCCGCTGCGGCAGACACGTAACGGGTGAGCAAAGTTCGACCGACGACCCCCTGAAACCCGCCGTTCTGGGGGGTCGTGCGACGCGTGGCCTTGGTTCGCGGATTACAATGGACTGTTGCCGCCGCCTGACCAGCGAGCAGCCGCTAACCGCAGTACCCAAAGTCTCAGCAACACAACGTCGTACCGTCGTACAAACCCTGCGTCAGACGAGAGGTAATTCGTGTCGTCCAGCTCGTCCGAGAACCTTCCCGCCGAGCCGGCCCGGGCCGTGGCCGCCACCGCCCGCAGTACGGCTCAGCGGACCAGCGCCCGAGTGACCGACCCGGCCGCCAAGAAGGTGGCCGCGAAGAAGGCCGCTAGCACCAAGGAGGACGGTATCCCCGCGAAGAAGGCCGCTGCCAAGAAGGCTCCGGCGAAGAAGGCAGCATCCTCTGTGTCCGAGGCGGGTCTGTCCATCGACCCGAAGACCGGGAAGCCGCGCGCGCTCGACGAGGTGGACGAGGCCGACTTCAAGCCGGGCGAGGTCCAGGGGCTCGAGAAGGAGCTCACCGAGGACGAGGGCTTCGTGGTCTCCGAGGCCGACGAGACCGACGAGCCCGAGCAGCAGGTGATGGTCGCCGGTGCCACCGCGGACCCGGTCAAGGACTACCTGAAGCAGATCGGCAAGGTCCCGCTGCTGAACGCCGAGCAGGAGGTCGAGCTCGCGAAGCGGATCGAGGCCGGCCTGTTCGCCGAGGAGCAGATCGCCGACGAGGCGAACAAGCTCAAGGAGAAGGTCCGCGACGAGTACGACTGGATCTCCGAGGACGGCCGCCGCGCGAAGAACCACCTGCTCGAGGCCAACCTGCGCCTGGTGGTGTCGTTGGCCAAGCGCTACACCGGGCGCGGCATGCTGTTCCTGGACCTGATCCAGGAGGGCAACCTCGGTCTGATCCGTGCGGTCGAGAAGTTCGACTACACCAAGGGTTACAAGTTCTCCACCTACGCCACCTGGTGGATCCGGCAGGCGATCACCCGGGCGATGGCCGACCAGGCCCGCACCATCCGGATCCCGGTGCACATGGTCGAGGTCATCAACAAGCTGGCCCGCGTGCAGCGGCAGATGCTGCAGGACCTCGGCCGGGAGCCGACTCCGGAGGAGCTCGCCAAGGAGCTCGACATGACCCCGGAGAAGGTCATCGAGGTGCAGAAGTACGGCCGTGAGCCGATCTCGCTGCACACTCCGCTGGGTGAGGACGGCGACTCCGAGTTCGGCGACCTGATCGAGGACTCCGAGGCGATCGTGCCGGCCGAGGCCGTCTCGTTCACGCTGCTCCAGGAGCAGCTGCACGCGGTCCTCGACACGCTGTCCGAGCGCGAGGCCGGTGTCGTCTCGATGCGCTTCGGCCTCACCGACGGTCAGCCGAAGACCCTCGACGAGATCGGCAAGGTGTACGGCGTGACCCGCGAGCGGATCCGCCAGATCGAGTCCAAGACGATGTCCAAGCTCCGCCACCCGTCCCGCTCCCAGGTCCTCCGCGACTACCTGGACTGACGACATGACGCAGTGGATCGCCGGCGTGCTCGCGTCGGTGGTCCCTGCGTTCGAGACGGCTTCACTGGCCGCCGCCGTGCTCACGGCGGCGGCTTTGTTGTTGGCCCTCGCCGTCGTGGCGCGGTCGGCCTCGCGCCTGTCCGGCCACGCGGCCGCACCGCTGCTCGCACGGGCCTCGTCGGTCCGGCACCGCGCGGAGCACACCGTGTTCCTCCGGCTGCGTGATCCGGACGCCGCCGGCCGTCCCCGTCCACGAGCACCAGGACAGTAGCCTCCGCGCCGCTCGAGCCACCGCCACCAGCGGTCGGTCCTGCGTAGTCGCGTACGCCTACTCGTTCCTACACCCTCGTGGAGATCTGCTGTGCCTTCCTTCCTGGAGGCACCGGTTGCCGGTGCCTATCACTTGCTCACGTCCCTCGTCACCACCCTCCAGCCGCTGACCGGCGCGTATGCGGCGGTGATCGCGATCGTGCTGTGTACCGCCGTCATCCGGCTGTGTCTCGTCCCGCTCAGCGTGCGGGCTCAGCGCGGGCTGAAGGCCCGTGCCGAGCTGATGCCACAGCTGAAGCAGCTCAGCGAAAAGCACAGGAACAACCCGGAACGCCTGCAGCGTGAGCTCGCGAAACTGCAGGCCGAATCCGGTACGTCGATGTTCGCCGGCTTCCTGCCGACGCTCGCGCAGCTGCCGTTCTTCTGGCTGATGTACACGCTGTTCTCCCGCGCGGTGGTCGCGGGGGAGCCGAACCAACTGATCAGCGGCACCCTCCTCGGAGCGCCACTCGGTACACATTGGCCGATCTTCACCGGCACCCCGGCGTACCTGGTAGTCGCTGTGTTGCTCGCTGTAGTTGGATTCTTCTCGGCGCGCTTGCAACTGCGGCAGCTGGATGCGTCGGCGACGCCTGCGTCGACCTGGTCACGGCGGGTCGCTCAGTTGCTGCCGTTCGGGACGCTGCTGTCGGCTGCGTTCGTGCCGCTGGCGGCCGGGCTGTACCTGCTGACGACCACCGCCTGGACCGTGGTCGAGCGCACCATCCTGAACCGCTGACCACCTTCAGATGCCTAGAACAGGAACCGGTGCCTGGGGACCTGCTATTACCTGTCTCCAGTCGCCGCGTCCTGTCCATGCCCACCACCTCTGCCCCGCCGATGCCGGGAGGCGCGGACGGGTGGTTGCTGGCGGCAACTGTCGTTGTCAGGGCCCGAACCATTCTGCTACCGTCTTTATTAAAGCCGGTTCCTTAATGGGTTGGGGTCGATGGAGACTGCACGTGGAGCCGCGCAGGCGGAGCGAGCGGCGAACCAGGTCGCCTGCCTGCGCTTCCTCGCCGACGCCGACGAGGCCCGTACGGTCGGCGTGATCAGCGAAGGCACCGGCCTGTCGCGCCCCACCGTGCACGCCGTCCTCGACGACCTCCTCGACGCCGGCCTGGTGGACTCGACCAGCCCCACCACTGCAGGCCCCGGCCGCCCCGCCCGCGCCTTCCGCTTCGCCCGCGAGACCGGCCTGGTCGCAGGCGTAGACCTCGGCCCCCGCGGCGCCCGCGCAATCATCTGCGACCTCTCCGGCCGCAGAGTCGGCTACGCCGAACTACCACCAAACGGCAAGCCCGACCTGTCATTGATCACCCGCGCCCTCGAAGCAGCAGCCGCCACGGCGCTCGACCCGTCCGCCAGCCCGCTCGACCTTGGGCGGTTGCGGGGGGTTGGGGTGGGGTTGCCTGGGGTGGTGGAGGCTGATGGGCGGTTGCGGGCGAGTCTCGCAATGCCTGACCTGGTGGGGCTGCCGGTGGCTGAGTTGCTGGGGAAGGAGCTTGGGCGGCCGGTGGTGGTGGACAACGACATCAAGTTGGCTGCGCTGGCGGAGCAGCGCGGCGGTGCCGGGCGTGGGTACTCAGATGTCGTCTACCTGCAGATCGGGCACCGCCTGTCGGTGTCGATCGTCTTGAACGGCGTCATCCGCCAGGGCCGCCACCGCCTCGCCGGTGAACTCGGCGCTCAGCGCGGTATGCGCTGGACCCGCAACGCCCAACGCGGACAGCTCGTCTGGTCGTCCCGGCCGACCGGCGCCGAAGTACTAACAGCAGCGGCAGCAGGAGACACCGCCGCGCAGGCCGAGCTCGAGGAGTTCTGCCAACAGATCGCCCCCCGGATCGCGACCGTACTGCTTGTCGTCGACCCGGAGGTTGTGGTGGTCCGCGGCGGACCGGCGGCCGACAGCAGCGCGCTGCTCCGTCCGCTGGCAGCCGCGGTCGAGAACCAATTGGTCTTCCCCGAACGCCCACCTTTCGTCGCCGCCGCACTGGGCCGAGAGGCGGTCGTCCTCGGGGCGGTCGGCAACGCGTTCGACCGTTCGAAGTCAGTCATCTACGGAATCCAGGACGTCCCCAGTCCCTGGAACCGAATCACTCACGAAGTGGAGAGGACCACGAAGTGAAGCTCGGAGTCAGTTCGTACTGTTTTCGCCAGCTCATGACGAGCGGTGAGATGGACCTGATCGGGGTCCTGGACTGGGTCGCGGCCTCGTCGGCCGGGCACATCGAGGTCGCCGCGATGGACGGCGAGTACTACCTGGAGCACCAGGACGTCGTACGCGACACCGCCAAGCACGCCGAGGAGATCGGCGTGCCGATCGTGAACTACCTGGTCAGCGGCGACCTGCGGACCGCGGACGAGAAGGAGATCGACCGGCTGCGCAAGCAGCTGGACGTGGCGCACGCGTTCGGTGCGCGGATCTTCCGGCACGACGTGGCGCCGTGGGCGTGGCGTGAGCAGGACCCGGGCGAGTTCGAGACGACGTTCGCCAAGGTCGTCGAGGGTTGCCGCGCGGTCGCCGACCACGCCGCCGACCTCGGCGTGGTGTCGACGATCGAGAACCACGGGTTCTTCATGAACGGCAGCGAGCGGCTCGCGCGGCTCGTGTACGAGGTCGACCGCCCGAACTTCCGGGTCACTCTCGACCTCGGCAACGGCCTGTGCGTCGGCGAGGTGCCGGGCAAGACCGCCGCCGGCCTGATCGACGTCGCCGCGTCGATCGGCGTGAAGGACTTCCACATCCGCCGCTCGGCGGGCGACGGCTGGCTGAAGACGCTGGCCGGCGACTACCTGCTCGGCACGGTCACCGGCCACGGCGACGTGGACGTTGCGGGTCTGCTCGCACTGGCGGCGACCAAGCCTGACGTACCCGTGAGCCTCGAGTTCGAGGGCATGGAGACACCGCTGCCCGCGATCGAGCGTTCGCTGGCCAACATCCTCCGACTGACGGAAGGCCATGCCTGAAATGCCTGACATGACGACGCGAATTGCGGTGATCGGGCTCGGTTCGATCGCCGTCGAGCACCTGGCCGCGTACCAGAAGAACCCGCAGGCCGAGCTGGTCGCGGTGTGCGACGTCGACCTCGAGCGGGCGAAGGCGCGCGGCGAGCAGTTCGGCGTGGAGCGGGTGACCGGCGACGCTGCGGAGATCTTCGCGGACCCGGACATCGACGCGGTCAGCGTCTGCGTACCGAACACGCTGCACGCCCCGATCGCCGAGGGCGCGCTCCGGGCCGGCAAGAACGTGCTGGTCGAGAAGCCGATGACCGTGACGGTGCCGGAGGCCGAGGCGCTGGTGAAGGCGGTCGAGGAGACCGGCAAGGCGCTGCAGATCGGGTACGTACGGCGGTTCGCGCCGAACGCGCTGGTGACGAAGCGGTTCCTGGACGAGGGCGAGTTCGGCGACATCTACGCGGCCCGCGCCACGCTGCTGCGGACGGCCGGCAACCCCGGCGGCTGGTTCGGCGACGTGGAACTGTCCGGTGGCGGTCCGCTGATCGACCTCGGCGTCCACATCATCGACCTGTGCTGGTACCTGATGGGGATGCCGAAGCCGGTGGCGGCGTCCGGTGCGACGTTCGCGCCGCTCGGTGCCCGCGACAACATCCAGAACCTGACCCGCTACCGGGCCGCGTCAGCGGCCCGGCCGAACACGGTCGAGGACTTCGCCACCGCCCAGATCCGGTTCGAGGGCGGGGCGGTGCTCGACGTCGCGACGTCGTTCTCGCTGCACGCGCGGAACGAGATCAGTGTCCGGATCCACGGCGACAAGGGCGGCGCGGAGATCGAGCCCGAGCTGCTGATGATCACCGAGCTGCACGACACGCTGCTGCACATCCAGCCGCAGATCGACTCGCTCGGCTTCGACTTCAAGGTCGGCTTCGCCAACCAGATCGACCACTTCCTGCAGATCTGCCGAGGCGAGATCCCCGCCGACGCCACCGCCGCCCAGGGCCTCGAGATGGCGAAGATGCTGACCGCCATCTACGAGTCCGCGAAGACCGGCGCCGAGGTGAAGATCACCCACTGACGTAGATCAGCCGAGCAGTGCTGTGGTGAGGGAGTCGGCGTGCTCGTGGAGCCAGGCTTCGCGGTTGCGGATGATGTTGCCGACTCCCTCGTCCCACATGCGTCTCCAGCCGCCGCCGAGGAGTTCGGCACGGTACTTCATCGTGTGCCAGGCTCGCTCGCTCAAGGCGATCGACAGTGGCAGCACCCGGGCGCGGTCGGCCTCCGACAGACCGTAGCTGTCGGCAAGCATCCGGCAGCGGCGCGGGCGGTCGAGGCCCTGGAGTCGCGGGTCCTGGTCGGCCTCGGCGCCGGTCGGGCCCCACCACAGCATCAGGTTCACGAATTCGCGGGCCCGGCTCGCCGGTTGGGCCAGGTCGAAGTCGATCAACGCGTACGCACGGCCGTCGCGGAACACGACGTTCTCCGGGGTGACGTCCTGATGGCCGATCAGCTCGGGCGGATCGTCGAGCGCGGGCAGCCCCGGCGGCGCGATCGGAGCGGGCAGGTCGTCGGGGATGCCGAACGGCTCGACGGCATCGTGGTACGCCCGGAGGAGTCGTGCGACCGACACCATCCGGTCCTCGTCCGCGATCCACGGCGGCCGCGGGCGGCCGGCGACCTCACCGTCGATGTACGACAACGTGTGCCGGCCTTTCGAGTCGACGCCGAGGAAACGCGGTGCCCCGTCGAACCCGGCCTTCTCCAGGTGCCGCAGTACGTCCTCGACCAGTTGCGGCCGTTCGCCGGGCGGCCGTCGTACGGTGTCGCCGACCCGCACGAGCCCCTCGGTCACGTCGCCGCCGAGCAGCGGGATCTCTTCACCGTCTTCGATCACCACGTGATCCTAGGGCTCGCGTTCCCGGCGGGCTCCTCGGTTTTGCCAACCCGGCAAGATTGTTTGCCAGGCGGCTGGGCGGTGCCGGACGATCGGGGCATGACGACAGAGCAGTTGCCCGGTGAGTACTGGAACGAGTTCTACTCCGAGCACGAGCAGGTGTGGAGTGGGAAGCCGAACGTCTTGTTCGCCGAGGAGGTGTCCGAGTTGACGCCGGGGCGGGCGCTGGATCTCGGGTGCGGGGAAGGGGCCGACGCAATCTGGCTGGCGCAGCGCGGGTGGTCGGTGACGGCCGTCGACATCTCCAGCGTCGCGTTGGGGCGAGCGGCTGAGCATGCTCGCGCGGCGGGTGTCGGCGAGCGGATCGAGTGGGAGCAGCACGAGCTGGGCAAGTCGTTCCCGGACGGGGAGTTCGACCTGGTGTCGGCGCAGTTCCTGCACTCCAAGACCGAGTTGCCGCGGGACGGCATCCTGCGCCGCGCGGCGGCGGCCGTCGCGCTGGGTGGCGTACTGCTGATCGAAGGGCACCTGGGATTCCCGCCGGGTGAGCACAACCCGCATCCCGACATCCACTTCCCGGGACCCGACGAGGTGATCGAGAGCCTCGCGCTGCCCGACGGCGAGTGGGAGACGCTGGTCAGCCGCGAACACGAACGGGCGCAGGTGATGCGCGACGGCGAGCTGGTCAACCGCCGCGACTGCACGGTCAAGCTGCGCCGTCGTTGAGGCTGTTCATCTGACGGTCACCATCAGCGCGGACTCTTAGGGCATGAGTACGCATGATCTGGTTCAGGAGCTCGGTTTTCGGGTTCTCGACGAGGAGGACGACGACCCGGTACTGCTGCGCGCGGACGGTACGCCGGTCGACACGTGGCGTGAGGGATACCCGTACGCCGAGCGGTTGCCGCGGGAGATCTACGACCGCGACAAGCGGCTGCTGCAGATCGAGCTGCTCAAGCTCCAGTACTGGGTGAAGCGCTCGAAGCAGCGCCTCGTGATCGTGTTCGAGGGCCGCGACGCCGCCGGCAAGGGCGGGACGATCAAGCGCTTCATGGAACACCTCAACCCGCGCGGGGCGAGCATCGTCGCGCTGGAGAAGCCGACGGACCGCGAGCAGACCCAGTGGTACTTCCAGCGGTACGTCGCGCATCTCCCGGCGGCGGGGGAGATGACGTTGTTCGACCGGTCCTGGTACAACCGCGCCTGTGTCGAACACGTGATGGGGTACTGCAGCCAGGAGCAGTACGAGGAGTTCATGCGGCAGGCGCCGGAGTTCGAGCGGATGCTCGTACGCTCCGGCATCCTGCTGGTGAAGCTGTGGTTCTCGGTGTCGCAGGCCGAGCAGCAGACCCGCTTCACGATCCGCCAGATCGACCCGGTGCGGCAGTGGAAACTGTCGCCGACGGACCTCGCCTCGCTGGACAAGTGGCAGGCGTACACGGAGGCGAAGGAGGCGATGTTCCACTACACCGACACCACCCACGCCCCCTGGACCGTTGTCAAGAGCAACGACAAGAAGCGCGCGAGGCTGGAGGCGATGCGGCACGTCCTCTCGTTGTACGACTACACCGACAAGGACGTCGACCTGGTCGGGCACCCCGATCCGAAGATCCTCGGCCCGGCCGCCCAGGTCCTGGAACACGGCGAGTCCGCGACCCGCACTTTCCCCGAGCTTTAGATCAGACCCATCCGCTGCTTGGTGGACAGTACGAGCAGCGCGGCCGCGTTCACCTTTGCGCGGAAGGCGCTGTCGGCGTTCGCCTTTGCGAGCACCGCGGTGACCATCGCGGGGATCTGAGCCGGGTCCGTCATCAGGACCAGGTCGCCACCGGCGTTGACGAAGTTGATCGCCCGAGCCCCCGGTGACCACGCCTGGACCTGCTTGGCGGCGAGCGAGTCGCTCATGACCACACCCCGGAAGCCGAGCTCGGACCGGAGCATGCCGCCGATGATCCTGCTCGAGAACGCCGCGGGCACGCGTGGTGCGATCTTGTTGTAGTCGGCCAGGGACATCATCACGAACGGCGTGCCGGCCTTCACCGCGGCGCGGAACGGAGCGAGGTACGGATCGCTGTACGTCGTCACGTAGTCGGTCACGCCCGTCGACACATCGGTGTTCGCGGTGACCCGGCCGAGTCCGGGGAAGTGCTTGACGCTGGTCGCCACGCCGGCGCCGAGCATGCCGGACAGGAAGGCGTCACCGTGGCCGGTGACGACGGACGTGGTGTACCCGAACTCGCGCCGGTAGTACCCGATCGGCTTGTTCGTGGAGCGCATCGCGTACGGCACGGTGTCCAGCACCGGCGCGAGGTTCTGGTTGACGCCTGCCAGCCGCAGTTGACGTCCCCAGAGCGCAGCATCGGTGCGCAGTGTGCTGGTCGACCAGGTGCCCTGCGTCAGCGCGGCAGGCATCCGCGAGAAGCCGGGACCTTGCAGTACCTGGACGCTTCCGCCCTCCTGGTCCGTGGCGACGAACAACGGCACGCTCAGCGTCGCGGCGTACGTCGCTCTGCTCTGCAGCCTGCGCGTCACCGTCAGCGTCGCGCTCCTGCCGATCGTGCTACGGCCGGTCAGCATCACGGAGCCGACGTGGTACTTCGAGATCGCCGTGTAGGTAGCGGATCCGGGCCCGGTCGCTGATCCGCCGACCATGAACAACTGGCCGACCCGCTGCGCCATCGTCATCCGGGAGAAGACCGCGGACGCTCCGCCGGCCGGTGCCGCTGCAGCGGATGTCGTGACCGCCGGACTCACAGCAAGCGCGAGTGCCAGCAGGCCGGCACACAGACGAACTCTGGTCATGTCTCATTAGACGCCGGATTAGCCGTGGAGCGGGAGGTGGACGGTGAAGGTTGCGCCGTGGGGGTTGGTGTTGGTGGTGGTTACCCGGCCCTTGTGGGCGGCTACCAGGGCGGCGACGATCGACAGCCCAAGCCCGGAGCCGCCGGTGGTGCGAGTGCGAGCCGTGTCGGCTCGGTAGAAGCGTTCGAAGACGTGGGCCTTCTGTTCGTCGGACAGGCCGGGGCCGGTGTCGCTGACTTCGAGGATCGCTTCGGCGCCTCGGGTGCCCACCGAGACGGTGATTGGGGCGTCGACGGGGGTGTAGTTGAGGGCGTTGCTGACCAGGTTGCCGAGGACCTGGCGCAGGCGGGCCTCGTCGCCTTCGACGACCGGTGCCTCGGAGTCGGGGAGGATCGTCAGCGAGAGCGGGCGGTCCGGTTGGATGGCTTGGGCGTTGTGCAGCGCATCGGCGGCGATCGGGAGGAGGTCGACGGACTCCATCCGGAGCGGGCGCTGCTGGTCGAGGCGGGCCAGCAGCAACAGGTCGTCGACGAGCAGGCCCATCCGTTTGGCCTCGTCCTCGATGCGGCGCATGGTGTCGGAGTCGGTGGTGTCGCCGCGCTGGCGGGAGAGTTCGGCGAACCCGCGGATCGACGTCAGCGGCGTACGCAGCTCATGCGACGCATCCGCCACGAACCGCCGCATCCGGTCCTCGGACTGCCGGGCTGCCTCCTCGGAGCGGCGCGCCGCGTCCTCCGACGTACGGGCCGCCAACTCCGACGCCGTACGTTGCGCGAAGGCGTTCTCGATCTGCCCGAGCATCTGGTTCAACGCCAGCGACAACCGCCCGACCTCGGTCCGCGGATCGCGCTGCGGGACGCGCCGGCTCAGGTCGCCGCCGGCGATCGCGACCGCGGTGTGCTCGACGTCTTCGAGCCCGCGCAGACTTCGCCGTACGACGAACGTGCCGACGCCGGCCAGCAGTACGAGCAGGATCACCCCGGCGGCGGCCTGGATGCCGACCAGGCGCTGGATCGTGTGGTCCATGTCCTTCAGGCTCTGCGCGACCATCACCGAACCGGTGCCGTCCTCGGTCTCGACGGCGAGGACCCGCCACTTCGTGCCCCCGGACTGGGCGTCGACGTCGAACGGTTTGCCGGCGAGATCGCGGACCTGGTTCAGGTTGAGCGTCGGCAGCTTCGGCAACGGCTCGGTCTCGTCCGGCCGCGAGCCGACCGGGCCGTTGTCGCTCTGGCCCTCGGAGTTGCTGAACTGGACGACGAACACGCTCGGCAGCTGTCGCCGGATCGGCCCGCCGGCCCCCGGCGGCAGCGGTCGCCGGTCGGGCTTCGCGTGCGACAGCGGTACGGCGGTCTGCTGCAGCTGCTCGTCGACGCGGTCGATCAGGTAGCCACGCATGATGGTCGTCGCGAGCACGCCGGACGCGGCCAGCGCGAGCACCACCAGAGTCAGCAGGACCACGACGATGGTGACGCGGAGCGGGTACCGGTCGGTGAACCGCCGGTGACTCAGTTGCATCAGTTGGGGCCTCGCGGGGTGCGCAGGACGTAGCCGACCCCGCGGACGGTGTGGAGCAGCTTCTGGTCGCCGGTGTCGACCTTGCGACGCAGGTACGACATGTACGACTCGACGACGCCCGCGTCACCGGCGAAGTCATAGTTCCACACCGCGGACAGGATCTGGCCCTTCGACATCACCCGTTCGGCGTTCTCCAGCAGGCACCGCAGCAGCTTGAACTCGGTCAGCGACAGCTGCACCGCCTGGCCGGCCTTGAACACCTCGTAGCTGTCCTCGTTCAGCTCGAGGTCCGCGTACCGCAGTACGGCGGCTTCGGTCGCGGTCTCCTCGCGGTGACCGGACCTGCGCAGCAACGCCCGCACCCGGGCGACCAGCTCGTCGAGGCTGAACGGCTTGGTGACGTAGTCGTCGCCGCCCGTCTGCAGTCCCAGCACCTTGTCCTCGATGGCGTCCCGGGCAGTCAGGAACAGCACCGGTACGTGCCGGTCCTCACCGCGCAGCCGGCGGACCACCTCGAACCCGTCCAGGCCGGGCATCATCACGTCGAGTACGACGAGGTCGGGCTCCACGTCCCGCGCCTTGCGCAGCGCCTCGGCGCCATGGGTCGCCGTGGTCACGTCGTACCCGGCGAACCGCAGGCTTGCGGACAGCAGCTCGACGATGTTCGGCTCGTCGTCGACAACCAGTAGATGCGGACTCATGGTGACAGTGTGCCGCCGCAATCCATGTGAATCCTGGAAGGTTCCTGGCAATCGCCTGTGAGTCGGCGGAGCACTTGCTGTCAGCGCGGACCGTGCTTGAAACCCCACTTCTGGCCGGCCGCGTCGCGGACCGTGCCGTCGTTCACCCTGGTCGCGGTGGCCTTCCCGTCGGTCACGATCGCTGAGACGTTCACGGTGTTCCCGGTCTTCACGTCGCCGATACCGTCACGCGCTGCGTTCACCATGGTGTCTGCGGTGAGCGTGTACGTCCGGCTGTAGCCGTCGGCGCTCTTCACCGTGAGCGAGTCCTTGCTGACCGCGGTGACTTCGCCGCGCTGTACCGCGATCGTCTGGTAGCCACCGCCGTCCTTCGGTACGACGAACTCGCCGTGCAGCGCACCGCCGAGCCCGAACTCGCCCTTGAACCCACCGAACCCGCCGCGTCCCGGCCCACCGCTGGGCTTCTGGTTCTGGTCGGGCTGCGACGGACTGGACGCCGAAGGGGATGCCGACGGTGTCGGGTCCGCGTTGCTCGCCGCCCACGCGGCCCCGCCCGCGGCGGTGGTCACGGCAACCGCGGCGACCGTGCCGAACACGCGCCAACGCTTCTGTGAGAGCTTCATCCACTCAGCATGGCGCCGCTGACTTTCGGTGCGACTAAGAACAACCTGGCAATCACCTAAGAAAGCCGCGTCACACCAGAAAGAGCACCGCGATCAGCCAGACGGCGGCAGCCAGGGACGTACCGGCCAGCTCGATCAGCATCGACACACCTGTCTCGCGGAGCGCGTGCTTGGTCGAGGTCCACGCCGCCTTGTGCGTACGTTGCCGCTGCAGCTCGGACACATACACACCGATCGGGAACCCGACGAACATCCCGACCACCGGGATCACGAAGAACCCGACGATGCCGAGCAGCACCCCGACGACCATCGACCGCCGCGGTACGCCGGCCTCCCGGAGCCGGCGCTCCGGTACGACGTACTTCACCACCTGGCTGGCACCGATCAGCACCGCGGCGATCGCGAACACCACCCAACCGGTGGCGCTCTTCACGACGATCGCCCACACCAGGATCGCCGCCAGGCTGAGGATCGCGCCGGGCAGGATCGGCAGCACGATGCCCACGATCCCGACGAAGATCGCGATCCCGGCCAGCACCGTGACAGCTGTGTCCATGCACACACTCTAGGCTGGACAGATGTCTGCACTCCACGAACTCGTCACCGCCCTGGCCGCTCCGTGGGTGGTGCTGTCGCCGCGATCAGGTCAGCTCACCGGCTCCGGAGCAGCGGGGGTGTACGCCCGCGACCGCCGGATCCTGTCCCGGTTGAGTGTCACGGTGGACGGCCGGGACCCGCTCCCGCTGCACGCCGAGGAGCAGGACGCGGCAACGCATCAGTACGTCGCGATGGTCGAAGGACTGGGGGACACCGGCCACGACGCGACGGTGATGCTGTACCGGACGCGTACGGTCGATTCCGCCGGCCTGACCGAGCGGATCACGCTGGTGAACCGCTCCGGGGTGCCGGTCGAATGCCGCCTGGATGTTGCCTTGGGCACCGATCTGGCCGGCACCGCCGCCGTTCGCA
Organism: Kribbella sp. NPDC004536; assembly: GCF_042873835.1. Taxonomy (NCBI): domain Bacteria; kingdom Bacillati; phylum Actinomycetota; class Actinomycetes; order Propionibacteriales; family Kribbellaceae; genus Kribbella; species Kribbella sp. NPDC004536. The sequence goes on along the minus strand of NZ_JBIALY010000002.1, from coordinate 1,340,217 downwards.
GCGGCGCGGCCGAGGCGCTTCCCGAACTGGCGCCGCTCCCGGACGGCCCCGGCCGGATCCGCTGGGAGAGCGACGACACCCGCGTCGTGGTCACCGCCGTCCCCGGGGTCTCGGCCACGCCGCGCGTGGAGGCGGGTGCCGAGTTCACGCTGACACTGCACGTCACCGCGGACTTCCCGAAGCCGACGACCGACTTCTCGATCGAGCCACCGGCCGAGCGGACGCCGTACGACGTCACGCTGAGCTGTGACGACAAGCGGGTGGAACGCTGGCTGCAGCGTTCCCTCGAGGACATCGGCGCGCTCCAGCTCGCCACCGGCGACGACCGTTACCTCGGCGCCGGTCCGCCCTGGTACCTGACGCTGTTCGGCCGCGACTCGCTGATCTCGTCCGGCATGCTGATCCCTGTCGACCCGAAGCTTGCCGCGGGCACCCTTCGCGCGCTCGCGGCACACCAGGGAACGAAGGTCGACGCCGACTCGGCCGAGCAACCCGGCAAGATCCCGCACGAACTGCGCGCCGACGTCGCCGACCACGGCGGCGGCCTGGTCCTTCCACCCGTGTACTACGGCACGCACGACGCGACCCAGCTCTGGATCATGACGCTGCACAAGGCCTGGCGCTGGGGCATGCCCGCGGACGATGTCCGTGATCTCCTGCCGAACCTGCGGCGCGCGCTCGCCTGGATGAAGGAGTACGCCGATCCCGACGGCGACGGCTTCCTCGAGTACGTCGACGAGTCGGGCCACGGTCTCGCGAACCAAGGCTGGAAGGACTCCGCCGACGCGGTGCAATGGCCTGACGGCACCCTGGCGACGGCTCCGATCGCGCTGTGCGAAGTGCAGGGGTACGCGTACGCGGCCGCGGTGCAGGGCGCCGAGCTGCTCGAGGCGTACGGCGAGTCCGGCGACGAGTGGCGCGCCTGGGCGGCCGCTCTGCAGGAACGGTTCCGCGCCGCGTTCTGGGTGGACGGCTACCCGGCGATCGCGCTGGACGGCGCGAAGAACCCGGTCGCCGGTCGCGCATCGAACATGGGCCACCTGCTCGGCACCGGACTGCTCGACGCGGACGAGGAAGCGACGGTCGCGGAGGTCCTCGCCGCGGCCGACCTGGACAGCGGCTTCGGCCTGCGAACGTTGTCCACGGCAATGACCCGCTTCAACCCGCTCGGCTACCACACCGGCAGCGTCTGGCCGCACGACACCGCGATGACGATCCAGGGCCTGTACGCGACCGGCCACGCCGACGTCGCCGCTTCGTACGTCGAAGGACTGGTCCGTGCCGCGGAGGCGTTCGGCTACCGCTTGCCCGAGCTGTACGGCGGCCGCGGGACGGCCGAGGAGAGTACGCCGACGCCGTACCCGCTCTCGTGCCGGCCGCAGGCGTGGGCCGCGGCGTCCGCTGTCGCCGTACTGATCGCAGCGCTCGGCGTCGAGCCCGACGTACCGGGTGGCACGCTGGTCGTGGAGCCCGAAGTGCCGTGGCAACGGTTCGAGATCGGGGGACTGCGGGTGGGTTCGGACAGCCTGTCGGTGCGGGTCGTCGACGGTGAGACGACCGTCGTCAGAGCGCACTGACGAGGGCGAACGCGGACAGCCCGAGGTAGATCGCCGCGACCACCAGGTTGCGCGCGCGGGTCGTCGTACGGACGGACCGGAAGCGGCGGCCGATGGCGTCGGCGCCGATGGCGTAGGAGAGGTCGAGAGTGATCCCGATCAGGAGCGCGCCGACGCCGAGCAGGAGCATCTCCGTGCGGAGTTGGGCAGGGCCGGCGCCCCGGGTGGTGAACTGGGGGAGGAACGCGAGGAAGAACAGCGCGGCCTTCGGGTTCAGCAGGTTGACGACGACGCCGTCGCGGAAGATCCGGCCGAGCGGTGCGGCCTGGATGCCGGCGGAGTGGTCCGCGGCTGGGGCCTTCAGGAGCTTGAGGCCTAGGTACGCGAGGTAGAGCGCGCCGGCGACCGTGATCGCGGTGAACAGCTTTGGCGACGCCTGCACGAGAGTGGCGAGGCCGAGTGCGGTGACGACGATGTAGACCAGGGTCCCGGTCTCCACGGCCAGCGCCGAGACAACACCCGCTCGGCGGCCCTGAGTGAGACTGCGAAGCGAGATGTACGTATTGTTGGGTCCTGGCATTCCCACCAGCACCACTGTTGCGCCCGCGAACCCAGCGAGCTGTCCGATCCCCACTTGACCTCCTTTGGACTGCTTCCGCGTACTAGCCTGGCGGCGCGAGAAGCAGTCCACCCGAGCCAATATGAGGAGAAGTGGACCGTTCTGAGGACCATGCCGCCCTGGCGGACCTGATCGGGCACCGGTTGAGCGTTCGCAGCGGCGGCCTGTACCGCCGGCTGGCCGACGAGATCGCCGCGCTGATCGGTTCCGCGGAGCTCCCGGTTGGCGCCCGCCTGCCGGCTGAACGACGCCTCGCCGAATCGCTCGCGATCAGCCGCGCGACAGTGGTCGCGGCGTACGACGAACTCCGTGCCCGCGGCCTGGTCGAAAGCCGGCGGGGCAGCGGTACGACAGTGGCCCGGACCGCCGGGCGGGGTCGTTCACGAGCGGACAAGCGGATGCCGGCCGGGTACGGCGAATCGCTCTTCCACCGCATCACGGTCCGCCCGGACGAGGTGATCTCGCTGACGTACGCCGTCGATCCCGGACTGCCCGAGCTCTCGTCGGAGCTGATCGACCTCGCGTCGACCGACCTGCCGGGGTTGCTCGACGACGTCGGGTACCACCCGCGCGGCCTGCCGGTACTGCGGGAACGGATCGCGGAGCACTTCACCGGATCCGGGCTGCCGACGTCGGCCGACGAGATCGTGGTGACGACCGGTGCGCACCAGGCGATCGCTCTCGTCACGCAGATGTACCTGCGCAACGGTGCCGCGGTCGCGATCGAGCAGCCGAGCTGGCCAGGGTGCTTCGACCTGTTCGGAGCGGCCGGCGGGCGCGTGGTCGGCGTACCGCTGGACGACGCGGGCATCCGGCCGGAGCTGCTGGAGGCCGTGTTCGCGGAGCACCAGCCGGCGATGTTGTTCGTGATGCCGACATTCCACAACCCGACCGGGCGGTTGATGTCGCCGGCGCGTCGCCGGCAGGTCGCGGAACTGGCCGCGCGGCACGGGGTGGTCGTGGTCGAGGACAACGCGTACTCGGCGTGGGATCCGACCGGCCCGGAGATCCCGCCGCCGTTGGCTGCGTACGCGCCGGACGACGCGGAGGTACTGACCATCGGGTCGGTGTCGAAGGCCGTCTGGGGCGGGTTGCGGATCGGGTGGATCCGGGCGTCGCGGCCGCTGGCCGAACGGCTCGCGCGGCACAAGGCGCTGGCCGATCTCGGGAGCCCGGTGATCGACCAGGCGCTGACGGCACGGTTGCTGCCGCGGCTCGGTGAGCTGACGGCGGCGCGGGCGCGGGTGGCGACCGTACGGAAGAAGCTGATGGGGGAGTTGCTCGCGGAGCGGCTGCCGGAGTGGGAGTGGTCCGCACCGGTCGGCGGGTCGGCGTTGTGGATCCGGTTGCCCGGCACCGACGCGCGGGTGTTCGCCCAGGTCGCGCTGCGGCACGGCGTCGAGGTGGTGGCGGGGCAGGCGATGGATCCGACCGGCGAGCACGACGACTACTTAAGGGTGCCGTTCGCGTACACAGAGCAAGTACTCGACGATGCCGTCACGCGGTTGGCGCGGGCGTGGCAGGAGCTCCGGCGGCACGGGCCGGCGCCAGGCGTACCGGTGGTGTGAACAGAAAGGATGGCGGCCACCCGGTGAGGTGGACCGCCATCGAAGCCTTCATGACTTTGGCGCCGTCGTTGGCGCGTTTGGAAACTGCTTGGTGTTACCGCTCGTCGTCCACCGCGATCGTCGGGGTGGCGTCGAGCCGACCGGTCTCGTCGTGGATCGTGATCGCGATGTCGCGCAGTTTCTCCGAGTGCTCCCGGCCGTGGTGGGCGCAGAAGAGCAGTTCCCCACCGCTGGTCAGGGTGACTCGGACGTAGGCCTGCGCACCGCAGCGGTCACAACGATCCGCGGCCGACAGGGCCGAACTCGGGGCGAGTGCTGTAGTCATTGAGGCCTCATCTCATCTAGTTCCGTACTCACCAGATAGCAACATCCTGACATGCGGATCGCTTCCCGGTGGGGACAACGTGTCCGTATGTGAGACGAACCACCTGTTCCCCTATGACGTTTGCTGACAAGGAATCGTTTCGTGGTACGGGGAAATCTGGTGAGCCACGGAGGCGGGGTGCTTCTTCTCTCACTGTGCGCCATGAGATCGTCACCGTCTGCTCGGAATCGGAGTGTCGTACACCACTTCGAATCGAGTCCGGATCGATACCTGTCGCGACATGTATCTCCGGTACCCGTCGGCATGTCCCGCCTGCACGTTTTTGGGGGTCGCGCCGCTTAGTCTTGTCATCTGTAAGTGAGTGAACCAGTGAAGGAGCCCTGTGGCCGCCCCGACGCCTCGCAGTACCGAGATCGACCCGGCGTACAACGCCCGCCATCTGCTCGTCCTCGAGGGTCTCGAGGCGGTCCGCAAGCGGCCGGGTATGTACATCGGGTCCACCGACAGCCGCGGCCTCATGCACTGTCTGTGGGAGATCATCGACAACGCCGTGGACGAGGCCCTGGCCGGTCACGGCGAGCGGATCGACGTGGTGCTGCACCAGGACGGTTCGGTCGAGGTGATCGACCGCGCCCGCGGCATCCCGGTCGACATCGAGCCGAAGACCAAGCTCAGCGGTGTCGAGGTGGTCTTCACCAAGCTGCACGCCGGCGGCAAGTTCGGCGGCGGGTCGTACAACGCCTCCGGTGGTCTGCACGGTGTCGGCGCCTCGGTGGTGAACGCGCTGTCAGCGCGGCTGGACGTCGAGGTCGACCGCGGCGGCACGGTCTGGACGACGTCGTTCCGGCGGGGTGTGTCGGGCGAGTTCGACGGTGACGGCGCGGACGCGTCGTTCACGCCGTCGAAGGGCCTGCGCAAGGCCGGCCGGGCCAAGCGCGGCATGACCGGCACCCGGATCCGGTACTGGGCGGATCGGCAGATCTTCACCAAGGACGCGACCTTCAACTACGACGAGCTCGTCACCCGGGCGCGGCAGACGTCGTTCCTGGTGCCGGGGCTCGAGCTGGTGATCCGCGACGAGCGCGGCGACGAGGCCACCGAGGAGCACTTCAAGCACGACGGCGGGATCAGCGAGTTCTGCGAGTTCCTCGCCACCGACCAGAAGGTCACCGACGTGGTCCGGCTGGCCGGGACCGGTCACTTCACCGAGACCGTGCCGATGCTGGACGACGCCGGCCACATGACGCCGACCGACGTCGAGCGGGACCTGGACGTCGACATCGCGGTCCGCTGGGGCGACGGGTACGAGACCGAGCTGCGCTCGTTCGTGAACATCGTCGCGACTCCGAAGGGCGGGACCCACGTCGCCGGGTTCGAGCGCGCGCTGTCGAAGAGTTTCACGAACGCACTTGACGGCACCCGGCTGCTGAAGAGCGGCGAGGAGATCATCAAGGACGACGTCCTCGAGGGGCTGACCGCGGTCGTCACGGTGCGGCTCGCCGAGCCGCAGTTCGACGGCCAGACCAAGGAGGTGCTCGGTACGCCGGCCGCGTCGCGGATCGTGGCGAAGGTCGTGCAGACCGAGCTCGAGTCGTTCCTGACCTCGACCAAGCGCGAGTTCAAGGCGCAGGCGCGGGCCGTGCTGGAGAAGATCGTCGCAGCTTCCCGGACGCGGGTCGCGGCCCGGCAGCACCGCGAGCTGCAGCGCCGCAAGACCGCGCTGGAGTCGTCCGCGCTGCCCGCCAAGCTCGCGGACTGCCGCAGCAACGATGTCGACCGGTCCGAGCTGTTCATCGTCGAGGGTGATTCCGCGCTCGGTACGGCGAAGCTCGCGCGGAGCTCGGAGTTCCAGGCGCTGCTGCCGATCCGCGGCAAGATCCTGAACGTGCAGAAGGCGTCCGTCGGCGACATGCTGAAGAACGTCGAGTGCGCGTCGATCATCCAGGTCGTCGGTGCCGGCTCCGGGCGGACCTTCGACCTCGAGCAGGCGCGGTACGGGAAGATCATCTTCATGGCCGACGCCGACTCCGACGGCGCCCACATCCGTACGCTGCTCGCCACGCTGTTCTTCCGGTACATGCGGCCGCTGGTGGAGGCGGGCCGCGTCTACACCGCCGTCCCGCCGCTGCACCGCTTCGAGCTGACGAACCCGAAGAAGGGGCAGGACAAGTACCTGTACACCTACAGCGACGCGGAGTACCAGCGGAAGACGGCCGAGCTGATGAAGAAGGGCGTCCGCTGGAAGGAGCCACCGCAGCGCTACAAGGGTCTCGGTGAAATGGACGCCGACCAACTGGCCGAAACCACCATGGACCCGCGCCACCGCACGCTGCGCCGCATCACCGTCGACGACGTCGAAGCAGCCTCCCAGGTCTTCGACCTCCTGATGGGCAACGACGTCGCCCCCCGCAAGGAGTTCCTCGTGCAAGGTGCCTACGAACTCGACGAGAACCGCATCGACGTCTGATCAGGCGGCCACCTCGAGCAGCAGCCTCGTGAGCTCGACGGGCATGGTGATCATGCAGTCGTGGCCGGTCGGCAGCTCCCGCACTCGCTCGCCGGCCGGGACGGGACGCCGGGTGATGCCCGCGGGCGTGCCCTCGAGGCAGTGGATGTGCGTACGCGGGATCGTGCGCGCGGCCGGGTTGCCCAGCCAGACAGGCTCCTGAAGGCACCGCACCGGGTGGTCCGACAGGGTCGAGCGCAACCAGGCGACGTCGTCGGGATCGGTGACCCCGAACAAGCCGAGCGGCGGCGGCAGTTCCGGCATCGGCGGAACCCGCCAGCCGTCAACGGCGACGTCGATGAGCTGCTTGGTGACCGGCAGCACGTCGACCGCGGATTCGCCGTCTTCGGGGACCATTGCGTCGAGGAAGACCAGCTGTGCGATCCGCTCCGGGAACCGGTTGGCGACTCCCGATATCACCATTCCGGCATAGCTGTGGCCGACGAGCACGACGTCGTCGAGACGCTCGCTCTCGATCAGGCCGGCGACGCCGTCGACGTGGGTTCCGAGCCCGACCTCGGGGCTCAGCAGCTGTGCCTTCTGACCGTAGCCGGTCAGCGACGGCGACAGCACCCGGTGGCCCGCCGACTCCAGCAGCGGGACCACCCGGTTCCAGATCTGCCCGTTGTGCCAGGCGCCGTGTACCAGCAGAAATGTGGTCATGGTCGTCCGGTTCCTCCTTGTGCCTCGGTACGCTTCAGTAACCGAAAACAATCCTTGATCGCACGACGCGCACCGGGCAATACGGCACATTTCGGTGACCCGGTTCTCAGGAGGTAACCATGCAGGACCCCTGTCAGGCCCGCGAAGTTCTCGGGATCGTCGGGGACAAGTGGGCGCTGCTGATCGTGCGCAACCTCAAGGACGGGCCGCGCCGCTTCACCGAACTCAAGCGGGCCACCGAGGGCATCAGCCAACGCATGCTCACCGTGACGTTGCGCGACCTCGAGCGCGACGGGATCCTGACCCGCACGGTCCACAACGTGATGCCGCCGCACGTCAGCTACGAGCTGACGACGATGGGCCGGACCCTGCGCGAGGCCACCGCACCGCTGCTGGAGTGGAGCCTCACGCACCTGTCCCGCATCGATGCCGCGCGGGTGGCGTACGACAACCGTCAGGCGGTGTGAGGGGCAGTGGGTCCTCGGCTGGCTTGTTTTGATCTGGACAACACGTTGATCGACCGCAACGGTGCGTTCATGCGATGGGCCCGGTGGTGGGTGGACGTCGAGGGGCTGGGCGAGGAGGCGCTCGAATGGTTCGTTGCCCATGACAACGGTGGGTTCCGGCCGCGGCCGGAGTTGTTCGGGCTGGCGCGCGAGCGGTTCGGGCTCGCGGCGTCGGTGGACTACCTGGTGGCGTCGTACAACGAGGAACATCCGCTGTTCGCCTGGGTTCGTCCGGCTGTCCTGGACGGGCTGGCTTCGCTGCGGGCGGCCGGTTGGCGGGTCGCGGTGGTGACGAACGGGGACCCGGCTCAGCAGGATCTGAAGCTGGAGTACACACAGATCGACAAGGCTGTCGACTACGCCTGTGTGTCCGGCGCCGTCGGTGTGCGCAAGCCGGATCCGCGGATCTTCCAGCTCGCCGCGGCGCGAACCGGGGCGACGCTGTCGGGCGGCTGGATGGTCGGCGACCACCCGGCGTACGACATCGCCGGCGGGATCGCGGCCGGCCTGCGGACGATCCGCGTCGGCCACCATCACGAGGCCGACACCCCGGCCGCCGACCACCACGTCGACGACGTCACCGACGCCTTCGCACTGATCCTCGCCGGCTGACCTGGTCCTGAAGCGACGTGGAGCCGGCGCCGTGCGCGCTGCCGCGGTGGGGTTGGGGAGGATTTGCCACCTGGATCGGGACAGGATCCTCCCCAGATCGTCATCCCTACAACCGGCGAGCGGACACGCTTCTTGCTGCAGCACGCGAACGAGCTGGCACGACGATGCCGCGCGGGACTTCGGTGCCGTCGACGGTGATCGTGGTGCGGGTTGGGGTGATTGTCACCTCGATGTGGTGGTTGCGGTGGGTGTAGTTGGTCAGTTTGATGGTGCCGGGTGGGGTGGGGCTTGGTTGGATGATGAGGGAGCCGTCGGGCTGGGGGCGGATGCCCAGCAGGCCGTGGATGATTGCTTCGGCTCCGGTGAGGCCGGCGATGACGTTGATGCGTCGGCCTGAGGCGGGGGCGGCGGGTTTGTCGCAGTAGTGGTCTTGGGGGAAGTACGGGTAGTGCTCGCCCATCCAGAGCAGGCGGCGGAGTACATCCCAGGCTTTCTCGTGTTCGCCGCGTTGCCACAGGGTGAGCGCGAGTTGGGGTGCTTCGCCCGTGTAGGCGCCGGCGCCGGACCAGTCGATGTCAGCGGTCTCGTAGTGGAGATGGTCCTCGGCGCTGACGCTGCTCACGCCGTACTCACCCAAGAACGCTCCCGGTCTCAAGTGACTGAGTAGGGCGGCTGCTACGTCGGGCGGGCACGCGTCGAGGGCGTCGAAGGCTTGGATGGAGTACGTGAGTTCGGTGTGGCCGTCGGGGTAGCGGCTGCGGAACCAGCCGGCTTGCGGGTCCCAGAGTTGATTGACCAGTTCGTCGCGGATCTCCTGTGCGTCTGCTCTCAGGGTGGACGGGAGCGCTGCACCGGTAAGGTCCGAGAGCTCGGCGAGCGTGTCGAGGGTCCAGGCGCGCTCTGCGTTGGGGCTGGCTACTACGTGCTCCCAGCCGGAGCTGCGCATTTCCAGCAGGTTGCTCTGATCGCCGTAGTCGCGGAGTGCGCCGACGGGTTGGAAGTGCTTGTCCTGGGCGGCTATCGCGTCGTACAGGCGGCGGATCAGGGCGGGGTCGAGTTCGTGGTGGGCGGAGGCGGCGCGGGTGAGAGCTACCAGGGACCAGCCGCTGTACGCGTAGGCGACGCCGAGGCCGGTGCCGTCGGGGGCGATCGCGTAGCTGTCGGTGAGGTCGGCGTCGAGGAACGACTCGATGATGTCGACGATGCTGTGGCCGAGCATCACGGTGAGCAGGTTGGGTGCGTAGCCGCCGGTGTCCCAGGCGTACGCGCACAATGCGCCTCCGTCGAGGCCGGAGGTGGCGATGAATGGGCGGGTTACGAAGTTGGGGTTGTCCCAGAGGCAGACCAGGCCGCTGGCTAGTGAGCGGCGGTAGTACTGCTCGAGGGCTGGTAGGTCGGAGGTTAGTACTGGGAGTCGCTTCAGTTCGTCGTCCGTACGGTACGCGCTTGGATGTCCGACGGTGAGGACGAATGTTGTTTCGCCGTGGGGCTGCAGTGTTTGCCTAGGACTGGTGTGTTGGAACGGCAGGGTGGTGGGCTCGGTTGCGGTGGGTTGGGTTGCGGTGGGCTGGGTTGCGGTGGGCTGGGTTGCGGGGCGTGGGGTGGTGGTGGGCTGGGTGGTGGTGGGTGGGGTTGTGGTGGGTGGGGTTGTGGTGGGTGGGGGGACCCAGCCCCAGGTGTTCAGGGGGACTTGGTGTGGGGGTGTGGGGGATGGGGTCGGGTGGATGGTGAGGGTGTGGGGGTTCGCGGTGCGGTTGGTGAATTTGAGGGTGAGGGTGTAGCCGGGGGTGGGGTGGTTGGGGGTGAGGGTGGATTCGACGGTGAACGAGGTGAGGTGGCCGTCGGTGTAGTGGTGGTACGTGCCTTGGCGGACGACGCGGTCGGGATACCAGGTGCCGCCGGCAGGGAGGAGGCCTCGGTTGCCGGCGCCGGGGCGGGTGGCGTCGAGGACGAGACGGCCGTCGACCTCGAACGTGAAGGTCAGGTGGCTGTCGGGGGCCGCCAGCGGGGGAGCGAACCAGCCGCCGACCCCGCAGACGGTGTTCGGCAGCGGGGTGACGGTGGTACTGCCGCTGTGCGCCCAGATCTGGTTGGGCGGCGCCGCGCGGCGCAGGTCGAAGGCGAAGTCGTCGAGGGCATAGGGCGGCATGGGCGGCCTTCCTGGGAGCCAGGACTGTCTACGTGGTGGGTGGACGTGATGGACCGGCCGGCGGCAGGTGATCCCGGCCTGCGTAGGACCGGTCCAACACGGTAGGGCGATGGTGGCACGTGGTCGACGTACGGCGCAATGGGCTGCGGGGAAACCGTTTGCGCATCAGGTGTTGACGCCGTACGGAGCCGCTGTTACGTTCCGGTGCACAGCCCGTTGGACCAGTCCAACGGATCGAGAGAGAAGGACCGCCGGATGGCGAAGCTGACGATTCGCGACATCGCCGCGCTGTCCGGTGTGTCCAAGTCGACCGTCTCCCTGGTGCTGAACAACAGCCCGAAGGTCGACCCCGCGACGAGGCGGCACGTGCTCGCGGTGATGCGCCGCAACCGGTACGTGCCGAGCTTCGCGGCGACCGCGCTGGCCAAGGGCAGCACCCGGCTGATCGGCATGGTCGTCCCGGGGCTGTCCTGGCACATGGTTGCCTCGATCAACATCGGCGTGGCCGCGGTGACCGAACGCAGCGGGTTCGACATCATCCTCTACACGGCGACCAACGACCGTGACTACGGTTCGCTGATCGACCGGATCCTCACGTCGAGCATGGTTTCCGGGTTGCTCGTGGTCAGCCACGAGCAACCGTTGGAACCGCTCGTCCAGCTGCATGCCGAAGGCCTGCCGGTGGTGCTGGTAAACACAGTCGACGCCGACGTCGCGCTGCCCTCGGTGACCGCGGACAACTACGACGGCGCACTGACCGCGATGGACCACCTGCTCCAACTGGGACACGAGCGCATCGCCTGCGTGCAGGGCCGGATGGTCTACCGGTGCTGCCAGGACCGCTACCGCGGCTACCTGGACGCACTCCGATCGGCCGGTATCCAGCCCGATCCCGAGCTCACCAAACCCGGGGACTTCGTACCCGAGCAGATCCGTGCCCGGTCGCGGGAGCTGTTCGCGCTGCCTGCCGACCAGCGGCCGACGGCGGTCTTCGCGCATTCGGACGTGACGGCGTACGCGGTCATGACCGCGGCCGCCGACGCCGGGTTGCGAGTACCGGAGGACGTCTCGGTGATCGGTTTCGACGACATCGAGTCGGCGGCCCAGATCCGGCCGCCGCTGACCACCATCCAGCAACCGTTCGTCGACATGGGCAAGCGCGCGGCGGAGCTGCTGCTCGCCGCGATCGGCCCGGCTGACGAAGCGATCGACGAGGAACCACCGGCCGCGGAGCTGCCGCGACTGGTGATGCCGACCAGCCTGATCGTCCGGGCGAGTTGTGGGCCGGTGCCCGTGACCAGGTCCCCGCGCGGACGTACGCCGAGCAGCAAGGCTCAGACCACCAAGGCGCAGACCACCAAGGCCTGATCCGGACCGGATCGAGGTCCCGCCCGACCGCCCACCCACAGCAGCTCCTCCCTGTCAGGACCCCGGCCTCGGCCGGCCGGTCCGTGCTGCTGTGCGCCCTCTGGAAGGAATCCCTCCAGTGATCAGAGAACTGGCCACCGGGGTGACCGTGGCCCTCCTGGCCGCGATCGCGGTTCAGCCCACCGCTCGCGCCGACGTCACCCCGATCGAGGTGCTCCCGTCCGACGCCGTCGCCAACTTCACCGAATTCAAGAGCCTCCCGGCCGATGCAACTCAACAAGTTCCAATTGGAAACAATCCGAACTTCGACAAGGCACTGCAGATCGCCGTACCGAACGCCCCACAGAGCCAGGGCCTCGACGGCGAGTACGAGATCACCCTCGGCGTACCGGCTGCTGCCACGGTGACCGAAGGCGACGCGATGGTCGCCACGATCTGGGCACGGTCGATCTCGCCCGGCACCGGCAACGCCCACCTGGTGTTCGAGACCGACGGCTCGCCGTACAAGAAGTCGCTCAACGCCGCGCTGCAGTACGGGACCGACTGGCAGCAGTTCCAGTTCCCGTTCCGCGCCGCGACGACGTACACGGCCGGTACGACGACTGCCGCGCACCTGAACCTCTGGCTCGGGTACGGCGTGCAGACGTTCCAGATCGCCGGCGTCTCCGTCCAGGATTGGGGTCCCGGTACTCCAGCCGGCTACCCACAGGCGACGTACGTCGGCCGCGACGCGAACGCGGCCTGGCGTACGGCGGCCAACACGCGGATCGACCAGTACCGTAAGGGAAACCTGAACGTCTCGGTCGTCGACCCGGCGGGTAACCCGGTCAGCGGAGCGACCGTGTCCGCGGTCCAGCAGACGAGTGCGTTCAAGTTCGGGGCCGCGTCCGACGGCGCGCACCTGATCGGCGATCCGTCCGGGGGGATCAGCGGGACGGATCTCACGCAGTACCAGACGAAGTACTCGACGCTGTTCGACCAAGGGGCCCTGGGCAACAACCTGAAGTGGAACCATTGGGAGAACCCGGTCGAACGGGACACGATCACGCTGCCCGCGCTGCAGTGGATGCGCGAACACGGGCTGCGGATCCGCGGGCACAACCTGGTCTGGCCGTCCTGGGGCTACCTGCCCCCCGACGTGAGTTCACTGCAGAACGACCCGGCCGCACTTCGTACGAGGGTGGACAACCACATCGCCGACGAAGCAGGCACCCTCGCCGGGCTGATCGACGAGTGGGACGTGGTGAACGAGCCGTACTCCGAGCACAACCTGCAGGACATCCTCGGGCCGGACGAGCTGGCTTCGTGGTTCCGGCTCGCGCGCCAGGCCGACCCGAACGCGCAGCTGGCGCTGAACGACTACGGCCTGGTCGAGAACAACGGCTGGGAGGGCCGGCACCGGGACAAGGTGTACTCGATGGTGCAGTCGATCAAGGCCGCCGGTGCACCGATCGACGTGGTCGGATTCGAGAGCCACTTCAACGGTGTCCAGCTGACGTCGCCGGACACCTTGCTGTCGATCGTCGACCAGTTCGCCGGGCTCGGGGTGGAGGTCGCGGTGACGGAGTTCGACGTCGACACCGACGACCAGCAACTGCAGGCGGACTACACGCGCGACTTCATGACCGCGATGTTCTCCGATCCGAACGTCAACCAGATCAGCAACTTCGGCATCTGGACGAAGAACATCTACAACCCGCGCGTCGCGCTCTACAACGACGACTGGTCGGCCAAGCCGAATGCGCAGGTCGTCGACAATCTGATCAACCACCAATGGCACACGAGCGTGACCGGCACGACCAGCGCCGCCGGGCCTTACACGACGCGCGGTTTCCTCGGTGACTACCTGGTGACAGTCACCGTTAACGGCATCGCCAAGCAGGTCAAGGTGGCGATGCCGACCAACGCCGGCGCCTCGGTGAAGGTGATCACGGACGGCATCTCCACGACAGTACGTACGGACCAGCCGAATCCGATCGGTGACGGCGACTTCGAGAGCGGTACCCGCGGCTGGACCCCACTCGGCACCGGACCAGCCACCGCGGCGAATGCACACAGCGGCCACACCGCGCTGGCTTTGAACCCAGGCTCCGGCGTGACGCAGAACCTGACCGGCCTCACGCCTGGCACCAGCTACCTGCTGTCTGGTTGGGGGAGGCTGAACGGCGGAGGCACGCAGTGCTACGTGGGCGTCCGTGGCGGCGCGACAGCCGGTACGCCGACCTTCCAGTACGAGCTGTCGTACGCCGACGAACGTGCGTACACGCAGAAGCTGGCCGCGTTCACCCCACCGGCGGGGACGACGTGGACGCAGGCGTTCGCATGGTCCAACCCGAACCCGGTGTCGACACAATGCACCCTCGACGACCTCGCGATCACCCCGACCGACGGCACACCGCCACCCGCACAGGGGCCGCCGGCAGTCACGCCGTACCTGCCGACGCCGTCGGTGCTGGCGAACGGGTCGCTCGAGAACCAGTCCAACACCACCGGCTGGTACTGCCTCGGCACCTGCCCGCTGAAGAACGCGTCGACGACTCCACACACCGGGAGTGGTGATCTCTCGGTCACGGGGAGAGCTGCTGCTTGGGCTGGACCCGCGCAGGGTGTGGCGGTGGCGAACGGTGGGCTCTACGACTCCTCCGCGTGGGTCAGACTCGCCAGTGGATCCGACACAGCGACCGTGAGTCTGAAGCTGACTACGTCGACGGGTTCGACCACGTTGCGGCTCGGTTCGGCGCTGGTGTCCAGTACGGGCTGGACGCAGCTCTCGGCGGCGAACGTGGCGGTCACCTGGACCGGGACGCTGTCGAAGGCCGAGTGGTGGATCAGCACGGCTACCGGGACCGGCGATCTGCTCGTCGACGACGCCTCGTTCGCGCCGATGGCGGCCGCTGCTCCACCGTCGACAGGCCCCGCGGAAACCGTGTTCAACCCGGTACAGCCGACGGCTGCATGCGTCGTGCACAACACAGGTGACAACACCTACACCGCGTACTTCGGCTACTCCAACGCGAACAACTACTACATCCCCGTCCCGATCGGGACGGACAACGCGTTCAGCCCCGGGCCGTCGGACCGCGGCCAGAGCGTCTCGTTCTTGCCGTACCAGCGTCCGCGGCGCGTCGCCGTGACGTGGGACGGAAGCCTGCTCACCTGGCGGCTCGGCGCCCTGACCCAGACCGCGTCGTCGGCCACGCCGGCCTGCAGCTAAGTCACTGGAGGAACAACTCATGTCATCACGCATCTCACGACGCACCCTGCTCGGCGGGGCGCTCGGACTGGCCGGCGCGGGTACGCTCGCGGCCTGCTCTTCCGGCAGCAACGCCAACGGGTCCAAGGCCGCGACCACGATCACCTACTGGGACTGGTACGCAAGCCAGGCTGGCTGGGTCGACAACGAGATCAAGCTGTTCCAGCAGGCGCACCCGGGAATCGCGGTCAAGAAGACGACCCAGGTCAGCGACAAGTACGCGGACCTCGTGTCGCTGGCGTACCGGAGCAACAACGCGCCGGACATCCTGATGATCCCGAAGAGCCCGCAGCTGAGCCAGCAGATCTCACAGAACTGGCTGCTGCCGCTGGACAAGTGGGCCACCGACTCGTGGCAGGGAAGGTTCCCGCAGAACAGCTTCGTCGAGGGTGTCGACGTGTTCAGCAGCAAGGTCTACACGGCACCGTTCGCTGCGCCGGCACCGTCGCTGCAGCTCTACGTGCATCACGGTGTCTTCAAGGACGTCGGTCTGACCAACGCCGACGGCAGTGTGAAGCTGCCGAAGACCTGGGACGATGTCAGCAGCGCGGCGGACGCGATCGCGTCCAAGAGCGGCGGCAAGGTCGCGCCGTTCGGATTCGGCAACTCGACGAACACGACCCTGGCCTGGTGGCTCGATCTGTTCGTCCGCGGTGCCGGCTCGCCGGGTGGTGCGGCCGTCGGCGGGATCGACGGGATGGACTACCGCGTCGGCAAGTGGACGTACGGCAGCGACCGGAACTACCTCGACGTCGTGAACCTGCTGCTCGAGTGGAAGAACAAGAACTGGTTCTACCCGAACTCGATGAGCATCTCCGACGAGCAGGCCCGGGCGTTCTTCGAGCGTGGCAAGTTCGGGATGACCGTCGGTGGTGTGTGGAACCAGCCGGAGTGGTCGCAGCACAAGTTCACGGAGTACAGCCTGGTCACGCTGCCGACACCGTCCGCGGGCGATCCCAAGGCGCTGTTCTACGGGCCGCCCGGCGGCAAGTTCGTCGCGGTGAACTCGAAGACGCCGCACGCCGACGAGGCGTGGGCCTGGTTCGACTGGCTGTACAGCCCGGAGGCGGGCAAGCGCTGGGTCGAGCAGGGGCAAGGGTTGTCCGTCTACGCGAAGAACAACGACCCCAAGGCTGTGAAGTTCGCTCCGTTCGCGCAGTATGTCGCGATGTCCGGCGCGGCCGTGGTGGGTCCGCAGCCGACGATCCGCAACCCGAAGGTCAGCGCCGTCCAACTGCCTGCGGTGAAGCCCGACATCAACGACGTGCTTGCGGGTGTCTACACCGGACAGCTGAAAGACCCGCAGGGCGCTCTGAACGAGTTGACCGACAAGATGAACCAGGCGCTGAGTGACGCGATCACCAAGGCGCCCGGTGTCGGCGCGAAGGACTTCATGTTCCCGGACTGGGATCTGACGAAGGCCTACACCACCAAGCCGGGCGCCTGATGCGGCGCCGCACCTACCTGTGGTCGTACGTCTACCTGGCACCGATGATGGTGCTGCTCCTGGTCTTCGTCGTGTACCCGATCGTCGCGTCGCTCGGGTACACCTTCTACAAGTGGGACGGGATCGGCGACCCGTCGAACTTCGTCGGCCTGGACAACTTCCGGCAGATCCTGCACGACAGCATCTTCTGGCGGGCCCTCGGCCATACGTTCGTGTACGCAGCCTTCGTCGTACCGGTGCAGCTGGTCCTCGCGCTGGCGCTCGCACTCGTACTGAACAACAAGCGACTGCGGTTCGCGTCGTTCTACCGGACGCTGTTCTTCCTGCCGGTGGTCACGTCCGCGGCCGTGATCGGCGTCGTCATCCAACTCCTGGTGTCGAACTTCGGCGACTCGATCAACACGTTCCTGCTGAAGCTCCGGCTGATCCACCAGCACATCGACTGGCTGGGGGACCCGCACTTCGCGCTCGCGATCATCATCCTGGTCGGGATCTGGCACACGTTCGGCTACAACCTGGTGTACTTCCTGGCCGGCCTGCAGACGATCCCGGACGAGCTGTACGAGGCCGCCCGGCTGGACGGGGCCGGGCGGATCGCGATGTTCCGGTACATCACCATCCCGATGCTGCGCGCGGTCGGTGTGGTGATCGTGATCCTGGCGGTGATCGGTACGTTCCAGATCTTCGACCTGGTGCAGGTCCTGACCAGTGGGGGCCCGTTCTTCGCGACCGAGGTCGTGAACACGTACATCTATCACCTGGCGTTCGGCGGCAGTAACGCGAACGCCGTACAGCCCGACATCGGCCTCGCCTCGGCTGCGTCGTTCGTGTACGGACTCCTGCTGATCGCGTTCTCCGTCGTCCAAGTCGTCGTACTGCGATCGCTCGGCAGAAGGCGTGGTACGGCATGAGGCGGCGGGGCGTGACGGTCATGACGCATGTCGCGCTGCTGGTCAGCGGGCTGGCGTGGCTGTACCCGTTGTTCTGGGCGCTGGGGAGTTCGCTGAAGAGCGACGACGACTTCTTCTCCGACGGGCTGAACCCGATGCCGTCGCACTTCCTGTGGGCCAACTATCTGACGGCATGGCAGGAGGCGTCGTTCAGCCGGTACTTCATGAACACAATACTGATCACTCTCGGCACCGTCGTGATCACTTTAGTAGTCACTTCCGGCGCCGGATATGTGCTTGCCCGGACGCGTTTCCCGGGCCGTGGATTCTGCCTCGGGCTGGTGTCGGCGACGTTGTTCCTGCCGCACGGCTACACGATCATCCCGGTCTTCGACCTTATGCAACGGCTGCACCTGCTGAACAGCCTGTGGTCGGTGATCATCGTGCAGGCGTCCGGGGGAGTGGTGTTCGGAACCTTCCTGTTCATGGGCTACTTCATGGCCGTCGACAAGGAACTCGAGGACGCCGCGCAGGTCGACGGCGCGAACTTCCACCAGACGTTCCTGCGGATCATGCTGCCGCTGTCCGGCCCGATGCTGGCGACCGTCGGGTTGTTCACCGCGATCACCGCTTGGAACAGCTTCTTCGTACCGCTGGTGTTCACACTCGGCCGGCCCGAGCTGCGCACGCTGGCGATCGGAATGTACGCGTTCATCGGTGAGAACTCGACCGACTGGACGCTGCTCTGCGCGGGCACGGTGATCACGCTCGCGCCGATCATCCTGCTCTTCGTGCTCCTGCAACGGTTCTTCGTCAACGGCCTGGCCGGCGCGGTCAAGCAATAGGGGGATTCATGCGTACAGCGATCGTCGGGACCGGTCACCGGGCCCAGTTGTTCACCGAAGGGCTGGCCAAGCGGGACGCGTACGACGTGGTCGCGTTGTGCGACCCGAACTCGGTCCGGATGGCGTTCCACAACCGGATGCTGCTCGCGGCGGGCCGACGTACGGCGCACCTGTGGCCGCCGGCGCGGTTCGAGGAGATGCTGCGGGTCGAGCGGATCGAACTCGTCGTGGTGACGAGCGTCGACGCCACGCACGACCACTACATCGTCGCGGCGCTGCGGGCCGGTACGCGGGTGATCTGCGAGAAACCGATGACGACCGATGCGGCGAAGGCGCAGCGGATCCTCGACACCGTTCGCGAAACGGGCGGCTCGTTGTCGGTCGCGTACAACTACCGCTTCAATCCGGTGCATCGGCGAGTGCGGCAGTTGCTGGCCGAGGGCGCGATCGGGCGGGTGCACTCGGTGCACTTCGAGTGGATGCTCGACGTGTCGCACGGTGCGGACTACTTCCGGCGCTGGCATCGCGACAAGGCGAACTCCGGCGGGCTGATGGTGCACAAGGCCAGTCACCACTTCGATCTCGTGAACTGGTGGCTCGGCGCAGAGCCATGTCTTGTCTACGCCCGCGGACAGCTCGCGTTCTACGGGCCGGATCGCGAACACGGGTACGCGCGGGAATACCAACGTGCACACGGATCCGCGGCCGCGGCGGACGATCCGTTCGCGCTCCACCTGGCCGACAACACGACGATGCGGGAGCTGTACCTCGATGCCGAGGGAGAGGACGGGTACTACCGGGACCGCAACGTCTTCGCGCCCGGCGTGACGATCGAGGACGACATGGCCGTACTGGTCACGTACGACACCGGCGCGACGATGACGTACCACCTGACGGCGTACGCGCCGTTCGAGGGCTACCGCGTGGTGTTCAACGGATCAGGCGGCCGGCTCGAGCTGAATGTCGAAGAGTCGACATTTACCAGCATCGCGCTGCGGCCGCTGTGGGCTGAGCCGGTCGATCACACGGTGCCGCACGACCACGAAGGACACGGTGGCGCCGACCCGCGGGTTCTGGCCGCGCTGCTTGACGGAGAACCGACCGACGGCGCGTCGATCGCTGACGGGCGACAGGCCGCTCTCGCTCTGGTGACGGGACTGGCGGCCAATCGATCCTTCGAGACCGGACTGCCGGTCCGTACCGATGAGATCCTGAAGCTGTGATCACAATACTGATCACGTGATCAGTATTGTGATCATGACAGGGCTGCCCTCAGGACTGCGTGCGCGCCGGCGACGATCGCGTCCCGATTGGCCTCGTACGTCGGGTCCGTGATCGCGGTCTTGTTCGTGAGGTCGAAGCTCAGCACTGGGACGTGCAGGTGGCCGGCGGGCATCGACGGGTCGAGCAGGTCGCGCTGCAGAGTGTTGCGGTAGGCAACTTCGTTCGAGAGGTAGCCGCCGCCGGTGCCTTCGGATGCGATCGATCCGGCTGTCGGGCCGTCCGGACGCCGTACGGGCGTGGTCTCGCCGGCTGGGATCTCTAGCACCGACGTGTTGACCCGGGTGCGGAACGGCGCGACGTCGGCCTGCGCCATCCGGGCCAGCGGCAGGCTGGACGTGATCCACTCCGGACCGGCCGGCATGCTCGGGGAGACGACCGGTGCGCTGATGGTGCCGCCGCCCCAGAGGTTGTTGTTGTCGCCGATCGAGCTGACCGAGCGGCGCCGGCCGTTGAACACCTCGAGATCGAAGATGCCGGCCCGGCCCTGGCTCGCCGTCATCACCAGGTCCGCGTGCTGCGGTCCGGGGCGGTAGTGCGGCGCGAGCGCGTTCTCCACCATGCTCTCGTCGAAGTCGGTGTAGCGGACCGGGAAGATGGCGGTCTGGATCTCGTACGTCGTCCCGTTCACCGTCCAGCGTTGCCCGTCGAGGGTGAGGGCGTTCGCGCCAGACGGGTTGCCGATCCGGATGTCGGCGTCGAGGGTGAACGGGTCGAACCCGGTGACCAGGATCTTGCGCACGCCCGTGCCGAAGTGGGTGCTGGTGATGCCGCGGGAGGCGTACTCGAAGGAGCGCATCAGCTCGGCGCGGTCCGCGGTACCAAGCCCGAAGGCAGGCTGCCACTGGCGAAGGGTCAGCGCCATGGAGATGCGTGCCCAGTAGAGGCCGCGGTCATCGGTCGAGGGGAGTGCGCCGGTGCCACTCGGCGCGTGTTGCGCCCGGTAGGTCGCCGCACGCCACAACGCCTCGCCCTGTGCGCGGACCAGCGCGGTGGCCGCCTGGCGGTTGGGCACTCGGCAGAGCAGCTGCGCGAACAGCGTCACCTGCCGGTCGAAACCCGACCGTCGCAGGATCTCCGCGGGCACTGACGGGCCGCCGTTGATCCCTCGGCTCAACCGCTGCTCTTCGACGGTGCCGACAACGGATTGATCCAGGCAGCCGGTAACACGTCCGCCGCGGAGCACGGGCGCGCTGTCGGGTAGCGCATGTGCGACCGGAGCGCCGGACAGGACGGCCGTCAACGCCAGTGCGCCGGCAACGAGGGAGCGGTGGAATGAGCTGGGGCGGAGTCTCATACCTGGTGTCTATCAGATTTCCCGCCCGGAACCGAGAATTCGTCGGAACCCGCGCCTTCTGCAGACTGTATGCAATCTGCTACGTTCGATGGGTGAGGAATCTGTCCCGGCGCGGTCTGCTGGCCGCCGCCCTCGCCGCGGGTGCCGCCGGTTGTGCTCGAGTGCCGGATCCAGTTGCCGACGGCAACCAGGCGTTGGCGCGGCTGCTCGCCGGGAACAAGCGGTTCGTGGCCGCGCAGGAGCAGTACCTGGACGAGGGCGTGGCCCGGCGCCTCGCGGTGAGCCAGGGCCAGCGTCCGTTCGCGACGGTCCTGGGCTGCATCGACTCGCGTGTCCCGATCGAGCTCGTCTTCGACCAGGGGCTGGGCGACCTGGTCGTCGTGCGTACCGCGGGCGGGGCGCTCGACCGCTCTGTCATCGGCAGCCTGGAGTTCGGCATCGCAGAGCTGCACACGCCGCTCCTACTGGTCCTGGGCCACCAGCGCTGCGGCGCTCTCGACGCCACCATCAAAGCCGTCGACACCCCGACCACGCACCCCGGCAGCCTCGGCTACCTGATCGACACCCTCACACCTGCAGTCCGTCAAGCCCCACCCGGCGACCGCCTGACGAACGCCGTCCACACCAACATCACCCACATCCTCGACCAACTCCGCCGCTCACCCGTCATCCGCCCCCTAGAACAATCCGGCAAACTAACCCTCACCGGCGCCTACTACGAACTGGACACCGGCAAGGTCAGCATCACGTGAGGTTGGAGCGATTGAAGCCGTACGCGCGTTCCACGCGGGCGACTTCGATGTGGTAGTCGGCGTACCACTGGTCGCGGCCGAGGCGTTGGGCCTCGAGGTGTTCGGGGTGTTGTTTCCACGCGCTGATCGACTCGGCGTCGCGGTAGTACAGGACGGTGAGGTCGCGGCCGTCGGCGCCGGTGAGGGACTCGCGGCCGAGGTAGCCGGGCTGCTCGCGGCCGAGTTCGCCCATCCGCTTGTCCATCGCCGCGTAGCCGTCGAGGTTGCCGGCGTCGAGCTTCGAGCTGATGATGACGGCGTAGTACGGCGGCTCGGGTCGGGTGAACGCCATCAGTCGATCTGGGTGAGGCGGCCGTTGTCGACGTCGTACATGAAGCCGCCGACCAGGATGTCCTCGCCGATCAGCGGGTGTTCGCGGACCGCGGCGACGTCGCGGCGGAGCGCCTCGTGCTGGTCGGGGATGACCGAGATCGGCAGGTAGCCGGCCGGTTTCCCGGCGGCCAGTTCGACCTTGGCGCGGAGCTCGTCCTCGGACATCGCGGCCATCGCGCACCGGGTGTGCGGGATGATCATGATCCGCTTGACGCCGAGCAGTTGGACGCCGAGGACCAGCCCGGTCATCGTGATCTCGGTGACGCGGCCGCCGGCCGAGCGCAGCACCTTCGCATCGCCGGGCTTCAGGCCGAGCATCTCCAGCGGCGGGATCCGCGAGTCCATACAGGTGACCAGGCCGATGCCGGCGTGGGCGATCCCGTCGAAACCGCCGTAGTGGAAGTCGGCGGCGTACTCGGCGTTGGCCGCGAGCAGGTCCTCGAAGCCGCCGCTCATCGGACTGGACCTGACACTGGGGTACCGGCTTGCAGGATCGACATGGCGAACGGTTCCTTTCCGCAGGAGTCCGGACGGGGTGGGTCGGCCGGTGCGCTGGTCACCGGCACGATCCAGGATCGGCCGTCGACGTGCTGGACGGTGACGGCGTCGGCCTCTTCGCCGTCGACGTGCAACGCATCCAGGGCGAACTCGCCGATGAGTTCGCGGACGGCGACTTCGGCCGCCTGACCGCGCTTGGTCCAGGTGGACCGACCGCGCAGCCCGGTCAGAACTGTTTCCCCACGGTCGGCCGCGGCGAGAATCTCGACCGCGGTGTCGACCGTGAGCTGGCCGTGCATAGTGCCGGCCGGCAGGTACGTCGCGGTCGGCGCGAACCGGTGCCCGCCGAGATGGTTGGCCTCCCACACCCGCCCCGGTACCCGCTCGGCGAGGCCCGTGACGAGCGGCCGCCCGAGGATGGCGCAGCAGCCGTCGCGCTTGCCGTTTGTACATACGAGAACAATCGGATCGTCGACGACCGCCAGGCTGGGCAGCGAGGCGAGGACCGCGGCACGGTCGCCGCGGGCCACGGAGTCGAGGTCCAGGGCGCTCAGTTCAGAAGGGTGGGCGATGCAGCCGCCGAGCAGCCAGCTGCGGCCTGGTGTGGTGGAGGCGACGAACACCTGGTGTGAGCGCTCGACGGCGTCTGCGTGCCGGCCGGGGGAGCGGATCAGCCCGAACCGTACGTCGACCTTCTTGCAGTCGTCGTCGAACCTCCCGCCGAAGACCGGGTCGAGGTGGCTCTGCGTCGGCGCCTTCGCGCCCCACGGGCCGGGCTGCTCGACGACGACCCAGCCGGTCGCGACGACCGCCGTACCCGGCAACGGCTCCTGCAGCACCCGACAGAACGTCGAGCACAGGCCGGCAGCGGGGGCAGGGGTCACAGCTTCACGGTACGCGACCTGAGACGGCCGTCCCTCATGATGATCATCATGTGTGCGCTGTACCACTCCGGCCGAGCAGGAACAGGCCGAGAACGGCGGCCAGCAAGGCGCACACGGCGGCACCGGCGAAGATTGCGTGAACTTGTGAAACGGCCGCGTCCAGCAGGGCGTCGACGTACGGCCGGCAGTTCGCGGGCGTGGACGGGCAGAGTTCGTTGGGGGATTTGATGCCGTCGGCAATCGCGTAGTACCGGCGCAGACCGATCGCGGTGAGCGCGGACACGCCGACCAGCATGCCGACCATCCGCGCGACCACCACGAGCGCGCTGACCAGTCCGTGGCTGCCGGCGGGGGTCGCGCCGAGCATCGCGGTGTTCACCGGCGAGAGCGCGAGCCCGAACCCGAAGCCGCAGACGAGCAGTACGACGGTCGCGGGCCAGTGGTCGAGCGCCGTACGGCTCCAGAACGCCATCACCAGGAACATCGCCCCGGACAGCGCGAGGCCGACGCCGGTGATCAGCCCGAGCCCGTACCGCCGCGTCAGCCACCCGCCGGCCACCGCGCCGATCGGCAGCGCGACCAGGAACCGCAGCAGCACCAGCGCCGCCGCGAGCTGTCCGCCGCCCTGCGTGGCGCGCGCGAAGACCGGTACGTCGACCAGCGCCGCGATCAGCGCGCAACCGATCAGGAAACTGACCAGCAACGACCCCCAGGCGGGACGCGCACCGAGCAGGCCGCGCGGCACGATCGCGGCGGCCGTACGGCGTTGCCACAACGCGAACGCGATCGCGAAAACCGCGGCAGCGACCAGCAGCCACGGTCCGGCCGGCGACATCAACTGCTTCTCGGGGTCGGCCGTGGCGAACGCCAGGACGACACCCGCGAGCGCGAGAGCCAGCAACAAGGCGCCTACGAGATCCACTTGCGACAGCAGACCGTGCAGATGCCCGCGAGTCCGCCACAGCACCAGTGCCAGCCACACGAACGCCAGCACCAAGGTGGCGACACCGATCGGCGTCAGCAGCCGCGACGTACCTGTGAACGGTACGAACGGCAGCCCGAGCGTCACGCCCGACGCAAGACGCTCTGGAGCAGTCAGCGTGAGTCCAAGGGCAACGCACGCGAGCACCCCGACGACAGCTGACGGGGGAGGCCGTCGCCGACCGCGGAGGCTCAACGCGAGGACGAGAGCAACCACCAGATTGAGCCAGAAAATGTACCGCCAGTCGGCCACCGCGAGCACTGCAGCGCCCAGCAACGGCCCGAGCACCGACCCGAGTTCTTGGACCGCGCCGACCACACCCAGCGGCAGTCCGCGCCGCTCGGCCGGCCACAGATCGGCGACCAGGGCCAGCGTGGCAGGCACCAGCCCGCCACCGCCGACGCCCTGAAGAAACCGACCGGTTACCACCAGCGGCAGGTCGTACGCCCCGGCTGTCACCAACGACCCGACCGCGAACAACAGCAACGCCCCGACGAGTACCGGCGTACGCCCGACCACGTCGGCGATCCGGCCGATCAACGGCAGCACCGCGATGTACCCGAGCAGGAACCCCGAGATGATCGGCGCCGCCCGCTGCAGTTCGTCCGCGGACAACCCGACCCCGGTCATCATGTCCGGCAACGCCAGCACCACGACGTACGTGTCGGCGGCCGCGAACGCGACCGCGATGGACGCGAGCGTCAGCCGGGTCCGCGCCGAGCTCGGGCTCACGGTTTGGTGATCTCGACCTTCTCGCCGTACTTGTCGAGGGTGACGTCGTAGCTGCTGGTGGCACCGGAGTAGAACGGGCCGGTGATGGTCGCCGACACCAACTGCTTGGTGGACTTGTCGATCTTGAACGAGCTCGGGAAGTCCTGGTCGGCCGGCGCCTTCGGGAAGATGCCCTGCAGCGACTTGCCCTCGACGGATCCGGTGACCTCGGTGAGGACCTTCGAACCGTCGCGGGTCTGGCCCTTGACCTTCGGGTCCTTCAACGTCGGCAGTACCGCGGTGAGGCCCTTCGCCGGGTCGAGCAGGATCGCCGGGTCCGGCGCGCCGAGCCCGGCCAGCTGGCTCGGCGACAACTCGATGAAGGCCGGCGAGAACGACACCTTCGCGTAGACCTTGCTGCCGACGGCGACGACCTCGGCGTCGAGCGAGGAGCCGTTCGTGTTGACGGTCAGCTTGCCCTTGAAAGCCGGCGCGTGCGTGGCGACGCCGTCACCGCTGGCCAGCGTCTGCGCGTCGGCGGGCAGGTCACGCCCGGTCAGCACGATGTGCACGCTGGCCGCCTGGTCGATCGCCTGCTTCGCACCGGTCAGCAGCGCGACCGCGTCGTCACCGCCGCTGTTTCCGCCGCCGGTGTCCTTCTTGCCACTGCAGCCCGTCAGCGCAAGGGCGACGACCGCGCAGAGCGCGAGCACTCTCTTCACGGGATCAGCCTGCCAGATCGGAAGCGCACGCAGCGATCGGCTGCGCCACCGGTACGCCGGAACCGTCGCGCCGCGGGTCGACCGGCGGCAGCTCGACCGGCGCACCACTGCTCGCGCTGGCCTTCACCGGCGCGGCGCCGACGTACCCGAGCAGCAGGCCGTCCTCACCCTTGAGCAGTCGCTGGCAGCGCACACCACCGGTCCCGCGGCCCTTGCCCGGGTACTCGCTGAACGGCGTGACCTTCACCGCGCCGACCTCGGTCCCCGGCAGCGCCGATGACGAGCCCGCGATCGTGACGACCTGCGCCTCGCGGGCGGTGTCCACAGCACCGAAGAACACGACTTTCGCGTTGGCCGCGAGCCGTACGCCGGCCATACCGCCCGCGGTCCGGCCCTGCGGCCGTACGGCGGAGGCCGGGAAGTGCAGGAGCTGCGCGTCCGACGTGATGAAGCACAGCTCCTCGTCGCCGGTGGTCAGCTCGACCGCGCCGATCACCTCGTCGCCGTCCTTCAGGCCGATGATCTCCCACGAGTCCCGGTTGCTCAGGTGGTCCGGTACGACCCGCTTCACCACGCCGCCGGTCGTTCCCAGCGCGACCCCGACCGACTCCGGATCCATCGTGGTCAGTGCGAGCGCCTTCTCGCCCGGGTCCAGCGACACGAACTCCGCGATCGGCGCGCCACCCTGCAGGTTCGGCGCGTTCGCCGTCGTCGGTACGGCGGGCAGGTCGAGCGACTCGAGCCGGATCAGCCGGCCGGCACTGGTGACCAGCCCGTACTGACCACGGGCGGTGCTCTTGATCGCGGACACGATCGCGTCGTGCTTGGCCCGCGACTCGGTGGCACCGAACGGCTCGACGCCGTTGGTCCGGGCCAGCAGCCCGGTGGAGCTCATCAGGATCCAGCACGGGTCGTCGCTGACCTCGAGCGGCACGGCGGCCGTCTTGGTCGCGCCGGACGACTCCAGCAGCACGGTCCGGCGCGGCGTCCCGTACGTCTTGGCGACCTCGGCGAGCTCGTCGGAGACCATCTTGCGGAGCAGTGCAGGGTCCTCGATGATCGCGGTCAGCGCCTCGATCTCGCGCTCCAGCTCGCCCTTCTCGGTCTCCAGTTCGAGCTTGGAGAACTTCGTCAGCCGGCGCAGCGGCATGTCCAGGATGTAGTTCGCCTGGATCTCGGACAGGTCGTAGATCTCGATCAGCCGGGACCGGGCCGCGGCCGAGTCGTCGCTGCTGCGGATCACCTGGATGACCTCGTCGATGTCCAGGATCGCGATCAGCAGGCCGTCGACGATGTGCAGCCGGTCCTGCGCCTTCTTCCGGCGGAACTCGCTGCGCCGCCGGGTCACGACGTACCGGTGGTCGAGGTAGACCTCGAGGAGTTCCTTCAGGCCGAGCGTCCGCGGCTGGCCCTCGACCAGGCAGACGTTGTTGACGTGGAACGCGTCCTCGAGCGGGGTCAGCTTGTAGAGCTGCTCCAGCAGCGCCTCGGGGACGAAGCCGTTCTTGACCTCGATCACCAGCTGGGTGCCGTGCGTCCGGTCGGTCAGGTCCTTGACGTCGGCGATGCCCTGGAGCTTCTTGCTCTGCACCAGGGTCTTGATCTTCTCGATCACCTTCTCCGGGCCGACCGAGTACGGCAGTTCGGTGACCACGATGCCCTTGCGGCGCGGGGTGACGTTCTCGATCCGGGCGGTGGCGCGCATCTTGAAGCTGCCGCGCCCGGTCGCGTACGCGTCCTTGATGCCTTCCAGGCCGACGATCTTGCCGCCGGTCGGCAGGTCCGGGCCGGGCACGAACCGCATCAGGTCGTCCAGGTCGGCGCCCGGCGTCTTGATCAGGTGCCGGAGCGCCTGGATCACCTCGACCAGGTTGTGCGGAGCCATGTTGGTGGCCATCCCGACCGCGATCCCGGCGGCGCCGTTGACCAGCAGGTTCGGGAAGGCGGCCGGCAGGACCGACGGCTCCTCCTCCTGGCCGTCGTAGTTCGGCCGGAAGTCGACGACGTTCTCGTCCAGCCCGTTCGTCATCGCCATCGCCGACGGCGCCATCCGGCACTCGGTGTATCGCATCGCGGCCGGACCATCGTCCAGAGATCCGAAGTTGCCGTGGCCGTCGATCAGCGGGACCCGCATCGACCAGGGCTGGGCGGTGCGGACCAGGGCGTCGTAGATGGCGCCGTCGCCGTGTGGGTGGTACTTACCCATCACTTCACCGACGACGCGGGCCGACTTCACGTGGCCGCGGTCGGGGCGGATGTTGTTCTCCGCCATCGAGAACAGGATCCGGCGCTGGACCGGCTTCAGCCCGTCCCGCGCGTCCGGGAGCGCTCGGGAGTAGATCACCGAGTAGGCGTACTCGAGGTAGCTGGTGCGCATCTCGTCGGAGACGTCGACGTCGAGGATGTGCTCCTCGAAGTCCTCGGGTTCGGCGGTGCTGGTACGGCGTGCCATACGGTTCTACGAACTCCTCGATCAAGTGGTACCGGCGCCGCGACGGTTGGCGCCGTACCTATTCTCCCTGGTGACCCACCAATTCCCGGCCCACGACCCGCAGAAGGTACGCAGTCGGGGCCAGAGCGGACCCTACCGCCAGGGTCAGACAAAGTCCGCCGATACCCAGCAGCACACCCCACGGGACCGTCAACGGTACGTCCGCCAGCCCGGACGTCATGGCATGCCGGAGGAGAACACCGACAGTGACGGTGATCGCCGTGCCGAGACTGAGAGCGACCGCGCCGACCAGCGAAGACTCCCACAGGACCATCCGCCGCAGCTGGGCGCCCGTCGCGCCGAGTAGCCGGGACGTGACGAACTCGTGGCGCCGCTGCAGGCTGCTCATCAGCAAGGTGTTGACGATCGCGATGGCGCTGTAGAGCGCGGCCGGTCCGAGCAGGATCACCAGGCCGAGCTGGTTGCCCTTGCGCAGGCCCTTCGCCTGGTCGGCCTCCCAGTCGGTGGCGAGCTGGGCGTTCGGCATGCGCTTCACGAGGTCGGTGGGCGCCACGCCGTCCGCCGGGAGGACGAAGCTGCGCTCGACCTTGGCGTCGGGCGCGTGCCTGCGGGCGACGTCGAGCGGGATCAGGAACGACGGATTGACGCCGAACGCGTCCTTCAGGATCGCCACTACCCGCAGCTTGGCCGGCGTCCGATCGACGAACACCACCGGGATCTCGTCCCCGACCCGGTAGTGCTCGAACCCCGGCATTTCCTTGCTGATAGCAACAGTCTGTCCGGTCAGTTGGTTCAGGTCACCGCTCAGTACCCCGAGATCCCGCGTCTGGGTGGCGACCGCCGGATCGATCCCCTCAGCGTCCTCGAGCTCCGCATAATCCTCCGCCACCCGCACCAACTGAGTCGGCACCCCGGCATCCACCGCTTTAACCCCTGGGCCCTCAACGGGTGCTGCTCCGGTGACGACGATCGGCGCGCGTACGGCATCCCGTATGGCGGCGGCGGAACTGTCAGCCGCGAAGCTCAAGCTGAGCACCATCGAACCCGCGATGGCTGAGATCGCCAAGATCGGCGCGGCCAGCGAGGCACTGCGGCGAGGGGCAGCGGTCACGTTGCTGCGGGCCAACCGACCCGAGATGTGCGTCCACGCGACCAGCGGCGCCGCCCACAGCCGTCCTAGCAGAGGTATGACAAGGGGAGCGAGGAGCGTCAGCGCGATCACCATCACCATCGGCGTGAACATCGCCAGCGGTACGGCGCCGTCACCCGACGACGGTCGGATCAGCGCCAGCATCGTCAGCGCGCCGGCCAGGAACAGCAGGCCGAACACGATCCGTACCGGCCCGATCCGCGGCGGCTCGAGGTCGGCCTCACGCAGCGCGTCGACCGGCGCGACCTTCCCCGCCCGCCGGGCCGCGGACCGGGCGCCGAGCATCGCGACCAGCATCCCCGCACCGACGGCGATCGCGAGCGGCACCCACGGCGACGCCGGTTCGAGCTTCACCGGCGCCAGTTCCGTGTACGACGCCTTCCGCAGCAGCAACGGGGTTGCGAGCTGCGCGGCAACCGCTCCGGTGAGCGACGCCGCGAACGCGACGACCAGCGCCTCCCCGAGAATCATCCGGCGGATCTGCCGCGGCGTCGCCCCGACCAACCGCAACAACCCGAGCTCCCGCCGCCGCGACGCGACCGCGAACGCGAACGTACTCGCGATCACGAAGATCGTGATGAACCCACAGATGACCCCGACCATGCTCAGCACGGTCTGCAACCCCGACACATCACCACCCGCCAGCGCCACCCGCACATGCTGCGCCGGCGTATCCGCCCCACCGAGCGTAGTCACGCCGATCGACGCCGACGCGGGCAGCTGGTACGCGATGGTGGCAGCCGTCGCGGTCGCCCCTAGCCCGAGCATGAACACCCCAACCGCAAGCGCGACGAACGCGCCGGCGTACAGCGCCCGGTGCCGGCCGACCGTCTGTCGGCTCAGATAGAACATCAGCGCTCCAGGTCGCTCATCGCCGCGGCGATCTGCGCCGGGGTGGCTCGGTCGAGGTGGCCGGCGAGCAACCCGTCGGACAGGAACAGGACGCGTTCGGCGTACGCGGCCGCGACCGGGTCGTGGGTGACCATCACCACGGTCTGCCCGGCGCGATCGGTTGCCTCGCGCAACAGTCCGAGGATCTGGCGACTAGTACCGCTGTCCAGCGCGCCGGTCGGCTCGTCCGCGAAGAACACCGACGGCTTGGTGATGAGCGCCCGCGCGATCGCGACCCGCTGCTGCTGCCCACCGGACAACTCCGCAGGCCGCCGCTTGGCCTTCCCGTCCAGCCCGACCTGCTCGAGCACGCGCAGTACGTCGCCCCGCGCCGGCCGGCGTCCCGTGAGCCGCAGAGGGAGTGCGACGTTGTCGTACACCGTCAGCGACGGCAGCAGGTTGTACGCCTGGAACACAAACCCCATCTCGCCCCGCCGCAGCTTCGTGAGCTCCACCTCGTTGAGCGTCCGCAGCGTGACCCCGTTCAGTACGACGTTCCCCGTAGTCGGCTGGTCGAGCCCCGCAGCACACTGCAGCAACGTCGACTTGCCCGACCCGGACGGCCCCATCACTGCGGTGAACGACCCGCGCGCGAAGTGGTACGTCACCCCACGCAATGCCTCGACAGCACCAGCCTTGGAGCGGTACGTCTTGGTGATCCCGTCCAACAACAAGGCCGGCGGCTCAACAGGTACGACAGGCGGGTACGTCGGCGCAGTAACGGTCATACTCCAACCCAACCGCCCCCACCCACCCCAAACCCTGGCCCCCACGCGAAACCCGAGTAGCGCCCGCGCTACCAACACCCTGGTGCTAAGCCCCCAAAGGACACCGCGTCGCGACGGCCCGCCAAGCGGGCCGCTCAAAGGACACCGCTACGCGGCTGTTTTGTTGGCCGCCTCCGCCGGCGCGCGGACCCGTCCTGTCGTGGGAGTGCTCCGGCGAATGTGCATGCGTTCACCGGACACGGTGCTCGGCTGCGGGCGTTCGCCGAGCGGGACGATCGAAGGGGAGCCGCTTCGCGGCGGTTGTCTTGGTGCTGCCTGCGGCGGTGCGTGGGCCAGTCCTGTCGTGGAGGTGGCTCCGGCCAAGGTGCACGCGTCGCCGGGCGGGGCGGCTGGCTGGAGGCATTCGCTGGGCGGGTCGCCCCGAAGGACACCGCTTCACGGCGGCTGTCTAGCGGCTGCCTGCGGTGGTGCGCGGACCGTACCGCCGTGAACGGGCTGCGGCGAAGGTGCAGGCGTTCGCGGGGCGGGGCGGTCGGCTGCAGGCACTCACCGGGCGGGTGGCCAGGAGGACACGACTACGCCGTGGCTGACATGTGGTCGCATGTGGTGGAGCGCGGGCCGTCCCGCTGCCCGGGCTCCGTGGAGGTGTGGGCGCACTTCGGGCGGTACGCCTATGGAAGCTGTGTGTTTACCAGGGGATTGGGCCGGTGTCGTTGGAGAAGGTGCCGGTTGGGCTGTTGTTGGGGAGGGTTGCGAGGTGGATTGCGATGGTGGCGGCCTGTTGTGGGGTGCGGGTGCCGCGGAAGCCGTTCAGGTCGGTGGCGGTGAAGCCGGGGCAGCCCGCGTTGACCAGGATGTTGGTGTCGCTGAGTTCTTTGGCGTACTGGATGGTGAGGGCGTTGAGGTACGTCTTCGAGGCCAAGTACGCGGTGGGCAGCAGGTCCGTGTCGGGTGCGGTTTGCAGGGCGAGTGAGCCGACGCTGCTGGACATGTTCACGATTCGCGGTGCTGTGGAGCGGCGCAGCATCGGCAGCATGGCGTTGGTGACGCGGATGACGCCGATCACGTTGGTTTCCATCACAGTTCGTACGGTCGTGGGTTCAAGCGTCGTCGGCGTCTGCGGCATCGGCCCGGTGATCGCGGCGTTGTTGACCAGTACGTCGAGTCCGCCGGCATGGTCGGCGATGAGTTCGGCCGCGGCGGCCACGCTTGCGTCGTCGGTTACGTCGAGCGGGACGCCGAACGCGTCGGTACCGCTCGCGCGCAGCTTCTCCACCGCCGTCTCGCGGCGATGCTGATCCCTTGCGCCTACGCCGATTCGCCAACCAAGTGCCCCGAGGCCCGCGGCGATCTCGTACCCGATTCCCTTGTTCGCGCCGGTCACCAGCGCGACAGTCCGTTCACTCATGCCGTCGATCATGTGGCGGACCAGGCCGAGGCGTCCAAGACCGGTCGGGTGCGCGGCGATACCGCACGGGTATTGATCGTGGTCAGCGCCGGATACGATGCGCGGGTGGAGACGCGGGAGCTGCGATACTTCGTCGCCGTCGCGGAAGAGTTGCACTTCGGGCGGGCGGCACAGCGGCTCGCGATGGCGCAACCACCGCTGTCGCGGGCGATCCAGCAGCTCGAACGGCGGCTCGGAGTCGTACTGCTGCACCGTACCGCCCGCGCAATCACCTTGACCGACGCCGGGTCCGTACTGCTGCGGGAGGCCCGGACCGCGCTCAACGCGGTCGAAGCTGCCGAGCGGCGCACCCGCCGCGCCGCGGCCGATCAGCCGCGCGTGGTGCTGGCGGCCAAGGCCGGGGCGTCCAGGGAACTGTTGTCGAAGCTTCTGGACGCGTACGCCGCTGAACCGCGCGCGGTGCCCGTCGAGGTGGTGCTGTGCGGTCCTGGCGAGCCGGAAGGTCTGTTGCGTACCGGGCGTGCTGACGTTGCTCTGCTCCACAGGCCGTACGACACGACGGCCGGCTTCGACACCGAGGATCTGCACAGCGAACAGCAGGTGGTGGTCCTGCCCGCAGGTCATCCCCTCGCCGGTCGGTCGCAACTGTCATTGGACGAGATCAACGCGCAGACTGACCTGCCGCTGCCGCGTTGGCCCGAGTGGGACCGTACCTATCCGAACGGCCCCGGTCCGCAGGTCCGCGACCACACCCAACTGTTCCAACTCATCGCGCTCGGACGGGCCTGCGTCGTCGCGCCCGAGTCGTCCCGAGACGAGCTGACCGACGACCTCGCCGCCGTGCCGGTGCCGGACGCACCAGCCGTCACGACCGTCATCGCCTGGCCGCCCCACAGCAGATCCCAAGCCGTCGCCGACCTCGTCCACACCGCAACACGCCTCTGACGGGACAGCCAACTCGCCAGAATCGATGTCGCGCAATCGCCGTTGGCGTTCGCCTGCAGAGGTCATGGCCTCGATCAGGGCGGGCGAGATGTCGTCTCCATCGGCCGCGGAGTTGACCACCTGGGGAGGCTTTTGGCCCGGTTCGGGCGGTAAATCCTCCCCACCATGGTTGATCGGCGGGCTGGCCGAGCCGCGGACCGGCTGCCTCGCTCTCGGTGGTGCGCCGGGTGGGGCATCCCGCGCGCCGCCGAACAGAAGGGGGAGTAGCGCGGGCGCTACCGCCTGGGGGTGGGGTGGGCGCTTAGGGTTGGGATGGTGGAGGGTGTCGGGACGGTTTGGGGTGCGTTGGCTTCGCCGCGTTACCTGGTTTCGGCGTGGCCTTGGCGGGTGTACGCGTACCTGTTGTCGTCCATTCCGATGGGTGGGCTGGCGATCACGGTGCTGGTCGGGCTGGCGGCGCTCAGTGCGTTGCTGAGTCCGATTCTGATCGGGATCCTGATGCTGACGGCGTTCCCGTTGATCGGCGCGGCGATCGGGTGGGTCGAACGCCGCCGGGCCGGGTTGATGCTGATCGAAGGGATCCCGAGTCCGCACGCCGCGCTGCCGATCGGGCTGTCGGTCCGGAAGCGGCTGGCGTTCCGGCGGCGGGAGCAGGCGTCGATGCGCGCGCTCGGGTACAGCTTCGTGCTCGGTACGTTCATCTGGCCGGTGAGCGCGCTGTTCGGCGGGCTCAGCGCGACCGTCCTCGGCATCACCCTCGCGACGCCGTTCCTCGCCACTAACGACGACGTGGCGATGTGGAACTGGAAGCTGGACACGTTCGGCGAAGGGCTGCTGTTCCTCGTCCTGTTCGGGCCTCCGTTCTACGCGGTCAGCTCGTACCTGCTCGGCGTCATCGCCGGCGCCGAGGCGTCGCTGGCGAAGGCGATGCTCGGACCGCGGCAGGAGGAGTTGCAGCGCAACCTGGCCGAGGTCCGGCGTTCGCGGCTGGACCTGGTCGACGCGTTCGAGACCGAGCGGGCGCGGATCGAGCGGCACCTGCACGACGGCGTACAGCAGCGGCTGGTCGGGCTGACGATGACGCTCGGGCTGGCCGAGCTCGATCTGCCCGAGGGGGAGGGGCGCCGGCTCGTGGTGAAGGCGCACGCCGAGGCGGAGGCAGCGCTGGCCGATCTACGGGCGGCCGTACGGGGGATCCATCCGCGCGTACTCGTCGACCACGGGCTCGAGGCCGCCGCCCGCGAGGTCGCGGACCGGATGCCGCTCCCGGTGACGCTCAACATGACGCTGCCGTACCGGCTGCCGGCGCCGATCGAGGCGGCGGCGTACTTCGTGATCAGCGAAGCGCTGGGGAACGTCGCGAAACACGCGCAGGCGACCAAGTGCGAGGTATCGGGCTGGGTGGACCGGGACCGACTCGTGGTCACCGTGCAGGACGACGGTGCCGGTGGTGCGAGACTCGGTGCAGGGACCGGGTTGACGGGTCTGGTGACCAGGCTGGACGCGTTGGGCGGCACACTCGACGTCGACAGCCCATCCGGTGGACCGACCCGATTGAGGATGGAGTGCCCGTGCCGACTCGGCTGAGCCCCAGATTGAGCATCGTGCTGGCGGAGGACTCGTTGTTGCTGAGAGAGGGTCTGGCCAGCATTCTCGATCGCGCCGGGCACGAGGTCCGGGACCAGGTCGGCGACGCGGACACGCTGCTCGCGGTGGTCCGCAAGGATCCGCCGGACGTGGTGATCACCGACGTACGGATGCCGCCCGGACACAGTGACGAGGGCCTGCGGGCCGCGGCCGCGATCAGGGCGGAACTGCCGGCGATCGGGATCCTGGTGCTGTCGCAGTACGTGGCGGACGCCTACCTGTCGACGTTGCTCGAGACAACGACCGGCGGCATCGGGTACCTGCTGAAGGACCGGGTCGGCCACGTGACCGAGTTCCTCGAGTCGCTCGACCGCGTCGCGGGCGGCGGTACGGTCGTCGACCCCGAGGTCGTCCGCCAGTTGCTCGCGCGGCGGCGGAACGACGGCCCGCTGTCGGCGCTCACCCCACGCGAGCTCGAGGTGCTCGCGCTGATGGCGGAGGGCCGGGTGAACGGCGCGATCGCGGAGCAGCTCGTGGTCAGTGAGGCCGCCGTACGCAAACACGTCGGCAACATCTTCGCGAAGCTGCAGCTCGACGACGGACTCGACCGCCGAGTGTCCGCCGTACTGACATATCTGAGGGGGTAAGTCAGTACCTGGGCAGCACGAGTTGGCGCGCGCTTTGAGTATCAATATGGATACGGTGCCTGCCTACATATTCCAAGGCTCCACTGTGTTCAGTAACATCGCTCGCTCGGCGCGTTTGTCGGGCCGTATTCTTTAGGGGGGAATATGAATCGCACACTGTCGTTTGCAGAAGAGCAAGCAGCTAAGGCTGGAACGCTGGAAGCGTTTTCAGGGTTCAGTTTGGATCACTTTCGGAACCAGGCATCGGAAGCCCTCGGGCAAATCGGACGGTTTGGGCTCTTCGACGAATACACTAAGCATGATATTTCTCATGTCGATGGAGTGTTGAAGCGATACAACTGGCTTGTGCCGCCGGACACTCGTGAAAAGATGAGTGTGTCTGACTGGCTGATGGTAGTACTGTCTACCTATCTCCATGACTTCGGCCTCCTGGTGACTCGCGCTGAATATGATGCTCGAGATAAGACGAAGTTCGGAGAATTTCAAGCCTCGTTTGAAGGAAGAGAGAGTTATACGGCAATACTGGAGAGCCCGTGGTTTCGGGACCTGGAGTCCGATGCCAAAGAACGGTTCTTCTATCAGGAGTTCGTTCGACAGAACCATGCGGCACGGATTCGATCATGGTTGACCGCAAATCCAGACCCTTCAATCGGCCTAGACCCAGCGGTCACGGCGTTGCTGACAGATATGGTGCGCAACCTTCATCCGACGTTTGTCGCGGACTTGGGGCTCGTATGCCAGAGTCATCACCTGGACGACATATACGATACCGACAAGTATGTCGTCAATAAGCCTTATGGGTCCTCAGACGAGGAGACCGCCAATCTACAATATTGCGCAATCTTGCTTAGAGCTGCGGACCTCTTACATATAACCAGTGACCGGGCACCTGCTGTCGCATATAGCATCATTAATCCGACGAATCCGACAAGCCAAGTCGAGTGGTCGAAGCAAAACGCGGTTCGGTCCGTTCGCATGAGACCTGCATATAACGATGATGGCGAGGTCGACGATTCGATCGCACCTACTGAGATTGAGGTGCATGCGACATTCGCGGATTCGGATGGATTCTTTGGCCTGACTACCTACTTGCAGTATGCGTCGAAGGAGATCGCGCAATGTGAAGCCTGGGCCACAGCTTCAGCACGTAAGTATAAACTTCCTCATCAATTTCCGTGGCAGCGAATCGACAGCTCGAACGTTGATGCGGAAGGGTTCGTCACCCAGCCGTTCCAGTTCAAGCTGGACCACGGAAAAGTACTCGATCTTCTGACAGGTCATACGCTGTACAACGATAGTAATGTTGTGATCAGGGAGCTTCTCCAGAATGCCATAGATGCAGTCCGCCTACGACAGTACCTGGAGAAGATCAAGGGTGTTGAGTATGAGCCTCAGATTAACACCCGCTGGTATCCCGATGACCGCGTTCTGGAGATCGAAGACAATGGAACTGGCATGTCCGAGGAGATCTTGGAGCGAAACTTTCTTAGGGTCGGTTCATCTCGATATCAAGACGCACAGTTTATCAAAGAGCATCCTGGATTCCATTCAATTAGCAGGTTCGGAATTGGCGTACTGACGGCCTTCATGATCGCGGATGAAGTCAATGTGATAACCAGGACGCCGGACGGTGAGGTTGCGCGGCACTTGAAGCTCGTCTCGGTCCACGGTCAATATCTGATGAAGCTCCTTAATAAACTAGATCCTGGACTGCCGGTTGGACTATCCGCTGGCGGGACACTCATCCGGATCAAAGTTCGTCCATCGGCGCGCCTTCGCGATCTGGAAACGCACCTGCGTCGATGGATCGTGGTTCCTCGCTGCCAGGTCTCGTTGCAGATCGACGATGGTGAGCTACTCCCAATAGGATTTCAATCGGTGAGGCAAGCATTGGAACATAGCTTGCTCGCCCACGCGAATTATGAGAAAAGTGAAGGCGCCCTAATCGGCGATTGGGGTGAGAAGGTCGAGGTTCGCGAGTTTGAAGTCCATGGGATGTCAGTAGCGTATGCGGTTCGCTGGAACGAATGGTTTGATCAGTGGGAATTCCTAACCGCCGACCGTCTCGATCCTACATCCCGCTTCGAACCTGTGAGCGTCGGATCCTGTATCGAAGGGATTCTCGTGAATGGCGCGGTTCCTGGCTTTGCTGATAGGAATGGTCCGATCTTTGCCTTAGCAGATGCGACAGGTGCCAACGCGCCGCAGACGAATGTAGCCCGGTCGGCAATCGAAAGAAGTGTGAAGTACGATGAATACTTGATGCGCGTATATCAAGGATATGCGTCGCACTTGCAGTCAGAATTGAATGAGATGCAATCTGCGCGACGAGCATCTCTGACCAAAGCAAGTCGAGAGATTGCGTATGTGGCTGCGGTCTTTCGGCGGGACGACGGTCGCCGCCGCCCGGGTCAGACGTCGCTGGAGTCGCCAAAGCTTCTCGCGAAGGTAATGCAGGACGTATCGGCATTCGTACTCGAGGAGAATGGTGAGCGTCATGCGGTCTCCCTAGCAGATCTGGGTCAGTATGAACAATTGATGACGATCGACAGCGTCTTGGCGCGGCATATGGAGTATGTGCTCGGCGCCATCCCGACGACAGCTTCTCTGGCGAAGATTCTGTCTGCGGTTGAAAGCCCGCTTGTCCTTGAGGATGTGCCTCTGCTGTGCAGTGGCCTCGCACCTGGATTCCTGACTGATCTGTTCCTCGAGCAATGGGGGCCTCGAGTAATCAAAATGAATTCTGAGCAACGCTTGGTAGAGCTTCGCTGGCGCAGGCTTGCGGACGGTCAGATCGCGACCGTTAGCAGTGCCGACCGAATCTTCTCCAATTTTAACAATCGAGCGCCCAATCCTTACCTGTACGGATATCGTCAACGCGAGTCTGTGTTCCATGTCTTTATTGACTTGGATAACATTGATGTTGCCGGACTCGACGGGTACGAGTTCATAACTGTGGCAGGTCGTCAATACGTCCTGCCGACTTCGCCATTGATGAATATCAGGTCACGGGATCGCGAGACTGATCCGGAACTCATGGCATGGTTTCTGTCGTGGCTGGCGGGCCAAGCTGTTACGGCTGAGCAGCGCGAAGACGATCCGCTGTTCGTGGATCGTATGCTCCAGCGCATCGACGCAAGCCACGACTTTGATTTTCTTGATATGGGTACTGTTCGAGAAGCGCTCGAGCGGTCCGAATGGACCTGGTTCAACGTCTCGCGATGGGAGCGTGGCCCAGAGTGAACGATTCAGATCGAACTGGGGACCTGCACGCCTTCAGGCTTGACCTCGGCGAGAGCGGGTCGGTTCATCCTGCTGATTACTACCGTGCGCTGGTTGCGAGGTATTGCACCGTCGTCGAGTGGTACCTTGTGCACAAACGGTCGAAGCAGAAGATTTCGAAATACCTGAGATTTTCGTCATTGATTATTGGCGTGACTGGAGGCGTAGTTCCACTCGCTTCGCCTATTTTTCCTCAATTGGATTCGGCTCTAGGTTATCTACTGCTGGCTATCGCCGGCGGATTCCAACTGGTAGATCGTTACTTCGGCTATTCGGTATCTTGGAGCCGATATGTCGCCACCGCAATGATGTGCAATAGAGGGTTGTTAAATCTGCAAGCTGAGTGGGCATCGTCTGAGGATGCGGATCAGACAGCTCGCTGGTCGATCTTGCGGCGATATTCTGCAGACCTCGGCCGGGTGATTGCCGAAGAGACCTCGGTTTGGGTCGACGAGTTTGAATCCGTCCGGGAGATCGCTGAAGTGAGCGTCGATCGAACAGTTGGTTCGGCCTAACGATCGGATTTGGTCTGGAAGGAGCGTCGGTTTGGGCAATCGAAGGATTACTGTCGTGCGCTGGCTCAGCCGTGCGTCGTGTGGTTTGGCGTCGGCACGGCTCGATGGTCTATAGGCTCGACGCGTAGATGGCTCGACGGCGACCGCTTTCGCTGCGCGTGACGGTGTGGTCGCGGGCCGCTGGGTTGTATTTGCGCTCTGTGCACCGATGTTGGTCTCGGTTACGCTCCTGGTTGCACGCAGCCAGGAGCTGGCGGCACGCGCGCTATGGGCGGGCCTTGTGATTCCCGTGCAGAAGATTGATTTGTACGATCGGGCCAGGGCGGGAGTCGTGCTCCAGTAGTGTGCGCCTGACGGCAGGCCTATTCAGTGGTGTGGGCGCAGTAGCCGGGTTTCGAAGTCGACCTGCTCGTCAAGCTGCGGCGCGATCGAGCGTTCGTTGCAACGTTGTGCGGGCGTGCAACGTTCGGCGTCCGCGTCCGCGCGATTGATGTACGAGCCAGAATTGGAACATGAGTTCGATGGACGAGGCGATCCGGAAGATCCTGGCCGAGTGCGACACGTGGGCCGTGGTGGGGCTGTCGAACAACACGAGCCGGGCGGCGTACGGCGTGGCGCGGTTCCTGCAGGGGCATGGGA
This sequence comes from Kribbella sp. NPDC004536, assembly GCF_042873835.1. NCBI lineage: Bacteria > Bacillati > Actinomycetota > Actinomycetes > Propionibacteriales > Kribbellaceae > Kribbella > Kribbella sp. NPDC004536. Next base: position 1,300,167 of record NZ_JBIALY010000002.1, on the reverse strand, counting down.
AGCGGATCGTTCCGGTCCATCCGGCCGCGGAGACCGTGTACGGCGAGCAGGGGTACGCGACGCTCGCGGACATCCCGTTCCCGGTGGACTGCGTGGACGTGTTCGTACGGTCCGAGCTGGCCGGCGACATCGCTGACCAGGCGGTGGGAATCAACGCGCAGGCGGTGTGGTTCCAGCTCGATGTAGTTGATCAGGACGCCTATGCGCGGACGGCGGCGGCGGGACTCACGATGGTGATGGACCGCTGCCCGGCGATCGAGTGGGGGCGTCTCGGACCGGCCTCCTGAAGGGCACCGAATGTTCACGATCGACAGTTCCACCGGCTTCGGCAAACGGATCGCACGGCAACTCGGCGACGAACGGATGGTCTGGCTGACCACCGTCGCGAAGTCGGGGACGCCGGCGCCGACCCCGGTGTGGTTCCTCTGGCACGACGGCGAGCTGCTGATCGGCAGCGAGCCCGACAAGGCGAAGCTGCGCAACATCGCGGCGCACCCGCAGGTCGCGGTCAACTTCAACGCGACCCACACCGGCGGCGACGTCGGCGTGATCACCGGCACGGCGCGGATCGACACCGACCCGATCGGCGGCGACGCGCTGACGGCCTACAACGAGAAGTACGCGGGCGACATCAAGCGGTTGGGGATGACTCCGGACCAGTTCCACGCCGCCTATTCGGTACTGATCCGGATCACCCCGGAGAAACTGCGCGGTTTCTAGTTCAGGTATCCCTCGACGGTGTCCGACGAGCGCGCCTGCGCGTCGTCCGGGTTCTCGCCGAACTCCCGCTTGGCGCGGCGTTGCCGCAGCAGGTCCCAGCACTGGTCCAGCTCGACCTCGAGAGCCCGCAGCCGGGTCTGCTCGTCGGTGTCGCCGACCTGCCCGGCAGCGTGCTTGGTCCGGAGCTCGTGCTCCTCGGCCACCAGTTCGTCGATGCGGCTGAAGATGCCCTTGTCGTCACTCATGAGCCAACCGTACGCCCGTCCGGAAGCGCTGCCCGGGACAACAGCTCCGTGACGACCAGGATCGCGATCGCCTCGGCGGCGACCAGCCCGATCAGTACGACGAGTTGCAGCGCCGCGGCCTGTACCGGCGACGCGCCGCCGAGGACCATACCGACGAAGGCGCCCGGCAGCGTGACGAGCCCGACCGTCCGCGTCTGGTCGAGCGCGGGCAACAGCGCGTCACCGGCGACCGGCCCGGCGACGAGCTTGAACGCATCCGGCTGCATCAGCCCGATCGACAGGCCGGCCTCGAACTCCCCGAACCGGTTGCGGTACTCGCTCAGCACCCGCCGCCCGGCCAGCGTGGTCGCGGTCATCGCGCCGCCGACGATGATGCCGCCCATCGGCAGGATGCTCGCCGGGTTCCGCGGCACGACGCCCGGCAGGATGAGCAGCAGCAGTACGGCGAACGCACCGGAACCGATCGCGGCCGCGCAGTACATCCACAGCCGCGGGATCACCGCCGTCTGCCGGAGCCGCCGCGTACTCGTCACGGTCGCGACGACGAACATCAGCAGTACGAACGCCAGCGCACCGATCGTGTGCTGCAGCGCGACGCCGACGACCGCGCCGACCGCCGCGAGTTGCACGACGGCCCGCAGCGCGGCCGTGACGATGCCCTTGTCGTGCCGGAGGCCGGCGTACCGGGACGCGCCGACGCCGATCGCGATCAGTAAGGGCAGGACGACGAGCGCCGACCAGCCCAGGCCGGTGTGAAAGGACACTTACTTGAAGTCGGCTTCGTCGTACGTCTGCCCGGCGTTCCCGCTCTCGACCTTGGCTGCTTCGTCGGCGCGCAGTTCGACCCGCCGGATCTTCCCGGAGATCGTCTTCGGTAGTTCCGCGAACTCGATCCGCCGGATCCGCTTGTACGGTGCGAGGTGTTCCCGGCAGAACGCGAGGATCTCGCCGGCGAGTTCTCTGGACGGCTCGTGCCCCGCGGCGAGGACGACGTACGCCTTCGGTACGGCGAGCCGCACCGGGTCCGGCGACGGTACGACGGCCGCTTCCGCGACGGCGGGGTGCTCGATCAGTACCGACTCCAGCTCGAACGGGGAGATCCGGTAGTCGCTGGCCTTGAACACGTCGTCCGAGCGCCCGACGTACGTGATGTACCCGTCCTCGTCCCGGCTGGCGACGTCGCCGGTGTGGTAGTACCCGTTGCGCATCACCTCGGCGGTGAGCTCGTCGGCGTCGCGGTACCCGCGCATCAGCGGGACCGGCGCGGGCGCCAGTTCGATGCAGATCTCGCCGTCGTCGCCGATCTCGTCCGTCGACGGGTCGATCAACGCGATGCTGTAGCCCGGCAGCGGGCGCCCCATCGAGCCGAGCTTCACCGGCTGGCCGGGCGGGTTGCCGATCTGGGCGGTCGTCTCGGTCTGCCCGTACCCGTCCCGGATCGTGATGTCCCAGGCGTTCCGGACCTGGTCGATCACCTCGGGGTTGAGCGGCTCGCCGGCCGAGATGCATTCGCGGATCCGGACCTCGACCGCCGACAGGTCGGCCTGGATCAGCATCCGCCAGACCGTCGGCGGCGCGCAGAACGTGGTCACGCCGTACGTCGCGAGTACGTCGAGCATCTTCGCGGCGTCGAAGCGCGTGTAGTTGTAGAGGAACACGGTGGCGCCCGCGTTCCACGGAGCGAACACGTTGCTCCACGAATGCTTCGCCCAGCCGGGGGAGGAGACGTTGAGATGTACGTCGCCGGGCTGCAGGCCGATCCAGTACATCGTCGACAGGTGCCCTACCGGGTAGCTGACCTGCGTGTGCTCGACCAGCTTCGGCTGACTTGTCGTACCGGACGTGAAGTACAGCAGCAGCGAGTCGTCAGCTGCGGTGTCCACGTCGGGGACCGGGCCGTCGTAGCTCTCGGCGTCGGCGTACGACAGCCAGCCCTCAGCCGTCGAGCCGACCGCGACGCGGATGCAGTGGTCCGCGATCCCGGCGTACCGTTCGGCGTCGGCGCCGCTGGTGACGACAGCCCGTACGTTGCCGCGCGAGATCCGGTCCGCCAGGTCGGCGTCGGTGAGCAGGGTGGTCGCAGGGATCATCACGGCGCCGGCGCGGATGCAGCCGAGCATGGTCTCCCACAGCTCGACCTGGTTGCCGAGCACGATCAGCACGCGATCGCCCGGCTTCAAGCCGGCCGCGGTCAGCCAGCCGGCCACTTTGCGGGAGCGCTCGGCCATCTCCGCGTACGTCCGCGTCCTGACCTCGCCGTCCTCCTCGACGATCGTCAGCGCGGCCGCCTCGGGCTGCTCGACGGCGAGCGCGTCGAACCAGTCCCGCGCCCAGTTGAACCGCTCGAACTGCGGCCAACTGAAATCCCGGTACGCGGTCTCGTAGTCGTCGCGGTGCGCCACAAGAAAGTCCCGCGCCGCCCGGAACTCCCGGGTGACCTCCGAGGTGCTCTGCTCCGTCGCCATGAGGCGCACATTACCCATTCAGCGCCAGGACAGCGCCCGTCACGACGAGTGGCGTGAGAATCAGGCCGCGCCATAGGAACGACCACCACGAGATCTCTACGCGGGCCGCGTCGCAGCGGGCGCGCCAGAGGAGTGTGGCGAGTGAGCCCCAGAGTGTCAGCAGGCAGCCGCAGTTCACGCCGATCAGCAGAGCCATCATGCGGTGCGGGCTGTCCGAGGCGACGGGCTCCATAGCCAGGTACGCGGGGAGGTTGTCGAACAGGTTCGCGCCGACCGCGGCGGTCGCACTCAGTCGCAACTCAGAAGTGGTGCCGGCCACACGCCGTAGTACGTCTTCGAGGCCGTGTGAGCTCAGGAAGCCCACGACTGTGAAGAGCACCACCACAGTCACAACGAGCTTGATCGGGAGCAGCGACCACTTCAGCACGCTGCGACGTCGTACTGCGAAGAGCACGACCAGTACGAGTGCTCCGACGGTGGCCGGATACGCCACCTGGACACCTGAGACGAAGGCAGGACCAAGCAGCACGCACACCGCGGTCGCACCCCAGAACAGGACCTTGTCCTCGACGTCAGGCGTCGGCGGTACGACGTACTTCCGCGGCAGGTCGCGGTGGAACAGTGCGGCGAGCACCGCGACCGTGATGACGATCGCAGCGATCGCAGGGCGCCAGCTGACCGACAGATAGCTCACACCGAGCTCACGGAACGGGTGCAGCGCCAGCAGGTTCGTGAGGTTGGACACGGGCAGCAGGAGGGACGCCGTACCGGCCAGCCAGACAGTGGTGAACGCGAACAGCTTCGGCGGGATGTCCAGCTGACGGGCCATCGACAGCACCACCGGCGTCAGCAGCACGGCGCAGGTGTCCAGCGACAGGACGATCGTGAGGCCGGTGGCGAGCGCCACGACCAGCAGCCAGAGCCGCCAGACCCGCCCGCGGGCCAGGTGCGCCGCCTCCCGGGCTGCGACGTCGAACACCTTGGCCTGGTCGGCCAGCTCCGCGATCACGGTCACCGCGATCAGGAACACCAGTACCGGCGCGATCCGCTCGACCAAATTCCCGTCCTCCGCAGTGGGTGTTTGAGTACGCTGTCTAGGTGCCGGACCAGTATGACCACGAGCTGCCGGACGGCTATCCGGCGGAGTACGAGGCCGATGTCGTCCTGCGGGACGGTGCGACCGCGCACCTGCGGCCGATCACCCCCGCCGACGACCACCTGCTGGTGGCGTTCTACGCCCGCGTGTCCGAACAGTCCAAGTACTACCGCTTCTTCGCCCCGTACCCGGAACTGTCCGAGCGGGACGTGGCGCGTTTCACCCAGGTCGACTACCACCAGCGGCTCGCGCTGATCGTCACGGTCGGTGACGAGATGATCGGCGTCGGCCGGTACGAGGGGACCGGCCGCAGTACGGCAGAGGTCGCGTTCCTGATCGAGGACGCACACCAGGGCCGCGGGCTGGGCCAGCTGCTGCTCGAGCACCTGGCGCAGGCCGCCCGGGAGAACGGCATCCACCGGTTCGTCGCCGAGGTGCTGCCGGACAACCGGAAGATGATCACGGTCTTCACCGAGGCCGGCTACAAGGTCGCCCGGGAGTTCGAGGACGGCGTCATCATGGTCGAGTTCGACATCGCGCCGACCGACACCTCGTTCGGGGTGATGCAGGCCCGCGAGCAGCGCTCCGAGGCGCTGTCGATCGCGCGGCTGCTGACCCCGTCGAGCGTCGCGGTGATCGGCGCCAGCCGCCGCGAGGGCACCATCGGAAACGCCTTGCTCAGGAACCTCCGCGACGGCGGATTCCCGGGCCGGTTGTACGCCGTCAACACCGACACCAAGGCCGACGAGATCGAGGGCGTCCCGGCGTACCCGACGATCCGGGAGGTCGAGGACAACGTCGACCTCGCCGTGGTCGCGGTGAAGGCCGAGATGGTCGCCGACGTCGTACTGGATTGCGCGGCGAAGGGCGTTCGCGGGCTCGTCGTGGTGTCGAGCGGGTTCGCGGAGATCGGCGACGAGGGACGGAAGCGGCAGCGGTACCTGGTCGGCCTCGCGCGCTCGTACGGGATGCGGGTGATCGGGCCGAACGCGCTCGGGCTGATCAACACCGCGCCAGGTGTGTCGCTGAACGCCACGTTGTCGCCGTTGATGCCGAGCAAGGGAAGGGTCGCGTTCTTCTGCCAGTCCGGCGCGCTCGGCGTACCGATCCTGGCCGACATGGTCGGGCGTGGTCTCGGCCTGTCGAGCTTCGTGTCGGCCGGCAACCGGGCCGATGTCTCGGGCAACGACCTGATGCAGTACTGGTACTCCGACGAGGCCACCGAGGTCGTGCTGTTGTACCTGGAGTCGCTCGGCAACCCGCGCAAGTTCAGCCGGGTCGCCCGTCGGCTGGCCGGCCGCAAACCGGTGGTCGCGCTGAAGTCCGGCCGCGCCACCCAGGGCGTCCCGGTCGGGCAGCTGATCCGGCGCAGCCAGTTGCCGCCAGCAACCATCGAGGCGATGTTCCGGCAGAGCGGGCTGATCGGCGTGGACACTACCGGTGAGCTGTTCGACGTCGCCCAGTTGCTCGCGCACCAGCCGCTGCCGAAGGGCCGCCGGGTCGCGATCGTGTCGAACTCGGACGCCCTGACGCTGCTCGCGCTCGACACGATGGCAGGCTGCGGGCTGGAGGTCGCGGGGGAGCCGCGGAACCTGAGCGCCGATGCGACCGCGTCGGACTTCGGCCTGGCGCTGTCCGAGGTGTTCTCGGACGAGAAGGTGCATTCGGTCGTCGTGATCTACACGCCGCCGGTGCAGTCCAACGGCGGCGAGATCGCGCAGGTGCTCGCGGCCGCGGCCGCCGATTCGGACAAGGCGGTCGTGGCGACGTTCCTCGCGTCCCGCAGCGTGCCCGAGGAGCTGCGGGTGCCGGACGAGGACGGGGGAGCGGCACGCGGTTCGATCCCGTCGTTCCTGAACCCGCAGTACGCCGTCGGTGCGCTCGCGAAGGCGACGCAGTACGGCGAATGGCACCGCCGGTCGGACAGCCGGATCCCGGACCTGCCGGACATCGACACCGCCGGGGGAGAGGACTACGTCGCGGAGTTCCTGCAGCGGCACCCGTCCGGCGCGGACCTGGACGAGGCGGACCGGCAGCGGCTGCTGAGCTTCTACGGGATCTCGGTGCTGCCGGCGTTCCCGGTGCTGAGCGCGGACGAGGCGGTCGCGCGGGCCGCGGACCTCGGGTTCGAGGTGATCCTGAAGGCGACCGCGGAACAGTGGCGGATGCGGCCGGACCTGGCCGACATCTGGCGGCACATCCACGACGAGGAGGACATGCGCGCGGCCTGGACGGAAATGACGCGCACGTTCGGGGTCGCCGCGGATCCGGCCCGGGCACAGTTCGTCGTCCAGAAGATGGCGCCGCCCGGGGTACCGGTGGTGATCTCGACGATCGAGGACGTGTCGTTCGGGCCGGTGGTCACGTTCGGGCTGTCCGGGGTGGCGACGGACCTGCTCGGCGACCGGTCGTACCGGATGCCGCCGTTGACTACACGGGACGCGGCCGAGATGGTCCGTGAGGTGAAGGCGGCGCCGCTGCTGTACGGCTACCGCGGGTCGGACCCGGTGGACATCTCCGCGATCGAAGACCTCCTGCACCGGGTGTCGCGCCTGACGCTGGACCTGGAGGAGGTCGTCCGCCTCGACCTCCGCTCGGTCCTCGTCTCCGCCCAAGGCGCGACGGTGTTGGACACCCGGGTCCGCATCGCCCCGAACGAGAAGCCCCGGCAGGACACGCCGGCTCGCAGGCTCACTTAGTCCGCGTGTAGATGCTGTTCTCTCGACGTAGCAGCCTTGCGTCGACCAGCCCGCGCCGGAGGGCGGCGTGGTCCGGGTGCCAGCGGTTGAGCAGTTCGTTGACCTCGGTCTCCGGGTACTCCCGACCGACCTCGAAGCTCTGCACCAGGTACTCGAGCACCACCTGGTACTTGTCCGGGTACGTCGGGAAGTGCGTCAGCCGCCCGTCCCGGATGAACGACTGCAGCACGTTGTCCCGCGCCGGATCCGGATCCAGCGGTACGCGCTCCGGCCGGTTCTCCCGTACGGCGGTCTTGAACACGCCGGCGTCCGCCGTGAACCCGTCGCGGCTCGCCTCGATCAGCCCGCCTTTCGTCAGCCGCTGCAGCGCCTTCACCACGACCGGCGCGGCCAGCCCGGTGCTGCCTGCGACCTGCTCGGGAGTGGAGGCGCCGAGCACGATCGCGGAGTACGTCCGCAACCTCGACGGTTCGGCCAGCAGACCACACAGCTGATCGGCGTTCATACCTTTCACGCTAGACACGACCGCAACCGATTTAGGATCGTCCGTATGCAGCCTGGCCCGCACAACGCGATCACCGACGTCCCCGGAATCCACGTAGGTCAGGTGGAGCGCCTCGACCTGCCGTACCTGACCGGCACGACCGTTGTCCACGTCCCACGAGGCGCCGTCGGAGCCGTCGACGTCCGCGGTGGCGCGCCCGGGACGCGCGAGACCGACCTGCTCTCGCCGGTGAACTCGAACGGCGGCGTGAACGCGATCGTCCTGACCGGCGGCAGCGCGTTCGGCCTCGACACCGCGGGCACCGTGATGCGCTGGCTGGAGGAGCGCGGCGAGGGCGTACGGGTCGGCCAGGACGAGCACGACGTCGTGCCGATCGTGCCGACCGCGGTCATCTTCGACCTGGCCCGCGGCGGTGACTTCAAGGCCCGTCCGGAGCCGTCCTGGGGTGCCGGCGCGATCGCGGCCGCCACCGGCGGACCGGTTGCCCTGGGCAACCACGGGGCCGGCGCCGGTGCTCGCGCCCGGTCGCTGAAGGGCGGCGTCGGATCGGCGAGCGTACGGCTCGACGACGGTACGACGGTCGGCGCGCTGGTGATCGTGAACGCGGCCGGCTCCACGATCGACGCCGACGGCAACCTGTACGGCGCGCGGCTCGGCCTCGGCGACGAGTTCGCCCACCTGCGGACGCCGACCGACGCGCCGTCGCTGGTCGAACCCGGCCGCAACCTCATCCCCGGCCCGTCGATGAACACCGTGATCGCGGTCGTCGCCACCGACGTACCGCTCGACAAGGCCGCCACCAAGCGGATGGCGATGATCGCCCACGACGGCCTCGCCCGGGCGATCGACCCGATCCACACCCTCGTCGACGGCGACAGCATCTTCGCGCTGTCCACCACGACCGACCAGCCGCGGCTGAGCGTCACGGACCCTGCCGCCCTCGGCCAGCTGGAAACGGTGTACGCCGCCGGCGCCCGCACGCTGTCCCGCGCGATCGTCCACGCGATGCTCAACGCCGAGTCGGTCGACACCCCGACCGGTCCGATCCCGAGCTACCGCGACGCGTACCCGTCCGCGTTCTCTACGACCTGAGTCGTACGGGCGTACGTCGAAAGGCACCCGAAGGCGACGGGAAGACCGGTCCGTGGTCCGACGTTCCGGGGGTGGGTTCGCGGAAGGCTCTGCGGTATGAACTTCCAGAGTCCCCAGGTTGTGCTCAGCGGTCACGGGCTGGTCAAGTACTACGGCAGCGTCGTGGGTCTGGCTGGCGTCGATGTCGCGGTCCGCTCCGGCGAGGCCCTCGCCGTGATGGGTCCCAGCGGCAACGGCAAGACCACCTTGCTGCACGTACTCGCAGGCATCCTCACCCCGGACCAGGGCGAGGTCTGGCTGGGCGGTGAACGCGTGGACCAGCTCAACGATGCCGCCCGGACAGTACTACGTCGCCGTCGGCTCGGCTTCGTGTTCCAGGACAACCAACTGCTCGCGGAGCTGCCCGCGGACGAGAACGTGGCGCTCCCACTGATGGTGGACGGTCTGAACCGTCGTGAGGCGATCGGTCGCGCCAGGCACATGCTGGCGCAGGTAGGGCTCGCGGCTGAGGTCGGCCGCCGACCTGGCGAGCTCTCCGGCGGCCAGGCACAGCGAGTAGCGATTGCCCGCGCTCTGGTCGGCGAACCACAGGTGGTGTTCGCCGACGAGCCGACGGGTGCCTTGGACGCCGCGACCGGCTCCCAGGTGATCGAGCTCCTCGTCGGTGCAGCGACGTACCGCGGCGCCGCAGTAGTAGTCGTCACGCACGACAACGCGGTCGCGGCCCGCTGCCACCGCACGCTCAACATCGTCGACGGCCGCGTCAGTGAGTCGGTCGGAGTCGCGCGATGAGCCCGATGACCGAGCTCGGCCTACGGTTCGTACGGCGGCCTGGGCCGGGCGGACGGGCCGCGAACCTGGCGGCGTTCGGTGCGACTGCGGTCGTGGCGTTGCTGGTGACGTTCTTGATCGCGGGGTCGCTCGGGTTGACGCACCGGTCCGACCGGATCGGTTGGCGGAGCGCGGACAAGGCCGACCCGGCAACGGCGATCGGCATGCTGAACCTGGACGACGAGCAGAGTGTCGACGGCCATCGCCTCAGCGTTCTCGACGTCGCCGTACTCAAGCCGAGCGAGCCTGCACCGCCCGGCCTCGACCATGCGCCGAAGCCGGGTGAGGTGTTCGTGTCGCCGGAGGTCGCCAAGCACTGGTCCAGCCTCAGCAAGCAGTTCGGTCTCGACAAGCCGACCGGGGAGATCAGCGACAAAGGCCTGTCGTCACCGGAGGAGTACATCGTCATCCGTGGCGTACAGACGATCCCGGCCGACCAGAACCCGCAGTACGTGAGCAGTTGGCACGACAAGGTGTGGGACAGCCGCATGCTTGGTCTGCTGATCGCTGTGGCGTTCGGTATCACGCTGGTGCTGTTCCCGATCCTCAGCCTCGTGGGGCAGGCGGCAGGTGTCGCAGCAAAGCGCCGTGAGCACAGGCTGGCCGCACTACGGTTGGCAGGTGCCACTCGTACCCAGGTGCTCTGGCTGAGCGCTGTGGAACAGGCCGTGCTCGGTCTTGCCGGCGCACTGGTCGGTCTTGTCGGCTACACGGTTCTCAGTCCGTTGATCGCGCAGATCCCGCTGGGTGGTGGTCGTTGGTACCTCAGCGACATCACGGTCCGGTGGTGGACGGTCCTCGTCGTACTGGTCGCCGTACCGATCCTGTCGGTCATCAGCGCGCTGATCGGCCTCGGACGCGTCAGCATCACTCCACTGGGCGTCGTACGCGGTCAGACGCGCAAGGGCGTCAACGCGATCCGCCTGGGACTTCTCGTCATCGGCCCGGCGATCCTGGGGTACTACGGCTTGCGGGGCGCCTTCGTACCGCTGCTGATCGGCGTCGGTTTCGCCGCTCTCGCGGTACGCGTCATCGGACCGTTCGCCGTCCAGGTGATCGGTAAGATCATGGCCGGCAACGCGAACCGTGCGGTGACCTTGCTCGCCGGGCGGCGGCTCGTGGACGACCCGAAGGGCGCGTTCCGGCCGGTGGCTGCACTCGTACTGTCGGGCTTCGTCACCGGTTTCATCTCGGTCTTCATGCCGTCGGGGGACCAGAACCCGAACTTCGGTGACATGCGTATCGGTGTCGCACTCCTGCTCTCGTTGGTGTTCCTGACCGTCGCCGCGTCGACGGCGGCCGGTGCCGTCGGTACGGCCCTCGACCAGGCGGCACCTGCCCGCGCACTGCGGCGTTCCGGCGTACCGCTGCAGGTGATCGAGCGCGCCGCGCGACTCGCCGCGGTCGTACCGGTGCTCGGTGTCGGGCTGCCCGTCGTCGGCTTCGGTGCGCTGTGCGGGCTCGCGTTGAGTGGCGGGAAGGTGATCACGCAGGGCAGTTCCGGCCTGATTCTGCTGCTCGGGCAGGTGATCGTCGGCCTCGTGCTGGTCGCGGTCGCGGGTGCCGCGGGTGCGCCGGTGCTACGGAAGGCAAGTGCGAACTGATCGCGGTTGTCCACAAGGGTGAAACGCCGGCGGCCCTGATCGTGCAAGGATGAGGGCATGCGTGACCTGAATACACCGGAGCTCGCGGACGCGTCTCCGGACCTGCGCGAGGCGATCGATCGGTGCGGCTACTACCCCGACGTGGTGACGGATTCGCTCGAGGTGGCGATCGCCGGCGAGCCGATCCGGGCCTACGTGCTGCAGCACGAGCCGACGTTCGACCGGGACGAGGTCCGGCGGCACATCACGATCCTGGCGCTCACCCCGACCCGGCTGATCGTCGGCCACACCGACGAGCACGCCGCCGACGAACTGATCCGCGCGCCGTACGCGTCCACCTCGACCGAGGCGATCCCGCTGCACCGGGTCAACGCGGTCGTGGTGAACCGCGTCGTGCCGAACCCGGCCGGCTACGCCTCGGGCAAGGCCGACCCGGCGGTGGCCGGCAGTGGCGAGGTGGTGCTGACGATCGGCTGGGGGATGGTCAACCGGATCGACCTCGAGCCTGCCGTCTGCGCCGACCCGAACTGCGAGGCCGACCACGGCTACACCGGCTCGGTCGCCGCCGACGACATCTCGCTGCGGATCAGCGCCGCCGCGGACGGCCCGGCCGGGATCCAGCAGGTGCTCGAGTTCGCCAAGGCCCTCTCGTTCGCGACCACCAGGTAGTGCAGTGATCGAGCCGGTTTCCCCGCAGTACGGCGGCGGCGCGCTCGCCGACGTCCTGCCGTCGGTGGCCGGCGCGCTGTCGGTGCCGGGGGAGTCCAACCTCCTCGGCCTGCCCGACGCCTCGCGGTACGCGGTGCTGCTCTTCGACGGCCTCGGCTGGAACCTCCTCAAGCGGTACGCCGAAGCCGCGCCGTACTTGTCGTCGCTGGCGGCGCGTTCGCTGACCGCGGGCGTTCCGTCGACGACTGCCGTCAGCCTGACCAGCCTCGGTACGGGCCTGCCGCCCGGCGCGCACGGGATCGTCGGGTACACGTCGATCGTCCCGGAGACGGGTGCGTTGCTGAACGCGTTGCAGTGGGACGCACCGGTGGATCCGCGGCGCTGGCAGCCGCACGGGACCGTGTTCGACCGGGTCGCGGCCGCCGGGGTCGCGACGCGCAACGTGAGCAAGGTCCGGTTCGAGAAGTCGGGGCTGACGGCCGCGGCGTTCCGGGGGACTGCTCATCGGGGCGCGGACACTGTCGAGGACCGCCTGGACGCGACCCGGTTCGCGAGCCGTGAAGGGCAGTCGTCACTGGTGTACGTGTACGACTCGCAGCTCGACTACATCGGCCACCAGCAGGGGTGCGACTCGTGGCAGTGGCAGAAGGAGCTGACCGCGGCCGACACGTTCGCCCAGCAGGTGCGGTCAGCCTTGCCACGCGACGCCGTACTGCTCGTCACCGCGGACCACGGCATGATCGATGTGGCGCCTGAGCACCGCGTCGACCTCGACGCCGAGCCGGCGCTGACGGACGGCGTCAGCCTGATCGGCGGCGAGTCACGGTTCCGTCATCTCTACTGCGTACCCGGCGCAGAGGCCGACGTACTGGCCGCGTACCAGCATCGGCTGGGCGACCAGGCACTGGTGTTGTCACGGGCCGAGGCCGTCGACCGCGGGTGGTTCGGCGCAACGGTCGAGGACCGGGTCTCGCCTCGCCTCGGTGATGTCATCGTCGCGACGCTCGGGCCGGTCGCGCTCGTCGCCAGCCGTCGGTATCCGCAAGAGGCAGGGCTGATCGGACTGCACGGATCGCTGACAGCGGACGAGATGGAGATCCCGCTGCTCGTCGACGCCGGGTACTAGAAACTCCAGACGTTCCACCAGAACGTGGTGGTCGCGGTCTTCGCCTCGCCGTCGCGTGCGGTGACGGTCACCTTGTAGCGGCCGGCGCCGGGAGTCAGTACGCCGGTGATCCAGCCGCGCGTCTTCTCGATCGAGAGCCCGGGCGGCAGGCCGACGGCGGTGTAGCTGATGTCGCCGGTGCCGCCCGTACCCTTCATCAGCAACGGGATCGCGGGGATGCCGCCGACGCCGATCTGGTCCGTCGGCTGGGTGACCGAGATGGCGCCCTGCGGTTGCGCGGCCGCGGCGCCGACGGCCTCCGCCGCGTCGACCAGACCCTCGCCGTAGAACGAGTTGTCGGCCGCGGACCCGGTGCACTCACCCGCGCCGGAAGCCGGACAGGCGAGATCGTTGGCCTGCTGCGCGAGCTTCGCGCGGACCTGGGCCGGGGTGAGCTTCGGGTCGACGCTGCGGATCAGCGCGGCGACACCGGCGACGTGCGGCGACGCCATCGACGTACCGTCGAGGAGTTTGTAGCCGCCGCCCGGGACGGTCGAGTAGACGGCCTGGCCGGGCGCGGCGAGGTTGATCTTGTTGTCTCCGTAGTTGGAGAACGGGGACTTCAGGCTGTTCGGGTCGACCGACGCGACGACCACCACGTTCGGCAACTCGGTCGGCAGGCTGATGCAATCGTTCGTGATCGGGCGGTCAGCCGCGGTCGAGTCGTCGGGGCTCGTGTTGTCGTCGGTCTTGTTCGCCAGGTCGTAGTCCTCGTTGCCCGCGGCGGCAACGTTCACGACGCCCTTGGAGTCCGAGTACGCGACGGCCCGCCGTACCGCTTCGGCGATCGCGTCCTGGTCCTTGTCGCTCGGGCAGTTGAACAGCCACGGATCGACGTAGTAGCTGTTGTTCGTCACCGAGACGCCCTTGTCGGCGGCGAACATGAACGCGCAGACCGTGTTCTCCGGGAAGAACAACTGGCTGCCCGGCTCGGCGATCCGGATCGACGACACCTTCACACCGGGCGCGACGCCGATCATGCCGACGCCGTTCTTCGCGGCGGCGATGGTGCCGGCGACGTGCGTACCGTGTTCGCCGACAGGTCGCCACGCACCGGGGCGCGGGTCGACCTTCCCGTACGCACAGGAGGCCGACTTGGTCGCGTCGAAGTTCGCCTTCAGGTCCGGGTGCTGGTCGTCGACGCCGGTGTCGAGGACACCGACCGTGATGTTCTTCGAGCCTGGGTTCTTCACCCAGGCCCGGTCCGCCCCGATCTGCGTCATGTCGGTGCGGTCGCCCTCGGGCTGGGCCGTCGCGACCTCCGGTACGGCGGCCGGGATGCCCGGGTTCGCCGCGTCCGCCGGGAGGTCCGACGTACGGGTCGCACCGGCTTTCTGTACGCCGTCCACGCCGCGCATCTTGTCCGCGAAGTCGGTCGCCGTCGAGTGCGCGACGATCACCCCGATCGCGTCGTACGTCGCGTACACCGTGCCGCCGTTCTGCGAGACCGCGCCGGTGACCTTGCCGGTCTGGCCCGGATCGGTGATCACGAAGTACGCGCGCAGCCCGGCCTCGATCCGCTCCGGCACGGCCGTCGCCCTGAGTGGGGCCGGAAGTACGGCGGAGGCGGCCAGCAGGCAGACCGCGAGGACGAGGAGCAGGGGTTTGCGCACGTTCCATTCAAACTGAACGGAGGCTCCGGAACCAAGCCACCCCTCCGACACACCCCGGAGTGCGCGACGAGCCGTTGACTTGGCAGGATGATCGCCCGTGGCTGAGCTCCTGTACTTCACCGGCACCATGGACTGCGGCAAGTCGACCCTCGCGCTGCAGATGGATCACAACCACAAGGCCCGCGGCCGGCTCGGGCGGATCTTCACCAGCCACGACCGGGCCGGCGAGTCCGTGCTCTCGTCCCGGCTCGGGCTGTCCGCGGAAGCCGTCGAGGTGCGGGAGGAGTTCGACTTCTGGGACTACGTCGTCGGCGAGCTGACCCACGGCGGGCGGATCGACTACGTGGTCTGCGACGAGGCACAGTTCTACAGCCCGCTGCAGATCGAGCAGCTCGCGCGGCTGGTCGACGAGCTGCAGATCGACGTGTTCTGCTTCGGCATCCTGACGGACTTCCGGACCATGTTGTTCCCGGGGTCGGCGCGGCTGGTCGAGCTCGCGGACCGGATGGAACTGCTCCAGGTCGAGGCGTTGTGCTGGTGCGGTGAACGCGCCACGCACAACGCCCGTACGATCGGTGGGGAGATGGTGACCGAGGGCGAGCAGCTGGTGGTGGGGGACATGGTGACGCGCGACCTCGAGCCGGCGTACGAGGTGCTCTGCCGCCGGCACTACCGGCGCCGTCTCACCCAGGCGCGCGCCCGCGCCACCCTGTCACCCGAGGTCCTGCCGTTCGGAGGAGCCGCTTCATGAACCCGTTGATCACCGTCGCCGAGCTGCGTGCGCTGGAGCCCGCGCCGGTCCTTGCCGACGTCACGTGGAACCTGGCCGGTCCTCCCGGCAAGGAAGCGTACGACGCCGGCCACATCCCCGGCGCGTACTTCGTCGACCTCGACACCGAACTGGCCGCACCACCCGGCCCCGGCCGCCACCCGTTGCCCGACGCAACCACCGTCACCGCGACCTTCTACCGCCTCGGCATCACCTCCGCCGACACCCCCGTCGTCGTCTACGACGCCAACAACGCCATGTCCGCCGCCCGGGCCTGGTGGACCTTCCGCTACTTCGGCCTCACCAACGTAAGAGTCCTGGACGGCGGCCTAGCCGCCTGGCAATCCGCCGGGGGAGACCTGACAGCCGAGGCCCCGACGGGTGAGCGCGGAACGGCCGG
This sequence comes from Kribbella sp. NPDC004536, assembly GCF_042873835.1. Taxonomy (NCBI): domain Bacteria; kingdom Bacillati; phylum Actinomycetota; class Actinomycetes; order Propionibacteriales; family Kribbellaceae; genus Kribbella; species Kribbella sp. NPDC004536. The sequence continues at coordinate 1,284,294 of NZ_JBIALY010000002.1, read as the reverse complement.
CGCAGCGGCGGGAGGAGAGCTGACAGCGGAGGCGCGGACGGGTGAGCGCGGAGCAGCCGGCGCAGCGGCGGGGGGAGAGCTGACAGCGGAGGCGCGGACGGGTGAGCGCGGAGCAGCCGGCGCAGCCGCCGGGGCAGAACTGACAGCCGAGGCGCCGACGGCTCGCGCGCAGGCAGTTGGCGTACCTGCGGCCGTCTCCGGTGCTGCTACCGAACCCTCGCCAGTTGCGCACACGGGCCTGCCCTCCAACTCCGCCGGTGGGGACGGGAGCACGGGCGAAGTTGTCGGTGGTCTCATCGCGACTCCTGGACATATTCCTGTGCTGGATGCGGATGGGGCTGCTGCGGTGGCGGCGAAGGGGATCCTGCTGGATGCGCGGGCTCCGGAGCGGTTCGCGGGGGAGGTGGAGCCGATGGATCCGGTCGCCGGGCACATCCCGGGCGCGGTGAACGCCCCCACCGGCGCAAACGTCACCGAGAGCGGCCACTTCCGCCCACCCGCCGAACTCCGCGAGAGGTTCACCGCCCTCGGCATCACCGACGACACCGAGGTAGCCGTCTACTGCGGCTCCGGCGTCACAGCCGCCCACGAAGCCCTCGCCCTGGAGTCGGCCGGCATCCCCGCCACCGTCTACATCGGCAGCTGGTCCGAATGGATCACCGACCCCACCCGCCCAGTCGCCACCGGCCCCAACTAACCCCACCCGCCGGCTCGGACCAACCACAGCCCCGGCACCCATCCGCCCGGTGGCCACCCGCACCGACCAATCCCAAGCCCGCGACGCGGGCACCCACCACGCGGCGGGTACCCCGCCCTGCAGCCGCGACTGGCCACCCCCCGGCCACACGCACCCGGCGGCCACCGGAGCCGACTAAGCGCCGATCCCACCACAGGCTCCTGCACCACCACACGCCCCCCGCGAGCTGGCGGTCGCGCTGCCGCGCTTGTCGCGTCGGTGCTGGGTCCGATGCGTGCCGCCTCCGTGGTTGCCGTGGGTGGTGGGCTTGCGGTGGTGGGTTGTTTCTCGGGTGGCGGGTTGTAACCCGGCAGCCGGCAAACATCCCGACAGCGGTGGGGAGTAGACCACGCTTGACTTCGCGATGGTGCTGCGGGATCGTGAGGGGAGAAATCGATTTCCCATCACCCGCCCCGACGTTGGGAGTCAGTACGCGATGATGAAGCGATCCACGTTCCTGAAGGCCGCGGTTGGTGCCGGTGCGCTGGCCGCACTGCCGAGCCGCGCGCTGGGCAACACCCAAGCCGTACTGACCAGCAAAGTCGCCGACCTGACCGGACCAGGGCTGACGGACCGGTTTCGGATGGCGGCGACCGACCTCGGGATTCCGGCGCGGACGCCGGACGGGCGGTTGCTGTTCATGTTCGGCGACACGTTCGAGGAGGCCCGCGTCGGTGGCGGCTGGTGGCGTTCGCCGGTTGCGTTGTGGTCCACCACCTCCGACCTCACCACTGGCGTGAAGTGGTCCGGTGCGGTCGGGGGAGCTGCGGCGCAGCAGCTGTGGGACTACCCGCACGACAACCCGACGTTCTCGACCGTACTGCCGTCCGACGTGATCACGATCGGCGGCTCGATGTACCTGCACGCGATGGTCAACAAAGGTCTCGGAAACGTCGTGTGGACAGAGATCTGGCGCTCCGACAACTCCGGCGCGAGCTGGTACCACACGGGCGCGAAGTTCGACCCGAACATCGACGGCGGGATGTTCCAGCTGCTCACCTGGGGCCTCGGGAACGACGGGTACGTGTACGTCTACTCGACCGGTTTCCAGCGGAACAAGCCGATCATCCTGAAGCGCGTCCGCCAGGAGCAGATCGCGAACCCAGGCGCGTACGAGCCGTGGGGCTACCGCGACGGCGTCTGGGCCTGGGGCAACCCGGCAACCCCGATCCTGAGCGGCAGCTTCGGCGAGATGAGCCTGCGGCCGCTCGGCGGGAAGTGGATTCTGACCTGGTTCGACGCCGGCGACTACCGGATCGACGGCATGATCATGGACACGCCGACGTCGAACCTCTACACGGCGTACCGGCAGACCCTGATCTACGGCGGCGCATGGGGCTCCGAGGACGACAACCACGTCGCACAGCTGTACGGCGGTTACGTCATCCCGGGGTCGACGCTGTCGGACCTGCACCTGTCGGTGAGCCATTGGAACACGAACGACGGCTGGCCGTACCGCGTGATGCAGTTCCGTGTTCGCGGATTCGGCTAGAACCTCAGAGTTCGAGAACCATCGTGTCGGACGTGCCCACCAAGCCGACCTTGCGGAAGCCAAGCGATTCGTAGAGCTTCCGCGCCGGGTTGTCCGGATCCACACTGAGCGACAGCCGCCCGTACGACGCCACGCGCGCCAGCGCGATCACCTCGGTCAACAAGCCCCGCGCCACCCCACGCCGCCGGAACCCGGCCGCCACGCCGAGGGTCAACTCGGGTACGTCGTCCGCGACGTACCCGTACCCCGGCTCGTCGGCGGTGAGCAGCCGCGCCCAGGTCGCACCGGCGGGGGAGCCGTCGATCTCGGCGACCACCCCGAAGTCGCGCTGCAGCGGCCACCCGTCGAGGTAGTGCCACGCGCGCCGGTCCGCCCGTACCTTGGCCTCGTCGTACCAGGGTGTCCCGTCCCAGTTGCACGCCTCGAGCAATATCTCGAGCAGGAACGGGAAGTCGGCGGCGGTCGCCGGTCGCAGATGCATGCACCCCATCCTCACGTCCGGCGACTGCAACCTCCAGTCCTTTACCGCTCCCCGGCGAGCCCGACCAGATTCCCCTCCGGATCGGTGAACTGCCCGACGACCAGCTTCCCCGGGACGCCGTCCGGCCCGAACACCCGCGTCCCACCCAGGTCCTCGGCCCGGGCGAGCGCCGCACCGACGTCGTCGACCCCCACGTAGAACATCACCTTCGGCCGCAGCGACGGACCGCCGCCGACGCCGCCGTTCACTCCCGCATTGCCGACGAACCCGTACTGCCCGGGCTCGGACACCTGCTCGGAGACGGTGTCGCCGAGGTCGTAGCTCCACCCGAAGAGGTCGCGGTAGTAGTCCTGCAGCCGGGCGGGATCGGTTCCGGTGATCTCGAAATGCACGACCTGGTTGGTCATGGCTGGCTCCTCTCGTCATCCGGTACGTCGGTACCCAGGCGCGCGGTTCGACGTTGCGAAAGCGTTATTGCAGCTGCCCCGGCTGAGGTCTTGAGTTAGTAACACGCTTGGTTTAACTTACTCGGGACCTGGCCGGTGTGTGGCTCAGAGCACATCGGCGGTATCCGGAAACCTGAGGAGTTCCGATGATCAGAGTGCGCAGGTGGGGCCGGTACGGAACCGCCCTGGGGGTTGCCGGGCTGATGCTCGCGGCCGGCTGTGCGAAGGGGACGGACCCGGCGTCGTCCGGCGGCGGTACCGGTGCGGTGGACGAGAAGGCGCCGGTCACGATCACGATCGGGGACCGCCCCACCCCGGACAAGCCGAACGACCTGAAGGCCTTCAACCAGAAGGTCAGCGACTTCATGGCGAAGTACCCGAACATCACGGTGAAGTCGACCGAGACCAGCTGGCAGGCGCAGACCTTCCAGGCGCAGGTCGCGGGCGGCACGCTGCCGACGGTGATGAGCATCAGCTTCACCGAGCCGGCCAACATGATCCCGAACAAGCAGCTCCCGGACATCACCGACGAACTGAAACTGGTCGACCTGACCAAGGACCTGAACCCGAACGTCCTGAAGATCGTCCAGGACGCGAACGGCCGGATCTACGGCGTGCCGGTAGATGTCTTCTCGGTCGGCCTCGCCTACAACCGGAACCTGTTCAAGCAGGCAGGCCTGGACCCGGACAAGCCCCCGACGACCTGGGACGAGGTTCGCCAGTACGCCAAGCAGATCGCGGAGAAGACCGGCAAGGCCGGGTACGCGCAGCTGACCACCAACAACACCGGTGGCTGGATGCTGACCACGATGACGTACAGCATGGGCGGCACGGTCGAGAGCCAGGACGGCAAGAAGTCCACGTTCAACGACGCGCCGACCAAGAAGGCGCTGCAACTGCTGAAGGACATGCGCTGGACCGACAATTCGATGGGCAGCCGCTTCCTGTACAACCAGGAGGAGGTCCGCCAGGACTTCGCGGCCGGCAAGATCGGCATGGTCCTGCAGGCGCCGGACGCGTACGACATGAGCGTCAAGCAGTTCGGGATGAAGCCCGCCGACTTCGGTGAGGGTGCGCTGCCGCAGGACGGCGGCCCGCACGGCACGCTGACCGGTGGTTCGCTGAAGATGATCAGCCCGAAGGCGACCAAGAACGAGATCGTCGCGGCGCTGAAGTGGATCAAGTTCGACCAGTTCGACAAGTACACGAACGAGGCCGCGGCGGTGGCGGACGCGAAGAACGCGATCGCCGACAAGGGCTTCGTCGGCCGGCCCGGGATCACCCCGTTGAGCGAGTCGACGTACGACCAGTACAACAAGTGGCGTGAGCCGTACGTGAACGTCCCGGTGAAGCAGTTCCAGGGCTACATCGACTCGACCACGTCGCTGAAGCTGCTGCCGGAGCCGTCGAACAAGGGCCAGGAGGTCTACTCGCTGCTCGACCCGGTGGTCCAGCAGGTGCTGACGAAGAAGGATGTGGACATCGACAAGCTGGTCAGCGATGCCGCCTCGAAGATCGACGCGCGTCTGGCCCGGTAGCCTCATGTCCCTGCTACGTGCACCTCAGTCCCGCCGGAGCATCATCACCTGGTACCGCTCCGGCGGACTGAGCAGCATCTTCTTCGTCCTGCCCCTGGTACTGATCTTCCTGTACTTCTCCTGGGGCCCGATCGTGCGCGGTCTGGTCCTGAGCTTCCAGAAGAACAACCTGGTACAGGCGCCGGAATGGGTCGGCTGGTCGAACTTCAGTTACGTACTGACCGATCCGCAACTCCCGCAGGCCGCTCTGAACACGCTGTACTTCGCCGCGCTGGCACTGGTCTTCGGCTTCCCGGTGCCGTTGTTCCTGGCCGTGTTCGTCAGCGAACTGCGCAAGGCCGGCTGGCTGTACAACGTGCTCTCGTACCTGCCGGCCGTCGTACCGCCGGTGGCCGCGATCCTGCTGTGGACGTTCTTCTACGACCCCAGCGGCGCGGGCGTGTTCAACTCGATCCTCGGCTGGTTCGGGATCGGCCCGTTCGCGTGGCTGAACTCACCGACGCTGGCGATGCCGGCGATCGTGCTCGAGGCGACCTGGGCCGGTGCGGGGGCGACGTCCATCATCTACCTGGCCGCGCTGACCGGCGTACGCACCGAGTTGTACGAGGCGGCCGAGCTGGACGGCGCCGGGATCTGGAGCCGGGTCTGGCACGTCACGCTGCCGCAGATCCGCGGAATCATCCTGATCATGATGCTGCTGCAGCTGATCGGCACGTTCCAGGTCTTCACCGAACCGTTCCTGTTCACCGGCGGCGGACCGAACAACGCGACCACGACCGTACTGCTGCTGATCTACCGGTACGCGTTCATCAACGGCGACTTCGGCGCCGCGACCGCGCTCAGTGTGCTGCTCGCGCTGGTGCTGTGTGTGCTGTCGGCCGCCTACCACTTCCTGACCAGGCGTTGGAGCGTCACATGAGTCACGAACGCGGCATCATCTCCACCGCGGACCGGAAAGTTTCGTTGGTCCGGTACGGCTTGCCCGCCATTCAGGTACTGCTGTTCATTGGTCTGGTGATCGCTGGTGTCGGCCCGCTGCTGTGGCTGCTCAAGTCCGGCGTCTCGACCAGCCAGGACATCCTCAGCGGTCCGATGCAGCTGTGGCCGTCGGGGATCCAGCTGAAGAACATCCCGGACGCGTGGAACCGGGTGCAGATCGGCGCGTACCTCGGCAACACCGCGTTCATCGCGATCGGCTCGATGATCTCGACGCTGTTCGTTTGTACGACGGGCGCGTTCGTGCTGAGCATCCTGCGGCCGAAGTGGGGCCCGTTCGTCACCGGCGCCGTCCTCGCGACGCTCTTCCTGCCCGGCGTCATCTCACTGGTACCGCTCTACATGACGGTGCTGAAGATGCCGCTGCTCGGGATCAGTCTGCAGAACACGTTCTGGGCGGTCTGGCTGCCGTCGGCGGCCGGCGCGTTCAACGTGCTGGTGATGAAGCGGTACTTCGACGCGATCCCGCGGGAGCTGATCGAGGCGGCCCGGATCGACGGGGCGAGCAACCTGCGGCTGTTCACCGCGCTGATCCTGCCACTGTCGAAGCCGATCGTGGGCGTCGTCGCGCTGCTGACCGTGATCGGTTCGTGGAAGGATTACCTCTGGCCGCTGCTGGTCCTGCCGGACCCACGCCTGCAGCCGATCTCGGTCGCCCTGCCGAGGGTGCAGAAGACCACGGAGATCTCGCTGCAGATGAGCGCCCTGTTCCTCGCGGTGCTGATCCCCGTGGTCCTGTTCCTGCTGTTCCAGAAGCAGTTCCTGCGTGGTGTCGGGATGTCGGGAGGAATCAAGGAGTGAACGAACTGAACGGCCGGCGGGTGCTGGTCACGGGGGCTGCCGGACGGATCGGGCTGGTTGCGGTCGAGCACCTGAGCGAGCTCGGTGCGAAGGTGACCGCCTTGTCGAACGTGGAGCATCCCGATCTGAAGGCGGACCGGGTGCTGATCGGCGACACCCGGTCCGAGGCCGACGTCGCGCGGGCGCTGCAGGGTGTCGAGTACGTCGTACACCTGGCAGCGCTCCCGCACCCGTCGGCCGGTTCGCCGTACGACGTGTACACGATCAACGTGGTGTCGACGTTCAACGTGCTCGCGCAGGCCGGTGCCCTGGGCATCGACCGGGCCGTGATCGCGAGCAGCATCAACGCGACCGGTGTGCCGTTCAACCCGCACGAGATCCGCCCGGCGTACTTCCCGTGGGACGAGAAGGCGCCGAGCGACGTCGGCGACTGGTACTCGCTGTCCAAGCAGAACGACGAGAACACCGCGCGGATGGCCTGGCGCCGGTGGGGGATCGACGTGGTCTCGTTCCGGTTCCCGCACGTGAATTCGGCCGAGGCCCTGCAACGGATGTCGGACCACGTCCGGGAGCACCCGGGCAGCGGTCTGCGCGAGGCGTGGACGTACCTCGACACCCGCGACTCGGCGTACGCCGTGGAGCTCGCGCTGACCGCGCCGCTGTCCGGGGCGCACACCTTCTTCGTCGCGGCCGGCACCAGCAGCGCGCCGTACGCGACCGAGGACCTGCTGGACCGGTTCGCTCCGGACGTGCCTCGCGCACGCCGGTTCGTGGGCCGGGAGGTACCGATCGATCTGACCGCAGTACGTACGGTGCTGGGCTTCCAGGCCCGGCACGAACTGGACCTACCCACCCTTCCTCTGGAGCTTTGACATGCCCTCGAACTTCGACCAGCCGTGGCCGGTGCGCGACGACCTCCGGATCCGTGCGGTCAAGGCGATCGTCACCGCGCCGCAAGGCATCCCGCTGGTGGTCGTGAAGATCGAAACCACCGAACCCGGGCTGTACGGCCTGGGCTGCGCGACGTTCACGCAGCGCTGGAAGGCGGTGCAGACGTTCGTCGACGAGCACCTCGCGCGGCTGCTCGTCGGCCGGTATCCCGGTGACATCGGCGACCTGACGCGGCTCGCGTCGTACTCGGGTTACTGGCGCGGCGGACCGGTCACGAACAACGCGATCTCCGGCATCGACCAGGCCCTGTGGGACATCGCCGGCAAGCGCGCCGGGATGCCGGTGTACGAGCTGCTCGGTGGCAAGGTACGCGCCGCCGCGGACACGTACATCCACGCCAGCGGGCAGACCATCGAGGACACGATCACGCATGCGCAGAAGCTGATCGGGCAGGGCTGGCGGCACATCCGCCTCCAGGTCTCGACGCCTGGCGGCGGCGGGTACGGCGCCCCGCAGCTGCCGACGCTCTACCCGGACGCGCCGTACCGCAACGGCTGGTCGGCGCGCGACTACCTGCGCACGACGCCGGAGCTGTTCGCCGAGGCGCGGCAGGCGCTGCCGGACAACATCGAACTGCTGCACGACGTGCACTCGCGGCTGACGCCGAAGGAGGCGGTCATCCTCGCGGGGTCGCTCGAGCCGTACGGCCTGTTCTTCCTGGAGGACGTACTCGCGCCGGAGAACTGGGACCGGCTCCCCGAGGTCCGCGCCGCGTCGCCGGTGCCGCTGGCCGTCGGTGAACTGACCACGTCGATGAACGACGCGATCCGGCTGATCCGCGACCACGGGGTCGACTTCATCCGGTCGCACGTGTCCGACCTCGGCGGCCTGACGCCGGCCCGCAAGCTCGCCGACCTGGCCGAGCTGTGCGGCGTGCGGACCGCCTGGCACGGTCCGGGCGACACCTCGCCGATCGGTGCCGCGGCGAACGTCGCGCTCGATGTCACATCGGTTGCCTTCGGCATCCAGGAGGGCCACATCTACGATGACGCGACGCACGAGGTGTTCCCCGGCACGCTGCGGATCGAGGACGGCTGGCTGCGGCCGAACGACACCCCGGGCTGGGGTATCGACCTCGACGAGGAGGCCGCGGCGCGGTATCCGGCGGCGCTGTCCGGTCACGACGAGTGGGCGGCCGGCGTACGGCGCATCGACGGAGCGCTCGAGGCACCGTAGATCGGCAGTACGATCACGGCCAGTACGGGACGACGATGGGGAGGTGGAGATGAGCGAATCGGTCGAAGGGCTGGTGCGGCGCGCCGGCGCGAACCAGTACGACCTGGGCTCGTTCAACGAGGCCGTGATCATCGAGACGATCCGGCTGGCCGGCATCATCAGCCGGACCGAGATCTCCCGCCGTACCGGCCTCACCCAGCAGTCGGTGTCGCGGATCCTGCGCATCCTGCTCCAGCAAGGACTGCTGGTGGAGGAGGCGCAGGAGCGGGCCGAGCGGCTCGGCAAACCGCGCACGCCGGTCCGGCTGCGGTCGAACGCCGCACACGCGGTCGGGATCCACGTCGACCCGGAGCTGCTGACGGTCGCGGTCGTCGACCTGGACGGGAAGATCGTCCGGCGCGAGACCGTCGACCTCGCGGAGGACCTCGAGGCCGGGAAGCTCGTCGACCTGACCGCGGCGACGGTGACCGCGGCGCTGAGCATCAGCCAGGTGGACCTGGAGTCGATGCTCGGCGTCGGTGTCGCCGTACCGGGTCCGATCGACGCCGACGGGTCGATGCTCGCGCTGCCGTTGCAGCCGGCTTGGCGCGGGCTGAAGATCCGGCAGTTGCTGCAAGAACGGCTGAACCATCCGGTGCTGGTGGAAAAGGACGGTACGGCAGCCGCGATCGGCGAGCGCTGGATCGGGCGGTCGGCGCGGGCTCGGGACTTCGCGTACCTGTATCTCGGTACCGGCGTCGGCAGCGGGCTGTTCCTGAACGGGTCGATCTATCGCGGCGGGACGTCGAACGCGGGCGAGTTCGGGCAGATCGCGGCGTTGCGTGCGGGGGAGTGGGACACTGACAACGGTCCGCGGATGCTGCCCGAATGCAACCCGACCGCGTCGCTGCCGGTGATCGCGGCCGAGTTCGGGTATGTCGAGAACGATCCTCATGCGACCGACGAAGCTTCGCGGTACAAGGCCGTCTGCCACGCGGCGGCCGCCGGGAACGAGGCCGCGGTGCAGGCCGTACGGCAGGTGGCGCGGGTGATCGGGCAGGGCGCGGTCGGGCTCGTGGACCTGCTCGACCTCGATCTGGTGGTGCTCGGCGGGCCGGCGTTCGGGAAGGAGATCTCGGAGATCTTCCTGGGCGAGATCGGGCGCGCGGTGAACGGGCATCCGGTCGCCCGCGAGGCGCGGCCGGTTGCGGTCGAGGAGTCGATGTTGCAGAAGGACGCGGCCGCGGTCGGGGCGGCGTCGACGATCTTCCACGACGCGTTCACCCCACGGGTGTCGGGCTCGAGCCAGGCTCGTAGGCTGCCCAAGTGATTGAGCCCCGCCTGCTTACTCCTGAGGTCGAACTCCGGATCGCGACTCTCGACGATGCTCCTGCGTTGGCCGACGCGCAGATCCTGAGCCGCGAACACCTCCGCCGCTGGGAACCGGTGCGTACGGAGAAGTGGTTCACGACAGCCGGCCAGGTCGAACGGATGAACTACCAGCTCGAGCGCTACAAGAACGGCCACGTGGTGCCGTGGGTGCTCGCGTCGGGTTCCCGGATCGTCGGGGCGATCACCTTGAGCGACCTGGTCCCCGGCCCGTTCCGCAGCGCCAGCCTCGGCTACTGGGTCTCGGTCGACTCGATCGGCCAAGGCCTGGCAACTCGCGCGGTTGAAGCGGTCGCCGAGATCGCCGACACACAACTGAAGCTGCACCGCATCGAGGCGAGCACCCTCACCGGTAACGTCGCCAGCCAACGCGTCCTCGAACGCACAGGCTTCCAGCAGATCGGCATGGCCCCGACCTACCTCCACATAGACGGCCACTGGCAAGACTGCAACCTCTACCAACGCATCCTGAACAACCGCGAGCCCGGCGCCTAACCCCACAAAGCCCTGCGCTCGCGCAGCGCGGAGGGGTGGTTCGCCAGGCCACCGCAATGGGGGCTGCGGGGCAGCGCCACGCTTGGCTCGTGGCTGAGCGTGGTGTTGTGGTGGCCTGGCGGGCCGTTAGTTCGGGGGTAGACCGACTCCTCGGGAGACGTCTACGTCGTCGTAGCGGCCCTCGAGGACGTCCAGGAATTTGATCGGGCGTTGGAGGGTCGACGCGATGTAGACGGCGCGGACTGTTGCCAGGGCGTCGATGGCGTCCTGGACCGTGATCGCGGGGGCGGTGCCGTCGGCGATCGCTCCGAGGATGTCGGCGTACTGGGCTTTGTGGCCGCCGGGGTCGCCCACGTCGACGGGCTGATCGTCCTTCACACCGTCGAGGTTCAGACGGGAGAGGCGATCGTCCTCGATCTCGGCGCCGCCCTCGGTGCCGTGGACGGAGACACGGGTACGGCCGCCCGGGTACGCCGCAGTCGTCGCGTGCAACGTACCGACGGCGCCGTTCTCGAAGGTGAGCGTCGCGACGACCGTGTCCTCGACCTCGATCGCGTGATGCGCCGCCCGCAGCGCCTGCGCCTGGATCGTCACCGGGCGACCCATGAACCACAGCATCAGGTCGACCGTGTGTACGCCCTGGTTCATCAGCGCGCCACCACCGTCCTGCTCCCACGTACCACGCCAACCCGCGGATGCGTAGTACTCGTCGCTGCGCCACCACGCCACCGAAGCGACCGACGACGTGAGCTGCCCGAACCGCCCGGCGTCGATCGCCTGCTTGACCACGGCGCTCCCGGCGTCGAACCGGTGCTGACTGATCACCGAAGCGACCACGCCGTGGTTGCCTGCCCGGTCTGCCGCTGCGCCGAGCCGGCGTGCCCGGATGAGGTCGACGTCGAGCGGCTTCTCGATCACCACGTGCAACTTCGCGTCCAGTGCCTGCTCGGCCAGCGCCGCGTGCGTACCGCTCGGCGTGCAGATCGCGACGAGCGACACGTCCGACCCACTCAGCGCCGCGGTCAGGTCCTCGAACACCTTCGGTTCCGGCTGGCCGAGTTCGACCAACTGGTCCCGGAGTGCCTCCCGGGCCGCGGCGTCACCGTCCACCAGGGTGGTCACGATCGCATCCGGCCGTTCCGCGACGGTCTTGGCGTGGGTACGTCCGATGATCCCGCACCCGACGATCGCGACCTGTTGTTGTGTGTCAGCCATCTCGCTCCTACTTCGGCGTGAAGTTAGCGGTCAGTACCTGGTCCGTTGTCACGGTGAAGGTGTACGACGGCGTTGTCGACACCACGGTCCCGTTGACGGTCCAGTTTTGGAAAACGCTATCCGATCCTGGCGCTGCCGTCACGGTGACCTGCGCGCCGACTTCGTACGTTCCGGGCTCCGACTCGTTGCCGGCGATCGCGACCGTGCCGCTCCCGTTCGCCTGCACCGCGACGCTGCGTTGCACCACGTTGATCACCATCACGTTGTGCAACGTCGCCGCTCCACTCAGCGTCGCGCCGTTGTAGCGAGCGAGGTTCGTCGCCTCGACGTCACCCTTCACGACCTGCACGGTGTGACCGTCGCTTCCCAGGTTGTCCGTGCCGAGGTTGAACGCGGACACCTGCCCGTCATTCACGACCAGCCCGTCGTGGAAGCCGTACGCGAACACGTTCAGCAACGTCAACCCACGCGCTCCGTCGACCGTGACGATCTTCGCGGTCTTGCGCATGTACTTGTCGATGACGAGTTCGAAGATGTTGCCCTCGTTCATCCAGTACGGCTGCTGGTACCCGACCCGCGTCACCGCGTTCCCGTTCGACAGCACCCCTTCGACCCGGCCGTTGCGCCCGGCCCCGATCGAGATCGCGTGGTCGAAGAACGCGCCGGCGACCTTCCGGACGACGACGTCGTCGCCGCTCAGGTCGATCCCGTTCCACGCGTTCGGGAAGCCGGCGTTGATCACGTAGTTCCCACCGGCGTGACCGCGGATCGCGTACGGGTACGCCACGACGCCGTTCGCCGGGTTGTTGTCGGGGTAGAACACCCGCAGCCCACGCACTCCGGCGCGGTTCTGGAGCGTGATGAGCGCGGTGTCGGTGTTCCGCTCGAACGCCTGCAGCACGGTCCCGCCGCTCGCGCCGCCCTGGTCCCGGTTCGGTACGGCGGAGGCGCCACGCAGCTCGACCTTCGCAGGTACTTCCAAACTAGTACTAATTCGGAAGTATCCCGCGGGCAGGTAGACGATCCCGCCGCCTTCCCGCCCCGCTCGGTCGAGCACCTTCTGCACTGCCCGCGTCGCGTCCGCACTCGGCAGGTACCCGACCCCGTGCGGCGCGTCCACGACGTACAGCTTCTGCACTGGCTTGGGCAGCGGTTTCTGCGTGTACGTGGGCGCCGTGCCGGACATGTGGTGGATGATCCCGGTCTGCGCGCCGACGACCTCGGTGCCGGTGATCTTCACGTACCCGTGCGAGTCATTGGCGATCCCGCCGTCGACATGACCGCCCGCGAGCGTCATGCCCCAGCGGTCGTCCATCACGTCGACCTTGATGCCGACCCCGGTACGCCGTACGTCCGGCTCCAGGAAGCTGCCGGTGAACTGTGCACGCTGACCGGCGACGACATGGATTCCGACCGCGTAGTCCGACACGGCGACCCGGTAGAACTGGTCCCACTCGAGGTCACCCAACACGAGGCCAGTGCCGTGCGCGCGGGTCCACGCGTCGAGCGCGGCGCGGGCCGGCGGGTGGTACGCGGCCGGCGCCGCGGACCAGTACGAGTTGCTGAAGGCAACGTTCTCCCAGGTGCCGACGTCGGCACCGTTGTAGGCACGAGCACCTTCGAACAGCGCCGTACCGGTCACGTTGCGGATCGTCGTCGACTCGTGCACCTGCCCCGAGCTCGGTGCGTTGCCGTGGTCGTTCGGCATCGTGCTGACGCCGATCCCGCGGTACGAGTTCAGCATCGTGACGTCGGAAACCGTCGACATCATGTAGTTCTCGTTCCCGATCCAGGCGCCGCCAGGGATCTCGAACGTGTAGTTGTACGGCACCGGGTTCGCCGCGTTCTGGTTCGGGTAGTACGTCGTGACGCCGAGGACGCCGGCGCTGCCGCCGATCCGGAACAGGCTCGGCCCGTCGTCACCGGAGGTCAGGTCGGCGATGATCACCGTGCCGGTGCCGAGCTTGGGTCCGTGATCGCCGCGCAGCGTGCAGAACGCATGCACCTCGATGGTGTCGGTCACCTTGTACTGCCCGGCCGGCAGCCAGACCGTACCGCCGCCCGCGTCCTGGCAGGCGTAGATCGCCTGCTGGATCGCCTTCGTCGAATCACGCTTGCCGGTCCGGTCGGCGCCGTACTGCGTCGCGTCGAAGTCCGCGATCACGCCGTCCTCGGTCGGGTTGATGGTCTGGACGAGCTTCGGCTGCGGTACGACGACCGGGCTGACTCGCAGCTGCACCTCCTTCACGGTGAACGCCTGAGCGCCGGTCATCGCGACGCGGACGTAGCGCGCACTGACCGTCGCGAACCGGGTCCGGCTGGTCTGGTTGCCACCCGGCGAGCCGATCCGGCCGGCGTCGGTGAACTTCTGGCCGTCGTTCGACACCTGCACGGTGTAGTCGGGGGAGTACTCGGCACCCCACTCGACCCGTACGTCGTTCACCGGCCGCGGCTTGCCGAGATCGATCTGCAGCCAGGCGTTCGCACCACCGGACCAAGCCGTCGAGTCGTCGCCGTCGTTGACGTTCGCTGCTCCGGTCCCGCCGCTAGCCGACGCCGTACCTTCATCAGCGAAGTTCGTGTCGAGAACCGACGCGTCGAACGTGTCCAGCTTCGCCTGCAGCGTCGTCAGGGCCTGCTTGACCTGTACGTCCGTGACGCCCGGAGTGGACGCGACCGCCTGAGCGTTGTCGATCGCGTCCTGCAACGTGGCACGGCTGCCGGCTGGGTACTGCCCGTCCCGGGTCCCTTCGCGTGCTGCCTTCTCGGTCCGGGTGGCCTGAGCGATCAGGTCGACGAGACCTTCGGTGACGTCGAGCGTGGACGCGACCTTGGCGACGCGGACTGCGGCGACCTTGAGGTCGACGGACCCGTCGCCGTTGTGAATCCGGAAGTCGCCGCCGTTCGAGCGGTTTGTCATGACCGCGTCGGGCAGCGCGAACGTGTAGGTCTTCCAGGTCTTCGTGTCGCCGTACCGGACCACCTCGGAGTTCTTGAACTTCTCCGGGATGGTGTCGCCGGGGGAGTCGTAGTGCAGCCCGAACTGCCCGTTGCCCTCGTCGAAGTAGTCGATGCTGACCAGCACCAGGCTGCGGTTGTCGTACAGGTAGGTGTCGGCGACGTTCAGGTAGAAGAAGTTCGTGCCGGGCGACGGCGCCGTCCGGTCGGTCTGCCAGTACGGACGGCCGTCCTGGACGCCGGTGATCAGGTGTGAGGCATCGTCCCCGGCGCGCGGGCTGATCCCGTTCTGCACCGGCGTGGCGCCGAGCTGTACGGACGCGCCCGCCGTACTGATCCGGAGGCCGGCGATCGTCACATCGCTGCTGCCGAACACGCGGACGTCGGCGTCTCCCAGCCGGTTGGTGAAGCTGATGCCGGTGAGCGCGAAGACGCCGGTCTTCCACTGGCCGGTGTTCGTGAGCTGTACGTCGGTCGCGTCCTGCTGCGGGTCGGCCTTCGCGTCGTACTGCAGTTCGAGCGTCCCGGAGCCGCTGTCGAGATAGGTCACCGTGACCAGGACGTCGTCGGTGCCGATCTCGTCGACGTAGTCGTGGTCGACGTCGAACTCGAGGTAGCCGGTGCCGGCCGCCTGGTTCGTCTGCCAGTAGGTGCGGCCCTGTTCGGTCCCGGTCCGCAGTCCGGCCGGGTCGTCCCCGGCCGCTGGTTTGATGCCGAGCGTGGTCGGGGTCGGCCCGAGATCGGTACCGACCCCACTCGGGTACATGGTGGCCGCATGCGCCGCGGGCACGGCGAGCAGCCCGGTGAGAAGTACGGCGGGCAGGACCCGCGCGAGCAAGCGTCTGGACATGCTGGAACCTCCAGGTGGCGGGCTGGAAGGACAGGCGAGAGCAGCTGCGCGGATAAGTTAAACCAAGCGTGTTACTAATTCAAGACCGGGTGCTCGACCCGTGAATCTTCCTTGACCGGAGACTTCGCCAGCCACAAGCCGGTGAACACAGCGGTGGCCAACGTGACGCCGCCGGCGACCAGGAACGCGCTGTTGAGGCCGGTCTCGAACGAGGCACCGCCGGACTGCCGGGTGCGGACGATGGCGCCGAGCAGCGCGACGCCGAGCACCGCCCCGATCTGCCGGGTCGTGCTGCTGATGCCCGATGCCAGGCCACCTTCCTGCGGGCTGACGGCTTGGATGGCGGCTCCAGTCAGTGGGGACAGGGTCAGGGCGAAGCCGACGCCGACGAGTCCCAGGCGCCACCACACGTTCCCGTAGCCGGTGTGGGCGTGGACCATGCCGAGCGCCAGCAAACCCGGACCGGCCAAGGCCAGGCCGACAGTTACCACGATCCGGAAGCCGTACCGGGCGGCGAGCCGGCCCGCGTACGGGCTGACGATCACCATGGCGAGAGATGTCGGCAGGGTCTGCAACCCAGCACGCAGGATCGAGCTGCCCTGGACGTACACGAAGAACTGGGAGAAGAAGAACGACGAACCCATCAGCGCGAACCCGACCACGACCATGGCCGTGTTGGACACGCTGAACAGTCGCTCGCGGAACAGCCGCAGTGGCAGCACCGGAGCCGACCGGCGCGCTTCGGCGGCGACGAAGGCCGTGAGCAGGAAGACGGCGGCGGCGAAGCTGCCGAGGATCAGCGGCGACGTCCAGCCGCGGGCGCCACCCTCGATCAGTCCGTACGTCAGCGCCCCGACCCCCAGGACCGACAGTACGGTCCCTGGGATGTCGATCGCGGGAGCGCTCGGATTCCGCGTCTCGTCGAGGCTGCGGAGGCCGACGAGGAGGAGGATCACGCCGATGGGCAGATTGACCAGGAAGATCGCGGACCAGCCGAACGCTTCGGCGAGCACGCCGCCGGCGACAGGACCCGCGGCCAGGCCGATTCCGCTGAATCCGGCCCAAAGACCGATCGCCTTGATTCGTTCCCGTGGCACTGGATAGGCGGCAGCGAGCAGGGCCAGCGACGCAGGACTCAGAGCTGCCGCGCCGATGCCTTGCAGTACCCGGCCGGCGACCAGCCAGCCGACCGATGGTGCGAGGCTGCAGATCAGGGACGCTGCGGTGAAGACGGCAACGCCGGTCAGATAGACCCGCTTGCGGCCGAACCGGTCGGCCAGGACGCCGCCGGTCAGCAGCAGCATGGCGACCAGCAGTACGTACGCGTCGACGATCCATTGCAGACCTGTCAGCTGCGTGTGCAGCCGGCGCTGCATATCAGGCAGCGCCGCTCCGACGATCGTGTTGTCGAGCAGCACCATGAACTGGCCGAGGCAGGTCACGGCGAGTAGTACGGCCCGGTTCGGCCGACCCATAGGGGATTCCTCTCAGTCGTCTCTAAAGCAGTCAATGACTGCGTTAACGACTGTAGGCAGGGCCGCTCGCAAACGCAAGTCGTAACTGCGTTAAGGTGGATGCATGAGTGAGCCACAACGTGCCCGGCGGCCCGGCGGACGCAGCGCCCGGGTCGGCGCGGAGGTACACCAGGCCGTCACCGACCTGATCAGCGAGCGCGGGTACGGGAACTTCACCGTCGGCGACGTCGCCGCCCGCGCGGGCGTGGCCGACAGCAGCATCTACCGTCGCTGGGGAAGCCTGGAGACCCTGCTCGCCGACGTGGCGCTCACTCGCCTCAACGTGCAGTCACCGATGCCCGACACCGGGAGCCTCGCCGGCGACCTGCGCACGTACGCGGCTCAGGTCGCCCGCGAGATCACCGGGCCCGACGGGCTGGCGTTGTTGCGCCTGGCAATCGCCTTGTCGAGTACTGGTGAGCAGGGATTGCTGGCGCGCGACGACGTCCTCGCCGAACGCGGTCGGCAACTGCAGTCCATGCTCGATCGCGCGGTTGAACGTGGCGAGCGCGCACCCGACGCGCTCGAGGTGCTGGATCACGTCATGGCTCCGATGTACATCCGGGTCCTGTTCGGCTTGGGCTCGCTGACCCCGGACTACATCGACGGGCTGGTCGACAGATTGCTCGACGCCTAACTGGATCTCTTGCCCAGGAACCATGCGGGCAAGGCGGCGATCACCGTGAATCCGATCGCCCAGGCGAAGCTGTGTGCATAGGCGAGCTGAATGCTGTGGCCGGTCAGTTGGCTCTGGAGAATGACGGCCAACGTCGCGGCTCCGAAGGCGCCGCCGAGTTGCTGCATGATGCGGGTAGTGCTGCTCGCGTGCGGAATCTGCGCCGGTTCGAGCTCGCGGAACGCGCCGACCATCACCGCCAGGCTCACCGCACTCAGTCCGGCGCCGCGGATCACCAGCGCGACGGCGAGCAGCCGGTACGAGGCGTCGCTGAACGCGAACGGGATCGTGCCGATCGTGGTGAACACGATGCCGACCAGTACGACCGGGCGTGCGCCGTACCGGTCCGTCAGGCCGCCGGCGGTGCGCGCGATCAGGCTGCCGACACCTTGCGGTACGAGCAGTAGGCCGGCCGCGGCGACGGTCTCGCCGCGCGCCTGCTGGTAGAACAGCGGGAGGAGCAACATCGCGCCGTACAGGCCGAACCCGGTGAGGAACAGGAGTGCGGCCGACGCGGTGAACGATCTGGTGCGGAACAGCGCGAGGTCGATGAGCGGCTCGGCGGTGCGGCGCAGTACGAACGCCACCAGCAGGATCACGCCGGCGGCAATCGGGACCAGTACTGCCGCGTGGCCGAAGCCGCGGTCGCCCACTTGGCTGAGGCCGTAGATGATCGCCGCGAGCGCGGGGGAGACCAGCAGCAGCCCGGTGACGTCGAGCGCGGCGGCAGTCGGCGCGGGGTCGGGCTCGAGAGTTCGCACGGCCAGCACGATCGCGGCGAGGCAGATCGGGAGGTTGACGTAGAAGATCCAGCGCCAGTCGAGGTGGCCGACGAGGACGCCGCCGAGTACGGGTCCGAGGATCGGGCCGACCAGCGCGGGCAAGGTGACGACGGCCATCAGCCGGCCGATCCGGTCGCGGCCGGCCGCACGCAGCAGGATCGTCTGCAGGATCGGCAACATCAGCCCGCCGCCGGCACCCTGGATCACCCGGAACGCGATCAGCGAGCCGATGTTCCAGGCGATGCCGCAGAGCATCGAGCCGGCCAGGAACAGTGCGAGCGCGATGATCCACATCCGCTTGGCGCCGAACCGGTTCGCCGACCAGCCGGTGATCGGGACGGCCATCGCGAGCGCCAGGAGGTACGCCGTACTGACCCACTGGACCGTGGTGACCGAGGCGTGCAGCCGGACGCCGAGGGTGTGGATCGCGACCGTGACGATCGTGCTGTCGAGAAGTGGTGCGAGCGCGCCGAGCACGAGGACGGCGGCGAGTTTCAGGACCGACCGGTCGAGGCGATCCGTCTGGGTAGTCATCGATGAGTCTCCTTAGAGACGTAGCGTCTCTTACGAGTTTCAGGGTAGACTCGGATCGCTAAGAGACGCAAGGTCTCTTCTGGAGGATTCATGGAACGCCGCCGAGGTGCCGAACTCGAGGCCGTACTGCTGGATGCCGCCTGGGCCGAGTTGATGGAGTCCGGCTACACGCAGCTGACGATGGAGTCGGTCGCGGCGCGGGCGCAGACCGGCAAACAGGTGCTGTACCGGCGCTGGCGGAACCGGGCCGAGCTGGTGATCGCGGCGATGCGGCAGCACCTGGGCTCGATCGTCGAGAACGTCCCGGACACCGGCTCGCTGCGCGACGACGTACTCGGGGTGCTGCAGCAGATGGCCGATCGGTTCACCCGGCTCGGCCCGGACACGGTGCACGGGCTGATGGCCGAGGCGCCGGACCTCGATCCGGAGGTGTACAGCCGGATGACCGGGGTGATGGCGACGATCGTGAAGCGGGCGGCGGAGCGGGGCGAGATCGCGACGGACGACCTACCTGTCGCGGTCCTCACCGCGCCCACGAACCTGATGCGGCACGAGATCTTCTTCAGCCATGCGCCGGTACCGGCGTCGACCGTCACGGCCCTGGTCGACGACGTGTTCCTGCCGCTCGTCGGCTTCAGCCAGGGGACTTCAGATGGCGAGGCACCGCCGTCATGACGCGGCCGAGGTCGTCGGTGAGGGCGGCGACACGTTCGGCGCGGCCGTCGTCGTCGATGTAGACCATGACCGTACGGACGTCCGCGTGACCGGACAGTTCCTGGAGGTCCTCGGCGCTGTGGCCCCGGCGTTTCTGGTCGGTGATCGCGGTGGCGCGCAACGAGTGCGGACCGACCGTCTCGGGGCGGGGGATCCCGGCCGACTTCGCGAGCCGGCGTAGCAGCCGGGTGACGTCGTGCCGGTCGAGGCGATCGCCGGCGGCGTCGGCGAGGAGCGGTGCCGGCCCTACGCCGGTCCAGGCCGGCCGCGTCGCGCGGTACGAGTCGAGAAGCTCGGCCACTGTCGTCTCCAGCGGTACGCGGATCGATTTGCCGCCCTTGCGGGTGACGACGAGCCACGTACGCCGGCCCTCGTCGTGACGGTCGGCGTCGTCGGCTCCGCAGAGCTCGGAGACCCGCAGCGCGCCGGTGTACAGCAGGCCGACGATCAGCGCGTCCCGTACGTCACGTGCGGCCGCGAGCAAGGCCGCGACCTGGTCGGCGTCGAGGACCCGCGCGGATGTGGGCGCGCCGGCCGCGGTGGAACTTCGGTCGGTGGTCGTCGTCGGAGATCGGCGACGCGACCGGCAGGCCCCAGCCGGCGGCGTAGCGGTAGAGGCTGGACAGCGCTGACAGCCGTCGTGAGATGGAGGACGAGGCGGCGCCTGCGTCCTGCTGACAGGTGAGCCACATCGTGACCTCGCCGCGCTGTAGGTCGAGCCCGAACCGGTCCCGGCCGAGCTCACGTCGGGCCCAGTCGGCCCACAGCAGCAGGTCATCGGCATACCCGATCCGGGTATCGCGGCTCGCCCGGCGGGTCCCGCCGAGCCAGAGCACCACCAGCGCGGCCACCTCCGGGGTGAGTGCCGCCATCAGCAGATCGAGCCGGTCGACGGGATCCGCGCGTGGGTCGGCGAGTGGACGACGACGGCCGAGGGAGCGACGTACGGCGGCCTCGGTCGCTGCGTCGGGCCGTGGCAGCTCGACAGCAGTCTCTGTCGGGCGAAATACGAGTACCGCGGGCTCATCGTCCACAGGAGAGAAACTAGCGCATAACGGGGATTATGCGCTAGTTGCGTTTGGTTTCGTTGGGTCTAAAGACATGGACACTATCCGACCTTAAAGCCGAACTTTATCGACCAAAATGGGTAGACTGGCGACTATGACGACGACGGAGGCGGAGCCGGTCGCGCGATCCCGGCAAGGGTTGTGCGAGTTCCCTGGGGTGAGCTGTACGAACCCCAAGCAGGCCGATCCCGGAACACCAGGCCGGCCGCCGAAGTACTGCGGCCGCGAGGGAGCCGGCGTCGACGGCAAGCCGGTCGTACACAACAAGGCGAACGCCTGGGCCGCGAAGAACCGCTTGGCCAGGCAGCCCGTACGTCGGGATGGCGCTGGACAGACCACTGGAGCGGCCTCCGGCGCGGCGGCTCCAGTGGCCGGGCCGGTGACGGCGGCCCGGATGACTCTCGAGCAGCTGATGAAGGGCAACCTGCCACGCCTGGTCGGGGAGCTGGAGGGATACCTCGCGCAGCTCGCCGAAGCGGTCCGGACGTACGGCGACGCGGAAGCGGTCGCGGCCGAGGTCGAGCAACTCCAGGCTGCATCGAAGGCGGAGCTGGCCGACGCCGAACGACAGCGAAGTGCGGAAGAGCAGCGTCGCCGCAAGGCCGAACAGCAAGCAGCCGAGGCCGAGGACGCCCGCGACGAAGCCGACGAAGCCGCCCTCGAAGCCGTCGCCGCCCTCGACGAGGCCCGCCTCGACGTAGCCGCAGCCCGGGAAGCCGCAGAACAGGCCCGCCGCGACGCCACGGCCATTCGCGAGCGGGCCGCCGGTGAGCTGGACCAGGCCCGGCAGGAGTTGGCTGCCACCCGCGAGCAGGCCGTGAGTGAGCTCGCGCAAGCGCGGCAGGAGTTGGCGGCTGTCCGCGAGAAGGCTGCGGCGGACCTGGAGCGGGTACGTGCGGAGGCTGAGCAACGGATCGGCGACGCTCAGGCGACGGCGCAGGAGCAACTCCGTCAGGCGCGCAGCGAGGTCGAGGCCGCGCGCATCGCGCAGACCGCGGCCGAGGCCGAGCGCCACACCGCGCAGCAGGCCGCCGACCAGCTGCGGACCGAGGTACTCCAGGAGCGCGAGCGTCACCGCGCCGAGCTCGACGCACTCCGCAACGAGCACAGGACCGACCGCGAGCAACTCCGCGCCGACCACCAGTCACAACTGGCCGACGTGAAGAAGGCCGCCGAAGACCGCTTCACCGCACTCACCGCAGCCCAACGCGCGGCCGAACAGGTCGCCGAAACCCTCCGCCACCAGTTACGGACACGCCCCGCCGACGGCGATACGGACTAAGCCGGGGAGCCCGCGTCCCGGAACGGGCGGAAGCGGGCGGGCTGGTCTGCTTGCCGGGAATCGGATCCTCACCAACGGAGTTGGTGAGGGTCATGCGAGCGATTCAGGTGTACGAAGTGGGCGGTCCCGAGGTGCTGCAGGAGGCCGAGGTGGACCAGCCGCGGCCGGGTCCGGGCGAGGCGATCGTGGAGGTCGCCGCATCCGGGGTCAACTTCCTCGACGTCTACCACCGCGAAGGCCGATACAGCCTCCCGCTGCCCTTCACCCCGGGCGCTGAGGGCGCCGGCACGGTCGTCGAAGTTGGACCCGGCGTTGCCGACGTCGCAGTCGGGGACCGGGTCGGGTGGGTGGAGATTCCCGGCACGTACGCGGAGCGGGCCGTCGTGGACTCCTCCCGGCTGGTGCCGTTGCCCGACGACATCGGCTTCGAGACGGCCGCCGCCGTGCTCCTCCAAGGCATGACCGCGCACTATCTCGTCAAGGACGCCTACCCGGTTCAGGGCGGCGACACGGTGCTCCTTCATGCGGCGGCCGGTGGCATGGGACTGCTTCTGACCCAGCTCATCACTCATCTCGGCGGCAGGGTGATCGGCACGACGTCGACTACGGCGAAGGCCGAGCTGGCGAAGCGTGCCGGGGCCGCTGAGGTGATCCTTCCCTCCGCAGTCGACGATCTCGCAGCCGAGGTGCGGCGGCTCAACGGCGGTCAGGGACTGCCGGTTGTCTTCGACGGCGTCGGCGCGCACACCTTCGATGCGAGCCTCGCCAGCCTGCGACCCCGCGGCCATCTCGTGCTCTTCGGCGCGGCAAGTGGTGCCGTGCCGCCGTTCGATCCGATGCGGCTCGCCCAGGGCGGTTCGCTGACCCTGATCCGGCCCAGCCTCGGGGACTTCGTCGCCGATCGGTCCGAACTGCTCCGACGGGCCGCCGATGTGTTCGAGTGGGTGCGCTCCAACGCACTTGAGGTCACCGTAACGGGCCGCTACGCATTGTCCGAGGCCGCCCAGGCCCACAGCGATCTGGAGGCTCGGCGTACCACCGGCAAGCTGCTCGTCGTACCCGGTACGGCCGCTGTTGGACGCCGCGAGGAGACGCAGGGCTGATCGCGGCTGACGAGGCGCCGTCCCCGGCCGCCGTGCCCGACCGGTAGCGCGCCGCACTACCGCGGTGCGGCGCGGTAGTGCGGGGCTGATGTGGCGGCGGGCTGGTTTGTCAGCGGAAGGCGCCGGCGTTTCGGTTGAGCCAGTTGGCGAAGGTGTTCGGCGTACGGCCGAGTACCTTCTCGACGTCGGGGCTGACCGCTTGTTCGGCGGGCAGTGGTGTGCCGAGGATGTCGAGGGTGGATTCGACGATCGGTTCCGGCATGAAGGTCAGCATGCCGGCGCGGGCCTGGTCGCGGGTCAGTTCAGTGAACTCGATCGGCGTACCGATCGCCTCCCCGATCACCTGCGCCTGTAGGCGCGGCGAGATGGCCGCAGGCCCGGTCAGGGTGTAGACGGCGCCGGCGTGCGCGTTGTCGACCAGCGCGGCCGCGGCGACCTCGGCGATGTCCTGCGGGTCGACCGCCGGCAGGGCCACGTCGGCGAACGGAGCCGCCATCGCGCGCCGGGTGCGGATCGAGTCGGCCCAGGCATACGCATTGCTGGCGAAGTTGCCGGGGCGCAGGATCGTCCACTCGAGGCCGGACCCGGTGACGGTGTCCTCGAGGATCGAGGGCAGCCTCTTGGTGCCGACGCTTTGCGAGGACAACAGAACGACGCGGGGGACGGCAGCGTCGCGTACTACGTCGACGACGTCCTGGAGGTTGCCGCGGGCAAGGAAGTCGGGGGAGGTGAGGAGGAAGACGGCCTTCGCGCCGCCGAGTACGGGCCTGAGGGTCTCGGGCTTGGTCAGGTCGGCCTGGTGGCCGGCGCCGCTGCGCGAGACGGGGACGACGTCCTCGCCCTCGGCGGTCAGGGTGTCGACGAGGGGACGGCCTACGTTGCCGGTTGCTCCGGTGATCACGATCATGGGTACGACGCTAATCGCCTGGAGATAGTAGGTACCTAGAGGATAGTATTGGGTTTGTGACCGA
This sequence comes from Kribbella sp. NPDC004536, assembly GCF_042873835.1. Lineage (NCBI taxonomy): Bacteria > Bacillati > Actinomycetota > Actinomycetes > Propionibacteriales > Kribbellaceae > Kribbella > Kribbella sp. NPDC004536. Next base: position 1,260,148 of record NZ_JBIALY010000002.1, on the reverse strand, counting down.
GACCACAGCCCCTGGCTGTACAGACATCGAACCGGCTCAGGCGTGCCCGATCGCGCCGGTCGTCGACCTGGTGTTCAGCCGGTGGACGACGCCGATCCTGTGGACCCTGAACGAGTACGGCCGGCAGCGCTTCGTCGAACTGCAGCGCCGCATCGGCGTCATCACCCCGAAGGTCCTGACTCAGCGCCTGCGGCAACTGGAACGCGACGGCCTGATCACCCGCGAGTACTTCGCCGAGGTCCCGCCCCGTGTCGAGTACGACATCAGCCCCCTGGGCCGCAGCCTCGCCCCCCTCTTCCACTCCCTCGCCGAATGGTCCCCCAATCTCGCAGAGGTCGACGCGGCCCGCGCCCACTTCGACGCCAACGAACCGGCGAACCGCCGCCCGTAGCGCTCGCCCGCTGACGGGTTATGTGACGGCTGGCGTGCTGCAACCTGCCAGCGGTCGCACAACCGGTCAGGCGGGGATCAGGTCGCGGGTGCGGAGTTGGTCGAGGAGGGTGAAGAGGTGCTCCGTGGCATCGGCCAGGTGGAGGAGGCCTGCCTCGTGGTGGTGCCAGCCGTACTGGAGTTCGCCGTCGATGACGTGTTCGTCGAGCGGTACGGCGTACCGGCTGAGCGCCACGCGCGACGGGCCGGTCTGGGGGTGGTGGTCGCCGCAGCCGCACTCGGCCGGGATGGTGATCGTGGTCAGCGCGTCGGGGGAGTAGCTGCGCAGGCGGAGCGTCGTACCGCGGGCGGAGAACCGTACGATCGTTGCGTCAGGCAACTGGATGAGCAGCTCGACCGGTACGGCGTGCGAACCGGGGAGCAGCCGGAGGCCACGAGATGCGAGCAGATCGGCGAGAGCCGGGAGATTCATGCGATGTTCCTGTGAGTGCTGTGTCGGCGGGCGGGCCACGGAAAGGACAGGGCCTCGTGCGCCGGGAGCCGGCGCTCGTCAGCGACAACAGCAACAACACAGCATCTGCATGCCGACGATCATGACAGCCCGAGGCACCGCCCGCCAAACACCGTCCGCGATATGGGACAACTGTCCGCAACGGCTCCGGAGTCATCTGTTCCGCTGGGCTGGGTCTTCCTCGGTGGGGATCCCATGCCGGTGCGCGTACACGATGGCCTGCGGGCGATCGCGGCTGCCGGTCTTGGAGAAGATCTGATTGATGTGGGTCTTTACCGTGGAGCGGCTCAGGTACAGCCTGGCGGCGATCTCCGCGTTGGACAGTCCCTGCGCGATCAGGCCGAGCACTTGGCCCTCGCGTTCGGTAAGGCCGTCGGGGAGGGTGGCGTCCGTCCTGGGATGGCCTGGGTCGTTGCGGCGGCTTGCGTGGATCAGGCGGGCGGCGGCGAGTGGGTCGAGCATGGTGTGGCCGGAGACGGCGGCCTTGATGGCGCGGTGGATATCCGCGGCGGAGGCGTTCTTCGTCAGGTAGCCGATCGCGCCTGCTTCGAGAGCGGCGAGGATGGAGTCGTCGTCGGTGTAGGTGGTGAGTACCACGACGGCCGTGGCCGGGCGCTCGGTCTTCAGGCGGCGTGTGGCCTCGACGCCGTCGGTGCCGGGCATGTGAAGGTCCATCAAGACGACGTCGGCCTCGTGCTCGACGGCCAGCTCGACAGCCTGCGCGCCGTCCGCGGCCATCCCGGCGACGTACACCCCGTCGGCGGCGCTGAGGATGGTGGCCAGGCCCTCGCGCACGACGCGGTGGTCGTCAGCGATGATCACGGAGGTCGGTGTGGGGCTCATCGGTTACTCCCGCCGCTGCGGTTGCCCGGGTTGCCCTGTCGGTAGGGGATTCGTGCGGTGACCTGCCATCCGCCGTCGGGCGTAGGGCCCGCCTGAAGATCGCCACACGCCTGCTCGACGCGTTCCCTCATGCCCTGCAGCCCGAACCCGCCGCCGCTCGCGCGCGGCCCCGGGGGTGCGTCCGGGCCCGGGGCGGGGCTGGTATTGCCGACCTGTACCGTCACGTCCCGCGGACCGAAGCCGATCCGCACGCGCACCCGCGTGCCAGGGGCATGCTTGACCGCGTTGGTCAGTGCTTCCTGGATGAGCCGGTAGAGCGTGAGCGTGGTGTCGGCTTCGAGCTCTTGCCAGCCACCATCCACCTCGAGCTCTGCCTGATGGAGTTCGCAGAGCCGTTCGAGCTGCGCGGCCAGCGGTGCGCTCTCACCGCGCAGCGCACGGACCGCCTGGCGTGCCTCGTCCAGGCCTGTGCTGACCAGCTCGTGACCGAGCTCAATCTGTGTGATGAGCTTCTCGCGCGGCGCGTTGTTGCGGGCGAGGGTGTCGATCGCGGTGAGCTGGATCGACAGGGCGCCGAGGGTGTGGGCGAGTACATCGTGCAGTTCGCGGCCGAGACGGTTGCGCTCACCGGCGAGTTCCGCCTCGGCCCGAGCGAGCTCGGTACGCCGGCGTTCCGTGGCGACCAGCGTGCTGCGCCGGGCTCGCTGGTCGATCTCGCGTCGGCTCGCACCGGCTACCAGTCCGGCGAGCACCACAGCGGCGGTGGCCAGTAGGCGCCCAGGAAACGCACCGTGAGGGATCGCTGCGAGACAGTGGGCGACGGGGCCGACGGCGGACAGTACGAGAGCGGCGACCGGATCGAATGCGACGGCGGCCATGCTCGCCGCGACGCCGGTGAAGATCAGCCCGTTGGTATCGGTGACGGCGATCACCGACCCGGCCGCGCACATCACCGCGGCGACCACGGCCACCTGGCCGCCGCGGGCGCCGGCGATCAGGGCAAGCCACGCCAGCGAGGCGACGGCCAGGGCGACGGGCGCCACGATCCCCGGGTCGGCGGGGAGGGTGGCGACGTTGATCCAGATCGAGACCCCCAGCCCCGCCAGCATGACCGCGACGCGCGCCCGGGGGTCGGGGATCATTCCGCTGAGCCCAATCCCGGGGTGGTCCACGGCCGGCCTGAATCTGCGGGTGATACTCATCGGTCCTGATTATCCCAGGACGGCCTGCCCGAAGGGCGTGCCCGACGCAGCGGTGTGAGGATCACCGTGCAACGCCCACCGTCTGCGCGGCGCCTACGACCGGGACGGCCTGGGCCCGGCACGCGCGGCCTCGCGCCCACAGTCCCAGACTCCGGAACAGGCTCATGCTCACGGACAAGAAGATGAAGCCGTTCGTCAGAGCGGTGCCACTCAGGTGGTGGGTGGCCATGAACACGCCGAGGCCCACCGGAAAGATGTGTTGGGCGCCGTAGGCGAAGCCGAGCCGGGCGGCTGTCACACCGATCCAGACCGCCGCGTAGCCAGCCCCCGAGCGGCTGACCGCAGCGGGTCTGCCCGGGGTGGGCGAGGTGCGCGGCCATCGCCTTCGCCAATCCGGGTGGTAGTCGACGGACACCAGCAGCGGGCAGACCGAGAACAGCCCGAGCGCCGCCCCGGCCAGCGCGCTGACGCCTTGCAGCAGCAGGTCGTCGCCGCCGGTGGGCAGCGAGGTGAAGAAGAACGGCACGATGAGGCCGACGCCGACGATCGGCCGTCCCACCCGGAACCAGCCGATCTTGCGGCGGCCGAGATCGGACTCGAGCACCACGCCGAGGATCGCCAGTTGCATGATCACGATGTTCGCTGTCATGCCCTCACCCTCGCCGCGATGCCCGGTCCTGCCATCGGCCTCCGGGCTGGTCACCGGGTTGAGATGCGAGGGCGGGGGGTGGACTCTCCGGTCTCCGGAGGGTTCATCATGCGGGGGTGCGAAACGACATCGAGGCCCGCGGCGGACAGCACTGCGAGACCACTGCGCTGGGCGTACTCCTGCGGCACCAGGGCATCGAGCTGTCCGAGGCAATGCTCTTCGGGCTCGGCTCCGGGTTGTCGTTCATCTACTGGGACAGCAGGAACATGGAGTTCCCGTTCCTCGGGGGTCGGGTCAAGCCGTTCGAGCTGACCAGGAACCTCGCGCACAACCTCCGGCTCGACCTGCAGGTACAGGAGACTGCCTCGGCGCGGAAGGCATGGACAAACGTGACGGCTGCGCTCGAGACCGGTGAGCCGGTGGGGTTGCAGCTGGACAGCTACTACTTGGAGTACTTCACGTCGAAGGTGCACTTCGGCGGGCATGTCGTCGCTCTCTACGGGTACGACGACGAGAACGCGTACCTCGTCGACACCGAGCAGCAGGGCGGCGCCGTGTCGACGAGCCTCACGAGCTTGGCGGAGGCCCGGGCTGCGCGCAGCCCGATGGCTGCGCGACATCGCTCCTTCACGCTCACCGGGCGCCCCATCGTCCTGACCGAGCACCTCGTCCCGGCGATCACCGCATGCGCGGACGCGTTCCTCAACCCGCCGATCGCCAACCTCGGCCACCGAGGGATCGAGAAGGCTGCCAAGCTCGTACCTACCTGGCTCGACCGCACCGACGCCCTGCCCCAGATCGCACTGCTGATGGAGAAAGCCGGCACCGGCGGTGCGCTCTTCCGTAACCTCTACCGCGACTTCCTGCGCGAATGCGTCGAACTCGTCAGCAGCGACGACCTCCGCAAAGGCCACCAGCTGTACGCCGAGGCCGCAGCAGGCTGGACAGAGGTAGCGGCGCTCATCGCCCAGGCGGGCCACTCCGGCGACCCACGGCACCTGTCGAAAGCGGGCTGCGTCCTGGCCGACATCGCCCGCCTCGAGCGCGAGGCGATGTATGCGCTCAGCCGCCTGGGTGCCTAACCCCGCAGCTCGGCGATGCGCTGTTCGGCTTCCTCGACGAGCATGGGGAGTTCGGTGTGGTCGAGGGTGTACTGGTACCAGTGGAGCGCGGCCTGTTTGTCGCCGACCCAGTACGCGAGTTCGCCGAGGTGCGCCGCCGCCAGCGGATGGGCCGCGTAGCCGGCCTCGATGTACCGGCGGAACCACCGGGTCGCCTCTGGCAGGTCGCGGCGATCCTTGGCTTGCAGGCCCAGGTTGAAGACCGCGTCCTGGTACTGCTCGGAGAGCTCGTGCTCGGCCAGCCTCGTATAGAGGGGCTGCGCGGCGGCCGGGTCGCCCGCGAGATCGTGGGTCTGCGCCAGGGCGAGCAACGCGGTGGGATCTTCGTCGCGTGCTGCGGCGGTCAGGGTGGCGACGGCTGAATCGAGATCGCCGACGTCGCGTTGCAGCGTACCGAGGAGAGTCCCGGCCTGGGTGTGTACGTCCGGTTCCGGGCCTTCGGCCAGGCCGAGGAGCAGCCGGGCGCTGTACTGCCCGTCGGCCGCGAGCGCCTCCTCGCAGGCGCCGGCTGCCGCTGTGTTGTCTCCCTGCTTGACGAGGGTCTCGGCGATGCCGAGCCAGGCGGCGGCGACGTACGTCGGGTGCGCGAGCTGTACGACCTGCTTTGCTGCTTGTACGGCTCCACCGGGCTGGCCGTTGGCGTGGTGCAGGGCGTACAAGGTGAGGGCTGCGAGGGATCGGCTCCGGGCGTCGAAGGTTGTGAGCAGCGTGGGGAGGATGTTGGCGTGGAGTTCCGCATGGTCGGGCCAGATCTGCTGGTCGGTGAGCTCGGCGGACAGGTCGCCGGTGAAGTTCGTCCGATCGAGGACGCCGCGCAGGTCTGTGGAGACGCGGTACCAGGCGCCGGCGAGGGCGGGTGCGTCGAGGCGCTGGGCGGCCAGTAGGCCGGCGAGGAGCGCGGCTCGGTCCGTCAGGTGCTGGTGGGTTGCGTACGAGACGGCTGCGCGGAAGCATTCCCAGGCCTGGGACGGGTTGTGCAGGGCGAGGTAAGCCCAGCCGACGAGCAGGGCTGCTTGCTGGCCGTCCGGTGTTGGCTCGGCGAGTTCGTGTCGGCATTGCTCGACGGCTCGGGCCGCGGACGGGTCACGCCGGACGGCGAGGACGGCTGCTGTCGTGGCTCGTTCGAGGGCGGTGGGCATGGTCCGCGAAGGTACTGGACCGGGGGTTCAGTCGGCCTTCTTGCCGAACATGATCTCGTCCCAGCTCGGCACGCTGGCGCGTTTGCCCCGGCGGGCCGGCTTCTTCTTGGGCTCGGCGGCGTCTTCGGTCTGTCCGTTCTCGGTGCCCTCGGACAGCTGGGCGGCCGGAGCCTCGGGCTTCGGGTCGGCGGTCGGGGTGTGCTCGCGCGCAGGCTCGGCGGAGGGCACGTCCGTGATCCGTGGGTCGGCCGGACGGGGAGGTTGCTCGGCGCGGGCGGCCGGCGCCGGCCGTGGCTCGGTCGGGCTTGATGGTGCCGGCCGCGAGGCGGTCGGACGGGTCTCAGACGAGCGCGCGCCAACAGAACGCGGGTCGGCCGAACGGGGGTCTGCCGAGCGGGGGTCCGTGACAGGTGGCTCGGTGGTGCGGGAGGGTGTGCTGCGTGCGTCGCGCTGACGCAGCTCGTTGGGCTGAGGGACGCGTGTCGGGTGCGACTCCGGGTGCCGGACCTCGTTGGGCTGGGCGGCGCGGGTTGGCTGTGGGTCGGTCGTGCCGTTCCGGGCGGTGTGCTCTTCCGGGTAGTCCTCGGCCGGGGAAGCGAAGGCGGGCGGGTCGGCCGGGCGCTCGACCGCACGGACGGACGGACGCGGCGCCGGCGGCTGGTCGACGGGGACGTCGATCAGCGTCGGCTCTTCGTCGGGGTTGGGGACCGAGTGCACACGCCGCGGGCCGCGCTCGGGGTCGCGGCGGGCCGCGTCGCGATCGGAGACGTCGCGCCGCGTCGCCTCGCGGTCGGACCAGTCCGGGCGCTCGGAAACGGGGTGGTTCCGGCGGCGCAGGGCGACCGTGTCCTCGAAGCCTGCCTCGTAGCTGTCGGCGCCGTGGTCGGGCGCGATCAGCGGGTCGATGTCCGCGACCGCGGCGAGCCGCCGCTCACCAGGCTGCGGCTGTACGGGGGTCGGCAGCACCTGCGCCTGCTCACCGACGAGCCAGCGTGCCTCGTCGTCGTCGGGTACGGCGTACCGACCAGGAGCGTCGTACGCGAACATGGCGACCTTCTCGTCCTTCTTCTCCGCCTCAGGATCACCGTTGTCCTCGGCCTCGACGAAGTACGAGACGCGCACCGCCCAGCGGCCGTCCTCGCGCCGCCACGCGTCCCACTCGGCCGAGGCCGGGTCGACCTGACGCAGCCGGAGCCGGTCGGTCACCCAGGCTCCGAGGTTGCGGGTCGGGGCGTCGCCACCACCGCGACGCCGGACGGACGCACGCTGCGCGAGGCTGGCGATGTGGTCCCGCTCGGCCAGGACCGGGCCGGCGAACGCCATCACGCGTTCCATCGGCATCTGGGCGACCGCCGCGACCGCCTCGGGACTTTCGCCGGCGCGGATACGAGCCTGGATGTCTCGTGGGCGCAGCGCGCTCTCCATTTGAATCTCCAGCTGGCCGAGTCGGGCACGGTCGCCGCGGAGGGCCGCACGCAACCGGTCGTCGACCGGAACGGCGAACTCCTCACCCGTCTCTGCCACCGCCAGGATGAGTTGTGTCCCATCCTGGCTCAGACCGACGAGCCTCGCCTCGCGCATTGACCTTGTTCTCCTGTGCGGTTCTAGACAGTCTCTCCCGGACGCTGGGCCTGACCAAGACCGGCGCGCCGTGCCGCGCGGTCATTGTGGAGGTTACGTCACGAAAACACATCTTGCCTGGTCACCAGGGTCCTCCTGGTCACACCAGTCACATTAGTCACAACACGGTGTGACCGCGGCCGATCGGTCAGTTCGCGAACGCCGAACGCACCGCGAGCGCACGCTTCAGATCGTCGACACTGTCGGCCACGGACCGCCGGATGCCGGCCGCGACCGACTCGTCCGCGATCAGGTCGCTGCCGCGGTCGACGACCTGCTGCGAGACGGCGTACCGCGGGAACGCGAGCTTGGCGCTGCTCGCCACCACCCAGCCGGAGCGCAGCTTCTCGGTGCCTGCGATCTCGGCGAAGTACCGGTCGACGTACGGCGCGGTGAGCTCGTCCTGGGTCGGGTGCCAGAAGCCTTCGCAGGCGGCGTACAGCTCGTAGTTCGCGAGGTCCGCGTCGGTGGTGATCTGCGCCCAGGCCCGGTCCTTCGCCTCGGCGGTCGGCAGCGCGGCCCGGCAGCGGGTGGCGTGCACGATGCCTTCCGACGACGTGTCGCGCTGGAGCTCGGCGTCGATGCCGGCCTCGTCGATCGCGCCGAGCCGGGCGAGCTGCAGGGTGACGATCCAGCGCAGGTCGGCGTCCATTGTGAGGCCGTCCGGTACGCCGTCGCCGGCGAGCCAGCCCTTCAGCCGGTCGACGTCGTCGGTGAACCGGGCGAACCCGCGCGCCACCGACAGTTGCACGCTGCTCCCGGCCTCGACCGTCTCGAGGCGCGCTCCGAGCGTGTCGGCCAGCTGCCCGCGGTACGGCTCGTACGGCAGGTAGACGCCGAGCAGCGTCCCGGCAGACCAGTTCAGCAGGGTCGCGACGGCGATGTCGCTGGTCTCGGTCGGCAGCATGCCGAGGGCGACGTCGAACCCGAGCTTCGGGTCGAGCTCGGCGTCGGCGACCGCGTCCCGGACGCTGTTCAGTACGACGGCCCGCGTGACGCCGTCGGTGATCTTCGGCAGTACGGCGGCCAGGTTCGCGAGGCTGTCCGCGTCGAGGCGGATCTTCGCCCAGCTGTCGTCGCCGGCGTCCGGGATCACGACCGCGACCGAGGGGTCGAGGTCGACCGACACCTGGTCGGCGTCGACGAGTACGTCGACAGCCGTGCGGTTGCCGTCCGTGTCGTACCCGGCGACGATCAGCTTGTGCGGTCGTGCAGCCGGGTGGTCGGCGGGCGCCTTGCGGTGCAGCTCGATCCCGGTGTCCGTCCGTACGACGGTCAGCGTGTCGACGCCGGGCGTCCGCAGCCAGGCCTGCGCCCAGTCGTCCAGGCCGACCGCGCCGGCCTCGGTCCACTTCGCGAGCAGGTCGGCGAACGTGGCGTTGCCGAACTCGTTCGCGGCGATGTGCGCGTTCACCCCGGCGAGGAACACGTCGTCACCGAGGTACGCCGCGAGCTGCTTGAGGGTGGCGGCGCCCTTGGCGTACGAGATGCCGTCGAAGTCGTCGAGCGAGGAGGCCGCGTCCTTGACCGCGTCGGCCGCGACCGGGTGCGTCGAGGACCGCTGGTCGGCCTGCAGCCCCCACCACTTGCGGATGTAGGCGAAGTCGATCCAGTTGTCGGTGTACCGGGTGGCGGCGGTGGAGACGCGGTGCGCCATGTACTCGGCGAACGACTCGTTCAGCCAGAGGTCGTTCCACCACTTCATCGTCACGGTGTCGCCGAACCACTGGTGCGCCATCTCGTGCACGATCGTCCGGGCCCGCTGGCTGCGCTCGCCGTCGGTCACCGCGGACCGGAACACCATCTGGTCGCGGAACGTCACGCAGCCCGGGTTCTCCATCGCGCCGGCGTTGAACTCCGGGACGAACGCCTGGTGGTACTCGCCGAACGGGTACCGGTAGCCGAACATCCGGTGGTACTCGTCGAAGGACTGCTTGGTGACCTCGAAGATGTCCGCGGCCTCGCGGTCCAGCGCGTCCTTGAGCGACTGCCGGGACACGACGCTCAGGTTGATGCCGTCGTGGGAATCGGTGAGCTGGTGGTACGGCCCGGCGACCACGGTCACGAAGTACGTCGACAGCGGCTTGGTCTCGGCGAGCTCCCAGCGACCGGGGGAAACCTGGGTCGAGGCGCCGTTGCCGAGCACGATCCAGTCCTGCGGTGCGGTGACCTTCATCCGGTACGGCGCCTTGAGGTCGGGCTGGTCGAAGCAGGCGAAGATCCGCGGGCCGGCGTCCAGGAACGACATCGCGTACGTGTAGGCAAGACCGTCTGCGGCGTCGACCGCGCGGTGCAGGCCCTCGCCGTCGTGCGAGTAGGCCATCGTGGCGACCACGACGAGTTCGTTGTCGGCCAGTAGGCCGGTGAGCTCGAGGCGGCCGTCGTTCAGCCCCACGACGTCGAGCGCCGAGCCGTTCAGCGTGACGGAGGTCAGTGCGTCGGGTTTCACGTCCACCCAGCTGGTGGGTTCGGTCGCGGTGAACCTGATCGTGGTGGTGGATCCGAACGTCGACTCGCCCTGGGTGAGGTCGAGATCGACGTCGTACGACTGGACGGAAAGCGCGGCGGCCCGAGTGCGAGCGCCGTCGACGGTGAGACTCGGCATGAGGGCCACTGTATGCCGTGACTAGGCTGAGCACATGGCGACTATGGAGTACCGGCAGTTGGGTGACTCGGGACTGACTGTCAGCGTTGTCGGGCTCGGGTGCAACAACTTCGGGCGGCGCCTCGACGCGGGCCGGACCGACGCCGTGGTGAACGCGGCGATCGACGCTGGGATCACGCTCTTCGACACCGCGGACATCTACCGGGGCGAGCACGGGTTCAGCGAGGAACTGCTCGGCAAGGCGCTCGGTGCGCGCCGCGACGAGGTCGTGGTCGCGACCAAGTTCGGCGGTGACATGGGCGGGGTGAACGGCCCGGACTGGGGCGTCCGCGGCTCCCGGCGGTACATCCGCAAGGCGGTCGAGTCGAGCCTGCAGCGGCTCGGCACGGACTGGATCGACCTCTACCAGCTGCACTTCCCGGACCCGGTGACGCCGATCGAGGAGACGCTCTCGGCGCTGTCCGAGTTGGTTGCCGAGGGCAAGGTGCGGTACATCGGCAGCTCCCAGTTCGCGGCCTGGCAGGTCGTCGACGCGGACTGGACGTCGCGCTCGACCGGCCTCGAGCACTTCGTCAGCGCCCAGAACCAGTACTCGCTGCTCGAACGCGACGTCGAGGACGAACTGGTCCCGGCCTGCGAACACCTCGGGCTCGGCATCCTGCCGTTCTTCCCGCTCGCGTCCGGTCTGCTGTCGGGCAAGTACAAGCGCGGTACGACGGCACCCGAAGGCACCCGCCTGGCCTCGCAGCCGGAGCGGCTCGCGCGGGCCGACTTCGACAAGCTCGAGGCGCTGGAGACGTTCGCCGCCGAGCGGGACCTGACGATGATCGACGTGGCGATCGGCGGCCTGGCCGCGCAGCCGGCGGTCGCGTCGGTGATCGCGGGCGCGACGACCCCGGAACAGATCGCGCAGAACGTCGCCGCCGGCACGTGGGACCCGACCCCCGCCGACCTGGCCGCTCTGGACGAGCTCACGTGACGCTCATTCTCCTGCCGCCGTCCGAAGGTAAGACCGGGCGGTCGCGTGGTCGTGCGGTGGACTTCTCGGCGTTGTCGTTCCCGGAGCTGAACCCGGTCCGCGAGCAGGTCCTCGAGACGCTCGCGAAGGTGTCCGCGTCGGCCGACGCACACGACGTGCTCGAGGTCGGCGGTTCGCTGCAGCACGAGGTCGAGCGGAACACCCGCTGGCGGACCGAGCCGTCCGTCCCGGTCTCCGAGTTGTACTCCGGTGTCCTGTACGACGCCCTCGGCTACGCCACGCTCTCGGCCGGGTCGAAGCGCCGGGCCGCGAACCGGCTGCTGGTCATCTCGGCCGCGTGGGGCGCGCTCCGCCCGGCCGATCGCGTCCCGCCGTACCGGCTCTCGATGGGTACGACGCTGCCCGGCCACGGTCCGCTCGCGTCGGTGTGGCGCGAGCCGCTCGGCGCTGCGCTGAAGGACGTCGACGGCGTGATCGTGGACTGCCGTTCGTCGACGTACGTCGCGGCGTGGCGGCCGAGCGGCGCGCAGGCGGACAAGTGGGTGTCGGTGAACGTGGTGCGCGAGCGGAACGGCGTACGGACCGTCGTCTCGCACAACGCGAAGCACACCCGCGGCCTGGTCGCGCGGCACCTGCTCGAGGCGGGCAAGGATCCGGGCACCGCGAAATCCCTGCACAAGCTGGTGAACGAGCGCTGGAACGCCGAACTGGACCGTGCCGCGGCCGGGTGGACATTGACCGTCGTCGAACACGACTGACGTTCACTCGACTGTAACTGGTGAGTGGTTTCCTACCGTGCGTGATCGGGGAAGGCTGAGGGCAGCACCGTCAGGGGGGATCCGCCCCACCCATCGGAGGCCTGACCAATGCCCCGCAAGTTCACGCGTACGACCGCCCTTGCCACTACCGTGGCAGCTACCGCGACCGCGTGGGCGCTGAGTACCGGACCGGTATTCGCGTCTCCGCCGACCCCGCCGTCCGCGACCACCGCCGCCAGTGAACTGGCGAGCCTGACCGTGAAGGCGGAGGGCTCGACCACCGGCTACAGCCGGGACAAGTTCCCGCACTGGATCAACCAGTCGGGCACGTGTGACACCCGCGAAGAGGTCCTGAAGCGCGACGGGACCGGCGTGCAGGTCGACAGCAGTTGCCAGCCGACCGCCGGCAGTTGGTACAGCGTGTACGACAAGCAGACGTTCACGGATTCGTCGGACGTCGACATCGATCACATCGTGCCGTTGGCCGAGGCGTGGAAGTCGGGCGCGAGCGGCTGGACGCAGGCGAAGCGTCAGGAGTTCGCGAACAACCTGACGATCTCGCAGCTGATCGCGGTGTCGGCATCGAGCAACCGTTCCAAGGGCGACAAGGACCCGTCCGAGTGGCAGCCCACCAACACCGCGGTGCACTGCCTGTACGCGCGCTACTGGATCTGGGTGAAGTACACCTACAAGCTGTCACTCCAGTCCACGGAGAAGACCGCGCTGCAGCAGATGCTGGGTGCCTGCTAGTCCTCGAGGAGGTGGCGGCGTTGGGCGTGGATGCCGGCCTGGAAACGGGTCCGGGCGCCCAGCGTCTCCATCAGTTCGGCGACGCGGCGACCGACCGTACGGCTGCTCAGCGCGAGCTGTCGCGCGATGGCGTCGTCCTTGAAGCCGGCCGCGAGCAGCGTCATCAACCGCGCGTCGGTCGGGTCCGCCTTGGCCGCCGGTACGACGGGAACGGCCTGGTCCCACAGCAACCAGAACATCTCGGTCAACGCGTCGAGCAAGGCGCACGGATGGACGACGAGCGCGCTGTCGACCAGCTGGTCCACCGAGAGCGGCAGCAGCGCGATCCGCGCGTCGAACACGGCCAGCTTCATCGGCACCTGCGGATGGACCCGTGAGGTCTCGCCCGCGTCGGCCGCGCTGAACGCCTCGTCGACGCCGCCCGGGATGTCCAGCGAGTCGGGGGAGTAGATGCCGTGCACAACGACCCCGTCGCCGAGCAGCCCGCGGACGGTGCTGTCGGACTCGTCGGCCTGAGCGGCGTACGGCGGCCGGTCGAGCACGAGCAGCTGGTTCCGGGTCCCGTTCAGCAGCTGCGCGAACCGGGCCGCGATCGCCTCCTGGCCGACGATCACCTCGACCAGGTTCTCCGGCCGGTACTGCTCCTGCGTACTCAGCTCCGACAACAGCACCCTGGCCTCGGCGCGGACGCGGTCGAGTTCGGCCCGGCGGACGGCGACCAGCGCATCCACGGCGACGTCCGGACGGGTCGGGATGAGCCGGACCGGGTCGTCGGACGTACTGGTCAGCAGCCCGAGCTTCTCCAGCCGGCCGACCGTCTCCAGTACGTCGAGCTCGTCCCGCCCGAGGGTCTCGGCGAGCTGCTGGACCTCGCAGCCCGGGGCCGACAGCACGGCCCGGTACGCCTCCTCGTCCGGTGCTGCCACCCCTACCGACTCCAGCATCCGATCAGGCTATCTCGTCTGCCGGACGGGCTCGACCGGTTTGGCGACTTCACGTCATGGCCGACATACGTCAGGACCGGAACAGGTGCACGACCCCTCCCGGTGGGGTATGTCTACTTTGCTGGGCGCGCGCGGATCGGACAGGGGACGCCCGGTCAAGCCTCAACGCGCGCGCCCGCCCTTCTCTTGACCCGCAGGTAACTGCGCCAGATCAGCCGCTGCAGCAGCAGCGTGACGACTCCGGCCACGGTCATTCCCGCCAGGTTGATGCCGAGCTGCGCGGCGGCTCCGCCGATGTGGTGCGGCGCCCACAGTGCGAGCGAGAGGGCGAGGTCGCCGGCCGCCGGAACGGTCGTGACCGAAATGAACACGCCGACCAGCGCGTTCCCTCGGCCGGCCGTCTGCGACAGCACACCGGCACAGCCGGCCAGTACGGCGACCACCGCGGACCACCGGTCCGGCCGCCAGATGAATCCGGTCAGCGGCCGCGCCGCGGTCACGTCGGCGACATCCACCCAACCGACCGCGCGGGCCAGCAAGGCGGCGATCGCGGTCAGCACGATCGCCAGTACGAAACCTTTGACGAGCAGTACGAGCGAAGCGCGCGACAGCCCGCCCTTGCGCAGGAAGATACCGACGGCGAGCGCGGCGACCACGCCGAACTCGGGCCCGACGACCATCGCGCCGACGACCAGGATCGACGAGTCGGTGACGACCGCCACCGCGGCGATCATGGTCGCGAGCGTCAGGAACGCGTAGTAGACCCAGGAGCCACCGGCCTCGTTGTACGCCTGGTCGACGACCGCGTCCCAGATCACCGCGTCGTCGGGTGCGCCAGGTGCCGCCTTCTCGGCGGCCTGGGCGTTCCGCGACGGAGCCGAGTCGACCGAGCTGAGCGCGACCGCGCCGTCGTCGTACAGGCCCTCGGCGCGGAGGAACGCGAGGATGTCGGAGGTCGCTTCGCGGGTGACGTCGCACTCGATCAGGTCGCCGTCGGGACGGTGGGCCGCACCCGGGATCCGTACGACGCTCGTCACCCGTGGGTCGGTGACGAGGGTGTCCAGGACTCGTTCGCTGCGGTCTGCGGGGGCGATCAGCCGTAGGTGCATCACCGGCCACATGATGCCGTAAGGCGCGCGTCAACTGTTTTCAGTTTGCTCTCAGATGGAAGGATGTAGTGACGCACTGACGTCAGGGAGGCGCGATGAGTGACCATTCTGTAACGCACGCCGGTGAACGTCCTGAGCTGAAGCGGGTGATGGGGCCGGGGCTGCTGTTGCTGTTCGTGGTGGGGGACATTCTCGGGACCGGGGTGTACGCGCTGACCGGGAAGGTTGCGGGCGAGGTCGGTGGGGCGGTGTGGTTGCCGTTCCTGTGTGCGTTCGTGGTCGCGATGCTGACCGCTACGTCCTACCTGGAGTTGGTGACGAAGTATCCGAAGGCCGGCGGGGCGGCGGTCTACACGCACAAGGCGTTCGGGATCCACTTCCTCACTTTTCTGCTGACCTTCGCGGTGATGTGCTCGGGTCTCACGTCGGCGTCCAGCGCGTCGAAGGCGTTCGCGGCGAACTTCTTCTCCGCCGCCCACATCGATCCGGACCGCGGCGCGCTGCTGATGATCACAGCGCTCGCGTTCATGACGCTGATCGCGCTGGTGAACCTGCGCGGTGTCGGCGAGAGCGTGAAGGCGAACGTCGTACTGACCTGTGTCGAGCTGAGCGGTCTGCTGATCGTGATCGGGATCGGCGCGTGGGCACTGCTCGGCGGCGACGGGGACACGTCCCGGCTGACCGACTTCCACGTCCCCGAGGGCGAGTCGCCGTTCGGTGCGGTGACGGCGGCGACCGCGCTGGCGTTCTTCGCGATGGTCGGCTTCGAGGACTCGGTGAACATGGCCGAGGAGACCAAGGACCCGGTGCGGATCTTCCCGCGGATGATGCTGACCGGGCTGAGCATCACCGGCGTCATCTACGTACTGGTCGCGATCTCCGCGGTCGCGCTGGTGTCGCCGGACGAGCTGAACAAGGGTGCGACCCCGCTGCTGAAGGTCGTCCAGGCCGGCGCTCCCGGGTTCCCGCTCGAGGTGTTCGCGTGGATCACGATGTTCGCGGTGGCCAACTCCGCGCTGATCAACATGCTGATGGCGAGCCGGCTGCTGTACGGGATGTCGCACGAGCAGGTGCTGCCCGGTCCGCTCGGCCGGGTGCTGCGCAAGCGCCGTACGCCGTACATCGCGATCCTGTTCACGACGCTGCTCGCGTTCGTACTGATCGGGTACGCCGACCTCGCCGCCCTCGGTGGTACGACGGCCTTCCTTCTGCTGTGCGTCTTCGCGGTGGTGAACGTCGCGGTGCTGGTGCTGCGGCGGGACCGGGTCGAGCACAAGCACTTCCACGCACCGACCGCGCTGCCGGTCGCAGGTGTCGTACTGTGCGTCTACCTCGCCAGCCCGTTGTCAGGGCGGGACTCCGCGGACTACAAGATCGCCGGGTGGCTGATGCTCGTCGGGATCGGGCTGTGGGCGCTGACGTGGCTGCTGAACAAGTACGTGTTCAAGCGGCACGCCGACTTCGATCCGACGCACCTCGACCCGCAAGGCCCTGTGAACTGACGGGGACGTACGCCGCGAACAGTACGGTCGCCAGCGCCGCGAGGCCGGTACCGACCGCGATCCAGCCGAGGGCGGGATAGCCCGCGCCGGCGTCGATCGCGAGACCACCGAGCCACGGGCCGGCTGTGATGCCGACGTTGAACGCGGAGAAGTTGGTCGCGGTCGCCAGCGTCGGTGCGTCGCCGGCGAGGCTGAAGACGCGGGCGTTCAGGGCCGGGTTCGCGGCGAAACCGAAGCCGCCCAGCAGGACGATGACTCCGATGATGGTCACGGGAACAGTTGCTGTGAGCGCAAGTAGGCCCGACAGGACCACGAGGCCCGTGATGCTGATGAACAACGTATGGAACGGGAGTGCGTCGGCGAATCGGCCGCCGATGGTGATTCCGATGAAGGACCCAAGACCGTACAGAGCGAGGACGCCGGGGACTGCGCCTGGTGGTAGGCCGGTGGTTTGGGTGAGGAGGGGTGCGAGGTAGCTGAAGACGACCAGGATTGTTGCGGTGACTAAGGCTGTGGTGGCGAAGGCCAGCCAGAGGCGGGCGTTGCGGAGGACGCGGAGTTCATCACCGAGGCGTGGGGCTGTGGCGGGGTCGGGGCGGCCGGCGGGGACTGTGGTGGCGACGCCTGCCATCGCGAGGACGCACAGTCCGGCGACGGTCCAGAACGCGGACTGCCAGCCGAGGTGCTGGCCAAGGACGGTTCCGAGCGGGAGGCCGATGATTGTGGCGATCGTCAGGCCGCCGGTGACGATGCTCATCGCCCGCGCCCGGCTGTCGGACCGGACGAGCGTCATGACGGTGACCGCGGCCACCGACCAGAACCCGGCGTACACGAAAGCGCCGACGATCCGGGTCGCGAGCAGTACGGCATAACTCGTCGTCAACGCGCCCGCGACATGGGTGAGCGCGAAGATCGCCAGGGAGACGAGCAGCGCCGTACGCCGGGACCAGGTGAGCGTGACGACGGCGAGCACCGGCGCCCCGACCAGCATGCCTACCGCGAACGCCGAGATCAGCAGCCCGGCCTGGGGGATCGACACGTGCAGGTCCGTGGCCAGCTCGGGCAGCAACCCGGCCAGCATCAACTCGGACGTGCCCTGCGCGAAGATGCTCAGTCCCAGGACGTAGACGGCTATCGGCATCGTTCCCCCTCACTCGACGACTGCCACTCGCAGTATCTCAGAGGTCACGTTCCGCTGTCGCCACGCTCGTCAAGGGCTGAGACTTGAGGGAGTAGGGCATGGTGGATGTATGAGCGCGCAGACTCCCGCCCGGCGGACGGGGCGGAGTGTGGACACTGCCAAGATCGGTGGTGGGCTGAAGCTGCTCGGCGTCCTGGTCGGGCTGATGTGGGCGGTCGAGGTCGTCGACACCGCGACCAACGGGTCGCTCAACCAGTACGGGATCGTCTCCCGCGATCCGCGCGGCCTGATCGGGATCCTGACCGCGCCGTTCCTGCACCTGGGGTTCGGCCACCTGATCTCGAACACGCTGCCGCTCGTCACCCTCGGCCTGCTGATCGCGGTCAACGGCGCGGTCCGGCTGTTCCAGGTGACCGCGATCGTCGCGGTGATCGGCGGGTTCGGGACCTGGCTGATCTCGCCGCCGAACCTGATCACGATCGGTGCCAGCGGCGTGGTCTTCGGGTATGCGACGTACCTGATCGTGCGCGGGCTGTTCAACCGGCGGCTCGGTCAGGTGCTGGTCGGGATCGTGGTCATCATGGTGTGGGGGAGCGCGCTGCTCGCGAGCCTCCTGCCGCAGGACGGCGTGTCCTGGCAGGGGCATCTGTGCGGCGGAATTGCCGGTGTGCTGGCTGCGTGGGTGCTCGCCGACGACAAGCAGGCGCGTACTAAGTAAGCGTGCTCGGGTCGGTGTTGGCGCCGCAGATCACCACGACAACCCGTTCGCCGGCGGCTGGCTTGTAGGCGCCTGAGACCAGGGCTGCGTACGCCGTGGCGCCGCCGTGTTCGGTGGCCAGATGATGGTCGGTCCACAGCTGTTTGCGGGCGGCAACGATCGAGTCGTCGTCGACGAGGACGGACCGTACGTGATGGCCCTTGACTGCTTCGAAGGCGAAGGTGCCCAGGCGGCGCGCGCCTAGGGAGTCGGCTGCTACGCCGCCGACCGGGCCGTCGGTGGGTCGGCCGTCCTGGAGCGCGCGGTGCATGGTGGCAGCCGCGGCCGGCTCGATGCCGATGACCTGGGCGTGGTCGCCCAGGGCGGTGGCGATGCCGGCGATCAGGCCACCGTCGCCGAGGGCGGTGGCGATGCCGGCGATCAGGCCACCGCCGCCGACCGCGACCAGGACGGTGTCGAAACTGCCGGCCTGGTCGAGCAGTTCGAGGCCGACGGTGCCCTGGCCGGCGATGATCTCCGGCTGGTCGTACGCGTGCACCAGGACCGCGCCGGTTTCCTCCTGTTCCACGAGCGCCGCCTGGTAGGCCTCGGCGTACTCGTTGCCGATCTCGACCACGTCGGCGTCGAGCGTCCGCAGCTTGCCGAGTTTGGCCGCCGGGGTGGTCGTGGGGACGAAGATCCGGGCCGGCACGCCGAGCTCGCGGGCCGCGTACGCCGCCGCGAGCCCGTGGTTCCCGCCGGACGCGGCGACGATGCCCTGTCCGGTCAGCTCGCCGCTCTCCTTCGCGCTGAGCAGCCGGTTGAACGCGCCGCGCGGTTTGAACGAGCCGGTGTGCTGGAGCAGTTCGAGCTTGAACGTGAGCCCGGGCGCGACCTGGATCACCGGAGTACGCCGTACCCGTCCGGCGATCCGCTCCGCGGCGCGCTGCACGTCCTCGAGACTTACCGTCATCCCTCAACCCTGCCACGATGGGGAACAGCCGACGGATGGGAGGCCATGTGATGGGCGCGTACGAGGACAGCTACCGGCGGAGTCTGGACGATTCGCACGGGTTCTGGCTGGAGGCGGCCGAGGCGATCTCCTGGACGCGGCCACCGACCCGCGCCATCGACGCGACCGATGCCCCGATCTTCCGTTGGTTCCCGGACGGCGTGCTGAACACGTCGTACAACGCCCTCGACCGTCACGTGGAAACCGGCAACGGCGACCGGACCGCCCTCGTCTACGACTCACCCGTCACCGGGAGCGGGGCGTCCTTCACCTACGCCGAGCTTCGCGACAAGGTTGCCGGCTTCGCCGGCGCACTCAGATCCCTCGGTGTCGGTCAAGGTGACAGGGTCATCATCTACATGCCGATGATCCCGGAGGCAGTCGTCGCGATGCTGGCATGCGCCCGCCTCGGAGCCGTTCATTCGGTGGTGTTCGGCGGATTCGCGCCACGAGAACTGGCAGCCCGGATCGAGGATGCAGGCCCCAAGGTGATCGTCGCCGCGTCGTGCGGCGTCGAGCCGACCCGTGTAGTGGAGTACAAGCCGATCATCGACGAAGCATTGGCGATCTCGTCGCATCGCCCCGAGTACACGGTGGTGTTCCAACGTCCGCAGGCTGAAGCACAGTTGGGCGAGCACGATGTGGACTGGACTTCGTTGCCGACGGAGCAGGTCGACCCGGTGCAGGTCGCGGCGACCGATCCGCTCTACATCCTCTACACGTCCGGTACGACGGGACGCCCGAAAGGCGTGGTCCGCGACAACGGCGGGCATGCGGTCGCACTCGCCTGGACGATGCGGAACGTGTACGACATCGGCCCTGGCGACGTGTGGTGGACCGCGTCGGACGTCGGCTGGGTCGTCGGCCACTCGTACATCGTCTACGCGCCGCTCCTCGTCGGCGCGACCACCGTGCTGTACGAAGGCAAGCCGGTCGGTACGCCGGACGCCGGCGCGTTCTGGCGGGTCATCTCCGAGCACGGCGTGAAGGCACTCTTCACCGCGCCGACCGCGATCCGCGCGATCAAGAAGGTCGATCCCGAGGCAGCCGAGCTGACGAAGTACCCGATGGATTCGTTCCGGACGCTGTTCCTGGCGGGGGAGCGGCTCGACCCGGAGACGTACCACTGGTCGCACGACCATCTCGGCGTACCGGTTGTGGATCACTGGTGGCAGACCGAGACCGGCTGGCCGATCGCCGCGAACCCGCGCGGGCTCGAGCCGCTGCCGACCAAACCCGGCTCGGCGACCGTGCCGATGCCCGGCTGGGACGTACAGATCCTCGACCCGTACGGCAAGGAGCTGCAACCGCACGAGGAAGGCTCGATCGCGATCAAGCTGCCGCTGCCGCCGGGCGCGCTGCCGACGCTGTGGGGCGACGACCAGCGCTACATCGACAGCTATCTCAAGGAGTACGACGGGTACTACCTGACCGGCGACGGCGGCTACATCGACGACGACGGCTACATCTTCGTGATGGGCCGCACCGACGACGTGATCAACGTCGCCGGGCACCGGTTGTCGACCGGTTCGATCGAGGCCGTCGTGGCGGCGAACCCGGCGGTGGCCGAGTGCGCCGTGATCGGCGTCCATGATGCGTTGAAGGGGCAGTTGCCGCGGGCGTTCGTCGTACTCAAGGCGGGGGCGACCGTCACCGAGGACGTTCTGCGGGACGAGTTGGTGGCCGCGGTACGGCGGGAGATCGGGCCGGTCGCGGCGTTCCGCGACGTGTCGGTGGTGGAGGCGTTGCCGAAGACGCGGTCGGGGAAGATCCTGCGCCGGACGATGCGCGGGATCGCGGACGGCCGGGACGAGCCGGTGCCGTCGACGATCGAGGACGCCGCCGTACTCGACGCGCTACGGCCGGTCCTGCGCGGTGGCCAGGAAGGCTAGTACCGCCGGGCTCGCGACGTCGCGGAACTCGTGGAAATAGGCGTGCCGGGCGCCGTCGATCAGCTCGGCACGCGCGTTCGGGATGCGCTCGGCGAGGAGTTGCGCGTTGGCGACGGGGCTGAAGATGTCGTCGGTGCCGTGCAGGATCAGCGTCGGCGCGGTGATGTCCGGGAGGCCATCCCAGGCGTCGTGCTTGTTGCTGGCGACGAGGTGGCGGCCTTTGGCGTACGTCGGCATGCTCGCGTCACCTAGTACGTGGTACGGGCCGGGGTTGTTCGCGAGCCAGGCCGGTGTGTACATGAGCTCGAGCAGGACCTGCTGAGTGCGTGCGGGGTCTGCCAGCGCCTTGCGGATCTCCTGGCTTCGCTCGTGTCCGTGCTTTGCTCCTGGTGACGTGCAGCCGAGGACCAGTTTGCCGACACGCTCCGGTGCGTCGATGGCGAGCCATTGCGCGACACGTCCCCCCATCGAGGTCCCATAGATGTGGGCGGAGCTCAGCGCGAGAGCGTTCAGCACAGCGACCACGTCCTGGGCGAAGGCGCGGGTGCTGTACACCTCGTCCGGCTTGTCACTGTCCCCTGTACCTCTCCAGTCCAGGGTGATCGTCTGGTACTGCTCCTCGAAGTCCGTCCGCACCGGATCCCACCACGTGTGGTTGTTCGACTGCCCGGCCAACAACACAAGTGGTTGCCCCTCGCCACGAACCTGATAGGCGATCCTGGTCCCGTCGGCAGCTGCAGCGTGTGGCACAGAGATAGTGTGCAGGTATGCGAGTCGTGATTGCAGGTGGACACGGACAGATCGCTCTGCGCCTGACCCGGCTGCTGAGCGCCGACGGGCACGAGGTCGTCGGGGTGGTCCGCAACCCGGACCACGAGGCCGACGTCGCGGCCGCCGGCGGACAGGCCGCCGTACTCGATCTCGAGCAGGCGGATGCCGCGGCCGTGGCCGACGTACTGCGCGGTGCCGAGGTCGCGATCTTCTCCGCCGGCGCCGGACCGGGCAGCGGGAACGCGCGCAAGGACACGGTCGACCGCGGCGCGGCCGCGCTGTTCGCGGACGCGGCCGAGCAGGCAGGCGTACGCCGGCACATCCAGGTCGGCTCGATGGGCGCGGACCGGGCGGACTCGCTCACCGACGACTCGACCTTCACCGTCTACCTGAAGGCGAAGTGGGCGGCCGAGGAGGACCTGCGGGCCCGCGACCTGGACTGGACCGTGCTGCGGCCCGGAAGCCTGACCGACGACCCGGGAACCGGCAGGGTGTACCTCGCCGACAAGACCGGCAACGGCCGGATCAGCCGCGATGACGTCGCGCTGGTACTGGCCGGCCTCTGCGACACTCCGGCCGCGATCGGCCGGACGCTCGAACTCGTGGCCGGGGACACCCCGGTCCGGGACGCGTTGAACACCCTTTGAGTTGCCACAAGCAACAGAATGTGACGGGACGATGGCAGACACACTCCGCCAGGTCAGCTTCGAACGACTGGCGAACAGCAGCTACGAGGTTCGCAACGCTCGCGGCGGCAGTATCCGGGTCGGCTCCGGCGGCGCGGACACCGACTTCACGCCGGTCGAGCTGCTGCTGGCCGCGATCGGCACCTGCTCGGCGATCGATGTCGACATCGTCGTCAGCCGGCGCGCGGAGCCGACGGAGTTCAGCGCGGTCGTTCGCGGCGACAAGATCCGGGACGCGGACGAGGGCAACCGGATGGAGAACCTCGCGGTCGAGTTCACTGTGCACTTCCCGGAGGGGGAGGACGGCGACAAGGCTCGCGAGGCGCTGCCGCGCGCGGTGAAGATGTCGCACGACCGGCTCTGCACGGTCAGCCGTACGGTCGAGCTCGGTACGCCGGTGACCACGACGGTCAACGACTGAGCAGGAACTCCGAGGCGGGTCGCAGGCGGGTCTTCAGCAGTCGTTGCGTACGGCGGCTGTCGAGCTGGATGACCGACGGTGCGCCCGCCGCGGACGGCAGCGCGGCCGGGTCGATGCCGTCGCGGGTCGCGATCAGGCAACCGAGCTGGTGGCGGCTGAGCGCCTGCGGTCCGGACAGGTGGGCGATGCCGTCGGTGCCGGTGGCGAGCAGTTCGAGCAGTGCGGACGCGAGATCGCTGACGTGCACCGGGCAGCGGACGTTCGCGGTGTAGAACGCACCCGGCTCACCGGCGGCGAGGCGACGTACCCGTTGTTCCTCGCCCGAATCACCGTGCGATCCGACGATGAGCGACGTACGGGCGACGAGGGCGTCGGGGCGGAGCGCTCGGACGGCCGTTTCGGCGGCAGCCTTCGCGGCGCCGTACGGGGTTGTCGGGCAGGGCGGCTCGTCCTCGTCGTACGGTGTGGCGCGTGTGCCGAACACCGCGTCGCTCGACACGAACACCAGTCGGGCTGAGGAGGCCGCGAGTGCGACGTTGACGGCGCCGTCGGCGGTGGTCGCCCAATCATCCTGCAGGTAGGCGGTGTGGATGATCGCGTCCGGGCGTACGTCGCGGATCACGTCGCGGACCTGGTCTTTCCGTCGTACGTCGAGTTGCACTCCGCCCGGGACGGGCTGCGAGTGGTACGCCGGTACGACGTCGTGGTCGGCGGTGCGCAGGAGTTCTCGTCCTAGGAGTCCTGCCGCTCCAGTGACGAGAAGCCTCACCCGACAACTCTATGGCGTTCGAGCCGCCAACCGGCGGTCCGCGTGGCGCGCTTCACCTCGGCCACGGTCCGTACCTTCCGCGGCGACATCCACGACTGCGACGGCTTGTGCAACATCCACCCGTCCCCGATCGTCAACGCCGCGTGCTGAACGTCGAGCGCCGCGTCCCGCCACACGAACACCGTGCCCGCCACCTCGTCCCTCCCACCAAGCACGGTGTGCTCCGCAAGCCATTCCTCAAACGGCTCTCGCAGCATCCAGACTTTCTCCGCACCTTCCACCCCACAAGCAGCCATCACGGTGCCGAAACAGTTCGCCCCACTCCCATCCGCAAACGTCCCCGCCAACTCCCGAACCCTAGGAAGTGCCGCGGGCCACGAGCGAACCTCCGCATGTCTACTCATTCCCAGGCCCTCGCTGACAATCCCCGGAAGTACCACCTCCGGCCTGCCCAACAAGGACTTCCACCAAACAAACCGATGCCCATCCGCCTGCTGCCTGACCTCCGCGCCCACCACGCCGGCCCACCTCCGCGCAGTAGGCACCGCCCCACGCCCGCATGCAACCTGCTGCCGCACCAACCCTGCCCGGGTGGCGCGAGGGAGTTCGAGGAACGTAGCCTCCGTCAACCAGACCGTCCGCGCCGCCTTCCGGTCGATCGCGTAGATCCAATAGGTATCGCGGTGCTCACGAGTCGGATCGCGTTCGCCGGTCGTGAGTTTCCAGGTGCGAGCCTGCTTCGGCGTGACGAAGAACGGCTGCTCGTCAGGCGCCAGCCAGTCGACCCACCGCTCCAGCAGGTCGGGCGAGACCTCGATCCCCAGTACGTTCAGCACCGGCCAACGCTCTCACTGCCGGGTCTGCGAGGTCACCGGCTTTTGCGGCCCGCGGTACCGCTGTGTCTGCGAGTAGACCAAGTTGGTCGTCGTACTCCCGAACTCGGTCAGCTCGTTGACCAGCTCCTCCAGGTGCGGCATCGAACCCGCCGCGACCTTGAGCGTGTAGCAGTCGTCGCCGGTGGTTCGCAGGCATTCGAGGATCTCCCGGCGTTCGGCCAGGAGGCGGTGCAGCGGCTCGTGCTTGTTGCCTGGGTACTTCAGCCGGACGACTGCGAGGACCGGGTAGCCGACTTTCGTCAGGTCGACCTCGGCGCGGTACCCGGTGATCACGCCGAGCGTCTCGAGCCGCCGTACTCGCTCGGTGGTCGCAGACGCACTCAGGTTCACCCGCCGGCCGAGCTGGGTGAGCGACAGCCGGGCGTCGTCCTGCAGCTCGTTGATGATCGCCCAGTCGGTCGGATCGAGACTCTCGGTCATACCGTCAATCTACCGGCGATTCCACGGCCGGAGGCGCCGGACGCCGGGCAGAATCTCTTCAAGGCAGGGTTGCCGCCTGGATAGCCTGAGGGCGTGGAACTTGGAGTGAACGTGCCGAACTTCGGCCCCGGGACGAACCCGGCGCGGCTGCGGGACTGGGCGCGGGTGGTCGAGGGACTCGGGTACGACCTGCTGATGGTGTCGGACCATGTGGCGATCACGCCGGACGTCGCGGAGCAGTACCCGGAGCCGTTCTACGAGCCGTTCACGACGCTGAGCTGGCTGGCGGGGATCACCTCGCGGGTGCGGCTGGGTACGACGGTACTGATCGCGCCGTACCGTCATCCGTTGCTCACGGCAAGGATGGCGACGAACTTGAACGCGCTGAGCGGCGGCCGGCTGGTACTCGGCGTGGGCGTCGGCTGGGCCCAACAGGAGTTCGCCGCCCTCGGCGCCGACTTCGCGGGGCGCGGCCGCGCGACGGACGAGGTACTCGCGGCGCTGCCCGCCGGCATCCCGCGCTGGATCGGCGGCAACAGCCCCGCAGCCCTCCGCCGAACCATCGAGTACGGCGACGCCTGGCACCCTCTCCGCCGAACCATCCCACAACTACGGGCGGGTCTCGCGCGCCTGCGCGCGTTGACGCCGCCCTCCGGCGCAGTGGACCCGTCCCGACCAGGTGCGCCGCGGTTTGCTCCGCGCATCTTGCTCAGGCTGACGCGGGAGCCGTTGGTGGATGACGAGCGGATCGCCGGGGAAGGGACGGTCGAGCAAGTGCTGGAGGATCTCGCCGTCCTGCAGGACCTCGGTGCGACAAACGTCGTACTCGATCCGTTCGTCGGCGATCCCGCCGAGACCGAACGACCCGAAGCCGCCTGGCAACAACTGGCGACGATCATCGACCACTGGAGACGACGTGACACCTGAAGCAGAACAGTTCCTGCGCCGAGCGATCGCCCTGGCCGCGGCATCCCGCGAGTCCGGCGACGCGCCCTTCGGCTCGCTCCTCGTCGGCCCGGACGGCGACGTACTCGCCGAGGACCACAACACCACGCTCAGCGAAGACAACATCAGCTACCACCCAGAACTGAAACTCGCAGTCTGGGCCGCGCAACACCTCACCCCGGAGCAAGCAGCCGGCACAACCATGTACACAAGCTGCCAGCCATGCCCCATGTGCACTGGAGCCCTGGCACGCTCCGGTCTCGGCAAGGTCGTCTACGCCCTCTCCGGCGACCAACTGAACGGCCTGAAGACCACAGGCGACTTCCCAGCCATCCCCCTGGAAGGACCAGCCCTCTACGACGAGGCCCGAATCCCAGTGGACGGCTACTACTCCTGACCGGAGCAGACCACCGCCAATCCGCCGACCCGGGTCGTGATGCCCGCCGGTCCGCCTCGGGCCGAAGCGAGCACGCTGGAGGGGCGGCCGAGGGTGTCGCCCTGCTCGACCTCGATCGCGATCGTCTGCGCGCCTGTTGTGTCGAGTAGGTGGGCGGCGAGGCAGCCGGTGCTGTTGGCGTTGGCGACGTCCTCGTCGACGCCGATCGCCGGCGCGAACATGCGCGCCGCACCCGGCCGGTCGCCCACCGGCGGTACGTACACGAAGCAGCCGAGCACTCCGTACCGCCGGCACACCGCGGTCAGCCTGCCGAGATCTGGGTGAACTCGGAACAGCGCCGCCCGGTCGCGAACCGGTACCAGCACGCGTGGTGTGCCGGGCGCGGCGATCCGTGGTGCATCGGTCGGATGCGGATCGTCCGCGGTGAGCCCGAGCACGGCGACGATCGCGGTGCACTCGTCCGGCGCCGGGTCGCGCAACGCGACGAGGCCCTGGTCGAACCACACCTCGATACCGGCCGGGCGGCGGATCGCGACGGTGTCGAACGTACGCCCGCCGGTGTGCTGGCGGTCGTACAGCTCACCCAGCCCGGTCCGGGTCAACCGGACGGCCTGCGCGGCAACGGTGCCATGCCCGCAGCCGGCCAGTACGCCGGTGGCGGTGAAGAACCGGACCGGCCAGCCGCCGTCGGGCGTACGGCCCGCGCCGAGGAACGCCGCGTGCGACGTGCCGGCTGCGGCAGCGACCGCACGCCGATCCGGGTCCGTCGCCGTCGGGTCGTCGTCGGTCACCGCCGTGGGGCTGCCACCCCGCCCATCGCGCCGCACACAGGCATCAACCACCGTGACACCCCGCCAGAACATCGGCCTGCCTCAGCCGGTGGGGTCCTGCACCGGATAGTCGATGACGACTACACCGCCGGTGGCGTAGTTGACGACATCGGCGGCCGCCTGCTGGCCCGGCGCCGAGGCCCGCGACGCGGCCAAGGCGGCGGCGTCAGCGAAGTCGGCTTCGAAGACCGCGAAGTACGGCGCATCTCCATTGGTCGCCGTCACGTCGAGGCTGTAGCGCCAGTCGAGCAGGCCGGGCCACTGCATGACCAGTGGAAGGTGTTTGGTCACGTAGTAGTCGCGGAAGTGGTCAGGGTCGACGGGCTTGGGATACAGGACCAGCAACTTATGCATCAGTGCCTCCTGCGGTCAGTTGAATCGTCACATCCGCAGGTTATGGCGCGATCTGTGGTCGGGGGAAAGACCGGTTCGGGCTAGAGTCAGAACGGATCGTTATCAATCGACAGGGAGTGCATGTGGCGCCGGACACGGTGAGCCTGCGGTACTTTCTGGTGCTCGCACAGGAGTTGAACTTCACCCGCGCGGCCGCACGGATCGGCATCGCCCAGCCCGCACTCAGTGCCCGGATGCGCCGACTGGAGGCGGAACTCGGTACGCGCCTGCTGGTTCGCAACACGCGCAGCGTCGTACTGACTGCGGCCGGTGCGGCGTTGGTCGAGTCCGCGCCGCCCGCGCTCGCGGCGCTCGACCAGGCATGGGACACCGCCCGGAATGCAGGCGCCGGCGAACTGGGCACCCTGCGCATCGGGTACAGCCTCAGTGCAGGCGCCGAGACGGCACCGGCCCTGGTGGACCGGATCATTCGCAGCAGCCCGGGACTCGAGGTCACCGCGGTCCCGATGGCGACACCGGAGATCTCGCCCGCAGTCGCCGATGGCCGCATCGATGCCGGGATCACCCGCGGTGAACAGCTGGGTCGTGGCGTACGCCGGGTTCTGCTGCGGCGTCAGCGCATCGGCGTCCAATTGGCGGAGCATCATCCGCTCGCCGAATACCCGGAGATCGAGATCGCCGACGCGGCCGCGTATCCGCTCCGGCTTCCCGACCGTACGGCCAACCCCGTGATCCACGATCAGCTGGCCGCACTGTTCCGTGACGCCCAGCCGAACACCCTGTTCCGCACGCCCGCGGTGTCTTTCGACATGTATCAGCGCGACCTACGCGACGGGCTCACCCTTGCCCCGGCTGGTGAAGCCGCGGTCACGGCGTTGTCGGCCGGTCTCACGTGGCGACCGCTGAAGGGCGCACACACCTTGACGATCCACCTGGTGCTCCCGCGCGTTCAGTCACCACTGCACCGCCGCGTCCGTACCGTCGCCAAAGCCCTGTCACACGAGCTGCATTGGCTGCCGGACTGATGTGTCAGTGAGGCCCCGGTCACCCAGGGCCTCACAGCCGAGCTACTTGACCTTCGCCAGGCAGAGCGTGTAGTTCGCGCCCTCGTCGACGTACGTGGCGTCCGTCTGGTCACCGCACTTGCTCTCGTCGGTGGAGTCGAACTTGTCGATGACCCGGTACTCCGCCTCGGACGAGCTGCACTTGACGACCTTCACGTCCGGCTTGCTGGAGGTGCCGTCGTTCACCACGCAGGAACCGATCTGCGCCTTCGACTCGGTCGAGTTGAGGTTGCCGACGATCAGGATCGCGATGAACGCGACCGGCAGCAGCAGCATCAGGATGGCCGGCCGCTGGAACAGCGGCTTGCCCGGATTCATCGGCGGGGTCTGACCCGGCGCCGGCTCCGGCAGCCGCTTGAACTTCTGCATCGGGCCGATGTTCATCAGCATCGTGATCGGGTTGATGATCGACGAACCGATGCCCCACCAGCCCTGCCAGAGGCTCTTCGAGGTCATGTCACGGACGGACGCGATCCCGCAGGTACGGCAGAACGGGCCCCGGAGCTTCAGGAACCGCATCAGGATGATCATGCCCTGGTGGCCGCGGACAGTGGCGTCCACTGCCGGGTAGCCACCGCAGAAGCGGCACGTCATCTGGCCCTGCGGGGCATAGCCCGGCTGCGGGAACGACTGGCCCTGCTGGCCCTGGTACTGGCCAGGTTGTTGGTACTGGCCGTACTGCGGTGCCTGTTGGCCGGCGTACTGCTGTTGGTATGCACCGGGCTGGCCCTGGTACTGCTGGCCGTCCTGTGCGGGGTACTGCTGCTGGCCCGGGTACGGCTGGCCGGGCTGACCCTGCGGCGGAGGCTGCTGACCCGGCTGGGAGTACTGCGGGAACGGCTGCTGCTGTGGCGGACCGTAGCCGCTCGGCTGACCTGCGTAAGGGCCCTGCGGTGGCTGGGGAGGGGATGTGGTCACGAATTGTTCCTGAGGCTTGAACGGGACACGATGAACCATGGCACCTTACTCACCAAGGTGGTCCATCGAGCCGTAACGACTGGTCAATTCCCGGCCAAGACGCGCGAGTTCCGCCTGGACCGACGGTGGATCGACCACTTCGATCGACCCGCCCCACCCAGCGAGGTGCTGCGCGATCATCAGTGGCGTCGGCGCGGTGACCCGGATCCGGACCCGGTCGCCGGCCGTCCCGTCCAGCTCGCAGTTGCGCCCGAGCCGGTCCTGCATCACCCGGACGTGCCGCTCGTCCATCAGGACCGTTGCCGTCAGCCCCGATCGGCGTTCCTCCATCCGCTCGACGATCTCCGCCCACGCCGATGACAGTTCGAATTCGTCCGGTCGCTCGAAGAGATCACCGGTCGGCGCCGCGTGCTCGATCCGGTCCACCCGGAACGTCCGCCGGCCGTTGGGCGTACCCGCGATCAGGTACCAGATGTCGTCCTTGTCGACCAGACCGAGCGGTTCGACCACGCGTTCCGACGTACCGCGTCCGCGGCCCGCGTAGACCAGTCGCACTTGCTGCCGGCGTACGACGGTGTCCTGGAGGCGGCGTACCAGTTCCGGGCGTTCCTTGACGTGCTCACCCCAACGGGCCGGATCGATGACGACCGCCTCGGCCGCGGCCTGGGCGTGCTCGCGGAACGTGTCGGGGAGGGCGCGTACGAGCTTGCGGAGCGCTGCCTTCGCGTCGGGCGCGATCGATGCGGCGGGGCCGACCAGGAGGAACAGGGCTTGGGCTTCGGTCGCGGTCAGGCCGCTGAGATCCGTACGGGCGCCGCCGACGAGTTGCCAGCCGCCGTTCCGCCCGGGCTGTGGATAAACCGGGATGCCGGCTGTGGACAACGCCTCGAGATCGCGGCGTGCGGTCGCGAGCGAGATCTCCAGTTCGTCGGCGACCTCCGCCGCGGTGACGCGTCCGCGTGCCTGCATCAGCAACAGCACCGCCACCAGCCGATCTGCCCGCACGCGTCGATCGTCGCAGACAAACCGCTCAGCCGGTGAGCACTTCTGGGTGGGTTACGCTCAGAACCGGACGGTCTTCTTCCGGAATGGTGGACGATGGCGTACGACGTGAGCCCGACCGCGCGCACCCTGATGGTGCTGGAGCTGATCCAGAACAACCCGGGCGTCACCGCGGAGCACCTCGGCGAGAAGCTGGGGGTGTCCGAACGCGCGGCCCGCCGGTACGTCGCGATCCTGCGCGAGGCGGACATCCCGATCGAGTCGGTGCGCGGCCCGTACGGCGGCTACCGGGTCGGGCGGGGGCTGCGGCTTCCACCGTTGATGTTCAGCACGACCGAGGCGCTCGGCCTGGTGATGGCCGTCCTCGAAGGTCCCCGCGGTACGGCCGATCCGGTCGAGAACGCCCTCGGCAAGATCATCCGCGTCCTCCCGGAGCCGGTGGCCCGCTCCACGGATGCGGTCCGCCGGGTCAGCGCCCGCGGTCCCGACCCCGGCGTACGGACCCCTGACCCGGAGATCACCGCGGCGCTCGTCTCGCACAGCGCAGACACCCGCCGCATCACCATCACGTACCGCCGCCACCAGGAAGAGTGGCCGATGGACGTGGACCCGTGGGCAGTGGTGGTCCGGCGCGGCCGGTGGTACCTCCTGTGCTGGTCGCACTCCAAGGACGCCCAACGAGTCCTCCGGGTCGACAAGATCACCAAGGTCGAACCCCAGCCCACCACCTTCACCGCGCCTGCCGACCTGGACCCGCTGGCAGCCGTCGAAGAACACCTGGCCATGGGCTGGCGCTACCCGATCGAGGTGGAAATCGACGCCCCACTCGAACAATCCAGATGGTGGATCCCCAGAAGCATGGGCCGCCTGGAACCCATCGACGACACCCACACCCGCCTCCTGGCCAGCACAGACGAACCAGAGTGGTACGCCACCCAACTGACCGCCATCAAAACGTCCTACCGAATCCGCGGCGGCCCCGAACTCCAACAAGCCTCCCGCAACCTGGCCCACCGCCTTCTGGCCGCAAGCACCTTGGAGGAGAAGTGAACGAAGTCGAGTTCTCGGGGGAGGTTTGGTATTGGCGAGGGCCGGCGCCTTGGTACTTCATTACGGTGCCGGAGGAGGAGTGTGGGTACTTCGAGGCGGAGTCGGGGCAGGTCTCGTACGGGTGGGGGATGATTCCGGTGACGGCCGAGATCGGCGGGAGTGTGTGGGACACGTCGATGTTCCCCAAGGACGGGCGGTACATCCTGCCGGTGAAGGCGGCGGTGCGGCGGGCCGAGGATCTGGACGACGGGGACGTGCCGACCGTGCGGCTTCGGTTGCGGAGCTGGTGACGAGAACTGTCGGTGGGCGCGGCTAGCGTTCGGTCGTACCTGCTGGAAGGAGCGGACATGTCCACGCTGTCTGATCGGCCGAACACGGGCCTGCTGGTGGTCGACGTACAGAACGGTGTCGTGAGCGAGGCGCACGAACGCGATCAGGTTGTCGCGAACATCGCCACGCTGGTCGGCAAAGCGCGCGCCGGGGGAGTCCCGGTGGTCTGGGTCCTGCACTCCAGCGAGAATCTGGAGAAGGACACCGACAACTGGCAGCTCGTCCCGGAGCTGTCGCGCGACGGCTCGGATCCGGTCGTCCACAAGACGTACGCCGACTCGTTCGAGGAGACCGACCTGGAGGACGTGCTCGCCCGCGCCGGCATCGGCCACCTGGTCGTCAGCGGCGCGCAGACCGACGAATGCATCCGCTCGACGATCCACGGCGCGATGGTCCGCGGGTACGACGTGACCCTGGTCGGCGACGCGCACACCACCGAGGACCTGTCGGAGTGGGGCGCACCGACGCCGGACAAGGTCATCGCCCACACCAACCTCTACTGGGACAACCACCGAGCCCCCGGCCGAACCGCCACCGTAAAGAAAACCGACGAGCTCACCTTCTAACCCCACCACTCCAACGCGCCATTCACCACGCGCCATTCACCACGCGCCATTCACCACGCGCCATTCACCACGCGCCACGCGCCACTCACCACGCGCCATTCACCACGCGCCACGCGCCACTCACCACGCGCCCCGCCACTTGCGCCCCGCCACTTGCGCCCCGCCACTTGCGCCCCGCCACTTGCGCCCCGCCACTTGCGCCCCGCCATCGCGCCACGCCATCGCGCCACGCCATCGCGCCACGCCATCGCGCCACGCCATCGCGCCACGCCATCGCGCGGGGCGGCGTGCGGGGCGGCGTGGCATGTGCTCAGTTCGCTAGGCCGTGGCGAGCAGGCGCGTGCGCAGTGCGGCGGTGCCTGACTCGTTGAGCCAGTCGGCGAGGGTGCGTAGTCCTGGGTGGATGACGCGCAACGCCTCGAGGTCGGCGTGCCAGCGCTGGCCGGAGATCCACCGCTGCCGGGTCTCCGCGATCTCCGGGTTGAGCGCAGCGGCCTCGTCGTGCGTCAGCTGCTCGTACCGCACCGCAACCCCGGTCGCAGCGCCGATCGCGGCAACAGCCTCTACCGGGGTCAGCTCGTCACCGGCCAGCTCCAGTGTCCGGCCCGCGAAGCGATCCGGCTGCTCGAACGCCATCACGGCGAACTCGGCGATGTCCTCGATCGCAATGATCTGCACAGGTTCGTCGGGCGGGAACAGATGCCGGTGGACCCCATCGGCAAACCCTTCAAGGCCGAGCCCAGGCGCCCCAAGGTAGTTGGTCATGAACCGGACCGGCCGGAGCACGGTGACCAACGGAAGATGTTCGCGCAGGTATCGCTCGGTACGCCGCTTGCCCGGCGCAGCGAACGCATCTCCGCTCGTCGAAGCCACACCGGTGAAGACCACGTGACGGACGCCCACCGCGGCCGCCGCATCCGCCAGCGCACGACCACGGGCGAACTCGAGCTCCGGATTACTGCCCGACGGCCCATAAGCGGTCGGCGGTACGGCGAACAGCGCGGCCGTACCCTCGAGCGCCGGCGCCAGGCTCGACGGCTCGTCGAAGTCCGCGACGAACAACTCGGCCCCCGCCTCCGCGAGCGCTGCCGCCGCGGGCGTGGTCTTGTCACGTACGAGCGCCCGCACCGGCCGGCCGGCGGCCAGTAATCTCCGGGCAGTCGCGCCACCTTGCTTGCCGGTGGCACCAGTCACAGCAACGAGCCCGTCGTCCGCCCGCTGGTTCACTTCGGTGGTCATGTCGTCCTCTCCGTCGGCGATATCTGGAATACTTCAACCCGGTTAGTGCGACGACCACAAGGGGTTTCGTGACATGACGACAGCGACATGACGAGCGTGACCAACGGCGGCGACCGGGCCGACGCGCGCCGCAACCGCGCCAAGATGCTGTCGGCCGCCGGCGAGGCGTTCGCCCAGCAGGGACTCGACGTCCCGCTCGGTGAGATCGCACGCCGGGCCGGGGTCGGCGCAGGCACGGTCTACCGGCACTTCCCGACCAAACAGGCCCTGCTCGAGGCGGTGTTCGTCCAGCACCTCGAGGAACTGGTGGCCTCGGGCGAGCAGCGGATGGCGCGCTTCGCCCCGGCGCAGGCGTTCTTCGGTTTCCTGCTGGATGTCGTGCAGAAATCGGACCTACGCGGGCACATCTGCGACGTCATCGCCGAGGACGCGAGCTGGCCGCGCCCGATGCTGAGGGCGTCCGTCCAGCGATTCCGTCAGGTCCTGACCGCCCTGCTGCACGCGGCACAACGCGCCGGTGGCGTCCGCGCCGACATCGGCCCGGACGACGTCGTGTCGATCACCGCCGGCTGCGTTTCGATGCTCGCCGCCCGTCGCGATCGCGCAGCCGGGCACAGGCTCGTACAGCTGGTTCTCGACGGCCTGCGCACACCGGCTGCCGTCACGGAACAACTCGCGTTTCGTGACAGCGCCGTCGGCGTCTGCGCGGACTGCGGCGCCCGACTGCCGCTCCAGGCCACCGGTCGTCCGGCGCGGTACTGCGGGGCTACGTGCCGTCAACGCGCTCGCCGTCGCCGCCTCGCGGGGTGAGCTCGGTGAGCGATCGGATCCGCGGCACGTCGGCCTGTGCGTGTCTGTCGTTTCGGTCGATCAGTACGGCGTGGATGCCGGCCGCCTGGGCGCCGCGAACGTCGTTCTCGAGCGAATCGCCGACCATCATCACTTGATCGGGCGACGCCCCGACGCGTTCGAGTGCGTACGCGAACGCCCGCGGATCGGGCTTGGTCGCCGGCAGGTCGTCGCCGGTGATCAGGTCGTCGATCTCTGCGGTCAGCCCCATCCGGTCGAGCTTGAAGCGCTGGTGCGCAGTGTTGCCGTTCGTCAGCACCACGGCGCCGAGTCCAGCACCGCGCACCGCCCGCAACGCCGGCACCACATCCCCGTACACAGACCAGCGCGCCTCGTATCGCCGTACGTAACCCTCGAACATTGCATCCGCCTCGGCATCATCCACGTCGACGCCGAGGAACTCCCGCACGCGCAACCGTCGCTGCTCGGCGAAGGTCAGCTCGCGCCGCTGATACCGCTGGTAGTACTTGTCCGACACAGCCGCCCAGTTCGCAGCCACCTCGGCGCCGACCACGCCGTACTCCGCGGCCCACACCACAACCGCACCAGCCGCCGCCGACTCGTGATCGACCAGCGTTCCGTCGAGATCGAACAGCACTGCCCTCAGCATTCGAACCACTCCCTGAGTGTTGGCAGGACAGCACGCAGGTCGTTGCCGGTGTGGTTCGTATGTGCCAGCGCGCGGGCGGGGTCGGTCGCGTTGAACCCGATTGCGAGACCGGCCTCGCCGAACAACGGAAGGTCGGACAGACTGTCGCCGACAGCGGCACACTGCGCGAGCGACAACCCATGGCCTTTCGCGAACTCGCGCGCGAAGTCGCGCTTGCCGTACTCGTCGCTGCCGATCAGCGAGATACCGGTGTAGCGACCCTCCCGCACTTCCAGCGTCGGTCCGTACGCCTCGACGAACCCGAAACGCGCGCACAGGTACTCGCCGACCGGCCGCCAGGCGAGCGTCGCCAGCACCGGTACGACCTCGTTCGCCACGCACCAGCTGACCACGTCCTCGATCCCGTCGACGAGTGGCAGATCCGCGAGCCACTCACGGATCTGCTCCACGCTCGTTCCGGCCCATCCGCGGGCGTCGAGCTCTTCGACGTACCGCGGACTCACCGTCCCGACGTCCCACGCCGCCTCGGCTTCAGCCACCGCCTGCTGATGCCCGAGATGACCGGCCAGGTACACCGCCGACGAGATGCCCGGCACCAGCGTCCCGTCCACATCGAAGAACATCGCGCCTCGCACCCAGAACCCCTTTCGCTCGGGGCCCACACCCTCGCACACCGAGCGGGCCGCGGTCAGTCGGTGAGGGAGTTCAAGGCGTCGAGGTCATCGGGGGAGAGGGGCAGGTCGGCGGCCGCGAGGTTCTGCTCGAGGTGGTGCTCGCTGGACGTGCCTGGGATCGCGAGTACGTGCCGACCGCGGCTGAGCGTCCACGCCAGCCGGACCTGCGCCTCCGTCGCCCCGTGCCGTGCCGCGATCTCCTGTACGACGTCCGACTCCGGCACCCCGCCGGCCTCGCGGGACTCGCCCGTCACCGCGAAGAACGGCACGAACGCGATTCCGAGTTCGCCGCACAGTTCCAGGATTTCGTCGTTCGCGCGCCCGAATCCGACGCTGTACCGGTTCTGTACCGCGACCACCGGTGCGATCTCGCGCGCCTCATGCAAATGCGCGACTTTCACGTTCGAGATACCGAGTTGCCGGATCATTCCTTTCGCCTGGAGTTCGGCGAGGGCGCCGAAGTGCTCGGCGATCGACTCCAGCCGATGCTGCCGCAGATAGACCAGGTCGAGCGTGTCCGCGCCGAGTGCCTTCAGATCCGCCTCGACCAGCCCGCGCAGTTCGTCCGGCCGGGCGAGTCCGTTCCGCGTCGGGCCGACCTTGGTCGCGATCACGAGTTCCCTCGGGTACGGCGCGAGCGCCTGGCGGATCACGTCGTTCGCCCAGTCCAGGCTCTCGAACGCGGTCCCGCCGCCGGCCCCGTGGCTCGGGTAGAACGCGGCGGTGTCGATGTGGTTCACCCCGAGCTCGACGACCCGCCGCAGCAGCGCGATCGCCCGCTCCCGTACGTCCGGGCCGTCGGTCGGGGCCGATCCCGCGAGCCGCTTCGCGCCGAACCCGATCCGCCGCACCCGGTCGGCACCGAGCTGCCAGAATTCCCCGGACTTGCATTCCGCAATTTCCGATGATAGGTTTAATGGTGAAGAGACATTTCCCTGTGAATTCTGCATTCGGCCAGGATAAATCTTCCAGGGGATTTCGTCCAGCATTCTCCGCAATCTTTTCTGGGATAGTCTCGGGACCGTGGGACTTTCCGACCGGCAGCAGCAGCTGCTCGACCAGTGGTTGCCGTCCGCGACGATCGTGCGCGACCACAGCTGGGGCATCATCGGTACGTACGTCCTGGAGCTCGAGCACGACGGCGCCCGCTACATCGCGAAGGCCGCCGACGCCGCGGACCACCATCTCGCCCGCGAACTACGGGCGCACCGCAACTGGCTGCGGCCGTGGACGGCGATCGGGCGGGCCGCCGAGCTGCTGCACGCCGACGACGACGCCAAGCTCATCCTCACCCGGTACCTGCCGGGCGAACTGGTCGAAGGTACGCCGTACGAGTTCACGCCGGACACCTACCAGCAGGCCGGCGAACTCCTCGCGGTACTCCACCAGCAGTCCGCCGTACGCGACGACACGTACGAATCCCGTGAGAACGAGCGGATCCTGCGCTACCTCCGGAAGCCGCACCGGATCGCCCCCGATGTCGAGGACCAGGTCCGTTCAGCCATCGCCCGTTGGCCGACCCCGCCCGCGACCCTCGTCCCAACCCACGGCGACTGGCAACCGCGCAACTGGCTGATCGACCACGGCACCCTACGCGTGATCGACTTCGGCCGCGCCGACCTGCGCCCGGCCTACACCGACCTGGCCCGGCTTGCCGTCCAGCAGTTCCAACGCGACCCGTCCTTGGAACAGGCCTTCCTCACCGGCTACGGCACAGACCCCCGCGAACCCGAACCCTGGCACCGCACCCGAGTACGCGAGGCAGTCAGCACCGCAGTCTGGGCCTACCAAGTCGGCGAAGAACCCTTCGAACAACAAGGCCACCACATGCTGGCTGCCGCCCTCGACAGCAGCGACGCCGGATAGATTCCCAGCGCCTTGATCGGCATATTCGGTCGCCGGAGTGGGGGCTTCGTGGTGGGGTTCGGGGAGGAGTGGTCGACCGGAGAGGGAGCAGTTCATGCCGAGTGCACAGATCGAGGTACGTCGGGAGTACTCCGCGGCGGACGAGGCCGGGCTCATCGAAGCGGTTCACGCGGCGCTGGTGACCGCGTTCAAGATCCCGCCGCAGGATAAGGACGTGCGGTTGCTCGTGCACGAACCACACCGGTTCGCGTGCTCACCGCGCCTGACGCAACCGGAGTACTTCACCCTCGTCACGATCGACTGCTTCGCCGGCCGCTCGGTCGACGCCAAGCGGACCCTCTACACCGAGATCGTCACCAACCTGAAGGCCTACAACATCCCGCCCGACCACGTCACCATCCTCGTCCGCGACCACCCCACCACCAACTGGGGCATCCGCGCCGGCCAAGCCGCCTCCGACCTCAACCTCGGCTTCAACATCAATGTCTGACTGGGGTACCTGTTCTGCCCCGGACCAGCCGGCGACGGCTCGGCCGGTGTATGGGGTGTGGAACCGGAACGCCGACGTGTACGGTGGCGCGATTCGTTTCGGGTCGTCGTACCTGCGGCTGAAGCCGGAAGGGATCGAACGTACGACGTTCTGCTTCCCGGACTCCGCCCGTGAACCGGCACACTTCGGCGATCAGACGTCGCTGCCGTACTTGTGCGAACTCGCCGACGCAACCGAATCGGACGACCTCGACGACTACATCGAGGCACACCTCCACGGCCCGGTCCGCTTCGGCACCGACGTCGACGCCGTCGTACTCGACCCGTCCTTCGCCGGCACTCCGATCGAGACCGCAGCCCGCCAACTCGGCTGCACCGTCGAGTACCACCCCGGCTTCCGCGCCAAGCCGGCCGCCTTCGACCCGGCGTACCGCGGCGCCGACACCGTGACCCTCGCGCACCAGCTCGGCGACGAACTGACGCCGTACCTCCTCGGCGGCGCGACGTGTCCACCGCAAGCAATCAAGTACGTGTGGCACTGCCTGGCCCGCTACGGTCGCCAAACTCTTCAGCCCAGCTGAGACCGTCGGCGAGTCAGATACGCGACCTCGGCCGTGTTGCCCGCAAGCTTGATGGCTGCGTCGTACGCGGCCCGCGACTCGTCGCTCCGGCCTTGGCGGCGGAGCATGTCCGCGCGCGTCGCGTGGAACAGGTGGTACCCGGACAGCTTGTCGCCGAGCCCGTCGACGAGCGCCAACGCAACGTCCGGACCGTCCAGCTCCGCGACCGCGATCGCCCGGTTGAGCGCGACGATCGGAGAGCGGTCGAGGCGCGCCAACTGGTCGTACAGCGCGACGACCTGCGACCAGTCCGTGTCGCGGATGTCGGGAGCCGAGGTGTGTACGGCGTTGATCGCGGCAAGGATCTGGTACCGCCCGGGTGGCAGCCGGGTCGCCAGCCGCTCCCGGACCAGGTCGTGGCCCTCGGCAATCATCGTGGTGTCCCAGGCGCCGCGGTCCTGTTCGTCGAGCGCGACCAGTTCGCCGGTCTGCGAGACGCGGGCGGTACGGCGCGCCTCGGTGAGGAGCATCAACGCCAGCAACCCCGCGACCTCGCCGTCGGCGGGCAGCAGTCCGCGGATCAGCCGGGTCAGGCGGATCGCCTCGGCGGTCAGGTCCTGCCGGACCGGGTCGGTGTCCGGACCGGTCGCCAGGTAGCCCTCGTTGAACACCAGGAACAGCACGGCGAGCACGCCGGACATCCGGCTCGGTAGATCCTCCGCAGCCGGCACCCGGTACGGGATCCGGGCCGCCTTGATCTTCGCCTTCGCGCGGGTGATCCGCTGGCCCATCGCGGTCTCCTGGACCAGGAACGCGCGGGCGATCTCCGGCACGGTTAGCCCGCCCACCAGGCGCAGCGTGAGCGCGACCCGGGTCTCCATCGCAAGGGCCGGGTGGCAGCAGGTGAAGATCAGCCGGAGCCGCTCGTCGTCGATCACGCCGAGAGGCTCGGGTGGTTCCTCGTACGACATCTGAGCCTCCTTCTGTTTGTCGTCACGCTTGCTCTCGCGGCGGATCCGGTCGATGGCCTTGCGGTTGGCGGTGGTGGTCAGCCAGGCGCCGGGGTTCGGCGGTACGCCGTCGACCGGCCACCGCTCGACCGCGGTCGCGAACGCTTCCGCGGCGGACTCCTCGGCGATGTCGAGGTCGCCGAACCGCTTCGCCAAGGACGCGACCACCCGCGCCCATTCGTTGCGATGGGCCTGGGTGATCGCGTTCTCGACAGCTGTCACAGGAACGGCCGCACCTCGAGCCGGCGGTTGCACGCCTTCGACGCCCCGGCCGCGAGCTTCAGCGCGACGTCCAGGTCGTCCGCCTCGAACACCCAGAACCCGGCCATGTACTCCTTCGTCTCCAGGAACGGCCCGTCGGTGAAGATCGGCTCCTCACCCCGCCCGTCGATCACGGTCGCGTCGCTCGGCGAACTCAACCCACCCGCGAACACCCAGTGCCCGTCCGCCTGCAGCTGTTCGTTGAACTTCGTGATCGCCGCCATCTCCTCCTCCGTGGCAGACCCGGTCCTCTCGTCAACCACCGAAATCAAGTACTGCATCACCATCTCCCTCCAGTAACCCCGTACACCCATCCAACGAACCCAACCACCCCACTACGACACCCACCCCGAACATTCTTTCCATGCGACCGGCTCAGTAGGTTCGGTCGGGTGGCCAGTTTCGAGCAGTTGAACGATCGAGCCCGGCAGGTACGCCGGATGTACGCGCAGCGCGAGGTCGAGCGGTACGGGCGCGAGTGGAGTGCGGAGGAGTTGGCGTTGGGGTTCGTGGGGGACGTCGGCGACCTGGTGAAGCTCGTGCAGGGAAAGGCCGGGGTGCGGGACCGGGCGGATCTCGACCAGGCGTTGGCGCATGAGCTGGCGGATTGTCTGTGGTCGGTGCTGGTGCTGGCGGACGCGTACGGCGTGGACCTCGAGGAGGCGTTCACGCGAACGATGGACGAGCTGGAGCACCGGCTGCGCTAGTCGAGGGCTTGGTAGATGGTGGTCCAGAAGTCTCGGGGGAGGGGGAGGCGGGCGTCGCCGGCGTGGGCCCTTTGTTGGATGAGGAGGGCGGTGAGGTCTTCGGCGGGGTCGTTGTACCAGGCGGTGCCGTAGAAGCCGGACCAGCCGTAGCTGCCGGCTGACGGGCCGAGGTTGGTGCGGCGGGTGACCAGGCCCAGCCCGAGGCCCCAGCTCGTGTTCGCGAAGTAGCCGGGCCAGAAGCCCGAGATCTCGCGCTGGGTCGGAGTGAGCTGGTCGCTCGTCATCAGTGACACTGCGGCGCGCGACAGCACTCCGGCACCACCCGCGAGCAGCGCTGACGCGAAGGTGAGGTAGTCGTCGGCCGTCGACACGAGACCGCCGCTGCCGCCTTCGAGCGTCTTCGGTTTGGTCCAGTACGCCTCGTCGGACAGTACGACGGCCTCACCGGTCGGCGCATTGTCCTGGTGGTACGCGGCCGCGAACCGGTCCAGGCTCCCCGGCTCCACGCTGAACCCGGTGTCCTTCATCCCGAGTGGCTCGAGGATCCGCTCCTGCAACGCCGCGCCGAACGACTTCCCGGCGGCCCGCTGGATCAGTACGCCGGCCACGTCGGCGCCGGTGTCGTACAGCCACCGCTCGCCCGGCTGGTGCACCAACGGAAGCCGCCCCAACCCCGCGACCCACTCGTCCAACGTCGGCCCGCCGAGCTTGTCCATCGCAGCCGAGATCGGGGAGTCCTCGGGCGCCATCCCGGTCCCGAGCGTGAACGTCAGCACGTCCCGTACGGTGATCGACCGTGCCGCCGCGACCGTGTCCTCCAACGGGCCGGAAGGATCCGCGAGCACCCGCATGTTCGCCAACTCCGGCACGAACTCGTCGATCGGATCGTCGAGGCGCAACGTGCAGTCCTCGATCATCGTCATCACGCACGCCGCCACGACCGGCTTCGTCATCGACGCCATCCGGACGACGGTGTCCGTCGCCATCGGAACCTGAGCCCCGGCGCCCTCGAACGCGAGCCGCCCCGTGGCCTCGACGTACACCTCACCCCGCCGCGCGAGCACCGCCACCATCCCCGGCACAAGGCCGGACGCGACGTACCGCTCCTGCAACGCACGCAGCCGCACCAGCCGCTTCGACGAGAACCCGCCAGCCGTCATCACCATCTCCGTTCAGTGGGGAACTACGACTGCAACGAACCTAAGCACCCCGATCCGACAATCCGTACAGCCGAACATTCGCGTGCTTGCCGGCGGTATGACCGAGGAAGCTCAGTCAGCATGCCAAGCCCGCCACAGCCTTCCGTAGACTCCGCCGGCGCGCACGAGTTCGTCGTGTGTGCCGAGTTCGACCAACTTGCCGGCTTCCATCACGGCGATCCTGTCTGCGTCATGCGCAGTCTGCAAGCGATGCGCGATCGCGATCACCGTCCGGCCCCGTAGTACCGCC
Source organism: Kribbella sp. NPDC004536 (assembly GCF_042873835.1). Taxonomy (NCBI): domain Bacteria; kingdom Bacillati; phylum Actinomycetota; class Actinomycetes; order Propionibacteriales; family Kribbellaceae; genus Kribbella; species Kribbella sp. NPDC004536. Next base: position 1,218,151 of record NZ_JBIALY010000002.1, on the reverse strand, counting down.
GCCAACGACTGCTCCGTACGTCGTGCCGTCTTCGGGTCCAGCAGCGCCGTCGCCTCGTCGAGGATCAGCGTGTGCGGGTCAGCGAGCACGACCCGCGCCAGCGAGAGCTGCTGTGCGGCGGCATCATCCACGTCGGCCTCCGCATCGAGGTCCGCGCACCACGTGGCCCCGACCGCGGCGAGTGCCGCGTACAGCTCCTCGTCCGACGCATCCGGTTTCGCGATCAGCAGGTTGTCGCGGACCGAGTCGTGAAAGACGTGATCGTCCTGGGTGATCAGTACGATGTGTTCGCGGAGCTGCTCCGGCGGCAGCTCGGCAACCGGCGTACCGCCGATCGTCACCGATCCGATGTGCGGCCGGTCGAGACCCGCAAGCAGCCGCGCGAGCGTGGACTTCCCGGCTCCGGACGTACCCACGATCGCGAGACGTTCACCAGGTTGTACCTGCAGGTCGACGCCACGCAGCACGTCGCGTGCACCGGTATAGCTGAAGTGCGCATTCGTCACCTGGATTCGGTCGCCGACGGTCCCGGGCGCCGCGGCCGGCCGGTCCTCAGCTGGGAGATCGGCGAGACCTTCGACGCGGGCGTACGACGCGCCGGCGCCCTGCAGCTGTTCGATCCACAGCATCAACGTGTCGAGCGGACCGACGAGCTGGCGCAGGTACACGGTCGCCGTGACGACCACACCGAGGCTGACGAGTTCGTTGGCGTACAGCGCGCCGCCGACCAGCAGTACGCCGACCACCGGCAGCGCGAGCGAGACATCCGCCCACGGGAACAGGACCGTACGGAGCCACAGCGCGTCAAGCCGCGCGGTCCGCGCGCGGGTGATCGCGGTCTCGGTGACCTCCTGGCGACGGCGCTCGAGTCCGAGTAGTTCGACCGTCCGCGCGCCTTTGGCCGTACCGGCAACCGCGTCGGCCAGCTCAGCACCGGTTGCTGCGACGGCAAGGTACGCCGGCCGCGCCCGCCGCACGTACCACCGGACGGCCGCCGCGACTCCGACCAGGCAGAGCAGTCCGCACAGCCCGAGCCGTGGATCGAGGACCAGTACCGCGACGACCAGGAACAGCGCGTGGACGATCGCGACAAGGACCTCCGGTACGGCGGACCGCAGCGTGGACGCGACCAGCGACGCGTCGGTACTTCCACGGGCGATCAGGTCGCCGGTCGGGACGTGGTCGGCCGAACGGGGAGGCAGCGCCAGGGTCCGGTCGAGGAAGCGCTCACGGACGCGAGCCGCCGTACGTTCGCCGAATCGGTAGCCGATCTTCAACGCCCACCACGACAGCACTGTTTGTACGACTGTGAACACCAGCGCCCCGAACGCGAGCCGGTCGACCGCGCTGAGCACGTCGCCGGAGCCTGCGCGGATCGTGTCGATGATGCGGCCGAGCAGCCAGGGCGCGACCAGGCCGGCGGCCGAGGCGAGGCCGTTCACGAGGATGATGCCGAGTACGGCTCTGCGGTCGGCGCCGAGGTCGCGGAACGCCGCCGCACGCACCCCGGCCGGGGTCGCGACCGGGAGTTGGCCGTTCATTCGTCGTCCTGGGCGCGCGAGATCAGGTCGCGGTAGTAGGGATCGCTGCGGAGCAGGGCCGCGTGGGTGCTTGCCGCCGACAACTTCCCGTCCTGCAGCACGATCACCTCGTCCGCACGGTCCAGTACGAGCGGGGACGTCGTGGTGATCACGGTGGTCGTGTCGGACCGTGCTTCACGGACCCGGTCCACGACGGCCGCTTCCGTATTTGCGTCGAGGGCCGAGGTCGGGTCGACGGCGAGCAGTACGTCAGGTTCGGCGTACACCGCGCGGGCGAGGCGGATCCGTTGGCGCTGGCCGCCGGACAGGTCGGTCCCGCCGGCGGCGATCGCGGTGTCGAGGCCGTCGGGCAGCGCCTCGACAACGTCCTCGGCCACGGCGACGCGGAGCGCCGTACGGATCCGGTCGTCGTCCGCGTCCAGCCGTCCGGCGACGACGTCGCGGACCGTACCCGCGAAGACCTCGGCATCGTTGTCGGCGACAACCAATCGGCGCCGGAACTCCTCCCGGTCGACCGAGTCGATCGGGATGCCTGCCCACGTCACAGCATTGGTACCGACGTTCCCGAGCCGTTCGATGACGGCGATTGCTTCCGCGGGATTGGCGGCGACGAGAGCGGTGAGCAGGCCCGGGCGAACGATCACCCCGGACTCGGGGTCGGCCAGCGGTCCGTTCGAGATCCGCGTACGGGCGTTGTCGCCGTGAGCGACCGGCAGGTTGAGGAGGTCGATGATCCGCTGCCCGGCGACCCGTGCGCGGGCGAGGTCGCCACCGCCTTCGATCAGCGATGCGACGGGGATGACCAGTACGGCCACGTACCCGTAGACCGCGACCACGTCGCCGATCGTGATCGCGTCGGTGGCGGCCATCCGTGCGGACAACCAGACGACCGCGGCCAAGAACAGAGCGGGCAGGCCGGTCGACAGCGCGCCGACCCAGCTCGATGGGCCTGCGACGCGGTAGCCATGTCCGACCAGGCTCTGTGATTCACGTTCGTACCGCTGGGCGACGTACGTCTTTCCGCCGAGACCGTTGAGGACGCGCAGTCCGGCGAGTACGTCGACGAGGCGCGTCGTCAGGCTGCCTTGATGGGCGCGGTACGTGCTGCCGGTGCGCTCGATGCGCTGGAGGAACGGGCCGACCGCGATGGCGAGCAGCGGTACGCCGGCCAGGACGACCGCGGCGAGCAGGGGAGAGATCGTGAACAGCACGACGGCGACCACGGCGTACGCGACGACTCCACCGACGCCTGGACCGGTCACGGTGAGCGCCTGTGCGACGGTGTAGACGTCGGAGATGCCGACCGTGACGACCTCGCCTGCCGTCATCCGTCTGCTCAGCGATGCGCCGAGACGGGACGTGTGCCAGACCGTGGCGCGGACGGAACGGAAGGCGGCATCCATCCGGATCTTCGTCATCGTGCGGTGCCGCGCGATGCCGAGGAGCGCGTTGAGAACGGTGACGGCCAGGAGGACCAGTGCCCACTCGATCAGGGCGGGCGTGTCGCGGGCCACGAGTCCTTTGTCGACGGCGCGGGACAGTACCCACGGCGGGATCGTGAGGCCGACCATCCAGCAGATGCCGAGTACCGCGCCGAGGGTGATGCGGCGCGACTGCGATCGCGTCAGCCAGAACAGGAAGCGATACGGGCTCGCCAAATCCCTGCCGGTCGGCGGGATCCACCGCTCAGGCATCCCGTCCAACCACCGCCGAAGACCCGCCATGCGGCAGATCCTGCCAGCTCGTGATCACATTCACAAAGGTCAGGTCAAGAGATCGCGGTGGCTACGGATCCACGCGATCTCCTCGTTGTCGCGGTCGAGGGCGCCGTCCTGGACCCACGTACGTTGTGGTTCCTGCCCTGCTTCCGCGAGCCGGCGTACGAGGTCCCGGGTCGCCTCCATCCGGGCGGTGACCACGTCGACGACGTCGAAGTCCGGGAGGTCGCCGTACGCATCGAGGAACACGTTGATGCGATGACGGCGGTCGGGCACCTCCGGGAAGTGATGCCAGCGCAGAGCCAGCTCGTCGGAGCGGAGCGGAGCGAACCAGTGCAGGGCGTACGCGATGTCGTCGAGGCGCGGGCCGCGGTGGAGGTAGTCCCAGTCGATCAGGCCGACCGCTGTGTTGTCCTCCCAGACGAAGTTCCACGGACCGGGGTCGCCGTGGCAGTACACGAGCCCGTCCGTGGACTGGCTCTCGTCGTGAATCCTTCGCAGCAAACGCGCCGCGGACGCGAGACCGTCATCGGTGTGTTGGTGGTACCAGGCGTCGCCACCGCTGTCGCCGGGAATGAACCGCAGCGTCTCGACACCGTCGCCCAGTCCGACCGGCTCGGGCACACATTCCAGCCCGCGGCGGTGCAGAAACCGCAGAAACTCCTGGACCGTCGCCGCGGCCGGGCCCGCCGGTCGCGTCACCAGCCCGTCGGCAATTCGTACCGGCCGGGCCTCGGTGTTGGCCGCTTCCGCTCTCGCCACCGCCTCGAAATCCACCTCGCCACTTTTTCATGAGACGCAAGTGAATTCTGTTGCTAGCCTCGCGTGCTATGTCCTCGGAGGTCGTCAGGCAGAATCGTGACTACTGGGAACAGCTCGCTCCGCACCGCCCGGGGGAGCCGGTCGAGTTCTTCCGTGACGGCGGCAGTGCGGTCACCCAAGCTGAACTGGCCGTACTCGGAGACGTCCGCGGCCGCCGAGTTCTGCAGTTGGCCTGCTCGGTAGGCGACGAGGCGCTCAGCTTCGCCAAACTCGGCGCGACAGCCACCGCCGTCGACCTCGCACCGTCCCACCTGGCCACAGGCCGGGCCAAGGCGGCCGCACTCGGCCTGCCGGTCGAGTTCATCGAGCAGGACATGATGAACCTCGACCCGAATATCAGCGGATTCGACATCGTTTACATTTCCTGGGGCGGTATCTGCTGGGTTCCGGATATCCGTCGATGGACTGCAATAATCGCCGAACGTCTGAATCGCGGGGGAGTGCTGGTAATCAGTGAGCATCACCCGCTCTGGGAAATTCTGACAGTCCGCGACGAGAACTCATTGTCGGTCAGCAGCGACTATTTCGGAATCGGCCGGGATGGTTATTCCGATCCTTCGAAGGCGCCACAAGTAACTCAGCGTATCGGAACACCGAAGGTTCCGCACCGCAGCTACATCTGGAATCTCGGGGCCGTCGTCACGGCAGTCATCGACGCGGGCTTGACCGTTCGGTCGCTCCAGGAATTCCCGGAGCAGGATTCGTACGAGGGTCTGGGGGAGACGTCGACGTACGTTCCCGCCACCTACCTGCTGACGGCGCGGTCGGACGGGTAACTCGTCTATGGTCTGCATCGTGGCGACGTCAGATGGAGATGCGAGCCGACCGTGGCCGGAACTCGCTCAGGATTACGAGCGGGCACGGTCCAGGGAGGATTCGCTGGACCGGCTTGTCGAGTGGCCGGCACAGCGAGAACTGTTGGGCGACGTCACCGGGCTGTCGGTGCTCGACGTCGGCTGCGGCAACGGTGGCAAGCTCGCCGAACTGGTCGGCGACGGTGCGGCCGCGTCCGTCGGAATCGATGTCAGCGGCAACTTCCTCAGCGCACCGCCGCCCGGTCTGGAATTCATCCAGGGCGACCTCTCCGAACTGGATTCGCTACCTTCGCTGGCCGGCCGCAAGTTCGACCGAATCCTGTTCCTGCAGTCGTTCGGCTACGCGAAAGATCCGGTCCGCACCCTGCGAGCAGCACGAACGATGCTGACCGACGGGGGATTCATCCTGCTGACCAGGACCCATCCGATCCGCTACGCCGTCGAACGATCCGAACGCAACGGCACGTCCCTGGGCGAGGAATATTTCTCCACAGACAGGTTCTCGTACGCCCACAGCTGGAACGACCAGATCAGCCTGACCAAACGCCCGTACACAATCTCCGACCTGCTCAACGTCTTCAGCGCAGCCGGCCTCTGGATCGAGACCACCCACGAGCCCCAACTATCCGAAGCCGCCCAACGTCGCTACCCCCACAAACAAGAGTGGCTCAACAAGCACCTGGGCATCCTCATCTTCAAACTCCGCCCCATCCCGGGGATGCACTACTGAAAATCATTGGTGCCCGGTTTGTTCCACTGATGGACTGACGTCCTGCCGTGAATCTACTGGGTGACGGAGGTAGTGGTTGTGACGGATTATGACGTGCTTGCCGAGGTATACGAATGGCTCATCTCGGATGCAAAATTACCTCCGGCCGACTTCGCTGCGTCGTTCGATGACGTCCTCAGCCTTTTGCCGCCGAACGCTCACGTCCTCGACTGTTCGTGCGGAACCGGACAGCTTGCGGTCGGCCTCGCCGGTCGTGGCATCCAGGTTGCCGCAACCGACGCCAGCGAAGCGATGGTGCGACGGACTGCAGAGTTGTCCGAGGAGTTCGGCGCATCTGTCCGGGCTGTGCAGGCGAGCTGGGAAGAGCTGCCCGACCATTTCGACGACAGCACGTTCGACATGGTCTTCTGCGTCGGCAACTCGCTTCACCATGCCACAGGCGCGACAGGCAGGCGCGCTGCTCTGCAGTCGATGTCACGGCTCCTACGCCCCGGCGGGCACTTGGTACTCACCTCCCGCACTTGGGAACTCGTGAGATCCAGAGGTTCCCGGCTCGACATCAGCAACCACCTCGTCCGCCGCAACGGCCGCGACGCCGTCGTCATCTACCGCTGGGAGATCGCACCGCACTGGGAGGACGAACACCACATCGAGATCGCAATCGCCCAAGTCGACGCGACCGGCCTGGTCCACGTCCGCTCAGAACTCCTGCCCTGCTGGCCCTACCGCCACGAGACCCTCAAAGCCGACCTACACCACGCCGGCCTCCAAACGGAAACAACGACCTTCGACCCCAAGGCCGAGAACTACATGCTGGTCGCGAGCAAGCCTTAGACACCAGGCTCCACCCCCTGACCGAACCGAGCGGTCGCTCACACAACCGCCAGGAGAAGGCCGACTTCCGCAGGTCCTGCAGTTGCCCGCGGGGTAGTGGATAGGCCGTGCCCGCAGACTCACCTGACACCATGCGATGCCCGGTAGTTGACATAATGTCCGTTATCGGCGCTTGGAATACGGTGGGTTGCGTCTAGTACTGGGTGCCTTCGCCGACGGCTGCGCGTACGGCCTTGAGGAGATGTCCGCCGACCTCGACATCGGTTACGGCGCGTTCTGCCAAGGCCTCGAACCCAGCCGGTGCCTGCGGCAATCTCGCGGCGGAAGCGACGATTCCCTTCTCGTTGACTGTCCATCGATGCGCATGGCCATGCCTACGTTGACGAAGCCAGCCCCAGCTCACGAAGCTGCGCATGGGCTGCGTTGATAAGCCGTGGAGGGATCTCGGTCTGATCGCGACAATTGCCCACGTGGTTGTTGGCCGAAAAGGCAGGCTGCTCGAGATCCGGCAAGGAGCGTGCGTCTCATGAGCGAGCAGTTCTACTCGGATGCGAGGTTGTACGACCGGTTGTTCCCTGGAGGCGAACAGGCCGTCAACTTCTACAGGGCCGAGGCCGATCGGCGTGGCGGGCGGGTCTTGGAACTCGGGAGTGGCACCGGACAGAAGTTGATCCCGATCGCGTCCGACGGGCATCTGTGCACGGGCCTGGAGCTGTCGCCGGGCATGCTTGCCGAGGCCCAGCGCAAGGCAGACGAGCGCGGCGTGGACGTGCAGTGGGTGCAGGGCGAGATGTGCGAGTTCGACCTGGGAAGAACCTTCGATCTCGTGTTCATCGCGGCCAATTCACTGCTCCATCTGCATGAAGCTGAGGACTTGGTGAGCTGCTTTCGGTCGGTGCGAAAGCACCTGGCGCGCGGAGCGCGGCTCATCTTCGACGTGTTCAACCCGAGCGTTCGCATGCTCGCCCAGGCAGACGGCGTTCGACGCAGGCGCGACGCGTTGTCGTTCGTGGACCCCGATCGTGGCGTAGTCCATGTCGACGTCGCGGAGACCTACGACGCCGGGGCGCAGGTAACTCGCGGCAGGTGGTACTTCTCGACCGATTCCGAGGTCGACTTCAAGGTCGCGCCGCTCGAGATCAGGAGCATCTTCCCCCAGGAGTTGCCGCTGCTGCTCGCGCTCGGCGGTCTCCGGGTTGTGGAACGCTTCGGCGACTGGTCCCGTACACCACTCACAGCAGATGCAGCGCTCCAACTCTACGTCTGCGAGCCGGCCTGAACCGAGAGCCGGCAGTACTGTCGGTTCAGAGCACCACACGACGCGGTCGCAGTCCGCGCGCTGGTTAGGGTTGCATGGTGACGTTCGAGTTCGATCTTGTGGCGGAAGGGAGCGAGCTTCGGTTCGAAGAGCGCGGATTCGAGCGGGCTCGCTTCCTGTTGTCCGAGTTCCAGCCGGCGCTACGTGTGACCTTGGAAGGCGAGCCGCCGAGTCGGATCAGAGTGCGGGCTCACGGCGAACCCGTGGCCATCGCGCCAGGATTGCTGGCCCAGGTCGAGCAACTTGCCGGTACGACCCTGCGATTCGAGCTGCGGACCTGACTCGAACCGACCCCTGGCCAAGGCACGGTCCGCTCGCCTGCCACTCCCCTACGACATCCCGCCTCAGCTCGATCTGATAATTGCCTGTGGCATTGCTTTGATGGTCCTAGAGTGCCGTGATGGATCCGATCGCCGCGCCGCCCGTTGACCTGGACTGCCATGATCTCCCGGACGCCGCGGTTCTCCTGCCGGTCGAAGAACCCGGATTCGCACGTGGCCAAGTTCGGACTACCCCTTCCTGACCGGCCCGCTCCGCATTGAGGGCGTGAGTCCTGGCGACACCCTTGCCTTCCACCTTCACGCGCTTGAACTGGACCCCGTTGGTCAGTATGGCTTCGCAACCACCACCAAAGGTTGGGAGCCGTGGGGCGGCGTTCTCCGGGAGTCCGCGAACCACGAATATGTGGCCGCGCCGAGCTCCGCGGTCACCAGGCGATCCTGGACGGGCAACACGTCGTACCAGTTGTCCCGATGCTCGGCTGGCTCGGCCTGGTTCGGTCCGAACTGATCGCCGACCCCTGGGACCACGGCGGCAACCTCGACACCAAGGAGTTCGCCCCGGGCTCGACCCTCTTTCTCTACGACGAAATCGGGTCTGGCCGGTTCGTCATCGGCGACGCGCACGCCGCAATGGGCGATGGCGAGATCAGTGGCCAAGGCATCGAGATCGGCTCTTGGTGCGACCTGTCTGTCGAGGTGATCCACGGCACCTCTCCACATCGTCCCATCGTTTGCACCGCCGACGCGGTCGTCCACCTCTGCAGCCGCTTCACCGAGAAAGACGCGTACACCCAAGCCATCTCCGACGCCGTCCACCACCTCGGATTCGCTCAGCACCTCGGCTTCGAGCAGGCCAACGCCCTCCTCAGCGTCATCGCCGACCTCCGCGTGTCGAGCGTCGTATCCCACTCGCCTACCTACAAGCTCCTCGTCCCGTCGGGCTGGCTGGGCCCGATAGAAGATCTCCTGACTGTTGAGAAGCCGATGCTGCCCTACACCCCGAGATCATGATCGTCCCGCGCCCGCCCGACTGATAGGAAACTGTTCATGCCTTCCGCACAGGATCCTGAGTCCGATCAGTACGACGCGTTTGCCGGCGCGTACTCGTCGGCAAACGACAGCAGTCTCTACAACGCCTACTACGCGCGGCCAGAACTGCTTCGGCTCTCGGGTGATGTGTCTGGGCTCCGGGTGCTCGACGTCGGATGTGGCGCCGGTCCGTTGATGAAGCAACTGCGGGACAAGGGCGCCGAGGTCTCAGGCTTCGACGGTAGTGCCGCGATGCTGGATCTGGCCCGGCAACGCTTGGGTGACGACGTCGACCTCAGAGTTGGAGACCTGGCCGCCCAACTTCCCTACGGCGACGGCGAGTTCGACCTGGCGGTTGCGTCCCTCGTACTGCACTACATCGAGGACTGGACGCAGCCGCTCGCCGCGTTGCGGCGGGTACTGAAACCGGGCGGGCGGCTGGTTGTGGCGACCATGCATCCCACTGTGTACGCCGTGGCGCATTCGGACGCCGACTACTTCGCGGTCACCCAGTACTCCGAGGACTACGAGATGGACGGGCAGACAGTGTGGATGACGTACTGGCACCGTCCCCTGTACGCCGTCTTCAACGCCTTCGTCGACGCAGGCTTCCACATCTCGAGAGTGAGCGAGCCGCCTCCGGCAGTCGACACTCCCCCGGAGCTCCTGCCCACCGAGGACGGGCGCTCGTTCATCTGCTTCTTGTTCCTCGAACTCACGTCCGCGTGACGCTACTCCCGTGCCCACCAGTTAAGTCCGACGAGTCGAGGCACGTGACCGAACTCGTCGCAACCGTGGGTTAGCTCGTTCAGTGGCGGAGCCAGGTTTCTTCTGCTCGGTGGCTGGCGGTTGGGTCTAGGTAGTCGCTGGTGGCCAGGTCTTCGAGTAGGCCTGGGTGGGTTGGGGTCCAGTTGAGGAGGGCGCGGGTGTGCTGGCTCGAGACGGGCGTGTCTAGGGAGAAGAATTTGGCCAGGAACGGGTTCCCCAGGTGTTCGGCGGCCTCGTCGACGGTCAGTGACACGGTGGGGATCTGGAGCAGGTGGCCGATCTGCTCTGCGATGCTTTTGATCGTTACCGCGCATTCGCCGACGCCGTGCAGCACGCTGCCGACCGGAGCGTTCTCCAGCGCCAGCCGGAACAGCACTGCCGCGTCTGCGCGATGTACGGCCGGCCAGCGGTTGAGGCCGTCGCCGATGTACGCCGACACTCCCGCCCGCCGGGCTGCCGCGATCAGCGCCGGGATGAAACCGTGGTCCCGCGGGCCGTGCACCGTCGGCGCCAGGCGTACGACGGACGCTCGTACTCCCGACTCCCCCAGTCCCAGGCACGCGTGCTCGCCGGCGATCCGGAACGCCGCGATCGACCCCGGATCGGGTGCATCCAATTCTGTGGTGATCCGGCCGGTTGCCATCACCAGCGTGCCGGACGTGCTGACCAGCGGCTTCCCCGTGCCAACGAGTGCGCTGCCGAGAGCCTCGATTGCCTGACGGTCGCGCCGGATCAGGGCCTCCGGATCGGCGTAGTCGCCGCCGTACCCCATGTGCAACACCCCGTCGGACGCCTCCGCTCCGCGCCGCAGGCTGTCCAGATCGTCCAGCGAGCCCTCGTGTGGCGTTGCCCCCAGCCCTGACAGCACATCGGCGGCGCGTTCGGAGCGAGCCAGTCCTGTGACGGTGTGGCCGTTCCTGATCAGCTCGGACACCACGGTCGGACCGGTTTGTCCCGTTCCCCCGGTGACGAACACCTTCATCTACAGCTCCTTAATGTCAGTCACTGACACTACATGAAATGTCAGTGACTGACACAATGGGCTAGGGTGAGGGAGTGCCACGGAGCGGAGCAGAAGCGCGCGGCCGCCTGTTGCAGGCGGCGCTCGAGTTGTTCGCGGAGCGCGGGTTCGACCGGACCACCGCCGCGGAGATAGCGGCTCGCGCCGGCGTCAACGAGCGCACCTTCTTCCGGCACTTCAGCGACAAACGCGAAGTACTGTTCGACGGGGAGGCCGAGCTCCGGCTGGATCTGATCCGGTCGATCGTCGAGGCTCCGAGCGGACTTGCGCCGTACGACGTCCTGCTGCATGCCTTCGCGGCAGCGGCCGAAGCACTGGAAGCCCGTCGCCCGACGACCGGTGCCCGCGCCGAGCTCATCGCTTCGACTCCTGCACTACGTGAACGGGACCTGACCAAACACGCCCTACTCACCGACGCCGTCGCAGAGGCCCTACGTCAACGCGGCCTCTCCGACCGGCTCGCGGACCTGGCCGCGAGGACTGGTTGGGCCACCTACCAGCACGCGGTCCGCACCTGGGACGGCAACCCCGATCCGGGCCTGCAAGCGTGCGTGCGCCAAGCCTTCGACGACCTGCGAAAGCTCTCTAGGTGACGCGAGCCCAATTAGAGTTGTGCCCGGAGAGGAGCGAAACATGGTGATGGGGAATCAGGACATCGGGGCTTGGGATGCGGAGTGGCATCGGGCTGGGCGGGTGGTGTTCGGGGTTCGGCGGACGTTGGCCTTTGGTGGGCTGGTTGTTGTGGTGGCGCTGGCCGGGATTCCGATCGTTTCGGTGGTTCGGGACCTCGACAGTCGCGGTACCTGGTTCACGATCCGGGTGGCGCTCCTTGGCGTACTCGTCGCCGCCTGCGCGGTGCTCGCCGTACTGTTCCTGCTCGGCCACCCGCGGGCGACCGTGAGTGCTGCCGGCATCCGCTTCGCGTGGTGGCGGCGGATCCCGTGGTCCGAGTTCCAGGGCACCGCACTCGTTGCACCGAGCAACGGTCTCGCCGCCCCTTATCTGACCATCACCTCCACCCGCGGCACCAAACTCCACATCCCCCAAACGAACGTCGAAGACCTCAGCGCCTTCGCCGCCTGGCTCACCAAGCTCCACATCCAACACCAGGTGAGCGGTCATGATCGGAGTACGAATCCGACGTAGTCCGCCCCGGCTGGTCCCGGCCGCGAGGTTCCGTCTCGGGTCCAGCCGTGCCGCTCGTAGAACCGGATGGCGCGAGAGTTCCGTTCCCAGACATCCACCTCACCCACGGCGTTGACCTGGCGTGCGACGAAGCGTTCCATCAACGCGCTGCCAACGCCACTCGACCACCGATCCGGCTCAACGAAGATCCCGACCAGCCGGACGCGCGTCTCGTGCGGCGCGTTGGTCGGAAACACTCCGTTGGCATCCAGCGCGAGCACACCCGCGATGTCGTCGCCGAAGGCAGCCACCAGCACGTCGAGGCGAGGGTCCCCCACCATCTTGCGCCAGGTCTCCCGGTACTCCTCGTCGGGAACCGCCGCCACTTCGTGTCCACCGGCGCCGTAGTACGCAGCGCGCGACCGGGCATGCAGTTCCGCCAGCGCATCGGCGTCACCGGGCGCTGCGTCGCGAATGCGGATGAGCTGAGTCATGACGAACGAGGCTACGACAGCGCGTTCAGCTAACGCCCGGCGCGACGGTCAGCGTTCCTGCTGCCGGGTCAATTGTCGCTACGGTGCCGAGTGGAACGGTGGCGGGTCGAAGGCCGTGTCCAATCGGGAGGCCGCCGAGGATTGGTACGCCGAGCTTCGTCAGACGGTCGCGGAGGACGTCCAGTACGGTCCATCCGTTGACCAGGTCGTCTTCGAAGCCGGTGAGCTGACCTACGGCGACACCGCACAGCCCGTCGAGCAGGCCCGATCGCATCAGCTGGGTCAGTTGGCGGTCGACCATGCCAAGGCCTGTGCCATGGTTCTCCTCGATCAGCAGGATGCCGCCGTCGAAGCTGCACAGGTCTCCGCCGACGGCGCAGCGAACAGCGTCGAGGTTTCCGCCCATTAGGAACCCAGTCGCAGCTTCGCCCTCGGTCAGGGCGGCGCTGAGCTCCTTCGGATCCTGCCGGACGACGATCTCGTCGGTGGTCATCAGTGCGCGGCGTAACGCCTCGGCGCACTCGGGACCACGGCTCGGCTCGTACCAGCTCATCGTCGGTCCGTGAATGCCGACGAGGGCGACCTGCTTCCACAGTGCGAGGTGCAAGGCGGTGATGTCGCTGAAGCCGATCAGCGGCTTCGGGTCGCGCCGTACGGCGTCGAAGTCGAGCCCGTCGGCGATGCGGTACGCCCCTTTGCCGCCGCGCGTGGCGAAGATCGCGCGTACGCCCGGATCACGGAAGGCGTCGTTGAGGTCGGCGAGCCTGTCCTCGTCGGCGCCGGCCAAGTAGCCGGCGCTGTCGAAGGCATGCTTCCCGAGCTCGACCTGCAGGCCCCAGCTCGTGACGAGCTCGACGCCTTTCGCTACCAGTTCGCGGTCAGGCGTACTGGACGGCGAGACGAAACGGACGCGGTCGCCGGGATTCAACCGGGGCGGCAGAAGGGTCATGGTTCGAAAGTGTGACAGGGGCCTCCGACAACAGTCAGCGACGGACCTGGTAGCGCAGGTGGAGGACGCGGTTGCTCGGGATGACGACGTCCGGGTCTTCCAGGAGGTGTTGTGCGTGCAGCGAGCCGAAGTAGCGCTTGCCGGAGCCGAGTACGACGGGTGCGACGTCCATGCGTACCTCGTCGACCAGGCCCGCGGCGAACACCTGGCCGCCAACGTCGCCCGCGGCGACTTCGACCGTACGATCGCCGGCGAGCTCCTGTGCCTTGGCCATGGCTGCTTCGATGCCGTCGACGAAGTGGAGCGGCGCTTCGGGGTCCCAGCCCGCGGGCTGCGGGCGATGCGTGACGACGACCACGTGGTCGATGCCGCCGGGAGGCTTGCCGTCCCAGCCGTCCGTGAGGTCGAAGACGTGGCGGCCGACGACGGTCACGCCGATCTCGTCCCAGTACGGCCTTACGTACTCGTACGACGTCTGCGACACCTTGAGTACGCCGCTGTCGTCCAACAGGACATCGCCACCTGTCAACCAGTCGAACAGCGGTCCCGGCTGGTCGTGCTCGTCCGCGATGAAGCCGTCCACCGACACCGAGCCGTACATGACCACCTTGCCCACAGGGCGCTCCTTTGCTTCGGGGTGCGCCCAAGTTAGCGCGCCGTGGGCTGTCGCTCTTGTAAGAAATCAATCGGCCGGCAGCGGCCAGCTATCCAGCGTGTGGCCGGGGTGTTCGCGCAGGAACCGCCGCCGGACTTCGACGTACTGAGTCGGCGTGAGCCCGGTGAACGCCCGGAACTCGTGTCCGAAATGAGCCTGGTCGAAATACCCTGCGCGTACGGCGAGCTCGCTCCAGTCGACCGGTTCGGCGGGGTTGATCGCGAACACCGCGGCGGTGAAGCGGTACGTTCGCGCCAGCCGCTTCGGTGTGACGCCGATCAGCTCCTTGAACCGCTGTGTCAGATGCGTGCTGCTGATGCCGGCTCCCGTACTCAGGCCGCCGATGCCCACTGCCCCGCTGGTCGTCGCGATGACGCTGCTCGTATGACGAACCAGCTCCATCCCGGCGGTCTCGTGCAGGCGTCGCATGAGCTCGTTCTCGAGGAACGTCAGCATCTCGTACGGTCCGTCCGCCGCGGCCAGCCGATCGCGCAGCTCGGCGACGGCGCGCCGGCCCCAAACCTGCTCCACGGTCACCGGCCGATCGCACAGCTCGGCCGCAGGCATCCGCAGGAACGGCGCCAAGCCCCACGGCTTGAAGTGCACGCCGACGGACCGGGGCCGGCGCGGGTACCCGAACTCCAGCATGCTAGTCGGCATGGTGATCACGCAGCCGTCGGCGTACTCGGCCGCCTCGACGTCGCTGCCGCCACGAATCCGGAACGGCTCCCCCAGGTTGACGATCAACAACGCCGCCGGCATCGGCGGCAACACCAGCCGCGCATACGGCGCCGCCCCCTCCAGGTAGTAGAGATCGTCGATCAACCCACCCAACGGCGCCCGCGGCACCCTCGACACATACTCCACTCCCCCAGCATCTCTGATCTTCTTGTGTGGTGTTGTCGGAATGGGGGGTGGGGGTTCGTGGAGAGTACAAGTAGAGCGACAGACTTGAAGGAGAGCGATGATGACCGGTCAGTTGAGGCCGTTTCGATTTGGGGTTGTGGCGCCGATCAGTTCGGATCTGGCGGCGTGGCGTGATCGGGTGCAGCTGATTGGCGACAGCGGTTACTCGACGTTGTTGATGCCCGACGTGCCGACGTGGCAGCCGGCGCTTGCGCCGACACTCGCGACCGTGGCTGCCCTGACCGATCTGCGGGTGGGTTCGTGGGTCTACGCGGCGGCGCTGCGTGAGCCGTTGAGCACGGCATGGGAGGCACACTCGCTCTCGGTACTCACCGAAGGCCGGTTCGAGATGGGGATCGGCGCCGGGCGGCCCGGGATCGAGGTCGAGCTGGGGCTGCCCGCCGTCTCCCTCGCCGAGCGCCGTACCAGGATGCGCGAAACCGTCGCCAAGCTGCGTACGTTCGACGGCCCCGATCTGCACACGCCGGTCGTCATGGCGGTCAGTGGCCCGAAGTCGCGTGCGCTGGCGCTCGAGGTAGCCGACGCTGTGACGTTCGTGCTCCCGGCGGACGACGACCGGACCGAAACCACGAACGCGGTACGCGACTTTGCCGCCGGCAATGACATCGAGCTCGCCCAGCACATCGCCGTCGTCGGTGACGGTGTCGCACCGTTCATGGCCGGACCCGGCCTGGACACCGCGGCACTCCACGCCGCCGACTCGCTCATCGTCCTGCCGAGCGACCCCTCGGCGGCCGCCGAGGAGATCGAGCGGCGCCGTGAGGAGATCGGCTTCTCGTACTTCGTCATCGGCGCCGACTTCGCCGAGACCCTCGCACCGGTCGTGGCCAAGCTGGCCGGGCAGTAGGACCGAGAGCCGCCTAGAGTTCCGCCATGGTCAGCCGGATCGCAGTCGCCGCACTCGTCCGCGACGGTCTGGTGCTGCTGGTACATCGCCACCCGTCGCGCGAGAACTATCCCGACTGCTGGGATCTCGCCGGCGGGCACGTCGAGAGCGGCGAGTTGCCGCGGGACGCCGTACGCCGGGAATGCCTCGAGGAACTCGGCGTCCACGTGTACGACCCCGTACCGATCCCGATGACGACCAGCAACCCGCAGCTCGACATGCACGCGTTCGTCATCACGCGCTGGGACGGCGAACCTGTCAACACCGAACCCGACGAGCACGACGACCTCCGCTGGTTCCGTCCCAGCGAGCTGCCGAACCTGAAGCTGGCCGACCCAGGAACCCTCCCAACCATCCTGGCCGCCCTCCAGGTAGCTTCTAGGTGAGCTTCTTGCGTAGGAGGGTTATCTGGGTTTCGTAGCGATTCACGGTTCCGTCCAGAGCTTCCACGTTCCAGCCGCCGGGCTCGCTACCGCTGACTTCGTAGCCCAGGCGTTCGTAGAGTCCTTGTGGGCGCGCGGAGTTGACGTCGACGCCTAGCTCGGCCCAGTCGAGGCCGCGGCCGCGGATTCGTTGCTTCAGCGCCTCGATCAGCACCGTGCCGATTCCGCACGAGCGCAACTCCGCTTGGACCGAGAGTTGCCAGATCGTCGCCGCTCCCGGTGGTTTCGTGTAGTCGGCACCTCCGACCGCGACCGGCAATCCCGAGGGTGGCAGACCGCCAGGTAGTCGACCTCGCCGCGGCCGGCGCGCTCGATCGCTTCGGCGACGGACGCGAGCCCCGTCGCGGACCCGTACCAACTGAGAGCCGGCAGGTCGGCCTCGGTGAGATCGCGGACGGTCAACGGAACGACAACCTGAGCCCTGGTTCTACCTGGATTCCTTCTGCAGCAACTGACGCGATGAAGCGAAGCCGAGCCGCTCGTATACCGGTACGGCTCTGCGGCCCGAATGCACGGTGACGTGGCCCGCGCCGAGGTCGAAGGCGTGGTCGGCGGCCGCCTGTACGAGGGCCGAGCCGACCCCTCTCCCCCGCTGCTCCGGTACGACGAACACGCTCTGGATGTCGGCCGACCGCCGAGTGGTGACACCCGGTCGCGGTACGCGCGGAACGGTCGCCAGCCACGCCATCCCGACGACCTCGTTCTCGTCAGCGACGAACGCCACGTGCGCGGGGTTGCCCGCCCACCACGTATCAAGGTCCGCCGCGAACTCCTCGACCGACTGCGATGCCCGCTGCTCAGGCGTCGCATTCAGCCACAGCAGCCGCGCCAGATGCTTCACGTCCGCCTGATCCGCAATGCGAATGTCCACGTGGCCGAGTCTTTCGCATACCTACGGCCAGCCGCAGCTCAATAAACTCAGCAGGCTTCGAGGGTGAAGAAGATGAAGCTGATGAAGCGGGCGGGGTGTTCGACGTCTTTGGGGCGTAGGGCGGCTGGGGTGTTTGGGGAGATGGGGGGTTCGGTGATCGCGGTGATGCGGAAGCCGGCTGTGGTGAAGGCGTCGGACATTGCTTGGATGGGGCGGTGCCAGATCGTGTAGGTGACGGTGCGGCCGGCGTGTTCGGCGTTGAAGGAGAATTCGGCGAGGTCGAAGTACTTGCCGTCCGGGTTCAGGGCGGTGTAGACGAACGGGTGGTTGAGCGACAGGATCAGTCGGCCGCCGGGTTTCAGTACGCGGCGTAGTTCGGCGAGCGGCTCGGTCCAGTCCTTCAGGTAGTGCAGGACGAGGGAGCAGACGACATCGTCGAACGCCGCGTCGTCGTACCGCGCAGCGGCTTCGCCAGGTCGGCAACGGTCAGGTCGGCATCGGCACCGAGCCTGCGGCGGGCCAGGTCGAGCATCGAAGCGCTCAGATCGAACCCGCTGACGATCGCGCCCCGGTCGCGGAGCGCCGCTGCCAGCGGACCGGCGCCGCAGCCGGCGTCGAGGATGCGCCGGCCGTCGACGGCACCGGCGAGGTCGAGCATCGCCGGTCGTTCGTAGTGGCCGTTGAGCAGGTTGACCTCGTTGTCCGCGGCGTACGCCTCAGCGAACTCGTCGTAGTCGGTCTTCGGCACCAAGCGCTCCTTGCTCTGTGCGGGCGATTCGGATCGGCGGCCGCTCGGCCCAGGTCGCCCATCGCCACAGCCACTCGAACGGCCCTTGGGTGAAGCGACGCAGCCACAGCGTGGACCACATCCATTGCGTGGTGAGGATTGCGGCAGCGATCAGTACGACGTCACCAGCGGAGATAATGTTCAGGTCGAGTCCGTGGATGATCGTCAGTACGAGCATCGTCGCCGTCAGGTAGTTGGTGAGCGCCATCCGCCCGAGCGGACTGAAGATCCGAATCAGCTGCGACCGGATCCGCGTCGTGAGCAGGGCGAGCAGCGTGCACACGTAGAACGCCGCCACCACCAACCCACCGGTCGCGAGCGCGAACCAGAACAGTCGGTCGTCCGACGTCAACGTCCGCTGCCAAAGCAGGAGTGGTACGGCGGCCGCTGCAAGAGCTCGGCGCGACGGCAGCCGGGTCGAGGTTGGGGCGGATCTTGTCCCGGTACGGGCGGAAAATCCTCCCCAGCCGCGGCCGGGCCCGGTCGGGTTGGGGTACCTGCGCGAACTGGTCGGACGGCTCGCACAGCACGGTCCCGCCGACCTCGCTCGAGCTCCCGTCGGACGAGTCGTCGTGGCCGCCGGAGGTGATGACCACGGTCTGCCGGGTCGTTCACCGTACGGAGATCGCTGTGTGGGCGTGGCAGTCAGGTCTGGTCTGAACGGCTTCGGTACGTCAGGAGGCCGTCGACGCCGCGGAGGAACGTGTCGCAGATCGGCTTCGGGTCGGTGAGGCAGCCGGCGGTCATCGCGCCGTCGCGAAGCATCACGAAGTGGCGGGCGGCCGGTTCCGCGTCGGGTTTGCCGGTCGCAGTGAAGAGTTCGGTCATCGTGTCGAGGAACCACTGGCGGTGCTTCAGTACGGCCTGGTGGATCGGGAACTCCGGGTCCGGGTACTCGGCCGCGGCGTTGAGGAACGCGCACCCGCGGAAGCCGGGGCTCTTGATGTCCTCCACGATGAACCCGGCAACCGCGCGGATCACGTCATCAGCGTCCGTATCGGCGGCTCGCGCGGCCGCCACCCGCTCTCGGATCGCGTCGTCGGCCTGCGTCAGGTACGCGACGATTAGGTCGTCCTTGCTCGGAAAATGCCGATACAACGTAGCCCGCGTAACCTGCGCCTCGGCAATCACCCGATCCACCCCAACCGCGTGAATCCCCTCAGCGTAGAACAGCCCAGTGGCCGTACCAAGCAACCGCATCCGCGCTTCCGACATGCCCTCAAGGCTAGCAGATAGAACGATCTGTCTTGACCTGGACGAGTGGGCCTGCCGACCCTGGTGATGCAGGCAGACCCACCCGCCAGCGGCAACGTGGGGGTGGCCACGTGCCGGCTCCACCACATCGGGCATGTGGGGAGGCTGGGAGGCGCAGCAGCGCTCGCGTTACGGCGACGCAGCCCTGCGCCGATTGCTGGCCGCGACAGCTTGCCGGGTCAGCAGGAGCGCCGGCCTGTGCAGGACGACTGAGTTTGCCGCAAAGACTGCTGCGGCATAGTCACCGATCAACGACTCGTCAGACGCCCGGGACGCAGATGGAACATCGCTGCCGGACGCCCGCTTGCGCGGACGATCACCCCTCAGCTTGTGCCTTCGACGGTGACGCATGAGACACCCCTCACCCACAGAGCTGACCGACGCTCTGCACTCAGCGTCTCTTACGCCTCTGAAGCACAACTGATTTCATCCTGAAGAACCGATGCCGACCGCCGGCCTTCAGGAAGTGGGTCGAATGGTGACTCCATGCAGCGCCGCCAGATTGCGCAGGACCTCGTGCCCATGGGGGAAGGTCCATTGTTCGGCTTTCAGGCCGGCGGTGCGGGCGGCGGTGATGTTGCGGGGGGTGTCGTCGATGAAGAGGATCGTGGTGGGGTCGGCGCCGATGCGGGCCGCGGCGCGGGTGAAGAACAGGGGGTCGGGTTTCGCGACGCCGAGGTCGTACGAGTAGCAGCTGACGTCGAAGAGGTCGTCGTACCCGAGCGCCGTCCGCATGTGCGTACCGCGGTACTGCTCCTGGTTCGTCCCGAGGTGTACGCCGTAACCGTTCCGCCGGAGCGTCCGCACCAGCGCGATGGACTCCTCGATCAGCACGATGTTCTTCCACACCGCGTCGTACACCTCGGTCACCGGTGTACGTACGCCGTACCGCTCCAGCGACGCCGCCAGCACCGGCAGGTAGTCGCCCCGCCCCGCGAGCATCGGCAGCTCGTCCGACCACGTCTCGCGCAGGAACTCCTCCGCCCGGTCCCCCAGATACGGCTCCATCGCCGCGAACCACCCGCCAGGCAGCTCCTGCAACACCCCGTCCGCATCGAACAGCACGTGCTCAACCGACATCAGTTCCCCTCAGAACGAGACGGATGGCGGGTTGTTGCAGGACTGGCCTGCTGCAACCCGCCAGCGGTCACACAGTCTGCCAGGCGTCGTCCAGTTCCTCGGCTTCAACCGTGTCGTCCTCTGGTACGTCGGCCTCCGTGGGTGAGCCGTACAGGGCGGCCCGGATCTCGGTGGGGAGATTGCACATTTCAGGACGGGTCTTGGAGGAGGCCGAGGACGTTGCCGTCGGGGTCGGTGACGAGCGCCACCAGGCGGCCGTTGGAGACGTCGCGCGGGGGCTGCTTGAGGGTTCCGCCGGCCTCGACGATTGCCTTGATGCGGTCCTCGATGTCGGTCACGTGCCAGTGCGCGACCGGGCCGGTCATGTCGCTGTTCGGTACCAGGCCGATCTGCTGGCCGGCGGCCTCGAAGCCGACGTAGTACGGCGAGTCGGCGACCGGCTCGACGCCGAGCAGCGCGGCGTACACCGGCTTGGCTTTCTCGAGGTCGGTGACCGGGTGCAGGATGGTCTGGACGCCTTGCGTGGTGGTCATTTCGTCATCTCCAGTTCAGTGGTCTGCCAACACGACCAACGCTATTTCCGGACCACCACGCGCTGCTTCTCGATTCCTGATCAGTTCGCGACGTACTCCGCGAGATGCTTCCCCGTCAGCGTCTTCGGCTTCTTGATCAGGTCGGCCGGGGTGCCCTCGAAGACGACCTTGCCGCCGTCGTGGCCGGCGCCCGGGCCGAGGTCGATGATCCAGTCGGCGTGTGCCATCACCGCCTGGTGGTGCTCGATCACGATGACCGACTTGCCGGAGTCGACCAGGCGGTCGAGCAGTCCGAGCAGCTGTTCGACGTCGGCCAGGTGCAGACCCGTAGTGGGCTCGTCGAGGACGTAGATGCCGCCCTTCTCGCCCATGTGGGTCGCCAGCTTCAGCCGCTGGCGCTCGCCGCCGGACAGTGTCGTCAGCGGCTGCCCGAGCGACACGTACCCGAGTCCGACGTCCGACAGCCGCCCCAGGATCGCCGAAGCCGCCGGGGTCCGCGCGTCACCCTCGGCGAAGAACGGCAACGCCTCCGAAACCGGCATCGCCAGCACCTCGGCGATGTCGCGACCGCCGAACGTGTACTCCAGTACGGCAGCCTGGAACCGCCGCCCCTCGCACTCCTCGCACGTCTGCTCGACGGTCGCCATCACGCCGAGCTCGGTGTAGATGACCCCGGCGCCCTTGCACGCCGGGCACGCGCCCTCGGAGTTCGCGCTGAACAGCGCCGGCTTCACGCCGTTCGCCTTGGCGAAGGCCTTCCGGATCGGCTCGAGCAGACCGGTGTACGTGGCCGGGTTCGACCGCCGCGACCCGCGGATCGCGCCCTGGTCGATCGACACGACGCCTTCCCGGTCGGCGATCGACCCGTGGATCAGCGAACTCTTCCCGGACCCGGCCACTCCGGTGACAACGGTCAGCACACCGAGCGGTACGTCCACGTCGACGTCCTGCAGGTTGTTCAGCGACGCCCCGCGGACCTCCATGACCGAGGACGCGGACCGGACCGACGGCTTCAGCGAAGCGCGGTCGTCCAGGTGCCGCCCGGTCAGTGTCCCGCTGGTACGCAGCTTGTCGAGCGTCCCCTCGAACACCACCTCGCCGCCGCCGGACCCGGCGCCCGGGCCGAGGTCGATCACGTGGTCGGCGATCGCGATCGTCTCGGGCTTGTGCTCGACGACGAGGACCGTGTTGCCCTTGTCGCGCAATTGCAGCAGCAGCTCGTTCATCCGCTGGATGTCGTGCGGGTGCAGACCGATCGTCGGCTCGTCGAACACGTACGTGACGTCGGTCAGCGACGACCCGAGGTGCCGGATCATCTTGGTGCGCTGCGCCTCACCGCCCGACAGCGTCCCGGCGGGCCGGTCGAGCGACAGGTACCCGAGCCCGATGTCGACGAACGACTGCAACGCCTCGCCCAAAGCCTTCAGCAGCGGCGCCACCGAAGGCTCCTTCAACGAACGGATCCAGGCGGCCAGGTCGGTGATCTGCATCGCGGTCAGGTCGGCGATGTTCTTGCCGTTGATCTTCGACGAGCGGGCCTCGGCGCTGAGCCGGGTGCCGTCGCAGTCCGGGCAGGTCGTGAAC
This sequence comes from Kribbella sp. NPDC004536, assembly GCF_042873835.1. Classification (NCBI taxonomy): domain Bacteria; kingdom Bacillati; phylum Actinomycetota; class Actinomycetes; order Propionibacteriales; family Kribbellaceae; genus Kribbella; species Kribbella sp. NPDC004536. The sequence goes on along the minus strand of NZ_JBIALY010000002.1, from coordinate 1,195,686 downwards.
GTCACCGCGCGCTCGACGAACGCCCGGACGTGCGGCTGCATCGCGTCCACGTCCTTGGACAGGAACGACCGCTGGATCGCCGGGATGATGCCGTTGTAGGTGAGGTTGATGCCCTCGACCTTGATCTTGGTCGGCTCCCGGTAGAGCAGGTCGTGCAGTTCCTTCTTGGTGTACTTCTTGATCGGCTTGTCCATGTTGAAGTAGCCGGAGCCGCGGAAGATCCGCCCGTACCAGCCCTCCATGCTGTAGCCGGGGATCGTCAGCGCGCCCTCGGCCAGCGACTTCTCCGCGTCGTACAGCGCGGTCAGGTCGAAGTCGGTGACCGAGCCCATGCCCTCGCAGCGCGGGCACATGCCACCCGCGTACACGGCCTCGCGGACGACCTTCTTCTCCCCCGCGCCCTTGTCGGCGGTCATCGAGCCGGTCGCGGTCCGCTTCGGGACGTTGAACGAGTACGCCGTCGGTGGGCCGATGTGCGGCTGCGCGATCCGGCTGAACAGGATCCGCAACATCGCGTTCGCGTCGGTCGCCGTACCGACGGTGGACCGCGGGTTGGCGCCCATCCGCTCCTGGTCGACGATGATCGCGGTGGTGATGCCGTCGAGGACGTCGACCTCAGGGCGGGCCAGCGACGGCATGAAGCCTTGCACGAACGCGCTGTAGGTCTCGTTGATCAGCCGTTGCGACTCGGCCGCGATGGTGCCGAACACCAGCGAGCTCTTGCCCGACCCGGACACCCCGGTGAACGCGGTCAGCCGGCGCTTCGGGATCTCGACGCTGACGTCCTTGAGGTTGTTCACCCGGGCGCCGGTGACCCGGATCATGTCGTGGCTGTCGGCAACGTGTTCCATGCTCGGTCTACTCCAAGGGTGAGGTCAGCGGGCCTGGTTGATCCGGACGTGGTTGCCGGCCGGGTCGCGGAACGCGCAGTCGCGGACACCGTACGGCTGGTCCACCGGTTCCTGGATCACTTCGGCGTCGCTGGCCTGCAGCCGGTCGAACAGGCTGTCCAGGTCGTCGGTCTGCAGCACCACGGTCGCGTACGTGCCCTTGGCCATCATCTCGAAGATCGTCCTGCGCTCGTCCTCGGTGATGCCGGGGTCGACGGCAGGCGGAGTCAGCACGATCGAGGTGTCCGGCTGGCCGGGCGGGCCGACCGTGATCCAGCGCATCCCCTCGTACCCGACGTCCATCCGGACCTCGAAGCCGAGCAGGTCGCGGTAGAACTTCAGCGACTCCTCGGGATCGGTGTGCGGCAGGAAGCTGTTCAGGATTTTCAGACTCATGGGCGTCACGCTACGTGCCGGAGGCCGGAGTTGCTTCTCGATTCCTGATCGGTCGGGTCACCTGTTTCGCGACACACGACGGAATTCCGAGCGTCGCGTCCGCGGCGGCGTCCTTGTAGACGCTCGGCGGCATCCCGACCAGCTCGGTGAAGCGGGTACTGAACGTGCCGAGCGACTGGCAGCCGACCTCGAAGCACACCTCGGTGACGCTCATCCCGCCGCGCCGCAGCAGCATCATCGCGCGCTCGATCCGGCGCGTCATCAGGTACCCGTACGGCGACTCTCCGTAGGCACGCTTGAACTCGCGGCTCAGGTGCCCCGCCGACATGTGCGCGCCCCGCGCCAGCGCCTCGACGTCCAGCGGCTGTGCGTACTCCCGGTCGATCCGGTCCTTCACACGCCGCAGCCGCGCCAGGTCGTCCAGGCGCTGCGCATCCGTCGTCCCGCTACTCACGGTAGAAATCCTGCCATCTCAACCAAGCGAAGTCACTCAGCCGACGACGCGGGTCATGCTGCGCACGGCCCGATCGTGGTCACCAGGCCGTGGTGGTCCGAGCGGGGAATCGTGTACCAGTGGTTGTGGTCCGAGCACCAACCTTGCTTGATCAGGACGTGGTCGATCCGTACAAGTAGGGCGGCCCACCTCCCGATCTGCGACGGTCGTCCCCAGCTGTCGAGCATCGCGTCGTGCAGCGGCCGGGTGAGGATCCGGTAGTCGCGGCCGCGGTCGGTGGTGTTCAGGTCGCCGGCGACCACGACCGGCCCGCTGTCCTTCGCGGCCCGTTCGGCGATCTGCTCGATCAGCCGGTGATGCCCGGCGACGGTCGTCTCGTACGGCTGGCCCGGGTTCTTCTGCCGGTACGTCGACCCGCCTGTCGTGTACCAGGGCCTCGGCACGTGGACCGCGATCAGGTCGAAGTCGCCGGACGGGGCGTGCACCCGGAGCATGAAGCCGGGCAGGTCCGGGCCGGGGCTTTCGAGGACGGTCAGCGGCCAGTGACTGAAGACCGCGATGGCCGGGCCGTTCCAGTACGACTCCACGTACTGGTACGCCTGGGACAGCCGGTGGGTCAGCGGCGAGCCGAGTTCGGACACGACGAGTACGTCGGCGTTCACCCCGATGAACGTGTCGGCGCCCTCGAGCTCGCCTTCGCCGATGTTCGCGGCGGCGATCCGTACGGCGCGACTCTCGTCGACGGTCCCGGTCCCGTGCGGGATCCACGGCGTGACCGTCGCGACGACCCCGACCAGCAGCGTCGACACCGCGAACGCAAGCGCCGCGGGCCGCCGGCGGCCGAGCAGGCCGAGGCTGCCGGCCACGAGCGCGACGACCAGCGTGAGCATCGGCAGTACGATCGCGAGCACGTCGGTGACCACCCCGAGCCGGTCACGCAGCACGAACCAGGCCCACGGCAACAATCCGGCGATCACGATCCCCGCGGACCGCCGTACCAGCGGTTCCCCCTCCACACGTCCAGGCTAGGTCAGCGAACCTGAGACGACGCTGTCAACCGGACGCCCCAGTTCAGATAAGCCACGTTGGCGAGGAGCCAGCCGAAGCCGATCGGCTGCTGCCCGTCGCGCTCCGGCGTCGGCTGGTAACGGTTGTAGAGCGCGAGGCAGTGGGCATGCACTTGCGGATCCCACGGCGTGACCTGCATCCAGCGTGGCGCCTGGGCCGCGACCGACGCGGCACCGACCGCACCGCCGGCGACGGTGGTGTGGATGCCCGGCAGTCCGTCTGCGTCGGTGAACGCGACGTTCTGGGTGAAGGTCCGGGCGATCCGCGCCATGTCCCGGCCCGTGAACGCGAGCTTCGCGCGGAACGCCCGGACGGCGAACTCGACGTCGATCGCGCCGTGGCTGATGTCCTCGAACTGGCGTGCCGGACCACCGGACGGGGTGAAGATCGAGAGGTCCGTCGCAGGATCGCCGGTCTTGGTGAAGCCCTCGTAGATGCGGCCGCCGACGGGCCAGTAGTGCCATTGGTATGCGTCGTCGGCGTCGGCGGTGAGCTGGGCCGAGAACATCCTGCCCATCGCTGCGACCTTGTCCCGGTAGGACCGGTCGCCGGTCACGAGGGCCAGTTCGACGAGGGTCTGGCCGAGGCCGACGGACTGGTTGATCGGTTGCTCGCAGCCGTCGTACGGCAGCGGCTGGCCCTTCGGCCAGATCAGGTGGTCGGTGTCGTACTCCCAGTCGTGGACGGCGACCGCCTCGCGGCAGGCCTGCAGGTACTCCGCTGCCTTCCGGCCGTAGCGCTTCCGCAGTACCGGCGAGCCGGCGACGATCCGGACGAAGCTCGCGATCGGGTACGTGATCATGCCGGTGTGTACGGCGAAGATCACCGGCCGGCAGTGCATCTGGTAGCTGCCGAACTGTGGCACGTCGCCCGCGCCCGGCGCCGCACGCCGATCGACGGCCGTCAGCTGGAGCGGTCCAGGCGTGGCCGCGTAGATCCGGGCGACGGCGTAGTCGGCGCTCTCGGGGTCCAGCGAGAGGTCGGTGTGCGTGACCGTACGGTTCACGGAGATGTTGACGAGCTTGACCGTGAACGTGTCCGGGCGGGTCCCGGCCGTGACGGCGATCGTCGTGTCCTCGGCGTACGACAGCGCCTCGCGGAGATCGAGTAGCGGCGTACCGTTGCCGTCGGCAAGGGTTGCGTACCCGGTGGTGTACGGGTGGTCGGCGCGCCACGCGGGCAACGACAGGCCGCGGTAGTCGGTGACACCGCGAGCGCTGTCGCGGACCTGCAGCACCTGGTCGACGTTGTCGATCAGGCGGTCGAGGTAGTAGGTGTCGCGGTACGTCTCGTACATCCGGACCAGCCCGAGCAGTACATACGACTGACTCCAGGCGAGCATGCCGGAGCGGCCGTCGCGGTTCGTGTTGTCGTTCGGCTGGTCGGGCTGCCCCGGGCCACCTTGCTGGAACAGGCGGTCCCAGTCGTCGAACGTACGGCGGGCCGTGTAGTCGATGGTGTCGTCGGCGTACGCGGTGGTGGTGGTTCCGAGCGCAACGGCTCCGGTTGCTTGGAGGAAGGTACGGCGCGCGAGCTTGGGCATGTGGGCGGCCTCCGGCTTCGTCAGCAGAGGTCCAACATTCTCCCGTGCGGAATCGATTTACGGCAGGTCGAACGCGAGTGGTAACTCCTTGAGGAACTCGACGGCGTCGAACATCGCGCCGGCCGACGCCACCCCGGACGCCCGCGTCTCGCCGGCCAGGATCCGCCGGACGGCGCCGACCGCGAGCGGTGCGCTGATCGCGTAGATGTCGTTGCCGGTCGCCGTCGCGCGCCGGTCGCCGACCCGTACGTCGACCACGAAGGACTGGTCGTTGTCGCGCGGTGGCGCCGGGGTGTCCGCGTCCGCCAGGTCACCGGCGGCTTCGACCGTCATGTACGTGCGGACTTCGGGTACGGCGATGTGGCTCGGGATCGTGACGATGTCGGCCATGCTGAACTCGGCGATCACCCGGCGCTTCCCAAGCGGCGCGGGGAACGTCCAGTCCTCCTGCACCGGCGGGTCGTCGTGGTACTGCAGGCGCCCGTCGGCGTACCGCACCCGCCGCCCGCCCCGCCGATCATGCGACACCCGCCCGGCCTCGCGCGTCCCGGGAGTCGGATGCCAACTACTCAACCCGTAGGCGACGTGAACCGGCGCCAGTTCTTCGGCAATAGCAGTCGTCAGCAGGTCGCCGAGCCCGCCGTAGAACGCCATCGCCGGGACAACCGGGGTGCTGCTCCGGCGAGCGAGGGTCGCGGTGTTCGCCTCGATCTCGGCGGCGACGTCGACGTACGGGATCCGCTGTCGCGCGGCGGCCTCGATCAGCGGCTCGGCGGTGGTGGCGAACGGACCCGCACAGTTGATCACCGCGGCCGCGTTCCGCAACGCCCGGTCCAGCGCGTACGGATCATCGACGGCGGCCGGTCGTACGTCGAGGGCGCCCCACTGGGCCATGAGTGTGGACCCGTTGCGGCCGGAGACGGCGACCGGAAGGTTCTGGCGAAGGAGTTCCTCGACGACGAACCGGCCGGTGTGACCGGTGGCGCCGTACACGACGATGGCGTTCATGCCATCGAGTCTCCAGCGCGCGCCGCCCCGACTGTGAGGGTCCGGAACGACAACATCCGTACACTTTCGGACATGCACACCGTCGCCGTGGCAACCGCGGGCCACCTGCTGCACTTCGAGCTCGGCATCGCCTACGAAATCTTCGGCAACCCACCCCAAGGCGTCGACGACTGGTACGACGTACGCCTGTGCGGCGACGGCCCCACCCAAGTCGGCCCGTTCCTGGTCAACCCGTCGCACAGCCTCAACGACCTGTCGGCCGCCGACACGGTCCTCGTACCAGCCCTCGCCGACCCCACCCAACCCCCACCACCCGACCTGGTAGCCGCGGTCCGCTCCGCCCACAGTTCTGGGTCTCGCATAGCGTCCCTCTGCACCGGCGCCTTCGTCCTCGGCGCAGCCGGATTACTCGACGGCCGCCGAGCCACCACCCACTGGGCCCACACAGCCGACCTCCAAGCCGCCTACCCACAAGCCGAGGTCGACCCGGACGTCCTCTACACCGACAACGGCACGGTCCTCACCGCCGCCGGCAAAGCGGCGGCGGTCGACCTCTGCCTGCACCTGATCCACCTCGACCACGGCGCCACGATCGCGAACACCGTCGCCCGCCGGCTCGTCGTACCACCGCACCGCACCGGCGGCCAGGCGCAGTTCGTCGCGACCCCGGTCCAGGTCAGCGGCGACCACTCCCTCACCGAACTGCTCGCCTGGGCGCAGGAGCGTCTCGACCAGCCGCTGACCGTCACCGACCTCGCACGTCGCGCCGGCACCAGCGCGCGCCACCTCGGTCGCCAGTTCCGTTCGATCACCGGTCAGACGCCGCTGCAGTGGCTCCTCACCCAGCGGGTCCGGCGCGCGCAGCAGTTGCTCGAATCGACCGACAACGGCATCGAGCAGGTCGCCGTCGCGACTGGTCTCGGGACCGCGACTACGTTGCGGCGACACTTCCAGCGGGTGGTCGGCGTACCGCCGAATACGTACCGGCGGTCGTTCCGCAGCACGTAGGGTCGGTCGCATGAGCCTCCAGGAACTCCGCTTCCGCGCCACGCACCTCGACGCGGTCCGGGCCGGGACGAAGCGGATCACGATGCGCTTCAACGACCCGGTCGAGGTCGGGCCGGCCGACCTGGTGTTCGAGTTCGACGAAGAGGTCCGGTTGCCCGGCCGGATCGTGTCGGCACTCGCGAAGCGGGTGGACGCGGTGACCGACGAGGAAGCCCGCGAGGACGGATTCGCCGGCGCGGACGAGGTGATCCCTGGCCTCAGCAGCTACTACCCGGACCTCAAGCCGAGCGACGAGCTGGTCATCGTCCGCTTCGACCTGGTGTACCCGCGCCGCATGCACACCGTTCTCGACACGACGGACGCGCCCGCCCTGGCAGCCTTCTACCGCGACCTCCTGGGCCTTCGCTTCCGCCCCGGCGACGACGACGACTGGATCGTGCTGCTCGATGCCGACGGCAACCGTCAGCTGGCGATCCAGCAGGTGGCCGAGCTGAAACGACCCACCTGGCCGACCTCCGACGTACCGATGCAGCTACACGTCGACTACGCCGTACCCTCCGCCGAGGAACTGGAACGCCACCGCAGCCGCGCCGTAGACCTGGGCGCGACCGTCCTCCACGACCGCTCCACCGACGCGGACGAACCCCTCTACGTCCTGGCCGACCCAGCAGGCCACCCGTTCTGCCTACTGGTGGGGCATCCCTGACCCGTCGGCGTGCAACCGGTTGCGGCGGCCGTTAGGCTGCGCTGCATGGCCTCCAACGACCCCGCGGCGCCGACGATCACCAACGTCGCGGCGCTTGCGGGCGTCTCCCGCGCGACGGTCTCGCGGGCCTTCAGCAATCCCCGCGTACTGCGGGCCGACACCGTCACCCGGGTCCGCGCCGCCGCGGCCGAGCTCGGCTACGTACCGAACCCGACCGCGCAGGCGCTGTCCACCGGACGCCACGGGCTGCTCGCGATGATCGTGCCTGACATCGCGAATCCGTTCTTCCCGCCGATGATCGGCGCGGCCCAGGGCCGGGCCGAGACCGCCGGGCTCGCGCTGCTGCTCGGCAACACCGACGAGGACCCGGCCCGCGAGCACACGATGGTCGGGCGGCTGACCCCGCAGGCCGACGGGTTCGTACTGGCCGCCAGCCGGATGACCGAGAAGCAGATCCGCGACCTCGCCGTACGCCGCCCCGTCGTACTGGTGAACCGTGACGTCACCGGCATCCCGCGGGTGCTCGTCGACAGCGCGGACGGCGTACGCGCCACCGTCGAACACCTGGCGGAACTCGGCCACACCCGGATCGCGTACCTGGCCGGCCCGGCCCGCTCGTGGGCCAACGCCCAACGGAAGAAGGCGGTCAAACGCTCCGCAGAGCGGGCCGGGATCGAGGCGATCATGCTGCCCGGGCAGGTGTCGAACTACGAGGCCGGGATGCAGGCGGCGCCGGCGCTGCTCGACAGCCGGGCGACCGCGGCCGTCGCCTTCGACGACGTCCTCGCCCACGGCGTCATGGCCGGACTGACGCAACGTGGTGTCTCCGTCCCGGACGACATCAGCCTCGTCGGCTGCGATGACGTACTGAAAGCACAGGTGTACCCGGCGCTCACCACGGTCTCCTCGCATGCGGCTGACGCCGGCGCGGCCGCCGTCGATCTCCTCCTGCAGCGACTCGAGAACCCCGAGGACCCCGACCGTCGTGTCCTCCTCGGGACCTCGCTGATCGTCCGGGCAACTACGGCTCGAGCTGCAACCGGTTGCACCACTCGTCGCCCCAGCTAGTGCTGCGCGCGGCGCGGTAGGCGTCGGACGACTTCGGTACGACGATCCGCTCGGTCGTACCGGACTCCGTACAGAGGTCGAGAACGACGCGGTTCTTCGGGTGAAGCGGACGGGTGATGACGCGGGCCGGTGCCGGGCGGACCGGGTTGCGCGTGGCGACGACGTAGGTGAACTTCTCGTCCTCGAAGTTGCGGGTGCCGTGCTTGAGGACGCGATGCAGTTCGGTGCGTGGGAGACGTGCGGCGAAGTGGCACCAAGTGGCCGGGCACGGTCTTTCGTGGGGACACGGCGCGGCGATCCGGAGGCCGTGGGCGAGCAATTGGTCGCGGGCTTCGAGGATGCGGCGGTGGCCGGCCGGAGTACCTGGTTCGACGACGACGATCGTTTGCGCGGATCGGGCCGCGGCGTCGACGAGAGCGTGTCGTGCGTCGGGAGTCAGCTCGTTGAGGACGTACGCGATCGTCGCCAGATCGGTTCCCACGGCGCCGTCCCAACTGCGAAGATCGCCCAGGGTCCACCGCCAGTTGTTGCCTTCAGCAAGAGATTTGCCGAGGCGGACCGCGGCCGGCTGGCGTTCGACGATCTCGGTACGCAGTCCTGGCCAGTACTCAGTCGCCGCCCACGCGGCGGCCCCGGTGCCGCCGCCGAGATCGACGTGGGTATTGACGGGCGCGTCGACCGCGGCGAGGGCAGCGTGGATCGCGCGGAAGGTTGCGGGCATTCGTACGACGGCGTACGCCAACGCGTCGAGCTCATCTCCGAGACCGGGCGTGGCGTCGTCGATCTGCTCGTTGCGGTAGCGGTCGGACAGCGCGTCGGCGCGGCGACGCAGTTCGTGGTGCGGCACGCCGGTCACGGCGCGGGCGAGGGCAGCATGAAGCGAGGACATGCGGAAGCTCCGGTTCGATCGGCACGGAGCACGCCGCTGCGACAGCGGCATGCGTGATCCGCGGCCAGACGCCGCGACGCACCGATCGGTCCGGAGGGAGAGCTGTCAGCAGGCAGCAGTCGAGGAGGGAACGGCGCGGAACCGGAGAACCTTCCTAGCCATCACACACCTCCTCGAGTCACTCCGAACGCTAGCAGATCTCAGCGGCCCTCCGAGGTACACAGGCAGACCTTGTTGCCCTGCGGGTCCGCGAGCACGATGAACATCGGCGCCTCGTCGTCGTACACGACCTTGCCGCCGGCCGCGATCGCCGCCTCGATCCGCGCCGGCACGACCTCGGGCGGGAGCCACAGGTCCAGGTGGAAGCGCTGCCGCGGCGGCTCGTGTGGCGTCGTCCCTTGGAACCACAGGTTCGCGACCCGGCCGGTCGGATCCATCACATCGTTCCCGGTGAACGAGTCGGTGCTCCCGGTCAGTACGGCCGCCCAGAACGGCCCGATCTCCACCAGCTCCGCCGTGTCCAGCGCGATCTCGAGTTGCGCCACCGCGGCCGGATCGGCCTTCAGCCCCTGCTCGGCCGCCACCGCACTGATCCGCTCGGCCAGGCCCTCGTCGCGGGTCGCGACATCCACGTACGACGCTCCGAGCCGCAGCTCGGGGACGGCCTCCCCGCACGCCTCCCCCACCGCCGCCGCGAACCGAACCCCGTCCGCGTAGGCGTCGATCAGGAATCTCGTCTGCCACGCCTGCGCCAGCTTCCGCCAGTCGGACACCATGTCCATCATGCCCACCTCCTCGTCGACCCGAGCCTAGAACCCACCGGGGACAACTCACGGCGGCCCGCTGCGCTGCGGCCTGCCCCGGGTGCCGTGATAGATGTTGCGGCATGTATCGCAGGCTCGTCCTCAAGCTCTCCGGGCAGGCGATCGCCGGCTCGAACGAGTTCGGTTTCAGCAGCGACCGGCTCACCCATCTCGCCACCGAGGTGATCGCACTCCGCGCCACCGGCGTCCAGGTCGCGGTGGTGATCGGCGGCGGGAACGTGTTCCGCGGCAACCGCGCCGGCGACTGGGGCATCGACCGGGTCGAGGCCGACAACATCGGCATGCTCGGTACCGTCATCAACGCGGTCCTGCTGCGCGGCCGGCTCGCCGCACTCGGGGCACACGGCGTACGCCTGATGACCGCGCTCCCGATCGAGAACCTCGCCGAACCGTACATCCGTCTGCGCGCGCTGCGGCACCTGGAGAAGGGCTCGATCGTCCTGCTTGCCTGCGGCAACGGCCAGCCGTTCACCACCACCGACTACCCGTCGGTCCAGCGCGCGATCGAGCTACAGGCCGACGCGCTGCTGGTCGCGAAGAACGGTACCGACGGCGTGTACGACGCCGACCCCAACCGGTACCCCGACGCCACCCGCTTCGACCACCTGACCTACCAGGAGGTGATCGACCGAGGCCTGGGGGTCATGGACCAGTCCGCCTTCATCCTCGCCCGCGACCACCACCTCCCCCTCCACGTCTTCGACATAGACCGCCCCCACGCCGCCACCACCATCGCCACCGGCACCCCGGTAGGCACCCTCATCAACTGACATGTAGGCGACAGCTAAATGGTTTGTGTGTTCTCGGAAGGAGTTGGTGTACTCGTCGGGTACTGAGAACAGGTGATTGATAGGAGTCCGTCATGCGACCTCGCTTTGTGTCTGGCATGGAAGTGGATCTCACCTGTTCTAAGGACATGAAGCTGCGTGGAAGTACTGAATCTTGGGATTTTGGCGCATGTTGACGCCGGGAAGACCAGCCTGACCGAGCGGCTGCTGTACGCCGCCGGTGTGATCGACGTGGTGGGCAGCGTCGACGACGGAAGTACTCAGACGGACTCGTTGGCGCTCGAGCGGCAACGAGGGATCACGATCAAGACGGCAGTCGCGACGTTCGCGATCGGTGACCTGCGGGTCAATCTGATCGATACGCCGGGGCACCCCGACTTCATCGCCGAGGTGGAGCGCGCGTTGGGCGTGCTCGACGGCGCCGTACTGGTGATCTCCGCGGTGGAAGGTGTGCAGGCGCAGACGCGGGTGCTGATGCGCACGCTCCAGCGCCTCCGCATCCCCACCCTGATCTTCGTCAACAAACTCGACCGGGCCGGCGCGCAGTACGACGGCGTGCTGCGACAGATCGCGCAGAAGCTGACGCCGCGGATCGTGCCGATGGGTGAGGCGGCCAACCTCGGCACGGCGGATGCCGTGTTCAAGCCGATCGTGCAGGACGACGTACTGCTCGACCTGCTCACCGAGCACGACGACAACCTCCTCCAGCGGTACGTCGACGGCGCTCCGCTCGCGCTGCACGACGTACTCGTGGAGCAGACCCACCGTGCCCTCGTACACCCGGTGTACTTCGGGTCCGCGATCACCGGCGCCGGCACGGACGCGCTCACGGACGGGATCCGCGACCTGCTCCCCCGCGCCCGCGGTACCGGCGGCCCGCTCGACGGCACCGTCTTCAAGGTCGAGCGCGGACCCGCCGGCGAGAAGATCGCCTACGTAAGGATCTTCGACGGTACGGCGAACATCCGCGACCGCGTGCGGTACGGCGACACCGACGGCAAGATCACCGCACTGCAGACGTACGGCGACAGCGACCCGGGCGACGGCGTCGGCGCCGGGCAGATCGGGAAACTCTGGGGCCTCGGCGACATCCGGATCGGCGACGTGATCACCGATCTTCGGAACAAATCCTGCGCAGAGCGACGAATTGTTTCCGCAAAGTTCGCGCGGCCCACGCTGGAGACCGTGGTTACGCCGCGGCGGCCGTCCGACAAGGGCAACCTGCGCGTCGCGCTGACCCAGCTCGCCGAGCAGGACCCGCTGATCAACCTGCGGCAGGACGACCTGCGCCAGGAGACGTACGTGTCGCTGTACGGGGAAGTCCAGAAGGAGGTCATCGAGACCACGCTCGCCACCGAGTACGGCATCGCGGTCGACTTCCGCGAGACCACCACGATCCACATCGAGCGGATCGACGGCGTCGGCGAGGCGGTCGAGTTCAACAAGAAGGACCCGAACCCGTTCCTCGCCACGGTCGGCCTGCGCGTCGAACCCGCCCCGGTCGACGCGGGCGTCACCTTCGAGCTCGAGGTCGAACTCGGGTCGATGCCGTACGCGTTCATCAAGGCCGTCGAGGAAACCGTCCGGGAGACTCTCCAGCAGGGCCTGCACGGCTGGCAGATCCCCGACGCCCATGTGGTGATGACGCACTCCGGGTATTCCGCGCGCCAGAGTCACTCGCACGCGGTGTTCGACAAGAGCATGTCCAGCACCGCCGGCGACTTCCGGTTCCTCACTCCGGTGGTCCTGATGACCGCGCTCCAGCAAGCCGGTACGACGGTGCACGAGCCGCTGCACCGCTTCCAGCTGGAGATCCCGACCGACACGACCCGCGCCGTCCTCGCGGCCCTGGCCAGACTCCGGGCGATCCCGCAGGTACCGGCACTGGCCGCCGAAACCTCAACCCTGGAAGGAGAAATCCCGGCAGCCGCCGTGTACGAACTCGAACAGCAGCTCCCCGCGCTCACCCGCGGCGAAGGCGTCCTGGAGTCGGCGTTCGAGCGCTACCAGCCGGTCACGGGCGCGGTCCCGGAACGTCCGCGCACGGACCACGATCCACTCAACCGGCGCGAGTACCTGCTGCACGTCCAGCGCCGGGTTTGATGCCGTGGACAACGTTCGCGCCGAGGTCGTCGTCCGTGACGACCTCGGCGCCGAGCCCGGCCGCGACCATCACGTCCTGGGCGAGCGGCGCCTGCCGGTCACTCATCTCGACGTACACGTGCCCGCCCGGCGTGAGCCAGTCAACGGCGCCGGCGACGACGCGACGAAGGTTCGCCAACCCATCTGCCCCGCCGTCGAGGGTCACGTGCGGTTCGTACAACCGGGCTTCGGCCGGCAGCAACCGGATCTCGTCGGTCGGCACGTACGGAACGTTCGCCAGCAGTACGTCGATCCGCCCGCGCAACTCGACCGGCAGCGCGTCGAACCAGTCGCCCTGGTAGACGGTCCCGCCGTACGGCGTGACGTTGCGCCGGGCGCATCGCACTGCGGCGGGCTCGACGTCGGCGGCGTACAACGACACCTCGCGCCGAGCGGCCACCGCCGCGCCGAGCGCACCGGAACCGCAGCCGAGATCGACGACGACCGCGCCCGGAGCAGTCGCCTTCAACGCCTCCGCGACCAGGAACTCGGTCCGCCGGCGCGGAACGAACACCCCCGGATCGACGCCGATCCGCAACCCGCAGAACGACGCCCAGCCGACGACGTACTCCAACGGCGCACCGGCCACCCGCCGCTCGACCATCGCCTCGACCATCGCCTCGACCATCGTCTCGACCGTTGCGTCGCGTGCCGCCTCGACGATCAGCGCGGCCTCGTCCTCCGCGAACACGCACCCGGCCGCGCGCAGGCGGTCCACGATCTCACTGTTCACCGAGTGACGACTCTAGCCGAACGCGTTCACCCCGGTGAGCTCGGCCGACACCGTCCACAACCGCTCCGCCGACGCCGGGTCGATCGCGTACGGCCGCACGCCCGGAGCGTCGTCGGTCGAGATCTCCGCGATCTCGCAGTCCTCACAGAACACGCCGCCGAGCCCGTCGAGTTGCGGCGACGTCGCCGCCCAGACAGAGGTCGCCGCGCCCTGCTCCGGGGTCTTGAACGCCACGTGCGGCGTACCGTCCTCGTCGATCCAGCCGTAGCCGACCATCTCGTCGTGGGTCAGGTGCCGCTGCAGCGGGGTGAGGATGCCGCCCGGATGCAGTGCGAACGCTCGGACGCCGGAGTCCTTGCCGAGGGCATCGAGCTGGACGGCGAACAGGACGTTCGCGGTCTTCGCCTGCCCGTACGCCGCCCACTTTTCGTACCCCTGCCGGAACTCGAGGTCGTCCCAGCGGATGTCCGAGCGCCGGTGCCCGGTCGACGACACCGACACGACCCGGCCCCCGCCGTCGGCCGCGATCGCCGGCCAGAGCCGGTTCACCAGCGCGAAGTGGCCGAGGTGGTTGGTCGCGAACTGCGCCTCCCAGCCCGGCCCGACCCGCGTCTCCGGGCTCGCCATGATCGCGGCGTTGTCGATCACGAGGTCGATCGACCGCCCCGACGCGAGGAACCGGTCGGCGAAGGCGCGGACGCTGTCCAGGTCGCCCAGGTCCAGCTCGTCGATCTCCACGCCGTCGACCCCGGCCAGCGCGTCGCGGGCCGCGTCCGGACGGCGGGCCGGTACGACGACGTGCGCGCCGGCTTTCGCCAGCGCCTTCGTGGTCTCCAGACCGATGCCGGAGTACCCACCGGTGACGACCGCGAGCTTGCCGGTCAGGTCGATTCCGGCGAGGACCTCGTCGGCGGTGCTGTCGTGCCCGAAACCCGAGCCGATCTTGTGTTGTGCGCTCATGGGACCGAGCGTACGAATTAGAGCTGGCTCTAGGTCAAGTGCGGATCGGCAAGCAGCGACTCCGCGAGGCGTTGCAGGGCGGGATTCGGGTTGTCGGGGCTCCAGCAGGCGTGCAGGGTGACCGAGTGCGCGTCGGCCGCGTCGAGCTCGCGGTAGCGGACACCCTCGACGCCCATCGCCATGATCGAACGCGGGATCAGCGCGCAGCCGAGGCCGGCGCGGACCAGCGCGAGCATCGTCGGAACCTGCGAGGCGAGTTGGCTGACGGCGTACCGGTCCATGCCGATCATCGCCGCGCAGATGTCGTGCAGGTACTGCGAGCCTTCCGGGCTGTACCCGATGTAGTCGTCGGTCGCATCCACCAGCGACACCGGCCCGTCGCCCGCCGCGAGCGGATGCGCGGCCGGGACGGCGAGTACGAGGTCTTCGGAGTGTACGAGCAGCGACTCGAAACGCTCCGGGATCGGCGGGCGGACCAGGCCCAGGTCGATCTCCAGGTTGGCCAGCGCCTCGAACTGCGCGGGGCTGACGAGTTCGGTGAGCTCCGCCGTGACGCCCGGCGTGCGTTTGCCGACCATCGTGAGGAAGTCGGCGAGTACGGCGTACGCGCCGATCGCGGTGAAGGCGAGGCGCAGTGTGCCGGTGGTGCCGTCCGCGGCCCGTTTTGTTGCCTCGGGCGCCACTTCCAGCAGGGCGAGTACGCGGCGGGCGTGCTCCAGGAACACTCCCCCGGCGGCCGTCAGCCGGACGCCCCGGCCGGTGCGGTCGAACAGGCGTACGTCGAGGGACCGCTCCAGGCCCTGGATCTGGCGGGTCAGCGGCGGCTGGGTCAGGTTGAGGCGCTGCGCCGCGCGGCCGTAGTGCAGTTCCTCGGCGACGGCGACGAAACCTCTGAGTTGCTGCAGCGACAGATCCATGCAGCCACGGTATCGGTTCATGCGGAAATGGGCTTGGACCGGCATAACGGAAACCGCCTACCGTCGGCTGTACGCCCGACCGAAGGAGCTACCCCAGTGCCGAATCGCCTGCCAAGACTGGCCGCCCTGATCTCCCCGGAACGCGCCGACGACGTAGTCGACGCGGACACCCGCAGTCTGCTGGAGGAGCGGTTCGAGGTGGTGTGGGCGACCGCCGACCACGCCCTGGCGCCCTCCAGTTCCCCGGGCCGGCCGGGCACGCCGCCGGCGATCGATCCGGCGGTGGTGGGTGAGTTGGCGGCGGGGACTGATGTGCTGCTGACCAGTTGGGGGACGCCGCATCTCGGGAAAGAGTTGTGGGCCGACGGGAACGGGCCGCGGGTGGTGGCTCATGCGGCGGGGACCGTGAAGAACCTGGTGGATCCGGTGGTGTTGGAGCAAGGGGTCGCGGTGTTCTCGGCGGGGCCTCGGATTGCTTGGTCGGTGGGTGAGTACTGCCTCGGCGCGATGTTGACGCTGGCGCGGCGATTGCCCCGGTTCGACGCGGCGGTTCGCGGGGGCGGATGGAAGCAGACGGAGTACCGCGGACACGAACTGGCCGACGCGAAGGTCGGGATCGTCGGCGCCAGCAGCACGGCGCGGGCGTTGATCACCATGCTGAAACCGTTCGGCTGCGATGTCGCGGTGTACGACCCGTACCTCACAGCAGAGCGCGCACAGGAACTCGGCGTACGGACGACGACGCTCGACGACGCGGCCAGTGCGCCGTTCCTCAGCATCCACGTCCCGAACGTGCCGGAGACGAAGGGCATGATCACGCGCGCACTGATCGAGAACCTTCCAGACGGTGCGGTGCTGGTGAACTCCTCACGCGGACCTGCGATCGATCAGCCTGCGCTGCTCGAACACGCATTGGGCGGACGGATCTACGCGGCGCTGGACGTCTACGACCCGGAACCGCCCGCGTTCGAACAGGACGTTCTGAGGTCGCAGAATCTGCTCCTGACGCCGCACATCGCTGGTGATACCGCGGAGGGGCATCTGGCGCTGGCGGGGTATGTGGTGCGCGATGCGCTCAGGTGGCTCGAGGACGGGACACGCGGGCCCAGCTTTGTCGACGCAGCGGTCTGGTCGATCGCGGCATGAGCAGGATCGCGCAGGTCGAGGTCTTTCCGGTCGCGGTGCCGTTCGCGCGGAAGTTCGTACTCGGCAGTGGCACCGTCGGCTCCCCCGACGCTGCCCCCGACCAAGCCGGTGCGGTGATCTTCGTGAAGCTCACGACGGAGGACGGCGTCGTCGGCTGGGGCGAGCAACGCGCCCTCCCGAGCTGGAGCTACGAGACCGCCGAAACCATGGCCGTCGTCATCCGCCGCCACCTCGCACCGATCCTCCAAGAGCTGACCCCGTTCGACATCGAACTGTTCCACCAACGCGCCGCCAAACGCCTCAGCCCCGCGGTCTCCAACGGCTTCCCGTTCGCCCGCGCCGCCGTCGACGTCGCCATGCACGACGCGGCCGGCAAGCTCGCCGGGGTCCCCGTCCACGCGCTGCTCGGCGGGAAGGTGTACGACGAGATCCCGCTCTGCTCGGCGATCGGCGTCGGCGACCAGGACGTGGTCCGCGACCACGCGATCCAGTCGTCGGACTATGCCGCGTACAAGGTCAAGATCGGCGGCGACCTGGACGCCGACACGGCCGCGATCGAGACCGTCGCGGAAGTTGCCGACGGCAAACCCCTCTGGCTGGACGCGAACCAGTCGTACCGTCCCGCCGCGCTCCGCCGGCTGCTCGACCGGACCAGGGACATCCGGACGATCCATTGCGTCGAGCAACCAGTACCGAGTACCGACACGCTCGCCATGCAGCGGTTGCGCGAGCTGATCGACCTGCCGATCGCGATCGACGAAGGCAGCTTCTCGGCGCCGGACCTCGCTCGCGCGATCCGCCTCGACGCCGCCGACCTGGTGGTGATCAAGGTCTGCAAGTCCGGTGGCCTGCGGAACGCTCTCAAGACCGCCCAGACCGCGCTCGCCGGTGGGGTGGAGATCCTCGCCAGCGGGCTGACCGACTGCGGCGTCGCGTTCGCCGCCGCGCTGCACGTGTTCAGCCAGCTCGAGCTCGCCCTGCCCGCCGAGCTCAACGGGCCGGAGCTGCTGACCGACCTGTACGTCGACGGGCTGAACATCACCAAGGCCGTCGCAACGGTCCCCACCGCCCCTGGATTGGGCGTCGAGGTCGACGAGGAGCGCATCCGCGCCGAGTCGATCGACCTGCTCTACCGGTGAGGAGAACCATGCACACCAACCTGTCCCGCCGCAGGTTCCTCCAACTCTCAGGCCTGGCCGGAGTCGGAGCCGTCGCGGCCGGGTGTTCGTCAGGGCCGCCGGCCGGTACGGCGACCTGGTCCATGTGGTCCAGCAGCGCCGCCGAGAAGAAGGTGTGGCAGGACTTCGGCAAGTACGTCGAGCAGCAGCTCGGCGTGAAGTCCGTCGCCACCCTCACGCCGTCGAGCGGTTACCCGACCAAGCTCGACCTGCAGCTCGTCAGCGGAACGGCGAGCCTGGTCACCGCGCTGAACGGCACCCTGATCCCGACGTACGCCGCCCGCGGCGCGCACCGTCCACTCGACGACCTGATCGCGGCCGACCCGGACTTCAGCCTGGACGACTTCTACGGCACCAGCCGGAAGATCTCCAGCTTCAACGGCAAGACATACGCGATCGGCTTCGACGTCGCACCGACCGTCATGTACTACAACAAGGACCTGCTGAACAAGCAGGGCATCCCGCTCCCGTCGCGGACCGAACCGATGTCCTGGGCAACGTTCCGGGACCTGGCCAAGCAGCTCACCAAGCCCGGCGAGCAGTACGGGTTCACCTGCGCGCCGGCGATCGACGACCTGGTGTCGTGGATCTACTGTGCCGGCGGCAACGTGATGAGCGACGACGCGAGCCACAGTACGCTCGGCGACCCCGAGGCGATGCAGGCGCTGCAGTACGTGATCGACCTGTTCGTGAAGGACAAGGTCACGCCGCCGATCAAGAACCTCGTCACCGAGAGCTCGCTGTCGAACTTCATGCAGGGCAACGTCGCGTTCATGCAGAACGGCCCGTGGCAGGTGGTGAACGCCCGGAAGGCGAAGTTCGACTGGGACATCATCCCATTCCCGGCCGGCGCGGCAGGCAGTACGCCCCGCGTCTCGGGCTCCAGCTTCGCGATTCCGTCGGCGGTCCGCGAGGGACCGCAGCTCGACCTTGCGTGGAAGCTGCTCAAGACCCTGACCAGCACCGGCGCACTGGACATCTACGCGAAGGCCGGCCGCAACAACCCGGCCCGGTTGAGCGCAGGCAGCGCGTTCCAGCCGCCACCGGACAACCTCGGCATCGTCCAGCAGATCCTGGCCGGCAAGCTCGCCGGCGGGCACGCGTTCGACGTCACCACGAACTGGAACCAGGTCAAGCAGCTGCTCGGACAGGACCTGCCGCGGACGTTCCTCGGCCAGGTCACGGTCGCGGATGCCATCAACGGTCTGACGCCGCGGCTCGACGTACTGATGCGTCAGCATCTCGACACCACCCGCCAAGCCACCGCCAGGAAGGGGTGATCCTGATGGCCATTTCAACGGCAGACACCGCACCGGTCACCACCAAGCCTGCTGTCACCGGGCAGCCTCCGACACCACGCTGGCGCAGCCGCGAGGCGCTGACCGCCTGGCTGTTCATCCTCCCGAGCCTGATCGGCTTCCTGATCTTCACCGCCGGACCGGTCGTCGCCGCGGGCGTCATCTCGCTGCTGAACTGGAACCTGTTCAGCGCCCCGACCTGGGCCGGCCTGCACAACTTCGCCCGCCTCGGCCCGGACCCGACGTTCTGGTCCGCGCTCGGCAACACCGTGTACTTCACCCTGGTCAGCGTCCCGCTCACGATCCTGGTCAGCCTGGCGCTCGCCCTCCTGCTCAACCAGGGCGTCCGCCGGATCGCGGTCTTCCGAAGCCTCCTGCTGTTGCCGTACGCAACCATCACGGTCGCGGTGGCGTTCGTCTGGATCTGGCTGTACATCCCGCACGACGGCCTGGTGAACGCCGTGCTCGGATGGTTCGGCATCGACGGGCCGTCCTGGCTGATCTCGGACAACTGGGCGATGCCGGCGCTGATCCTGATGAGCGTCTGGAAGAGCTTCGGGTTCGGCATGGTGGTGTTCCTGGCCGGTCTGCAGGCGATCCCGCAGCAGCTCTACGAAGCGGGCCGCGTGGACGGTACTTCCACTTGGAACAGTTTCCGGCACATCACGCTGCCGATGCTCTCCCCCGCGCTGTTCTTCGTCGTCGTCACGTCGGTGATCGGCTCGTTCCAGGTCTTCGACCAGGCTCTGATCATGACGAACGGCGGGCCGGGCAGCCGCACCACCACGCTGGTCATGTACATCTACCGGACCGGCTTCGAGAACTACGACCAGGGGTACGCCGCCGCGCAGTCGCTGGTCCTGTTCGCGTTCATCGTGATCATCACCGCAGGCCAGTTCCTGTTCCAGCGGAGGCTCGTCCACTATGACAACTGAAATCCGCCAGAAGCTGGTTGTCTTCGCCTGCTTCCTGGTCACCGCGGTCACGCTGATCCCGGTCGTGATGATGGTGCTGGTCGCGTTCCAGTCCGACGGCGAGTCGATGGCCGCCAAGCCGTCGTTCTGGCCGAGCAGCTGGCACCCGGAGAACCTGACCCGCGCCTTCGACCTGGTCCCGCTCGGCAAGTACCTGCTGAACACGATCTACTTCGCCGGCGGTACGACGATCCTCGAAACGGTCACCGCGGCGCTCGCGGCGTACGCGTTCGCCCGGCTGAACTTCCCGGGCCGGAGCTGGCTGTTCGGGATCTACCTCGCGACGCTGATGATTCCTTCGCAGGTGACGCTGATCCCGCAGTTCGTCCTGGTCGCGAAGCTGCACGGGATCGACACCTGGCCCGGGATGATCCTGCCGCACGCGTTCACCGCGATCGGGGTGTTCCTGCTCCGGCAGTTCTTCCTGGGGATTCCGCGCGACTACGAGGAGGCGGCCCGGCTCGACGGCGCGAACCGCTGGCAGGCGTTTGTCCGGGTCATCGTGCCGCTCGCCGTACCGGCGATCGCGACGCTGGCCGTCTTCAAGTTCATCGGACAGTGGAACAACCTGCTGTGGCCGTTGGTCATCTCGAACAGCGACGCGACGCGTACGGCATCCGTCGGGTTGCAGGTGTTCCAGGACACCAACGGCACGCAGTGGAACCTGCTGCTGATGGCCGCGACCGTCACCACGATCCCCCTGATCGTGCTGTTCTTCCTCACGCAGCGCTGGTTCGTCCGAGGTATCACCATGAGTGGGCTGGGAGGCCGTTGATGTCCTATCTGTGGTCCGTCTTCACCAAACCGTGGGCGGGACTGCCTGGGGACGAGCTCGGCCGGCTGATCGCCGGCCTCGGGTTCGGCGGCGCCGAGGTGCCGGTCCGCGACACGGCGTACGTGACCGCGGCGAACGCCGAGGCGGAGCTGCCGAAGTTCACCGGGCAGTTACGGGCCGAGGGCATCGAACCGATCAGCGTCGCGAGCGACCTGTCCGAGCCGGTGTTCGCCGCCTGCGCCGAGGCCGGCGTACCGATGATCCGGATCATGGCCGAGCTCGGCGCCGACGGGTACGCCGCATCGGTCCGGCGGAACCGGGAGCTGCTCGAGCAGGCCGTCGTACTCACCGAACGGTACGACGTACAGGTCGGCGTACAACCACATCACGGCCGGTACGTGTCGTCGACGCTCGGCGTACTGCAACTGCTCGACGGCCTGCCCGACCACTACAAGCTGGTGTGGGACGCGGCCCACGACGCGCTCGCCGGCGACCACCCGGCGGTGACCCTGCAGCTCGGGGCGGACCGGCTCGGCATCGTGAACCTCAAGAACGTGCACTACGTCCGCGACGACGGTACCTGGAAGACGAACTTCGTCGAGGCCGAGAACGGACTGTCCGACTGGCCGGCCGTGTTCGCCACCTTGCAGCAGCTCGGGTACGCCGGCCCGATCTGCCTGACCGGGCAGTACTCCGACCCCACCGTGCCCGTGGCGAACCGGCTGGAAAATGATCTGCGGTTCGCTGTCACATCCGCCGCGCAGCATCCGTCAAGGCAGTGAAAGCAACCAACTGCAACTAATTGATGGAGATCTGATCATGCAAGCACGGATGACCAACCCCGCGATGATCCTGCCGGACGCCACCAAGGGCATCCAGAACATCTACAAGGCGATCGGCGCCTCCGGCACCGACGGCAAGGTGCTGGAACTCGTGCACCTGCGGGCCAGCCAGATCAACGGCTGCTCCCCGTGTGTGTTCGGCGGGATCAAGTCGGCGCTGAAGAACGGCGAGACCGACGAGCGGCTGCACCAGGTGGCCGCGTGGCGCGACTCGGACCTGTTCACCGATGCCGAGCGGGCCGCGCTGGAGATGACCGAGGCGGCGACGCGGCTGGCCGACAACCCGACCGCGGTCAGCGACGAGATCTGGGACGCGGCCGCCGACCACTACGGCGAGAAGGAACTGTCCGCGATCATCCTGATGATCGGCCTGACGAACCTGTTCAACCGGCTGAACACGACGACCCGGCAGCCCGCGGGTGCGACCTGGTAGTCGCTACCGTGAACAAATGAAATACATGCTGCTGATCTACGGGAACGACGAGACCTGGGACACGCTGCACGAGCAGGGCATCGACGGCGTGCTCGACCAGCACCGGGTGCTGTCGGAGGAACTGAAGGCGAACGGTGAGCTCGTCGACGGGATCGGGCTCACCACGAAGAACGCGCGGGTCGTACGGGTCCAGGACGGCGTACCGGCGGTGACCGACGGGCCGTTCACCGAGGCCAAGGAAGTGCTGGCCGGCTACTACGTGGTCGACTGCGCGAGCCTCGAGCGCGCGACGGAGATCGCGGCGCGGCTGCCGGAGGCGCCGTACTCGCCGATCGAGATCCGGGAGTTCACCGACCCGATGGAATCGTGACCGTTCGAGGGACTTGCCGGCCTCAGCTGGGCGTTGGACACCTGAGACCGGCGAGTCACTGACTCAGACTCCCGACGCGAGGATGACCCCACCTGAGGCGGGCTGATCACCCATGCCCCGGCCACCTTGGACGTACACCGTGGTGCCAGGCACCGGTGCCTGAACACCGGACCTGAGTCGGAGCGTGGTCGTCATACCGTTGCTCAACCTCAGCACGGCCACGCGTCGCGGTGGTACCGACGGAATCGACGAGCTCACCTCGTGGATCCCGGTACACACCGCCGGTTGGACCGAAGCTCGTCCGAGACCGGCGTTGCCGTGACTCCTCACATCACGGCACTGCCCGGCGAGCCTACTCATCGCTGACACACTTCCCCCTTCTCGTCGTTACTGCCCCCGAGTGATGGCGGTAGCGGTCAACAATTGCTGAGAGTGACGATGTTTTCAAGGGATGGTGACCGGAATCCCGAGTACCGGAATCCAGGTCTCAGGAAAGCTCAGGAAACCTATTGGCCACCGAAGCCAGTAGTTGCGATGCCCTTGATGATCTGGCGCTGGAAGAACAGGAACACCACGACCAGCGGCAGCGCGGCCAGGATCGCCGACGCCATGTTCTGCGCGTACTGCAGGCCGTACGCGCTCTTCACCGTCTGCAGGCCGACCGGCAACGTCATCAGGTGCGCGTCGGTGGTCACGATGAACGGCCAGAGGAAGTTGTTCCAGGCGCCGATGAACACGAAGATCGCCACCGCCGCGAGGATCGGCCGCGACAACGGCAGCACGATCGACCAGAACACCCGCAGCCGGCTCGCCCCGTCGACCCGCGCCGCCTCCTCCAGTTCGACCGGGATCTGGTCGAAGAAACGCTTGAGAATCAGCACCATCGCGGGCGCGAACGCCTGCGGCAGGATGATGCCCCAGTACGTGTCGACCAGGTTGAACGCGAGCATCTGCCGGAACAGCGGCACGATCAGCAACTGCGGCGGGATGATGATCGCCGCGATGATGGCGGCGAACAGCAGTCGTTTGCCCTTGAAGTTCACCCGCGAGAACGCGTACCCGGCAAGGGCGGACGTCGCGACGGTGATCAGCGTGATCGCGACCGACGTGATGAGGCTGTTCCACGCCCACGACGGGATGTCGCCGGCTGACAGCACCTTGCGGTACGCCGCGAAGCTGAAGCCGTCGGGCGGATTCAGGCTGAGCTTCGACGCCCCGGCGTCGGCCTCACTCTTCAAGGAGGTCAGTACCGACCACGCGAACGGGACCAGCCAGGTGGCGGCGAGGACTGCCAGCACCAGGAGCGCGACGATTCGCGAGACGCTCCACGGATTCTCACCCGGCTTGTGACCTTGCTTGATCATGCGGCGCTCCTGCGGTTGATCAGCTTGTACTGCGCCAGCGACACCAGGACGATGAGCGCGAAGAACAGGTACGAGATGGCCGACGAGTAGCCGAACCGGTAGCCGGTGAAGCCGGACTCGTAGATGTACTGCACGATCGACCGCGTTTTACCAGCCGGGCCGCCGTTGGTCAGCATGTAGATCTGGTCGAACACCTTCAGCGACGCGAGTACCTGCAGCGTCAGGATCAGGACGGTGGTCGGCGTCAACTGCGGGATCACGATCGAGAACAGCTGCCGCCACTTGCCGGCGCCGTCGATCGCGGCCGCCTCGAACTGCTGCTCGGGGATGTTCTGCAACGCGGCCAGGTAGAGCAGGAAGTTGAACCCGATCGTCCACCACAGCGTGGTGATCACGACCGACAGCATCGCCACCTTCGGGTCCTGCAGCCACGCCACCGGCGCCGCGCCGAACTTCGCCAGCACGCCGTTGATCAACCCGAGCGTCGGGTTGTACATCCAACTCCAGAACATCACCACGACCGTCGAGGCGAGCAAGTACGGCATGAAGAACGACAGCCGCCACAGCCACCGTCCCGGCAGGCCGAGGTTCACCAGCAACGCCAGGGCCAGCGACAGCACCACCAGCGGGATCGTGCTGAGCACCGTGAACCACAAGGTGTTTCCGAGCGACTTCCACATGTCCGGGTCGGTCAGAGCCTCGCCGTAGTTGGCGAAACCGACCAGTCCACTGCCGGCGCCGGTCAGCGTCTCGCCGGTGAAGCTCAGGTACAGGCCGTACACCGCCGGCACCACCAGGAACAGTACGAACAGGACGGCGAACGGTGCCGCGAAGGCCCAGCCGGTGAGCGTCTCGTCACGCTTTCTCATCTGTGTCTCTCCTCTCACACCGGCTGCGGACGGTCGAGCAACTTGTTCAGCCGGGCGACGAAGCCGTCGAACCCGGCGCCTGGGTCACCGCTGCCGAGGTACACGTTCTGCACGTTCTCGGCGAAGTAGTTCTGGAAGTCGCTGCCCGCCCCGCTGAACCACACGTCCGGGTCGTAGTTCACGTACGCCGGGATGCCCGCGTAGTTCGACTGCGGCTTCAGCGCCTGGTACTCCGCACTCGTCGCGACCGGCTGGTACGCCGGGATGTGACCGCCGCCGGCCCACTTCACCGAGCGCTTCAGCAACTCGGCCACCATCGTGTAGACGTGCTTGCGACGCTCCGGCGAGACCTTCGACTGCCGCGGCAACACGAACGTGTGCGAGTCGGCGTACGCGGCCTGGGTCCCGAACATCGTCGGGATCGGCAGCGCGTCGACCGGCAGCTTCGCATCCTTCAGCACCGGCAACTCCCACACACCACCGAAGAACATGCCGCTCTCGCCGTGCAGGAACTCGCTGGTCGCCGTACCGCCGTCGCCGCTGCGAGACGCGAGCTTGTCGTTCAGCAACGAGCGGATGAACGTCAGCACCTGCACCGCGGCGTCCTTGTCGACCTGGGCCTGCTGCCCGGGTACGAGCTTCATGTCCGCGCCGGTCTGCCGGTACAGCGTGTAGAACAAGCGCCACATCTGCGCGCCGTCGCCGAGATAGCCGTACGAGAGACCGTGCTTGCCGGTGACCGCCTGGAGCTTGGTCGCGACCTCGGTGAACTCCTCGGGGCTCTTGAGCGAGTGCAGCGTGTCCGTGACACCGGCCTTCTCGGCGTGATCGGTGTTGTAGTAGAGGACGAACGGATGCGTGTCGAGCGCGATCGCGTACAGCTTCCCGTCGTACTGGCACTTCTCCCAGACCCGCGCTGGGAAGTCGCTCTCGTGCAGGCCGGCCTCGGCGAGCAGGTCGAGATCCCAGGGCTCGAGCAGACCACCTGGTGCATAGCCGGCGATCCGGGACGCATGCATGATCGCGACGTCCGGAGCGCGGCCGCCGGCCGAGGCCATGGCGAGCTTGGTGTAGTACGGCGGACCCCAGGCCAGCACGGTCTGGGTGGTGTGGAAGCCGAGGTTCGCGGCGTTGACGGCGTCCACCAGGCCGGCCATCACCGTCCCGTCACCACCGGTCAAAAGGTGCCAGTAGCTCAGGTCGGTCGTCGATCGCGACGCTCCGGGCGCGCAGCCGACGAGCAACCCACCACCGGCCAGCGCCGCTGCTGCTTTGAGCAGCGAGCGCCGGGAGAAATCTTCACTCATTCGGTCTCCTTCGAGGGCGGGACCGATGATTACATCGTTAGAATAGGTGGCACAAGACTCTGATGTTGGATTTTGTGGAAACGTATCCGTTAGCGTGTGGTGCTGGCGCGTTCGACCACGCGGTGCGGGATGATCACCCTGCGTGGCGGTGCGGTCTTGTCCGCCATCCGCTCGCCGAGCAGGTCCAGCGCGGCCGCGACGAAAGCGCGCCGGTCGAAGTCGATCGTGGTCAGCGGCGGGATCATGAACTGGCTCTCGAGGATGTTGTCGAACCCGGCGACCAGCGTCTGCTTCGGTACGTTGACGCCCGCGCTCCACAGCGCCGACAGAGCCCCGGAGGCGACGGTGTCGGTGAAGCAGAAGAACGCGTCCGGCAGTTCGTGATCGGCCAAGTACTTGCCGACCACGGTCGCGGCACCCTCCGGCCGCCAGCGATCCAGCGGGATCTGCAGCGCCGGATCGATCGGTACGCCGGCCTCCTCGAGCGCCTCGCAGTACCCCTGGGTGCGCAGCCGGGACGCCGCCGTACCTGGAGCCTGCGCCGAACCCGCGAGCACACCGGCACCACTGGATCCGCGCGGGACCTCCGGTGTGCCGACCGCGGCGATCCGCCGGCAGCCCTGTGCCAGCAGGTGTTTCGTCAGGTCCCGCGCCGCGGCAACGTTGTCGATCGCGACCTGGCTGACCAGGTCCTGGTCGACGTCACCGATCAGTACGACGGGTGGCAGCGGGCCGGCCGACATCACCGCGCTGTCGTCGAGGTTGACCGGGTTCAGGATCAGTCCGTCGACCAGGTACGCGCGGGCCTTCGACAACAGCTCGAACTCACGGTTCGGCTCGGCGGCGGTCTGCTCGATCTGCACTCCCCAGCCGCGCTCGTGGGCGAGCTCGACGACCAGGTGCACGACCTCGGCCGAGTACGGCCGGAGCAGGTCGGGCAGCGCGAGCGCGATCATGCCCGAGCGCCCGTTGCGCAGGCCGCGGGCGCTCATGTT
The DNA here is from genome assembly GCF_042873835.1 of Kribbella sp. NPDC004536. Taxonomy (NCBI): domain Bacteria; kingdom Bacillati; phylum Actinomycetota; class Actinomycetes; order Propionibacteriales; family Kribbellaceae; genus Kribbella; species Kribbella sp. NPDC004536. The sequence continues at coordinate 1,168,741 of NZ_JBIALY010000002.1, read as the reverse complement.
CGGCACGTAGTCGAGCTCGGCGAGCGCACTCTCCACCCGCGCCCGGGTCTCGGGCCGCACGAACACGACGCCGTTGATCACGTTCGACACCGTCTTCGGCGACACCCCGGCCAGCTTGGCGACATCTTTGACGGTGGGACGCATGCCGCCCATTGTCACACCTGGCCCACGTTGTCACGCAGCGTGGACGTGCCGATCGACAGGAGGTGTCGGGTCCGCCCGTGCGTCCCCACGCTCAGCAAGACCACCTATCGACCTCGGTGGGCGTACACCTCCTGTCCGTCGGCACCGCTAGCGGGTGATGAGCGCGCCGCCGTTGACGTGCAGGACCTGGCCGGTGAGGTGCCGGGCGGCGGGCGAGGCGAGGAAGTGGATGGTGCCGGCGATGTCGCCGACCTGTCCCTCGCGCTTGTTCAACGTTGCCTGGAGCAACGTATTGCGCCGCTCGTCGGTCAGTCGCCCCTGGAAGAACTCGGTGTCAGCGGTGAAGCCCGGCGCGACGACGTTGGACGTGACACCCTGCGGACCGAGTTCCGCCGCCACCTCGGCGTTCCACATCGCCAGCGCGGCCTTCGACGCGCCGTACGAACCGGAGCCTCGGGCGCCCGCGATCGAACCCAGATGCACGACCGCGGTGGTCAGCCGGGGCCCGAGCGCGGTCGTGGTCAGCACCGCACTGATCAGGTTGGCCTCCAGGTTGGCCAGCCAGTTCGCCTTCAACTGCGCGAGACCGCCGTCCGGCCGGTTCAAGTCGGTGTTGCCGCCCGCATTGTTGACCAGCACATCGACCTGCTCGGGCAGCTCGTCCAGCAGCCGCTCGACCTGCGCCGGGTCGGTTGCGTCACACACCACTCCCCTGACCCCGAGGTCAGCCGCGGTCTTCTCGAGTACATCGGCACGCCGGCCGGTGATCACCACGTCGTCGCCGTCGGCACGGAACAACTCCGCGGTCGCCCGGCCGATCCCGGTTGCTCCCCCGGTCACCACGATCGTTCGCATCTCAATCCTCACGTTTAGGTCTAAATGTTTAGGTCTAAACGTAGCATGGACGCCGTGACCGACAACTACCCGCTCGACCAACCGAGTCCGTACCCGGCGGCAGAGATCGCCCGCGCGTGGCAGCGCGAGCGTCCCGGTACGCCGACCGACTCGATCGAGATCGTCACGCCGCTGTGGCGGCTGGCGAAGCTGTTCGCCGACGACCGGCGGCGGGTACTCGCCGACGCGGGCGTCGACCCGGCCACGCTCGACCTGCTCAGCGTGCTCCGCCGAGCGGGTACGCCGTACGAGCTGAGCACCCGCGAACTGGCCAGCCGTACGCTCGTCACCGCCGGCGCGATCTCCCAGCGGGTCGCTCGAGCCGAGGACGGCGGACTCGTCACCCGGCGCGCGGCCGACGACGGGAGCCGCGCGGTGCTGGTCGCGCTGACGCCGGCCGGTCACGACCTGATCGAGCGGACCGTCGACCAGGTGCTCACGCGCGAGTCCGAACTGGTCGCGTCCCTGTCCCCCGGCGACCGCGGACAACTGGCGTCCCAACTGCAGCAACTCCTCGACGAAGTCACGCTGGTGGCCCGCAAACCTTCCTCACGGCCTTGAAGGTTTCTAAGCGAGCCAAACCTATGCCGTGAGCAAAAGTTCGTACGGGCGGTTCAATGACACCATTGAAGGATGTTTCCTGCTGACAGTCATGACGTCATCCAGGTGCGCGGTGCCCGGGAGAACAATCTCGCCGGCATCTCGCTCGACATCCCGAAACGCCGGCTCACCGTCTTCACCGGAGTCTCCGGTTCCGGCAAGTCCTCGCTCGTCTTCGACACCGTCGCGGCCGAGTCGCAGCGGCTGATCAACGAGACCTACACCGCGTTCGTGCAGAACTTCATGCCGAGCCTCGGCCGCCCGGACGTGGACGCGCTACACAACCTGTCCGCCGCGATCGTCGTCGACCAGGAGCGGATCGGCGCGAACGCCCGCTCCACCGTTGGTACGGCGACCGACGCGCACACCATGCTCCGGGTGCTGTTCAGCCGCGCCGGGACACCGTCGGCCGGCCCGCCGTCGGTGTTCAGCTTCAACCGGGCCGAGGGCATGTGCCCGGTCTGCGAAGGGCTCGGCCGGACCACCGAGTTCGACCTCGACGAACTCGTCGACCGCGACAAGAGCCTCAACCAGGGCCCGATCAAGGCGCCCGGCTACACGATCGACAGTTGGCCGTGGCAACTGATGGCGCGCTCCGGCCTGTTCGACCCGGACCTGCCGCTGAAGGACTTCCCGGCGGCGGCCTGGCAGCAGTTCCTCTACCAGGAGCCGATCAAGATCCGGGTCGGGAAGAGCAACCTGACCTTCGAGGGACTGATCACCAAGCTGAAACGGCAGTACCTGAGCAAGGACCTGCAGTCGATGCAGAGCCACGCGCGGGCGTTCGCCGAGCGCGCCATCCGGCAGGACGTCTGCCCGGAGTGCGACGGCGTACGGCTGAACGCGGCCGCCCGGGCCGTCACCGTCGACGGGCGGACGATCGGCGAGTGCTCCTCGATGCAGATCAGCGACCTCGCGGAGTTCGTTGCCTCGGTCAAGCATCCCGGCGTCGGGCCGATGCTCGGGGCGCTGCGGGAACTGCTCGACTCGTTCGTGACGATCGGGCTCGGGTACCTCTCACTCAACCGCGAGTCGTCGACGCTGTCGGGTGGTGAGGCGCAGCGGGTGAAGCTGGTCCGGCATCTCGGGTCGAGTCTGAGCGACGTCACCTACGTCTTCGACGAGCCGACCGTCGGGCTGCATCCGCACGACATCCAGCAGATGAACGACCTGCTGCTGCAACTGCGGGACAAGGGCAACACGGTGCTGGTCGTGGAGCACAAGCCGGAGACGATCCGGATCGCCGACCACGTCGTCGACCTCGGTCCGGGCGCCGGCCTGGCCGGCGGAAGGCTCTGCTACCAGGGCGATGTCGCCGGACTGAAGGCGTCCGGGACGTTGACCGGGCAGTACCTCGACCACCGCGTGAACGTACGCGACGACGTACGGCGGCCGGCCGGGCAGCTCGCCATCGAGAACGCCACGCTGCACAACCTGCGTGACGTCAGCGTCGACGTACCGCTCGGCGTACTGACCGTGGTGACCGGGGTCGCCGGTTCCGGGAAGAGTTCGCTGATCCACGGTTCACTGGCCGGGCGGGACGGCGTGATCATCGCCGGACAGGACCCGATCCGCGGGTCGAAGCGGAGCAACCCGGCGACGTACACGGGTCTGCTCGATCCCATCCGCGCCGAGTTCGCCAGGGCGAACGGGGTCAAGCCAGGACTGTTCAGCGCGAACTCCGTCGGCGCCTGCCCCACCTGTAAAGGGATCGGGCTCGTATACACCGATCTGGCGATGATGGCCGAGGTCGCCTCGAGCTGCGAGGACTGCAACGGCGCGCGGTTCAACGCCGAGGTGCTCGGCTACCGGCTCCGTGGGAAGAACATCAGCGAGGTCCTGCGCATGACGGTCGCGGAGGCCCGTGAGTTCTTCCGGAAGGGTACGGCGCGGACGATCTTGGACCGGCTGTCGACTGTCGGACTGGAGTACATCGGACTCGGCCAGCCACTCACGACGCTGTCGGGTGGTGAACGGCAACGGCTCAAGCTGGCGATCAACATGGGCCGGACCGGGTCGATCTACATCCTCGACGAGCCGACGACCGGGCTGCATCTCGCGGACGTGGACAAGCTGCTCGGGATGCTCGACACCCTCGTTGACCAAGGCAACACGGTGATCGTGATCGAGCACCATCAGGCCGTGATGGCGCACGCGGACTGGCTGATCGACATCGGGCCGGGTGCCGGGCACGACGGTGGGCAGGTCGTGTTCACCGGGACGCCGGCCGATCTGGTGGAGAGCAGCCCGACCGTGACGGCCGAGCATCTTCGCCGGTACGTGTCAGAACCGGGCGAGGTCGGCGAGCTCGTCGGTTAGGTCCGCGGGTTCGTACAGGTCGGTCGAGAGGTCCGCGTGTTTCCAGGCGCCGATCGCTCGGCCGGCCCGGATCACCGCCGGGCTGAGCGTGCCGCCGCCCGGGAAGATCGCCTTCGGCAGCTCCTGGAAACGGTTCTGGTACCCGAGCAGGTACGCGTCGAACTCGCCGAGCATGCGGACGTCCTGACAGCCGGGCAGGTCGTCGACGGCGTCGAGCTCGGTGCCCTCGACCTCGAAGTGCTGCGTGGCGACGGCGGCGACCGCACGGCGGGCCTGCGGCACGGGCAGGCCCGCCCAGGTGGCGAAGTCGCGTGCGGTCGCCGGGCCGTACGCGGTCAGATAGCGGTAGGCCAGAGCCTCCACGTCACCCTCCAACACGAGGGGTTTGCCCAGCCAGTCCCGTACCGCAACCCAGGTATCGCCCGGTCCGTAGCACAGGCGGCCGAGCAGACCGGTGTAGCGGATCAGGGCGTAGACGGCCTGCCCCTTCGGCTCGGCGATCAGCCCGGCGCGAACCAGAAGGTCGGCCAGTTCGGCGCGGTTGGACGGGCCGTGGGCAAGCAGGTGCGCTTCGAGTACGTCGGCTGCCTGGCCGCGGATCCGTTCCGGGAGGCCGAGTTCGCCGTACCGGCGTTCGGAGTCCTTGATCAGCTTCGGGCCGAGCAGGCCGAGCAGCCGGCCGGCGTCCTCGGTCGCGACGAGTTGGAGGGTTCCGCGCATGAACCAGCCGCGGACGACGGAACGGTCGGTGATCTGCGCGTGCGTCACGTCGGCGAACGTGGTGGCGGTGGATCGGGCGCGCACCGCATACGCGGCACCTCGCCAGGTCTGGGCCTGCAGTCCCCCCGTCCGGCGTACGACGTCGGCCACCCCTCCGGGGCCGGCCTCGTGCACCGGACGCGCAAGGCAGTTGGCCTGCATCCTGGCCGCCAGCAACCAGTCGAGAGACCTCCGCGCCACTCCTGCATGACACCACGTACTCGCCGGTTACGCACCCCTGAAAAGCACAGTGCCGCCCCGACGCCGGAGCGGCACGTGTGATGGTGCGGTCAGAGGGCGGGCTGGACGAGGTTCGCGTACGCCGCCTGGCCGGTGACGTTCGGGTGGTACGACTCGCTGACCGGGTTGGACAGGCCGTTGATCCACTCCGGGCTGCCGCAGACGGCGTGGCCGATGAACGCCGACGTCGGGTTGACGAACGCGAACCCGGCCGCGCTCGCGGCCGCGGCGATCTTCGAGTTCAGCAGGTCCGCGGTGGCGTTCAGCTTGGTCATCTCGTCGCCGCTGAAGAACGTACCCGCGTTGCAGTCGGTGCCGTTGAACAGCCGCGGGTACCCGACCACGACGACCGTGGCCGACGACGCCCGGCTCCTGATCGACCCGTACAGGGTGTTCAGCCGGCCGGGCAACGTGTTGTTGATGATCGACTGCGCGCCGGCCACCGCGCTGTTGCAGTCACCGAGCCAGGAGGGCTCCGCGCAGGTGGTGATCACCGAGGAGAAGTTGGCGTCGTTGCCGCCGACCTGCACCGAGACGATGTCGGCCGAACTCGTCACCGACGGCAACTGGTTCGCGGTGACGTCGGCAACCTTCGCACCGGAGCAGGCGACGAAGGTCAGGTTGGCGCCGATCCGCGCGGCGTCGAGGTACGCGTACGCCTTGGTCGAACGCTGACAGGAACCACTGCTGGAGATGTACGTCCGGGTGCCGACGCCGGAGGCGTACGAGTCACCGAGCGCGACGTAGTTCGGCGCCGCGGCGTGCGCGACCCCGGGGATCAGGAGGGAGGCTGCGCCGAGGGCGACAGCGGACAGCAAACTGGCGATGGACTTCATGGGCGGACCGCCTTTGTGAGCGAGCTGTGGCGACTGAAGTACTCAACGTCACCTTCGCTGACCGGCGAGTAACACACAAGGGCCTGGTAACAAATTCACCGTTGATTCCCGGTGCCGGTCACCAACTAGCCGCGCTCCGGTCCCGCGACGGACAGCGGGTCGAAACCGTACGGCAGCTCGAGGCGGTTCGCGGCCATCAGCTCGGCGTCGCCCAGTAGGTCGCGGGTCTTGCCGTCGGCGACGATCCGGCCGTTGTTCATCAGCAGGCTGCGTTCGCAGAGCTGGAGGGCGTACGGCAGGTCGTGCGTGATCATCAGCAGCGTCACGTCCAGCCCGGCGAGGATGTCCGCCAGCTCGCGGCGTGAGGCCGGGTCGAGGTTGCTGGACGGCTCGTCGAGAACGAGTACCTCGGGCCGCATCGCGAGCACCGTGGCCACCGCGACCCGACGGCGCTGGCCGAACGACAGGTGATGCGGTGCGAGGTCCGCGTGGTCCTGCATGCCGACCTGCACCAGCACCTCGTGTACGCGCTCGTCCAACTCGCCGCCACGCAGCCCGAGGTTCGCGGGACCGAACGCGACGTCGTCGCGGACCGTCGGCATGAACAGCTGGTCGTCCGGGTCCTGGAAGACCAGCCCGACCTTGCGCCGGATCGCGGTCAGGTGCTCCCGGTGTACGCCGGTGCCGCCGATCCGGATCCGGCCGCTCCCGGTACCGCCCGCGACCGACCCGAGGATGCCGTTCAGGTGCAGGACCAGCGTGGTCTTGCCGGCGCCGTTCGGCCCGAGCAACGCGACCCGCTCGCCCGGTTCGACGGTGAAGTCGACGCCGAACAACGCCTGCCGTCCGTCCGGGTACGCGAACACCAGCCGCTCGACGTGAATCGCAGGACCGCTCACAAGCCCACCACCCTGGCCGCGATCGCGACGACGACGGCGCCGAGGGAGATCGCGAGCCCCTCGATCCACTGCGTACTCGACGCGCCCTCGGCGCTGAGCAAGGGCATCCGGCCGATGTACCCGCGCGACCGCATCGCCAGGTGCACCCGCTCGCCCCGCTCGAAGCTGCGGACGAACAGTGCACCGACTCCCCCGGCGGCCGCCTTGAGATGTCCCAGTCGGGCACCTGTGTACCCGCGGGACTCGCGGGCGATCCGCATCCGGTGCAGGTCGTCCGACACCACGCTCATGTACCGCACCATGAACGACAGGATCGCCACCAGCGTCGCGGGCAACCGCAGCCGTTCGAGCCCGGCCAGCAGGTCCCGCGGAGCTGTCGTCGCCGACAACAGGATCGCCGCGATCACCCCGAGCGTGCCCTTCGCGAGCACGTTCCACGCGCCGAGCACACCCGACCGGGACAGGTGCAGACCGAGTACGTCGAACTGGGGGCCGGTGGCAACGAACGGGAGCAACAGCGCGAATACGATGAACGGCGTCTCCACTGCGAGCCGCCGCGACACCACGGGCGCCGGCACCTTCGCCCTGATCACGGCCGCGATCAGCATCACGGCGTACAGGCCGAACGCCCAGAAGACCGCGGCCGGGGTCGAGACGACGGCCAGGACGAAGACGAACAGCGCGACCAGCTTCACCTGCGCGGGAATGCGGTGCACCGGGCTGTCCACCGCAACGAGCAGGCCGTCGCCACTCATGAGGCCTTGTTCGCCCGCAACGAGGCCAGTTTCGCGATCGCCAGCCCGACCACGATCGTCACCATTACGCCGATGATCCCGGCCAGTGCCCCGGACACCTGCGCGTTGCCGATCCCGTGGACGCCGTAATCGGCCAGCGGGCTGCCCGCCACCGCCGAGTCCTTCGCCGCGCTCTCGAACCCGAGCTTCGCGCCGACGAACTCCAGCCCGTCCGGGTGCGCGCTCGCGAACAGGCTCAGCCCACCCGCGACCACCAGCGTGACGGCGACCCCGATTCCGAGCGAACGCCCGGCCGGCTTCGCGGCGATCGGCCGGTCCGGCGCGACCGTCGAGGTGCTGCCGTCGGCATCGACCAGGACCAGGTCCTGCTGCAGGTGGCGGGCCGCGTACACCAGGTCGGGCCGCGTCGCGACGACCGCGCTCAGCACGGCCGCGGTGATGACCGCCTCGCCGATACCGACCAAGATGTGCCAGCCGACCATCGCGGTCGCCAGCTTGCCGAGCGGGATGTCGACCGCGCCGCCGATCGCGTACAGGCCGGTGAACGCCAGCGCCGCGACCGGGACGGACACGAGCGCGCCGACGGCCGTCGCCGGCACGACGCTGCCGGCGCGCCGCGGCAGCACCTTCAGCAACGCCCGGGTCAGGAAGTACCCGACGAGGACCGTGACCAGCCCCATCAACGTGATGTTCGTACCGAGCGCGGTCAGCCCGCCGTCGGCGAACAACAGGCCCTGCACGAGCAGGACCGTGGACATCACCAGTACGGCGGTCCACGGCCCGACCAGCGCCGCGGCCAGCGCACCGCCGAGCAGGTGACCGCTCGTCCCGGCGCCGACCGGGAAGTTCACCATCTGCACCGCGAACACGAACGCCGCGGTCAGCCCGGCCAGCGCCGGGCCGGTCTCGCGGAGCTCACGGTTCGCCCGTTGCAGGCTGAACCCGACCGCCCCGGCCGCGATCAGGCCGGTGGCGACGGAGGTTGGCGCGTCGAAGAATCCGTCCGGAACATGCACGCCGATATTCTTGTTCTAGTTGCGACCGATTCGCAACTAGAACTTGAGTGCCTCGCCGATCGCGCGGTGGAACGTCGGGTACGCGTAGATCATCTGCCGCAGGGTGCTCACCGGTACGGCGGCGTGTACGGCGACCGCCAGCGCGCTCAGCACCTCACCACCGGTGGGGCCCGCGCTCGTGGCGCCGACCAGTACGCCGCGGTCGGCGTCCATCACGACCTTGATGAAGCCCTCGTTGCCGGCCTTGTGGATCCAGCCGCGCGTCGAGGCCGGGATCGGGGTCGAGTTGGTCCGTACGTTCAGCCCGGCGTCGCGGGCCTGCTGCTCGGTCATCCCGACCGCGCCGATCTCCGGGTCGGTGAACGTCACCCGCGGCATCGCGTGATAGCTCGCGGTCGGCGCGTCCGGTTCCCGCAGGATGTCGCGGACCGCGATGTCGGCCTGGTACATCGCGTTGTGGGTGAACGCGCCGACGCCGGTCACGTCCCCGACCGCCCAGACCTTGTCGGCCGCCCGTACGTGCTCGTCGACCTCGATCCGGCGCGCCGCCGGGTCCAGACCCAGCTTGTCCACGCCGAGATCCGCGGTCGCCACCCGGCGGCCCGTTGCCACCAGCAACTTCTCGCCGGTCGCCGTCGTACCGTCCGCCAGCGTGACCGTGAACGTACCGTCGGCGTACCCGACCTGCTGCGCGTGCGCACCCAGCCGGAACGTCACGCCGTCGCGCTGCAGCGCCTCCCGGGCCAGCACGCCCGACTCCGGCTCCTCCATCGCGAGCACCTCCGGGGCACCCTCGACGACGGTCACCTGGACACCGAAGCGCGCGAACACCTGCGCCAGTTCCATCCCGATCGCGCCGCCGCCGAGGACGACCAGCGACGCCGGCAGCGTCTCCACCTCGATCGCCTCGCGGTTCGTCCAGAACGGCGTACCGGCCAGGCCGTCGATCGGCGGCACCGACGGGACCGTCCCCGTCGCGATCACGATGCCGCGGGACGCCTCGTACTCCGTGTCGCCGGCGCGGACCGTGGCCGGGCCGGTGATGGTGGCGACGTCCTTGATGACGGTGGCGCCCTTGCCGACCAGGCGGTCCACGGCGACCTGGTCGTTCCAGGTGTCGGTCGCCTCCTCGCGGATCCGCTTCGCCACCGGCGCCCAGTCCGGCTGCACGGTCGCCGTACCGGCGATGCCGTCCACGCGGCGGGTCTCCGCGATCAGGTTCGCGGCCCGGATCATCATCTTGCTCGGGATGCAGCCGTAGTACGGGCACTCGCCGCCGACCAGCCGGGACTCGATCCCGACCACCCGCAGCCCGGCCTGCGCCAGCCGCCCCGCCGTCTCCTCCCCACCGACACCGAGCCCGACAACGACGACGTCAACCTGTTCAGCCATGCGGCCAAATCTGTCAGACGACCCGAGCCGGACCAAGTCCCGACCCGGCGCGTCATCGCACGGTAAGCAGGCGTTCACCACCGGCCACTAGCGTTCTGTTCTCGTAGAAGTGAGGACAGAGTTGTTCGATTTCTCAGGGCTCGGCAACATCGACCTCGGGACCGCCGTCTCCCTCGTCTCGGTGATCGTCACCGCGATCGTCTGGCTGCTCGACCGGTACCTGTGGCGCCGCAAGCGGCTCGTGTACCGGGTCCAGGTCGACGCACAGATCGGTGTACATCCGAAGAGCCGGGCCCGCGACCTGGTCGACGTCGAGGTACGGCACCAGAACCAGGTCGTCGACGACCCGAGCATCGTGCTGCTGCGGGTCGACAACGCCGGCACCGACATCGACGCCCACGACCTGCAGAAACCGCTCGGGTTCAGCTTCCCGGACCGGAAGATCGTCCGGATGAAGGTGGTCGAGTCGCACCCGCCCGACCTCGGCGACCTGATCGAGCAGGACATCAAGCCGGCCGACTACATCGACACCGACAAGCTGCTGGTCCCGAAGCTCAGCATCAACCGCGGTGACCATTTCAAGTTCCTGCTCGTGCTCTCCGGAGCCGGCAAGGAGGTCAAGCACAGCGGGTACCTGGCCGGCGGCGTGAACGGCGGGATCTACCACGAACCGCGGCCGCGCGGGCCGGGCCGGCGGACGTTGATCTTCGGGGCGACGACCCTGGTGCTCGTCGGTGCGCTCGTCGCGTTCTTCCTGGTCGACGTACTGCAGCCGCCGGACAACTGCGCCTCCGGGCAGATCCGCGTGATCGGGTCGACGGCGGTCGAGCCGACGATGACCGAGCTGCGGAGCGCGTACTCGAGCGAGTGCTCCGGCGCCGACATCATGATCGCCGCCAACGGCAGCCGCAGCGGCGTACTCGACCTGAAGACGCTCGGCGCGCAGGACCCGGCCGCCGCGAGCAAGGTGATCGCGATGTCGGACGGGCCGGCCGAGGACGCGCCGACGCTGAGCGGCGAGGCCGTCGCGGTGGTCGTGTTCGCGGTCGTCGTCAACCGGTCGGCCGGCGTCACCAGCCTGACGACGGACGAGCTGCGCAAGATCTACACCGGCAAGACCACGAACTGGAACCAGCTCGGCGGCCGGAACCTGCCGATCCGGATGGTCAGCCGGGTCGGGCCGGCGTCCGGGTCCCGGCTGGTGTTCCGCGAGAAGGTACTCGGCGGCGACCAGGAGCTCGGGATCACCTCCGACGACTGCCGGCGCGACGACGACGCGGCCGCCGCGACGTACCACCGCTGCGAGGTCGGTACCACCGACGAGCTGCTCACCCGCGTGAACGAGATCGACGGCGCCATCGGGTACGCCGAACTCGGCAGCGCCCGGAAGTTCCCGGACCTCGCCGCGGTGACGATCGACGACGTCGTACCGGACACGTCGAAGGTGGCGGACCGCTCGTACAAGTTCTGGGAGGTGGAGCACGCCTACACCTACCGCGCCCCCGACCCGAAGTCGCTGACAGCAGCCTTCCTCGACTACATCCACTCCACCCAAGCCCGCCCCGCCCTGGAACGCGGCGGCCTGATCCCCTGCACAGCCCTACCGACAGGCTTCTGCGGTTAGTGTGCTGGGCATGTATGTGATCGCGCATTTGAGTGACCCGCATCTCGATGGTTCTGAGGAGGCGCGGGCTCGGTTGCGGCGGGTTACGTCGTATGTGCGGTCGTCGACGGTTGACGTGGTGCTGGTGACCGGTGACCTGGCTGATCACGGGCTGGCCGAGGAGTACGTCGAGGTTGCGCGCGAGTTGACGTTCGACGTACCGACCCTCGTCCTGCCCGGCAATCACGACGTGAGTCAGCCGTTCCGGGCGCTGGTCACAGAGCCGGGCAACGGTCACCCCATCCACCACGGCCACCCCATTCACCAGGTCCGCGAGGTCGGCGAAGCCCGCTTCGTGCTGGTCGACAGCACAGTCGAAGGCGAGGACCACGGCTATCTGTCCGAGGACACACTCGCCTGGCTCGAGCGCACCCTTGCCGTCCCCTTCGACGGCCCCGTCTTCCTGGCCATGCATCACCCGCCGTTCGAACTCCACCACCCCGTCATGGACCAGTGGAAACTCCAGAACCCCGACGACCTCGCCAAGGTCCTGGAATCCAGGCCCGTGACAGCGCTCTTCACCGGCCACGTCCACAACGCCATCACGAGCACGTTCGCCAACCTCCCTGTCCGGGGCGCCCCCGGCATCCGCTCCACCGTCCACCTCCCCTTCGAACCCTCGACCCCCGCGGTGGTGGACCCGACGGCCGACCCTGGCCTCGCCTTCCACTTCCACACCCCCGGCCAGCCCCTTCAAACGATCTACCGGAGCTTGTGATGTCCGATGAACTCGTTCTGCGTCCGATTGGGTGGGTCGAGTCGGAGCTGCGGGAACGGGCGGACGCGCCCCGGCAGGGGGACGAAGGCGCACCGGAGGCTTGGGTGGTGTTCGACGACAGCGTGCGGGACGCGCTGGCGGATGTGAAACCCGGCGACGAGGTGATTCTGATCAGTTGGTTCGATCGGGCTGATCGGGAGGTGCAGAAGGTGCATCCGCGAGGTGATGTGGCGCGGCCGGCGACCGGTGTGTTCAGCACGAGGTCGCCGGATCGGCCCAATCCACTGGGGTTGCATCGGGTCCGCGTACTGGCCGTGGACGGGTTGCGGGTGCGGGTGAGTGATCTGGAGGCGCTGGACGGCACCCCGATCGTCGATGTGAAGCCAGTACTCGGCGGTGTTTCCGAGCGTTAGCGGACGACCCGGTAGTCGGCCAGGATGTGTCCGGCCGGAGTCTTTGTGCCGTAGATTGTCTCAAGCCGAAGCGGACCGAGAGAATCGAGCAACTGCTGGCCGGTGCCGACCACGGTGGGAGCGATCACCAGGTGCAGTTCGTCCACCAGGCCTGCCTCGAGCAGTGAGCGGGTGACCGAGATGCTGCCGTGGATACCGATGTCGGCGCCGGGCCGGCTCTTCAGGTCGCGGACGAACTCGGCCAGATCGCCGGTGATCGGGTGCGAGTTCGCCCAGGCGTCGTCGAGCGGGCTGGACGTCGCGACGTACTTCGGCGCCGCGTTCACGAACGACGCGAACGGCTCGACGTCGCTGGTCGGCCAGTAGCCGGACCATTCGTCGTACGTGCGGCGGCCGAGGAGCACGGTGTCCTGCGTCGCGATGAGCTTCTGCCCGGCCGCGTCGGTCTCGTCGTCCCAGCCGGTGAGGAACTCGTTCGCCTTCTCGGCGACGCCGTCGAGGGACAGGAAGTAGGCGGCAACAACTTTGCGCTGGTTTGTCATACCCCAACGTCGAACGGGCCGGCGTCAGATCGACACCGGCCCGTTCGACACAGCCGATCAGAAGTTGATCATGTGCCCTTCGAGGCCGTGGAAGGCCTCTTGGAGGGCCTCGCTCAGGGTCGGGTGGGCGTGCACGTTGCGGGCCAGTTCCTTGGTGGTCAGGTCCCACTTCTGGGCCAGCGTCAGCTCGGGCAGCAGTTCGGTGACCTCCGGGCCGATCAGGTGCGCGCCGAGGAGTTCGCCGTACTTCGCGGAGCTGATCACCTTGACGAAGCCGGTCGGGTCACCCAGGCCGTGAGCCTTGCCGTTCGCGGTGAACGGGAACTTCGCGACCTTGACGTCGTGGCCCAGCTTGCGGGCCTCCTCCTCGGTGTAGCCGAAGCTCGCGATCTGCGGCTGGCAGAACGTCGCCCGCGGGATCATCGCGTAGTGGAGCTCCATCGTCTCGTGCCCGGCGATCGTCTCGGCGGCGATCACGCCCATCGCCTCGGCCGCGTGCGCGAGCATCAGCTTCGCGGTCACGTCGCCGATCGCGAACATGTTCGGCACGTTGGTCCGGCAGAAGCCGTCCACGTCGATCGCGCCGCGCTCGGTCAGCGCGACCCCGATCTTGTCCAGGCCGTACCCGTCGACGCGCGGCTGGAAGCCGATCGCCTGCATGACCTTGTCGGCCTCGATCGTCTGCTGGACGCCGTCCTTGCCGGTCACCGTGACCTTGACCGAGGAGCCGGAGTCGTCGATCGAGTCCACCCGGGTCGAGGTCAGTACGTCGACGCCGAGCTTCTTGTACGCCTTGGCGAGCTCCTTGGAGACCTCCGGGTCCTCCAGCGGGACCATCCGGTCGAGGAACTCGACGATCGTCACCTTGACGCCGTAGTTCGCCAGTACGTACGCGAACTCGACGCCGATCGCGCCGGCGCCGGCGATCACGATCGAGCCGGGCAGTTCCTCGGTGAGGATCTGCTCCTCGTACGTCACCACGCGGTCGCTCAGCTGCGTACCGGGCAGCAGCTTCGTCGTCGCGCCGGTCGCCACGATGCATGAGCCGAACGTCACGGTCTCGGACGAGCCGTCGTTCAGCGTGACGTCGAGCGTGTTCGCGTCGGTGAACGAGCCCCAGCCGTCGAACTCGGTGATGCTGTTCTTCTTCATCAGGAAGTGGACGCCCTTGACCCGGCCGTCGGCGACCTTGCGGGAGCGCTGCACCGCGGTCGGGAAGTCGAAGCTGACCTCACCGCTGATGCCGAAGGTCTTCGCCTCCGTCCGGAAGATGTGCGACAGCTCGGCGTTCCGCAGCAGCGCCTTGGACGGGATACAGCCCACGTTCAGGCAGACACCGCCCCAGTACTTCTTCTCGATGATGGCGGTCTTGAGCCCGAGCTGGGCGGCGCGGATCGCCGCGACGTACCCACCCGGACCCGCGCCGAGGACAACAACGTCAAAGTGCGAGGCCATGGAGTGAATGCTAGCCGGGGTTCCGTAAGGACCGTACGACGCCTACGCTTGGGCATCGCGTGAGGCGAGTTACATGGGGGACGGATGGATCTGGGGAAGCGCCGGTGGCTGCGGTTCGCGGCGATCGGCACCTTGTTGGCGGCCGTTGCCGTACCGGCGTACGCCGACGACCCCACGCCCACGACCCAGCCCCCGCCGGCCTCCGTCACGGACGTGAATCGCTCCCTCGAGCAGCTCCAGGCCGAGGCAGCCGCCGTCCAGGCCGACTTCGCCAAGGCCACGATCGCGTACACGAAGGCCCTCAAGGAGGCGCAGACGGCTGAGGCCGCCGCGAAGGCTGCCGAGGCCACGGCCAGTACGTCGAAGAGCCGCGCCGACGAGGAACGCCGCCGCCTCGGCGTGATCACCGCCCAGGCGTACCAGCTGGGCATCCCGACCGTCATGGGGACCGAGTCGATCCTCTGGTCGCTCGCCCCGGTCGCGGAGAACCTCCAGGAGATCGCCGACCGGCAGACCGCCATCGTCCAGCTCGGCAGCACCCAGGTGTCGCAGTACAACACCGCCATGGCCGCCGAGTCCGAATCGAACCGGCTGAAGTCCGACGCGGTCACCAAACGCGCTGCCGCGAACGAGGCCGCCGCCAAGGCGCAAGAGCTCAGCAAGCAGGTCCAGCAGAAGGCCGCGGACGCCTCCGCCATGATGGCCGACCAGACCGCGGACCTCGATGTGGCGTCCGGCGTCTCGCAGCAGCTGCAAACGGTCCGCGACGCACAGGCCCTCGCCCGCTGGAAGACCTACCTCACCGAGCTCGCCGCAGCGAAGGTCACTCCCCCGGCCGCCGCCGTACTCAAGAACCCGGCCAAGCTCCCCGCCGGCCTCGCACCGCTGACGCGCCGTGGTGCGGCCGTCCCCGGAGTGGCGTCCGTCGCCACGGCCGGCCGCACGGTCCGGGTTCTGTCCGCCGAAACGATCCGCGCCGTCAACCAGGCGTTCAGCCTCGTCGGCAAGCGGTACGGCGTGGCCGCGACCGGCCCCGACAAGTACGGCTGCCTCGGCGCCGCGCGCGTCGCATGGGAGCCGTACACGACTCTCCCGAACCTGGTCGGCAAGGTCTACCCCGACTACCAGGCCGTCCCGACCACCCAGATCCAGCCGGGCGACCTGCTCGTGATGGGCAGCAGGTCGTACGGCCTGGTGCACATCGGGATCGCGCTCGACGACGACGAGATGATCGCCGCCGACGAGTCCAAGGGCGCGGTCGTCGTCACCGGCGTCCCCGACAACCTGTACGCCGCGCTGCGCCCGACCCTCGGCGCTCCGGTCAAGCCGCAGGTCGCACCGGTCGCGACGAGCGACGCGTACGCGTTCCGCTGCGGCAACACCGCCACGTCGTACGACGTCGGCTCCGGTTCGTGGACCTGGCCGCTGCCGGACGGCACGTACGAGATCGGTACGCCGTTCGGCGCAGCCGGGTCCGAGTGGTCGAGCGGGTACCACACCGGCCAGGACTTCCCGGCCGCGATCGGTACACCGGTCCGCGCCGTCACGTCCGGCGTCGTCCGGGTCGAGCACCCGGCGTGGGCCGGCAACCTGGTCCGGATCGACCACGGCAACGGCCTGGAGACGCTGTACGCGCACCTGAGCCGCGTCGACGTCACGGACGGCCAGCAGGTGACCGCCGGCCAGCAGATCGGTGCCGTCGGCGACAAGGGGAACACGACCGGTCCGCACCTGCACTTCGAGGTCCGGCTCGGCGGCGACCCGGTGAACCCGATGCCGTTCCTGGCGACCGGCTCCGCGAGCACCGGCTGGGGCGGCTACAGCAACGGCATGATCCCGGCGAACAAGCTGTGCGCGATCGGGGGCGGGCACATGCTCCGCTGCGACGCCGCCGCGGCGTACGGGCAACTCGCCGCGGCCTACCGCGCCCAGTTCGGCAAGACGCTGTGCATCACCGACTCGTACCGCTCGTACGCCTCCCAGGTCAGCCTTTACCAGCGCAAACCCTCGCTGGCCGCCCTTCCCGGTACGTCGAACCACGGCTGGGGTGTCGCGGTCGACCTGTGCGGCGGGATCGACAAGTACAACACCGTCCAGTACCAGTGGATGAAGGCGCACGCCCCGTCGTACGGCTGGCTGCACCCAGCCTGGGCCGAGCCCGGCCGCAACCGCGAGGAGCCCTGGCACTGGGAGTTCGGAAACCCGGTCGCTTCCTAGAGCTGGGTAGTCTGGCTGTGTGGCCGAGAAACAGAGTCCCGACCGCACCGATGACAACATCACGCTGGACGCTGCGGACGACCGGTGGGAGTGGCGGCGCCGGATCCGGGAGAACCCGAGGAAGCTGCTGTTCTACCGGATCGGCGTGGGCGTGGTCGGTGGTCTGCTGCTCATCGCCGCCCCGCTGACCGGCTGGCTGCCAGGCCCCGGCGGGATCCCGTTGTTCATCGCCGGCCTGGCGGTGCTGGCCAGCGAGTTCGAGTGGGCGCAGCGGCTGCTGTACCGGGTCAAGGACTGGGTGAAGGCACTCACCGCCTGGACCGGCAAGCAGCCCGCCTGGCTGAAGGCGCTCGGCACGGGAGCGCTCTTCGCGTGTGTGCTGGTCGGCGTCTGGCTCTACCTGGGCGTGCTCGGCGTGCCGGGCTGGCTGCCCGACTCGTGGGAGTCATGGCTGGACAAACTGCCCCTCCTTGACTGAATACGGCGGCAGCTCGATCAGCTCGCTCATGTTCTGGGCCATCTTCAGCATCTGGTTCAGGAAGAACGGCCGGTCGAGGATCTTGTTCCGTGCCGTGATCCCGAACCGGGTCGCCGGCGCCAGGAACGTACCGGCCCGGCTGCCGTCCTGCGTCGTCGAGACGGCCTTGCGCAGCGTCGCCTCGTACCGGTCGAATGCCGTCCGGAGGTCTCCCCGTGCCAGCTCGCCGGCCAGTACGTAAGCACCGACGACCGCCGTACCGGTACCGAGCGCGCCGAACGTCGCGCCGTACCCGGCGTCGCCGAGCAGCACGATCCGGTTCGTCGACCAGCGGTCCACCCGCACCCGGCTGATCGAGTCGAAGTACAACTCGGTTGCCGCGGGCAACGCCTCGAGCAGCTCCGGTACGTACCAGCCGAGGCCGCGGAACTGCTCCGCGACGATCGCCTTCTGCTGGTCCAGGTCGCGCCGGTTGTACTCCAGCACCGGCGACTTGAACACGAACAGCGTCTGCGCCAGCTCCGGATCGCGGCGATCCGCGCCGACGCTCGCGAGCTTGCCCGGCACGTTGTACATCAGCGAGTCGCCGGTGATCCGGTGGGTGTTCGGCACCTCCCACCCGGCGACGTAGTAGTTCAGGTGCCGCTCCACCACCTGAGCCGCCGGCCAGGCCAGCCGCCGGACGACGGAGTGCATCCCGTCCGCGCCGATGACCAGGTCGTACGTCTCCTCGATCCCGCTCTCGAACCGTACGTCGACGCCGTCGGCGTGCTCGCGCAACGCCGCGATCGAGTCACCGAAGCGGTACGTCGCCTGCTGCCGGCTGTGCTCGTACAACACCCGCGACAGATCGGCGCGCAGCACCTCCAGTTCCCCGCCCGCGAACTCGGCCGGCAACCGCATCAGCTTGCGGCCGGACTCGTCGACGAACCGCATCGCACTACCCCCGGTCTGCAGCGCACCCAGATCCGCGAGCACACCCATCCGCTCCAGCACCGTGGTGAACACCTCGCCGCGGAAGTCCACGGCGTACCCGCCCTGCCGCAACGCCGGCGCGATCTCCACCACCGTCACGTCGTGCCCCGCCCGGCCCAGCCAGAGCGCCACCGACGGCCCCGCCACGCTCGCGCCCGAAACCAGCACCTTCATGATCGTCTCCTCGAAATCAGTAACTGTGTCTGCCGGACACAGTAATGTGTATGGTAGACACAGTTCAAGTGTTTTCGGAAGGAGCTCGATGACCGAACTGCTGTGGGGCAAGGAACCGCACCGCACCCGCGGACCGAAACCGGCCATCACGCTGACCGAGATCGCCCAGGCCGCGATCGCGATCGCGGACGCCGAAGGGTTGGACGCGGTCTCCATGCAGCGGATCGCCGGCGAGCTACCGGTGACGAAGATGGCGCTGTACCGCTACGTGCCCGGCAAGACCGAACTGGTCGCGGTGATGAGCGACCTGGCGATGGGCAGTCCACCCGCGCGCCCCGACGGACCGTGGCGCGAGTCGCTGCTCACCTGGGCCCTCGATCTGTACGACGGGTTCATGCGCCACCCGTGGCTGCTCCAGTCCACGATCGGCCGCCGGCTGCTCGGCCCGAACGAGCTCGCCTGGATGGAACGCGGCCTCGGCGCCCTCTCGGACATCGGCCTGACCGGTGGCGAGCAGATGGACTCGATCCTGGTCGTCACCAGTCACGTCCGGAACATCGCGCAGCAGTCCGCGACCTTCCCCGGCCACACCGTCGGTCTCACCGAGGAGGACATGCAGCAGGCCCTCGCCGAGATCATGGCGACCGAGGCCCCGCGGTTCCCGCACCTGGTCGCCGCGATGAGTACGACGGCAGGCAGCGAGAACCAGGGCCTGGAGTTCGGGCTGGAGCGGATCCTGGACGGTCTGGAGCTGCTCGTCAAGAGCCGGGATAGCTGTGCCGAACCGAATTGAAACGTTGTCGGTAGGTCGACGCGGGCAGCCCGTAGTGGGACTTGAATCGGCGGGCGAAGTAGTTCTGGTCGGGCCAGCCGACGGACTCCCCGATCCGGTTGATCGGCAGATCCGTGTGCAGCAGCCGGTCGGCCGCGAGTTCGACGCGGTGCCGCGACAGGTAGGCCATCGGCGGTAGCCCGGTCACCGACTTGAACAGCCGGACCAGGTAACCCGGTGCGAGGTGCAGCTCGCCGGCGAGGTCGGACAGCGTCCAGTGCCGGGCCGGGTCGGCCTCCATCATCCGCATCGCGTCGACGACCGCGGGGTGGGTGTACTCCCGTCGCTGGTCACGGTCCGCGACCGTACGGGCGACGCAGTTCAGGTACAGCGAGAGCCAGCCGACCACCTCGCCGCGATGCCGGCTGAGCGGCTGGTTGCGCAGCTGGCGTAGGGCGTCGAGATGCCCGACGGCCTCCTGCACGGCATCCGGGTCGAGGTGTGTGGACAGCATGCCCCGGCGCTGCGCCGAGAACGGGCCGGTCCACAGCAGGTACCCGAGCAGCGGATCCTCGCGTGCCCAGGCCAGTTCGCGGCGGACCAGGTCTGCCGCGAAGCAGCAGTTGTAGACCTCGAGCGAGTCGCAGTCGACGTACTCGTGCCACACGCCCGGCCGGAGCAGGATCGCGTCGCCGGGCCGTACGCGTTGCCGCCCCGCGAGGCTGTGATGGATTCCCTCACCGCCCGTGACGAGGACCAGCTCGAAGAAGCTGTGCGTGTGCAGCGGATGGCTCCGCTCGTGCATGTGCTTACCGGCGTGCACCACCGTCCCTTCGACGAAGTGCAGCACGGTCCCACGGGTCCTCACCGGCTCGTCGGCCATTTCTGACACGAGCTCAAGGTACGAGCCGAGGTGCAGATCGTGCTAGAGCGAGTGCACATCGGGCTAGCAGCCGCCCGGTGCTGGTCGGAGTATCGGATCATCCTCTGAATCGTTTCATCCAGAATGCTGAAACCCATCGGTTGGAGTCACATGTCGCACCCCGCCGCACCCACCTCCCTCCGCTTCGAGCACCGCCCGGCCCCGGTGACCGGGATCGGTACCGCGAGCCCGCGGATCTCCTGGCAGGTCCCGGCCGCGGATCCCGGCTACACGCAGACGGCGTACGAGCTCGAGATCGCCCGCGACACCACGCAGGTCTTCACCGTCCAGTCCCCCGACCAGATCCTGGTGCCCTGGCCGGCCGACGCCCTCACCTCCCGCGAAGCCGCCCAGGTCCGGGTCAGGGTCCGAGGGAACGACGACTGGAGCGAGTGGAGCGAGCCGGCCTCCGTCGAAGCCGGCCTGCTCTCGGCCGACGACTGGTCCGCGCGGTTCGTCAGCCCGCACGACAACCCGCACGGCTCCCCCGCCCCGCTGGTCGCCGGTACGGCCGACCTCCCGGACGGCATCGTCAAGGCCCGCCTGTACGCGACGTCGTACGGCATCTACCTGCCCGAGCTGAACGGGCAGCGCGTCGGCACCGAGGAGCTCGCGCCCGGCTGGACCTCGTACCAGTACCGGCTGCGCTACCAGACGTACGACGTGACCGAGCTTGTCCGACCTGGTGAGAACACGCTCGAGTTCCTCCTCGGCAACGCCTGGTACCGCGGCCGGATCGGCTTCCAGGACCAGAAGCAGCTGTACGGCGAGCGCCTCGCCGTCCTCGCACAGCTCGAGGTCACGACCGAGGACGGCCGGGTGCACACGTACGGCAGCGACGGCAGCTGGACCTCCCGGGAGAGCAACGTCGTCGCCGACGACCTGTACGACGGCCAGACCACGGACCTGCGCTGGCAGCCCGGCGAACCCGCGCCCGTCGACGTACTCGACGCCGATCTCACCCTGCTCGTCGCACCCGACGGCCCGCCGGTCCGGATCACCAACCTGCTGCCGGCCGTCGAGATCACCACCTCGCCCGCGGGCAAGACGCTCGTCGACTTCGGCCAGAACCTCGTCGGCCGGGTCCGCATCGCCGTCCGCGGGCACGCCGCGGGTGACGAGATCGTCGTACGGCACGCCGAGGTGCTCGAGAACGGCGAACTCGGCGTCCGCCCACTCCGAAGCGCGAAGGCCACCGACACCTACATCCTCGCCGGCTCCGACGAGCTCCTGCTCGACTCGCCGCTCACGTTCCACGGTTTCCGCTACGCCGAGGTCACCGGCGTCGACGACCTCCGGAAGGCGGACGTCGAGGCGATCGTGATCGGCAGCGACCTGCAACGCACCGGCTGGTTCGAGTCGTCGAACGAGCTGCTGAACCAGTTCCACCAGAACGTTGTCTGGGGGATGCGCGGCAACTTCGTCGACGTACCGACCGACTGCCCGCAGCGCGACGAGCGGCTGGGCTGGACCGGCGACATCCAGGTCTTCTCCCCCAGCGCGAGCTTCCTGTTCGACACCGGCGGCTTCCTCACCAACTGGCTCGCGGACCTCGCGGCCGAACAGCAGAAGGACGGCTCGGTGCCCTTCGTCGTACCGGACGTGCTCCGGACCGAGGCGCCGGCCACCGCGGCCTGGGGTGACGCGGCAACGATCGTGCCGTGGGTGCTGTACGAGCGCACCGGCGACGCCGGCCTGCTCGCGCGGCAGCTGCCGAGCATGCGCGCCTGGGTGGACAAGATGGCCGACCTGGCCGGCGGCGACCTGCTCTGGTCCGGCGGCTTCCAGTTCGGCGACTGGCTCGACCCGACCGCGCCGCCGGAGAACCCGTTCCGCGCGAAGGCGGACCCCGACGTCCTCGCGACCGCGCACCTGGCGCGTTCGGCCGAGGTGGTCGCGAAGGCGGCCGAGGTGGTCGGGCAGACCGAGCTGGCCCGTGAGTACGCCGAACTGGCGGCGCGGGTCCGGCAGGCGTTCGCGGCCGAGTACACCACCGAGGGCGGCCGGGTATTGAGCGACTCGGCAACGAACTACGCGCTCGCGCTGCAGTGGGCCCTGCTGCCGACCGAGCAGCAACGGCAGCGTGCCGGTGCGCGGCTGGCCGACCTCGTCCGGACGGCAGGTTTCCGGATCAGTACCGGATTCGTCGGCACGCCGTTGATCGCCGACGCACTGGCCGATTCCGGTCATCCTGACCTGGCCTACCGCCTCCTGCTACAGACAAGCTGCCCGTCCTGGCTGTACGCAGTGACGATGGGTGCGACGACGGTCTGGGAGCGCTGGGACAGCATGCTGCCCGACGGCAGCATCAACCCCGGCCAGATGACGTCGTTCAACCACTACGCCCTCGGTGCGGTCGCCGACTGGATGCACCGCCGCGTCGCGGGCCTCGCCGCAGCGGAGCCCGGCTACCGGAGCATCGACGTACGGCCGCTGTTCACCGATCAGCTCACCAACGCGTCCGCGAAGCACCTCACGCCGTACGGCGAGGCCTCGGTCGGCTGGACCCGCGCTGACGGCCGCGTCACGCTGACCGTCACGATCCCGGTCGGCTCCCGCGCCAAGGTCGACGTACCGAGCCTCGAAGCTGTCGAGATCGGCCACGGTACGCACGAATGGACGGTGGACGACCCGTACGCCTCGGTGCCCGGGTTGCCGGCCGACGCCACGATCCGTCAGCTCGTCGACGACCAGCCGACCTGGGCGGCTCTGTCGGGCGCCGCGGTCGAGAGCGGGCTCGTCGCCGACGACGCCGAGCTCGCCGGCCGGCTCGAGCGCTTCCTCGACCAACCTGCCGGTGCCCTCGCCGAGGCCACCGGTCCGGATGCGGCGAAGACCGCACTCCGCGCAATCCTGCACTTCTGACAACCGACACCCCTGCCCTGACCGCCCCGCTGCGACACACCATCCCCCTTTTGGAGGTCACGATGAGGTTCCGCCCAGGAGCCAGCGGACTCGCGCTGCTGGCTGTCTGTTCTCTCACCCTCGCAGGCTGCAGCGCGGGCAGTCTCGGCTCGAGCGATTCCGGAGGCAACGGCTCGATCGAGCTCACGTACCTGATCGGCAACCAGGACCAGGACGTCCAGGAAGGCAACCAGATCGCCAAGGACTTCCACGCGAAGAACCCGAACATCACGGTGAAGCTCGAGACCCGGCCGGCCGGGTCCGAGGGCGACAACATCGTCAAGACCCGGCTGTCGACCGGTGACATGCCGGACGTGTTCGCGTACAACACCGGATCGCTGTTCCAGGCGATCGCGCCGCAGAAGAACCTGGTGTCGATCAGCGACCAGCCGTACATCAAGGACCTGGACGACAACTTCAAGAAGACCGTGACCGCCGACAACCAGGTGTACGGCGTGCCGTTCGGCGGCTTCATGGGCGGCGCGGTGCTGTACAACATCCCCGTCTACAAGAAGCTCGGCCTGACGATCCCGAAGACCTGGGCCGACTTCATGGCCAACAACGCCAAGATCAAGGCGGCCGGCGGGATCGCCCCGGTGATCCAGACGTACGGCGAGACCTGGACGTCGCAGCTGTTCGTCCTCGGCGACTTCCACAACGTCTCCGCGGTCGACCCGTCGTTCGCGGACGACTACACCGCGAACAAGGCGAAGTACGCGACCAACCCGGCCGCGCTGAAGGGCTTCGAGCACACCGAGGCGGTGCACGACGCGGGCTACGAGAACAAGGACTTCGCGTCCGCGAAGCTGCCCGACGGCCTGAAGATGCTTGCCACCGGCAAGGGTGCGCACTACCCGATGCTGTCCGGCGTGGTCGCGAACATGGTCGCGACGTACCCGGACGCGGCGAAGAACGTCGGCCTGTTCGCGCTGCCTGGTGACGACGCGAGCAAGAACGGCCTGACGCTGTGGACCCCGGGTGGCGTGTACATCCCGAAGACCACCACCGGCGACAAGCTCGACGCCGCGAAGAAGTTCCTCGCGTTCATCGCCAGCCCGGACGGCTGCGACTCGCAGAACAAGGCCGGCGCGCCGACCGGTCCGTACGCGGTGAAGGGCTGCAGCCTCGGCAACGACGTACCGCAGGCGATCAAGGACATGCAGCCGTACCTCGACAAGCCCGGCGCGTCCAGCCTCGCGCTGGAGTTCCTGTCGCCGGTCAAGGGCCCGTCGCTGGAGCAGATCACGGTCGAGGTCGGATCCGGGATCCGGAAGGCGAAAGACGGCGCCGCCCGGTACGACGACGACGTCAAGAAGCAGGCGCAACAGCTCGGACTGGCAGGTTGGTGAGGTCGGTGGCCGTCATCGCCGAGGAACGCAGCAAGGCCGCTGTCACCACCAAGAAGACCGGTAGCAAGGTCTACCGTCCGTACTCGAACTGGTTCTACCTGCCGACCGCGATCATCTACGGCGTGCTGTTCCTGATCCCGACGTTCGCCTCGCTGTACTTCAGCCTGACCCGCTGGAGCCTGTTCGAGTCGAAGTTCATCGGGCTGGAGAACTTCAAGTTGTTCTTCCAGGAACCGCAGCTGGTCAAGGGCTTCACCAACACCCTGATCTACGCGGTCGTCACCTCCGGGTCGAAGGTGGTCCTCGGGTTGCTGCTCGCGGTGCTGCTGACCTCGCAGATCGTTGCCCGCGGCTACCTCCGCTCGGTGGTGTTCTTCCCGGTCCTGGTCTCCACGATCGGCGTCGGGCTGACGTTCACCGTGCTGATGAACCCGGACCAGGGCCTGATCAACAAGTCGCTCGCGGCGATCGGGATCCAGGGTCCGGGGTGGCTGACCGACCCGAAGTGGGCGTTGCTGTCGGTGGCCGCGGTCGACGTCTGGAAGGGCGTCGGCCTGGCCACGCTGATCTACATCGCGGGCATCGTCTCGATCCCGCGCGAGTACATCGAAGCGGCCCGGGTGGACGGGGCCGGGTCGTGGCAGCAGTTCCGGCGGATCGTGCTGCCGCTGTCCCGGCCCGCCACCGTGACCGTCATCATCTTGTCCCTGATCGGCGGACTGCGGTCCTTCGACCTGATCTGGGCGATGACCCGCGGCGGGCCCGGGTTCACCTCGGACGTGATCGCGTCGGTGATCTACAAGCAGTACCAGGCCGGCTTCTACGGCCTGTCGACCGCGGGCAAC
This sequence comes from Kribbella sp. NPDC004536, assembly GCF_042873835.1. Classification (NCBI taxonomy): domain Bacteria; kingdom Bacillati; phylum Actinomycetota; class Actinomycetes; order Propionibacteriales; family Kribbellaceae; genus Kribbella; species Kribbella sp. NPDC004536. Next base: position 1,143,460 of record NZ_JBIALY010000002.1, on the reverse strand, counting down.
GTCGTCCTGTTCGTCGTCGTCACCGCGATCATCCTGCCGCTGTCCTGGGCCCTGAACCGCAAGGAGGTCGACCTGTGAGTACGGCTGAGTTGGTCAACCACCGGCCCGCGCGGAAGTGGGCGTTGAGCGCGGTCGCGATCCTGGTGTCGATCGTGGTGTTCATCGTCCCGTTCGCGTTCATCGTGCTGACCGCGGTGAAGGACCGGACCCAGGCCGCGGACCTGAGCTTCTCCTGGCCGCACCAGTTCCGGTTCGTGCAGAACTTCGTCGAGGTCGTGAAGGCCCGCGACTACATGCTGGTGATCGCGTTCATCAACAGCACGATCCTGACCGTCGCCAGCGTCACCGGGATGGTGGTGCTCGCGGCGATGGCCGGGTTCGTGCTGCAACGGCGCAAGAGCCGGTGGAACGGGTATATCAACTTCCTGGTGCTGGCCGGCCTCATCATCCCGCCGGCCGTGGTGCCGACGATCTGGGTGCTGCAGAAGCTCGGCCTGTTCAAGACGATGCCCGGCCTGATCCTGATCGAGATCGCCTTCGGCCTGTCGTTCTGCATCCTGTTGTTCCGGGCGTTCGTGGCGACCATTCCACGCGAACTCGACGAGGCGGCCGTCATCGACGGCGCCGGGCCGCTCGGGCTGTTCTTCCGGGTGATCTTCCCGCTGCTCAGATCCGTGATCGTCACGGTCGTCGTGGTGCAGTCGGTTGCCGTCTTCAACGACTTCACCAACCCGCTGTACTTCCTGCCCGGCGACCAGAACGCCACCGTCCAGCTGACCCTCTACAACTTCAACAGCCAGTTCTCCACCCAGTACAACCTGCTGTTCATGAACATCCTGCTGATCACGATCCCGCCGCTGATCATGTTCCTGTTCTTCAACCGCCAGATCGTCGCCGGCATGACGTCCGGAGCGATCAAGGGGTAGCAGGTTTCCTGACGAGGTGTGCGGCCTGCCCGGCGTCCTTCTCGGCGGGCAGTGCCGCACGTGTCACCGTCGCCACCTCGACGAACCCGGCGTCGGCGAGCAGGCCCGCGACGTCGTCGGCCTCGTACATGTAGACCTGCAGGTCGACATCGTGACCGTACGCGTGCGTCAGCGGCCGGCTGCCCTCGCCGACCTTGAACCCGTGCACCAGCACACCGCCCGGACGAAGCACTCGGTACAGCTCGGCGAACGCGGTCGGAAGCTGCTCGCGTGGCGTGTGGACGAGGGAGTACCAGGCGAGCGCTCCGGCCAGCTCGTCGTCCTTCAGGTCGAGGTCGAGCAGCGACCCGACCTCGAACCGCAGCGCCGGGTACTCCCGCCGGGCCACCTCGACCATCCCCGGCGTCAGGTCGACCCCGAACACGTCCAGCCCGCGGCCGGCCAGGTACGCCGTGATGCGACCAGTCCCGCAGCCCAGATCGCCGATCGGGCCGTCCTCGACCAGCGCGCCGAAGTAGTCCAGCGCACCCTGCTCGAACGGATCGGCCTGGTGGTAGTCCTTGAGAATCGCGTGGTAGTCGGCAGCGGCAGTGTTGTACGAGCCTTGGATGTCATTCACGCGAGGAGCCTAGGCAGGCCCTCCGACAGTTTCTCGTAGTCCGCGAGCGAGTTGTATGCATGTGCCGACAGCCGGATGAACTGCCGGTCGTCGAACCCCGTGAAGGTGATCTCCGCCTTCAGCTCGCGGGAGATCCGCATCTTGAGCGTGTCCCCGCCGGACAGGTCCACCCCGGACGGCAGCTCGACCAGCCGCATCGTGGCCGGCGCGTGCCCGACCTCGGCGACCCCGGTCCCGAGCGCCTTCGCCAGGATCTTCGCCCCCTCCTCGACCAGCGCGGTCAGCTGCGGTCGGCGGGCCGGCCAGTCGAGGTCCGCGAGCACCCGGAGCGACTCGGGCGCGGCGATCCACGGCACGTAGTCGTACGTGCCCTGCATGTCGAACCGTTCCGGCATCCGCTCGTCGTACTCGGACCAGGACACGATCAGCGGCATCGACGCGGACCGCCACCGCTCCGCCACCACTAGGCCCGCGGTCGCGCGTGGTGCGGCCGGCCACTTGTGGAAGTTCCCGGTCCAGAAGTCGGCCCCCGCGGCGGCCGGGGCGTCGATCAGCGCCGGGGCGTGCGCGCCGTCGACGACGACCGGTACGCCGCGGTCGTGGGCGGCGGCGACCAGTCCGTCGATCGGGAACACCTTGGCCGTACCCGAAGTGATCTGGTCGACGATCAGTACGGAGGCGTTGTCCAGGTGCTCCGCGATCAGCGCGACCACGGTGTCGTCGTCGGCCTCGAGCGGGATCGCCACGTTCACCACCTCGGCGCCGCGGTCCTTCGCGAACCGCTCGGCGGCGTACCGGACCGCGCCGTACGCGTGGTCGGTCAGCACGATCCGGCTGCCCGCGGGGATCGGCAGCGTATGCAGCGCCACGGTCACCCCGGCGCTCGCGTTCGGCACCAGCGCGAAGCCCGCCGGGTCGGTCTCCAGGAACGACGCCAGCGCCAGCCGGCTCGTGGTCAACCGGTCGGCGACGGTACGGAACCAGACCATCGGGTTGGCGTCCATCTCGGTCCGCAGGCTCGCCATCAGCTCCTGGGTGCGGCGCGGCACCGCACCGTACGAACCGTGGTTGAGGTGCAGGACGTCCGGATCGAGGGTCCAGAGATCGGGGCGGGAGCTCAAGGTCACCGCCACAACTCTACCTACCCCGACTTGCACTGACATACTGCACGCGTGTACCCGTACCTCGACCACGACGGCCCGATCGCGATGGCCCATCGCGGCGGCGCGAAGCATCCGGACAACCTCGGGTACGAGAACTCGCTGCATGCCTTCCAGAACGCCGTCGACCTCGGGTACCGGTACCTGGAGACAGACCTGCACGCGACCAGCGACGGTGTCGTGGTCGCGTTCCACGACGACCGGCTCGAACGGGTCACGGACCGCACCGGCGCGATCGCGGAGCTGCCGTGGTCGGAGGTGCAGAAGGCGCTGATCAACGGCCACGAGCCGATCCCGCGGCTGGACGAGCTGCTCGAGCACTTCCCGGACGTACGGTTCAACCTGGACGTCAAGGCCGACGGCGGTCTGGGACCCGCCGCGGACGTCCTCCGCGCGGCCGGCGCGATCGACCGGGTGTGTGTGTCATCGTTCTCCCAGTCGCGGGTACGGCGGATCCGCAAGCTGCTCGGACCGCGGTTGTGCACCGGGTACGGCGAGTGGGAGACGGCGCTGATCCGGTTCCTCCCGTTCGCGCTCCCGTCGAAAGGCGCCTGCCTGCAGATCCCGGAGCGGTACGGCCCGCTGCACCTGCTCACGCCCGGGCTGATCCGGCGGGCGCACTCGCGCGGCAAGCAGGTCCACGTGTGGACCGTCGACGACCCGGACACGATGCGCCGGCTGCTGGACGCCGGCGTCGACGGGATCATCACCGATCGCACCGACCTGCTCCGGGACGTACTCGTCGAAAGAGGTCAGTGGCACTGAAGTGTTATCGCGGGATACGCCGCTACGTACCCCGGGAATGACACACTTCCGCGCATGGGATTCCTCTCGCCCCCGGCGACGGTCGACAAGCGTGAGTACTGGGGGTTCAGCTTCTACGACTGGGCCAACTCCGGCTACGTCACCACCACGGGCACCGTCCTGTTCGCGCCGTACCTCACGTCGGTCGCGGAGAAGGCCGCCTGCGGGTACGTCGGTACGACCGACAACCCGTGCCACACCAACCTGAGCGTCCTCGGGCTCGGCATCTCCCCGGGGTCCCTGGCGTTCTACGTCGTGACGGTCGCGACGCTGGTGTCGGCGCTGTTCCTGCCGGTGGTCGGCGCGATCGCGGACCGGATGGCGAACAAGAAGCTGCTGATGTGCGGCTTCGCCTGGGCCGGTGCGGTCGCGGCGAGCTGCATGGTGTTCGTCGGCGGCGGCCGCTGGGTGCTCGGCGCACTGCTGCTGTTCATCGGGAACCTGTGTCTGGGGTCGTCGCTGGTCGTGTACGACTCGATCCTGATCGATATCGCGCCGCCGGACGACCGTGACACGGTGTCGTCGCGCGCCTGGGCCCTCGGCTATGCCGGCGGCTTCCTGCTGCTCCTGGTCAACCTGGCCGTCGTCACCGCCCACAACGCGCTCGGCATGAGCCAGGGAACCGCGGTACGCCTCAGCCTGCTCAGCGCCGGCGTGTGGTGGGGCCTGTTCACGATCCTTCCGTTCGTCCGGCTGCAGAACCGGCCGCCGCGCAATGTCGAGCAGGTCCGCGGCGGCAACCTGATCCGGCAGAGCTTCGGGCAACTCGCGGGCACGCTCAGGCATATGCGGGCGTACAAGATGACAATGCTGTTCCTGATCGCGTACCTGTTCTTCAACGACGGCATCCAGACCGTGATCTCGGTGTCGTCGACGTACGGCGAGAAGCAGCTCGGCTTCGAGACACAGGTGCTGATCGCAACGATCCTGCTCGTGCAGCTGATCGCGTTCTTCGGGGCACTCGTCTTCGGGCGGGTCGCGGCCCGGTACGGCGCGCACCGGACGATCTCCGGTGGTCTGGTGGTGTGGGTGCTGATCGTGGTGGCCGGGTTGCTGCTGCCCGCGCACCAGATCCTGCCGTTCCTGACGATGGGGGTCGCGATCGGGATCGTGCTCGGCGGCACGCAGGCGCTGTCGCGGTCCGCGTTCAGCCAGCTCATCCCGAAGGGGCGGGAGGCGGAGTACTTCTCGCTCTACCAGGCCGGCGAACGCGGTACGTCGTGGCTCGGCACGCTGCTGTTCGGACTCGTACACCAGCTCACCGGCTCGTACCGTCCCGCGATCGTGGCCCTGGGCATCTTCTTCGTCATCGGCCTGGCCCTACTGTCCCGCGTCGACATGCGCCGCGGCATCGACGAGGCCGGCAACACCCAACCGGCAGTCGTCTGAGCAACGCCGCCCGTCCTGCCGGGGGCCTCCCCGGCCCCGAGCCGCTGCGTCCCACCCTCTCCCCCACCCGGCGGCGCGGCCGGCCGCAGCTAGGGCGCGTTCGGCCCGACGTCGGCCGCGTTGAGCGGACGACGCACGGCGGCGGCTGTCGAGTACTCGTCGGCGCCGACGTCGTACGGTGCCGTTCTCGGCTGTCCGTCGAGGTCGTCGGTGACCTGGCCGGAGTGGTCGAGCGCTGCCGCGTTCGCCGCCGCGCTGCCCGGGCCGAGCCGGTAGATGCCGTCGGTGCCGGCTGTCAGCTTCGGATCGACTCTCGTGTAGCCCGCCGGGATGTTGCCGTCGCTCGCTCCGCCCCAGAGGATGTTGCCCGACCAGCTCAGCCCGTCGAGGTACGGCATGTTCACCAGGTCACCGCTCTCGCCGACCAGGAGATTGTCGGCGATCACACAGTCCAACGGCGGCACCGTCCGCTGACTCTCACCGTTGATTGCCCCGTTGTTGTTCCGCAGCGTGTTCAGCACGATCGTCACCCGGTCCGGCGCATCGTTCCCGGTCCGCGAGCTCGACGGCTCCCCCTCGTAATGATCGCGCTCGGTCCCGCTGCCGAGCACCACGCCCGCGCTGCCGACCGTGTCGACGTAGTTGTTGACGATCAGATGATCGTTGCCGTAGATCCGGATCCCGTTGTCGCCGGACAACAGGTAGTTGCCCTCCACCCGGTTGTTGTTGCCGTGCCGCAGCACGATCCCGCCTTGGCTGCCGCGGACCGTGTTGTAGCGGATCTTGTTCCCCGACGACTTCACCGAGATCGCCTCGGGATCGCCGTTGCAGCGTTCGAACAGGTTGTACTCCACGGTGGCGTCGGCCGTACTGAGCGCCCGGCCGCTCACCCCGAGGCGGATCGGCTCACCGCCGTTCGCGCAGCCGTACGTGTGGTCCCGGAAGTAGTTGCGGAAGATGTACGTACGCTGCGCCATGGCCTCCGTACCAGGGCCGTCGATCACCAGGTAGACGCCGAGCGTGGACTTGTCGTGGAACGTGTTCCGGTCGACCTTCGCGTCGTCGCCGCGGACGACCACCCAGTGGCCGGCCGTCGTGGCGAGCTGGAAGTCGTTGCGGGTCAACCGGATCCGTGGGCAGTCCGTGGGGATCTCCAGCGTCGTACTCTGCCGGAACGCGAACCCGCTGATCGCCACGTCCGACGACGCGCTCAGTACGAAACTCTGCTCACCGGTCAGCACCACGCCACCGCGGCTCTGCGCCACGATCGTGATCCCGTGCCGGCCGCTGATCGTGATCGGGGACCCGGACGGTACGGCGTACGTACCGTTGGCGACCGTGATCGTGGTCCCGGCGGTCGCACTGTCGATGGCCTGCTGCAACTCCGCCAGCGACGTGACGGTGGCGGCGAAGGCGGGGGTCGCGCTGCCGACGGCGAGCGCCACGGCGCCACTGCTGATCAAGAAGGTACGACGATCCATGGGACGAGCCTCCTAACTGTGTGGGCGGTACAGCTTTCGGTACTCGCTCGGGGTCACCGAACTCACCTGCCGGAAGACCTTCGAGAAATAGCTCTGGTCCATCCCGACGGCGGCCGCGATCTCCTCCATCGGGCGTGCGGTCGCCGTCAGCTCACGCTGGGCCCACTCGATCCGGGCCCGTTTGATGTACTGCTTCGGCGACAGCCCGAACTCGGTCCGGAAGTGCCGCATGAACGTCGCCAGGTCGTACCCGAAGACCGCGGCCAGTTCCTCCACGCTCGGCAGCGTGGCCAGGTTCTCCTGGATGTACTGCACGATCCCGGACTCCGACGTCTGCTGCGGCGACAACCGCACCGAACCGGGCGGCGCGCTGTCCAGGTAGTGCGCGAACAGCGCGGTGAGCGCCGACCGCAACCGCAACGGCGTGGCCAGGCCGGGCGGATCGCGGTCCGCCGCGCCGACCTGCTCGAACAGCGCAGCTGCTTCCTCGGGCGCCTTGCTCGGCACGACGTACGGCAGCGTGAGCAGCTCGCCGATGTCGCGGTCCCCGATCAGCGCGTTGAAGTGCAGCCAGTGCTTGCGGAACACGTTGTCGCTGATCGTCTCGTACGAGACCGGTACGTCGGCCGGCAGGTACACGAGCTCACCCGGCTTCGGGTACAGCTCCTGCTCCCCGACGACCAGGCGGCCCTCGCCCTCGAGGATCAGATACAGCCGGGAGAACTGGTCGGGCATCAGCGCCCGGGACCACTCGCGATGCACCTTGGTGATCCGCGCCGCGACCACCAGGTCGAGCCGCAGCCGGTCCAGGTACGTCCTGATGATCTCCTGCTCGCCGGTCGCGCCTCCAATCACAGTCGTGCCAACTTCCGTCTAGAGAGGGCCTGATTTGTACTTTCTAGGCAGCATTTCGTCGGAAGATAGCGCTTTCCATCGCGAATCGTCAATCCTGAACCGGGTCCTTCTGCCATCTGTGCGTGGGTTGGTGCCGGGTACCGGACGACAGGAGGTGTTGGGCGCCGGGGTAGTGCACCTGCGCCTGGCGGGGTCGCCGCGTACACCGTATAGCCGATGCACTACCTGTCGTTACGCACCAGCCTCCGCCCTGATCCCAGGCAAGGTGTCAACCGAGGACCACCGAAGCGACGAACGTACGGACAGCGTCGGTCGTCGGGCGGGTACCGGTGCGGTCCGCGAACAGCATGTGGGTCGAGCCGATCAGCGTCAGCCCGAGTACGTCGGTGTCGGCGTCCGGCGCGATCCGGCCGTACGCCTGCTCCGCCGCCAAGTAGTCCCGGATCACCTGCCCCGCCTCGCTCAGGATCGGCACGCCGGTCGGGACCGCCGTACGCAGTCGGGCGCGCAGGCCGTCGCGGGAGATGGTCAGACTGACGATCGCGACGGCGACCGAGCCGAACAGGTCGGTCAACATCGCGGTCAGGTTGTCGACGACACTCCCCTGACCGGCCGCCTCCAGCAGCTCCGCACCGCGGTCCGCGAGTCGGCGGATCCGATCCAGCACGAGCTCTGCGAGGAATCCGTCGAAGTCCGTGAAGTGCTTGTGCAGCAGACCTTTCGCGCAGCCGGCCTCGGTCGTCACGGCCCGGCTCGTCAGCGCCTCCGGCCCGTCCCGCAACAGGACCCGCTCGGCCGCCCCGAACAACAACTCCCGAGCATCCCGCATCGCCACACCGGTAGGCATCCCGAACCGTCCTTGACAAGAGTGGGCAACCGCCCACTACCGTGGGCACATGCCCATTCTAGATGGTGGAACTGCCCCTCAGCCTGCTGCCGGTACCGGTGAGCCGCATCGGCGGCGGGATATGGCTGAGTCGTTCGGGGATGACGCGGAGTTGTACGACCGGGCTCGGCCTCGGTATCCGGTGGAGCTGATCGAGGCGGTCGTTGCGGCGGCTCCTGGGCGCGAGGTGCTTGATGTGGGGTGCGGGACCGGGATCGTCGCTCGGCAACTGCAGGCTTCGGGGTGCGGCGTACTGGGAGTGGAGGTCGACGAACGGATGGCCGTTTACGCGCGGAGCACCGGGGTCGAGGTGGAGGTTTCCGCGTTCGAGTCGTGGGATCCGGCGGGACGGACGTTCGACGGACTGGTGGCCGGGATGACCTGGCACTGGGTGGATCCGGTGGCTGGTGCCGCGAAGGCGGTGCAGGTGTTGCGGCCGGGTGGGCTGTTCGCGGTGTTCTGGTACGTCCTCCAGCCGCCCGCCGAGCTGGGCGCCGCCTTCGCTGACGTGCTCCGCGACGTACTGCCCGACAACCCGGCCGCGGGACGATCCGCCACATCACCGCTCGGCGCGTACGAGCACTTCCTCGACCGTACCGCCGACAGCCTCGGCCCAGCGTTCACCGACATCCGCCGCCCCACGTTCCCGTGGTCGCGCACCTACACCCGCGACGAGTGGCTCGACCAGCTCCGCACAAGCGGCATCGCCAAACCTCTGGCCGACGCCGGCAAACTCGACGCCGTCCTCGACCGCACCGGCACCGCCATCGACGCCGCCGGCAGCACCTTCACCCTCGACTCCACCGCAGTAGCCCTGTTCGCCACCCGCAACTGAGCCCCGCAGGCGAGGGGACCGGGTCGCCAGGCCATCACAATCCGCGGTTCTGCACGGCGGCACCGCTCAGCTGGGCGGCCGGCGGGCGATTGGGATGGCCTGGGGATCCTCAGCGGGAGGAGGGGGTTGCGCTTGGGTTGCCGCGGAAGCCGCCGAAGCTGCCTTGGCGGACGGTGTTCGCGGTGATCGTGCCGTTCGCGTTGTCGCCGGTGACGACGACCTGCTCGCCGGCCTTCAGGTCCGCGGCGGTGCCCTTGGACGTGATGTCGTACGTGGTCGTACCGGTCAGCTTGACCGTCACGTTGCCGGATTGCGTCTTCACCACCAGCTCGGAACTGTTCGCAGAGACAACTGTCCCGATGGTCCCGCCACCTTGACCACCGCCCTGCGCCCCAGGCCCAGCCCCGCCGTTCTGGCCGCGGAACCCGCCGTACCCACCGAACCCGCGCCCGGCCTGCGGCTGGTTCGACGTGCTGTCCGACGCGAACGCCGCGTGCAGCCCGGCACCGCCCGCCAGCCCGATCGCGAGCACGACGATGCCGGCCAGGATCGCCGTCGCCAGCGGAAGGTTCAGGGTCTTCTTCGGCTTCAACGCCGCGTCGACCTCTTCGTCGGACCCGATCTGGGCGAACTCGTCCGGCGTCTGGTTGCTACTCATGACAGTTCCACTCTCACTCGTGACGTAGTGCATCGATGGGACGGAGACCGGCGGCTCGGTGCGCCGGCATGCTGCCGAAGAACAGGCCGACCGCCGCGGACACGCCGAGCGCGAGTCCGATCGACGACGGCACCAGCACCGGCTGTACGCCGGCCAGCTGGAAGCGGGTGACGATCAGCGCGGCCGCGACCCCGACCGCACCGCCGATCAGGCTGAGCAGCGTCGCCTCGATCAGGAACTGGCCGAGGATCGTCCGCCGCCGCGCACCGAGGGCCTTGCGGATGCCGATCTCCCGGGTCCGCTCGGTGACGGTGACCAGCATGATGTTGGTGACGCCAATGCCACCGACGACCAGGCTGATCGCGGCCACCGTCGCGAGCAGCGCGGTGAACGTCGCCGCGGTGTCCTGACTGGTCTGCAGGATCTGGGCCGAGTTCGTGATCCGGAACGGCGACGTCGTCTCGGTCGCCGGTACCTGGTGGCGCGCCGTCAGCAACTGCGTGACCTCGGCCTGCGCCATGTCGACCCGGTCCTTGTCCGACGCCTGGACGACGATCTGGTTCAGTGCGCCGTACCCGGCCTGGGTCGCGCGCAGCGTGTTGATCGGGACGATCGCGGTCGCGTTCGGGTCGTTGAACCCGGTGCTGTCCTTGCTCGCAAGTACCCCGAGGACGGTGAAGTCGACGGCCCCGAGCTTGATCGTCTGCCCGACAGCGCTGGCCGGCCGCGTGAACAGTTCGGTCGCGGCCGTCTGTCCCAGCAGGATCACCCGCTGCGACGTGTCCACGTCCGCCTGCGTGAACGACTGCCCGAGCTGCACCGGCGTGTTGGTCGCCGGCAGGTACGCCGGTGTCGTACCGATCACCTGGTTGACCGTGTAGCTCGTGTCGCCGTTGGTCGCCGTACCGGAGCTGGTCATCACCGGCGCGACGGACGCGATGTCGGGAGCGAGCGCCTTGTCCGCGAGTGCCGCGGCGTCGTTGAGCGTGAGGCTGTACTGCTGGTTCGCCGGACCGGCCTGACCGCGGACGAAGCCGCCGCCGCCACCAGTCGTGGAGACCGTCAGCAGGTTCGTACCCATCGCCTCCAGCCGCTGCTGCACGGCCTTCGCGGAACCGTTGCCGACTGCAACCAACACGATGACCGCACCGACACCGATCGACACGCCGAGGACGGTGAGCAGCGATCTGAGCTTGTTCGCGGTGAGGCCGCGGAGCGCGGCGCCCATCAGGTCGCGTGGTGACATCAGCGGGTCACCTCGTCGCGCACGATCCGGCCGTCGGACACGTGGACGAGCCGCCGCGCGCGGGCCGCGACCTCGTGCTCGTGGGTGATCACGATGATCGTCCGCCCGTCGGCGTGCAGGTCGTCGAACATGCCCAGCACCTCGTCGGTCGAGTGCGCGTCCAGGTTCCCGGTCGGTTCGTCGGCGAGCAGGATCCGCGGTCCGGTCGCCAGTGCGCGAGCGATCGCGACGCGTTGCTGCTGGCCGCCGGACAGCTGGTTCGGGCGGTGCCCGGTACGGTCGGCGAGCCCGACCAGCTCCAGCGCGCGGTTCGCCCGCCGCCGCCGTTCGGCCCGGCGCAGGTGTGCGTACGTGAGCGGCAGCTCGACGTTCGCGAGCGCGGTGGTGCGCGGGATCAGGTTGAACGACTGGAAGACGAACCCGATCTTGCGGCCGCGGACGAGCGCCTGCTGGTCCTCGGTCAGCCGGGCGACGTTGCTGCCGTCCAGCCAGTACTCCCCGCGGGACGGTACGTCGAGGCAGCCGAGGATGTTCATCAACGTCGACTTGCCGGATCCGGACGAACCCATCACCGCGACGTACTCCCCCGCCTCGACCCGCAGCGACACGCCCTGCAGCGCGTGCACCGCGGTCTCGCCGTGGCCGTACGTCTTGGTGACGTCCCGGAGCTCGATCAGGGACTCAGCGGCCACCGAAACCACCACCAGCACCACCACCGGCGCCACCACCAGCACCACCGCCGACGCCACCGGTCCCGCGCCCGAAGCCGCCGGTGCCGGCACCCGGGAACTGCCCGCCGCCGACACCCTGGCGGTTCTGCCCGTTCTGGGTGCCCGTACCCCCGATCGTGCCCTGGAGCAGTTCGATCCGGTCGCCCTCGTTCAGGCCGGACGTGATCTGCGTGTAGCTGTCGCCGCGTACGCCGACCTTCACCTCACGGGTCCCGCTGCCGTCGGCCATCGTCACCGTGGAGGTCGTACCGCTCGTCGTGATCGCGGTGCTCGGGACGTACAGCGCGTTCGTGGCCTTCGCGGTCTGGACCGTGACGTTCGCGGTCTGGCCGATCCGGGCGTTCGCCGGAAGCTTGGCGAGGCTGAAGGTCGCCGAGTACGAGACGACGCCGTTCGTGGTCGTCGGGGTCGGCGAGACGGTGGCCAGCGAGGCGGTCAGCGTCGTACCGGGCTCCGCGTTCAGCGTGACGGTCGCGGACTGGCCGGCCTTGATCTTGATCGCGTCGGCCTCCGCGAACGCGGCCACCACCTGCAGCGACTTGAGGTCGGCGATGTCGACGAAGCCGGTACCGGACGTGGACGACGTACTGGTCGACGTCGAGGATGAACCTTGACCTGAGGTTGAGCCTTGTCCCCCGCTGCTGCCGGATCCTGAACCTGAGCTGGAGCCGCCGGCGACCGAGCCGACCGTGCCGTTGACTGCGGTGATGGTGCCGGCGATCGGTGCCTTGAGGGTGGTCGCGTCGACCGCGGCCTGGGCGGCGTCGACGTTCTGGTCGGCCTGTTCCTTGTCGGCCTTCGCCTTCGCCAGGTTCGCCTCGGCGTTGCTCACGGCAACTTCAGGGCTCTGGGCCTGACCCTGACCTTGAGACTGCGTCTGCTGTTGCTGACCGTTCGTGGGCGTCGGCGACGGGGAGGCGGACGCCTCCTCGGCAGTTTCGAGCGCGTCCTGCGCGTCGCTGAGGGTGCCTTCCGCCGCGGTCACCGAGTTCGCCGACGCGATCTGGTTCTGCTGGGCGATCACCAGCTGCCGCTCTGCCGAGGATGGGTCCACCTTGGCGATCGCCGTACCTTTGGCCACCACCTGACCGACCTTCACCAGTACTTGGGTGACCGTGCCGGAGGTCTCGAACTGCGGTGCCGCGGTCTGCGAGCTCTGCAGCGTGCCGCTCGAGCTGACGCTCGCGGTGACCTCACCCCGCTGGACGGCTACGGACGGCAGGGTCGCGCTGGCGGCCGGCGGATCCTTCTTGAAGAACAAGAAGTAGGCGGTCACGCCGATCACGAGCACAATGGCCACCAGGGCCACGTTCACGAAACTGAGGCCACGGAGCTTGTGGCGGGGTAGCACCATGGACGCTGAGGCTAAGGACGATTACTGAGGAGGAGATCCTCGATTCCTGGCAACGGGCTGTGAACCAGATATCGATTTGGAACGTCGTACGTCGGTCGGCACCCGACACACCGTGCTCTGTAAACACTCGATGACGCCGGGTCACGACGGTGTTATCAAGGGCTGTCAGGTGCGTACATATGGCTCGGACATGCCAAAATGGGAATGATCCGGGCCGGCCGACCGTTGGCACGGATGACGATCTCGGAGGTTTGACATGTCTAATCGCGTACTGCGTGGTTCGGGGCTGGGTGGGGTCAGCTTCGAGGATGACCGTGGTGTCGAGTTCGCGCCGCGCCAGATGATCACGTACGACTGCCCCCGCGGCCACGTGGTCGAGGTGACGATGGCGCACGACGCCGAGGTGCCCGCGGTCTGGGAGTGCCCGCACTGCGGCAGCGAGGCCGCCCGCTCCACCGGCGAGAAGCCGGAGCCGAAGCAGGAGAAGCCGGCGCGTACGCACTGGGACATGCTGCGCGAGCGCCGGAGCATCTCCGAGCTGGAGGAGCTGCTGGCCGAGCGGGTCGAACTGCTCCGCAAGGGCGAGATCGGCCCGGCGCACCTGCACCGGACCAAGCGCACGGCCTGACCCGTCGGGAAGCCCTCACCGCAACGGCGCGGTGAGGGCTTTCTCATATGCCGATTTGCCTAAAGGCTTTAGGTAATTCCATAATGAATTATGGCTAGAGCAGGGTTGACCGGCGAGCGCCTCGCCGTCGCGGGCGCCGACCTGGCCGACGAGCTCGGCTTCGACCAGGTCACCGTGTCCGCGCTGGCCCGCCGCTTCGACGTGCAGGTCGCCAGCCTGTACTCCCACGTCCGCAACTCCGACGACCTCAAGACACGCATAGCCACCGTCGCCCTCACCGAACTGGCCGACCAAGCCGCGCACGCGGTAGCAGGCCGAGCCGGCGCCGACGCCCTAGCCGCCCTGGCCGACGTCTACCGCACCTACGCCCAAACCCACCCCGGCCGCTACACAGCCTCCCGCTACCTCCCACCCACCCCACACCCGCCCGCCGCCACGCCGTCAGCCGCCGCGCCCACCCCACACCCGCCCGCCGCCACGCCCACCCCCCACCCGTCATCCGCCGCGCCGTCAGCCGCCGCGCCCACCCCACACCCGCCAGCCGCCGCGCCGTCAGCCGCCGCGCCCGCCCCACAGCCGCCCGCCGCCGCGCCCGCCCCGCACCAGCGCGCCCGCCGCACCCCCTCCACCTCAGTCCTGGGAACGGAGTACATGTCCGCCGGGAGGAGGCATTCGGAGCTGATGCGCGCGGTCCTGCGGGCGTACGACCTGGACGAGCCAGCCGAAACAGACGCCGTACGGCTACTAGGAAGCGTCATCCACGGCTACGTCACCCTCGAACTAGCCGGCTCCTTCAGCCACAGCCAACCGGACAGCGCCGACAGCTGGCCAAGGATCCTCGCCGCACTCGACAACCTCCTCCGCAACTGGAGCTGATATGCAGACCGTCCCCATCACCGAAGAGCTCCTTCGCGGCGCCCTCGACCTGGAGCAGACCGCCCGCGGCCACCTCCCACACCGCCTCCCGGCCTGGGCGCGAGCGCAGTACGTCGACCCACAGACCGACATGGTCGACACCCAGCCCTCGGGCGTCCGCCTCGTCTTCCGTACGGCCGCCACCGTCATCGAACTGGACACCCTCCCGACGAAACGCGACTACATCGGCGCTCCCCCACGCCCCGACGGCGTGTACGACGTACTGGTCGACGGCAAGCTCACCACCCAGCTCACCGCCCCGGACGGCAACGTCATCACCATCGACCTGATGACCGGCACGACCGACACCCGCGACGGCACCGCCCAAACCCTCCGTATCGAAGACCTCCCGGCCGTACCGAAGACAGTCGAGATCTGGCTCCCGCACGACGAGACCACCGAACTCGTTGCCCTCCGCACCGACTCCCCGGTCGAGCCGGTCCGGCCGAGGGCGCGCCGCTGGGTGCACCACGGCAGCTCGATCAGCCACGGCTCGAACGCGACCCACCCGACCGGGACCTGGCCGGCCCTCGTGGCAGCCGCCGCCGACGTGGACCTGCTCAACCTCGGCTTCGGCGGCAGCGCGTACCTGCAGCCGTTCTACGCGCGCACGATCCGCGACACGCCCGCCGACCTGATCAGCCTGAAGCTCGGCATCAACATCGTGAACTCCGACAGCCTCCGGCTGCGTACGTTCACCCCCGGCGTGCACGGGTTCCTCGACACGATCCGCGACGGCCACCCGGACACGCCGCTGCTGATCGTCTCCTCGATCCTCTGCCCGATCCACGAGCACACGCCCGGCCCGACCGGCTGGAACCTCGAGGCCCTCGCCGAAGGCAAGCTCGCCTTCACCGCCACCGGCAACCCCGACGAGGTCGCGGCCGGCAAGCTCACCCTCTCGGTGATCCGCGCCGAACTCGAACGCGTCGTCGCCCAGCGCGCCCTCACCGACCCGAACCTGCACTACCTCGACGGCCGGACGCTGTACGGCGCGGCCGACAACGCCGCGCACCCGCTGCTCGACGACCTGCACCCCGACGCCGCCACCCATCAAGTGATGGCCGATCGGTTCGTCGAGTACGCGTTCAGCCCGAAGGGTCCGTTCGCGTCGAGCTAGCCGCGGCCGTGACGAGGCCCGGCTGCAGACGGCGTACGACCTCGAGGTGGTCGTGCGTCCACAGGATCCGGATCGCGGTCGGCGTCGCCTGGTCGTTGGCGTCGTACAGGTCGTGCCGTACGGCGTCGACGAGCCGCGTCTTCGCCGGGTGGTCGTGCGCCAGCGGCTCGGGTACTGCCGTACGACCGTCCAGCGCACCCGCAAGGTTCGAGTACCACTTCAGGAGCCGGTCCGCCGACACGAGCAGCGCGGCCTGCGCCGCGGCCCGATCGTCCGACGGCGGCCGGCCGTCGGCGTACCGCTGCCAGAGCTCCAGTACCGCGTCCGCCGCCAGCCGCACTCCGACCACACCCGTGACGAGCGCGGTCATCTCGCTCAACGGCACGGTCTTCGCACCGCGCTCGGCGAGGTAGGTGCGGAACGTGTCGTCCAGCCGGCGCGCCGCGGCCGCCGCGCGTCGCCCGTCCTGTGGCGCGAGTGGACCGGGCGCGCAGCAGGACACGGCGTACCCGACGACGCTGACGAGGTACTGCGCGCTGTCGACGTACGCCTCGGCCAGCGCTTTGCCGACCGCCTTCGACGCGCCGCGCGGCCAGAACAGCAGGCCGACCGCGACGCTGACCGCGCAACCGAGCGCGATGTCGCCGATCCGGAACAGGATCAGCGACCAGCCTTCCGGTTGCGCGATGTTGAACAGGATCACGAGCGTCACCGTGAACGCGGCTTGACCGGTCGCGAACGAGATCGCCGCCGGTACGATCCCGGCGACCAGGACCGCGATCGGCAGCAGGATCCACAACGCGGTCCGGTTGTCGCCGATCAGCTGCAGCAGTACGGCGCCGATGACCGAGCCGACGACCGTACCGCCGATCGCGCGGTACGCGTTCTGGCCGGTGCTGAGCGCGTTGGAACGCAGTACCGACAAGGTCCCGAGGATCACCCAGAAGCCGTGCTGTACGCCGGTCACGTTCGCCAGCGCGACCGCGGCCGCGAGGCCGACCGCGCCACGGATGCTGTTGTGGAGCCAGACCGAGTGCGGCTCGAGGTGTGCTGCTGCTCGTTCGGTGGCGCTGGTGAACGGACCGGCGAGCGCACTCGGATCGCGGCCGAGGAGACGGTCGGTCCACGTCCGTTGATCGGCGCGGCGCGCGGCCTCGACGTTCTGCGCGATCAGCAGTACGCCGAACGCGATCTCCTGCGCGCGGAACGACACGTTCAGGCTGCCGAGCAGATCGGCCTCGGACCGGTAGGTCGCGGGCAGCCGGTCGACCGCGCCGTCCTCGAGCTTCGCCACCGCGTCGCGGAGTTCCTGTACTGCGCTGGTAAGATTGTCAACAATCTGCGTCGGGTTCTCGAGCAGCTCGGCGCAGTTCTCGAGCACCTGCGCGGCGGCGAGGTGTACAGCGGCCGACTCCGCGTCGCAGGTCGTTGCCTCCGGCCCCTGTCCGCCGACGATGCCGCTCAGCCAGGTCAGCTCGTCGACCAGCCGCACGAGCGCGCGGGACCCGGTCGACAATCCGGTCGGGCGGTACGGCGTCGCGGTGAACCTGCGGCGAAGTTCGTCGATCGCCGTCGCGGTCGCCTGGGTCTTGACGACGCAGACCTCGGCCGAGTCCAGCGCCTCGGACCGGAGCTGCGCCGCGGCCGCCCGGCACACCTGCGCAGCCGGGGCACCGAGCGGATCGACGGACGCGCGCGGCCAGAGGAAAGAGACGGCGAGGACCGCCGCGACGGCAGCGATCGCGACCCCGGCGAGCCGATCAGGCAGCGTCGACAGCGAGCCAGGCGTCGCGACGGACAGGATGAACGACAGTAGTAGCGACGTACCGGCACCCGCGAGTACGGAGCTGACGACACCGGAGAACAGTACGGCGAACCCCACGACCGCGGTCGCCACGATCGCGGTCCAGATGGAGTACCCGGCCAAGGTCCCGAGTGACACCAGCACCAGCCACGCGACCGCCAACTGCACCTGCGCGCGGATCCGCTGCAGCACGCTGCCCGAGAAGTCGACCAGCAACAGCATCGCGAACGCGGCGAACGCGGCGAAGGTGGCGATGGTCGGTGCCTTCAGGACGCCCGCGCAGAACGCGAACAGCAACGGCATCACCACCGCCGTCCGCGCCGCCCGCCGGGTAGCCGCCAATCCAGGATCCCGACGCCGCAACCACCCGGCGATCCGCCGACCGAGCATCATCACCGGGTCAGTCTCCCCTACTCACCCCCGATGGTCACGCGAACCTCGACTTTGGTCGGATGCCAGGATCCCGAGCCGTCCCTAATCTCCGAGGTATGACGACCTCCCCGGCGGACACCGCCCTGCCACCGACGGCCGCCGTGTGGGTCCGGCGGGCGGTCGTCCTGCTGTTCGCGAACCTGGGCGCGACGGCTGTCTTCGCCGTTCTCACTCTGACGTTCACGGCGCAGGTTGTGGACTACCAACTGCTCCACGGCAGCACCAAGACTGCAGAGGAGCTCCGGATCTCGATCTGGATCCGGGCCTCGACGGTACTGCTCATCGCCGCGTTCTACTGGTTCGTCGCCCGCCGGATGCGCCGCGGCCGGCGAGGTGCGTACGTCCGGGTCCGGACCCTCTCGCTGGCCGGGCTCGTTGCCGTCAGCTACCTCCTGCTGACCGGGGCGTACCCGATGTGGTTGCGTTCGGTGCAGGTCATCCAGTGGTTGTTGCTCGCGGCCCTTGTTGTCATCACCAACCTGAAGCCGGTCCGGGCCGCGTTCCCGCGGCCGCCGAGGCCGGCTAGGCAGCCAGGCGCCGGGAAGGCTGCGTGGACGCTGGTGGTGCTGACGCCACTGATCGCGGAGTTCTCCCTTGGTACGGTTCCGGTGCGGATGCTGTATCTCGTGCTGATGTACGTCCCGATCTACGGCGCCGGCGCGTTGCTGGTGCGGGAGCTCGCCCGCCGTTCCGGTGGCGGCTGGCCGACGATCGCGCTGCTCGGGGTCTGCTACGGCCTGCTCGAGGAAGGGCTGGCGCTCCAGAGCCTGACCAGCCCGCACCTCTACGGCGCGGCCGGTTGGGGGCCTCGCGTGTTCGGTATCAACACGACGTACACCGAACTCAACCTGCCGTATCACGTCGTGTTCAGCGTTCTGATCCCGATCGCTCTGGTCGAACTCCTCTTCCCCCGCATTGGTCAGCAGCCGTACCTGCGACGGCCGGGTCTGATCATCACCGCGTTCGTCACCCTGCTCGGGGCCGTACTACTCCGGCTGGCAGTCCCGCCCTCGGAGGACCCTCACTACCAGATGTCCGCCACCGCGATCCTCCTCGTCGTCGCTCTCATCGCCATCTGCGGCCTGCTCGCCCTCCGCGTCCTCCCCACCCGGACCGCTCAACAGTTCGTCCTACCGGTGCCGGCTCCCGCAGTCGTCGGGGTGAGCTGCGGGTTGGCGACCCTGGCGTTCCTCGCGTTGCTGTTCCCGATCGGTGGCGCCCATCGGCCGGCCTTTGCCCACGGCAACTGGGTTCTGCTACCGATGACGCTCGCCGCCGCCGTCGCCATCGTCACTGCCCGGTTCCTCGCCCGCTGGAGCGGCGGCCCTGCCTGGACCACGGAGCACCGAGTCGCCGCGATCGGCGCGGCTCTGATTGCCCACACGATCTTCGGACTCCTCACCCGCGCGAAAACCACACCGGACCGCCTCCTGCTGGCTGCCGTACTCGTCGCCTTCTGCCTCCTCACCGCCCGGCTGGCGACCCGCCGACGTGTTGTGGAACCTGCCTAGTCGGCGGCGGCCTGGTTCGCTGCGGCTTGGTTGGCGGCGGCTTGGTGTTCGGCGCAGAGGCAGCCGACGCCACGGTCGATCCATTCGGGGAGGCGCCAGTCGGGGTGGCGCTCGATCATCAGCGCGCGCACTTCGGCGGCGATCGTGTCCTCGGATTCCGCGGAGTCACGGCGCTTCCACGTCTCGTCGCGCAGTTCGACGAGGTAGTCGTGGACCTGGGCGAGCAGGCGCACGTCGCCGACGTCGCCGTGCCCGGGTACGACGATCCGCGGGCGTTCCGCGGCCAGTCGATCGAGTACGTCGATCCAGCGCACGCCTGACACGTCGACGTCGTACGGCGGGAACCACGGGAAGATCGCGAACTGGTCCGTCTCGACGAGGTCGCCGGTCAGCAGTACGCCCGCATCCGGGACCGACACGACCTGATCCCCCTTGCTGTGCGCGCGTCCGGTCGCCCGGAGCTCGACCACCCGGCCGCCGAGGTCCAGCTCGTACGTTTCGTCGTACGTCAGGTCCGGCACCGGGATTGTCGCGGCCTCCAGCTGACGCGCGACCGGCTCGCCGAGCTGACGGAACATCGCGAGGTACCCCTCGCCTTTGGTGGTCAGGTCGTCGGCCTGCGCACGGTTCACGAGGTACGTCGCCTCGCCCGCGAACACGCCCGCACCGAATGCGTGCTCCGGGTGGAAGTGCGTTGTCGTGAGGTGGATCCGGCGGCCGGCAGCGTACTCCTCCGCGAACTCCAGTACACGCCGTGCGTTCCGCGGACCGAGGCCGGTGTCGACGACGAGTACCGCTTCGGTGCCGCCGATGAGCGCGATGTTCGGCACGAGGTCGACGTTCCGGTTCGGGATCACGACCAGGTCGCGGGCGAGTTCCTGGATGTCGGACAGATTGACGATGGGGTCTTCGAGCATGCGTCCAGCCGACCACCGACGGTGGTGTCGCGTCCAAGACTTGTCCGGCATCGCCGATACCCGACAGGTATCGTCGCAGGTGATGGAACTACGCACGCTCCGGTACTTCGTCGCCGTCGCCGAGGAGCTCCACTTCGGCCGCGCCGCCACCCGTCTCTACATGAGCCAGCCTCCGCTGAGTCGGGCGATCCGCCAACTCGAAGCCGACCTCGGTACGGCGCTGTTCAACCGCTCCTCGGCCGGCGTCACCCTGACCGCCGCCGGAACCGCGCTGCTGGCCGATGCCCGCAACCTACTCGCCCAAGCCGACCAGGTCCGCACCCGGGTCGCCGCGGTCGCCGGCGCCACCTCGCTGACCGTCGGCATCCTCAGCGACAGCACCGACCCGGACATCTCCAGACTTGCCGCCGCCTACCGCGCCCGCCATCCGAACGTCGACATCCACATCCGCGAAGCCGACCTCGACGACCCCACCTGCGGCCTCCGCGCCGGCCTCGTCGACATCGCCCTCACCCGCGGCCCCTTCGACCAGACGGGCCTGCACGTCGTCGAACTCCGATCCGACCCGGTCGGCGTAGTACTCCGCTCCGACGACCCGCTCGCCATCCGCGAATCCCTCACCCTCGCCGACCTCGCCGACCGCCGCTGGTTCCAGTTCCCCGCCGGCACCGACCCGATCTGGCAGTCCTACTGGAACGGCAACCAACCCCGCGAAGGCCCGGTAGTCCGCGCCGTCCAGGAATGCCTCCAATCCGTCCTCTGGAACGCAACCATCGGCCTGACTCCCCTGCCCCACCCCAACCCCGGCCCAGAACTAACCACAATCCCCCTCACAGACCTCCCGCCCAGCCCAGTAGTAATCGCCTGGACCACCTCCACGCCCCTAACCCTCTCCTTCACCCAAACCGCCAGAACCATCTACAGGTAGAAGACCCCCGCGCGCTACGCGGCCGCTCCCTTCGTCGCTCCGCTCCTCAGACGCGCCCACTCCGCGCACTCCCTCCCGCCCCCCGCTTAGCGCGGTTGCATCCCCTTCCGGCTCCCGCCGGGATTTGCCGGCTCCCGCCGGCGAGCTGCTCGCTACCGCTCGCGAGTGACTACCCGGGCCAGCGAACTACCGAAGCGCCCGCCGGCGGGAGCGTCACCGACAGAACCCACGCGATCCGCCTACCGCAACGAATGCCCCTAGTCGGATCCATCCACTCACCAGCGGCGCAAGCTATGTCCAAGCCCTGGACCTCGCCATCTGAGGAACGAGCATGCGCATATGAGATCCGATGTCAACCTGACCCAGTCATGGGCGCTCCGATCTTGAGAACCAGTATGGCCGGCGACTCGAATCCCACGCCCCCGCCTTCTCGTCGAGAACGTCGCCTTGACTTGCGGCAACACACACCCATGTGGCAGGCATCTGACTGGGTCTGGCCCTGTCCGACGACGATCGTCGGTTTCGGTTGGCAGCGCAGAATCCGTGCTATGGCCCGCCTCATATGTTCCAGCCCTCGGGAATCGGCTCGTGATAGCTGGAACATGCGGGTGGTCTTCAGTCACATATCGAACAGGTGTATATGAAGGTGACAAGTCCAAGGAGCGGTGATGCACGACGGGTGCATTGACAATCCACGTCGTGGATAGACCAGAACTTCTCTAAATCCGCTCCACCGCTACCCGTTGCCGGCGCGGTGTGCTAGGCGGATGACAGACCGATCGGCCGATCTATGATGGGCCAATGGCGACGTCTGACGCGTCTGAGCTGATTCTGCAGCCTATCCGAGTGCTGGGAGCCGATCTTGGCGCGCATCCCTGACTTCCTGCTCGACTCCGTGATCTACCTCTACCCGTCACACCAGGACGCGCAGGCCGGAGAGCAGGTCGGCGGCACGGGCTTCCTGATTTCTGAGCCGGCCACGACACAGGGCGCTCCACGCGCCGTTTATGCCGTAACCAACAGCCACGTCATCCGAGAAGGAAGATCACCCGTCGTCAGGTTGAACAACAAGCAGGGCGGCATAGACGTTCTTGAGCTGGACGGCGACCAATGGCTGCACCATCCAGACGGGGATGACATCGCGATCTGCCCGATCCACCTGTCGGAGGCACACCGGTACTTCGCGATCGAGCGGACTCACTGGTTTATGACAGAGGACGAGTTGGCAACATTGAACGTAGGGCCAGGGGACGACGTGTTCTTTGTCGGACGCTACATTAATCATGAGGGTCGGCAGGAGAATAGTCCGACAGTGCGCCTGGGAATTATCTCAATGCTCCCGAGCGAGAAGATACTCCATCCACGGGGAACTCTCGTTGATAGCTTCCTGGTCGAAGCGCGGTCTCTGAGCGGCTATAGCGGGTCACCTGTATTCCTGAACCGGCAGCCCGGGAGCCCCTACCGCATGGAATGGGATGAGGACGCGCCCGAGCCCGGGCAAGCCCTGCGGTCCGCGCCCGGCAGGCGGGGAGTCATAGGCTTCATTGGGATTGACTGGGGTCATGATGCCGACTACAGGCCGGTCCTCGAGCCAGACAGGGTAACGCGAGTCCCGGGGCGTTGGGTGGTGGAGCAGAATTCCGGAATTATGCATGTCGCGCCAGCATGGAAACTTGCCGAATTTCTGCAGGACGAAGATCTGGTAAATATGCGGCGCGAGCAAGAACAAGAATGGGTGGATCAGCAGGCGAATCACTCCGACAGCGCCGGGACCGCACCGGGCGAGGCCCCCGAATAGCTGCTAGACGAAGGGTCGTCGTCATCGGGTTGTTTCAGCGAGCCTTGTTCGCTATCACTGCCCTGGAGGCGGCCTCCCAGGCCGTTGAGCCTTCGAATTCTCCGACTTCGAATATGTGAGTGGAGCGGTCAGGTCGGCAAGGCGGGGGAAACACGGGCTTACATGCCGACCTGACCGGACTAGCGCAGCTCCCTGCGGATCTGGGCTGCGAGATCTTGAACCTCGGGGCGGGTGATGGTCCAGCCGCGTTGCGTCGACAACAACCGGTCGACGTAGGCGGCGGCTATCCAGATGCCTCCCTCAAAGCCTTCGTCGTATCCGCGTCGCCAGGGCGAGTAGCGGTCAAGCAGGCGGTGGATCTTGCGGCGCATCAGTCGTCCAGCCACTCCGAGCCGATCTCATCTCGGTGGTAGCCGTGGTGGTGACCAAGGATGCAGCTACGGCCGTTGGCGGGATTCCTTCCGTCACAGTCGAAGTCTTGTGCAGCCCGCAGGATCGGCCACTCTGCGGACCTGTTCTCTGGCCCCGGCCTCGTTTCGGTCATGGCCAGATCCTGGCCCATGCGGCGGGGCGGATCGATCATTCCCGCGTATCCCTTGGTAGCGGGAGACAGGGATACAGAGCTTGGGTGACACTGGGGTCATGTCGTTCGGGAGTCGTCTCCAGGAGTACCGCGACCATCGCGGGTGGTCGCTTGGTGATCTGGCACGAGCGACGCACTTCAGCCGGTCCTATCTCTCGAATATCGAGAACGGCCGGAAGCCCGCGACCGATGAGGTCGCGCGGGCTTGTGACTCCGCATTGCGTGCGAAGGGCGAGCTGATCGCGGCGGCCCACCAGGACGCAACCGCGAAACTCAACGACACACCTTGGCAGACGGCCGAGCTGGTCTCTCGTCTGCAGTCGTCTGACACAACGCCGAACACCATCGAGGCGCTGCACTCGACCGTTGAGGAGCTGTGCTGCCAGTACAACCGGCGCGATGCGCTCGAGCTGCGTCAAGAAGCGCATGAATGGCTGCAGTACGTCGGGAGCCTCCTGCGGCGTCCGATTGGGCTGAGGGCACATACGGACCTGTTGGTGGCCGGCGGATGGCTTGCGTTGCTCGCGGGCTGTGTTGAGTACGACCTTGGGATGGGTACGGCGGCGGAGTCCACGCGGGTGGCGGCCGCGCAGCTCGGTGCGGAGGCGGGCCATCCGGAGATTGTTGGGTGGGGTCACGAGATGACAGCGTGGTTCGCTCTGACGCAGGGCCGGTTCCGGCAGGCGGTCGAGGCTTCGAGGCGGGGGCAAGCTGTTGCTCAGGGCACCAGTGTCCAGGTGCAGCTGCTCGCTCAGGAGGCCAAGGCGCGGGCGCGGCTTGGTGAATCAGGTCTGTCTACGCTGCTCGAATCAGGCCGTGATCTCCTCGCGGCTCTGCCGTACCCGGACCGGCCGGACAATCACTTCAAGGTGGATCCGGCGAAGTGGGACTACTACTCGATGGACATTCACCGGATGGCCGAGGACAACGTCCACGCCGGTGAGTACGCCGTATCCGTCGTCCGCGACAACATCGCACCGACGGCACCGAGTTGAGCCCGATGCGGGTGTCCGAGTGCAGACTGACGTTGGCGTTCGTCGCCGGGCGCGAGGGTGATCTCGAGCAGGCTGTCGGGCTCGGCGTCGAAGGGTTGAAGGACGGTCGGCAGAGCAAAGTCCATCTACGGATGATTGCTAGCGAGCTGGATCAGGAGCTGCGGCGGCGGTTTCCCGGCGAGGGCACTGTAGGCGGGCTGCAGGAGGCACTTCGGTCTGTCTGACCCACCGCGCGATTCACCGGGTGTCTGGGAAGAACAGTTCGCACGCACGGTCGGGGCTGACAGACGGCGCGGATTCCTTCGGGCCGACACACGGTGCTGTCTGGGTCACGCGTAAACGCTCAGCGACGAGTCACCGCGAGCGCCAGCGAGCAGCCCCCGGCGCCAGCCAGGGACCCGCGAGCGCCAGCGAGCAAGTGCCGGCGGTAGCCGGCCGCACCGGGCGCAAGCCCGGGGGTGGGTGGGGCGCGTGGAGTGGGTGCGGGAGGGAGCGGAGCGACCCGAGCACCCGCGGAGCGGGCGTAGGGCTACTTCTTTTCCGGGTCGATGACCTCGCCTTGGATTACGTCGCCGGAGGGGTGGTGGGGTTGGGTGGGGCCGGGGATGAAGGTGGTGAAGGCGGGTGGGGTGAGGGTGGTGGCTCGGCGGTTGATGAAGCGGGTTACTGCGCGGCGGGCCAGGGGGCGGGTGAAGGGGAGGATGAAGAAGAAGCCGAAGATGTCGGTGACGAAGCCTGGGGTGAGCAGGAGGGTGCCGCCGATCAGTACGAGGCCTCCGTCAGTCAGTTCGCGGCCGGGGAGCTTGCCGGTTTGCAGGGCCGACTGGAGAGCCTTCCAAGCACGGCGGCCTTCGCGTTTCACCAACCAGGCGCCCAGCGCGCTTTCGAGGATCAGCAGGCCGATGGTCGGCCAGCCGCCGATCGCATGGCCTACTTGGATGATCACGTAGATCTCCACGATGGGCACGAGCAACAGAGCCAGTCCGATGAGCCACGGCATTGTCAGGTTCCTTCCCGCAAGTTCACCCCAGTGTTACAGGTCGCGGCAGCCGTTCCCACGCCCTACCGCCGCGCTCGGGGGCCGCTCAGGGGATACCCCGACTGTCAGGCCGGCACCTTCTCGCGCTCCACCGCGGAACCCGACGCAGGCGGCGGGGTCTTGTCGGTGCGCGTACGACGACGGCCGACCAACGCGAGTACCAAGCCGAGGAGTCCCAGGGCGGTCAGAATCCACTGGGGCCAGCCGCCGATGATGGTCGCGAGGGTTTGGCCGTCCTTCAGGGGGACCTGGGTCACGTACACGTCGCGGGTGAATTGCGCCGACTTGTGTTCGACCGACCCGTCGGGCCGGATCACGCCGGAGATGCCGCTGGTGGAGGCGATCAGCACCGTACGGCCCGTCTCGATCGCGCGCATCCGGGTGATGGCGAACTGCTGCTCAGGCTGCCCCGTACCCCCGTACGTCGCGTTGTTCGTCTGCACGATCAGGACCTGCGCGCCGCCCTTCACCACGTCCGAGATGACGTTGTCGTACGCCAACTCGAAGCAGATCACGTCCCCGTACTTCACCCCGCGAATCGGCATCACCCCGGGCCCGACGCCGGGCACGGTCTGCGCGCCGACCATCTCGAGCCGGTGGATGTACGGCAGCAACTGGTCGCGGAACGGGATGTACTCACCGAACGGAACGGGATGCCGCTTCGCGTACCGCTGGCCCGGGCCGCTCACCGGGTCCCACACGATGCCCGTCGTCTGCCGCTCGTTCTCCCCCGGCCCCTCGGTGACCGCGCCGACCAGGATCGGCACGTTGACGGCGTGCACGGCTTCCTCGATGTCCGCCCGAGTCTCGTCGTCCTTGTACGGGTCGATGTCCGTGGAGTTCTCCGGCCAGATCACCAGGTCCGGCTTCTTCACCGTTCCCGCCTCGACGTCCTTCTGCAGGTCGAGCGTCGCCTGCAGGTGGTTGCGGGTCACGGTCCGCGCCCGGCCGAGGAACTCCAGCCCCTTGCCCGGTACGTTGCCCTGCACCATCGCGGCCGTCACGCTCTTCCCGTCGCCGGCGAGCGACAGGTGGATCAGCGCAGTGCCGAACACGATCGCGAGCCCCGCGACCAGCGACACGGCGCGCATCCGCAGCGCGGTCCCCCGGCGCAGTACGGCGTACACGAGCACGCCGAGGAACGCGACGACGAAGCTCAGCCCGGGGATCCCGACGTACGCCGCCAGCCGCCCGAGCGGAGCGTCCGCGAACGCCCACGCGAGCCGTCCCCACGGGAACCCGCCGAACGGCACCGACGCGGTCGCGAACTCGGTCGCCACCCACAGACAGGGAATCCACAGCGGCCACAACCGCAGCTTCAGCACCTGCGTCGCGAACAGCCCGAAGACCGCGTAGAACAGCCCCTCGAGAACCGCGAGCGCGATCGCGGCGTCCCCGCCGATCACACTCAGCCACGGAACGAGGACGGCGTAGTACGTGATCCCGAAGCCGGCGCCGACCAGGAAGCCGGCCTTCATCGAGATCCCGTGCAGCGCGGCCAGCAGCAGCGGCACGGCGACGATCGTCAGCCACGGCAGGTCGTGCGGCTCGAACGCGAACCCGAGCAGCGCCCCGGCGCCAACGGCCACCGCCACCCGCGGCAACAGCCGCCCCAGCGCCTTCAACCGGTCCACGCGGTACCCCTTGTCCTCACTTCACCGGCGGACGCCGGTCGCACGACCGTACAACGTCCCGGAGGCGCCAATGTATCCAGTCAGTCAGTCACCACCAGACGCGCGGCACCCGGCTCCAGCGTGAAACTCGCCGGGCACTCCCCGAACGAGCCAGTGGCCGGATCGAACGCCTTCACCGGGCCGGTCACTCCCAGTGTCACCTCACTGACCGAATCGTATCGGGCGTTGCAGACAAAAAGATGACGATCGCCGTACGCCCCGATGACCAACTCCCCTTCGTGCCGCACCGACTGCCACGCCAGCCCGTCCAGCGCCGCCCCGACCGGCCGAAGCCAGTCGTTGTTCAGCTGCCGTACGGCGTCGTACCGCGGCGTCGGCACCCCGTCGTGTACGAGCGCCGGCTGGAACCCCTCGCCCCGCGACGGGTCCGGCGTCCAGTAGGTGAAGTACTGGATCCCGGTGTACCCGTAGGCGAGCGCCGTGTTCACCTGCCAGGCCATCTCGGCGGCGGTCGGCGTACGGTGCCCGTCGTACCCGAGCGTCTGCACATACATCCACGCAGGCACCCCGGCCCGCGAAGCCGCCGACCGGATCGCCGACAGATCCGCGAAGTACCCCTCGTCGAAACCGGACGACAGGAACGGATACCGGTCGAACGACACCAGCTCCGGCCGGACCTGGTCGACGAAGTCTCCGACGTACGCCGAGTACTCCCCCGTCGCGTGACTCGGGAAGAGGTTGACGTACGGAAGGTATCCACGCTCCCGCACCGCCTCGACCCCGACGGCAAGCTCGGAGTACCGATCCGGGTAAGGCTCGTCCATCAAGCTGATCCCACGAAAGGAGTCGTACGGCGCGTAGTCGTCGATCACCTTCCCGATCAGCGCGCGCGTCTGTTCCGAAGGCAACGCGAGGTCCCGCATCACGACGTCGACCCGCGGGTCCGAGGCGACCAGCACACCCAGACCCACCTTCGAGGCGCACGACAGCGCATGCTTGAGGATCGTCTTGTCGCTCAGATAGTTGCCCGTGATCACCAGATCGATCCCGGCATCGGCGATCTCCTGGTACCGCTCCACGGTCGTCTCGTGCGGAGGTGGCGGCCAGAAGGCCGCGATCGTCAGCGTCATCAGGTCCTCATCGGTTCATGCCGGCAGTCAGGCCGGCGACGATCTGGCGCGTGGCCAGGACGAACAGCACCACCAGCGGGATCGTGGTCATCACCAGGCCGGCGAACAGCGTGCCCCAGTCGTTCTGGAACTCGCCGAAGAAGTGCGTCAGGCCGACCGGCAGCGTCAGCTTGCTCTCGTCCCGCATCAGCACCAGCGGATAGAAGAAGTCGTTCCACATCGGCACGAACTGGAACACCACGACGGTCGCGATCGCGGGCCGCACCAGCGGCATCATGATGTGCCAGAACGTCGCGAACATGCCGGCGCCGTCCAGCGATGCCGCCTCGTCCAGCTCGTCGGACAACTGGTGGAAGAACGCGGTCAGTACGAACACGTTGAACGGGATCGACCCCGCCGCGTAGACGAGCACCAGCCCGAGCCGCGAGTCCACCAGCCCCATGCTCTGCAACAGGTAGAACAGGGGCAGTACGCCGAGGTGCGCGGGCAGTGTCATGCCGCCGATGAAGTACGCCGTGAACAGCGAACGTCCACGGAACACCTGCCGCCCCAGCGGGTACGCCGCCAGCAGCGACACGGCCGCACCGAGTAGCACGGCCGCAACCACGACCACGACCGAGTTCACGACGTACGTCGAGAACGACGCCTCGGTCCACGCCTTCGAGTAGTTCGCCAGGCTCGGCCGCGACGGCAGTCCGAGCGGCTTGTCGAAGATCTCGCTGGTCGGCCGGAGCGAGCTGATCAGCATCACCAGCAACGGGGTCATCGAGAACGCCGCGTACCCCCAGAGCAGAACCTTCACCCACAGGGTCTTCACGAGCGACTCCGAAGCACCCGCTGCAGTACCAGCGTCGAGCCGAAGATGAACGCGAACATGAACACCGCGAGCGCCGACGACGTACCGATCGCGTTCACGTCACCCGAGGCGAACGCGGTCCGGTAGAACAGCAGGCCGAG
Organism: Kribbella sp. NPDC004536; assembly: GCF_042873835.1. Taxonomy (NCBI): domain Bacteria; kingdom Bacillati; phylum Actinomycetota; class Actinomycetes; order Propionibacteriales; family Kribbellaceae; genus Kribbella; species Kribbella sp. NPDC004536. The sequence continues at coordinate 1,114,125 of NZ_JBIALY010000002.1, read as the reverse complement.
TACGTCGGTCGCACCCGCCGGCGCGCCGTTCGAGCCGCCGAGCGCGTAGATCAGCGCGAACGCGTTCATCGACCCGATGAAGCTCAGGATCGTGACGGTCGCCATCGCCGGCCGCAGCAGCGGCAGCGTGATGTGCCAGAACACCCGCCACGAGCTCGCGCCGTCGGTCCGCGCGGCCTCGGAGTACTCCGGCGGGATCCCACCGAGCGCCGCGCTGAACAGCAGCATCGGGAAGCCGACCCACTGCCAGGTGTTGATCAGGATCACGGTCAGCAATGCAGTATTGGGGTCGCCGAGCCACGGCATCGCCAGCGATTCCAGGCCGGCGCCCCGCAACAGCGAGTTCACCGGCCCGAACGTTGGGCTGAGCAACAAAGTCCACAGGTAACCGATCACCAACGGGTTCACCAGGTACGGCAGCGCGAACATCGTCTGCAGTGCGCGCTTGCCCCGGCGGACGGCGAACAGCGCGACCGCGAACGCGAGCCCGAGCGTGTTCTGCACCAGGATCGTGCCCGCCAGCAGCAGGAAGTTGTGCCCGAGCGCGGCCAGCAACTCGTTCCGGAACACCTCGGTGAACAGGTGCGAGTAGTTGGACAGCCCAACGAAGGTCGACCGCAGCGTGCCCTTCCACTCGAACACGCTGTAGGTCAGGCCGGTGAACAACGGATAGACGACGAAGATCGAGTACAGCAGGAAGGCGGGGACGACGAACAGGTACGCCGTCCTCCGCCGGGTGCCGCTCAGAGCCATGTGGCCACGCTCTTGTCGAGCCGCTCCGCCGCCTGCTGCGCCGTGATGCGGCCGAGCAGCATCTCCTGCAACGCCTTCGAGAACACGGTCTGGGACGACGGGTTGCCGTAGGCGAATTCGTTCATGAAGTACGCCGCGCCGTGCTCCTTGAAGGTCGTCGACACGTCCTTCAGCAGCGGGTTCTTCGGCTCCACGCCGGGTACGGCGGAGAACTGCTCGAGCGTGTCGGTGTAGAGCTGGCCGTACTGCTTCGTCGCCAGCCAGGAGGCGAACTTCAGTGCCTCCTCCTTGTGCTTCGTCTTCGCGCTGACGCCGTACGAGCCGTCGGTGAAGCCCGGCATCAGGCCCTGGCCACCCGCCGGCGCCGGCGGTGTGAAGACGCCGAGGTCGATGCCCGGGGCGTTCTTCTTGAAAAAGCCGAGCTCCCACAGACCGCCCGGGTACATCGCGGCCTTGCCGGACGAGAACAGGATCTGCGCGTCGGTGTACGACACACCGGCGACGTTGTCGGGGAAGTACGGCTTGAGCTTGTTGAGCTCGTCGACACCGGCCACGAACGCCGGGTCGGTGAACTTCTTCTTCTTGGCCTTCACGTCGGCCAGGAACGCGTCACCACCCCACTGCGAGGTGCCGAAGATGCTGGCCGCGATCGGCAGCACCCAGTCGTCCTTGCCGCCGAACGCGAACGGGACGATCTTCTTCGCCTTCAGCTTGTCGGCCGCGGCGGTCATGTCGGCCCAGGTCTTCGGCGGCTCGATGCCGTTGTCGGCGAAGATCTTCTTGTTGTAGATGACCTGCAGCGTCTGGACGGCGAACGGGACGCCGTACACCTTCCCGTCCTTGTCGCCGGTCGCGGCGCGCAGGACGTTCTTGTCGAAGTCCTTCAGGGCCGGGACCTCTTCGGTCGTCAGCGGGGTCAGGCGACCCGCCTCGACCAGCGGCTGGAGCTGGGCGCCGGGGCGCAGCCAGGCCAGGTCGGGACCGCTGTCACCGGCGAGACCGGTGGCCAGGATCGTGTCGTACTCGGTCGCCGCGGTGAAGGACCGCGCGTCGACGTGGACGTTCGGATTCTCCTTCTCGTACTCGGCGAACATCTTGTCGTAGTTCTCCTCCGGTCCCCAGCCCCAGACCGACAGCGTGATCTTGCTGCCGGACGAGCCGGAGTCGGACGAGGAGGAGTTGTTGTTGCTGGGTGCACACGCGGCAGTGACGCAGAGCAGGGCTGCGGCTGCCAGGCCGGCTAGACGGCGCATGGCGGATGTCTCCTGGGGTCAGCGTTGCGATGGATTCAACGTTGCGGCAGGCGATGCCTGTCGATGACCTCGGTGGCCGAGGTCAGCAGCAGGTCCGTGGTCTCGTGGGTGCGCTGGACGACGCCGACGTACAGGCAGTCCAGTACGAGCATCTGTGGGTGCCGGGCCGCCATGGCGCCGGCCCGGAACGGGCTGCTTTCGCCGGCCGCGGTGGTCAGCACGATGTCGGCCACCTCGGCCAGCGGACTGCGAGGGAAGTTGGTGATCGCGATGGTGGTGGCACCGCGGTCACGGGCGACGGTCAGCGGTTCGACCACCTCTGCGGTCGTGCCACTGTGCGAGACGGCAACGGCGACGTCTCGGTGGTCACGGGCGTTCGCACTGGCGAGCGCGTTGTGTACGTCGGTCCACAGCGCGCACGGGCGTCCCGCCGCATGCAGCCGCAGCTGCAGGTCCAGCGTGATGCCCGCGCTGCCGGAGACCGCGAAGAAGTCGGTGAACCTGGCCCGGACCAGTGCGGCGGCGGCCCGGTCGAGCGCGGCGACGTCCAGCTGGGCGGCGGTCTCGTCCATCGCGGCGGTGTCGCTCATGACGAGGCTCTGCAGAACCTGACTGGTCGGGTCGTCCGGCGCGAAGGTGATTGCCCTGCGCAACGGACCGTTCGCCCGGCTGCGGCCGAGCTCGGTGGCCAGCGCGAGCCGGAGCTCCGGGTACCCGCCGAGGCCGAGGCCACGGCAGAACCGCGTGATCGTGGTCAGCGACGTACCGCAGCGCTCCCCGAGTTCGGTGATCGTGCAGGCGGCAACCACGTCGGGCTCGGCGAGGATCACCTCCGCGATCCGGCGGTGTGCCGCGGACAGCGTCGGCTCGACGCCGCGGATCCTGGTGAGGATCCCGCCGGCCGTCGGTGAATACCTCTCATCGCGCTCTGCCATGAGAGGAATTTGCTCCATTCACACTTCTGATGTCAACAGTTCACTCTGATTTGCAGCCTGCATCGTTGGAACTGATGTGAACTATTCCCACTAATGGCCGGATCCGGCGGGACTCTTTACTCATCGGGTGGTCCTGTCTACAGTCACCGCCGACCAGACCTTCCCGGGAGGGACGCTCATGCGTAAACCGATCGCCGCACTGGCGCTGCTGGCCGGCACCGTGCTGCTGCCCAGTCAGGCCGGGGCCGTCAGCCTCGCCACCGACCACACGTCGAGCGCGGCCCAGAGCCGTACCGTCGACGTCCAACTGCTCGGTCTCAACGACTTCCACTCCGGTCTCTCGTCCAGCTTCGGGATGACCCCGAACGGGCCGGTGCCGGCCGGCGGCATCGACTACCTCGCCGCGCAGTTCGACCGGCTGCAACGCACCAACCCGACCGGCACGCTGCGGGTCGCCGCCGGTGACAACATCTCGTCGACCTCGGTGAACGCGACCGTGCAGCACGACGAGCCGACCATCGACGCACTGAACAAGCTCCGGCTGGACGTGTCCAGCGTCGGCAACCACGAGTTCGACGAGGGCCTGACCGAGCTCCGCCGGATGCAGAACGGCGGCTGTCACCCGATCGACGGCTGCTCGGTACCGGGCTTCCGCGGCGCCGCCTTTCCGTTCCTCGCCGCGAACATCGTCGACCCGCGGACCGGCGCACCGGTGATGCCGCCGTACATCGTGAAGAACGTGAACGGGGTTCAGGTCGGCATCATCGGCCTGACGCACAAGAACTCGCTCAAGGAGGCACCCGGCCCGACCGCGCCGCTCGAGGGGCTCGACGAGGCCGCCACGGTCAACAAGTACACCGCCGAACTCAAGGCGAAGGGTGTGCACACGATCGTCGTACTGATCCACCAGGGCGGCGGGCAGACCGGCGGCGGACTGCCGAACCAGTGCAACACCCTGAACGGCGCGATCAAGGACATCGTCGCGAACTTCGACCCCGAGGTCGACGCGGTGTTCTCGGCGCACACGCACAACGCCTACAACTGCGAGATCAACGGCATCCCGGTGATCCAGACCTCCGGGTACGGCCGGGAGATCGCCCGGATCACGCTCACCGTCGACCGGAAGACCGACCAGGTCGTCGCACACCAGGCGGAGAACGTCACCGTCACCCACGACATCACCCCGGACGGCCGCTTCACCCAGCTCAAGCGGGCCAGCGACCTGCGGTCGCAGCCGCTGGTCGACCGGCCGGTCGGCATGATCGCCGGCGACCTGACCGCGACCCGGAACGCGGCCGGCGAGTCGACGATGGCGTACGTACTCGCGGACGCCCGGCTGGACGCCACCTCGGCGCCGGACAAGGGCGGCGCGCAGATCGCGATCCAGCCGCCGTACGGCGGTGGCATCGGTGGCGACCTGATCGTCAGCCCGACCGGGAACGACCTGCCCAACGTCGTCACGCACGGCGAGGCGCTGCGGGTGCAGCCGTTCAGCAACATGCTGGTGACGATGACGCTGACCGGTGAGCAGGTACACCGGCTGCTCGAACAGCAGTGGTGCGGGCAGACCACGGCCCGGGTGCTCGGTGTCTCGCGTGGTTTCACGTTCACCTACGACAACGCCCGGCCGGCCTGCGACAAGATCGACCCGGCGAGCATCAAGCTGAACGGCGTCCCGATCGACCCGGCCGCGAACTACCGGGTGACAGCGAACTCGTTCATCGCTACCGGTGGTGACGGCTTCAGCGTGCTGACCGAGGGCACCGACCGGGTCGAGAAGGCGCGCGACCTCGAGGCCTTCGAGAGCTACCTGCAGAAGAACACCCCGGTGAAGGTGCCGGCGCTCGGCCGGATCACCCGCCTCAACTAGTCACACCGATGGAATTCACCCGGTAAAAGAGGAAAGAGGCTCGGCGCGCCTTCGGACCAACCGGCGATGCGCTGGCTGCGAACCGTCCGGCTGTTGTCTACTGGCCGCCGAGCCTCTTCCACCTCTGCCCCGCGGGGGGCTTACCACCGGCGATCTCAGCCCCCGTCGACTCAAGCCTGGCACTGGCCTGGTCAGCGTCGCGGGATCATCCGGTGGCCGAACTTCGTGTGACCGTTGAACAAACGGGATATGACGACTCCCAAAACGATGCTCGCTGGCGGCGACGGTGTCAACCTCTCCCCCGGCTCTTTGAGCCCGTTGTAACACTATCGCCTGCCCTACAAGGGAAAACGAATTACCCTCATTCAAGTCACGTTACAGAGCGATGTCGGCACTCCACGTGATCGTTACCCAGGGCAACCAATCGTCACCCAACCGGTACGACCACGGTCCCCTTGGCCCGGGTGATCTCCAGCGGCACGTCCAGCACCTCGGCCGCCGACTCGGACACGTCCGGACGGCCGCGGCAGACCACGTACGCGCTGAAGTCGAGCTCCCGGCTGCGGTTGCCGACCCGGGAGATCGTTGCCTTCACCTCCACGACGTCGCCGGCCCGCAGCGGCTGCAGGAACTGCACGTCGGAGTACGACGCGAACAGGCCCTCGTCGCCGTCGGCCTGGATGCAGACCTCGGTCGCCACATCCCCGAACAGGCCGAGCACGTACGCGCCGTCGACCAGGTTCCCGGCGTAGTGCGCGTGGCTGTACGGGACGTACCGGCGATGCGTGACGGTCAGACCAATAGTTGCCTTCGACACCTAAGCGCTCCTCTTCGTGACCAATGCGTCGACCAGGTAGCTGGCCACCTCACCCGGCGTCGTACCGCGGCCGAAGACCCGGTCCACCCCCAGCTCGCCCGCCATCTGCTCGGTGAAACGGGGGCCGCCGGCAACAAGTACGGGACGGGTGTCCTCGGAGTACGCCTCCCGGAACGCGGCCGACATCTCCTTGGTGTTCAGCACATGCGCCTCGCGCTGCGTCACCACCTGGGAGACCAGGATCGCGTCCGCCTTCTCCGCCCGCGCCCGCCGGACCAGCTCCGGTACGGCGACCTGCGCGCCGAGGTTCACCACCTTCACCTCGCGGTAGTACTCCAGGCCCTTCTCGCCCGCGAAGCCCTTGATGTTGAGGATCGCGTCGATGCCGACCGTGTGCGCGTCGGTGCCGATGCACGCACCGACCACGGTGAGCCGGCGGCGCAGGCTCTTCCGGATCGCGAGGTTGACCTCCTTCGGCGACAGCAGCGGGTAGTCGCGCTCGACGACCTCGACCTTGGAGGTGTCGACGAGGTGGTTCACCGGGCCGTAGACGACGAAGAACGTGAAGTCCGGGCCGATCGGCTTGGAGTGCACGACCAGCGCCGGGTCCATGCCCATCTTGTTGGCCAGCTGCACCGCGGCGCCCTCGGCCCGCTTGTCGTGCGGGACAGGCAGCGTCAACGACAACTGGACCATGCCGTCACCGGTGGTGTCGCCGTACGGACGAATGATGCTCACTTCGACTCCAGCAACTCGATAGCGGGGTTGTAGTACTCCGACGACTTGCGCGCGACGCCGTCGAGACCGCGGCCGGCGTCCTGCGGACGTTTCATCAGTCCGAAGGTGCCGTCGCCGATCGCGTTCAGCAGTCCGTCGTCGACGATCCGCTCCAGCAGTTCCACGGACTCCCCCAGCACCTGTCGCGCCCGCTGGGCGATGAACCCGTTGGGCTCCGGCCGGAAGTCCTCGTGCAGGTTGCCGGCGGCACCCAGTACGTAGCGGACGTTCTGCAGGGCCAGGTCGCGGTCCGAGATCCACGGCGTGACGACCGCCTCGGTCATCATCCCGACCAGCAGGATGCCCTGTCCGGTCATCGCGCCGACCAGGTTGAAGAACCCGTCCAGCAGGTACCCGCGGAACACGTCGCCGGTCATGTGCCGGGTCGGCGGCATCCACTTCAGCGGCGCGTTCGGGAACAGCTGCCGCGCGAGCATCGCGTGCGCCAGCTCGAGCCGGAACGAGTCCGGAATGTCCGGGTTGATCTCGAACGCGTGCCCGAGCCCGAGCTGCCAGTCCTCGAGCCCCGCTTCCTTCGCGAAGTACTCGTTGAGCAGCTGCGAGACGGTCACCGTGTGCGCGGCCTCGACCGCGTCCGCGGTGGTCAGGTAGTTGTCCTCGCCGGTGTTGATGATGATCCCGGCGCGGGCGTGGATCTGCCGGCTGAACCGCTGGTCCACGAAGGTCCGGATCGGGTTGATGTCGCGGAACAGGATCCCGTACATCGAGTCGTTCAGCATCATGTCGAGCCGTTCGAGCCCGGCCAGCGTCGCGATCTCCGGCATGCACAGCCCGGACGCGTAGTTGGTCAGCCGGACGTAGCGGCCGAGTTCCTTCGACGACTCGTCCAGGGCGGCGCGCATCAGGCGGAAGTTCTCCTGCGTCGCGTACGTACCGGCGAAGCCCTCGCGGGTCGCGCCCTCCGGTACGTAGTCGAGCAGCGACTGCCCGGTCGAGCGGATCACCGCGATGATGTCGGCGCCTTCGCGGGCGGCCGCCTGCGCCTGCGGGATGTCCTCGTAGATGTCGCCGGTGGCAACGATCAGGTAGATCCACGGCCGCTGCTCCGGATCGCCGTGCCGCTTGATCAGCCGGTCCCGCTCACGCCGCCGCCCGTCGATCCGCTTCATCCCGGCCGCCGCGGCCTTGCGCGCTGCCGTACGAGCCTTCGCTGCGTCACGTCCTTCCGGGAGACGGAACGTGACCGAGCCAGACGCGGCCTTCTGCGCGAGGACGGCCAGGTCCTCGGCCTCACCGCGGAGCAACGCGTCCCAGACAGGCAGCGCGAGCCCGTGCTCCAGCCCGACGTCGGCGCGGACGGTGTCGGCGAGCCGGTTCACCCACGGGATGCCTTCGGTGTCGGCGCCGGTCAGCCCGGCGAGCCGCAGTACCGCTCGCTCCACCGACACCGTGGTGTGCTGTTGAGCGAGGTTGACGATCGGCTTGCCGGCCTTGCGGGCCAGGCTGCGCGCCTTCCGGACGGTGACCGGATCAAGGTCGAGCTTCTTCACTGTGACGACCATCCCTCGGCTTCGTAGATCACGCGGCCGCCGACAGCGGTCCGCAAGCAGGTCGGCGTACCTTCGCTGAGATCCGGCAGTACCGGCACGCCGGCGCGCGGATCCGTCGACCAGGCGGCGACCCGCTGGTCCGGGGTCTGGACCACGAGCTCGGCGTCGCTCTGCCAGATCGCGTACGTCGCGGCCGTACTCGGCGCGAGGACGCCGGCGTCGTCGATCCCGACCGCCCGCCAACCGCCGCGGGTATGCGCCTGGAACGCCGCGCGGACGGTGATCCGCTCGGACGGCTCGTGGTGGAACGCGGCCGCGCGGACGGCCTCCCAACCACCGAGCTCGGTCACCGGCGCGTCCGATCCGAAGGCGAGGACGACGCCCGCGCGGGCGAGCGAACCGAGCGGGTTCATGCCCTGCCAGCGGTCGCCGACGCGCTCGGCGTACATCCCGTCCGGACCGCCCCACAGCCCGTCGAACATCGGCTGCACACTGGCCACCACACCACAGCGGGCGAGCGTCGCGATCGTTGCCTCGTCGACCATTTCGACGTGCTCGAGACGGTGGCGCGCGGCAACCAATGCCTGGACGCCGACCTTCTCGGCGGCGAGCTCGAAGCCGCGCGCGATGTTCTCCAGGGCCTGGTCGCCGATGCAGTGGAACCCTGCCTGCACGTTCCGTTCGGTACACGCGATCACGTGCTCGGCGATCTGCTCGGGCGTCAGGTACGCGTGCCCGCGGTGGTCGGCCCGATCGGCGTACGGCGCCTTCAACGCGGCCGTACGTGAACCGAGGGCACCGTCCGCGTTGAGGTCACCGGCCAGACCGGCCAGTCCGTACGTCCCGAGGTGCTCGAACGCGCCGGGCTCACCCCAGTAGAGCGTCGCCGACAACCCGAGCTCCTCCGCGACCTCACGCACGATCGGCAACTCCCACAACGGCCCGATGTGCGGCGCAGCCATCTCGTGGAACGCCCCGATACCTTTCGAGGCCATCGCCCGCAGGGCCGCTTCGATGTGAGTTCGTACCTGGTCCGGCCCGATCAGCTCGCTCAACGCGTCCCGAACGGCGTGGTGAGCATCCCGCTCCAACCGCCCAGAACTGTCGAAGCCGGAGCCTTTCGCCGCCGGGAACAGGGCGGAGGAGATCACGCCCGAGTGACCGTCGACGCGCGCCAGGTACACCCGCCGCCCACCGGCCGCCGCGTCCAGCTCCTCGGCCGACGGCGGGCGACCCTCGGGCCACTTGGTCTCGTCCCATCCGGCGCCGTCGATCACCGCGTCCTCGGGGAGGCCGGCGGCGAACGCTGCCAAGCGGTCCAGGGCGTCCGCGAGGGACGTCGTACCAGTGAGGTCGAGACCGGTCAGCACCGCGCCTGTGCCGGCGGTGTGGACGTGGGCGTCCACGAAGGCCGGCGTGACCAGCTTGCCGTCGAGGTCGATCACCTCGTCGGCGCCGTCGGCGTACGCACCCGCGCCGGTGTCGTCGCCGAGCCAGGTCACCACCCCGTCGTCGAAGGCGATCGCGGTCGCATGCGGATCGGCGGGCGAGTAGACGGAACCGTTCGTCAGAAGTGTGCGCACGCCCTAATCCTCCGCCAGCCTGCTCTCGAACAGACCACGGACACCCGGCTCGGACCGCAACAGCTCCATGGCGTACTCCGCATGACCTGGCACGTACCCGTTGCCGACGAGCATCGTCACGTCCGCCGCCAGCCCTTCCGCACCAAGGGCCGCGGCCGAGAACGACGTCGCCATCGAGAAGAAGATCACCGTGCCGCCGGCGGCCGTCGACAGTACGGCGCCGTGCTCACAGCCGGGGACGTCGACGCAGACGACGGTGATGTCCGCGGGCTCCCCCACGGCCGCTGCGAGCGCGACGGGATCGCGCGCATCCGCCAACGCGACGACGTCCGCGAGGCCGGCCTCGGTCAGCCGATCGTGCTCGGCCTGGAACGGGACGATGCCGATGGTCCGCGCCGCACCTGCCCGGCGCGCGGCGGCCAGCGAGAGCGAGCCGGACTTGCCTGCGCCGCCAATTACTGACACGACAGGCTTTATGCCTTTGTCGACATACGATTTCACCACTCGAGCCGTCAGCGCAGGCGCGCCGCACACGTCCATGACGGCCAGTGACAGCTCCGGCTTCAGGTCGTCGGGGAGCTTCGCGACGATCGACCGGGCGAACAGGATCGCGTGACCCTGCGCCGGGACCTGCTCGCTCCTGCCGTCCCAGTCCTTCAGCCCGTCGGTGATCCGCAGCGGGGTCAGCGTGAGACTCACCAGCGTCGCCACCCGATCGCCGGGCTTGACTCCGAGTGGCGAGTCCGGGCCGGCCTCGTCGACGACGCCGACGAGCATCCCGCCGGAACCGGTCACCGGGTTCTGCATCTTGCCGCGGGTCTCGACGATGTCCAGGACCGCGCGGCGGATCGCCGTACCGTCACCGTCGTGCGCCTCGGCGAGCTGGCGGTACGACGCGGCGTCGAGGTTCAGGCGCTCTACGGCGATCCGGACCTCGTCGGGCCAGATCTCGGGACGCGCGTCGAGTTTCTCCGCCGCCTGCGGCAACACGCCGGACGGCGCGAGTACGCGATGCAGTCCTACCGGGCTCGACGACACGGGTCCTCCTCTGAGCGGGTCAGGCAAAATACTACCCAAAGTAGGCCTGGACGAGAATTCTTCCGGCGTACTGTTGGATCTGAGGGAAGTTCTATCGCTATCCTCACATCAGACCGCATCATCCCTTGACGCCACGGAGGCACCCGTGACCGACCTGATCACCCCGGAGCTGGCTCGTTCGGAGCCCGGCGACGGCCAGCCGTACGTATACCGGCGGGCCGAGCTGGTGGAACCGGACTGGACCCGGCTACCCGGCTGGAAGGACGTCACGGCCGAGGAGTGGCGCTCGGTGCAGTGGCAGCGGTCGCACTGCGTGAAGAACGTGAAGCAGTTGCGTGACGTGATGGGCGACCTGCTCGAGGACCGGTTCTACGACGACCTGACCCGCGACCAGGCCGAGCGCGCGACGATGTCGATGCTGCTGCCGCCACAGATGCTGAACACGATCGTTCCTTCGGGCGCGCCGGACTACACGGAGGCGTTCTACGCCGACCCGGTCCGCCGGTACATGCTCCCGGTGTTCACCGACCGCCGTACGGACTGGCCGTCGCATCCGCATGCGACCCGGGACTCGCTGCACGAGCACGAGATGTGGGCCACGGAGGGGTTGACCCACAGGTACCCGACGAAGGTCCTCGCGGAGATCCTGCCGACGTGCCCGCAGTACTGCGGTCACTGCACCCGGATGGACCTGGTCGGCAACTCGACACCGGTGATCGACAAGCTCAAGTTCGTCGCGAAGCCGCAGACCCGGCTCGACGACATGCTCGACTACCTGCGCCGTACGCCGGGCGTCCGGGACGTCGTCGTGTCCGGCGGTGACGTCGCGAACATGCCGTGGCCGCGGCTCGAGGCGTTCCTGATGAGCCTGCTCGAGATCGAGAACATCCGCGACATCCGGATGGCGACCAAGGCGCTGATGGGAATGCCACAGCACTGGCTGTCGTCCGACGTCCTGTCGGGTGTGGAGCGGGTCGCTTCGATCGCGCGCGACCGGGGCGTGATGCTGGCGATGCACACTCATGTGAACGCGGCCCAGTCGGTGACGCCGCTGGTCGCCGAGGCGTCGAAGGCGATGCTCGAGGCGGGTCTGCGGGACGTACGCAACCAGGGCGTCCTGATGCGCGGCGTCAACGACTCGATCCCGCAGCTGCTCGACCTGTGCTTCGCGTTGCTCGACGGCGCGAACGTCACGCCGTACTACTTCTACATGTGCGACATGATCCCGTTCTCGGAGCACTGGCGGGTGTCGGTCCGGGACGCGCAGCACCTGCAGCACGGGATCCTCGGGTACCTGCCCGGCTTCGCGACGCCGCGGATCGTCTGCGACGTCCCGTACGTCGGGAAGCGCTGGGTGCACCAGCTGTCCGAGTACGACGAGGTCCGCGGCATCTCGTACTGGAAGAAGAACTACCGCACCGGCATCGAACAGCAGGACCCGGAAGCGCTGAACCGGACGTACGAGTACTACGACCCGATCGACTCGCTCCCGCTCGAGGGCCAGAACTGGTGGCGCGAACACGCCGGCAACCACCTCGCCGAAGCCGAAGCCCGAGCCGCCGCCTCCCGCACCGCCGCCGAGGCCCAGAAACTCCTCGACCTCAACTGACCAGACCAGTCTTCGGTGCCACCGCAGGGGGCGGCACCGAAGACTGCAACTTCCTGCAACTTCCTCAGCGTGACCCGTTGGATGCGCTCGGCAACCGTTAGCATCCTGGGGTGATTCGTAGGGTTGTCGGTGTAGCGCTGGCATTGGTGGGCCTGATTGTTGCTGCTGTGGGTGGCGTGGTCGCGTTCTGGTTGATCGGTCCGGACGACACGGTCCACTCGGGCGAGCAGTCACTGAGCAGCAAGGGATTGGCGATCGCCAGCACCCCGGAGCTGCTCAACCGAAACGGCCCCGTCCTGCACGTCGACGTACGCTCCACGAAGAACCAGCCGGTCTTCCTAGGAGTGGCCCGAGACTTCGACGTCGCCAGCTACCTCACGGGCATCGCTCACACGAAGCTCGTCCAGATCCGGTTCCCGATCGCGCTGTCCACCGAGGATTCCAAGGGTGCCGCCGGCCCGCTCACCGCACCGAACACCCTCGACTGGTGGATCACCAAGGCAAACGGGCCTGGTACCCAGTCCATCGCCTGGCCCATCGAGGACGGCCCGTACGAGATAGTCATCATGAATGCCGACGGCAACACCGCCCCCGAGGTCCGGGTCGACTTCGGCATCGAGATCCCACAGGCGTTCCGCACAGCCGTGATCATCTTCGCCGTCGGGCTCGTCCTGCTGGTCGTGGGACTCCTTCTCATCCTGGTCCGCCGTAGGCCCACGCCGCAGACTCCGGTTCACGCCTTGCCGCAATCACCCACGCGGCAGGGCGCACCGTCCGAGCCCGCGAGACGCGTCATCGCGCTCGTCGGCGCCTTCACCCTGCTGACCGCTTGCGCTGCGATCCCACAGGCCGACACGGTGACCACCCTCACCCGCCCAGCAATAACTTCCGAAGCAGCCGCCGGCCTGATCGAGCACCACAACCAGGTCAGCGCTCAGGCCAACGAGACCAGCGATGACAAGCTTCTTGCTTCCGTCGAAGGCGGCACCCTCCTGCGCGAGACCCAGGCCTGGTACAAGGCGGTACGCGCAGTGAAGGGCAAGCCGGGAGGGACCTGGCCATTGGCTGCGCCGGAGATCGGCGTTCCACAGTTCGGTAGCTATCCGATGCGCTTTCTCAGCGTTTCCCGGTTCACTGGGCACAGCGAGTCTCGACACCTGGGCCTCTGGGAACGGCACGCCGCCGGAAGCCCGTGGCTGATGACATTCGCCGGCAACGTGAAGTCGACGGTGAAGCTCCCGGACGTGACCGATCTCAGACCGGCGACCGCTGCCGACGACGATCGGCTCGCAGCAGCGCCTCGCGGCGCCGTCGACGGCCTGGCAAAGTACCTCACCGAGGGACCCAAGTCACCGCGCGCGGCGGCGTTCCAGCCGAGCGAAGACATCACGAAACTGTTCGCGGACATCGCCGCGGACAAAGCCAGGCTCAAGAAGGACGGCCCGGCTGTCCGCGGCATCACCAACGCGTTTACATCCCCCGCAGCGGCACCAGCGTTCATGACCAAGTCGGGCTCGGCGTTGGTCTTCGCCTCCATCACCCACGACTACACGATGCTCATCGGAGCGAACTGGCAATACTCGTGGACTGGTTTCCCGCAGGTCGGATTCAGTCCGGCCACGGCGCACTATGAGAGCGCCCTCACGTCGACGACGATTCACGACGCGGTGCTGCTGATCCCGCCGAAGGGCCACGGCAAGATCCAGGTCCTCTCCCTGGCGAGCGCTCTCGTGGATGCCGGCGGTTATTGACGGAACGCTTCGGCGGCCAACGCGGGTAGGGCGTCGAGGTCGTTGGTGGTTGTGCGGTGGAGGGTTTCGTTGAAGAGGTAGCGGAGGCGGGCGGACAGTAGGGCGGCTTCGAGTTTCGGGACTGCCGCGGCGAGGGCTTCTTCGCGGAGGTCGTGGAGTTCTCGGAGGCGGCTCCGGAGGGTGGGGCTGTCGAGGATCATTCGGGCGAACTCCGGGCCGGAGTAGCCGAGGAGTGGGTCGCGGCGATCGAGCGCTTCGTCGTACCAAGCTCGCAGCGCCTCCAACGGCGTGGTGCCGGCGGGGCGACTGGCTACGACGGCTGCCGGGCTTCGGACGAACGACTCGTGGATGTCCAGCGCGAGGTCTTCCTTGCGTGGGAAGTAGTTCGTGACCGTCATCTTGGCGACGTCCGCGGCGGCGGCGATCGCCGCGATCGTCACCGATTCGAAGCCGTGCTCGATGAACAGCCGGGTGGCTACGTCCGAGATCGATTGGCGGGTGCGCAGCCGGCGTTCTTCACGTAGTCCCATGGGTCAAGAGTTTGACATAATTCCTTAGGTTCGACCTATTCTTAGGTTCGACCTAAGGAGAGTGGATGCGCAGAGTTTGGTACGGCGAGCACGGTGGGCCTGAGGTTCTACAGGTCGAGGAGGTCGACGTGCCGTCGCCCGGTCCCGGTGAGGTCCTCCTGGAGGTCGACGCGGTCGGGGTCACGCTGCCCGGGCTGTTCCACCTCCGCGACCTCGAACTGCCGCAACGCCCCGGCGGCGAGCTCGCCGGACGGGTGGTTGCCGTGGGCGACGGTGTCGAGGGCTTCGCGGTCGGGCAGCGGGTCGCCGGACTGACGATGAGCGGCGCGATGGCGGACTACGCCGTTGCGCCCGCGGCTCTGCTGGACGTCGTACCCGAGGATGTCCCGCCCGTCATCGCGATGGCGCTCCTGCGCAGCGGGCAGGTGGCACTCGCGGCGCTCGAGCTCGCGCGGTTGCAGCCGGGCGATTCCGTTCTGGTCACGGCCGCGGCGGGTGGGGTCGGGCATCTCGCCGTACAGCTCGCGAAGTCGCTCGGCGCGGGGCGCGTTGTCGGTACGGTGAGCGACGCGTCCAAGGCGGAGTTCGTGAGGCGGCAAGGTGCCGATGAAGTTGTCCTCAGCAACGAAGCACGGTGGCCGGTCGAGGTGGACGTCGTCGTCGAAGGCGTCGGCGGGGTCGTCCTCGAGCGGGCCTTGCAGTGCGTGAAGCCGTTCGGCCGGCTGATCACGCTCAGCGCCGCGCCCGGCCGGCTCGCATCACACGATCTGCTGACGGGGCTCCGTACGGTCACCGGCTTGTCCATGGGCCAGGTCGCCCGCAACCGCCCCGACCTCATCGGCACATGGCGCCGCCAACTGTGGACCCTCCTCGCCACCGGTCAAGTGCGGCCGGCCATCGCCGCCGAACTCTCCCTGGAAGAAGCCGCCAAGGCGTACCAGCTACTAGCGGACCGCGCGAACCAAGGAAAAGTCACCCTCGTTCCGTGACTCAGAGGAACTCGCGTAGCAGGCTGTAGGACGCGATTGACGGGCCGGTCCACGACGGATCGCTGTTGGCGTGCTCAGTAGTCCGTACGACGTGCATCCCGAGGGCAGCCGCCCCAGGGAGTTCTCCATCGCTTCCGTCGCCGACGTAGATGCAGTCACCCGGCTCGACGCCGAGTGCACTGCAGGCGGACAGGTAGATGGCCGGCTCGGGTTTGGCTGCGCCGACCTCCGCGGAGAACGCGGTCACGTCGAAGTACGGCGCCAGCGGGCTGCCGGTCCACTGGAGCTGTGTCTCGGAGGTGATGTTGCTGACGAGTCCGATCCCCCAGCCGGCACCCTTGAACGCGGCGAGCGTTTCCGTCGTCGCCTTCGGTGCCGCGCCGAGCAGGCGCCGAGCGAGGGTTCGGCGCAGGCTCGTTGCCTCCTGCACCTGTTCGTCGGTGGGCGTGCCGCCGCAGCGCTCGGCGATCACCCGGAGCGTGCTCGGCAGATCGCCGTACGCGCCGATGAAGCGTTCGTACGACGAGGCGTCGAAGGCGGCCTGGAACGCCGAAGGATCGACACCGAGCGCGGCACCCATCCGGGCGTTCACCGCATTGCGGGCCGCATCACCGCCCGGGATCAGCGTGCTGAAGAGATCCGACAGCAGGGTCTTCACAGGGCCGGTGGGCGGCGTTCGTATGGGGTGCTGAGGACGATCGTGGTTGTGGTGGAGACGTTGGCGCGGGCGCGGATGACGGCGAGGAGGTTCTCCAGGGCGGCCGGGGAGGCGACGCGGACGACCAGGACGTAGCTGGAGTCGCCGGCGACCGAGTAGCAGGACTCGATCTCGCGGACCTCGCGGAGGCGTTCCGGGGAGTCGTCCGGCTGGGACGGGTCGATCGGGCGGATCGAGATCAGCGCGGTCAGCGGCAGGTCGAGCGCGGTGTGGTCGACGTTCGCGGCGTACCCCTGGATGATGCCGCGCTGCTCGAGCCGCTTCACCCGCTGGTGTACGGCCGACGTGGACAGGCCGGTCGCCTTGCCCAGGTCGGTGAAGCTCATCCTGCCGTCGGTCGCGAGCAGCCCGACGATCTTTCGGTCCAGGTCCTCCATCCCGAAGACCCTACTGCCCCGGACGCCGGGCATGAAAGCATCGCCCTATGGCTGAGACAGGACTGGGGACAGGACAGCGGCTGATGCTGCTCGACACGGCGTCCCTCTACTTCCGCGCGTTCTTCGGTGTACCGGACACAATGAAGGCCGCCGACGGTACGCCGACGAACGCGATCCGCGGGCTGCTGGACTTCATCGCCCGACTGACCGAGAACCACCGGCCGACCCACCTGGTCGCCTGCTGGGACGACAACTGGCGGCCGTCCTGGCGGGTGGCGCTGATCCCGTCGTACAAGGCGCAGCGGGTCGAGTTCGTGACCCCGAAGGGCGAGCAGGTCGAGGACGTACCGGATCGCCTCGAGGTCCAGGTGCCGTACATCCGGGCCTGCCTGGAGGCGCTCGGGATCGCGATCGTCGGCGCCCCGGACCACGAGGCCGACGACGTGATCGGCACGCTCTCGCACCAGGCGACGATGCCGGTCGACGTGGTCACCGGCGACCGCGACCTGTTCCAGCTGATCGACGACAGCCGCGGCATCCGGATCGTCTACACGGCGGCCCGCGGCGTCGGTCGCGCCGAGGTGTACGACGAGGCTGCGCTGCTCGCGAAGTACGAGATCCCGGCCCAGCGGTACGCCGACTTCGCCACGCTGCGTGGTGACGCGTCCGACGGACTGCCCGGCGTGAAGGGCATCGGCGAGAAGACGGCCGCCGCCCTCGTCACGTCGTACGGCGACCTGGACGCGATCCGCGCCGCGGCCGCCGACCCGAGTACGCCGATGGCGCCCGGGGTGAAGAAGAAGATCCTGGCCGACAGCGCCTACCTCGACGTCGCGCCGAAGGTGGTCGCGGTCGCGAAGGACGCCCCGGTCGGGACGTACGACGCGACGCTGCCACGCGAGATCAAGGACCCGGAACGCTGGCTCGACCTGGTCGAACTGCTCGAACTCGGCAGCAGCGCCCAACGGGTCATGTCCGCCCTCGACCTCGGCCCGAAAGCATGAGGACCCGTGAGCTGGCGGAGCGGTTCCGTGCGGAGATCGTCACGCTGCGGCGCGCCCTGCATCAGGTGCCGGAGTACGACCTCGACCTGCCGAAGACGCAGCAGCTGATCCTCGACGCGCTCGAGGGCCTGCCCCTGGAGATCACGCTCGGCAAGGAGCTCTCGTCGGTGACCGCCGTACTGCGCGGCGGCCGCGGGCCGGGTCCCGTCGTACTGCTGCGTGGTGACATGGACGCGCTGCCGGTGACCGAGCGCGTCGACGTACCGTACGCCTCCCGGCACGACGGGATGATGCATGCCTGCGGCCACGACCTGCATGTCGCGGGCCTGGTCGGCGCGGCCAAGATCCTGTCCGCGATGCAGGCCGACCTGCCTGGCGACGTGGTGTTCATGTTCCAGCCGGGCGAGGAGACGTCGGGCGGCGCGCCGATCATGATCCGCGAGGGCGTCCTCGACGCGGCCGGCCGGCGGGCGGACGCGGCGTACGGGTTGCATGTCGGCGCGTCCTCGCAGCCGCTCGGGATGTGGAGCAGCCGGCCGGGGTCGTTCATGGCCGCGGCGGACCAGTTGCACGTACGGGTGATCGGCGCGGGTACGCACGGGTCGACGCCGTACCGCGGCAAGGACCCGATCCCGGTGCTGTGCGAGATCGTGTCGGCGCTGCAGACGATGATCACCCGGCAGTTCGACGTGTTCGACCCGGTGGTGCTGACGGTCGGCCGGATCGCCGGTGGGACGAAGGAGAACATCATCCCGGACGACGCGTTCTTCGACGCGACCGTGCGGACGTTCTCCGAGGCCGCCCGCGCGAAGATCCAGAAGGCGTCGATCCAGCTGGTCGAGGGGCTCGCGGCGGCGCACGGGTTGCAGGTCGAGGCGGAGTACCAGGTCGGGTACCCGGTGACCGTCAACAACGCGGCGGAGTACGAGTTCGCCCGTTCGACGATCGAGGACCTGTTCGGTGCGGACCGCTTCCGCGAACGGCAGAACCCGCGCTGCGGTGCCGAGGACATGTCGTACGTCCTGAACGAGGTCCCCGGCGTCTACCTCAACCTCAGCGCCTGCGCCGCCGCCGATCCCGACGCAGCCGCCGACAACCACTCCCCCTTGGCAACATTCGACGACTCGGTCCTCCCCGACGGCGCAGCCCTGCTGGCCGAACTCGCGGTACGGCGGCTCGCACGCTGAGTACCGGCACACGATTCAGGTGGGCATTATCCGGATTACACTGAATTCGTGCTGAAGTGGCCCTGAATTTATGATTTTCCTGGACACCTTCGATCATCTGGATAGTATCGATCAGTGATTGAAGGTGTCCTGCGGAGTAGGCATTCGTCGCATGCGGCGTTTATGGGCGCATTGTTGATGGTGGCGCTCAGCCTGACTATGCTCTACATTCCGTTGCATGCAGCAGCTCACCTAGCCACAAGCAGTCGCAATACTGGAGTCCTTACCGTTACCGGATGCTCTTACGAACCGACATCCAAAGGCTATTTCACTGCGACCTGTCGCGGAGACTTCCGTTCCGACAGCGGCGCTATTGCCGCAAAGAATGTGACAGTGAGCTTCCAGCGCTCCTCTGACGTCGAAATCACCCCGATGGCTGGACGCCAATGGCGGGCGCAACTTCGCAGTATTGACGACCGAAACGCTGAGCTGGTCAAACCTCAGTGGAACATCTGGACACTGGTCTTCATCGCGGAGGCAGTCCTTGGCGCGTGGCTCATCGCGCAGGCGGTTTGGTTGTCCCGAAGGTTATCGGGCTGAGCAGGTGCGGAAAGGCGACTCCGTCGAGGAGTCGCCTTTCCGGTTGGTCAGCGGGACATGGGGCGGCCGGCTGGGGTGGGGGTTGCGAGGGCTGCGGCTTCTTCGTCGATGTCTACTACGGCGCCGCTGAACTGGGCGTTGTAGAGGCGGGCGTAGGCGCCGTCGAGGGCGAGGAGTTCGGTGTGGTTGCCCTGTTCGACGATGGCGCCGTTCTCCATCACCAGGATCAGGTCGGCGTCGCGGATGGTGGAGAGGCGGTGGGCGATGACGAAGCTGGTGCGGTCGGAGCGCAGGGCGGCCATGGCGCGTTGGACCAGGACCTCCGTACGGGTGTCGACCGAGCTCGTTGCCTCGTCGAGGATCAGCAACTGCGGGTCGGCCAGGAACGCGCGCGCGATGGTGAGGAGCTGCTTCTCACCGGCGCTGACGTTGCTGCCTTCCTCGTCGATGACCGTGTCGTAGCCGTCAGGGAGGCTGTGCACGAAGCGGTCGACGTACGTCGCCTTCGCCGCGGCCAGCATGTCCTCCTCGGTGGCATCCAGGTTGCCGTACAGCAGGTTGTCCCGGATCGTGCCGCCGAACAGCCAGGTGTCCTGCAGCACCATGCCGATCCGCGAGCGCAGGTCGTGCCGGGTGAGCTCGGTGATGTCGACACCGTCGAGCGTGATCCGGCCGCCGTTCAGCTCGTAGAACCGCATGATCAGGTTGACCAGCGTGGTCTTGCCGGCCCCGGTCGGGCCGACGATCGCGACCGTCTGGCCGGGTTCGGCGACCAGGCTGAGGTCGGTGATCAGCGGCTTGTCCGGGTCGTACGAGAACGACACGTGCTCGAACTCGACCCGCCCGCGGGCGTCGGTCACCTGCTCCGGCGTCGCGTCGTCCGGCACCTGCTCCTTGGCGTCCAGTACCTCGAAGACCCGCTCCGCCGACGCCACGCCCGACTGCAGCAGGTTCGCCATCGAGGCGACCTGGGTGAGCGGCTGGGTGAACTGCCGCGAGTACTGGATGAACGCCTGCACGTCACCCAGCGACATCGTGCCGGACGCGACCCGGAGACCGCCGATGACCGCGATCACCACGTAGTTGACGTTCCCGATGAACATCATCAGCGGCATGATCAGCCCGGAGATGAACTGGGCGCCGAACGCGGCCTTGAACAGCTCGTCGTTCTTCGCGTTGAAGCTGGCCTCGATCTCCTTCTGCCGGCCGAACACCTTCACCAGCTCGTGCCCGGTGAAGGCCTCCTCGATCTGGCCGTTCAGCGCACCGGTGTGCCGCCACTGCTGGACGAACCGGACCTGCGAGCGCTTCGCGATCACCGCGGTCAGCACCATCGACACCGGGATCGTGATCAGCGCGATCAGCGCCAGCACCGGCGAGATCACGAACATCATCGTGATCACGCCGATCACCGTCAGCAGTGAGGTGAGCAGCTGGCTCAGCGTCTGCTGCAGGCTGGTCGAGATGTTGTCGATGTCGTTGGTCACCCGGCTGAGCAGCTCGCCGCGCGGCGCGCCGTCGAAGTAGCTCAGCGGTAGCCGGTTCAGCTTCTCCTCGACCTCGGCCCGCAGCCCGAGGATCGTCCGCTGGACGACGCCGTTCAGGATGTAACCCTGCGCCCAGGACAGGAAGAAGGCGCCGACGTACAGCCCCAGGACCAGCAGCAGAACGTTGCGCAGGGCATCGAAGTCGATGCCGACACCCGGGATCAGGTCGATCCCCTGCAGCAGGTCCGCGAGCCGGCCGTTGCCGGACGCGCGATACTGCTCGATCACCTGGGCCTTGGTCACGCCGCTCGGAAGGTGCTTGCCGATGGCACCGGCGAAGATGATGTCGGTCGCGCGGCCGAGGATCTTCGGGCCGAGCACCGACAGGCCGACGCTCGCGATCGCGAGCAGGATGACACCGAACACCTGGAGCCGGTACGGCCGCAGCCGGCCGAGCAGGCGCTTCGCCGAGGGCAGGAAGTTCATGGACTTGTCGCCCGGAATACCTCCGGGCGGACCGAACGCGCGACCGGTCGTCGGGCGCTCCGTCGCCTTCACGGTCGCCGGCCCACCACCCTCCGGCGCCTCCCCGTCCGAGGCCGACCCACCCGGAACCTGCGCACCCGCCGGCTGCCCACCCAGAGCCTGCCCACCCGGAGCCTGGCCACCCGGAGCCTGGCCGTTCGGGGGCTGATCCTGCGGGCGCTGTCCGTTCGAGG
This sequence comes from Kribbella sp. NPDC004536, assembly GCF_042873835.1. Lineage (NCBI taxonomy): Bacteria > Bacillati > Actinomycetota > Actinomycetes > Propionibacteriales > Kribbellaceae > Kribbella > Kribbella sp. NPDC004536. Next base: position 1,092,638 of record NZ_JBIALY010000002.1, on the reverse strand, counting down.
ACGGCTTCTCGTTCTCGCTCATGCCGCCTCCTCCGCGGAACGCTGCGACTCGACGATCTCGACGTACGTCGGACAGCTGTCGAGCAACTCCTGATGGTTTCCCTTGCCGACGATCGCGCCGTCCTCGATCACCACGATCTGGTCGGCGTCGATGATCGTCGAGACCCGCTGCGCGACGACCACCATGCACGCGTCCCGGGTGACCGGCCGCAGCGCCGCCCGCAGCCGGGCGTCGGTGGCCAGGTCGAGCGCCGAGAACGAGTCGTCGAACAGGTAGATCTCCGGTTTCCGAACGAGCGCCCGCGCGATCGCGAGCCGCTGCCGCTGACCGCCGGACACGTTCGTACCGCCCTGCGCGATCGGTGCCTCCAGGCCCTCCGGCATCGCCTCGACGAAGTCCTTGCCCTGAGCAATCGTCAGCGCTTCCCAGAGCTCCTCGTCGGTCGCGTCCGGATTGCCGTACCGCAGGTTGCTGCCGACCGTCCCGGAGAACAGGTACGGCCGCTGCGGCACCAGGCCGATCCGCTCCCACAGCGCCTCGGGCTCGATGTCGCGGACGTCGATCCCGTCGACGAGCACCCGTCCCTCGGTCGCGTCGAACAACCGCGGCACCAGCGAGAGCAGCGTGGTCTTGCCCGCGCCGGTACTGCCGATGATCGCGGTCGTCTGCCCCGGCGAGGCGACGAAGCTGATGTCGCGCAGTACGGGCTCGGCAGCGCCTGGGTACTGGAACGAGGCGCGTTCGAAGACCAGCTGGCCGCGCCCGGTGAAGCTCTTGATCGGCGTGACCGGCGGCCGTACCGACGACTCGGTGTCGAGCACTTCAGAGATCCGGTCCGCGCAGACCGAGGCCCGCGGCACCATGATCATCACGAACACGCCCATCATCACCGAGAACAGGATCTGGATCAGGTAGCTCAGGAACGCGGTCAGCGCGCCGACCTGCATCTTGCCGTCCTCGATCCGCGAGGCACCGAACCAGAGCACCGCCACGCTGGACACGTTCAGGATCAGCATCACGGTCGGGAACACCAGCGCCATCAGCCGGCCGGCCCGGATCGCGGTGTCGGTCAGGTTCGCGTTCGCCTCGCCGAACCGCTCGACCTCGTGCGGCTCGCGGACGAACGCGCGGACCACCCGGATCCCGGAGATCTGCTCGCGCAGCACCCGGTTCACCCCGTCGATGTTCTTCTGCATCTTCCGGAACTGCGGCACCATCCGGCTCGCGATGAAGCCGACACAGCCGGCCAGCAGCGGCACCGCGACCACCACCAGCCAGGACAGTCCGACGTCCTGGCGGACCGCCATGATGATGCCGCCGATCATCGTGATCGGCGCCGCGACCAGCATCGTCGTGGTCATCACGACCAGCATCTGGATCTGCTGGACGTCGTTGGTACTGCGGGAGATCAGCGTCGGCGCGCCGAACTGGTTGACCTCCCGGGCGGAGAACTCGCCGACCCGGTGGAACACCGCCGAGCGGACGTCCCGGCCGAACAGCGCGGCCGTCTTCGCACCGAAGTACACCGCGGTGATCGTGCAGGCGATCTGCAGCAGGCTGACGCCGAGCATCCAGCCGCCGGTGCCCATGATGTAGCCGGTGTCCCCCTTGGCCACACCGTTGTCGATGATGTCGGCGTTCAGGGTGGGCAGGTAGAGGGAGGCGATCGTCCCGACGAGTTGCAGGACCACCACCAGGAGCAGGTTTCCCGCGTACGGACGCAGGTGCGTACGCAAGACGCGAACTAACATCAATCATCCCCAGAGTCGTGACGGCGGGCGCCGGCGGGTACGAACTCGACGGCGTCCTCGGTGGCAGGTGGCTGACCTGTTGTGGTGCGTTTGCGGACACCGTCGAACGCGAAGTCGACGATCTCCTCGGCGGTCAGCACCTGGCCGCCGGAAATCATTGGGTGGGTGGCGGAGAAGACGAGCATGCCGAGCCGGCGGACGACCTCTTCCGGCGAGTAGCTCAACTGGTCCGCGTCGGGACGGAGCAGGTCGGCGAACGCGAGGTTCGCCAGATCCTGCTGGCGCTGCCGCCGGGCCTCGTCCAGCGGCGACGACTTGCCGAAGTCCGGCGGCCGCCGCAGGCGCAGTGAGAACAGCAGCTTGAACACCCGCCGGAGCCCGGCCTGCCGGATCTCCACCGCGGCGATGGTGCGCTCTCGCAGCGGCAGCGCCGGGTCGACCCGCTGCACCGCCTGGATCAGGTCGGACATGTCGAACACCGTCGCCATCGCGGCCTCGATCAGCGCGTCCTTGCTGCCGAACGCGCGGAAGATCGTCCCCTCGGCGATCCCGGCCGCCTCGGCGATCTGCTTGGTGCTCACCTCCGCGCCGAACTCCTCGAGCAGCGGCAGCGCCGCCTGCACGATGGCAGCCCGGCGCTCCTCAGGTGGCAGTGGAGTGGCTCGTGGACTCACGTCCTCCAAGGTAACTGAGTGAGTACTCACTCACAACACCGTTTACCGCTCCGGCGCAGTCCGGTTCCCGACCAGCGCGGAAACGCCGTCGAGCAGCCGTTCCAGACCGTATTCGAACGCATGTTCGACGTCATAAGGGGCGTCGAACTCATTCCCGACAGCGGTCCCGACCCGGGCCGAGAGCGGGAACTTCGCCAGGTCGCCGATCTGGTCCAGGTGCGGGACGTGCGCCAGCCACCACTCCTTGTCGGTCATCCCCGACCGCTGGATCACCTGTCGCGCCTCGACCGCCGTCCGGACGGCGCCGTGCACGTAGCCGTTCACCAGTGCGACGGTCGCATCCATCTCGACGTCGGTCAGCCCGATGCCCTCGACAGCGGTCAGCTCCCATTCGTACTTCGCCATCACGTTCGGGCCGAGCGGCGGCCGGCTGGTCGCGACCTGGAGCAGCCACGGGTGCCGTAGATACAGCTCCCGGTTCTCGCGGGCGACGTCCTCGAGCCGGGCCCGCCACTCCCCCGGTACGGCGCGCCGCGGCAGCTCGCCGTACACGGTGTCCAGCATGACGTCGAGCAGCTCGGCCTTACCCGGGACGTACCGGTAGAGCGTCATCGCGCCGACGCCCAGTTCGTCGGCGACACGGCGCATCGACATCGCGGGCAGACCCTCGGCGTCGGCGATCTTCAGGGCGGCGGCGACGATCTGGTCGACGGTCAGCGCGGGCTTGGGGCCGCGGGCCGGCTGCGGGCGGTCCTGGCGTCGCCGCCAGAGCAGTTCGAGGCTTCGGGCCGGGTCGCCGCTGCCGCTGTACTCCTGGTTCATGTGCGCCGCCTTGCTCGATCGGCTATTCTTCGTACAGTGTACGCAGTTGACCTCGAGTTCAGTGGAGGTTCTAGCGTCGGGTTTTGTCGGTGGTGTCCGGAATCATCGACCTCCCCAGCCGACCGATCCAGCGGAGCACTGCCGTGAGTATGGAAATGACCGCGTGGAACTCGCTCTACCACGCGATGCACGCACAAGACGAGAAGAGACCGTTCTCCCGCGCGACCCTGCGCCGGATCCTCGCCTTCGCCCGACCGCACCGGACACAACTGGCGTGGTTCCTCGTACTGAGCACGGGCGCCGCGGTCCTGGCGGTCGCGACACCGGTGCTGGCCGGGCGGGTCGTCGACGCGATCGTCGGCGGGAAGGCCTTCAGCGTCGTCCTTTGGCTCTCTTTGCTGATCGCGGCGATCGCGGTCGCGGAGTCCGGGCTGAGCATGCTGACCAGATGGTTGTCGGCGCAGATCGGTGAAGGGCTGATCCTGGATCTGCGGACGGCGGTGTTCGACCACATCCAGCGGATGCCGATCGCCTTCTTCACCCGGACCCGGACCGGCGCGCTCGTGTCGCGGCTGAACAACGACGTGATCGGAGCGCAGCGGGCGTTCAGCGACACGTTGTCCGGTGTCGTCAGCAACTTGGTGATGCTGGTCCTTACGCTCGTGGTGATGCTGCGGGTTTCGTGGCAGATCACCCTGTTGGCGTTGGTCATCCTCCCGCTCTTCGTCGTACCGGCGCGCCGGATCGGCAGACGGCTGGCCGGCCTGCAGCGGGAGGCGGCGGACTACAACGCGACCATGAGTACGCAGATGACCGAGCGGTTCTCGGCGCCGGGAGCGACGCTGGTGAAGCTGTTCGGGCGGCCCGCGCGGGAGTCGCAGGAGTTCGCGATCCGGGCGCGGCGGGTGCGCGACATCGGCGTCCGGACGGCGATGGTGCAGTGGATCTTCGTGACTGCGTTGACGCTGGTGTCGGCGCTCGCGCTTGCCGTCGTGTACGGGCTCGGCGGATTCCTCGCGCTGCGGGACCAGCTCGAGGCCGGCGCGGTCGTGTCGATGGCGCTGTTGCTGACGAGGTTGTACTCACCGCTGACGGCGCTGGCGAGCGCCCGGCTCGAGGTGATGACGGCGCTGGTGAGCTTCGAGCGGGTCTTCGAGGTGCTCGATCTGGAGCCGTTGATCAAGGACAAGCCCGACGCGGGGCGCGTGCCGGACGGGCCTGTGTCGGTGGAGTTCGCGGAGGTGAAGTTCGCGTATCCGTCGGCGGACAAGGTGTCGCTGGCCTCGCTGGAAGAGGTCGCGAAGCTGGACACGCGGGGCGGCGTCGAGGTGCTGCACGGGGTCTCGTTCCGGGCCGAGCCCGGGCAGATGGTCGCGCTGGTCGGTTCGTCCGGCGCCGGGAAGTCGACGATCGCGCAGCTGATTCCCCGGTTGTACGACGTGGACTCCGGCGCGGTGCGGCTGGCGGGGGTCGACGTACGGGACGTGTCCGCGGAATCGCTGCGGCAGACGCTCGGGATGGTGACGCAGGACGGGCACCTGTTCCACGACTCCATCCGGGAGAACCTGCTGCTCGCGCGCCCGGAGGCGAGCGAGGACGACCTGTGGGACGCGTTGTCGCGGGCACGGTTGCGGGATCTGATCGAGTCGTTGCCGGATCAGTTGGACACGGTCGTCGGCGAGCGTGGGTACCGGCTGTCGGGTGGTGAGCGGCAGCGGCTGACGATCGCGCGGTTGCTGCTCGCGCAACCGCGGGTCGTGATCCTCGACGAGGCGACGGCGGCGCTCGACTCGACCAACGAGGCTGCGGTGCAGGCGGCGCTGACGGAGGCACTTGCCGGTCGTACGGCGGTCGTCATCGCGCACCGGTTGTCGACGATCCGCGCGGCGGACCAGATCCTCGTGATCGAGGACGGGCGGATCGTGGAGCAGGGCCGGCACGCGGAACTGCTCGCTGCGGGCGGGCGGTACGAGGAGCTTTATCGGACGCAGTTCGAGCAGCCGGGTGAAGCAGTAACTGTCTGAGGGTTCGTTTCCTTACTACGGAGGTCGTCGGTTTGCAGGGCACGGGGCAGGAGCTGGCCGGATGCGCGGTGGTCTTCCGGCCGGCCGATCCACCACGCACAAGCACAGTCGCCTTCTGGCAGCCAACCGGCGCTCCTCTCCCCCTCGGTGTGGGTGAACAGGTCGAGCTGACCCTGCTCACAGACCCGCAGGCCGAGGCGGGTCGGGTGCAGACCGTGCGGGCGGTTGAGTTGGCGGTGGCGGAGGCGGTGCCGGTGTTGGGGCGGTTGCGGCGGGGGGTGGGGGTGCATCCGTCGGGGGCGTTCTGGGGTGGGGCTTCGCTGGTCGCGTTGCAATTGGTTGCTCGCGGCAAGCTTCTGCCGGGCGTCTCGCCGGACGGGCACGACGCCTGGCGGATCGGGCCGCTCGACCCGGACGACATCACCCGGGTCCTGGAGCTGGCCGAGGCCATGCCGGTCTCTGCGCGAGCTCTCCCGCTCGACACCACGGGCGACGTACGGCTGCCCGTGGCGGAGGACCTGCTCAGGCAGTTCCTCGACGCGGTGGCCGACGGCATGCCCCGCTCCCCCGCGGCCGCGAAGCTGCATCAGACGAACCTCTTCGCCGCATCCACCCCACAGAGCGCGGATCGGCTGAGAACCTGGGCGGACGAGGTCTCCGCCGGACTCGACTCCGGTGTACGGATCTCGCTGCGGCTCGAGCTGAGCGAGCACCAGTCGTTCGGTGCCGTCGTACAGCTGCACAGTCTCAAGGACCCGACCCTGGTCAGCGACGCGTACGACGTCTGGTCGGCCGACGTACCGGGCTTCGGTCCGCGGGCACGGATCGACGCCACGCTCGCGATCCGCCGGGCCGCTCGCGTCTGGCCGCCCCTCGCCCGGCTGCTCGACTCCGCCGTACCGGACCGGATGGAACTCGCCGACGAAGACGTCGCCGAGCTGCTGGCCGGCTCCGCCCAGCGGCTCACGGCCGCCGGCATCGACCTGCACTGGCCGAAGAGCCTCGGCCGCGCCCTCACCGCGCGCGCCGCCATCACCTCCGCCGACGGCCCGCCGAGCAGCCTGCCGAGCTTCTTCCAGGGCGACCGGACGCTCGACTTCAGCTGGCAGGTCGCGGTCGGCGACGACCCGCTGACCGAGGCTGAGCTCGACCAGCTCGCCGAGGCGACCCGTCCGGTCGTACGGCTCCGCGACCAGTGGATGCTGATCGACCCCGACCTGGCCCGCAAGGCCCGCGAGCGGATCCTGAAACCCGTCACCGCGATCGACGCCCTCGGCGCCGCGCTGACCGGCACCGCCGAGGTCGACGGACAGCAGATCGCGGTCACCCCGGCGAAGTGGCTCGACGAGCTCCGCGCGCGGATCGCCGACCCGGACCGCGCAGACGAACCGATCGAGGCACCACCCGGCCTGCACGCGACCCTCCGCGACTACCAGCTCCGTGGTCTGCGCTGGCTGTCCCGGATGACGTCGCTCGGTCTCGGCGGTTGCCTCGCCGACGACATGGGCCTCGGCAAAACCATCACGCTGATCTCGCTGCACCTACACCGCCAGCAGTCCGAGGACACCGCCGGCCCGACGCTCGTCGTCTGCCCCGCGTCCCTCCTCGGCAACTGGGAGCGCGAGGTCCAACGCTTCGCGCCCGGCACCGCGGTCCGGCGTTTCCACGGCACGTCCCGATCCCTCGACGACGCGCACGACGGCTTCGTGCTCACGACGTACGGCACGCTGCGCCGCGACGCCGTACGGCTGGCCGCTCATCCGTGGGCGCTCGTGGTCGCGGACGAGGCGCAGCACGTGAAGAATCCCTCGTCCGGTACGGCGAAGGCGCTGCGGACCGTTCCGGCGAAGGCACGCGTCGCCCTGACCGGCACTCCGGTGGAGAACAACCTGTCCGAGTTGTGGGCGGTCCTCGACTGGACGACGCCCGGGCTGCTCGGCCGCCTCGGCACGTTCCGGAACCAGTGGGCGACGCCGATCGAGGCGGACAAGGACGAGGAGGTCGCCGCGCGGCTCGCGAAGCTGGTCCGCCCGTTCCTGCTGCGGCGGAAGAAGTCCGATCCGGGGATCGCGCCCGAGCTCCCGCCGAAGACCGAGACCGACCAGCCGGTGTCGCTCACCCGCGAGCAGGTCGTGTTGTACGAGGCAACGGTTCGCGAGCTGATGGACGAGGTACGCGCCAGCGACCGGATGGCCCGCCGCGGCCTGATCGTCAAGCTGCTGACCGGGCTGAAGCAGATCTGCAACCACCCGGCGCAGTACCTGAAGGAGGCCGACGACGCGAAGTTGACCGGCCGCTCGGGCAAGCTGGAACTGCTCGACGAACTCCTCGGAACGATTCTCGCCGAGGAAGGCGCGGTGCTCGTGTTCACCCAGTACGTCGCGATGGCCCGGCTGCTCGAGCGGCACCTGACGTCGCGCGGGATCGGCGCGCAACTGTTGCACGGCGGCACTCCGGTGCCGCAGCGCGAGGAGATGGTCGACCGGTTCCAGGCGGGTGAGGTGCCGGTGTTCCTGCTGTCACTGAAGGCTGCCGGGACCGGGCTGAACCTGACGCGGGCCGAACACGTCGTGCACTACGACCGCTGGTGGAACCCGGCGGTCGAGGATCAGGCGACGGACCGGGCGTACCGGATCGGGCAGACCCGGCCGGTGCAGGTGCACCGGTTGATTGCCGAGGGCACCATCGAGGACCGGATCGCCGGGATGCTGGCCGCGAAACGCGAACTGGCCGACGCGGTGCTGTCCGGCGGCGAGGCGGCGTTGACGGAGCTGTCCGACAGCGAACTGGCCGATCTCGTCGAGCTGCGCGGAGGTCTGCGATGAGTGGCGCACAGGGCTTCCCGGCGTTCTCCCGGCAGCGGCGGAGTACGCGTGGGCGGTCGTGGTGGGCACGCGCGTGGGTGCAGGCGATGGAGGACACCTCGCTCGACAACAACCAGCTCCGGAAAGGCCGGCAGTACGCGAACTCGGGCCAGGTCGGCACGATCACGATCAGCCCGGGACGGATCGCGGCGACCGTCTACGCGCCTGAGGACACGTACGAGTCCGTCGTTCAGGTCGACGAGCTGAGCGACGACGACTGGCGGCGTTTCCGGGAGCAGGTGGCGGCCCGCGCCGGGCACCTCGCGGCGTTGCTGGACGGCGAGATGCCGCACAACCTGGTCGAGGCCGCGTCCGACGCCGGGGTCGCGTTGCTGCCTGGGATCGGCGATCTCGACCCGAGTTGTACGTGCGACGCCTGGGAGCTGCCCTGCCAGCACGCGGCCGCGCTGTGCTACCAGGTCGCGTGGCTGCTGGACGACGACCCGTTCGTACTTCTCCTACTGAGAGGACGCACCCGCGACACACTCCTCGACGCACTGCAAGTGTCGACCGCTGTGCCGGACACTCCGGCCGTCCGGCGCGGCGTGTCCGTCGCCGAAGCCGTCGCCGCCGACCCGTCCCCGCTGCCCGAGCCACCGAGCCTGCCGGCGAAGATCACCATCGACCAGCTTGCCGCCGCGGGGATCGAACCACCCGATGGCTTCGGACCGTTCACTCTCCAGTTCCTGGTGCTGGACGCCGCCCGCCGGGCGCGCTCGATGCTGAACGCGCTCCTCCACGACACCGCCGTGCCGGACACTCTCGACGAACACCAGGACACCATCCGGCTGGCTGCCGACTTCCCCGAACTCGGCGACGAATCCCTTGCCCTGGGCATCCAAGCCTGGCGGTACGGCGGGGCGTCCGGGCTCGACGTACTCGAACGCACCTGGACGCCCGACGAAGCCGTACTGAACCGCGCCCGCACCGAACTGCTCGCGGCCGAAGACGTCAGAGTGTCCGAGAACTGGTTGACGCTCGGAGTCGACCTCCAGCTCCGCCTCGACCGCCACGGGCGCTGGCATCCGTACCGCCTCCTCGACGACAGCTGGACTCCGGTCGGGCCGCCGTCCAAGGATCCACTCGTGCTCGAATGGCCCGAGTGATCAGGACGAGGTGACGGGGCGCATCGCGAGGCCCTCGGTGCCGGACCAGTACGTGATGCGCTGGCCGTCGTCGGCCTGGAAGGAGGTGACGGGCATCTTCACCTTGACCGGGGGCTCGGGCTCGGTCTCACCGCCGGGGCTGCCGAGGCCGACCGTCACGAACTTCACGGTGTAGGTGTCCATGTGGCCGCCGGTCGCGAGCACGCCGGCGTACGCCTTGTCGCCCGGAGCGAGCACGAGCGGCTCGTCTTCCTCACCGGCCTTCACGGGTGCGGGTTGCTTGGCATCGCCGAGGGTGACCACGGGATAGCTGTGGACCGTGCACTTCTTCGCGCTCTTGTTGGTGGCCACGAGCATCAGGTGGCGGACCGGCTCGCCCGGCGCGTCGTAGTCGGTGACGGTGAACTTCAGGTCGGCCATCACACACAGTTCGGCGCCCGAGTCGTCGATCGGCTTGGTTGTGGTCGACTTGGTCGGAGTCGTTGCGCTGGACGACGGGGTGGCGCTGGACGACGGGGTGGTGCTGGGTGTCGTGCTCGTCGACGTCGTCACCTCCGAAGGCTTGCTGCCGTCCGAGGCGGCGGACGAGCCGCACGCGGCGGCGGTCAGGACTGCCGCGACCGCACCGGCTCCCACGACGTAGGTTCTCAATCCTCCAGGACCCTTGCGGTTCCCCCGGGCGACAGCGTTCATGACAGCTCCCCTGGCTCGTCGGTGTCGGCGAATTCAGGATGATTGACGCCTCGCCGTCGGCTAAAGTTGGTCCGACTTCGGAGCAGGAGGTGAGTTGATGACCGCGCGATCGAGCGCTGCCGCCCGTCCGGCAGTGCTGAAAAGAGTGCAAACGGTCATCTCCTCAACTCTCTGAAAGGGACCTCCGTTGTCCAACTCCTGGAACACCCGGGTGGAGATCGCGTCGGACGTCGAGACCCTCCGTGACCTCACCCGCGACGCGTTCGGCCGGCAGTTCGAGGTCGACTTCCTCGACGCACACCGGGCCGAGCCGAAGGCCTGGCTCCCCGGGTCGATGTTCGTTGCCACCGGCCCCGATGATCGACCGGTCGCGTACGCGTTGCTCACCCGCTGTCACGTCGGCGACGTACCGATCCTGTCGCTCGGCCCGGTCGCCGCGCTGCCGGCGTACCAGCGGCAGGGCGCCGGTGGTGCCGCCGTCCGGGCGGCGCTGGCTGCGGCGCGCGAGCGGACCGAGCCGGCGGTTGTCGTGCTCGGCCACGACACGTACTACCCGCGCTTCGGTTTCCGGCAGGCGACCGAGTTCGGCATCCATCACCCGCAGTACGACGGGCCGCACCTGATGGCGCTCGCGCTCGGCGACGCCGCCGTCCCGGCCGGCACCCTCACCTACCCGGTGGTGTTGACCGAGTCGTAAAAGGTTCGGACAAACTCGCCGAATCACTTGCGCACGCACCTTGTATACATGAAACAGTCGACAGTAATCCGCCTACACAGGAGTTAGCGATGACTCGTCGACGCGCAAGGAACCGATTCGTCCGCCGGAACCTGAGCTCCGTCCTAACAGCGAGGGCCGGCGCGGCCGTGGCCGTGCTGGCTCTCGCAGCGGTGGTCGGGTGCTCACCGGTCGAACCGGCCGGTGGTGACACCAGCTCCTCGAAAGCGCCGACGGGCCAGGACGCGTTCGGCGCAGCGGCCGACCCTGCGCAGGTCAAGCAGGGCGGCACGTTGACGGTCGCGCTCTCCGCCGACCCGGACAAGCTCGACCCGACGCTGTCCCGCAGCCTGTACTCGCGCTACGTCTTCCACACGATGTGCGAGAAGCTGTACGACCTCGGCCCGGACGCGAAGGTGGTGCCCCAGCTCGCGACCGCGCTGCCGACCGTCTCGGCCGACGGGCTCAGCCTGACGATCCCGCTCAAGCAGGGCGTGAAGTTCGCCGACGGCGGTACGTTCGACTCGAACGCGGTGAAGGTCTCGCTGAACCGGGACCTGACGCTGGCCGGCTCCGCCCGCAAGAGCGAGCTCGGCCCGATCACCTCGATCGACACACCGAACCCGAACACCGTCGTGATCAAGCTGTCGAAGCCGTTCGCGCCGCTGACGGCCGCGCTCGCCGACCGGGCCGGCATGGTGCTGAGCCCGGCCGCGGTCGCGAAGCTCGGCGCGAACTTCTCCAACGCACCGGTGTGCGTCGGCCCGTTCAAGTTCGCCAGCCGGGTCGCGCAGAACTCGATCAAGGTGGTGAAGGACCCGCAGTACTACGACGCCGCCAAGGTGCACCTGGACGCGATCGAGTACCGGATCATCACCGAGTCCAGCATCCGCTCCGCGAACCTCAAGTCCGGTGACGCCCAGGTCGCGGATTCGCTGTCCACGCAGGACGCACCGGCCTTGCAGAGCGACAGCAGCGTCACCGTACTGCAGTCCCAGTCGCTCGGGTACCAGGGCCTGACCGTCAACATCGGCAATGCGAACGGCGTCGGCAATCCGCTGAAGCAGCTCGACACCCCGATCGCGAAGGATCCGCGGGTCCGGCAGGCGCTGGCGTTGTCGATCGACCGCGACGCGCTGGTCAAGTCGATCTTCAACGGCCTGAACACGGTCGCGTGCTCGCCGATCTCGCCGAAGAGCGAGTTCACCTCCGACGCGGCGCAGGTCTGCCCCGCGCACGATCCGGCGAAAGCGAAGCAGTTGCTGGCCGACGCCGGCGTGAGTACGCCGTACAAGGTCGAGATGATCACGTCGAACAACCCGGACAGCCTGCGGCTCGCGCAAGCACTGCAGGGGATGGTGAAGGAGGGCGGGTTCGACCTGGTCATCAAGCCGGTCGAGTACGCCGCTCTGCTCGACCAGCAGGACCGTGGCGACTTCGAGCTCCTGCAGCTCGGCTGGTCCGGCCGCGTCGACCCGGACGCGAACATCTACAACTTCGTCGGCACCACCGGCAGCCAGAACGTCTCCGGCTACAGCAGCACGGGCGTCGACAAGCTCCTCACCGACGCGCGCGAGTCCACCGACCAGGCCGAGCGGGTGAAGCTGTACGGCGAGGTCGTCGGCAAGCTGCAGCAGGACGATCCGATCATCTACCTGTACCGCCAGCGCAACCTGACCGGTGTCTCGAAGAAGCTGCTCGGCATCCAGGTCTACCCCGACGGGGTGATCCGGACGGCCTTCGCAGGGTTCGCCAAGTGAGGCGGTACCTGCTCAACCGGCTCTGGCAGTCCGCGGTCACGCTCGTGCTCGCGACGATCGTCGTGTTCGTCGGAGTACGCGCGCTGCCCGGCGATCCCGCGCTGGCGCTGGCCGGTGAGGACCGGGATCCGGAGTCGTTGCGGGCGATCCGGCAGCAGTACGGCCTCGACCAGTCGTGGCTCGTACAGTTCTGGCAGTTCGTGAGTCATGCCGCGCGTGGTGATCTCGGCCGGTCGATCCGGACCGGTACGCCGGTCCGGTCGATGATCGTCAGCGCCCTCCCGGTGACGATCGAGCTGTCCGTGCTGGCGATCCTGATCGCGAGCGTGATCGGCGTCGGCGCCGGCGTGCTGGCCGCGGTACGGCGCGGGCGTCCGGCGGAGTGGGCCGCGAACGCACTCGCCCTGCTCGGCCTGTCGGTGCCGCACTTCTGGCTCGGGCTGATGGCGATCCTGTACCTGTCGGTTGCCCTCGGCCTCTTTCCCGCGTCGGGCTTCGTGCCGTTCTTCAGCAACCCGATCGCGAACCTGCACCACCTGATCCTGCCGTCGATGATCCTCGGCACAGGACTGGCGGCGGTGATCATGCGGCAAACCAGGTCGTCCATGCTCGACGCGTTGTCCGCCGACTACGTCCGGACCGCGGAGGCGAAAGGGCTGCCACCGAGGGCGGTCGTCGGGAAACATGCCCTGCGCAACAGTCTGATCGTGGTGGTGACGATCGTCGGTCTGCAGCTCGGCGCGCTGATCTCCGGCGCCGTCGTGACCGAGCGGATCTTCGCGCTGCCGGGCTTCGGGAAGCTGACCGTCGACGCCGTCTTCCAGCGCGACTACCCGGTCATCCAGGCGGTCGTCCTCGTCACCGCGACGGCGTACATCGTCATCAACCTGGTGGTCGACCTGCTGTACTCGATCATCGACCCGCGCATCCGGGTCCGAGGGGAGGCGTGATGGCGGTAGCCGAGGCGGTGACCGCCGCACCACTGCGCAGCAATCGCCGGCGGGTGGTTCGCCGGATCGTCCACAACCCGCTCGCCCTGACCGGGCTCGCGGTGCTGGCGATCGCGGTGCTCCTCGCCGTCTTCGCGAACTGGCTCGCGCCGCACGAGCCGACGCAGAACCACCTGGACCGCGCATTCGCCCCGCCGGGTACGGCCGGGTACCTGCTCGGCACCGACGACCTCGGCCGCGACGTGCTGTCCCGGATCATGTTCGGCCTGCGCGCCTCGTTGCACGTCGGCATCCTGGCGGTGGCGTTCTCGCTCGTGGTCGGCGTACCGCTCGGGCTGATCGCCGGGTACTTCCGGACCGTCGACGCGCTGATCTCCCGGCTGACCGATCTGGTGCTCGCTTTCCCGTTCCTGATCCTCGCAGTCGGGCTGGCCGCGATCCGTGGCGCCAGCCTCGGCAACGCGGCGATCGCGATCGGGATCGCGCAGATCCCCGGCATGATCCGGATCGTCCGGTCCGAGACGCTCCGGCTGAAGTCGCTCGACTTCGTCGCGGCCGCGATCGTCGAGGGCGCCGGGGACGCTTGGGTGCTGGGCCGGCACATCCTGCCGAACGCAGGCTCCGCGATCATCGTGCAAGCAACCGTCGGCATCCCGGCCGCCATCCTCGGCGAGGCGGTGCTGTCGTTCCTCGGCCTCGGCATCCAGCCGCCGGCGCCGAGCCTCGGCACGATGCTCGCCGACGCCCAGCAGTTCGCGTCCCGGGCGCCGTGGGCCGCGGTGATGCCCGGGGTCGCGATCATGTTGCTCACGTTGGCGTTCAACATCGTCGGCGACAGCCTGCGGGACGCCCTCGACCCGAAGGCGAGCCGCCGATGAAACCTGTGCTGGCACTGAAGGATCTGAGCGTCACGTTCCGGACCGAGGACGGTCTCCTGTCGGCGGTCGACCGGATCAGCCTCGAGGTCGGCGACGGCGAGGTGCTGGCCGTCGTCGGGGAGTCCGGCTGCGGCAAGAGCGTCACCGCGATGAGCATCGCCGGTCTGCTCCCCCGTACCGCGACCGTCACCGGCTCGGTCGAGCTCGGCGGCACGGAACTGATCGGCGCCGACAAGCGCACCCTGCGATCGATCCGTGGCCGCGAGGTCGCGTACATCTTCCAGGAACCGATGACCTCGCTGAACCCGGTCTTCACCGTCGGCCACCAGATCAGCGAGGTACTCCGTACGCACATCGGCCTGAACCGCCAGGCCGCGCACGCCCGCGCGATCGAGCTGCTCGAACTCGTCGGCATCCCGTCGGCCGAACGGCGCGTCGGCGACTACCCGCACCAGCTGTCCGGCGGCATGCGGCAGCGGGTGATGATCGCGATGGCGGTCGCCTGCGACCCTAAGGTGCTGATCGCCGACGAGCCGACGACAGCTCTGGACGTCACGATCCAGGCCGGCATTCTCGACGTACTGCGTGGACTCCGCGAACGGCTCGGTACCAGCATCGTCCTGATCACGCACGACCTCGGCGTCGTCGCAGACCTCGCCGACCGGGTCGCGGTCATGTACGCGGGGCGCGTCGTCGAGACGGCCGAGGTCCACGAGTTGTTCGCCCACCCGCGGCACCCGTACACGACCGGCCTGCTCGGCGCCTCCCCCGCAGCTGCCCGGTACGCGGAATCCCAACGGCTGAACGAGATTCCCGGCCTCGTACCGGTCCTCACCGAACAGCCCGACGCGTGTACGTTCGCCGACCGCTGCCCCCGCGTACTCGACACCTGTACGACGTCCCAGCCGACCCTGACCGATGGACCACATCGAGTCGCCTGCTGGAACGTCGGAGTGGAGGTCTGATGGATGCCCTGGAAGTCGACGACCTCGTCATGCACTTCGGTCCGGTCCGTGCCGTCGACGGCGTCACGCTGCGGATCCGGGAAGGGTCAGTGGTCGCGCTCGTCGGCGAGAGCGGCTCCGGCAAGTCGACCGTCGGGCGCTGCGTCGTCCGGCTCCTCGAACCGACCGGCGGCACCGTCCGGATCGCCGGCGCCGACATCACGCACCTCAGCCGCCGCCGGCTGCGGCCGCATCGTCGCGACGTGTCGATCGTGTTCCAGGACCCGGCCGGCTCGCTCAACCCGCGGTTGTCGGTCGGCGACATCGTCGGCGAACCGCTCCGGCTGATGCGCCGCAAGGACATCCCGGCGAAGGTCGCCGAGGCGCTGCGCCGCGTCGGCCTCCGGCCCGAGGTCGCCCAGCGGGCACCGCACGAACTGTCCGGAGGTCAGCGCCAGCGGGTCAGCATCGCCCGTGCGCTGATCTCCGAACCACGCCTGCTCGTCGCGGACGAGCCGACGAGCGCGCTCGACGTCTCGGTCCAGGCCGCCGTACTGAACCTGCTCGCCGATCTGCAGCGGGACCTGGGATTCGCGTGCCTGTTCATCACGCACGACCTGTCCGCGGTCGAGTACCTGGCCGACGAGGTCGCGGTGATGTACCTGGGCCAACTCGTCGAGCAAGGACCCCGGGAGCGGATCTTCGCGAAGCCGGCCCACCCGTACACGCAGGCATTGCTGTCCGCCGCGCCCGTCCCCGATCCGGCCGAGCAGCGCGCCCGGCGGCCCGTCCTGCTCGGCGACGACCTGCCGTCGGCGATCGACCCGCCGGCCGGATGCCGCTTCCACACCAGGTGCCCGGTCGCGGTGGCCACCTGCCGGACCGTCGTACCGGAACCCCGCGTGATCGGCGAAGGTGGACACCAGGTGGCCTGTCACCTCGTGACCGACGACGGAGCCGGACCAGACGTACGGACTACAGAAGGAGTCGCAAAATGACGTTCACCACCCGGCCGACGCTGCGCGGTACGTTCGGGATGGTCTCGTCCACGCACTGGCTGGCGTCCCAGTCGGCGATGCGGATCCTCGAGCTCGGCGGGAACGCGTTCGACGCGGGCGCCGCGGCCGGGTTCGTGCTGCACGTGGTCGAGCCGCACCTCAACGGTCCGGGCGGCGAGGTACCGGCGATCATCGCCACCGCGGACAACCCGGCGCCACGGGTGCTCTGCGGACAGGGCGTCGCGCCGGCCGGGGCTACGATCGAGCACTACCGGGAGCTCGGGCTGACGCTCGTACCGGGGTCGGGACCGCTCGCGGCGACGGTTCCCGGTGCGGTGGACGCGTGGCTGTTGCTGTTGCGCGATCACGGGACGCTGCCGTTGAGCGTCGTACTCGAGCCTGCCATCGAGTACGCGCGGAACGGGCATCCCCTCGTACCGCGCGTGGCCGACACGATCGCCACCGTGCAGGAGTTGTTCGAGGAGCATTGGCCTACGTCGGCGGCGCTGTGGTTGCAGGGCGGGCGGCCGGTGTCGGGACGGTTCCGGAACGAGGCGTACGCCGGGACGCTGGAGCGGCTGGTCCGCGAGGCCGGCGAGGGCGATCGGCAGGAGCAGCTCGAGCGGGCACGACGGGCGTGGCGGGAAGGGTTCGTCGCCGAAGCGGTCGACGGGTTCTCGAAGTTGCCGCACCGGGATTCGAGCGGGGCGGACCACGGCGGGCTGATCACCGGCGCTGACATGGCTGCGTTCGAGGCGAGTTGGGAGGACGCGGCGACGTACGACTGGAACGGGTACACGGTCGCGAAGACCGGGCCCTGGGGTCAGGGACCGGGGCTGTTGCAGTCGCTCGCGGTACTGGCGGCGCTGGGCGAGGTGGATCTCGACAGCGCCGAGGGTGTGCACACGACGGTCGAGGTGATGAAGCTGTCGTACGCGGACCGCGAGGCGTGGTACGGCGACGCCGCCGACGTGCCGCTGGCGACGCTCCTCTCCTCCGCGTATGCGGCCGAGCGGGCGAAGCTGGTCGGGGCGGACGCGTCGCTGGAGCTTCGCCCGGGGTCGCCCGACGGTCGTACGCCCGTTCTGCCTTCGATTGCTACAGGCAACGAAACCGGCGATGCGACGACCGGCGAGCCGACGGTGTCCGCGGTCGGCGAGACGCGCGGCGACACCTGTCACGTCGACGTGGTGGACCGCTGGGGCAACATGATCTCGGCGACACCGAGTGGCGGGTGGTTGCAGTCCTCGCCGACGATTCCGGAGCTCGGGTTCTGTCTCGGCTCGCGCGCCCAGATGTTCTGGCTCGAGGAGGGTCTGCCCGCGTCCCTCGCGCCCGGTAAGCGACCGCGGACCACGCTGACGCCGACGCTGGTGCTCCGCGACAGCGAGCCGGTGATGGCGTGCGGCTCACCTGGCGGTGATCAGCAGGACCAGTGGCAACTGTTGTTCCTGCTGAGGCATCTCGGCGCGGGGGCGGATCTGCAGGAGGCGATCGACGCCCCGGCGTGGCACACGACCAGCTTCCCGTCGTCGTTCTACCCGCGGGCGACCGAGCCGGGTGGGCTGGTCATCGAGAGCCGGGTCGGCGCGAACATCCGGGACGAACTGGTACGCCGAGGCCACGTCGTCACCGAGTCGGACCCGTGGAGCCTCGGCCGGCTGTGCGCCGTACGCCGGGAACCCGACGGAGTGCTGGCGGCCGCCGCCAACCCCCGCGGAATGCAGGGCTACGCGGTAGGCCGCTGACTTGGGTCGGGGAGCATTCCTGCCCCGATTCGGCACACGATCCTCCCCAAGTCACGAGCCGAGCGCGGCCTTCGCCGCGGCTTCGACGTGGCTGCGGGCGGCCTCAGCTGCTGCCTCCGGGTCGCCTGCTTCAATGGCGTCGATCAGGCGCACATGCTCCTCGGACGAGTGCGGAGCGCGCTGGGCGGCCCCGGCTCGGAAGACCCAATGCACGTGGTGGTACATGGCTGCGGACATCGACAGCAGCCAGCGGTTCGCGCTGAGCTCGATCACGGTGCGGTGGAACTCGCTGTTCAGCTCGGCGACCCGGTCGAAGTCCTTGGCCGCGGTCGCCGTGGCTGCCTCGTCGACGAGGGCGCGGAGGGCCGCGATCCCGGCCGGGGTCGCCCGCTCGGCGGCCAGGCCGGCGGCGAGGGTCTCGAGTTGCTCCCGGACGGCGAACAGGTCCCGGACCGCCGTCTCGTCGAGCGTCGCGACCACCGCTCCACGCCGCGGAAGGATCTGCACGAAGCCTTCGGCCTCGACCACGCGGAGCGCCTCGCGGACCGGGTTCCGGGAGACGCCGAAGTCGTCGGCCAGCCGGAGCTCGGTGAGCCGTTCACCTTCGCGGTACTCGCCGTCGACGATCCGGCGGCGAAGCTCCGCCAGGACCTGCTCACGCAGCGCGACATGGTCGGCACCGATCGTACGGATGACCCGTTCCCCGTCCAGCTCCACCCCAGGCTCCTCCCCGCTCGGCTTCGCGCCACGGTAGCGGATAACTGGCGGGCAGGACCGCTGATCCCACGGCCGGGTTATGTTGACGGCTTGAGCATCAGACTGATTCCGCTGACCGATCCCGACTTCCGCCCGTTCAGCCGGCGCATCGCGTGGCTCGCGACGCGGCCCGACGGTACGCCGGTCGGATCCGCGTTCCTGCGCCTGGACAGCCGCCGTACGCACGCCCCCCTCGCCGACTTCGAGCTGAACGTGCACCCGGCCGAACGCCGCCAGGGCATCGGCTCGACGCTGCTCCGCGCGGTCGCGGCCGGCGCGCAGGACCACGACGTACGGACGGTGATCGCCGACGTCGACGTCGCGTCGGTGGGCGACCGGTTCCTGCAGCACCACGGGTTCGAGATCGGGCTGCGGCTGATCTACGCCCGGCTCGACCTCGCCCGGCCGACGCCCGACATACCGGCGGTCGCCGGGTACCGGCTGGTGTCGTGGGACGGCGTCGTACCGGACGAGCTGCTGCAGACGTTCACCGACGCGCGCACCGGGATGGCGGATGCGCCGTCCGGCACGATCGCGGCACCGGTCGACGTGTGGGACAACGAGCGGACCCGGCACGCGGCGCAGGTGATCGAGCAGCGCGGCGAACACCTGTCGGTCGTCGCGGTCCTCGACCACACCGGGCGGATGGCCGGCTTCACCGAGGTCGTCGTACCGGGTGACGGGAAGGGCGACGGCCAGCTGTACGGGACCGCCGTACTTCCCGAACACCGCGGCCGCGGTCTCGCGCTGTGGATGAAGGCCGCCCAGATCCACCAGGTCCGTCACCAGTTCCCCGACCTCGACGGCCTGGTCACCGACACCGTCGACACGAACCACGCGATGCGCCGCACCAACGAACGCCTGGGCTACCGCCCTCACCAACAGGTGAACCGCCGCAAGCTCGACCTGTAAGGCCTACTGGCCCAGGATTTTCTGTACGGCGGCTGTGGTGATGGGGTGGTAGCCGGGGCGGGCCTTGGCGAAGACCTCGGCGGCGAAGGCCCGGTCGGTGCCGGCCAGGGCCTGGTAGACGGGAAGGACGAGCTTCATCCGGCCCACCTTCGTCAGGAACTCCGCCATTTCGGCGTAGGCCGCCTCGTAGCTGCTGGCGGCAACGATCTGGTACCACCGACGGGCGATCTCGCCGTTCGCCGTACCGGTCAGACCGAAGGCACGGTCCAGCTGCTGCAGCAACAGCGGGCTCAGTACGTCGGGCGCCGCGTCGAGGAACCGCAGCCACTCCTGGGTCGTCCACTGCTCCGCGCCCTGGGGCAGCTCCCCCGTCGTCAACCAGGTCGTCCGCGCCTCGTCCACGACCTGGAACCGCGCCGACACCGCACGCTCGGCGAACGCCGGAATGCCCGGCTCGTACAACCACGCGGCCAGCTCGTCGGCCGTCACGACATCGGGATGCGACGCGAGCAGCGTCTCCTGCAGGTGCGCGACGAAGTCGTCGGTGTTGATGCTGCGGAACGCGAACCGGTCGAAGTACCCGCGCAGGAACGGATCGAACACTTCCCGCGTGAACCGCGCCTCCAACCAGGACAGGAACCACGACCCCTTCAGCGGCCCGGTCGAGGTCGTCCCGTGGTACTCGGACCGGTGGTGCAGGCCGGGCAGTTCCACCGCGAGCTCGTCGGGAGTCAGCGGGTCCAGCTTCACCACGGTCGCGTGCTGCTTGATCGCGGTCTCCATCACCGCGAACTCCGTCCCGTACACCGCCTCGACGATCCGGTTCTCGACGTACGAGGTGAAGCCCTCGTTCAGCCAGATGTCGTCCCAGCTGTCCTGCGTGACCAGGTTGCCGGACCAGCTGTGCGCGAGCTCGTGCGCGATCACGCTGACCAGCGACTTGTCGCCGATCACCACGGTCGGCGTCGCGAACGTCATCCGCGGGTTCTCCATCCCGCCGTACGGGAACGACGGCGGCAGCACGAGCAGGTCGTACCGGCCCCAGCGGTACGGGCCGAACAGCTCCTCGGTGACCCGCATCATCTCTTCGGTGTCGGCGAACTCGGTCGCGGCCTTCCGTACCGTCGCGGGCTCGGCCCACACCCCGGAGCGCTCGCCGAGCGGCTCGAACACCAGGTCGCCCGCGGCAATCGCCAGCAGGTACGACGGGATCGGCTCGGGCATCACCACGTCGTACGAGCCGGTGCGGCGGGAGGTCGTACCGTTGTCGGCGCTCATCAGCACCATCAACTCCGGCGGCGCGGTGACGTGCGCGGCGTAGCTGAACCGGACGCTCGGGGTGTCCTGCAGCGGCACCCAGCTCCGCGCGTGGATCGCCTGCGACTGGCTGAACATGAACGGCATCACGCCGCCGGCGGTCATCGCCGGCTCCAGCCACTGCAGCCCGCTCGCGGTCGGCGCGGTCCGGTACTCGACCTTCACCCGCGGATGGCCCGCGGTCGCGATCGTCAGCGCGGAACCCAGCTCCGGATCGGCCGCGGCGAGGCTGTACTCCAACGGCTCCCAGCCGTCCGCGGTCTGCCCTTCGACGCCCAGCACGGTGATGTCCCGGGTGTCCAGCACCAGCCTGTCACCCGGGCCGGACCAGGCCAAGGTATGCGTGGCGGTGCCGGCCAGTACCTGCCGGCCGAAATCGAGCGCGAGGTCGAGCTCGAGGTGGGTAGTCCGAACCAGGGCGGGCTCGGCGTAGGAGTGGCGATCGTGCGTCAAGGGATGCTCCCCGAGTGAGGCGTCCGGGGAACAGTACCCACGTCCCGGCCCGATCGGACGGCCAATCTGGGCCACCCGCACCACCGTGCCAAAACCCGCCCACGCACCTGACTTGGCACACTAGGGGGATGACCCACGGGAATCCGGAGTTGGTGCTGAAACGGCGGCCGTTCGGGTCCTGGTTGCTCGGGCCGGCCGGCCAGAGCCCGAAACGGCTCCGGATCCGGCTGCACGTGCTGATGACCGTGTTCTCGATCGGCACGAATCTGATCGGAGCGTTCGTCGCCTTCGTGCTGGCGGTGTTCGTACTCCCCGGGCCGTCGCTGCTCGACCGGCTCCAGCTGATCGACGCGATCGTCATCCCGCTCTACTTCCTGTTCGCGATGGCGGTCTGCTACGTCTGGAGCAGTCGCCTGGTCCGCCGGGTCACGCGCTGGGTCGACCTGGATCGGCCGGCCACCCGCCGGGAGCAGATCGCCACCCTGCAGCTGCCGCTGTGGCTCACGCTCATCGAGGTGCTGCTCTGGCTGGGCGCCGCCGTGCTGTTCACCGTGATGACGGTGTTCATGCAGCCCGAGAACGCGCTCCGGGTCGCGCTCACGGTGATCGACGCGACGATCATCACGGCCACGGTGTCGTACCTGCTGACCGAGTTCACGCTGCGGCCGATCGCTGCTCTGGCCCTGGCCGATTCGTCGCCGCCGCGTCGGCTGCTGGCAGCCGGACTCAAGGCGCGGACGCTGTTCTTCTGGGCGGTCGGATCGGGCGTGCCGGTGGCGGGCCTGATGCTCGCGGCCGTCCTCGCGCTGATCGAGGGTGATGTCACCTCGACCCGGTTGTCTGTCGTCATCCTTGCCCTGGGCATCGTGGCGCTCGGCAACGGTTGCCTGCTCACCTGGTTGTCGGCCAAGTCCGTCGTGGCGCCGGTGCGGTCCGTGCGGGACGCGCTCAGCCTGATCGGCGAGGGGCGGCTCGACGTCAGCATTCCGGTCTTCGACGGTACCGAACTGGGCTCGCTGCAGGCCGGGTTCAACCGGATGGCCGACGGCCTGCGCGAGCGCGAGCGGATCCGGGACGTGTTCGGGCGGTACGTCGGACCCGGCGTGGTGCAGGAAGCCCTGAGCAGCGACCAGCTCGGCGGTGAGGAGCGGTTCGCGGCGGTGCTGTTCGTCGACCTCGTCGGTTCGACCGAGCTCGCGGCGCAGCGGCCGCCGGCCGAGGTCGTGCAGCTGCTCAACCGGTTCTTCGCGATCGTGGTCGCCGAGGTGGATCGGCAGGGCGGGTTCGTGAACAAGTTCGCCGGTGACGCCGCGCTGGCGATCTTCGGGGCGCCGGTCGAGCTCGCGGATCCGGCGGGTAGCGCGCTGGCCGCGGGACGGGCACTGACCCGGCGGCTGGCCGACGAGTTGCCGGAAGCAACGGCCGGGCTCGGCGTCACCGCCGGCATCGTCGTGGCCGGGACGGTCGGCGACGTACGCCGGCACGAGTACACGGTGATCGGCGATCCGGTGAACGAGGCGGCCCGGCTCAGCGAGCTCGCGAAGACGGCGCCCGGGCGGTTGATCGCCTCGATGAGTGCGGTCGACGAGGCGTCGACGGCGGAGTCGGATCAGTGGCGGCAGAGCGATCTGGTCACGGTGCGGGGACGGTCGGTTCCGACCCGGCTGGCCGTCCCGCAGTGATCAGTTCGTGCAGCAGCGCGGCACCGTAAAGCATGGCCTTGGTCTGGCGGTCGTGGGCGGCCCGGCGTTCGGCGATCGCGTTCCGGAGCGCATCGGTGCTGCCCGTACGTCGTAACCCGTCGAGGACGGGCTTGATCTGCTCGAAGTAGTACCGGCCTTGGCGCAGCATGTGGATGATGCGCGCGTCCCGTACCTGCTCGGGGCCGTACCGGCGGTACTTCGTACCCGGTTCGCGGGTCGGGGCGAGCAGACCGGCCGCCTCCCAGACGCGCAGCGCCGACGGGCGGATGCCCAGGCGGTGCGCCAGCTCCCCCACCAGCAACGACGGCCCGGTCACCGGGTGCTCGTCGACGTACTCGGCGGCCAACGCAGCGAGCGCATCGCTGGCCGCATCCGTCGCTTGCCGTTGCTCGTGGAGGGCTGCGTGGGCAGCGTCGACGAGCCGGTACGCGAGCGCCTCGTCGTCGTTGTGGACGGCGCGCATGATCGCGGACGCGGTCTCGGCGCCGAAGCCGGGGGCCAGCGCGCGGTACGTCAGCAGGGCCTGGACGTGTTCCGGGCCGTACTGGCGATAACCCGTGTCCGAGCGCGGCGCGGGCGGGAGGATCCCGTCGGCCTCGTAGTTGCGGACGAGCTGCGTCGAGACGCCGGCACTGCGCGCCAGGTCGACCGGGCGCAGTCGCTGCTTACCTGCCGCCGGCGACATCGACGCTCGAGCCGGTCATGTACGACGCGCGGTCCGACGCCAGGAACGCGATCACCTCGGCGACCTCCGCCGCCTTGCCCGGGCGGGCCAGCGGCGGCGTCGTACCGATCCGGTCGAGCCGGCCGGGCTCGTGGATGTCGGTCTCGATCAGCCCCGGGCGGACGCCGAGGACGCGGATGCCTTCCTTCGCGACCTCGTTGCCCAGGCCGATCGTCAACGCGTCGACGGCCGCCTTGCTCGCCGCGTAGTCGACGTACTCCCCCGCGGACCCGAGCACCGCAGCTCGCGAGGACACGTTGACGATCACGCCGCCGTTCCCGCCGTACGTGGTGGACATCCGCCGGACCGCGGCGCCCGCCACGAGGAACGCGCTGATCGAGTTGATCCGGAACACCCGCTCCAGGCGCTCGGCGTCGTACTCCGCGACCCGACCGGACGGCGAGACCACACCCGCGTTGTTGATCACGGCACCGATCGGGCCGAGGTCGGCCGTCACCGTGTCGAACAGCCGCTCGATCTGGTCCGCCTCGGTGATGTCGGCCTGGACCGCGATCGCGCGCCGGCCCAGCTCCTCGCACGCCTTCACGACCCGCGCGGCCTCGTCCGCCTGCGTACGGTAGTTCACGCCGACGTCCCAGCCGTCCGCCGCGAGTGCGACCGCAGCGGCCGCTCCGATCCCACGACTGCCACCGGTGACCAGCACGACCCGACTCATGCCGTCAGTCTTTCACGCAGTCCTTCACGCGGGCGGGCGGACCACCTGAAGCTGGGTCTCGGTGTCGGCGAAGCCCACCGACCGGTAGATCCGGATCGCCAGGTAGCCGGGATCGGCGACCATCACCAGCTTGTCAGCCTGAGTGAGGCCGTACGTCGACGCGTGGTGGACCAGGGTCCCGGCCAGGCCGCGACCGCGGTCCTCCGGCGAGGTCTGCACGTTCTGGAACCGCGCGAGTCCGTGACCGTCGAAGATCAGCCCGAGCGAACTCTGCAGCCGGTCCCCGTCGAACGCCCCGAACCACTTCCCGTGCCCCGCGTCGACCACGGCCCGCTTCGCGATCAGCTTGCGGCGGGTGAACTCCTTGTAGTCGGCGTCGACCTCCAGCTCCGCGGTCGCGAGGCTCTGCTGGTACAGCTGTTCCCAGTCCGCGTCCGAGGTCAGGAAGCGGTACGTCGCCTGCGTGTTCGGCCGCGGCGGGGGTACGACCCGTTCCGCGGTCATCACCACGCTGGGCTCGATGGTGAGACCCGCGGCGGTCAGCTCGTCGACAGCGCCGACGTCGCCGTCCGTACTGTCGATGCCGAGGGCAACATGCTTCGCGTCCGGGAACTCCCGGTGGAAGTCGGCCAGCCGCAGCTCTGCGTCGTCCGGCGCGAACGGCGTCCGGTACAGCAGGAAGTTGCCCCACCAGAAGCCCGGGTTCTGCGGTGTCCGGACGACGACGTACTCGCCGGTGTCGCGGAACTCGCTGCCGCCCAGCTCGAGCAGCAACAGGTCGGTCCGATAGCCGAGGCTGATGATCTCCACGAGGTCATCACATCACGGTTGACATGCAGCTTCTTGGCTGCCTATTGTGATTATGCAGCCGATTGGCTGCATGAATGATCGGGAGTGCGATGGACGACGAGGTGTTCCGGGCGCTGGCGGATCCGAGCCGGCGCCGGCTGCTCGACCTGCTGAACGCGCGGAACGGGCAGACCCTGCGCGAACTGTGCGCCGAACTGGACATGGCCCGGCAGTCCGTCAGCAAACACCTCGCCGTCCTCGAGAGCGCGAACCTGATCACCACCGTGTGGCGCGGGCGGGAGAAGTTGCACCACCTGAACGCCGAACCGATCAACGCGATCGCGGACCGGTGGATCCATCAGTACGAGCGTCGGCGCGTGCAGCTGTTCGCCGACCTGAAGACGGCTTTGGAGGAACCTGTGAACGACTTCGTCTACACCACCTACATCCGGACCACGCCCGAGCGGCTGTGGCAGGCGTTGACCGATCCGGCCTTCACGAAGGAGTACTGGGGGCTGTACCACGAGACCGACTGGGCGGCCGGGTCCGCGATGGTCTGGCACCAGGGCGACGTCGCGATCGCCGGCCCGGGGCAGGTCGTCGTCGAGCACACGCCGTACACGCGGCTGTCGTACGCCTGGCACCACATCACGCCGGAGTTCGCGAAGGAGGTCGGGTTCGACGAGCAGACGTACGAGCGGGCCAGCACGGAGCCGTTGTCGACGGCAACTTTCGAGCTCGAGCCGGTCGAGGACCAGGTGAAGCTGACCGTGATCCACAGCGGGTTCGAACCGGGCAGCACGATCCGGACCATGATCCAGGACGGCTGGCCGCGGCTGCTCGCGGACCTCAAGTCCCTGGTGGAAACGCCGTCAGGGGCGCTTGTGAATCAGTAGTGGGAGAACTGCCGCCGCGCCGGCTTCGCGGAGTTTGGCCGCGGCGACTGTCACCGGCCACTGGGACGACGTGGCGTCGACCAGGAGCAGGACTGTGCGCGCGGTGACGGCCTGGGCTGTGGTGTTGTCCACGACGATGCCGTCTCGCCAGACCTTGGCCTCCTCGGCTGACGAGAGGTCGTCGGTGTAGCCCGTCCGGTTGACCGACAGCTCGGCGCGGTCCAGCCGGCCGACGCCAGCGACGTGGTCGGCGACCACCGACGTCAGGTCGGAGTGGCCGCCGGCTGCCAGTGGAACGACGACGTCGGGGCGGGCCGACCACGACCCCCGCCAGCGCGACAAGGCCGCGACGGCGCCGGCCTTCAGCGCCTCGACCGCGTCAGGTACCGGCGTACCGTTGAACGCTCCCGCCAGCACCTCACGCCACTCGGGCGCGTCCGCGTACACCACGATCCGCCCGGTCTCGGCGGCCAGCCCGACTGGGATCTTCCCGCGCGGACCGAACGCTCCGCCCGGCCACATCTTGCGCGGCTCGAGGACGTGGACTTCGCCGCGCAGCAGGCGGGTGATCGTCGCGACCGTCTCCGGATCGGGCTCCGCCACCAGCGGGTCGGGCAACGCCCCCAGGCACACCGAGCAGCGGCCGCACGGTTCCGCCGACGGGTCGTCCAGCGACTCCTGCAGCAGTTGCATCAGGCAACGTTCGCCGCGGGTGTAGGCGCGCATGATGTCCGCCTCGCGCCGCCGTACCGACACGATGCCGTCGTAGTGCGCGGCGTCGAACGTCCACTCGGCGCCCATCCGCAACCAGCCACGCTCGACCCGCTCGACCGCGCCGTCGACCGCAAGCTGCTTCAGCATCAGCTCGACCCGCGTCCGGCGCAGCCCGGTCTCGGCCTCCAGCGCGGGAACCGACGCCGGCTCGTCCGGCCCGTACCCGTCCAGCGCCCGCAGCAAGCGCTGCACGTTCTCCGGTACGGGGATGGTCGCGGTCGCGAAGTAGTCCCACACGCCCGAGTCCGCATCCGACGGCAGCAACGCGACCACGGCATGGTCGATCCCACGCCCGGCGCGTCCGACCTGCTGGTAGTACGACACCGGCGACGGCGGTGAGCCGACGTGCACCACGAACCCCAGGTCCGGTTTGTCGTACCCCATCCCCAGTGCGGACGTCGCGATCAGCGCCTTCAACCGGTTGTCCCGCAGCGCGTCCTCGAGGCTCTCCCGCTCCCCCGCCTCCAACTGCCCGGTGTACGCCGCCACGGGCACGTCGCGGCCGTGCACCTCCTGCACCAACGCGGCCAGCCGCTGCGCATCCGCAACGGTCAACGCGTACACGATGCCCGACCCCGGGAGCCGCGGCAGGACGTCGACCACCCACGCGAACCGATCCAGCGGCGACAGCGCGTCCACCACCGCAAGCTGCAGGCTGGACCGCGCCAACGGGCCGCGCAGTACGAGCGTCGAGGCCCCTAGCTGTTTCGCGACGTCGTCTGTCACCCGCGAGTTAGCCGTCGCCGTCGTGGCGAGCACCGGGGTGTCCGGGTTGAGCTTCTGCAGTACGTCCGACACACGCCGGTAGTCCGGCCGGAAGTCGTGCCCCCAGTCCGACACCGCGTGCGCCTCGTCGATCACAAGCAGCCCGATGTTTCCCGCGAGTCCGTCCAGCACCCGCCGCCCGAACCCCGGGTTGGCGAGCCGCTCGGGCGACACCAGCAGTACGTCGATCGCACCGGACCTGAGGTCGTGCTCGATGCTCGACCACGCGTCGACGTTGTTCGAGTTCAACGTCGCGGCACGCAGCCCCGCCCGGCTCGCGGCCGCGACCTGATCTCTCATCAACGACAACAGGGGCGAGACGACAAGCGTCGGACCGAACCCTTCCGCGCGGCGGATCGCCGTGGCCGCCCAGTACACCGCGGACTTGCCCCAGCCGGTCGCCTGCACGACGAGCACACGCGCGGCCGCCTCGCACAGCGCCGCGACCGCGGTCTCCTGATCTGCCCGCAACCGCGCGTCATCGCCCGCGATCGCGCGGATCACGTCCGCCGCGACCTTCGCGCGGTCATCGGTCAGCGTCACCATCGAGTCGGTCTCACCCATGCCCAAGACCCTAGACGCCACCACCCCCAACGCGCTCGCCGCCGGAGGCTCCCTGTGGATAACCGGTCAGGCGCACTTGCCGGGGTGGCAGGGTTCGCCGGTCGCCGCGACCAGGCGGCGCGGACCGGGGCCGGCCGCGGCGAGGGTGTCGTGCGGGTTGGCCAGAGCGCAGCGGTCGATGGACAGGCAGCCGCAGCCGACGCAGTCCTTGAAGTCGTCGCGGAGTTGTTCGAGGTGGACGATCCGCCGGTCGAGCTCGGCCTGCCAGCACTCCGAGATGCGCTCCCAGTCCGTGCGCGTCGGCGTCCGGTTCTCGGGCAGCAGCTTGAGGATCGCGGCGACCTCGGCGAGCGGGATGCCGACCCGTTGCGCGATCCGTACCAGCGCCACCCGCCGCAACGTGTCGCGCTTGTAGCGGCGCTGGTTCCCGGACGTACGGCGGCTCAGGATCAACCCCTGCCGCTCGTAGAAGTGCAGGGCCGAGATCGCGACGCCACTGCGCTGCGACAGCTGCCCGACCGTCAACTCACCCGGCTCGATCTCCATCGCCCTGTCCTTCCAACCTCAACTTAAATCGAGGCTAGCGGACGAGGTCACGCAGGCACGAGCCGGCGTCCGATGCTCGCGGACATCAACGCGGCCGCGGCGCACAACCCGCCGGCCAGGTACCACGCCAGGTTGTAGCTGCCCTGAGCATCCCGGATCGCACCGGCGCCGGTCGCGGCGAGCGCGGCACCGACCTGGTGCGACGCGAACACCCAGCCGAACACGATCGGCCCGTCCTGCCCGAACCACTCCCGGCACAGCGCGACCGTCGGCGGGACCGTAGCGACCCAGTCGAGCCCGTAGAAGATGATGAACACCCACGTGCTGGGCGCAGCGGTCGGACCGAGCAGCGAAGGCAGCACCAGCAGCGACAGGCCGCGCAGCGTGTAGTACGCGATCAACAGATACCGCGGGTCCCACCGGTCGGTCAGATACCCGGAGAAGATCGTCCCGCCGACGTCGAACACCCCGACCAGCGCCAGCAGTGACGCCGCGGTCGTCGCAGGCATGCCATGGTCATGAGCAGCCGTCACGAAATGCGTACCGACAAGACCGTTGGTCGACGCGCCACAGATCGCGAAGCCCCCCGCCAGCAACCAGAACGCCGGTCGTCGCGCTGCCATCGTCAGAGCGTTCAGGGCCCGCTTGGCGCTACTCCCGGTCGTTTCCACGCGCTGCCCTGCGGTACTGCCCTCCGGAGCACCGTACGCACGCAGCCCGACGTCACTCGGGTAGTCCCGCAGGAAGAGCAACACCAGCGGTACGACGGCCAGCGCAGCGCCGGCTGCCACGAGTGCAGGGACGCGCCAGCCGTACTTGGAAGCCAGCGACGCGATGAGCGGCAAGAAGATCAGCTGACCGGTCGCGCCTGCCGCGGTGAGGATCCCTGTCACCAGACCGCGGCGGTGTACGAACCAGCGGCCGGTGATGGTCGCGACGAACGTCATCGACATCGACCCGGTACCAACTCCGACCAGGAGCCCCCAGCAGAGCAGCAACTGCCACGACGAGGTCATGAACACCGTCAGCCCGCTGCCGAGCGCGATCAGCACCAGCGCCCCGCTGACCACCTTCCGCAGCCCCAACCGGTCCATCAGCGCGGCCGCGAACGGCGAGATGCCGCCGAACAGCAGCAGGTTGATCGACACCGCCGTCGAGATCGTCGCGTGCGACCACCCGAACTCCTCGTGCAACGGATCGAGCAGCACACTCGGTACCGACCGGAAGCCGGCCGCTCCGATCAGCGTCACGAACCCGACCACCGCGACCGCCCAGGCCAGATGCACCCGGGGAGCCTTCTTCGTCTCCACAATCTGCGTCACCGGACCAGGGTGCCGGTTCGACGCTCATCGAACTAGTGGCCAGACAGACAACATGTGTCAAGATATGGCCATGAGTCGACATCTGACTGTCGTCGGACCGCACGTGGTCGCCGTGCTCGCGCTGGAACCGGTCGTCGGCTTCGACCTGACCATCCCGCCGACCGTGCTCGGTGCCGCGACCAAGGCCGACGGTACGAAGCTGTACGACGTCCGCGTCTGCGGCCTCGGCGGACCGGTCCGCACGGGCGCCGGTTTCACGCTCACGCCGGACCACGGCCCCGAGGCCCTCTCCGAGGCGGACACCGTGATCGTCCCCGGCACCTACATCCCCCAGCCGCGGCACGAAGGCACCCTGCCCGACGACCTCGCCGCCGCGCTCGCGACCATCCGGCCCGGCACCCGGGTGGCGTCGATCTGCACCGGCGCGTTCGTGCTCGGCGCCGCCGGGTACTTCGACAACCATCCCGCGACCACGCACTGGCGGCGGGCGGAGCTGTTTCGCAGCGTCTATCCCCAGGTGAAGCTCGAGGAGGACCGGCTGTTCATCGACGACGGCGACGTCCTCAGTTCCGCCGGGCTCGCGGCCGGTATCGACCTCTGCCTGCACCTGATCCGGCGGGACTTCGGCAGTGAGGTGGCGAACCGTGCGGCGCGGTACTGCGTCGTCGCACCGTGGCGGGACGGCGGCCAGTCGCAGTTCATCGAACGCGCCGTACCCGAAGAAGCCAGTGAGGGTACGGCGCCGACGCGGGCGTGGGCGCTGCGGCAGCTCGACCAGGAGATCAGCCTGGCCGCGATGGCGGAGCACGCGCGGATGAGCGTGCGGACGTTCAGCCGTCGGTTCAAGGCCGAGACCGGTCAGTCGCCGGGCACGTGGTTGCTGCAGCAGCGTGTGCGGCACGCCTGCCACCTGTTGGAGACGACCGACCTCTCCGTCGACAGGGTTGCCGAGGAGGCCGGCCTGGGTACGGCGGCCTCCCTGCGGCACCACTTGCGGTCGGAACTGGGCGTGTCGCCACTGGCGTACCGCAAGACGTTCCGGGCCGGCTAGAGGATCACCAGGTCGTGCGGCCGGTTGTTCATCGACTCCACACCGTCCGCGGTAACCACCACGATGTCCTCGATGCGCGCGCCCCAGCGACCGGCCTGGTAGATGCCTGGCTCCACGCTGAACGCCATGCCGGGCTCCAGCAGAACGGTGTTACCCGCGACGATGTACGGGTCCTCGTGGACGTCCAGCCCGATCCCGTGACCAGTGCGGTGGATGAAGAAGTCACCGAGTCCGGCCGCCGCAATCACGTCCCGAGCCGCCGCGTCGATCGTCTCCGCAGTCACGCCAGGACGTACTGCGTCCACAGCGGCCTGCTGCGCCTCCTGTAGTACGGCATACGTTGCGGCGACGTCAGCGTCCCGCGGCGTGCCGACGGCGTACGTCCGGGTGGAGTCCGAGTTGTAGCCCTCGGCAACGGGTCCGCCGATGTCGACGACAACCACGTCGCCGACCTCGACCACCCGGTCGGACAGCGCGTGGTGCGGGCTGGCGCCGTTCGGGCCGCTGCCGACGATGACGAAGTCCGCCTCGGTGTGGCCCTCCTCGACGATCGCTGCGGCGATGTCCTCGCCGACCTCGGCCTCGGTCCGGCCCGGGCGCAGCCATTCGCCGACGCGGGCGTGAACGCGGTCGATTGCTGCGCCGGCCTTGCGGAGGGCATCGAGCTCGGCGGCGTCCTTGCGCATCCGAAGTTCGCGGACGATCGGTCCGGCCACTACCTGCTCGGCCTTCGGGAGTGCGTCGCGGAGACCGAGCACGTGCAGCGCCGGGGTGAAGTCGCTGACCGCGACCCGGTCAGCGCCGCGCAGCCGGTCCGCGGCCAGACCGTACGGGTCGACGCCGTCCACCCAGGTGACGACCTCGACCCCGAGCTCGTCCAGCGGGAGGGCACCGTACCCAGGCGCTTCGAGCTTCGGTACGACGAGCGCCGGGGCACCGTCGGCGGGGATCACCAGGGCGGTCAGGCGTTCGAACGAGCCACCAGGCTGACCGATGAGGTAGCGCAGGTCGGAGCCCGGCGCGATCACCAGACCGGCCCCGGCCGCGACCTCGCGGGCACGGTCCAGACGGGCTCGAAGTACGGCGGCATCAGGGAAAGGTGGAAGTGCTGAGCGACGGGCCATACGCAGACTCTAAAACTGTCGGAAGGGCTTGCTACAACTGGGTTTCGCTTCAACCCCTGCTCGGCGAAAGGCTTTTCGATGGCACTGCACTTCGTGTCCCACGGTGACGGCACACCGGTTCTCGCGTTGCACGGCTGGTCGCCCGACCACCGGCTGATGACCGGCTGCCTGGAACCAATCTTCGGTGAACTCTCCGGCTACCGCCGGCTCTATCCGGATCTGCCCGCGATGGGCAAGAGTCCGGCCGGCGACATCGACAGCTCGGACGGCATCATGGCCGCGCTCCGGGAGTTCATCGACGAGCAGATCGGCGACGAACCGTTCCTGCTGCTCGGCGAGTCGTACGGCGGCTACCTCGCGCGCGGGCTGGTCGCGGAGCGGCCGGAGCAGATCCGCGGTCTGGCGATGATCTGCCCGACCGGCGAGCTCTGGCACAAGGACCGGAAGCTGCCCGAGCACGTCGTGCTGCGGACCGAGCCCGGGGTGCTCGAGTCCCTCGAGGAGGGCGAGGACTTCACCGACCTCGCGGTGGTGCAGACGGCCGCGGCACTGGCGGCGTACCGGTCGGACGTGGCGCCTGGCCTGGCGCTCGCCGACGAGGCCGCGATGGAACGCATCCAGAAGAACTGGGCGCTGACGATCGCGCCCGAGAGCGGCCCGCCGTACGTCGGCCCGTCGCTGATCCTGTGCGGCCGGCAGGACGCAGTGACCGGGTACGAGGACCTGTTCCCGCTGCTCCCCCACTACCCGCGGGCGACGTACGCCGTGCTCGACGTGGCCGGGCACAACCTGCAGATCGAGCAGCCGGAGTTGCTGCGCGCCTTCGTGAAGGAGTGGTTGCTCAGAGTGGGCTGAGGGTCTCCCGCAGATGGCTACCAGCGGGTAATGTCGGCGACATGGTGACTGCTGAGCGTCCGATCGGGTGGTCGTTGCTGGTCGCGCTGACCAACGGGCGGAGCGGGATCTCCGACGAACGGCTCGCGGCGGCGGTCCGCGGGAAGGTCGTCCTGGTGACCGGCTCGTCGTACGGGATCGGCGAGGCGACCGCCCGGCGGCTGGCTGCGGCCGGTGCGACAGTGCTGCTCGTCGCACGGACCGAGGACCAGTTGCAGGTCGTGGCCGACGAGATCCGGACCGGCGGCGGGTCCGCGTACGTGTACCCGGCGAACCTGGCGGATCCGGCAGCGATCGAGGAGCTCGTGCGGACCGTGCTGGCCGAGCACGGGCACGTCGACGTACTCGTGAACAACGCGGGCAAGTCGATCCGCCGGTCGATCGCAGACACGTACCAGCGGTTCCACGACATCGAGCGGACCAACGCGGTGAACTACCTCGGCCCGGCCAAGCTCGTGCTCGATCTGCTGCCGTCGATGCGCGAGCGGCGGTCCGGGCACATCGTGAACGTGTCGACCGCCGGGGTACGGACGCCGCCGATGGCGCGGTGGTCGGCGTACCTCGCGTCGAAGAGCGCGTTCGACGTGTGGCTGCGGTGTGTGGCGCAGGAGGTGCGCGGGGACGGGGTGACGACATCGACGGTGTACATGGGGTTGGTGCACACGCGGATGAGCGAGCCGACGCCGCTGCTCAACAAGCTGCCAGGGTTGTCGCCGGAGCAGGCGGCGGACCAGGTGTGTACGGCGGTGGCGGGGCGGCCGCACAACATCACGCCGCCGTTCGTCCGGCCGGCCGATGCCTTGGGCAACCTTCTGCGGGTGCCGACGGACCGGTTGCTGGAGCAGTACTTCCGGCGTACCGGCGGCGGGCGGAAGCGATGATCCGGCCGATCCCGCCGATC
The DNA here is from genome assembly GCF_042873835.1 of Kribbella sp. NPDC004536. NCBI lineage: Bacteria > Bacillati > Actinomycetota > Actinomycetes > Propionibacteriales > Kribbellaceae > Kribbella > Kribbella sp. NPDC004536. Next base: position 1,058,543 of record NZ_JBIALY010000002.1, on the reverse strand, counting down.
CGGCCGCCGGAGTGGCTGCTGCACGGCGCGGCGGAGATCGGCGCGTTGCCGGTCGCGCTGATCAGGTCCGGGGTGTGGCGGTCGGCCGGACCGTCCCAGCTGCTCCGGATCGAGCGCGCGTTCCGCACCTGGGGCCAGTCGATGGCGACGCTCGCGACGGTCGCGGCGATCCGCTACCCGGACCGCGCGGCGGTCATCTGCGGGGACGAGCAGCTCACCTATGCGGAGCTTGACGCGCGGTGTGAGCGGATCGCGGCCGGCCTGCACGAGCAGTACGAAATAGTTGCCGGCAGCAAGGTAGCCGTCCTGTGCCGAAACCACGCCGGCTTCCTCGAAGCCACCCTCTCCGCCTCCCGCCTAGGCGCAGATGTCCTCTTCCTGAACACAGAGTTCGCCCCACCCCAACTCGCAACAGTCCTCACCCAACACCAACCGAACCTCCTGATCCACGACCCCGAATTCACCCCACCGCCCGGCATTCGCTCAGTACTTTCCTCCGATCTTCCAATGGGCAACAGAGCGCCGGCGCCCGGGCGGGTGGGGCATATCACGCTGCTTACGTCGGGGACTACTGGGGCGCCTAAGGGGGCTCCGCGGGTGCCTACTGCTTTGGGTTTGGCGGGGTTGACGGGGAGTGCGTTGCAGCGGTTCGGGGTTCGGGCCGGTGAGCCGATGGTGATCGCGCCGCCCTTGTTCCATGGGGTCGGGTTGTTGACGTCGATGCTCGCGTTGTTCCTCGGGTCGCCGTTGGTGTTGCGGCCGCGGTTCGATGCCGCGACCTTGCTCGCGGACGTCGAGGCGACGCGAGCCGGGTCGGTGGTCGCGGTACCGGTGATGCTCCGGCGGTTGCTGGAGCTCGGACCGGCCGAAACCGCGCGGTACGACCTGCGCTCGTTGCGCGCGGTGATCTCCGGCGCCTCGCAACTCGGTGCGCCGTTGGCCGAGCGGTTCGTCGAGCGGTTCGGGCCGGTGCTCTGCGACGCGTACGGCTCGAGCGAGGTCGGGATCGCCACGATCGCCACGTCCGCGGACCTGCTCGCCGCGCCGGGAACAGTCGGACGGCCGTGCCTCGGCAGCTCGATCCGCATCCTCGACGACCAGGACCGTCCGGTGCCGGCCGGCACGACCGGGCGGATCTTCGCCGGCGGCGGCCTGGTGTTCGGCGGGTACTCGGACGGTTCGAGCAAGACCGTCGTCGACGGACGGATGAACACCGGCGACCTCGGCCATCTCGACGCGGCTGGCCGGCTGTTCGTCGACGGCCGCGAGGACGACATGATCGTGTCCGGCGGTGAGAACGTGTACCCGGTCGAGGTCGAGCAATGCCTCGCGGCCCATCCCGCCGTCGCGGAAGCGGTCGTCACCGGCGTCCCGGACGAGGAGTTCGGCCAGCGTCTGATCGCGTACGTCGTACTTGACGAGCCCGCCACCGAGGACGACCTCATCGCGCACGTGAAGGCGAACCTGGCGCGCTACAAGACCCCGCGCCAGGTGGTCGTCCTGGACGAGTTCCCGCGAAACGCCACCGGCAAGGTCCTGCGGAGCAAGCTCACCCCGCCGTGAACAGCTTGTAGAAGCGCGTCATGCGGTCCAGCGCATCGCGCTCGTCGCCGAAGGAGACCGCGAGGGTTTCCGCGCCCGCACCGGCCAGTTGGTGAGCCGCTGCCAGTACAGGACCGGGATCGCCGGTGGACCAGTCGAGGCGGGTGCCGACCCGGATCGGTCGATCGGTCTGCGCGCGCAGCTTCGCGACCGCGGTCGCGAACGCGGGACCGTCGAGGCCGAGGCCCTGCCACTCGTCCCCGAAACGCGCCGCCCGACGTAGCGCGGGAGCCGTCGTCCCGCCGATCATCAGCGGGAGCGGGGCGCGGAGCGCAGGTTCGAAGACACCGCCGCTGTCACGCCCCTCGAACAGGTCGCGGATGATCGCGAGCGATTCGTCGGTACGGCGGCCTCGTTCCTCGAAGACCGCACCGACCGCCGCGAACTCCTCAACGGCCCAGCCGGCGCCAAGGCCGAGGACGATCCGTTCGCCCGACAGCCGGTGCAGCGTCGCGGCCTGTTTCGCCACCACGTACGGGCTGCGCAACGGCAGCACCAGCACCGACGTACCGAACCGGATCCGGGTCGTCCGCGCGGCCAGGTAGCCGATCGTCACCAGCGGCTCGTACACACCGCCGTACGTCGCGCCGAACTCCCCCGGCGGCAACAGGTGGTCCGGCAACCACGCCGTTCCGTAGCCCAGCTCCTCCGCGGCGACCGCGAGCTCGACCAGGCGTTCCGGCGCCATCGCCGCGGACTCGTCCGGGAGGACCACCTGCAGTTCGACCATGCACACGACCCTAGTGCGCGAACGCCAGCCACTCACCAAGGAGGCGTGCGGGCGCGTCCTGCACTCTCGTCCAGCGTGGGTTCGACGAGGTCGGCCCGGTTGGTGAGTGGTGCAGGTCCGCCCGTGGGAGAGTGGGGGTCGTGAAGATTCTCGTCGGATACGTACCAACGCCCGAAGGTGAGGCGGCGCTGACCGCGGCGGCGGCCGAGGCCACGTTGCGTGGAGCCTCGATCCTGCTGCTGAACACCAGCCGCGGCGACTCCTACATCGACGCCCGCTACGCCAACACCGACGAGTTGGCAGCCGCCGAGACCAAGCTCCGCGAGGCGGGCGTCGAGGTGACGATCCAGCAGGCGCTGACCGAGGGCGACGTGGCCGGCGCCCTGCTGAAGGCGGCCGCCGCCGACGACGTCGGCCTGATCGTCCTCGGCCTCCGCCGCCGCAGCCCCGTCGGCAAACTCATCCTCGGCAGCACCGCCCAACGCGTCCTCCTCGAATCCCCCGTCCCAGTCCTCGCCGTCAAAGTCCCCTCCCCCCACGACTGAACACGCGCTGCTGGAGTCCCCCGCCCCGCCCTAGCCGCCAAGGCCACCCCACCCACGACTGAACGCGTGCTGCTCGAGTTCCCGGTCCTCGCCGTCGAGGTCGGCTTGCCTCACGACTGAGCGCGTTCCGGCGGTCCTCGCGGGCGGCTCGCGGATCGCCAGGCCACCACAATCCGCGTCGACGACGCAGGTACCGCCTGCGCAGCGCGTGGCAGGGCGGTTGTGATGGCCTGGGCGTTCGGTAATCCGGGTGATGGGTTGGGGGCGGCGGCCTAAACTGGTCGGGTTATGCCTGATGCCCGGACCGAGTCCCCGAGTCCATCCCCAGCCCCCACCCCGGCCCCGGCTCCCCGCCGGCGCCGCCGCGGCGGGAAAGGCCGGCAATCGGCCACTACGGAGCAGTCCTCCCGCGCCCCTTCTTCCTCCCCCTCCACCAGGACCGCCGACACCCCCTATTCACCCGCCGACCCAGGCACGGGTGATGGGGTGGTGAGTTTTGGGGAGGTTGTTGGGCGGCTGGAGGGTTTGACGGCGTACGACCGGGAGCAGGTCGGGCGGCGGTTGGAGCGGGTTCGGCGGACTACGGATGCGAAGAAGCGGGCCGGTGAGCTGCGGACCGTGGTGACGGCCGTCGAGCAGGCCGAGCGGCGGGTCGAGGTACGGCGGGCCGCCGTGCCGGAGATCTCGTATCCGGAAGAACTGCCGGTCAGCCAGCTCAAGGAGGAGATCGCCCAGGCGATCCGCGACCACCAGGTCGTGGTCGTCGCGGGCGAGACCGGGTCCGGGAAGACGACGCAGATCCCGAAGATCTGTCTCGAGCTCGGCCGTGGCATCCACGGCATGATCGGGCACACCCAGCCGCGCCGGCTGGCCGCGCGGACCGTGGCCGAGCGGATCGCGGAAGAGCTCGGCACCGAGCTGGGCGAGACGATCGGTTTCGCCGTCCGGTTCACCGACAAGGTCAGCGAACGCTCGCTGGTCAAGCTGATGACCGACGGCATCCTGCTGAACGAACTCCAGCGCGACCGCGACCTGACCCGGTACGACACCCTCATCATCGACGAGGCGCACGAACGCAGCCTCAACATCGACTTCATCCTCGGGTACCTGAAGCGGCTGCTCCCCCGCCGCCCGGACCTCAAGGTGATCATCACCTCCGCGACCATCGACCCGGAGCGGTTCGCCGCGCACTTCGCGGACGCCAACGGCGATCCGGCGCCGATCGTCGAGGTCTCCGGCCGGACGTACCCGGTCGAGGTACGGTACCGGCCGGTCAACGACCCGGACGACCCGAGCACGATCGACCGCGACCAGACGCAGGCGATCCTGGACGCCGTCGACGAACTCGAGTACGAGGCGGACGGCGACGTCCTGGTCTTCCTGTCCGGCGAACGCGAGATCCGCGACACCGCCGACGCGCTCAACGACAAGTTCCGCGGCGAACGCCGGACCACGGAGATCCTCCCGCTGTACGCGCGGCTCTCGAACGCCGAGCAGCACCGTGTATTCCAACCGCACCCGAACCGCCGGATCGTCCTCGCCACCAACGTCGCCGAGACCTCGCTGACCGTCCCCGGCATCAAGTACGTCATCGACCCCGGTACGGCACGTATCTCGCGCTACAGCCACCGCACCAAGGTCCAGCACCTCCCGATCGAGCCGGTCTCGCAGGCCAGCGCGAACCAGCGCAAGGGCCGCAGCGGCCGGACCAGCGACGGCATCTGCATCCGGCTGTACTCCGAGGAGGACTTCGAGAACCGCCCGGAGTTCACCGACCCGGAGATCCTGCGGACCAACCTCGCGAGCGTCATCCTGCAGATGACCGCGATCGGGCTCGGCAACATCGCCGCGTTTCCGTTCATCGACGAACCGGACAAGCGCAGCATCACCGACGGCCTGCAGCTGCTCACCGAGCTCGGCGCGATCGAGAACCCGAAGGGCGGCCGGCTGACCCCGATCGGCCGGCAGCTGGCGCAGATCCCGCTCGACCCGCGGCTGGCCCGGATGATCGTCGAGGCGGACAAGCACGCCTGCGTCCGCGAGGTGATGGTGATCGCCGCGGCGCTGTCGATCCAGGACCCCCGCGAACGTCCGACCGATGCGGAAGCGCAGGCGCAGCAGGCGCACGCCCGGTTCCGCGACCCGAACAGCGACTTCCTCGGGTACCTGAACCTGTGGGGCTACCTGAAGAAGCAACAGAAGGAGCTGTCCGGCAACCAGTTCCGCCGGATGTGCCGCAGCGAGTACCTGAACTATCTCCGCGTCCGCGAGTGGCAGGACATCTTCGCGCAGCTCCGCCAGGTCGCGTCCCAGATCGGCGTACAACTGAACAGCGGCGAGCCCGCCGACCCGCAGAGCGTGCACATCGCGCTGATGTCCGGCCTGCTCAGCCACCTGGGGATGAAGGACCCGGCCAACCAGCACCAGTACCTCGGCGCCCGCGGGACCAAGTTCGCGATCTTCCCCGGCTCCGGGCTGTTCAAGAAGCCGCCGCAGTTCGTGATGGCGGCCGAACTGGTCGAGACGTCGAAGCTGTGGGCGCGGGTGAACGCGAAGATCGAGCCCGAGTGGGCCGAGGACCTCGCGCCGCACCTGATCAAACGGTCGTACTCCGAACCGCACTGGGAGCGGAAGGCCGGCGCCGTGATGGCGTACGAGAAGGTCACGCTGTACGGCGTACCGATCGTCGCCCGGCGCAAGGTGAACTACGGCAAGGTCGACCCGGAGGTGTCGCGCGAGCTGTTCATCCGGCACGCGCTGGTCGAGGGCGACTGGGACACGCACCACAAGTTCTTCCACGAGAACCGCAAGCTGATCGAAGAGGTCGAGGAGCTCGAGGAACGGACCCGGCGGCGCGACCTGCTGGTCGACGACGAGACGCTGTTCGCGTTCTACGACGAGCGGATCGGCGCCGAGGTGGTCACCGGCCGGCACTTCGACACCTGGTGGAAGACGGCCCGCCAGCGCGACCACGACCTGCTCGACTTCGAGCGTTCGCTGGTCGTCCGCGAGGGCGCCGAGGTGCGCGAGGAGGAGTTCCCGCTGCACTGGTCGCAGCACGGGATGACGTTCGACCTCACGTACGCGTTCGAGCCGGGCACCGACGCGGACGGCGTGACCGTACACATCCCGCTGCTGGTGCTGAACCAGGTCACCGCGGACGGCTTCGAGTGGACCGTACCCGGGTTCCGCGAGGAACTTGTCACCACGCTGATCAAGTCGTTGCCGAAGAACATCCGGCGGAACATCGTGCCGGCGCCGGATCACGCGCGGCAGATCCTGCCCGAGCTGGATCCGGCGTCCGGGCCGCTCACCGACGCGATGGCCCGCGCCCTGCGGGAACTCCGCGGTGTGGTGATCGAGCCGGCCGACTGGGACTGGACGCGGGTGCCGGAGCATCTGCGGATGACGTTCCGGATCGAGGACGACAAGCGCAAGACGGTGGCCGAGGGCAAGGACCTCGCGAAGCTGAAGGAGAAGCTGAAGCCGAAGACGACGGCCGCGATCTCGCAGGTCGCGTCGAAGGCGGTCAGCGGGCTGGAGAAGTCGGGCCTGACGGACTGGACGTTCGGCGATCTCCCCCGCAGCTTCTCCGAGCACCGCAACGGCCTCACCGTCGCCGGGTATCCGGCCCTCGTAGACGAGGGCAAGACCGTGGCGATCCGTCTGCAGGAGACCGAGCGGGACCAGGCCGCGGCGATGTGGGCGGGTACCCGCCGGCTTCTGCTGCTGACCATGCCGTCGGTGATCGACGTCGTACAGCGTCACCTGAGCAATCAGCAGAAGATGACGTTGATGGCAGGTCCGCATCGCAACGTCGGCGAACTGCTCGACGACGCGATCGGTGCCGCCGTGGATCAGCTGATGACCTCGGCGGGCGGCCCGGCGTGGAACCTGACCGCGTTCTCGATCCTGCGTGACGCCGTACGGTCCGAGCTCGCGGACACCGTGCTGACGATCCTGCAGCAGGTCGAGCAGGTACTCGCACACGCCAGGACCGTGGACAAGCAGATCTCCCGTGCATCGAGTCCGGCGTTGCTGGCCGCGCTGTCCGACGTGCGCGGTCAGCTCGAAGGTCTCGTACATCCCGGATTCATCACCGAGGCCGGCGCCAAGCGACTGCCCGACCTGGTGAGGTATCTGCGCGGCATGGAGCAACGACTGGACAAGCTCGGCGCGAACGCGGCACGGGACCGCTCCGGCATGGCCGTCGTCGACATGCTCACCGACGAGTACCGCAAGAAGCTCCGCGCGGTGCCGACCGGCAAATACCCGAGCCCGGAGCTCCTCGAGGTCCGCTGGATGCTCGAGGAACTCCGCATCAGCCTCTTCGCCCAGACCCTCGGCACGCCGTACCCCGTCTCCGAGAAGCGCATCCGCAAGGCGCTGGCCGACAGCTAGGTCTACTTCAGGATCGCGGATTCGACCCGCTCGGTGAGCCAGCGGGTCGTGCGCTCGACACCCCACCCGAACTCGTCCGCCGCGAGCGCGAACTGGGTGTACCGGAAGTGGAAGAAGATGATCTGCACGGCTTCCTCCACCGTGATCCCGTCGGTGAGGCCGCCGACGTCCCGCATACCGGTGACGATGTCCCGGAGCGCGTTCTGCTGGCGTTCGTCGGCCACTTTCAGGAACGCCTCCGCCGCGGGCGAAGCGGCCGCGGCCCGGGTCACGATCCGGATGATGTCGCCGAAGTCGGCGTAGATCGCGACGTACCCCTTCGCCAGCGCGTCCAGTTTGGCGTACGCAGACTCCGCGGCCAGGCATTCGGCAATGATGCTCGGCACCAGGTCGCTCGTGGTCCACATGTCCATCAGCGCTCGGAGGAGGCCCTCCTTTCCGCCGCACTGCGCGTACACGGTCGCCGGGGACACCCCGGCGTCCCGGGCGATGCTTTCGACGATGGTCTGCGAGTACCCGAACTGGCCGAACAACTTCCGTGCCGAGCGCACGACCTCTTGCCGGGTCATGTCCGCGTACAGCTCGCGCCGGGACTGTCCGTGCTCTGGCACCCGCACCCACCTTCGATCTCCGACGCTCCCGGCGCCGCGCGAGCGCGGCCGGTCCCGCGGCGAATCTATCCGAGTGGGACCGGCGGCGCCGTGCTGCCCTCAGGACTTGATGAAGTCGAGGACATCCGCGTTGATCACGTCGGCGTTCGTGGTCGGGATGCCGTGCGGCCAGCCCGGGTAGGTCTTGAGCGTGCCGTTCGCGAGGATCTCGACCGCCCGCGGCGCGGTGCTGCGGTACGGAACGATCTGGTCGTCGTCGCCTTGCATGACCAGGACCGGCACGCTGATCTTCTTCAGGTCGTCGGTGTAGTCCTCCTGGGCGAACGCGTCGACGCAGTCGTACTGAGCCTTCGCCGAGCCCATCATGCCCTGGCGCCACCAGTTCTGGATGACTGCCTCGGACGGTTCGGCACCTGGCCGGTTGTACCCGTAGAAGGGCCCGGCGGCGACCTCGCGGAAGAACTCCGACCGGTTCGTCGCGATGCCCTGCTTGAGGCCCGCGAAGACCTCCGGCGGCTGGCCGTCAGGGTTCGCGTCGGTGAGCTGTTGCGACGGTACGACGGAGCTGATCAGTACGGCCTTCGCCACGCGGCTCTCGCCGTGCCGCCCGAGGTAGCGCACCACTTCGCCGCCGCCGGCCGAGTGGCCGACATGCACGGCGTCGCGAAGATCGAGGTGGGCGACCAGGGCAGCGAGGTCATCGGCGTAGTGGTTCATGTCGTGGCCTTCGGAGACCTGGGCCGACCGCCCGTGTCCGCGGCGGTCGTGCGCGATGACCCGGAAGCCCTGGCCGAGGAAGAACAGCATCTGGTTGTCCCAGTCGTCGGCCGACAGCGGCCAGCCGTGGCTGAACACGATCGGCCGGCCGGATCCCCAGTCCTTGTAGAACAGCTCCACCCCGTCGGGGGTCGTGATCGTTGCCATGGTGTGCTCGCCTTCTCGATCGACGTGGTCGGCGGGCGTCGCTCCGGGCCGAGAGCGTGCACGCCACGGTCGACGGTAGGGACCCGCAGTTGACGGCCAGTGGATTTGCAGTGGATCGCTGGCTGGAGCCTGACTCCAGCCTCTAGAGTGCGAGTTGACCGAAGTGCGTGACCGCAGTCCGCGGAGGCCGGACCGTCGAAGAGGGGGCCGGACATGACGGAGACGCTCATGCCCCGAAGCGCCGGCACGCATCCGCTGGGCGACGCCGGTTCGCTGCGGCTGCAGGTCCTGGGTCCGCTGCGGGTCTGGCACGGTGGTGTCGAGGTCGACCCCGGTCCACGCCAGCAGGCCTGTCTGCTCGCACTGTTGCTGGCTCGTGCCGGCAGACCGGTCGGTGCCGGCGAACTGATCGACTTGATCTGGGGCCAGAACGAGCCGGCCAGCGCGCTGAACGTGATCCACAAGTACGTCGGATCGCTCCGCCGGCTCCTCGAGCCTGCGCTGCCGTCGCGGCAACCGGGCGCCTACCTCGTGCGGAGCGCGAACGGGTACCTGTGTACCGCCGGCCCGGACGTCCTGGACCTCGCACGCTTCCGGCTACGCGTCGCCACGGCCAGGGACGAGAGCCGCGACGCCGCCGCGCTCGACCAGTACGTCGCCGCGCTGGAGCTGTGGAGCGGCCCGGCGGGAGGGGGCGTCGTGCAGAGCCCGGCCGCGGTGCCGATCTTCGCAGGACTGGACGACGAGTTCTTCGGCGCCTGTGTGGAGGCGGCGGAGCTGGCGATCTCGCAGGACCAGCCCCACCGGGTGCTGCCGGCTCTCCACCTCGCCTCGACCATGGCTCCCCTGCACGAGCCGGTGCACGCCGCCCTGGTCCGCTCGCTGTGCGCCGCCGGGCAGCAGGCAGCGGCGCTGACGGCGTACGACGTGATTCGTCGCCGGCTCGCCGACGACCTCGGAATCGACCCTGGCGCGGCGTTGCGTTCCGCCCAGCGGCACGTACTCGAGCAGGTCGCCGAGCCTGCGCCGGCTGCCATCCGGACCGCCGCTCCGGATCGTGAGCTGGATGGTGAGCTGGTCGGGCGAGCCGCGGAATGTGAGCTGCTCCGCAGCGCGGTCGAGCCGGCGTTCGCGGCCGGGACGGCTGTTGTCCTGCTTGAGGGCGAGCCCGGCATCGGCAAGACCCGGCTGCTCCAGGAAATCGCCCGTCACGCCCAGGCTCGGGCCGCGCACGTGGTCTGGGGGCATGGCCTCCAGGGCGGCGGCGCGCCCGCGATGTGGCCGTGGGTGGAGGTCGTCCGGAGTCTCCTCGAGAGCCGGTCGACGACTCGGCGGGCCGAGTGGCTCGCCGGCGATCTGAGCCGCCTCACCGAGACTCGTGATGCCGGACCGGCACCGGCCGTCCCCGACGACGGCGCCCGGTTCAGGCTGTTCGAAGAGGTCGTCGGGGTGATCTCCGAATCGGCGGTCGAGCACCCCCTGGTGATCGTCCTCGACGATCTCCAGTGGGCGGACCCCGCCTCGTTGCACCTGTTCGACCATGTCGTCGCCCGGCTTCCCGCCGGCACCGCAGTGGTCGCGGCGCTACGGAACCGGGACCCGTCGCTCAGCCTCGAGCTGGCGCGGGCGCTCGCCGCTGCGACCCGGATCCGCAATCACCGCCGGCTGCTCGTCGGACCGCTCGCCGAGCCGGGGGTCGCCGAGCTGCTGCGACGCGAGACGGGCGACCTTCCCGCCGCGCAGGTCTCCCGTGCCGTACATGCGCGGACCGCCGGCAACCCGTTCTTCGTCCAGGAGGTGGCACGGCTGCTCGCCGACGGCAGCACTCTCACCGAGGAGTCTGTGCTGCGCAGCGGCGTCCCCCTGACCGTCCGGGACGTGGTTCGCAACCGCATGGCTGCCCTGGATCCCGGCACTCAGGAGCTTCTGCAGGCGGCCGCGCTCGCGGGCAGGAGTGTCGACCTGGTGCTGCTCGCGCGGATCGCGTCCGCGGACGTGGCGACCTGTCTGGATCAGCTCGAGCCGGTCCGCGAGCTCGGTCTCGCCGGTCCCGCGCCGGGAGGTCCCTTCACGTACTGCTTCGCTCACGATCTCGTCCGCGAGGCCGTCTGCGAGACCGTCCCGCCCGGACGCGCAGCGTCGCTGCATCGGGCGATCGCTGACGCGATCGAGGCCGTCGGCCCGACGGACGATTCGCTCGCCGAGCGGGCGGCGCACCATCTGTGGGAGGCCGGTCCGCTCATCGACCCGGCGCGTACGGTCTCGGCCTTGCTCCGGGCCGGGGCGCGGGCGACCGCGAAGACCGCACTCCGGGACGCCGAGCGTCACCTGGTCCGCGCCGTCGAGCGCGCCCAAGGAGCAGCCCTGCTCGAGGTCGAACTGGAGGCGCTGTCCCGCTTGATCGCGGTCGCCGGGATGCGCTCGATGTACGGCACCGCGTCCGTCGACCTGCTCGAACGAGCGGAGACGGTGGCGAAGACACTCGGCCGAGAGCGCCAGGCAGCGAGCTTCCTCTTCTCCCGGTGGACTGCGCACGTGCAAGGCCTCGAGCACGAACGCAGTGGCATCCTCGCGGATCGCCTGCTGGAGCAGGGGGCGACCTCCAGCGATCCGGTCGTCCGCGGGTACGGGGACGCAGCGTGGGCAATTCAGCAGTGGCACCTCGGGCGTCTCGGAGAGTCGTACCGCCACCTGACCGCGACGGCGTCCCAAGGGCCGCCTGGCGATCACCACACCGACCCGGTCTGGGACGGGCTGCGGCTGCTCATCGTGGCGACGCAGGCCGAGATCTCCGCGTACCACGGGAAGTCCGCTCAGGCACGCGCGGTCCTGGACGAACTCGTCGCGGGCGCGGGGGACGATGTGTATGCGACCGCCGTCGCGACGTGCATGGCGGCCCGGTCCGCATCCGTCGTCGGTGACCCGGAGTGGGCGCTGCGGGTCGCGGATCTCGGGATCGCCGCGGATCCGCAGTTCTCGTTCGTCTTTCTCGGCACGTATCTCCGCCTCGCGCGATGGTGGGCGCTGGCGATGACCGGTCAGGATCCCAGCGCGGCGGCGGACGCGGCCGAGCGGCTGATCGTGGCCAACCTGACGAACCCGATCCGATCCTGCGTCGCCACTTGGTATGCGCTCCTCGCGGAGATGCGGCTGGCGGCCGGTACGCCCTCGGCAACCATTGCGACAGGATCCGGCGCGTCGTCGAAGCGGTAGCGGGAGCCGGTCAGTACGGGATGGGTGATGCGGTCGACGCGGAACGTCCGCCAGGCCTGCCGGTCGCGGTCGCGGGCGACGAGGTACCACCGGCGGCCGGTGTGGACGATCTGCAGGGGTTCGACGCTGCGCTCGGACTCGGTGCCGTCGTGGGTGCGGTACCCGAACCGGATGCCTTCGGTGTGCCGGCAGCCTGCGGCGAGAGTGACCAGGACGCCGGCGTCGACCGGCGGCAGTTCGCCCTGCGGCAGTTGGGTGGTGTGCGCGCCGATCGCGTCGACCTGTTCGCGTAGCCGGACCGGCAGCACCTGGTGGAGTTTGGCCAGCGCGGAGATCGCCGCCTCCTCGACACCGGACACGGTCGTGGTCGTCGCGACCCGCAGTCCGACCGCGATCGCCACCGCCTCGGCGTCCTCGAGCAGCAGCGGCGGCAGCCGTCCGCCCGGACCGAGCCGGTACCCGCCGCCGATCCCGGCCTCCGCGTCGATCGGGTACCCGAGCGCCCGCAGCCGCGTGACGTCCCGCCGTACTGTCCGCGGCGTGACCTCGAGCCTCGTGGCCAGCTCGGCGCCGTCCCACTGCGGACGCGAATGCAGCAAGGACAACAACCGGAGCAATCGGGACGCGGTATCCATCTCGTCCCCGATTATCCCCGACCTGCGGACCGATCCTGTCCGCAGGTCGTCCTACGGTGCATTCATGACGACGCTTTCGCAGGATCTCCTGGACCTGTCCGACTTCGCCTGGCAGCGGTTGCGCAACCGGGTCGAAGGGATGACCGACGAGGAATACCTCTGGGAACCGTTCGACCGCTGCTGGTCGGTACGGAAGTCCGACGCGGGCCTCGTGCTCGAGCGTACGAACCTCCCGCCCGAGCCGGAGCCGTTCACCACACTCGCGTGGCGGATCACGCACATCGTCGACATTCTGCAGGAGGACAGGACGGCCACCTGGTTCGGTCACAGCCCCTCGCCGCAGACGGCCAACCACCCGTGCCGGGTTCGGCCGCGGAGGCGCTGGCCGCCCTCGATCACGCGTACGACGTGTGGCGCCGGCGACTCGCGGCGCTCAGTCCCGAGGATCTCGCCCGGCCGATGGGCCCGCCGGCGGGTCCGTACGCCGAGCACGCGGGCAGCTCGTTCGCGCTGCATATCCTCGACGAGCTGATCCACCACGGCGCCGAGGTGGGCACCGTCCGCGACCTGTACCGAGGTCTCCACGCCGAGGACCCGTTCGCCGGTGACCACACGCCGGCCGACCGGCCGGCACTTCTCGCCGAAGCAGCCGCCGCACAACGGTGGGACACGGTGCGCGAACTCGCCGACCGTGGCTTCGATGTCGACGCCCGCACGTCGGGTGGCGCGACCGCCGCACATCTCGCAGCCGGCACCGGTTCGCTCGACGTCCTGCGGTTCCTGGTCGACCGCGGCGCCGACCTCTCGCTGAAGGACACCCAGTTCGACGCCGATGTCGCCGGGTGGGCCGCCTGGTCCGGCCAGACGGCTGTCACCGAGTACCTCACGGCACGAACGCGCGCTGGGAGCGGTGCCTGAAGTCGGTCGGGGTGAGGGCGTGGGCGGTGGTGAAGCAGCGCGTGAAGTAGGACTGGCTGGTGAACCCGCAGCGCGTCGCGATGCCCGCGATCGACATGTTGGTTGCCGCGAGCAAGGATGCGGCGTGCTCCAGGCGCAGGTCGACGATGAACGCGGTCGGGGTCACGCCGTACGCCGCTCGCATCGTACGGGACAGGTGCGCCGGGCTAACGCCTGCGAGTTCGAGCAGCCGCGGTACTCCCCCGCGAAGGTTCTCCTCGGCGCGCATTGCCGTACAAGCCTTCGCCAGCCAGTCAGGTACGCCGGGAGCACCCGGCTCGCGCGGCGTGAGCAGCTCGAGGAGATCGGTCCAGAAGCGCAGCAGGTCATAGGTGCTCGGGTTCGTTTGGAAGCGGTCGAGTGCCTGCTCGAAGATCGGGATCGCCTGCAGTCGCTGCACGCTGATCCGGCCGCGGGGTGTGCGGGTCAGGTCGAGGAAGCCCTGCCACAGCGAGCTCGGGAACGCGACGTTGATGAACTCCAGCCCGTCCGGTGCCGACCCTCGTACGGCGTGCCGGTCGCTCGGCCGGACCAGTACGACGTCACCGGCACGGAGTTCCTCGACGCCTGTGGTCAGCAGGTGTTCACCGCTGCCTGACACCACACCCATGAACTCGTGGAAGTCCGCGTGCGTATGCAGCTCGGTGTCACGGGCGCGCGCTGGGATCCGTACGCGGGCCGCGTGGTAGGGCCGGCCGAACGCGTGCGCCTCGAAGCGCAGGACCTGATCCACATCAAGAGAGTACAAATTCCGGTCGCGGCGGTGCTAGGCCCCGAGCACACCGAAAGCACAGGCTTGAGGCATGTTCGAAACCGACGGCTACGTCATCTTCCGCAACGTCATCGACCAGGACCTGATCAAGGAAGTGAACGATCATGTCGAATGGCTGCAGGCCCGGCATCCGGACGTACGGCCCGAGCAGCTCGGCCACGTCTACCTGCGCGACGACCCGTTCTGGGTCCGGCTGGTGAGCGACGACCGGCTCGTCGACATCGCCGAGAAGTTCGTCGGGCCGGACATCGCGCTGTTCGCGTCGCACTACATCTCCAAGCCGCCGTACTCCGGACAGCCGGTGCTGTGGCACCAGGACGCCGCGTTCTGGCCCCTCGACCCGATGGAGGTGGTGACGCTGTGGCTTGCCGTCGACCACTCGACGCCGGAGAACGGCTGCGTGCGGGTGATTCCAGGCAGTCATCGCTCCGGGATCGAAGGCATGCGCGACAACACCGACGTGGAGAGCGTGCTCGGCAAGGAGATCGCGGTCGAGGTCGACGAGGCGCAGGCCGTCGACATGGTGCTCGCACCCGGCGACGTCGAGGTGCATCACCCGAACATCGTGCACGGCAGCAACGCGAACACCTCGCCGCACCGGCGCTGCGGGCTGACGATCCGGTACATCCCGACCTCGACGCGGATCACCGACCCGGAGACGCCGTACCCGAGCGCGTTCCACCTGCGCGGGGAGCGCGGAGTGAACAGCTACCAGCCGGTCCCGCGCTACGACGCCACCCGGCACTTCAACTACACCGGGGCCTGACATGACGAAGGGCCCGTCTTCTGGCGGGCCCTTCGCTGTGTTACTCGAGGCAGATCCGGAACGGATGCCCCGCGGGGTCGGCGTAGATCCGCCAGCCGCGCGCGTTCTCCGCCGGTGGTGGGTCCAGCGGGTCGAGGGGCTCGGCCCCGAGTGCGACCACGGTCGCGTGACCACTGGACAGGTCCTCGACGATCAGGTCGAGGTGAAGGTCCTGCGCTTCGGTGCCGGGCCACGTGGCCGGCACGTACTCCTCCGAGCGCCGGAAGGCCAACGACGAGCTGCCCAACGAGGAACCGGGGCCGGTCAGGCTCCGCCAGTCCTCGTCACCGTTCTCGTCGATGTCCAGCCCCAGCAGCGCCGAGTAGAACTGGGCGAGCTCGAGTGGGTCCTGGCAGTCCAGCACCACCGAGCCGAGCCGCCCGGCAGTACTGCCCGGCTGCTCTGCCACCTGCGTCATCTGTCCTCCACATTCTGTTTCATCAACCTGCTCCGGGTAGGGGCAAGTAGGGGCAAGGCCCACTTCGTCGGAAGGCCCGGCCGCCTACGATGACAGGTCGCAGGGACAATTCGCACCTTTCGACACGCAATCTCGCGTGCTGATCCGGTCGCTGACAGTGATACTAACTACTGAACCTCGGGTACGGTGGTAGCGCGACGGCGCTCACCCAGCTTGCGGATCTTCGCCCGCGTGCCGCAGTCCTCCATTGCGCACCAGCGCCGTGAACCGTTCCGGCTGCGGTCCAGGAACAGCCAGCCGCAGCCGCCGTCGGCGACCGGGCACGCCTTCAGCTGCCGCAGGTCGACGGTCCGGACCAGCTCGACCGCCGCGACCACCAGGCGGTCCGGGATCAACTGCGCCGGCGACGTACCGACGAGCAGATCCGCGATCCCCCGCTTGCGGGCCGCGTCCGGCACCAGCATCGACCGCGCGGCCGCCGCGGACCAACGCAACATCAGGCGCTCGAACGCCGATCCCACGCTGTGCTTGACGCCGTCCGGCGCGACCACGGCGCCGGCGGCCCGCTTCGCGAGCACGTCGTAGGCCGCCTCGCGAATCTCGAGCGTCGCGTTCAGTGCCTTCGTGCCCAGCTCCGGCATCGACCGCCAGGTGCCCTCGACCGAGCTGTAGCCACGCAGGTCGATCAGCCCGATCCGCAGCGCCCAGGCGACCAACTCGGCGGGCGACGTCAGATAGTCGTGCTCGACGGCACCGCCCCGCAGCCGCGGGGTGACCGTGTTCGCCAGGTCGAGAACAGGGTGACCGCCCACGATGCGGAAATCCCCGTGAAACCTGTCGGCCATGGATGAGACGCTACCAGTAACCCTACTCATGCTGGGATCTGGTGACCTATGCCCCTCTCGTCTCGTCGAGCCACCGCAGCCCTGGTGTTCCTCGGCGTCTCGACGTTCTCGTTCGTGACCATCGAGGTGCTCCCGATCGGTCTGCTGACTGTCATCGCCGACGATCTGCACCGCACCCGCTCGCAGGTCGGCCTCCTCGTCACCGGGTACGCCGCGATCGTCGTCCTCGCGTCCCTTCCGCTCGCCCGTCTCACCCACCACCTCCCCCGCCGTCTCGTGCTGTCCGGCACGCTCGGGGTGCTCACGGTCGCCACCGCGCTCTCGGCGGCGGCCCCGTCGTACGGGCTGCTGTTCGTCGCGCGGCTGGTGATCGCCCTCTCGCAAGCACTGTTCTGGTCGATCGCGCCGCCGATCGCGACCAGTCTGTTCCCACCCGACTTCCGCGGCCGGGTGGTCGCACGTCTCGCGATCGGTACAGCGCTCGCACCGATCATCGGCATACCGCTCGGCACCTGGCTCGGCGAGCAGGTGGGGTGGCGAGTGCCGTTCGTGGTGATGACTGTGCTCGGCGCGGCTGCCTGTGTCGGAATCGTCGTCCTGCTGCCGCGTACCGAGGTGGCCGACAGTCCGTCGCGGCGGGGCAGCGCACCTGACCGCAGGCGGTACGTCGTACTGCTCGTCACGTCAGCTGTCGGAGTCACCGGGTTCCTGACGTTCAACACGTACGTCACACCGTTCCTGTTGGACATCACCGGGTTCACACGCGGCGCGCTCGGCCCGATGCTGATGGCGAGCGGCGTGGGTGGACTGGCCGGAACGTTGATCGTCGGGCGAGTGCTCGATCGGTACCCGTGGGGTGCTGTCGCGATCCCCTTGGGGCTGCTCACCGCCTGCTTGTTCCTGTTGTTCGCGCTCGGCCAGGTGCAGGTCGTCACCGTCGCCCTGATCGCGGTGATCGGTCTGGCGTTCAGCGGCCTCGCCGTCGCCACCCAGAGCCGGACGCTGCAGGTCGCTCCTGGTAGCACCGACATCGCGTCCGCCGGGACCAGCTCGGCGTTCAACGTCGGGATTGCGGCAGGAGCGTTCGTCGGTGGCGCATTGATCGACCACACATCCGTACGAGCTGTGGCACTCGTGGGCGGGTTGCTCACCGCAGCTGCGGCTCTCGTGATCTTGAGCGAGCCCCTGCTGACCAGGCGCCGTGCGGGCATGCAAGAGTCGCAGCATGACCTTTGTGAAGAGCCGGCCTGACGCACCGGCCGGGTTCTTCGAGGTCGAAGCTGCCGGGCTGCGGTGGCTCGCAGTACCGGGCGGTGTGCCGGTGGTTGAGCCGCTCGACGTGTCCCCCGTCCAGCTGACGACAGCCAGGCTGGAGTTCGCCCCGCCGACCGCGGCTGCTGCAGAGGAGTTCGGTCGGCGGCTGGCGGTCACGCATGACGCCGGCGCTCGCTACTTCGGCGTGCCGCCGGACGGATGGGACGGGGACGGCTACATCGGCACCCTGCCGCTGCCACACGCTGTGGAGCCGACAGGCTCGTGGGGAACGTTCTACGCGAACCTGCGGCTCCGTCCGTACGCCCTACCTGGCGTGGAACGTCTCTGCGAACGACTGGAAGCAGGGGTGTACGACGATCAGTCCGAAGCTCCTGCCCGAATCCATGGGGACCTGTGGTCCGGCAATGTGCTCTGGACACCCGACGGCGTGCACTTGATCGACCCTGCGGCACACGGCGGCCACAGGGAGACAGACCTTGCCATGCTTGCGCTCTTCGGGCTTCCACACCTGGAGCGAGTACTGCGGGCGTACGACGAGGTGCACCCGCTCACGGACGGCTGGCGCGACCGGATCGGGCTGCACCAACTGCACCCGTTGCTGGTCCACGCCGAGCTGTTCGGTGGCGGGTACGTGTCCCAAGCTCTCGACGTCGCCCGGAGATATTGAAGCCTCTTGACGTAACCACCGCGGCCGCGAACACTCTCGATCATGATTCCGCAGCCCACGGCGCAGCAGGCGCTCCCCGACCAGACCTTCACGCTGCAGCCCGACGCCACGATCGGCGCCGACGCCGCGGCCCGTACGATCGCCGACCAGCTCGCGGCACAGCTCCGGCGCTCCACCGGGTACGCGCTCCCGGTGCAGGACGGCGCCGGCACCATCACGCTGTCCATCCAGGGCACCCAGGACGGCGAGGCGTACGAGCTCCGCGTCGACGCGGACGGCGTGACGATCACGGCCGGGACCGGCGAGGGTGTCTTCCGCGGCGTCACGTCGTTCCGCCAGCTCCTGCCCGCGAAGGCCGAAGCCGCGACCCAGCAGGACGGTCCGTGGGAGGTCGCCGGTACGACGGTCTCGGACGCTCCGCGGTACGGGTACCGCGGCGTGATGCTCGACGTGACGCGGCACTTCTTCACCGTCGACCAGGTCAAGCACTTCATCGACCTCGTTTCGCTCTACAAGATCAACCGCCTGCACCTGCACCTCTCGGACGACCAGGGCTGGCGGATCCAGGTGGACTCCTGGCCGAACCTGACCGAGTACGGCGGCAGCCTGCAGGTCGGGGGCGGTACGGGCGGCTCGTACACGAAGGCCGAGTACGCCGAGCTTGTCCGGTACGCCGCGGAGCGCTACATCACCGTCGTACCCGAGATCGACACCCCTGGACACACCAACGCGGCGCTGGCGTCGTACGCCGAACTGACACCGGACGGTGTCGCACCGAAGCTCTACACCGAGACCGAGGTCGGCTTCAGCACGCTGACGGTTGCCCTGGACCGTACGTACGAGTTCCTGGACGACGTGTTCCGTGAGGTCGCGGAGCAGACGCCGGGCGACGTCGTGCATCTCGGCGGGGACGAGGCGCACTCGACGCCGCACACGGACTACCTGACGTTCGTACCGAAGGCGGCCGAGCTGGTCGTGAAGCAGGGCAAGACAGTAATGGGGTGGCACGAGATCGCCGACGCGCCGCTGCCGGCCGGGACCGTCGTGCAGTACTGGGGCACTGAGAACGAGAAGGCCCAGGCGCTCGCGGTGAAGGCCGTCGAGCAGGGCGCAACGCTCGTACTCTCCCCCGCCAACCGGGCGTACCTGGACATGAAGTACGACGCGGAGACGCCGCTCGGACTCGACTGGGCCGGCCTGGTCAGCGTCGAGCAGTCGTACAGCTGGAACCCGGCCACGCTCATCCCGAACGTGCCGGCCGGTGCGATCGACGGCGTCGAGGCGCCGCTGTGGACCGAGACCCTCGACGACCTGCCCAAGGTCGAGTTCATGGTGTTCCCGCGGCTGCCCGGGATCGCCGAGCTCGGCTGGTCCGCGGAGGACGCGCTCGACTGGACGGCGTACAAGGACCGGCTGGCTGAGCAGGCGCCGCGGTGGGAGGTGCTCGGCGTCAACTTCTACCGGGCGCCGGAGATCGACTGGCGTTAACGACTGAGGATCCGATCGAACAGCCACGCGGTGGTCGGGTCGACGTCCTGTTCGGCGACGGTGTGCTGCGTGGCGTCCGCGTCGCGGGCGTCACGCACCTCGAGGCGGTACACGTAGCGGTCGGGCTGCGGCCGGCCGGAACCGAGGTCCTTGGTAGCCAGCGCATGGGCCGCCGCCTCCAGCCGGTCCGCGTCCGGCTGCTCGGCGGTGTCGAGCTCGCCCTGCTTGGTCAGACCCGCGAATCCACCGGTCCGGATCACCGTCAGGATCATTTCCGTCTCCTTGCTGTTGCACCCCGCGCAACTGTCCACAGCCGCGCGACACGCCGGGAAATTCGATCAGGATCGTGCGCCCATCACCCGGCGTACCGGTCAATTGTCCTTCGTTGCCAATGTCGCGTACCCGGTGCCGCGCGCGAAACAGCAGGTAGGCGCCGGATTTCCGGTTCCGGGCAAGGCCCAGGATGCCCCGGAACAGCCGTGTACGGAGGGTAGCGATTGACGACAATCAGCGACACGTGTTTGTGGTCACCCCTACCATCGCGGCGCAGAACGGCTACAGTTGTGGCGTTGCAGTTTTGGACTCCCTGACTTTGCTGTGCTGCATGGCCGGTCTGTCGTCTGGGGCCTTTCGGCGACGCGTGGTCCATGAGGTGTGGGCCACGGATTGTTAATAGCCATCGAGGAGATAGACAAATGGCTGTCGGTACTGTCAAGTGGTTCAACGCTGACAAGGGCTTCGGCTTCATCACCCCGGATGACGGTGGCGCGGACGTGTTCGCGCACTACTCGGCCATCCAGATGTCGGGCTTCCGCTCGCTGGACGAGAACCAGCGCGTCGAGTTCGAGATCACCCAGGGCCAGAAGGGCCTGCAGGCGGAGAACATCCGCGCGATCTGATCGCCCTTCCAGCACACAACGAAGGGGCCGCACACCGACCGGCGTGCGGCCCCTTCGTCATGCTCGGCACAGTCATGCTCGGCGCAGTCACGTTCGGCACAGTCACGTTCGGCGCAGTCGCGGGATCAGCTCGGTGGCGACCTGCTCCAGGACCGCCTCGGAGCCGCCGTACACGCCTTCCGACCTGGGCCAGTGGGTGATCAGGTCGGTGAAGCCGAGCGCGGCCGCGCGGCCGGTGATTTCTTCGAAGGCGTCTGGGCTGGACAGCGCGTAGACCGCGTTGTCCATCGACAGGTAGCGGTCGAACTGGCGGCCGTCGAGAAGGTCGTCGAGGCGGTGGCTCAGGTCGGCTAGCGACGCGAACCAGGTGTCGAGCGTGGTCTTGTCTCCCCCGGTCGTCATCCAGCCGTCGCCGTACTTCGCGGCGAACCGGAGCGAGCGCGGGCCGTTGCCCGCCAGGATGAACGGCACGCGCGGTTGCTGGACGCAGCCCGGGAGCGTGCGGGCGTTGCGGGTCTCGTAGTACTCGCCCTTGAAGTCCACGCCGTCGGTGGTGAGCAGGATGTCGAGCAGCTTCACGAACTCCTCGTACCGGTCCTGCCGCTGCCGCGGCGTCAGGTCCGGCCCGCCCTGGATGGTCGCGTCCAGGCTGCCGCCGGCGCCGATCCCGCACAGGAAGCGGCCGTCGGAAACGTCGTCGATCGCCAGGATGTCCCGGGTCAACGCCAGCGGGTGGCGGAAGTTCGGCGAGGTGACGAACGTACCGAGCTTGATCGTCGACGTCACCGTCGCGGCCGCCGTCAGCGTCGGCGTCGTCCCGTACCACGGCGAATCCTGCAGACCACTCCAGGTCAGGTGGTCGTACGTCCACGCATGATCGAACCCGTACTCCTCAGCCCGCCGCCACCGCCGCGCAGCCTCCCGCCACCGATACTCCGGCAGCACCGCAATCCCGAAACGCATGCCCGCGAGCCTACGGCGTCGGGAAGGTGGCGAGGGAGGTGGTGCCGATGCTGCCGAGCCAGACTTTGCCGTTGCGTTCGCGGACGCCGGTGGGCATGTGGAAGTGGGGGTGTTTGGCGCGGAGGTCGTGGACGAGTTTGCCGGTCTCGTCGTAGGCCTGGATCTCGATGATGTCGGCGGCCTTCGGCTTGAGCGCGTCCGGCAACGACCACACGAGCTTGCGGAACACCGGGTGCTTCGGCAGCAGCAGGTCGAGTACGGCGTTGCGCGGCGAACCGACCGCGACCCAGATCAGGCCGTCCGAGCCGCGGGCGATGTTGTCCGGCAGACCTGGGATCGTGGCGATCTGCACAGGCTCCGCGCCGTCGGCCGTCAGGTCGAGCTTGTACAGCCCGTACGTCGCGGTCTCGGCCCAGAACAGCGCCGTACGGTCCGCGCTCAGTGCGACGCCGTTCGGGAAGCCACGACCGGTCGCGAGCCGGGTCACCGCACCGTCCGGAGTGCGGCGGTAGACGCTGCCCGTGGTGGAGTGCTCGAGCAGGTCCGCCATCCACTCGTCGATGCCGAACCGCGTGGACGAGTCGGTGAAGTAGATCGTGCCGTCCTCGGTGACGTCGGCGTTGTTGCAGAACCGCATCGGCCGGCCGTCGATCTCGGACAACAGCGTGCTGACCCGGTTGTTCTTGTCGAGCGTCAGCAGGCCGCGGTTCGCGTCGCAGATCAGCACCTTGCCGTCGGGCAGCCACTCCAGCCCGAGCGGACGCCCGCCGGTGTCGGCCAGCGTACTGATGGTCTTCCCGTCGCCAGAGACCCGCAGGATGCGCCCGTCGTACAGCCCGGTGAGAACGCTGCCGTCATCATCGATCAACGTGTCCTCAGGCCCAGCACCCGGCAGCTCGACGACCTCGACGTCGACGTTCTGCGGATGCCGCACCGGCGGCGCAGGCGGCGGAGTCCATCGAACCGGCGCAATCGGTGTCTTCATGCCCAGACCCTAGCGCGCTGCACCGGTACAACCACAAACGGCTACAGCCCGGCCGAACCGACCGGGCTGTAGCCGTTGCTGCTAGTAGATGACCTCGCCGCGGGCGCGCCGGGCGCGCAGCTTCTCGAGGGCCTCGTCGAGGATCTCCTGGGCCTCCTGCTCGGAGCGGCGCTCCTTCACATAGGCCAGGTGGGTCTTGTAGGGCTCGATCTTCGGCGGCGGAGGCGGGTTGTTCACATCGGTGCTGGTCGGCAGACCGCACCGTGGACAGTCCCACTCCTCCGGGATGGCCGCCTCGACCGCGAACCAGGTCGCGGTCTCGTGCCCGTTCGCACAGAAGAACACGATGCGCTGCCGGGGCGCGGTGTCGCCGCGCTCCGCCTCGCCCATCGGCCCGGCACCGACCCGGCTGCCACGAATCGCACTGCCACCACCAGCCACGGGAACCTACTCCCCCTCAGCCGAGCTTGTAGAGCAGGCCGAGCGCGACGATGGCGGCGAACCACACCAGACCGACACCGATGGTGATCCGGTCCAGGTTCCGCTCGGCGACCGACGAGCCGCCCAGGCTGGACGAGACACCACCACCGAACAGGTCCGACAGGCCGCCACCGCGGCCCTTGTGCAGCAACACCAGCAGCGTCAGGAAGAGGCTGCAGACGATCACGACGATCGAGAAAGCGAGTTTCACGAGGAGTAGCCTAACTGAAGGTCCAGGTAACGGCAGATGCCGGCGAACTCGTCCACCTGAAGGCTCGCACCTCCGACCAGGCAGCCGTCGACATCCGGTTGGGCCATGATGCCACCTGCACTGGCCATCTTCACCGATCCGCCGTAAAGAATCCGTACCGAGTCGGCCACCGAGGGTGAAATCGACTCCTCGAGCCGGCCACGGATCGCGGCGATCACCTCCTGCGCGTCCTCCGGCGTGGCCACCTCGCCGGTACCGATCGCCCAGACCGGCTCGTACGCGATCACGACCTTGCGGACGTCGTCCTGCTTCAGACCGGCCAGGCCCGCGTCGACCTGCCCGAGGCAGTGCTCGACGTGACCGTTGGCCTTGCGGATCTCCAGACCCTCGCCGACACACATGATCGGGGTCAGGCCGGCCTCGATCGCCTTCGCGGTCTTCGCGTTGACGACCTCGTCGGTCTCGTTGTGGTACTGCCTGCGCTCGGAATGGCCGGTCAGCACGTACGTGCAGCCGAGCTTGGTGAGCATGCTCGCCGAGATCTCGCCGGTGTACGCCCCGGAGTCGTGCGTGGACACGTCCTGGGCGCCGTACTTGATCTTCATCCGGTCACCGTCGACCAGCGTCTGCACGCTGCGGATGTCGGTGAACGGCGGCAGCACCGCCACCTCGACCCGGTCGAAGTCGTGCTTCTTGTCCTGCAGCGTCCAGCTCAGCTTCTGCAGCAGGTGCACGGCCTCGACATGGTTGAGGTTCATCTTCCAGTTGCCCGCCATCAACGGCGTACGGGCAGCGTCTGCCATCTGCGTCAGTCCTCTTCGAGTACGGCGAGACCCGGGAGCTCCTTGCCCTCCAGGTATTCCAGCGACGCGCCACCACCGGTGGAGATGTGGCCGAACGCGTCGTCGGCGAAGCCTAGCTGCCGGACGGCGGCCGCGGAGTCACCGCCGCCGACGACACTCAGGCCGTCCACCTCGGTCAACGCCTGCGCGACGGCCTTGGTTCCGCCGGCGAACGCCGCCATCTCGAAAACGCCCATCGGGCCGTTCCAGAACACGGTCTTCGCGTCCGCGACCTCGGCCGCGAAGGCCTTGCCGGAGTCCGGGCCGATGTCCAGGCCGAGCTGGTCGGCCGGGATCGCGTCGGCCGCGACCACGGTGGTCGGGGACTCGGCCTTGAACTCGGGCGCGACCACGATGTCGGTCGGCAGCACGATCTTGTCGCCGGCCTCCTTCAGGTAGCCGCGGACCACGTCGAGCTGGTCCTCCTCGAGCAGGCTCTTGCCGACCTCGTGGCCCTGCGCCTTCAGGAACGTGAAGACCATGCCGCCACCGATCAGCAGCTTGTCCGCCTTCGCGAGCAGGTTGTCGATCACCGCGAGCTTGTCCGACACCTTCGCGCCGCCGAGTACGACGACGTACGGCCGGGCCGGCTCCTCGGTGAGCTTCTTCAGTACGTCGACCTCGGCGAGCACCAGGCCGCCGGCGGCATGCGGGAGCTTGCGGGCCACGTCGTACACGCTGGCCTGCTTGCGGTGCACGACACCGAAGCCGTCGCTGACGAACACGTCCGCGAGTGCGGCCAGCTCGTCGGCCAATGCGTCGCGCTCGGTCTCGTCCTTGCTCTCCTCGCGCGGGTCGTACCGGACGTTCTCCAGCAGCAGGACCTCGCCCTCGTCCAGGTCCTGGACGGCGGACTGCGCCGCGTCACCGGTGACATCGGTGGCGAACCGCACCGTGATGCCCTCCGGCTGCAGCAGCTCGCCGAGCCGCTTGGCCACCGGGGCCAGCGTGAACTCCGGGTTCGGCTTGCCCTTCGGGCGGCCGAGGTGCGCGGTGACGATCACCTTCGCGCCGGCCTTGGCCAGCTTCACCAGGGTCGGCAGCGAGGCACGGATCCGGCCGTCGTCGCCGATCACCTCGTTCTTGATCGGCACGTTCAGGTCGGACCGGACCAGCACCCGCCGGCCCGCCAGGTCACCGAGATCTTCGATGGTCTTCACAGTTCAGCTTCCTCGATCGGCTTCCTCAGGTGAACGAGCTCGCGCCCGGAGACGACACCAGCTCTCCGGACGCGAGCAGGGAATGCGTCAGAGCGAGGCGCCGACGTGGTTGACCAGGTCGACGAGGCGGTTCGAGTAGCCCCACTCGTTGTCGTACCAGCCGTACACCTTCACCTGGTTGCCGATGACCTTGGTGATCGGCGCGTCGTAGATGCACGACGCCGGGTCGGTGACGATGTCGGAGGAAACGATCGGGTCCTCGCTGTACCGCAGGATCCCCTTGAACGGACCGTCGGCCGCGGCGCGGTAGGCGGCGTTGATCTCGTCCACGCTGACCTCGCGGGACAGGTCCACGGTCAGGTCGGTGATCGAGCCCGTCGGCACCGGGACGCGCAGCGAGTACCCGTCCAGCTTGCCCTGCAGCTCCGGCAGCACCAGGCCGATCGCCTTCGCGGCACCGGTGGATGTCGGCACCACGTTCAGCGCGGCGGCGCGGGCGCGACGCAGGTCCTTGTGCGGGCCGTCCTGCAGGTTCTGGTCCTGGGTGTACGCGTGGATCGTGGTCATCAGACCCTTCTCGATCGTGAACGCGTCGTGCAGGACCTTGGCCAGCGGGGCGAGGCAGTTCGTGGTGCAGGACGCGTTCGAGATGATCGTGTGCTTCTCGGCGTCGTACAACTGGTGGTTCACGCCCATCACCACGGTCAGGTCCTCGTTCTTCGCCGGGGCGGAGATGATGACCTTCTTGGCGCCGTTGTCGGCGTGCGTCTTCGCCTTGGTGGCGTCGGTGAAGAAGCCGGTGGACTCGATCACGACGTCGGCACCGACGTCGGACCACTTGAGGTTCGCGGGGTCGCGCTCGGCGAACGCCTTGATGCTCTTGCCGGCAACGGTGATGTCGTCGTCGGTGGCGGAGACCTCGCCGGGGAAGCGGCCCAGGATCGAGTCGTACTTCAGCAGGTGAGCGAGAGTCTGGTTGTCGGTCAGGTCGTTGACGGCGACGACCTCGATGTCGGCACCGGACGCCTGCACGGCGCGGAAGAAGTTACGGCCGATGCGGCCGAAGCCGTTGATACCTACGCGTACGGTCACGGGACTACGTCTCCTCGAATCTAGCTTTGACACTGCCGCTACAGCCCGAACACTAGCCCAACAGCCCACTCGGTCAACTGGTAGCGTCCAGATAAGACCACCGGTAGTTTTTCACCGTTTCAGACCAGACCACTGACTGGTACGACGAGCGGCGATTTCCGGAAAGTCTCTCCGGAAACCGCCGCTCGCACTGCTGTTCATCCGATCAGGGAAGACCGTTCACCGCCGCGGTCCGGGCGCCGTGGTAGTCGGTCCGCGACGTCATGTACGTCGTCAGCGCGCGGTACCAGATCTTCTCGGCCTTGGACATCCCGATGCCGGTCACCGTGGCGCCCTGGGCGGATGTTCAGCCCAGGCCGAGGGCCGGTTTCGCCGCGTGGGTGCCGGCGGTGCTTTCCTTCGCGCCGTCGGCCGACTGTGCCTGCTGTGCCGACGGACTCACGCTGCCGAGTGGTGTCTGGCCGCCGTTCAGCAGCCGCTGTGCAAGCGCCACATCACCCGCGGGCCCGACACCGAGCGCCCCCGCGACCTTGTCCATGCGGCTCGGCTGCGCTGCCTGGAAGCCGTCGTCCGGCCAGTTGGGCGCCGCCTCCTCGGGATCGGCGACCATCTTTCCCTGCTTGGCGGCCTCGGCCGCTTTGCGGGCTTCCTCCGCCTTCCTGAAGTCCTCCAGCTCCTTCGCCCGCTGAGCCGCCTGTTGGCGGTTCTGCTCGCCGATGAGCGCCTGCCGACGCTGCTCCAGCTCTTCCTCGTTTGCATCACCCATGCGGTAATCCAACCGAGCGCGCAAGTCCCGTGCATCCGGCGTTGGATAACGATTCGGTCAGGCTGGGTCGAGCATTTCTGGGGTGAGGTTGGCTTCGGTGTTGGGGATGCCGAGGTCGGAGGCTCGTTTGTCGGCCATCGCGAGGAGGCGGCGGATGCGGCCGGCGACCGCGTCCTTGGTGAGGGCCGGTTCGTGCAGCTGGCCGAGTTCCTCGAGGCTGGCCTGCTTGTGTTCGAGGCGCAGTTTGCCCGCCACCTGGAGGTGGTCCGGTACGTCGTCGCCGAGGATCTCCAGGGCGCGTTCGACCCGGGCGCCGGCGGCGACCGCGGCGCGGGCCGAGCGGCGGAGGTTGGCGTCGTCGAAGTTCGCGAGCCGGTTCGCGGTGGCGCGTACCTCGCGGCGCATCCGGCGTTCCTCCCACGCGAGCACCGACTCGTGCGCACCGAGCCGGGTCAGCAGCGCGCCGATCGCGTCACCGTCGCGGATCACCACGCGGTCCACGTTGCGTACCTCGCGCGCCTTCGAACCGATTCCGAGCCGCCGCGCCGCACCGACCAGCGCCAGCGCCGCCTCCGGACCGGGGCACGTCACCTCGAGCGAGGACGACCGCCCGGGCTCGGTCAGCGAACCGTGCGCCAGGAACGCACCACGCCAGGCCGCCACCGCATCACACGACGCCCCCGAAACGACCGCCGGCGGCAGCCCACGTACCGGACGACCACGGTTGTCCACGAGACCGGTCTGCCGAGCCAGCGCGTCACCGTCGCGAACCACGCGGACGACGTACTTCGTCTGCTTGCGAATGCCCGACGGCGAGATCACCACCACGTCCGACGGGTGCCCGAAGATCTCGGCGATGTCCTTGCGCAACCGCCGGGCCGCGGCGCCACTGTCCAGCTCCGCCTCCACGACGATCCGCCCCGACACCAGATGCAGCCCGCCCGCAAACCGCAGGATCGACGAAACCTCAGCCTTGCGGCAACACGGTTTCGTCACCTGAATACTGGTCAGCTCGGACTTCACCTGTGCTGTCATCGCCATAGAAAGCATCCTCCCACCCATGTCAAAGACCCTCGGAGGAGAGAACGCCCTGTGAGTCCCGTGGTTACGTTGCAACCTTCTTCGTGGGTGGGGGCGTTACTTCGGGGACAAGCTGACAGGAGGGGTATGAAGGCACCCGACGAAGCCGAGTTCACCGAGTTTGCAGCGTCGTCGATACGGCGGCTGCGCAGTACGGCGTACCTGATGTGCGGCGACTGGCATCGGGCCGAGGACGCTGCCCAGGACGCATTGGTGAAGGTGTACCGGCGCTGGCACCGGATCGACCGTACGCAAGGCCTGAACGGGTATGCCCACAAGTGCCTGGTCACCGCCGTACTCGACCAGTCGCGCCGGTCGTGGCGCCGCGAACGCCTCGTCGACGCCGAGGACCAGGTCGCGGCACTCCCCGATCCCGGCGGCACCGTCGACGACAAGCTTCTCGTCGTTCAGGCGCTCGCCGCTCTCACACCGGGCCAGCGCGCCTGCGTCGTACTGCGGCACTACGCCGACCTCAGCCTCGAACAGACCGCCGACGTACTCGGCATCGGCACCGGTGGCGTGAAGAGCCAGACCTCGCGCGGCCTCACCCGCCTCCGCGAACTCCTCGACCAGACCGAAAGGAGCGCCACGTGACCATCGACATCGAACGCCTTCTGGCCACCGCCGCGGACGACTCCGACCAGCCGCTCACGACACACGTCGGCGACCTGGTCCAACGCGGCCGGAGGTCGGTACGACGGCGCCGCGTCGCCACCCTCGCCACAACCGCCGTGGCGGTCGCCGCAGCTGCCGGCGCCGTGACCGCATGGCCCGTCCACCGGGCCGACCCGGCCCCAGCCGCGCGCACTCCCGGCTCCGTACAGACCATCGACGCGACGACCGGCAGGATCATTCAGCCCGCGCCGCCGGTCAGCCCGCTCACGGACGACGACATCCTCCAGCGCTGCGCACGCGTCGACCAGCCGCCGGCGTCATGGGACAAGGCCGGACCGATCGACATCACCTGGAGCGTCCCGCTCAAGACAGGTCAGGGCGAGCGCTTCTACGCCGTTCTCCTGTCACCGGACCGTACTGTCGGCATCGGCTGTGAGCAGGAAGGCGGCGGCCACGTCTCCCTGATGCGCCACGACCTCGACAACCGCAACGGCACGGAACCACTGCCGCTCTGGACGAACCAGGGCCGCGGCCCGGCGGACCTCGCCCGGGTAGTCGCGGACACGCCTGACGGCAAGTACCTGCGCCTCGGCCTGGTCGGGCGAGACGGATTCTTCGCCTTCGGCCGGGGAGGCTTCGACACGACCGCACCGGCCGCGTCGGTACGCGGGTACGACGACGCAGGCCGGCTTGTGCTGCAGCGGCAGCTCAGACTGCCGGCCGGCTGAAGATCTCCCGGTAGACCTTGGCGAGTTTGTCCGGAGCGTGGTGCAGGTCGCGATCGTCGTCGGCGACGTCGGCGATCACGAGCTCGGCTCCGAGGGACTCCGCGGTCCGGCGGAGTGACTCGGGGTCGGGCACGTGACCTACGTCGGCGAGCACGACGTCGATGCGCAGGTCCGGGGCGTGGCCGGCCAGCACCTCCAGGTGGGTCTCGGGCGAGAACCCGTCGGTCTCCCCCTTCTGCTCACCCAGGTTCAGCGTCAGGAGCCGGCGGGCGCTGGTCTGCTCGAGGCCGCGACACAGCTCCGGCACGAGCAGGTTGGGGATCACCGACGTGAACCAGGAACCCGGACCGACGACGACCCAGTCCGCTTCCGCGACCGCCACCAGCGCCTCCGGGCACGCCGGCGGATCGGCCGGATCGAGCGCCACGTCGACCACATGTCCTTCGGTCGACGCCACCTCGGCCTGGCCGCGGATCTCGGTGATCGCCTCCGGCCGAGCCGGATCGAGCCCGAGCACCCGAGCGGTGATGTCCAGCGGTACGGCCGACATCGGCAGCACCCGGCCCTGCGCGCCGAGCAGCCGGGCGACCCAGTCGAGCCCGTCGACGGCCTCACCGAGCAGCTCCCACAACGCCACGATCAGCAGGTTGCCGACCGCGTGGTCGTGCAGCTCACCGTTGCTGCGGAAGCGATGCTGCAGTACGTCGGCCCACGTCCGGCCCCACTCGTCGTCGCGGCACAACGCCGCCAGCGCCATCCGGAGATCGCCCGGTGGCAGTACGCCGAGCTCCTGCCGCAGCCGGCCGGACGAGCCGCCGTTGTCGGCGACCGTGACGACCGCCGTCAGCTGATCGGTGACATGACGCAACGCGGACAGGGACGCGGCCAGACCGTGTCCCCCACCTAACGCAACGACCCGTGGAGCCCTCGTCACTCACGCCCCAGATCCCGGTGCACTACCAACGTCGGTGAGCCCTTCTCGCGCAGCCTCCGGGCGATCTCCTCGGCCATCGCGACGCTGCGGTGCTTGCCCCCGGTGCAGCCGATCGCGACAGTGACGAAGCGCTTGCCCTCGTTCAGGTAGCCGGTCCGCAGGGTGTCCAGTACGTCCACGTAGTTCTCGAGGAACTGCTGGGCCAGCGGATGGCCGAGCACGAAGTCTGACACAGGCTTGTCCTGCCCGGTCATCGGGCGCAGGTCCGGCTGCCAGTACGGGTTCGGGATGAAGCGCATGTCGGCGACCACGTCGGCGTCCACCGGGATGCCGTACTTGAACCCGAACGACACCACGGTCGCGCGCAGCTCGGCGTTCTCCTCGTCGCCGAACGCGTTCACGATCTTCGCGGCGAGCTGGTGGATGTTCAGGCTGGAGGTGTCGATCACGAGGTCGGCGCCGGCCCGGATGTCGCCGAGCAGTTCGCGTTCGCGCTGGATGCCGTCCAGCAGCCGGCCCTCGCCCTGCAGCGGATGCGGCCGGCGGACGCCCTCCTGCCGGCGCACGATCACGTCGTCGGACGCCTCCAGGAACAGCGTCAGCGGCCGGTATCCCTTCAGCCGCAGGTCGTGGATCGCCGAGCTCAGCTCACTGAAGAACAGGCCGGTCCGGACGTCGACGACGACCGCGAGCCGCGGCGCCGCACCCGTACCGACCACCTGCTCGACGATCGTGGTCAGGAACATCGGCGGCAGGTTGTCCACCACGAACCAGCCGAGGTCCTCCAGCACGTCCGCGACCGAGCTGCGGCCCGCGCCGGACATCCCGGACACGATGATCAGGTTGCCGCCCGTGTCGTCCATCAGTTCTCTGTTCTCCCTGGGTCCCCGTCGGGCGCCCCAGCAGTCGCGGGGACGTCGTCGCCCAGTATCTCGCCTGTCGCGGTGTTGACCGACGGAGCCCGGCCGGTTTCCGCCTTCGTTGCCGCAGCGTTAACCGCCAGTACGACGGACTCCGCCAGCCGCGGCCCGAAACCTGGCAACTCGGCCACCTCGTCGATCGTGGCGCCGCGCAGCTTCTTGAGCGAGCCGAAGTGCCGCAGCAACGTCTTACGCCGCACCTCACCCAGTCCTGGGACCTCGTCAAGGGTGCTCTCGACCATCGACTTCGACCGCCTGTTCCGGTGGTGCGTGATCGCGAACCGGTGCGCCTCGTCGCGGAGACGCTGGAGCAGGTAGAGCCCTTCGGAGGTCCGCGAGAAGATCACCGGGTCTTCCTCGTCGGGCACCCACACCTCTTCGAGCCGCTTGGCCAGGCCGACCACCGGGATGTCGCCGACGCCGAGTTCATCCATCGCCTGGCGGGCTGCCGCTACTTGAGGCGGTCCACCATCGACGACCACGAGTCCTGGCGCATAGGCGAACTTCTTCGCTCTCCCAGTCTCGGGATCGATGAGAGCGGCCGTTGGGTCTTCCTCTTCTGTCTGGCCGGCGCGTTCGTCGAGGAGGCGTTTGAAGCGGCGGGTGAGGACCTCGGCGATCGAGGCGACGTCGTTCTGCCCCTCGACGCCCCTGATCACGAACCGCCGGTACTCGCTCTTGCGCGGCAGGCCGTCCTCGAAGACGACCATCGACGCGACCACCTCGGTGCCCTGCAGGTTCGAGATGTCGTAGCACTCCAGCCGCAGCGGCGCCTCGGGCAGGTCGAGCGCGGCCTGGATCTCCTCCAGCGCCTGGTTGCGCGTGGTCAGGTCGCTGGCCCGCTTGGTCTTGTGCATGGTCAGCGTCTGCAGCGCGTTCCGCTCGACGGTCTCCATCAGCGCCTTCTTGTCGCCGCGCTGCGGCACCCGGATCGACACCCGCGCACCGCGCAACTCCTCGAGCCACTGGGTCAGCGCGTCCGCGTCCTCGGGCATCGTCGGGACCAGGATCTCCCGCGGGATCGAGTCGCCCGAGTCGCCGGCGTACGTCTGCTGGATGAACTGCGAGACCAGGTCGGCGGTCGTTGCCGTCCCGTCCGCCTTGTCGGCGATCCAGCCGCGTTCACCGCGGATCCGGCCGCCGCGGACATAGAAGATCTGCACCGCGACCTCGAGCGGGTCCTCGCTGAGCGCGATCACGTCAGTGTCGGTGCCGTCACCGAGGACCACCGCATTCTTGGCCAGCGCCTTCTCCAGTGCGGCCAGGTCGTCGCGGATCTTGGCGGCCCGCTCGTACTCCAGCTCGGCGGCCGCGGCCTGCATCTCCTTCTGCAGACGGCGGACGTACGTCGCGGTCTGGCCGGACAGGAACGCGGCGAAGTCCTCGACGATCTTGCGGTGCTCGTCCTGCGACACCTGGCCGGTGCAGGGCGCGGCGCACTTGCCGATGTAGCCGAGCAGGCAGGGCCGGCCGATCTGGCGGTGCCGGTTGAAGACGCCCTTGCTGCACGAGCGCATCGGGAACACCCGGAGCAGCAGGTCGACGGTCTCACGGATCGCCCAGGCGTGACTGTACGGACCGAAGTACTTCACGCCCTTCTTCTTCTGCCCCCGGCCGACCATCACCCGCGGGTAGTCCTCGTTGAGGGTGATGGCGAGCCACGGATACGACTTGTCGTCGCGGTACTTCACGTTGAAACGCGGGTCGTACTCCTTGATCCAGGAGTACTCCAGCTGCAGCGACTCGACCTCGGTGGCGACCACGGTCCACTCGACCTTCGAGGCCGTCGTCACCATCGCCTGCGTCCGCGGATGCAGGTTCACCAGGTCCTGGAAGTACGACGACAACCGGGCCCGGAGGTTCTTCGCCTTGCCGACATAGATCACCCGTCCGGCGGAGTCGCTGAAGCGGTAGACGCCGGGTGAGTCGGGGATCGATCCCGGAGCGGGACGGTAGGAGGACGGATCAGCCACCCAACCACCCTAGTTCGGTCCACCGACAAACCCGGAATCGGCACAAAGTCTCTACTGCTACTTCAATGACAGACTTGAAGGCATGAGATTCGAAGAAGTCGATCGAACGATCCGTACCTACGACGGCGTCCGGGTGCTCGAGGCCCAGGACGATCTCTTCTACCTGTACGACCCCGCCGGCGACCTGCCACCGGAACGGCAGCAGCCGTTCGCCACCATTGTCACCGGCGACCACTACGAGAACGTGTCGAACCTCGACCGGCCCGGCGCCTGGCGGCTGAACCTCGGCCTGACCAAGGCGACGTACGGCGAACTTCTCGGCCCGGTGCCGACCGGACGCGACGCCGACTGGGTGCTCGACTCTGGCCACGACTACGCCGCCCGCGACGTACTGATGCCGCATCCGTTCTACGCCTCGCAGTACTGGGTCGCGATCGTCGAGCCGACCGGCCTGGACCAGCTGCTCCCGTTGATCGACGAGGCGTACCGGTTCGCGGCCCGCAAGTACGCCAACCACGAAGCCAGGCAAACACGGTGAAGATTGCGTTCCTGTTGCGGGTTCGCTCATAAGTCGAGATTTATCCCCGGCTGGGATGGGCGAGCTGTCTTACTTGTGGACAAGGGTAGATGCGCAGGTCCTTTGCGTGAGGCAACAAGGCCTTGCGCTTACTCGAGGGAGTTCCGCCCATGTCCCCTTCCTTCAGCAGACCACGCGCCGTGTTCGGTGCGGTCGCCGCGGCCGCGCTGGCCGCGACGGGAATCGTCGCCACCGCGGCCGGCAGCAACGCCGCCTCCGGAGAACCCGCGGCGGTGACGATCCGCGGCGCCGGCAACCCGAACGCGATCCCCGGCAGCTACATCGTCGTCCTGGCCGGCCAGCGCTCGCAGGCCCAGACCCGGGTCGCCACCCAGAGCCTCGCCGCGAGCTACGACGTGAAGGTCAAGGACCAGTACGACGCGTCGATCAAGGGCTTCTCGGCGAACATGTCCGAGGACCAGGCGAAGAAGCTCGCCACCGACTCGCGGGTCGCGTACGTCCAGCAGAACCAGAAGATCACCGCGACCCAGGACAACCCGCCTTGGGGCCTGGACCGTGCCGACCAGCGCGCCCTGCCGCTGGACAAGAAGTACGAGCCGTCGACGGACGCGAAGAACGTCAACGTCTACATCATCGACACCGGCATCTACGCCAAACACCAGGACTTCGGTGACCGCGCCTCGGTCGGTACCGACACCGTCGGCGACGGCCAGAACGGCGTCGACTGCATGGGCCACGGCAGCCACGTGGCCGGCACCATCGGCGGTACGACGTACGGCCTGGCCAAGGCGGCGAAGCTGATCGCGGTCCGGGTGCTGGACTGCAAGGGCTCCGGGTCGACCGAGTCCGTGGTGGCCGGTATCGAATGGGTGACCAAGAACGCGAAGAAGCCGGCGGTCGCGAACATGAGCCTCGGCGGCGGGGCCGACGACGCCCTCGACGCCGCGGTGAAGGCATCGGTGGACTCCGGCGTCACGTACGCCGTTGCTGCCGGCAACGACAATGCGGACGCCTGCCAGAGCTCGCCGGCCAAGGAGCCGTCGGCGATCA
This sequence comes from Kribbella sp. NPDC004536, assembly GCF_042873835.1. Lineage (NCBI taxonomy): Bacteria > Bacillati > Actinomycetota > Actinomycetes > Propionibacteriales > Kribbellaceae > Kribbella > Kribbella sp. NPDC004536. The sequence continues at coordinate 1,023,419 of NZ_JBIALY010000002.1, read as the reverse complement.
CGGTCGGCGCGACCGACGACCAGGACCAGCGCGCCGAGTTCTCCAACTACGGCAAGTGCGTCGACCTGTTCGCGCCGGGCGTCGACATCACCTCGGTCGGCATCACCGGCCCGGACGCGACCGCCAAGATGAGCGGTACGTCGATGGCGACACCGCATGTCGCGGGCGGGATCGCGCTCTACCTCGCCGACCACCCGGACGCCACCCCGGCCGACGTCGCGAAGGCGCTGGTCGGCAACTCGACCGCGGACAAGGTCGGCGACCCGGGCACCGGCTCGCCGAACAAGTTGCTGTACGTCGGAGCTCCCGACCAGTCCTGAAATCCTGATCGAAGACCCGGCCACCACCCCGTGGCCGGGCCTTCTCCTTGCTCCGGTCGCTCCGGTCGCTCTGGTCGCTCCGGTCCAGGCGTCAGGCGGACTCGACGATGTTGCCGCCCACGACCTTCACGTTCACCGCGGGGAGCGCGGTCGGGGCCGGTCCGCTGACGACGCTGCCGTCCTTGATGCTGAAGTGGCTGTTGTGGAACGGGCAGACGATCTGGCCGCCCTCTACCGAGCCGATCGGGTTCCCCTGGTGCGTGCAGACCGCGGAGAACCCCTTGTACGTACCAGCGGTCGGCTGGGTCACGACCACCTTCGCGTCGGCGAACACCTTCCCGCCACCGACCGGTACGTCCGACACCGGGCCGATGACGGTACCGCCGCCACCGCCGCCACCGCCGGCCGACGGTGTGCCCGAGGAAGCCGGCGCGGAACTCGAAGCGGTCGCGGAAGGCGACGTACCGCTGCCGGTGCTCCCGGTGCTACCACCGCTGGCGTTGTCGCTGCCGCCACAGGCCGCGAGGAGCGGCGCGCCGGCACCCGCCAGGGCGACCATCGCGGCGCAACGCAGCACCGTCCTGCGGTCGCGCAGACCGCCGTCCGCTGCCGCCTTGCTGACTGCAGCCGAAGTGGTGGCCGATGCCGTCGTGTCATCGCTCATGAAACTGGACCTCCAAGAGCCTGCTGATCGAAGTGGTTGAACGCTATCCACCTACTCAAACGGCGCGGTCACCGGATCGGTTCACCACAATCTCCTTGAACCGCAGTTTGAAGGTTTGCTGTGAATCGGCTGGGAGCCGCCGCCCCGGATCGACCGGCCGGCAACTAAGGTTGCTCCCGCTGACCGGCCCGCCGCGAACCCGGCCCGGCACACTGTGGTGGTGGGAGAGGCATGAGATGACTGGTACGACGAACGACTCGACCGTCCTGAAGGCGATCGCGGACCTCGCGCCGCTGTGGATGCCGGGCTGTGTCGTCGACACCGCCGAGCGGACCGTCGAGGTCGGCTGGGGACGTGGCGCGCTGCAGATGTCCGCGGTCGTCGGGCTCGGCGAGATCATCGACCGCTGCCTGCAGTTGCCGCAGCAGTTGTGGGCCGACCAGATCGAGGCCTGGCTGCGGGCGGTCGTCGCGGAGGGCGAGCTCGCCACCGAGGAACACCGCTTCGGGGACGTCGCGGATCGGCAGCGGGCGATGTTGTTGCAGCGTGGTTGGTCCGCGCGGACGGCCGGTCCGGTCGCGGACGCGCTGATCCCGTTCGGTGACCACTTCGAGGTGGTCGTGTTCATCGGTACGGGGAACGACTGCCGCCGGCTGACCGTGGTACGGCGGTCGATGCTCGGGCTCGGTGATCCCGACGTACCGTCGCCGGTGCAGTTGACGCTCGACCAGATCGCCGATCTGCGGCCGGTCGAGCACGACGGGTTCTCGGTGCTTTCGCGCGCGGACGATCCGCTGGTGTCGATGGCGATCGTCGACCGGGAGAAGCTCCTGCCGCAGGCGTCCGTCGGGATGGGCGTACTGGTCGGCGTACCGCGGCTGAGCACCGTCGCCTTCAGCGCCGCCGACGCCGGCCAGGAGGTCGCGGATCGGCTGGCCGCGTACGTGGCTGCCGAGTACAAGGATGCGTCCGACCAGTGCAGTCCCGACCTCTACTGGCTGCAGGGCGACCGCATGGTCCAGGTCCCCATCACCCTGGCCACTCCCCCAGCCGTAGTCCTCCCAGCAGCCCTCCTACCAACCCCCCGCCGCACCTGGCTCCGCCACCTCTGGCAACAACTCTTCCGCCGCTAACCCGATCCCACCAGTTCGGCACCCCGGCAGCCGACTCCCACCCAGCAGCGTTTCCCGCCCAGCAGGAGCCGTCGCCCGCCCGCTCCGTCAGCCGGCGACCCGTTTGCGGGTTGTCGTCTTCTTTGCGGGGGCTGCCTTCTTCGCGACTGCCTTCTTAGCCACCGTCTTCTTGGCGGCCGTTGTCTTCGCGGCGGCCTTCTTTGCCGGAGGTAGTGCCTTGGTGGCTGACTTTCTCGCGCTTGGCTTGGCGGCTCGGCCTTTGAGGATCTCGGCGAGGAACTGGCCGGTGTAGGAGGCCGGGTTGGCGGCGACCTCCTCCGGGGTGCCCTCGGCGACGAGGGTGCCGCCGCGGCGACCACCGTCCGGACCGAGGTCGATCAGCCAGTCGGCGGTCTTGATCACGTCGAGGTTGTGCTCGATCACCAGCACCGAGTTGCCCTTGTCCACCAACCCACTGAGCACCCCGAGCAGCTTGCTGATGTCCTCGAAGTGCAGCCCCGTCGTCGGCTCGTCCAGCACGTACACCGTCCGGCCGGTCGAACGCCGCTGCAGCTCGGACGCCAGCTTCACCCGCTGCGCCTCACCACCCGACAACGTCGGCGCCGGCTGACCGAGCCGTACGTACCCGAGGCCGACCTCGACCAGCGTCGTCAGGTGCCGCGAGATCGCCGGAATCGCCTGGAAGAACTCCGCCGCCTCCTCGATCGGCATGTCCAGTACGTCCGCGACGGTCTTGCCCTTGTAGTGCACCTCGAGCGTCTCGCGGTTGTACCGCGCTCCGTGGCACACCTCGCACGGGACGTACACGTCCGGCAGGAAGTTCATCTCGATCTTCAGCGTGCCGTCACCCGAGCAGGCCTCGCAGCGCCCACCCTTCACGTTGAACGAGAAGCGACCCTGCTGGTACCCACGGACCTTCGCCTCCGGGGTCTCCGCGAACAGCTTGCGGACGTGGTCCCAGACCCCGGTGTACGTCGCCGGGTTGGACCGCGGGGTGCGGCCGATCGGCGACTGGTCGACGTGGATGACCTTGTCGACCAGCTCCATGCCGGAGATCTTCGTGTGCCGCCCCGGCACCGCGCGGGCGCCGTAGATCTGCCGCGCCAGCGAGGTGTAAAGGATGTCGTTGACCAGCGTCGACTTGCCCGACCCGGACACTCCGGTGACCGCGACGAACACCCCGAGCGGGATGGTCACGTCGAGGTCCTTGAGGTTGTTCTGACGCGCTCCGTACACGGTCAGCTCGCGGCCCTCGGTCAGCGGCCGGCGCACCGCCGGGATCGGGATCTCCTTGCGGCCCGACACGTACGCACCGGTGATCGAGTCCGGGTGGTTGCGCAGGTCCTCGACCGTGCCCGACACGACCACCTGGCCACCGTGCTCGCCCGCGCCCGGGCCGATGTCGACGACCCAGTCCGCGTGGTCGATGGTGTCCTCGTCGTGCTCGACGACGATCAGCGTGTTGCCCAGCTCCTTGAGCCGGACCAGGGTGTCGATGAGCCGCCGGTTGTCCCGCTGGTGCAGGCCGATCGACGGCTCGTCCAGCACGTACAGCACGCCGACCAGGCCGGAACCGATCTGGGTCGCGAGCCGGATCCGCTGCGCCTCCCCCCCGGACAGCGATCCCGCCGGCCGGCTGAGCGCGAGGTAGTCCAGACCGACGTCGAGCAGGAACCGCAGCCGCTCGCCGATCTCCTTCACCACCCGCTCGGCGATCTGCTTCTCGCGCGGGGTGAGCTCCATCTGGACGAGGAAGTCGTGCACCTCGTCGATCGACATCGCGCTGATCTCGGCGATGTTCTTCCCGCCGAGGGTGACCGCGAGCGAGATCGGCTTCAGCCGCGCGCCGTTGCAGGCCAGGCACGGGACCTCGCGCATGTACTCCTCGAAGCGCTCCCGTCCGGTGTCGCTGGACGCCTCCGCGTGCCGGCGCTCGACGTACGGGATCACGCCCTCGAAGCTGGTGTAGTACGACCGCTCGCGGCCGTAGCGGTTCTGGTACGAGACGTGGACCTGCTTGTCGTGGCCGGTGAGCAGCGCCTTCTTCGCCTTCGCGGGCAGCTCCCCGAACGGGGTGCTGGTCTTGAACTTCAGGTCCCTCGCCAGCGCCTCGAGCAGGCGCTCGAAGTACTGCGTGACGTTCTGTCCGGACCAGGGCTGGATCGCGCCCTCGTCGAGCGACTTCGACGGGTCCGGGACCAGCAGCTCGGGGTCGACCTCCATCCGGGTGCCCAGGCCGGTGCAGACCGGGCAGGCGCCGTACGGCGAGTTGAACGAGAACGAGCGCGGTTCGAGCTCGTCGATCGCGAGCGGGTGGTCGTTCGGGCAGGCGAGCTTCTCGGAGAACCGGCGCTCGCGGTGCGGGTCGTTCTCCGGCAGGTCGACGAAGTCGAGCACGACCAGGCCGCTGGCCAGGCCGAGCGCGGTCTCGACCGAGTCGGTCAGCCGCTGCTTCGCCGAACCCTTGACCGCGAGCCGGTCGACCACCACGTCGATGCTGTGCTTCTTCTGCTTGTCCAGCTTCGGCGGCTCGGTCAGCTGGATCGTCTCGCCGTCCACCCGGGCCCGCGAGAAACCCTGACCGGTCAGCTGCCGGAAGAGGTCGACGTACTCACCCTTGCGGCCGCGGACCACCGGGGCGAGCACCTGGAACCGGGTGCCCTCCTCGAGCTCCAGCACCCGGTCGACGATCTGCTGCGGGGTCTGTCGCGCGATCGGCTCGCCACACTCGGGACAGTGCGGGCGACCGGCCCGAGCGAACAGCAGCCGGAGGTAGTCGTACACCTCGGTGATCGTGCCGACCGTGGAGCGCGGGTTCCGCGAGGTGGACTTCTGGTCGATCGAGACCGCCGGTGACAGGCCCTCGATGAAGTCGACGTCGGGTTTGTCCATCTGGCCGAGGAACTGCCGCGCGTACGCCGACAGCGACTCGACGTAGCGCCGCTGGCCCTCGGCGAAGATCGTGTCGAAGGCCAGGCTGGACTTGCCGGACCCGCTCAGGCCGGTGAAGACGATCATGGCGTCCCGTGGCAGGTCGACCGAGACGTCCTTCAGGTTGTGTTCACGCGCTCCGCGCACGATCAGACGGTCAGACACAAGCTCACTCTCAGCCGTTCTCGAGGGGTATCCGGGGCATGCCCCGTCATGCTAACGAGGCCCACCGACAAAAACTTCCGCCGCCGGAACCGGCGAGCATTTCGAAAGTATATTCGATCGCCGAGGGTGGCCCGCGCACCCCGCCGCGAACAGTGCAAGGATCGCTGTGTCACCGAGATCCAGGGAGAAGGCGCATGCCGGAGTACCACGGGAACGTCAAGGTCGGCGGACCGGCGCAGACCCACGAGCTGGCCCAGCTGATGATCACCAAGGTCGCGGTCGGGCCGATGGACAACAACGCGTACCTGCTGCGCTGCCGGCAGACCGACGAGCAGGTGCTGATCGACGCCGCGAACGAGGCGGACACGCTGCTCCGCCTGATCGGCGACGCCGGTCTCGCCCGGGTCATCACCACGCACCGCCACCAGGACCACTGGGAGGCGCTGGCCGAGGTGGTCGCCCGGACCGGTGCCACCACGGTCGCCGGGCGGTACGACGCCGAGGGCATCCCGGTCCCGACCGACCAGCTCGCCGACGACGGCGACCACATCGCGGTCGGCCGGTCCAGCCTGCGCGTCGTCCACCTGGTCGGCCACACGCCCGGTTCGATCGCACTGGTGTACGACGACCCGGACGGCCCGCCGCACCTGTTCACCGGCGACTCGCTCTTCCCCGGCGGCGTCGGCAACACCCAGGGCGACCAGGAACGCTTCACGTCGCTCATCAACGACGTCGAGACCAAGCTCTTCGGCGAGCTCCCCGACGAAACCTGGGTCTACCCCGGCCACGGCTCCGACACCACCCTCGGCACCGAACGCCCCCACCTCCCCGAGTGGCGCGAGCGCGGCTGGTGACAGGCTTCGCCGAGTACGAGCCCGGGGTTGCCCGGCAGCAGGCCGACGTACTCGTACGGCCTGCTGTGGTGGCCGACCTCACCACCTGTGCGGAGTTGATCGTGACGCGGACGGGTGGGGCGGTGGAGGCGCGGCGGGCTCGGCTCGAGGCGGATCTGCGGGATCCGGACAAGTACACGGTGGTCGCGGAGGCCGGCGGGGAGATCGCCGGGTACGCGCTCGTACTCGGGCATCAGATCTCCCCCACCGACCCGCCCGGCACCGCGCCGGACGGGTACTACCTGATCGGGCTGATCGTCGCGCCGGCGTGGCGGCGGCACGGGATCGGGGACCTGCTGACGATCGAGCGGATGCGCTGGGTCGCCGAGCGCGCGGACGAGGTCTACTACTTCGCCAACCTCCAGAACGGCGCAACCCTCGACCTCCACCAGAGGTTCGGTTTCACCGAGATCACCCGCAACTTCACCTTCCCCAACGCTCCCCTCAAGCCCGGCACTTGCGTACTCCTCCGGGCTCCCCTCAGTCGGTGAGTTCGGCCGGGTAGGCGATGACGTCGACTAGGGCGTTGTTTCGGATTGCGGTGATCTCGGTGCGGCGGGCGATTGCGTCCTCGAACAGTTGCCGCTGCAGCGACTGCGCGTCGCGCAGCGGTACGCCGTCGACTGCGAGCACCAGGTCGCCGTGCCGGAGTCCTGCGGCGGCGGCCGGGCTCGCCGGGATCACCTCCACCACCCGCAGCGCCGTACGTTGGCCGAAGCGCTCCGCCAGCGCCGGATGCAGTGGTGCGGGTGTGCTGACCAGACCCAGGTACGCGCGGCGCACCCGGCCGTCGTGCAGCAGCGAGTAGATGATCCGGCGGGTCGTCGGGTTCACCGGAACCGCCAGGCCGAGCCCGATCCCGGCGACCGCGGTGTTGATGCCGATCACCCGCCCGTTGCCGTCGGCAAGCGCACCGCCGGAGTTGCCCGGGTTCAGCGCGGCGTCGGTCTGGATCACGTCCTCGATGATCCGGTTGCCCGAGCCGCTGCGTACCGGCAGCGATCGCCCGAGCGCGCTCACCACGCCCGCGGTCACGCTCCCGGCCAGGCCGAGCGGGTTGCCCACCGCAACGACCAGGTTCCCCACCTTGAGGTGGTCGGCGTCCCCGTACTCCGGCGGATCGGGGATCGCCCGGTCGGCCCGCAGGACCGCGAGATCGGACAGCCGGTCGACGCCGACGACCCGCGCTTGCGCGGTCGTACCGTCCGCGAACTCCGCCGACGCCTCGGTGCCGTCGCCGACCACGTGGGCGTTGGTCAGCAGGTGGCCATCGCCGGTCAGGACGACCGCAGAACCGGACGAGTCGCCGCGCCGGCTGTGGATCCGCAGGCTCGCGACCCGCGGGATCAGGTGTTCGGCCACCCCCGACACGACCCGGGAGTAAGCGTCCAGTACATCGTCGTCGGGCATCGGCCTCGCCTCCTGAATTACAAGATTACCCTGCAAATTCAACGTGAAGCGGACCACAAACCTGACCGATCGGTTGAAAACTGGCCGATCGGTCAGTCAAGATGCTGTCATGGCAGTCACCACCCCCGCCCGGGAGCGGACCAGGCGCGAGATCGTCCGCCAGGCGATGGACCTGTTCCAGACAGCCGGCTACAACGCGACGTCGCTGCAGGACATCGCGACCGCGGCCGGTTGCTCGAAGGCGACGGTGCTCTACCACTTCAGCGGCAAGCCGGCCGTACTCGCTGCTGTCCTCGAACCCGCCGCTGCCGATGTGGCCGAACTCGTCGCGCAACTGGCGGCGCTGCCACGCCATGAGGCGCAGGAGGTCGCGATCCGGCGGTTCACCGATCTGGCTGTCCTGCATCGCGGGGTGATGGACGTGATCCAGGACGTCATCCCCGTGATCGACAGCATGCCGGAGATCGGTGGGCTGGTGGCCGACGGCATCCAGCTCACCGGCTATCTGGCCGGCTCCGACGACACCTTCGAGAAGGATCTCGCCAAGTTCGCCGTGAACGGTCTGCTCGGCGAGTGCCGCTACCCCGGCGATCGCACCGACGACGAACTCCGAAGACTCTGCGACACCGCTCTGCGCAGACTCCTGCTCCCCACCTGACCAACACCACGGACCACCCCGCGGCCGCGGGGCGATCACTTCTGCCCGTACCCCGTACCGACCCGAAACGGAAGCACTTCCCGATGACCAATCTGCTCTACCGGCTCGGCCGGTTCTCCTACCAGCGCAGGCGTCTCGTCGCCGCGCTGTGGGCGCTGTTCCTCGTGGTGCTGGGGGTCGGCGCGCTGACGCTGGGCGGCAAGACCGCGAACACGTTCTCGATCCCGGGTACCGAGTCGCAGCGCGCGCTCGACGCTCTCAAGCAGGAGCTTCCGGCCGCCAGCGGCGCCTCCGCGACGGTCGTCGTACAGGCGCCGGAAGGCAAGACGCTCGCCGACCCGACGGTGAAGGCCGCCGTCGGCGTCACTGTCGCCAAGGTCGCGAAGGTACCCGAGGTGATCGCGGCGATCGACCCGTTCATGAGCAAGGCGATCAGCCCGGACGGCCGGACCGGGCTGATCAGCGTCCAGTTCGACAAGCCCGCCGACGAACTGTCGCACGCGAGCAGCAACGGGTACGACGGACTCAGCGCGCTGAGCAACGGCGACCTCGAAGTGGTCCCGGGCGGGCAGATCAAGGCCGGCGTCCCGGAGATCGGTCCGACCGAGGTGATCGGGGTCGCCGTCGCGGCCGTCGTGCTGGTGGTCACGTTCGGGTCGCTGGTCGCGGCCGGGATGACGCTGGTGACGGCGCTGCTCGGCGTACTCGCGGGCATGGCCGGGTTGTTCATCGTGACCGCGTTCACCGATGTGTCGTCGACGGCGCCGATCCTCGCGTTGATGCTGGGGCTCGCGGTCGGGATCGACTATTCGCTGTTCATCAGTTCACGACACCGGACGCAGCTGGGCGAAGGGATGGATCCCGAGGAGTCGGTCGCACGAGCTACGGCGACGGCCGGGTCGGCCGTGTTGTTCGCCGGAGCGACCGTGGTGATCGCACTGGCCGGCCTGTCGGTGGTCGGCGTACCGTTCCTGACCGCGATGGGGCTGGCCGCGGCGGCAACGGTACTTACGGCCGTACTGGTCGCGTTGACGTTGCTGCCGGCGCTGCTCGGGTTCGTCGGGAACCGGGTGCTGCCGCGGAAGTTGCGCAAGGCACCGACCGCTGTCGTACCGGTCGAAGGGTTCGGTTTCCGGTGGGGCCGGTTGGTGACCCGGCTGCGCGTACCGATCGTTGCTGTCGGCATCATCGGGCTCGGACTGCTGGCGATTCCGGCGAAGGACATGCAGCTGGCGCTGCCGGACGGCGCCTCGGCGGCCGCCGGTACGAACCAGCGGGTCGCGTACGACCTGACCGCCGCCGCGTTCGGGCCGGGCGCGAACGGGCCGCTCGTGGTCGTTGTGAAGAGCAACGATGCGGCGACGGCCAACGGCGTGGCGCAGCAGGTACTGGGCAAGACGCAGGGGCTGACCGACGTGGTGGCGGCACAGCCGGCCGCGGCCAGTCAGGACGGTACGACCCGGTTGGTGCAGGTCATCCCGCGCAGCGGGCCGGCGAGCGAGCAGACCGCTGAGCTGGTCAAGAACCTCCGGTCCGCGATCAAGCCGCTCGCCACCGGCGGCACCGAGATCTCCGTGACCGGGAACACCGCCGTCGGCGTCGACGTGTCGAACAAGCTGTCCGACGCGTTGCCGACGTACCTGTTCGTCGTCATCGGGTTGTCGTTCCTGCTGCTCCTGCTGGCGTTCCGGTCCGTGCTCGTACCGTTGAAGGCGACGCTCGGCTTCGTACTGACGATCGGTGCGACGTTCGGGATCACGGTCGCGGTGTTCCAGCAGGGGCACCTGGCGAAGCTCGTCGGGGTCGACTCCCCCGGCCCGCTGGTCAGCTTCCTGCCGATCATCATGATGGGCATCCTGTTCGGGCTGGCGATGGACTACGAGGTGTTCATCGTGTCGCGGGTCCGCGAGGAGTTCGTGCACGGAAAGCAAGCGAACGACGCCACCGTCCAGGGCCTCGGTCACGGCGCCCGCGTCGTCACCGCCGCCGCCCTGATCATGGCCTCGGTCTTCGCCGGCTTCATCCTCGTCCACGACCCGATCATCAAGGCCATCGGCTTCGGCCTCACCATCGGCGTCCTGATCGACGCCTTCGTCGTCCGCATGACCCTCGTCCCCGCCATCCTGAGCCTCCTCGGCAACCGAGCCTGGTGGTTCCCGAAGTGGCTAGACCGCCTGACCCCCCGCGTAGACATCGAAGGCGAAAATCTTCGGGTCCCCGAGAAACCCCGAACCGACGAACTCACTGGCGTACTTTGACACCCGCCGCGGGGCGTCAGCACCAGCTGGCGCTCCACCCAACAGACTCGACGCGTCCCCCACGCGGTACTCGTTGTAGTTCTCGGCGGAGATGCCGACCCGGCCGGCCAGGACCGAACTGGGAATGACATAGATGCTGCCGTCGCCGAGCACGATGAAGAACAGGTCGATCGAGTCGGGGTCGTACGGCATCTTGCTCGCGGACTTGTCGAGCACGTACGGCCGCCGACCGATGCCGACGTGCCAATACCCCTTCGCGGTACGAGCTGCGCAGGACTTCACCTGCACCCGCTGAATGCCCTGGGACGTTGTCACCAACAGGTCGTACTCCTGCGGCTCGATCGGCAACGCGACCGCACATCCGCGCAAGGTGAACCATGCCATCGCCATCGCAGCGGCGGAGTAGCGGAGCATCTCCGGCCGGACGGGCTCGTCGAACACCTCGTCCGGGGTCGACTTGGCGTGCGGCGACCGCAGATGGCTGCAGTCCAAGCCCAGTCTGACGGCGTGACCCTTGATCCGAAGTCGTTCGGCTCCGTTGTCGACAATGCCGAGCACGGCAATGACGTCCGCCCAGCAACTCGACGCCGCTACGGCTTCACTCAACTGTTGATCGGACCAGCGACGCTGCCCAGTGAAGTGTGATGTGTCCAACTCCAGCCGGGCTGCATGCCGGCGAGGCGTCGCCGCAGAGGTGTCCTTCAAGCCCAGAGCGCGGGCAACCGCACGCCAGGACGCGCTGCTCTGCACCGCCTGCCGCAGGTCGTCGTCGTTCCAGCCTCGTCGATCTCCGATTGCATTCATGAGGACAAACCTAAAGAGGGGCACCGACAGAAATCGGTGCCCCTCTTTGCGGTCGGGCTGCCGAGATTTGAACTCGGGCTCTCCGGTCCCCCAGACCGGCGCCTTAACCAAGCTAGGCCACAGCCCGCCAGCTCGCTCTGTAAGCGAACCCGGGACTACCTTACCTCATCCGGAGAGCCCGACCGACCAGGGTTCGGTCAGCGTTTCTTGTTCTTTTGGCGGGCTCGGATTTGGACGTGGACGGGGCTGCCTACGAAGCCGAAGTCTTCGCGGAGGCGGCGTTCGATGAAGCGTTGGTAGGAGGGTTCGATCTGGCCGGAGGTGAAGATCGCGAAGGTGGGCGGCATCGTGGTGGCCTGGGTGCCGAACAGGATCTTCGGTTGCTTGCCGGAGCGGACCGGGTGCGGGTGGGCGGCGACCAGGCGGCCGAGGAAGGCGTTCAGCTGGCCGGTCGGGACGCGGGTCTGCCAGCCCTCGAGCGCGGCTTCGATGGCCGGTACGAGCTTGTCCATGTGCCAGCCGGTGAGCGCGCTGATGTTCACCCGCGGCGCCCAGCGGAACTGGACCAGGTCGCGGTCGATCTCGCGCTCCAGGTAGTAGCGACGCTCGTCGTCCATCAGGTCCCACTTGTTGTACGCGATCACCAGCGCCTTGCCGGCTTCCTCGACCGCGTTCATGATCCGCAGGTCCTGCTCGGTGATCGACTCCGACGAGTCGATCACCACCACCACGACCTCGGCCCGCTCGATCGCGGCGTTGGTCCGCAGGGACGCGTAGTACTCGTGCCCGGAGGCGTTCTTGACCTTGCGCCGGATCCCGGCGGTGTCGATGAACCGGTACTCCTTGCCGCTCAGCGTGATCAGCTCGTCGACCGGGTCGACCGTCGTACCGGCGACGTCGCTGACGACGACACGGTCCTCCTTGGCGACCTTGTTCAGCAGCGACGACTTGCCCACGTTCGGCTTGCCGACGATCGCGATCCGGCGCGGCCCGCCCAGCTCGCCGTCGCGCTCCGCGGGCGCCTCCGGGAGAGCGGCCAGTACGGCGTCCAGCATGTCGCCGGTGCCGCGGCCGTGCATCGCCGACACCGGGAACGGCTCGCCGATGCCGAGGCTCCACAGGTTCATCGCCTCGGACTCGATCCGCTGGTCGTCGACCTTGTTCGCGGCCAGTACGACGGGCTTGCCGGACTTGCGCAGCACCCGGACGACGGCCTCGTCGGCATCGGTGATGCCGACCACCGCGTCGACCACGAACAGCACCGCGTCGGCGGCGTTGATCGCGACCTCGGCCTGCGCCGCGACCAGGGCGGCCATCCCGACCGCGTCCGGGTCCCAGCCGCCGGTGTCGACGACGGTGAACTCGCGGCCGGCCCAGTTGGCGTCGTACGAGACGCGGTCGCGGGTCACGCCCGGGGTGTCCTCGACGACCGCTTCGCGACGGCCGATGATCCGGTTGACCAGCGTGGACTTGCCCACGTTCGGCCGGCCGACGATCGCGAGCACGGGCAGCGGCCCGGTGTCCTCACGGTCGTGCGTCGGTACTTCGATGGGCAGGTCAGTCATCAGGGTCCCTCTGGTCTCGCCAGCCCGGAAGTGGGTGGCCGGTTTCTTCGACGGCCGCCTTCACGTGGGCGCGCAGCACGTCGCCGATGTGGTCGGCGACCGCCTGTACGTCGGTATGTCTCCTGGGAAAGGGTACGCGGTCCACGGAGAACGGCTCGCCGTACACGATGTCGATCCGGCTTCCGGCCGGCGGATGACCCTCCACGGTACCGTCCGGCAACCGCGTACCCATCAGCGCCACCGGCAGGATCGGGGCACCGGTGACCATCGCCAGGTACGCCACCCCGATCCGGATCCGGCCGAAGTCGCCCGGCCCGCGGGTGCCCTCCGGGTAGATGTTCAGCACCCGCCCGTCCCGCAGCACCTGGATCGACTTGCGGACCGCGAGCATGTCGTACGTCGACCGGTCGACCGGGATCTGCCCGATCCGGTGCAGGAACCTGCCCTGGAAGCCGCCGAACACCTCGATCTTCCCGAGCTGGTGCAGCATCCGCGGCGCCATCGCACCGAGCAGCGGCGCGTCCAGCAGGCTCAGGTGGTTCGGTGTCATCAGCAACGGACCGGTCAGCGGGAACCGGTCCTCGTGGTGGATGTGCAGGTCGTACTTGTACCGGAAGTACGGCCGGGCCACCGCCCGCATCGGCAGCGCGAGCCGGTACGGCAGGGGCGGGAGGTCGTCGGTACGGGGCAGGTCCTTGTGCCCGGTGAGTTCCGCCGTCATAGCTCCCGGCCCCGAGGGACGCTCTCCGTGGCGAGTCGGCTGATCACGTCGACGACCTCCTCCAGGGTCAGGTCGGTGGAGTCGATGGTGACGGCGCCGTCGGAGGCGACCTGGAACTCGGACACGGTCGAGTCGTCGGCGTCGCGGCGGACGATCTGGTCGCGGAGCTCGGCCGCGGTCACCGATCCGGCCGCGAGCTCGGCGCCGCGGCGGGCCATCCGGGCCTCCTGGTCGGCGGTCAGCAGCACCTTCAGCTCGGCGTCGGTGGCGACCACGGTGGCGATGTCGCGGCCCTCGACCACGATCCCGCCGTCGGTCTGGGCCTTGTCGATGATGGCCCGCTGGCGCCGGATCAGCTCCTTGCGGACGTCGAGGTTGGTGGCGATCTTCGAGACCACCTCGCTGATCCGCGGCTCGCGGATCGCGGCGGTGATGTCGGTCCCGTCGGCGATCACGTACTGCTGCTCCGGGTCGGTGCTGACCTCCAGCACCAGCTCCCGGGCGCGCTGCGCGACCGCCGCTGTGTCGTCCAGGTCCAGCCTGCGCTCGACCGCCGACCAGGTCACCGCGCGGTACGTCGCACCGGTGTCCAGGTATCGCAGTCCGAGCCGGGTGGCCACTCCGCGCGCGGTGCTCGACTTACCGGAGCCGCTCGGCCCGTCCACAGCGATGATCATGCCCCGAAGATTACCTTCGAGCGGGGACAAACTAACGGTGGACTACCCACCCTCGGTCCGTGAGTACGTCGACCAACTGGTCGACCGAACCGGGCTTGACGGCCAGCTCGACCTCACCGACCGGGCGGCCGGGGCTGTGGTCGATGCGGAGGTCCTCGACGTTCGCACCGGACTCGGCGGCGTCGGCGAACAGTTTCGCCAGCTGGCCGGGGCGGTCCGGGATGGTCACCAGCACCGTGACCAGGTCGATGTGCGGCGTGCCGTGCTTGCCCGGTACCCGGACCGCGCCGGACACGCCCTGGCCGAGGATCGCGGTCAGCTCGTCGTTCGCCTCTTCCTTGCCAAGGGCAACGAGTAGCCGGTCGAGCTCGCCACGGATCTGCTCCAGCAGGCCGGTCAGCGCGGTCGAGTTCGCGGACACGATCTGGGTCCACAGCCGCGGGTCGCCGGCCGCGATCCGGGTGACGTCGCGGACGCCCTGCCCGGACAGCTCCAAGTGCGACGACGGCGCGTCGGCCAGCGTGCCGGCGGCGAGCGCGGACATCAGGTGCGGGAGGTGCGAGACCCGGGCGACGCCGAGGTCGTGGTCCTCCACCGACAGCTCGACGGTACGCGCACCACAGGCCTCGGCGAGCCGCCGGACCAAGTCGACGGCGTCGGCGTCGCTCGTCGCGTGCGGTGTGATCGCCCACGTCGCGCCGTCGAACAGGTCGGCGCGGGCCGCCAGCGGACCGTTGCGTTCGGAGCCGGCCATCGGGTGACTGCCGACGTACCGGCTGACGTCCGGCACCAGGCTGCGCGCGTCCGCGAGCGGCTTCGACTTGACGCTGGCCGCGTCCGTCACGACGGCGTCGGTCTGCTCGAGCTGCTCGGCGACTACCGCGCCGACGTGGTCGGGCGGTACGGCGACGACGACCAGCTGCGGCTCGATCTCGACCAGCCGTGAGCCGGCGCCGATCCGCTCGGCCATCAGCGCGTTGTCCGGGTTCCCGTCGACGAGCTCCACGACCACCCCGAGCCGGGCGAGCGCGAGCCCGATCGACGTACCGATCAGCCCGGTACCGACGATGCGGACCGGCCCGCGGAGCTCGGTCACCGTACCCCACTCACTGGGCGCCGGTCAGGTCCGGACGGAGCGCGACGGCGCCGTGCAGGTACACGTGCTGGATCTTGTCCCGCGAGCGCGGCGACTCGGTGTGCACCATCAGCCGGACCACCCGCGGCAGCGCGTGCGGTACGGGGATCTCCTGCATGCACATCAGCGGTACGTCGGTGAGCCCGATCTGCCGGCCGGCGACGGCCGGGAACTCCGACCGGAGGTCGGACGTGACGGTGAACAGGATGCTGATCAGATCCTCGTTCTCCAGATCGTTCGCCTCCAGGACCGCCTTCACCAGCTCCGCGGACCGCTCGAGCAGATGCTCGCGCTCGTCCACGTCCAGCTGGGTGGCACCCCGGATCGCCCGTACCGCCACGTCTCGCCTCCTAGTTCGTCTGCTCCAACCCTAGTTCAGGGTAGTCAAGGAGTGGACAGCCGTCTCAGCAGCGTCGACCGTCTGCTCCAGCAACAGCGCGATCGTCATCGGGCCGACGCCGCCCGGGACCGGGGTGATCAGGCTCGCCACCTCGGACGCCTCGGCGAAGTGCACGTCGCCGACGTTGCCTTCGTTGTACCCGGCGTCGACGACCACCGCACCCGGCTTCAGCCAGTCGCCGCGGACGAAGTTCGCCTTGCCGACGGCGGCGATCACGACGTCGGCGGTGCGGACCAGCTCGGGCAGATCGCGGGTCCGCGAGTGCGCGTACGTGACGGTCGCGTTCGATGCCAACAGCAACATGCCGGCCGGCTTGCCGAGGATCGGACTGCGGCCGATCACGACGGCGTGCGCGCCTTCGAGCGGTACGTCGTACGCCGCCAGCAGCCGCATGATCCCGCCGGGCGTCGCGGACCGGAACCCGGGATCGCCGAACGCCATCGCCGCGAACGAGCGCATCGTCACGCCGTCGACGTCCTTGGCCGGGTCGATCGCCTCGAACGCGGCCCGCTCGTCGATCTGCGCCGGCACCGGGTGCTGGAGCAGGATCCCGTGGACGGCCGGGTCCTCGGACAGCTTGGTGATCTCCGCGACCAGCTCGTCAGTCGTCGTCGACGCCGGCAGTACGACGCTGCGGGACGCGATCCCGGCCTTCTTCGACCGGTTCTGCTTCATCCGTACGTACGTCGCCGACGCCGGATCGTCTCCGACCAGCACGGTCGCCAGGCACGGCTGCACGCCGTACTGCTCCCGCAGGGCACTCGCCCGCTCCGCCGCCTTGGCCACCAGCTCGGCAGCGAGGTCGGTCCCGATCATCAGCTCAGCGCTCATGCGCACACTCCTCGACGTACGAAGGTGCCCAGGCGCGCGGCAAAGCCGGATGGCAGACCGTTCCCCGGTGGTTCCTCCACCTCAACGCCAGTCGCGGCCCACCAAGAGTCTAGAGCAGGCCGGCGTGGTCGAGGGCCAGGTAGGCGCCGTCGATTCCTGTCATTGCGCCGGGGTTGCGGAGTTCGGCGCGGAAGGCGTTGACGGTGAGTTCGACCGGGACGCAGTCCTCGGCCTCGTCGAGTTGCTGTTTGCCGTCGGGGCGGCAGCCGCGGGCGATCGCGACGTACTTGCGGAACGTCGAGGAGGCGCCGGACCACTGCCAGCCAACCACGTCGAGGGTCTCGCAGGTGTACCCGGTCTCTTCCTCGAGCTCGCGCGCTCCCGCGACCGCGACGTCCTCCCCCGGCTCCACCAGGCCGCCCGGAAGGTTCGTCACCACGCTGTCCGGGCCGGCCCGGAACATCCGGATCGTCACGATCCGCCCCTCCGGCGTCAGCGGCAGCACGGTGATGCCGGCGCTGATCCCGGCCTCGGGCCCGAAGACGTCCCATTCGACCTCACGCCCGTCGGGCATGCGGTAGCGGCGCAGGCGCACGGTGAGGAAGCGCTGGAAGCCTGGTTCCTCCCCAAGCAGCTCCCACGGCGCGGGATCGTCGGGCCGAGACGGCTCAGCCGCCACGTGATCGGTGACGGCTGAGCTCTCGGTGTGGTCCGTCACAGTGGACGGTTGTCTTCAGGGTCTTCCGGTGGGGCCACCGGGGCTTCGCCGTCCGCCGGTGGCTCGGTCGGAGCCTCGTCGGCCGGCGGCGTCGTTTCCTCCGCCTTGGCCTCCTCGGCGGGAGCCGGCTGCGACTCCGAGAGGATGTTGGCGACCGTCTCCTCGGAGATCCGCTTGAACTTGCGCACCTGGGTGCGGGTCCGGTCCAGCACGGCGACCTCGAGCTGGTCCGGGGTCAGCTCGCGGACCTCGTTGCCGTCGTGCGCGAGCGCGTCGACCGCGAGCCGCAGCGCGCCGGCCAGCGAGATGCCGTCGCGGTAGTGCTCGCCGACGTAGTCCGCGACCTGGTCCGCCGGGCCGCCCATCACGGCGTACCCCTGGACGTCGGCGATCGAACCGTCGTAGGTGAGCCGGTAGACCTGGTCGTCGGCCGCGGTCGTGCCCAGTTCGGCGACCAGGATCTCCACCTCGAGCGGCTTCTCGCCGCCGGAGGAGAAGATCGCGCCGAGGGTCTGCGCGTACGCGTTGGCCAGCGCCCGGCCGGTGACGTCACGCCGGTCGTAGGAGTACCCGCGCATGTCCGCCAGCCGGACGCCGGCGATCCGCAGGTTCTCGAACTCCGGGTACCGGCCGACGGCGGCGAAGGCCAGCCGGTCGTAGATCTCGGCCACCTTGTGCAGCGCGGGCGACCGGTTCTCCGCGACGAACAGGATGCCGTCGGCATATTGCAGCGCGATCGCGCTGCGGCCCTTGGCGATGCCTTTCCGGGCGAAGTCCGCCCGGTCCCGCATCAGCTGCTCGGGCGAGACGTAGAAGGGAACGCTCATCGAGTCCTCTGTCGGTTCGGGGTGATCAGGTCAGGGACGGGGCTGACGGACCGTCGGGACGCTGGTGCCGCTGGGTCCAGGCCGCGTCGACGAGCGCCGCCACCTCGTCCTCGGGCAGCCGCCGGTAACCGTCCGCGGTGACCACGCCGACCACCGGGAAGATCCGCCGCAGCATGTCCGGGCCACCGGTCGCCGAGTCGTCGTCGGCGGCGTCGATCAGGGACTGGATCGCCACCGTCACGCAGTCGGTCTCGGACAGGTCCTCGCGGTAGAGCTTCTTCAGCGCGCCGCGGGCGAACAGCGAGCCCGAACCGACGCTGTAGAAGTGGGTCTCCTCGTACCGCCCGCCGGTCGGGTCGTAGGAGAAGATCCGCCCGCCCTTGATGTCCTCGTCGTACCCCGCGAACAGCGGCACCACGGTGAGGCCCTGCATCGCCATCGGCAGGTTGCCCCGGATCAGCGCGCTGAGCCGGTTCGCCTTGCCGTCCAGGCTCAGCGTGGCGCCCTCGAGCTTCTCGTAGTGCTCCAGCTCGACCTGGAACAGCCGGACCATCTCGATCCCGAAACCGGCCGAGCCGGCGAAGGCGACCGCCGAGTACTCGTCGGCCGGGAACACCTTCTCGATGTCACGCTGGGCGATGATGTTGCCCATCGTGGCCCGCCGGTCGCCGGCCATGATCACGCCACCGGGGAAGGTGGCGGCCACGATCGTCGTACCGTGCGGGACTTCGCTGGACAGGTCACCCTGCCCGAGCGACCGTCGTCCGGGCAGCAGGTCGGGCGCGTGCCCGGCCAGGAAGTCCATGAACGACGAGCCGCCCGGGGTCAGGAAGGCTTCCGGCAGCCGGCCGGAGGCATCAGATGTCATCGAGCGGTTCACTCCCCACCCTTTTGCACGAATCCGCGGACGAACTCCTCGGCGTTCTCCTCGAGCACCTCGTCGATCTCGTCCAGGATCGAGTCGACGTCCTCGTCGAGCCGTTCCTTGCGTTCCTGGACGTCCTCGGACGCCTCGACCTGCTCGACCTCTTCCTCGGTCGACGAACGCTTCGGCTGCTTGTGCTGCTGACCGCCGTCCTTCGCCATATGGCCACCTCCTAGAACCGCTGGGAAGGCCGCCCAAATCGGCCTTCACTAGCGACCCTACCCGGCGCCGCCCCCAGTAATGGTGCGAACCAGGTCACTCGCGGTGTCGCATTGGTCAAGAAGTGCTCCGACATGCGCTTTCGTGCCCCGCAGCGGGTCCAGCGTCGGGATCCGCTGCAGCGACTCCTTGCCGGGCAGATCGAAGATCACCGAGTCCCAGGAGGCGGCCGCGACCTGCGGCGCGTACTGCTGCATGCAACGGCCGCGGAAGTACGCCCGGGTGTCCGTCGGCGGGTGCGCGACCGCCATCCGGATCTCCTCGTCGGTGACGATCCGCTGCATCCGGCCGGATTTCACCAACTTGTAATAGAGCCCCTTGTCCGGGCGGAGGTCGGCGTACTGCAGGTCGACCAGGTGCAGCTTGGAGTCGTCCCAGTCCAGGCCGTCGCGATCGCGGTAGGACTGCAGCAGTTTGTACTTCGCCACCCAGTCCAGCTGGTCCGACAACTTCATCGGGTCCAGCGCCAACTGGTCGAGGATCTGCTCCCAGCGGTGCAGCACGTCCTTGGTCTGCCGGTCGGCGTCGTCGCCGTACTTGTCCTCGACGTACTTGCGCGCCTGCTCCAGGTATTCGGTCTGCAACTGGACCGCGGTGAGCTTGCGCCCGTCCTTCATCGTCAGCAGGTGTGTGCAGGACGGGTCGTGGCTGACCTCGTGCAGCGCGGTCACGGGCCGGTCAACGCCGAGGTCGTCGGTCAGCCAGCCGTCCTCGATCATCGCCAGCACCAGCGAGGTGGTGCCGACCTTGAGGTACGTCGAGATCTCGGACAGGTTCGCGTCGCCGATGATCACGTGCAGCCGCCGGTACCGGTCCGGGTTGGCGTGCGGCTCGTCGCGGGTGTTGATGATCGGCCGCTTCAGCGTCGTCTCCAGGCCGACCTCGACCTCGAAGTAGTCCGCCCGCTGGCTGAGCTGGAACCCGTGCGTGGCGCCGTCCTGGCCGATCCCGACCCGGCCGGCCCCGGTCACCACCTGGCGGCTGACGAAGAACGGCGTCAGGTGCCGCACGATCGACGCGAACGGTGTGGACCGGCGCATCAGGTAGTTCTCGTGGGCACCGTACGACGCGCCCTTGTTGTCGACGTTGTTCTTGTAGAGGTTCAGCTGCGGCGCACCCGGGATCAGCCGGGCCTGCCGCGCGCCCTCCATGATCACCAGCTCGCCGGCCTTGTCCCAGACCACCGCGTCCCGCGGGTTGGTGGTCTCGGGCGCGGAGTACTCCGGGTGGGCGTGGTCGACGTACAGCCGGGCGCCGTTGGTGAGGATCACGTTCGCCAGGCCGGTCTCCTCGTCGGTGAGCTGGCTGGAGTCCGCCACCTCCCGGCTCAGGTCGAACCCGCGCGCGTCCCGCAGTGGATGCTCCTCGTCGAAGTCCCACCGGGTCTTGCGCGCGAGCGGCTGCGTCTGCGCGTAGCCGTTCACCACCTGGCTCGAGGTCAGCATCGGGTTGGCCCCGGGCTGGCCCGGCACCGAGATGCCGAACTCGGTCTCGGTACCCATGATCCGCCGAACACTCATGCGACCGAGCCTACGCGGTACCGGCGGGGAAAGTGGTTGCTGTGTCCACAGGGTTACATGTGAGACTTCGCGAGTGGACGAGTTGGTGGCGATTCTCGACGACCGCAACCAGGTCACGGGATCCGCGCCGCGCTCGGTGATGCGGCGCGACAACCTGCGGCACTCGGCCACCGGGGTGGTCGTCCGGAATCCGGCCGGTGACATCTACGTCCATCGCCGGACGCCGACCAAGGACGTGTACCCGGGCCGCTACGACTTCGCCGCGGGCGGCGTGGTGGCGGCGGGTGAGGACCCGTTCCACGCCGTCGTACGGGAGCTCGAGGAGGAACTCGGCATCGCCGGCGTGGAGCTGACGCGGTTGCCGGAGGGCGACTACGCCGACGAGAACACGCAGTACCACGCATACCTGTACACGTGCGTCTGGGACGGCCCGGTACGTCATCAGCCCGAAGAAGTCGAGTGGGGCGCGTGGATGTCGCCCGCGGACCTGGTGGCGAAGTTCGGCGAGTGGTCGTTCATGCCGGACAGCGTCGGGCTGCTCGGCGACTGGGTCCGGAGCCTCGCGATCGACGACGGCTGGGACAGCCGCGCGTGGATCGAAGGCCCGTGGCTCCATCGGGCGCCGCGGCGTCCGGAAGTACGTCCACGGCTGCTCGCGGAGCTGACGCTCCTCCCCTGGCTCGCGCCACAGCTCCCGCTGCCGATACCGGTACCCGAGCCGACGGCGTACGGCGTACGGCATCTGATGCTTCCCGGGCGGCCGTTCACCGACGGCACCGAGGAGACGGGACGCGCGCTGGGCGCCTTTCTGAAGGCCTTGCACGCCGTCGACCCTCAGGAGGCCGTGGCGTACGGCGCACTCGACGCAGCGACCGCTACGGCCGAGAAGACAGCCACTCTCGCCGAGTTCCGGAGCTGGATCGTGCCGCTGCTGCCGACCGAGCTGCACGGCCGGGCCTTGGACCTTCTCGACCGGGTAGCACAGGTCCGGACCTCCTTGGTGCACTGCGACTTCGGTCCCGACCACATCCTGATGACAAGCGACCAGGTCACCGGCATCATCGACTGGACCGATGCCGTCATCGGCGACCCCGCCCTCGACCTCTGCTGGCCGCTCAACGGCGCACCGGAACCCGTCGCCGAGGGCGTCCGTGAGGTCTACCGGCCGACCCCCGACCTGATCGAACGCTCGAAGGACTGGGCGCGGCTGTCCCCCTGGTACGGCGTCCACCGGGGCCTCCTGCTCGACCTGCCCGGCGACGTCGAGACCGGAATGCCGCAGATCATCGCCGCGCTCTGATGCAACCCTACTGAGCGCGCCCGCCGGACCGGCTGTCGTGATGCGAACCGGCGTTCGACCACCCCTGACCCGGCTGATACTCCCTCGAACCGTCGGTGGACCGCTGCCCGGTTGACGCCTGACGAGCTTGGCCGCTGCCGGTGAACTGCTCCACCTGGTCGGCCAGCCGTTCGATGCTCTCCGACTGATGCAGCGTGCGGATCACGGGCGCGCCAGTGGAGCCCTGGGTCACCAGGTGAATCGGCTCGGAGGCCGGCACGTGCGCCCACGGCGGCCGCATCGGGCGCTCATCACCTCGGCCCTCCCACGCGGCCGGGTCGAGTCCGCCGTTCCGGAGCACGAGCCGTTCGGCGACGACACGCGCCAGGGTTGGATCCTGCTCGATCGCCTCGTGGAGCCGATCGGCCACCGACCCGGGCAGGACAGCCTGGACCATCAGCATGTTCCCGCGGCGGGGCGAGGCAGTGTCGCCGTACATCGGGAGCTCTTCGCCGGGCCGTCCGCCGCGCTGGTTCGGGTCGAACGCGTACCCGAAGTGCACGCCTGGTTCGGAGCCCTGCGGACCGTCGACCATCATCGGCCGCGTGCCGTCCCGTACGTTTCTCGTGCCGAGCTCGTCCTGCCCGAACACGCGGCGCCTGGCCACGTACTGCTCCGTCCGGTAGAGCTGCTCCGTCGCCGGGACGAACGCCACGCCCTCGTACATGCCCCGGCCGGCGGCCCGCCACGCGTCGCGCACCTCCCGCGAGGTCTCACTGGCCGGTTGCGCGATGCCGTCGCCGAAGTTGTAGAGGCCGCTGCGTGGTGCCTGGACGGATCCCGACCGATAGCGCACGGTCGTTCCCCGAACCTGGCTCGTGTGCACGACGACCGAACCGGCGGCACTCCGGGAGACCTCGTCGGCCAGCGCCCGCGCGCTCTCGGACCGGGGATCGGCCGCCGGCTGCGAGGACTCGGCCCGCCCGTCCGCCTGCAGAGGTGCGTTCGCTGCGATGTACGCGCGGACGCTCGCCGGGCTGTCCGGGAGCTCCATCAGCTGGGTGACCGCTTCGTTGAGAGCGATCAGCTGGCGCGGGGTCTTCTGCGCCTCGAGCTTCCACTGGTTCTGGACCAGCAGGTCGATCGCCTGCTGCCCTGGCAACCGGGCGTAGTCCGGCCGCCTCAGCTCACTCAGGACAGCTCTGAGCGCGACTCGGCGATCACCGGTCTCGGCCCGCTGCGCACGCGTCCGGACGAAAGCCACCAACTCCGCGCGGGTCAGCGGTGCATCGGCTGCCTCCGCCACGTTCACACCCCTCCCTCGATCCCTTTACGGTACGAGAGCGAGGGTGCACACATCGGCACAGATCTGATGCAACCATTTGACCGTTGAGCGGTCATTAGCAGATGTGAACATCATCCTGACTGACGATACGGAGCCGTCGATGGGATCCGCAGCCGCCGGTTCAGCGACCGGCCCGGGTCCGATCGACGGCTCGGACCAGGACCTGTGGGAACGATTGCGCACCGGTGACCACTTCGCGCTCGGCGAGTTGTTCGACCGGTACGCCGACGACGTGCGCGCGTTCGCGTTCCGGCGGACCGCCTCCTGGAGCACCGCCGACGACGTGGTCCAGGCGACCTTCCTGAGCACGTGGCGGCGGTTCGAACGTAATCCACCCGGCCCGCTGACCGCGCCGTCCGCTCGCGGCTGGCTGCTGGTGGTAGCCGGCAACGAGTGCCGGACGCTGGTCCGGGCGGCGAACCGGCTGCGGAACCTGGTCGACCGGCTGCCCGGCCCCGCACCCGGTGCGGACCACGCGCCGGACGTCGCCCGCCGCCTCGACGACGAACTCCGGATGTCGGCGATCCGGCGCGCCGTCGCGAAACTCCCCCGGCACGAACGCGAGACGCTCGAGCTCGTCGTCTGGTCCGGACTCACCACGGCCGAGGCGGCCGAAGCCCTCGGCGTACCCGTCGGGACCGTCAAGGCCCGGCTGCACCGCACCCGTCAGCGTTTCCCCGACCTGCTCACCCGGGTCGCCCTCACCGAGGAGTTGTCATGAACACCGATCTCGAACCGCCGCGCGTTCCACCGTTGAGCGCCGCCGAGCGGGCCCGGATGCGCAACCAGCTGATGGACCGGACCCGACCAGCCGCGCGGCACTCGGTCCGGCGCTGGGCCGCCCCGGTGGTCGGCGTCGCCGCCGTCGGAGCAGTGGTCGCCGGCACGCTGGTCGTCACCCACAAGCCACCCGACGACACCGCCCCGGCCGGTACGACGGCCGCCTCGCCCGAGGCCAAGGTCACAGTCGATCTCGGCATGTTACCGAGGGGCTACCTGGGCAAGGTCACCGCCGCCTGCCAGTTCCCCGGCGAGGTAGGCCTCCCCCAAGTCGTCTGGACCCGGCGCGTCCGCGGCATCACCAAGGACAGCGCGGCGCTGGTCGGCGTCGCGCGTTACACCGGAGCCACCTCCTCCCTGTCCGGGCCGAACCGTGGGGGTACTGCCAAGCCGGGGTCGGGCGCGGCAGCCTCGACCTTCAAGCTCGGCTACCGGTACTGCCTGGAGCGCACCCCGCAGACCCGCGAGATCAACGCGCTGTCAACGGTCGGGCGGATCGAGGACAAGACGTGGCGGGCCGAGCCGACCGCTCGCAACGGCATGGTCGCGCTCGGCGGGTCGGACGGCGACTTCACGAACAGCCTCAGCACTCTGCAGGCCTGGCGGCTCTACCGGACACACGCGAGCGTCGCGAAGGTCGAGGCGCGGTACGTGCTGAACGGGAAGACCGGCCCGTGGACGGCCGGCGTCGTGCAGGACGGCTTCGCCTACATCGAGGTACAGGCGAACGGGAAGTTCACGGTCGGTCAGCGGCTGAAGACCGAGGTCCGTGCCTTCGATGTCCGCGGAGTGCAGGTACCGGTGCGCTAACGGCGGCGGGCCATGGCGCGGGCGTAGTTGATGCCGACAAGGCCGGCCCAGCAGATCAGGACGCCGAACTTGCCCATCAGGTTGGCCGCGATCGCGGTGATCGGGATCGCGGCCACGATCGAGACGATCGCCAGGGCGAGCCCACCGGGGTCGGTCTCCCGGCTCGGATGCCGCCGAACCGGGGCCGGCTGCGGTAGCGCCGGCTCGCCGTACGGCCCGGCAAGGCCGGCGCGGCGCTGCACGTCGCGCCGGTCGAGCTTGTCGAGGAAGCTGTCGATGATCTCGGACTCGTACTCCGGCCCGAGCTCCTGCCGCGCCGCCACCGCGGCCCGCAGGTCCTTACGCAGATCGTCCGTCGCCATAAGCAGCACGCTAGGCCCGCAGTCCCCCCGTACCAATCGGGGAAACCCCCCGATCGAACCGGGGGTTATCTCTACCCCCTGCACCCACGGAAACGCCCCTGGACCACTGGTCCAGGGGCGTTTCGCCGTACGGGTGCTTACAGGTACTGACCGGTGTTGGTCGCGGTGTCGATCGACCGGCCCGGCTCGGTGCCCTGCTTGCCGGAGATGAGCGTCCGGATGTAGACGATCCGTTCGCCCTTCTTGCCGGAGATGCGGGCCCAGTCGTCCGGGTTGGTGGTGTTCGGCAGGTCCTCGTTCTCCTTGAACTCGTCCACGCAGGCCTGGAGCAGGTGCTGCACCCGCAGGCCCTTCTGGTTCTCGTCCAGGAACGCCTTGATCGCCATCTTCTTCGCCCGGTCGACGATGTTCTGGATCATCGCGCCCGAGTTGAAGTCCTTGAAGTACAGGACCTCCTTGTCACCGTTCGCGTACGTCACCTCGAGGAACCGGTTCTCGTCGGCCTCCGTGTACATCCGCTCGACGGTGCGCTGGATCATCCCGTCCACGCAGGCCTGCTTGTCGCCACCGAACTCGTTCACGTCGTCGGTGTGCAGCGGCAGTCCGGCGGTCAGGTACTTCGAGAAGATGTCCCGGGCCGCCTCGGCGTCCGGGCGCTCGATCTTGATCTTCACGTCCAGCCGGCCGGGCCGCAGGATCGCCGGGTCGATCATGTCCTCACGGTTCGAGGCACCGATCACGAGGACGTTCTCCAGGCCCTCGACACCGTCGATCTCGCTGAGCAGCTGCGGGACGATGGTGTTCTCGACGTCGGAGGAGACGCCGGAGCCGCGGGTGCGGAACAGCGAGTCCATCTCGTCGAAGAACACGATCACCGGCATCCCCTCGGATGCCTTCTCCCGGGCCCGCTGGAAGACCAGGCGGATGTGCCGCTCGGTCTCGCCGACGTACTTGTTCAGCAGCTCCGGACCCTTGATGTTCAGGAAGAACGACTTCTGCTCGGCGACTCCGGTGCGCTCGGCGACCTTCTTGGCCAGCGAGTTCGCCACCGCCTTCGCGATCAGCGTCTTGCCGCAGCCAGGTGGGCCGTAGAGCAGCACACCCTTCGGCGGCTTGAGCTCGTGCTCCAGGAACAGGTCCTTGTGCAGGTACGGCAGCTCGACCGCGTCCCGGATCTGCTCGATCTGGCCGGACAGGCCACCGATCTGGGTGTAGTCGATGTCCGGGACCTCTTCGAGGACCAGCTCCTCGACCTCGGACTTCGGGATCTTCTCGTAGACGTAGCCGGAGCGGGGCTCCAGCAGCAGCGAGTCACCCGACCGCAGCGGCGTGTCGAGCAGCGGCGACGCGAGCCGCACCACCCGTTCCTCGTCGGCCTGTGCGATCACCAGCGCCCGCTCACCGTCGGCGAGCAGTTCCTTGAGCATCACCACGTCGCCGACGACCTCGTACGCGCAGGCCTCGACCACGTTGAGTGCTTCGTTCAGCATCAGTTCCTGGCCGAGCTTGAGCTCGTCCAGGTCCACCGACGGGCTCGCCGCGACCCGGAGTTTCCGGCCGCCGGTGAACACGTCGAGCGTGTCGTCTTCGTTCCGTCCGAGGAAGGTGCCGAATCCGGAGGGCGGTTGCGCCAGCCGGTCGACCTCCTCCTTCAGGGCGATGATCTTCTCTCGCGCCTCCCGCAGCGTGTCGGCCAGCCGCTCGTTCTGAGCGGTGACACTCGCCAAGGAGGCCTGTGTTTCGGACAGCCTGCTTTCGAGCGACCGGCTGTCTGCCGGGTGCTCGAGCAGCCGACGTCGCAACGCCGCGACCTCGGCCTCCAGGTACCGGACCTGGTTACGCAGTTCTGCCGCGGTAGGACTCTCGTCTCCAGCCACGATCATCACCTCACCATGTGGGGCTCGACCCTATGGACCTTACCCAGAAAACCTCGCTGGGCAAGCTGAATCCCATCACGTGTCGGTTGCGGATGAACCTGTTGCCGTCGGCATGTCGTCGGAAGTTTCGGCACGGCGCGGCCCCACGTAGTCGTCACCGTACGCACCAGGCGCAGGACGGCGCTTCTTCCGGGGTGCCTGAACCCCGTGCGCCATTCGTCGGGCAGTAACCAGGAAGGCCGTGTGCCCCTGCATCCGGTGGCCCGGACGAACGGCGAGACCCTCTACGTGCCAGTCTCGCACGAGCGACTCCCACGCGCGCGGCTCGGTGAACTCGCCGTGTGCCCTGAGCGTCTCCACGACCCGGCTCAGCTGCGTCGTGGTGGCCACGTACGCGCAGAACACACCGCCGGGTGACAGTGCCTCGGCAACGACGTCGACGCACTCCCACGGCGCCAGCATGTCCAGTACGACGCGGTCGACATCCTGTTCGTTCAACTTCTCGACCAGGTCGCCGACCTCGAGCCGCCACGCCGGGTGCTCACCGCCGAAGAAACCGATCACGTTCTTCCGCGCAACCTCGGCGAAATCTTCGCGCCGTTCGAACGAGATCACCTGGCCGTGGGTCCCAACCGCGCGCAGCAGTGCGGTCGTCAGCGCGCCGGAGCCGGCGCCGGCCTCGACCACCTTCGCGCCCGGGAAGATGTCGGCCATCGTCACGATCTGCGCGGTGTCCTTCGGGTAGATCACCGCCGCGCCGCGCGGCATCGAGACCGAGTAGTCGGCCATCAGCGGGCGCAGCGCCAAGTACTCGACGTTGCCCTTGGAGCGGATCGTGACCGCGTCCGGGCCGTCGATCAGGTCGTCGTGCTCGATCCCGCCCTTGGTCGTGTGGAAGATCTTCCCGCGCTCGAGCTTCACCGAGTGCCGGCGGCCCTTGGAGTCCTGCAGGGTGATCCACTCGCCCTCCTGCAGCGGTCCGTGGTGGACGCCGGAGAACGCCTGGTCGGGAAAGTCACGCAAGTCAGCCATAAGGCGCTCACCTTAACTTTCGGTCACCGAAACACCGTAATCAGCGGCCCCGGAACGCCCGTTCGACATCCGCGGTGGCCAGTACGCCGTAGACGCCGCCGGCTGGGTCGAGGACCAGGTATTCGCTCGCCGGGTGTTCGCGCAAGGTGGCGAGGATCTCCTCACCGGTGTCGTTGACGCCGATGATGTGGCCCGCGCCGATCCGGGTGGAAACCTCGCTCACGGTGGTCCACGGCCGCTGGTTCGGGGCCACGGCGGAGACCGCGGACTCCGACACCAGCGCGTGCGGCTTGCCGTCGCCGTCGATCACCACGACCGCCCCGGCCTGGGCCTGGCCGGCCATCCGGACAGCCTCCGAGATCGGCGTACCGGAATGGACGGCGATGGCGCGGCGCGCGAGCGTCCGCACCTGGAGGGCCGGCAACTTGCGCCGCAGCCGGGCCTGCATCAGCGACGCGGTCGAGCCGGACCAGAGGAAGAACCCGACCAGCAGCGCGATGACGAAGTCGAGGATCGACGCCTGCCAGTTCCAGATCTGCTCGGCGAGCACCGGCAGCGCCAGCACCAGGATCGCCAGCACGCGGCCGGCCCAGGCGGCCACCACGGTGCCCGTGTGCATGTTGCCGGTGAGCTTCCAGACGACCGCCCGCAACACCCACCCACCGTCCAGCGGCAGGCCGGGCAGCAGGTTCGTGACGCCGACGATCAGGTTCGCGATGCCGAGCTCCAGCAGCGCGACGTACCCGACGCCCTCGCCGATCGGGCGGGCGGCCAGGTACGCCAGCCCGCCGACGACCAGCGACGCGATCGGGCCGACCACCGAGACCGCGAACTCCTCCAGCGGCGACTTCCGCTCGCCCTCGATGTGGGTGCCGGCCGCGAAGAAGCCGAGGTTGATCTCCGAGACGCCGATCCCGAACCGCAGCGCCATCAGCGCGTGCGCGAGCTCGTGGATCAGGATCGACACCGTGAACGCGACCACGAACGCGAAGGCGGCCGCGTACCGCCAGCCGCCGAGCTCGGGGAACTGCTGCCCGATGACGGTCGCGAACCCGAGCGCCAGCAGCATCGCCACCGGCAGCCAGGTGAACCGCATGGTCAGCCGGATCCCGCGGACACGACCGAGCACCCACGTCCCGGGCGGTGGTGGACCGGCCGGCGGAGCGGGAGTCTCGGGGTCTCGCGAGTCAGCCATCAAGCCAACGCTACTGGGCCGACGGTAACCGGCTGCTACACACCCTCGGTTTTCCACAGGCCGGGGTGGGGTGCGCGCGAACTGTCGGTGGTTGTGCCTAGGGTTTGGGCATGAGCGTTGCAGTCGAGGTCGATCCGCATCCGCGGGGTGCGCTGTCCCCGTCCCGAGCCGCGGACTTCATGAGCTGCCCGCTGAAGTATCGGTTCCGGGTCGTCGACCGGCTGCCGGAGAAGCCGTCGGCGGCGGCCGTCCGCGGGACGGTCGTCCATGCCGTGCTGGAACGGTTGTTCGACCTGCCGCGCGGCCAGCGGACGCTGGAGCAGGCCGCCGGGATGCTCGAGCCGCAGTGGCAGCGCCTGCTCGAGGAGGAGCCCGAGGTCGGCGAGCTGTTCGCGGAGGACGCGAGCGGCGAGGAGCTGGCCAAGTGGCTCGCCGAGGCCCACCAGCTCCTCGGCAAGTACTTCACCCTCGAGGACCCGAACGCCCTCGAGCCCGCCGAGCGCGAGCTGTACGTCGAGACCGCGTTGGACTCCGGCCTCGTGCTCCGCGGGTATGTCGACCGCCTCGACGTCGCGCCGACCGGTGAGATCCGGGTCGTCGACTACAAGACCGGCCGCTCGCCGTCGGAGTTCTTCGAGGCGAAGGCACTGTTCCAGATGAAGTTCTACGCGCTCGTGCTCTGGAAGCTGCGCGGCGTCGTCCCGGCGATGCTCCAACTGGTCTACCTGGGCAACGGCGAGATCGTCCGGTACGTGCCGGACGAGGCCGACCTGCGCGCCTGCGAGCGGAAGGTGTCCGCGCTCTGGGTCGCGATCACCCGCGCGCTCGATTCCGGCGACTGGCGACCGAGCCCCGGCCCGCTCTGCGACTGGTGCGACCACAAGCCGATCTGCCCGGCCTGGGGCGGGACCCCGCCGCCACTGCCGACTCGTTCGGTCGAGGAGGTCGCCGCCGAGTCCGCAGGCATCGATCTGATCTCGGTCGACGGCTGAGGATCGGAAGGAACCCTCGGTAGGTACGGTTCGTCGCATGAGTGTGGGCGAGGTTGCCGCGGTTCGGGCGGTCGAGGTCTGGAAGGTGTACGGCAAGGGCTCGACGCAGGTCGACGCGCTGGCCGGCGTGAGCGCGGACTTCGGCCGGGGACGATTCACCGCGATCATGGGCCCGTCCGGCTCCGGCAAGTCCACGTTGCTGCACTGCCTCGCCGGTCTGGACCTGCCGTCCGACGGCAAGGTCGTACTCGGTGACGTCGACCTGACCACGCTGCCCGAGAAGCAGCTGACGCATCTGCGCCGCGACCGGATCGGGTTCGTCTTCCAGGCGTTCAACCTGGTCCCCACACTGTCCGCGCTGGAGAACATCACGCTCCCCCTGGACCTGGCCGGCCGTAAACCCGACCCGGACTGGCTGGCCACGGTCGTCGACGCGATCGGACTGTCCGACCGGCTCCGGCACCGGCCGTCGCAGCTGTCCGGCGGTCAGCAGCAACGCGTCGCCTGCGCCCGCGCGCTGGTGTCCCGCCCGGAGGTGGTGTTCGCGGACGAGCCGACCGGCAACCTGGACTCCCGCTCCTCCGCCGACGTCCTCGACTTCCTGCATCGCTCGGTCCGGGAGTTCGGCCAGACCGTCGTGATGGTCACCCACGACCCGACCGCCGCGTCGTACGCGGACCGTGTGCTGTTCCTGGCCGACGGCGAGCTGCAGTCCGAGCTGACCGATCCGACCGCGGAGTCGGTGCTGGACCGGATGAAGCAGCTGGACCCGGCCGCCGAGCTGGCCGGCTGATGTTGAAGCTCGGCCTCCGGTCGGTGCTCGCGCACCGGCTGCGTTTCGTCCTGTGTACGGTCGCCGTCACCCTCGGCGTCGCGTTCGCGAGCGGCGCGATGGTGTTCACGGATTCGTTGTCGACGGCCCTGAAGAAGAACTTCGAGGTCAGTACGGCCGACGTCACGGTCACGCCGACGTCGCCGATCACGGCCGCGGACGACACCCCCGCGACCTTCCAGAACAGCCTCGCCGACCAGATCGCCGCAGTCCCGGGCGTCGCCGACGCCGTACCGCAACTGCTGGTGGGCGACGTACAGATCCTGGATCCGGCCGGCAAGGAGGTCGAGAACTACGGGCTGACCACCTTCGGCGCTTCCTGGCCGCGGGTCATCGGGGCTGCCCCGTTCAAGGTGCTCGCCGGCACCGCGCCCTGGGGTCTGGAGCAGCTCGCGCTCGACCAGTCGACCGCCTCGCGGGCCGGCTACAGCCTCGGCGACAAGGTCCGGATCGTCACCCCGAGCCAGGCGGTCACCGCAACCCTGACCGCGATCACGACCCCGGCAGCGGCCGGTCCCGCGGCCGGTGCGCCACTGGTCAGCTTCGACGGTGCGACCGCACAGCGGCTGCTGCTCGGCAGGACGGGCTGGACGTCGATCACCGTCGCCCTGAAGCCGGGCTCCGATCCGGACACCGTCGCCCAGGCGATCGGCAAGGCGCTCGGGGACCAGGTCAAGGTACGGACCGCGAAGCAGGTGTCTTCGGACGGCAAACGCGATCTCGACCGGACCTTCGGCAGCTTCAGTCTGGTGCTGGCGCTGTTCGCCGGGCTGGCGTTGTTCGTCGGTACGTTCCTGATCGTCAACACGTTCGCGATGATCGTCGCGCAGCGCGCCAAGGAGCTGGCGATGCTGCGGGCGATCGGCGCGTCCCGGGCCCAGGTCACCCGGACGATCCTGACCGAGGGCGTCGTCATCGGCTTCCTCGGCTCGACCTTCGGCCTGCTGATCGGGATCGGCGTCGCGGCCGGTGTCCATTGGATGTACCAGAAGTTCAACCTGAGCATCCCGTCCGCCGGGCTGGTGGTCAGCCCGAGCACGGTCATCGCTTGCTACCTGATCGGCATCGGCGTCACGGTCGCGGCCGCCGCGCCGGCCGCCCGCCGGGCCGGGAAGCTCCCGCCGATCGCCGCGATGCGCGACGACGTCGAGGTCCCGGAGCGTTCGCTGCTGGTCCGCGGGTCGATCGGCTGCTTCATGCTGCTGATGACCGCGTTCCTCGTCGGCATCGGAGTGGCTGCCGGCGACCTGCCCGGCGCGGCGCTGGTCGCGTTGGGGGCCGGTCTCGCCGTGCTCGCGACGGTGATGCTCAGCCCGCTGATCAGCCGGTACGTCGTGCGCGTGCTGATGTTCCCGTTCGGACGCCGGGCACCGATCACCCTGGGGCGCCGCAACGCCGAGCGGAACCCGCGCCGTACGTCGGCCACCGCGTCCGCCCTGATGATCTCGGTCTCGCTGATCTGCGGCCTGATGGTGATCAGCGCGTCCGCGAAGGCGTCGATCAACCAGGCCGTGCTGGAGACGCTCGGTACGTCCGACCTCGTCGTCACCAACGAAGGCACGCCCAACTTCAGTACCCAGGTCGGTGACCAGGCGGCCACCGTCGCGGGGGTCGAGTCCGTCCACCGGGTCCGGCAGCAGACCGGCCAGGTCGGCGACACCGACGTCAAGGTCAGCGGCGTCAGCGACGGCACCCTGGACGGCCCGATCGTGACCAAGTTCGACCGCGGGTCGGCCGCGGTGCTGGCCACCGGTCAGGCGATCCTCCCCCGCAACCTCGCCACGACGCTGAAGCTCACCGTCGGCAAGACCTTCGACCTGAAGACCACGAACGGCGTCCACCGGCTGACCGTCGGCGGCATCCTCGCGCCGAACCGGCAACTGAACGCGGTCGTCGTCTCGCTGGCGGCGTACGAGCACTTCGGCGGCGCGCCGGCCGACAGCCTGCTCTACGTCGACGTTGCCCAAGGCAAGGAGATCGCGACGGTCCGGGCCGCGCTCCTGGACCGGCTGGCCAAGGACTACCCGTCGTTGCAGGTCCGCGACCAGAAGGCGTACGCGGCCGGCTCGATGCAGCAGGTCAACGCCGCCCTGGCCGCGATCGGGTTCCTGCTCACGATGGCGATCCTGATCGCGCTGCTCGGGATCGTGAACACGCTCGCGCTCGGCGTGATCGAGCGCACCCGGGAGATCGGGCTGCTGCGCGCGATCGGGCTGGACCGCAAGCAGTTGAGCCGGATGCTGCGGGTCGAGTCGGTGGCGATCACGTTGCTGGGTGCGTTACTGGGGTTGCTGATCGGGGTCGGGTCCGGGGTCGCGATCCAGGCCTCGTTGGCGGACAGCACGCTCGGCGTCCGGGTGGTTCCGGTCGGGCAGCTCGCGGCGGCGGTCGGGGTCGCGGTCGTGTTCGCCGTGATCGCCGCGGTCTGGCCGGCCCGGCGGGCGGCCCGGCTGGACGTGCTGCGCGCGATCGCCGCCGAATAAGCGCCGGGAGCCGCGGGTCCGGGAGCCGTGGTCGACCGAGCTCAGGGTGAGGGACCCGCGAGGTGGAGCCAGACCAGTGATTCACAGGTAGCCTGCCGGTGTGCCGGGGACCGTGCAGTCGATCGAGCGGGCCGCGGCGGTGCTGCGACTGCTCGCCGCCGCGCCTGACGGGCTGGGGGTCGCCGACCTCGCGAACGCACTCGGACTCGCGAAGCCGACGGTGCACGGGATCCTGCGGACGCTGCATCAGGTCGGGTTCGTCGAACAGGACCGCAGCGGCGCGCACTACCACCTGAGCGACGCCTTCGGGCGGCTCGGCGAGAGCTACCTGGATCCGAACGAGCTGCGCAGCCGCGCGATCAACTGGGCCGACTCGCTGGCGTCCCGCAGCGGTGAGGTGGTGCGGGTCGGGCGCCTGGTGGAGGGGAAGGTCGAGGTGGTGCACCACGTCTTCCGGCCGGACGACAGCGACCAGGACCTCGACGTCGGTACGACTCTCCCGCCGCACGCGACCGCGCTGGGGAAGGCGGTGCTCGCGTACGACACGAGTGGTGCGTCGCGGCCGCGACGGCTGGAGGCGTTCACGACCCGGACGATCACCGATCCGCACCGGTTGAGCGAGGAGCTGGCGACGGTCCGGGCGCGGGGCTGGGCGACCGAGTTCGAGGAGCACACGGTGGAGCTGGCGAGTATCGCGGCGCCGATCCGCGGCCTCGGCGGGCTGGTCGTCGGCGCGGTCGGCCTCGCGGGCCGGATCGAGCGGATCTGCGACAGCCGGCTGCGCCACCGCGAGGACCTGGTGACGATGGTCCGCGCCACCGCCGACGCCATCGCCCGCGACCTGCGGGACGACGGATGACCGCGGACCGCCACGCCATCACAATTGCCCGCACGACCGCCCGCTACGGCTGCACACTCGGTGGTAGGGCGGATTGTGATGGCCTGGGAGTCCGTAGGTGAGGGGGACTGATGGCTGAGCAGTATGTAGCCGCGGTGGATCAGGGGACGAACTCGAGCCGGTGCATCCTGTTCGACCGGCGGGGACGGTTGGTGTCGGTCGCGCAGCGCGAGCACCGGCAGCTGTTCCCGCGGCCGGGCTGGGTGGAGCACGACGCGGAGGAGATCTGGCGGAACGTCACCCGGGTCGTACCGGCGGCGATCAAGCAGATCGGCGCCGAGCCGTCGCAGGTCGTTGCCATCGGCATCACCAACCAGCGGGAGACCAGCCTGCTCTGGGACCGTCGGACCGGCCGGCCGATCGGGCACGCGGTGGTCTGGCAGGACACCCGCACCGACCGGCTCGTCACCGAACTCGCGGGCAACGACGGCCCGGACCGGTTCGCGGACCTGTGCGGGCTGCCGCTGACGACGTACTTCTCGGCGCCGCGGATCCGCTGGATGCTCGACCACACGCCCGGGCTGCGGGCGCGGGCCGAGGCCGGCGAGATCCTGTTCGGCACGATGGAGACCTGGCTGATCTGGAACTTCACCGGCGGCCGGACCCATGCCACCGACGTCACCAACGCCAGCCGGACGATGCTGATGAACATCGAGACGCTGGAATGGGACGACGAACTGCTCGCCGCGTTCGACGTACCGCGGGCGATCCTGCCGGAGATCCGCCCGTCGTCAGGGGTCTTCGCGACCGCGACCGAGGTACTGCCCGGTGTCCGGATCGGTGCGGCGCTCGGGGATCAGCAGGCCGCGCTGTTCGGGCAGACGTGCTTCAGTCCGGGCGAGGCGAAGTGCACGTACGGCACCGGCTCGTTCCTGTTGATGAACACCGGGCAGGAGATCGTCCGCTCGAAGCACGGGATGCTGACCACGGTCGCGTACCGGATCGGCGACCACGCGGCGTCGTATGCGCTGGAAGGCTCGATGGCCGTCACCGGTTCGCTGGTGCAGTGGTTCCGCGACGGGCTCGGGATGATCCACACCGCCGCCGAGATCGAGACGCTCGCGCGGACGGTCGAGGACAACGGCGGCGCGTACATCGTGCCGGCCTTCTCCGGGCTGTTCGCGCCGCACTGGCGGAGCGAGGCGCGCGGGGTGATCGCCGGGCTGACCGGTTACATCACCAAGGGCCACCTCGCGCGCGCGGTGCTCGAGGCGACCGGGTTCCAGACCCTCGAGGTGGTCGACGCGATGAACGCGGACTCCGGCATCGCGCTGACGGCGTTGAAGGTCGACGGCGGGATGACCGCCAACAACCTGCTGATGCAGTTCCTCGCGGACCTGCTGGACGTACGGGTGGTCCGGCCGATGGTGACCGAGACCGTGTCGCTCGGTGCCGCGTACGCCGCCGGGCTCGCCGTCGGGTACTGGCCCGACCTGGAAGGCCTGCGCAGCAACTGGCACCGGGCCGGCCAGTGGATGCCGCACATGGACCCGGCCCGCCGCGCCACCGAGTACGCGAACTGGCAGGCCGCCGTCCAACGCACCTTCAACTGGATCCGCCCCGAGGACCAGGAGCTCTGAGCCCTTTCGGCGACGGCCGAAGAGCGCCGGCCGTGATCCGGCTGTCAAACGCTTGACACAGAAGCTTCGTACCGTCCTGAGCGTCGCAAGGACCAACTCGGGAGGAGAAAGCTCATGTTCAGGATTCTCGCCGCCACCGCACTCGGACTCGGCTCCGCCGCCTTCGGCCCGGCCGCCGCGCACGCGGCGCCGCAGGCCGGCCTGGTGATCACGCACATCAAGTGCAACCAGCAGGAGGACAACACCGGGGCCGACGACGCGTACCTGGTGGTCGACGGTGCCACGATCTGGGGGCCGGTGCAGATGACCGACGGGGACAGCAAGGACATCCAGCGGGTCGCCGTACCGCAGGGGAAGGTGCTCACGCTGATGGAGGGTGACTGGCCGGACGACGACGACAACCTCGGCGCCAAGACCGTCAACGGGCCGGGTGACTACAGCTTCACCGACGACGGCGCGAACTACGTCGTCACGATCGCGAACGGCTGAACTACTTGGGGAGGACCGGTCGGCCGGCCCTCCCCAACCCCTCCGGTCTAGGCGGGCGAGACGATGTCGGGGGCCTCGAGGCGGACCTTGTCGGCGGACTCGTCGTCGGGCTGGTCCTGGGAGTCGCGTTCGGACCGGACGCGCTGGAGGTAGAACGACACCTCGCGTTCGATCGTCTTCTCGTCCCAGCCGAGGACCGGCGCGATCAGCCGGGCAGCCGCCTCGGCCGCACCGACGCCACGGTCCCAGGCCTCGATCGAGATCCGGGTCCGGCGGGCCAGGACGTCGTCGAGATGCCGGGCCCCCTCGGCCTTGGCGCCGTACACGATCTCGGCCTTGAGGTAGTCCTGCGTCCCGGGCAGTTGCTCCCCGAGCGACGGGTCCTCCGCGACCAGGTCGAGTACTTCCTCGATCAGCGCGCCGTACCGGTTGAGCAGGTGCTCGATCCGCGCCACGTGCAGCCCCGACCGCTGCGCGATCAGCTGCCGCTGGTTCCACAGCGCCTGGTAGCCGTCCGCGCCGACCAGCGGAATGTTCTTCGTGACGCTGCGCGGTACCCGTCCGTCGAGCGCGTCCGCGGCGGCGTCGATCGCGTCCTTGGCCATCACCCGGTACGTCGTGTACTTGCCACCGGCAACCACTACCAGACCGGGCGCGGCGTGCGCGACGACGTGTTCGCGGGACAGCTTCGACGTACTCTCCGACTCGCCCGCGAGCAGCGGCCGCAGACCGGCGTACACGCCCTCGACGTCCTCGCGCGTCAACGGCGTCGTCAGGACGGCGTTCACGTGGTCGAGCAGGTACTCGATGTCCTTGCTGGTCGCGGCCGGATGCGCCTTGTCCAGGTGCCAGTCGGTGTCGGTCGTCCCGATCAGCCAGTGCCGGCCCCACGGGATGATGAACAGTACGGACTTCTCGGTCCGCAGGATCATCCCGGTGCTGGACTGGATCCGGTCCTTCGGTACGACCAGGTGGATGCCCTTCGAGGCGCGGACGTGGTACTGCCCGCGCTCCCCCACCATCGCCTGCGTGTCGTCGGTCCACACGCCGGTCGCGTTCACGACCTGCTTCGCCCGGACCTCGAACTCGCGACCGCTCTCCAGGTCCTTCGCCTGGACGCCGGTGACCCGCTCACCCTGCCGCAGGAAGCCGGTGACCTTGACCCGGTTCGCGACGAAGGCGCCGTACGAGGCTGCCGTCCGCGCGAGCTCCATCGTGTGCCGGGCGTCGTCGACCTGCGCGTCGTAGTACTGCAACGCGCCGACCAGGGCGGACTTCTTCAACGACGGCACCAGCCGCATCGCGCCGCGCCGGGTCAGGTGCCGGTGGATCGGCAGCCCGGCGCCGAGGCCCGAGCTGACCGCCATGCCGTCGTACAGGGCGACGCCGGCGCCCGCGTAGAACCGCTCCCACCAGCGGTGCTGGAGCGGGTACAGGAACGGGACCGGCTTCACCAGGTGCGGCGCCAGCCGTTGCAGGAGCAGACCGCGCTCCTGCAACGCCTCGTGTACGAGCCGGAAGTCGAGCATCTCCAGGTAGCGCAGGCCACCGTGGATCAGCTTGCTGGACCTGCTGGAGGTGCCGCTCGCGAAGTCGCGCGCCTCCAGCAGTCCGGTGGTCAGCCCGCGGGTGGCGGCGTCGAGCGCCGACCCGGTGCCGACCACCCCGCCACCGATCACCAGGACGTCCAGTTCACGTCCGTCGGCCATCGCGTCGATCGCGTCGGCCCTCGCTTGCGGTGACAGAGCTACTACAGCCACTTGTGTTGTCCTTCCCAACTCGTTCCAACGGACAATCAGTCGACGTCAACCCAGTCCAGGGTGCGCTGCACGGCCTTCTGCCAGCCGGCGTACCCCTTCTCGCGCTGCTCGTCGTTCCACTGCGGCTCCCACCGCTTGTCCTCGTTCCAGTTCTGCACCAGCTCGTCCTTGTTCTTCCAGAAGCCCACGGCGAGCCCGGCCGCGTACGCCGCCCCCAGGGCGGTGGTCTCCGCGACGACCGGCTTGCTCACCGGTACGCCGAGGATGTCGGCCTGCATCTGCATGGCCAACTCGTTCGCGGTCACGCCACCGTCGACCTTCAGCACGTCGAGCCGTACGCCCGAGTCCTTCTCCATCGCGTCCGTGACGTCCTTGCTCTGGTAGCAGATCGCTTCCAGTGTCGCGCGGGCCAGGTGCGCGTTGGTGTTGAACCGGGACAGACCGACGATCGCGCCCCGCGCGTCCGACCGCCAGTACGGCGCGAACAGGCCGGAGAACGCGGGGACGAAGTACACCCCGCCGTTGTCGTCCACCTGCTTGGCCAGCGTCTCGATCTCGGCCGCACCGGAGATGATGCCGAGCTGGTCGCGCAGCCACTGCACCGCCGAACCGGTGACCGCGATGGAACCCTCCAGCGCGTACACCGGGGCCTCGTCGCCGAACTTGTAGCACATCGTGCTGAGCAGACCGGCCTTCGACCGGACCAGCTCCGTACCGGTGTTCAGCAGCATGAAGTTGCCGGTGCCGTAGGTGTTCTTCGCTTCACCAGGGTTGAAGCACACCTGTCCGACGGTGGCCGCCTGCTGGTCACCGAGGTCACCGGTCAGCGGTACGACGCCGCCGAGCGGGCCGTTCGCCAGCGTCTCCCCGTACTTGCCCGGGTCCGACGACGGCCGGATCTCGGGCAGCATCGAACGCGGGATGTTGAAGAAGCTGATCAGCTCGTCGTCCCAGTCGAGCGTCTCGAGGTTCATCAGCATGGTCCGGCTGGCGTTGGTGACGTCGGTGATGTGGACGCCGCCCTCGGTGCCGCCGGTCAGGTTCCACAGCAACCAGGTGTCGGTGTTGCCGAAGACCGCGTCACCGGCCTCGGCGGCCTCGCGGACCCCGTCGACGTTCTCCAGGATCCACTGCACCTTGCCGGCCGAGAAGTACGTCGCCGGCGGCAGGCCGGCCTTCTGCCGGATCACGTCGCCCTTGCCCTCGCGCTCGAGGGCGGACGCGATCCGGTCGGTCCGGGTGTCCTGCCAGACGATCGCGTTGTAGTACGGCCGGCCGGTCTTCCGGTTCCACACCACGGCGGTCTCGCGCTGGTTGGTGATGCCGAGCGCGGCCAGGTCGCTCGCCTGCAGGCCCTGCGCGTTCATCGCGGTCCGGATCACCGAACTCGTCCGCTCCCAGATCTCCAGCGGGTTGTGCTCGACCCAGCCGGCCTGCGGCAGGATCTGCTCGTGCTCGAGCTGGTGCTTGCCCACCTCGTTGCCGGAATGGTCGAAGATCATGAAGCGGGTGCTCGTGGTGCCCTGGTCGACGGCACCGACGAAGTCAGCCATGGAAGTTCCTCTCCTCACAGAACGGTGTCATGCGCTCGTCTTCTCCTCCGGGATGCGGCCCGGTTCCTCGTCCTCGTCCGCGATCGGCAGGAAGCGGCCGATCAGCTGGTCGTACAGCAGCCCGCCGAGCAGTGCCCCGAGGATCGGTGCCACGATCGGCACCCAGAAATAGACATCCCCGAACTGGTCCTTGAGTGCTCCGCCGTAGCCGGTGATCAACGATGCCACCCGCGGGCCGAAGTCGCGGGCCGGGTTGATCGCGTACCCGGCGTTCGTACCCCACGCCATCCCGATGCCGACCACGACCAGGCCGACGATGAACGGCGCCAGGTTCGCCGCCGGCGACGTGTTCCGCAGGTCGGTGATCGCCAGGATCAGGAACATCAGGATCGCCGTACCGATGATCTGGTCCCGGAACCCGCCCCACATGTGTACGCCGAGGTCCATGCTGCCGTTGCCGGGCAGCGTCGAGAACACCCCCTGCGTCTTGATGGTCAGTCCCGGGTCCACCTTGTGCAGGGCCTCGGTGTAGTTCCAGCGAACCACGAGCGCCGCCAGGAACGCCCCGAAGAACTGCGCCACGGAGTACGGCAGGACCTTCCGCCAACTGAACCCCCGGAATGCCGCCAGCGCGATCGTGACCGCGGGGTTCAGGTGCGCACCCGTCATCCGGCCCGCGGTGTAGATGCCCAGCACCACGCCCAGGCCCCAGGCCCACGCGATCGAGTCGTGGTTGCCGATCCCGCCGGCGACCACCTGTGCCACCACACCGACCCCGAACAGAATCAGGATGAACGTGCCCGCGAACTCCGCCGCGCACTCCCCCAGAAGGGTCTTCGCCTTGACCGCTTCGGTCGTAGCCATACCAACCTCCCTTCCTCGCCGTGACGACCACGGCTGGCTGGAATCTAAGATCCAACCCCCCGCCGTACAACGGCTCCCGTTCGACATTGTCGAACGCGCGCCCCTTTGTCCTGAGCTACGACACTCAGTGATCGGACGGTTACTCGAACGAACCTGAGGAGACGCTGAGTGGGCCGGAATCAGTTGTGCCAACCATTCGTTGACGTACGGCGTCTGGGGGTTGGGTCTACTGGCTTACGGAGGGTCGGATGAGTGTGTCGCTGCTGGGGGGATGGTTTCCGGCGATGCTGGACGTGCTGGCTGCCGGTTCGCTGATCACCGCGATCGGGTGGCGGAACCGGGAGTGGCGGTTGCGGGCGATTCCGCTGATCGCGGGGCTGGCCCTGCTGCTGACCATGCTTGCCGCGTACCCGGGGGCAAAGGCTGTCGGCGTCACGGATCCACTGCCGTTCTCGGTCTGGTTGTGGTTCGGGCTGGCGGTCGCGGCGCTGATCGTGCTGGCGGCGGGGTGGCGTACGGCCCGCTGGTGGCGGCGTGGGATGGCAGTCCTGGCGGCCGCGCTCGCCGCGCTGGTGTGTGCGAACGGGATCAACCAGTTCGTCGGGTACTACCCGACCATCGACGCGGCAGTGAACGACTGGTCGAACGCACCGCTGCCGGGTCAGGTATCGATCGCGGGGCTGAACCACGAGGCGAACGCGACCAAGGTGCCGGGAGCCGGGAAGCTCGTCGCGGTGAACATCCCGGACACGTACAGCCACTTCGCGCACCGGCAGGAACTGGTCTACCTGCCGCCGATCTGGTTCGTCCGGAGCCAGCACCGGCACCCGCTGCCCGTGGTCGAGCTGATCGGCGGCGAGCGCGGCGGCCCGGGTGACTGGGTCCGGCTCGGCAACGCCGTCCAGGTGTCGGACCAGTACGCGAGCAAGCACCACGGGTACGCGCCGATCCTGGTGTTCGTCGACGCGACCCGGAAGTTCGACAACGACACCGAGTGCGTGAACGGTCCGCGCGGCAACTCCGCTGACCACCTGGACCAGGACATCCCGGCGTACGTCGAGAAGACGTTCGGGGCCTCCGCGAACCCGGAGCAGTGGGCAGTCGCCGGGTTCTCGATGGGCGGTACGTGCGCGCTCGACCTGGTCGTCGAGCACCCGGACGTGTTCACCCACTTCATCGACATCTCCGGTGACCTCGCGCCGTACACGAGTACGCCGGCCGCCAGCCTGCACGACCTGTACGGCGGCAACGTGGCGCTCGAGAAGCAGAACGAGCCGCTCCTGGTGATGAAGGCGCACGGCAAGTACACCGGCGTGAACGGGCTGTTCCTGACGAGCACCGAGGAACGCCGCCATCAGCGCGAGGCGAAGGAGCTGTCCAGCGCGGCGGCGAAGGTCGGGATCTGGTCCCGGGTGGAGATCTCCCCCGGCACGCACGTGTGGCAGTTCGCGGCGCCGGCGTTCGCGTCGGCCTATCCTTGGCTGGTCAATCAACTCGCCCTCGCGGGGCTGACGCACCACGACACCCAACTGGCCACCGGCGAGCACCACGAAACGAGGCACACGAAACCGGCGTGATCCAGACACTTCGACGGCTCGCCATCGGCCTGGTCGTCCTCATCGTCGTCACCGTGATCAGCGATGCCGACACGGTGAGCGAGGTCTTCCGGCCGCAACCTGCCGGCGAGGTCCACGTGGTGGCCCTCGGCGACTCGGTCACGTCCGGTACCAACTGCAACTGCTCGGCGTTCCCGCAGATGTACGGCGACCTGCTCCAGGACCGCGACGGCAAGGCGGTCTCGGTCGACAACATGGGCGTCGGCGGGATGGACTCGGGCGGTCTGCTGCAGGCGCTCGACCAGCACGACTCCCCCACCGAGGTCGCCACGTCGGAGGCGAACGTCGTCCTGCTGACAATCGGCGCGAACGACTTCGGCGACCACCAC
This sequence comes from Kribbella sp. NPDC004536, assembly GCF_042873835.1. Classification (NCBI taxonomy): domain Bacteria; kingdom Bacillati; phylum Actinomycetota; class Actinomycetes; order Propionibacteriales; family Kribbellaceae; genus Kribbella; species Kribbella sp. NPDC004536. Next base: position 980,569 of record NZ_JBIALY010000002.1, on the reverse strand, counting down.
GACGACGTCACCAGCGGCCAGTGCGTCGGCGACTGCGTGTCCGACGAGTACGAGCAGCTGACGGTGAACCTGGACAAGATCCTGTCCCGGATCCACACCCTCCGCGACAACCTGCCGACCACGATCCTGATGACCGGCTACTGGAACGTCTTCAAGGACGGCGACGTCGCCAAACGCCAGTACACCGCCAGCGGCCGCGTCGCCAGCGACCAACTAACGCTCCGCACCAACGCCGCCATCAACGCCGCAGCCGCGGCCGACGACGCCACCTACGTCGACATCTACACCCCGTTCGAGCACAGCGCGAACATCACGTCCCTACTCGCCCCCGACGGCGACCACCCCAACACCACCGGCCACCAACTGATAGCCAACGTCCTCCTCACCGCCACACCCAACCCGCTACCGAAAAGCTAGTTACTGATCCGCCTTCGCGGCCGGGATGGGTGTTTCCAGGTTTTCGGGGAAGTGGCAGGCGGTTTGGTGGCCGGGTGCGAGTTGGAGCAAGGGGGGTTCCTGGGTTTTGCAGATGTCCTGGGCTTTCCAGCAGCGGGTGTGGAAGCGGCAGCCGGTTGGCGGGTTGATCGGGCTGGGGACGTCGCCCTGGAGGCGGATGCGTTCTTGTTTGCCCTTGCGTTTGGTGTCGGGGACCGGGACGGCGGAGAGCAGGGCGACCGTGTACGGGTGCATCGGGCGTTCGTACAGGCTGACGCGATCGGCGAGTTCGACGATCTTGCCGAGGTACATCACCGCGACCCGGTCGGAGACGTGCCGGACCACGGACAGGTCGTGGGCGATCATCACGTACGTCAGGTCGAACTCGTTCTGCAGGTCCTCCAGCAGATTCACGACCTGCGCCTGGATCGACACGTCGAGTGCGGAGACCGGCTCGTCGGCGACGATCAGCTTCGGGCGCAGCGCCAGCGTCCGGGCGATGCCGATGCGCTGCCGCTGACCGCCGGAGAACTCGTGCGGGTAGCGGTTGTAGTGCTCCGGCGAAAGGCCGACCAGCTCCAGCAGCTCCTGTACAGCCTTCTTCACGCCGTGCTCGGTCTTCACGTTCTGCAGCTTGAACGGCGCACCGACGATCTTGCCGACCGTGTGCCGCGGGTTCAGCGAGCCGTACGGATCCTGGAAGATCATCTGGACGTCGCGACGCATCGGCCGCATCCGCCCGTCGCTGAGCTTGCTGATGTCACGCCCCTCGAACACGATCTTGCCCGCGGTCGGCGTCTCCAGCCGGGTGAGCAGCCGGCCCGTCGTGGTCTTGCCACACCCGGACTCCCCGACCAGCGACAGCGTCTCGCCTTGCTTCACGCTGAAGGTCAGGCCGTCGACCGCCTGGACGGCGCCGACCTGGCGCTGCAGCAGCCCCTTGCGGATCGGGAAGTGCTTGACGAGGCCGTCGACCGCCAGCAGCTCCTCGCCGTCCTTGACGGGCTTGGGAGTCGGTTCGGCGTCAGTAGTAGTCACAGTCGTCCCGTTCAGAGCTTCGGCTTGATGTCGGTCTCCCACGCCTCGCGGCGGTTCTGCGGGGAGAGGTGGCAGGCGACCATATGACCGTCGCCGATGTCCAGCAGCTCCGGCCGTTCGGTCTCGCTGAGCCCGTTGTTCAGGTGCGCGTAGTTGCAGCGCGGGTTGAAGGCGCAGCCGTTCGGGACGTTGATCAGGCTCGGCGGCGTGCCCTTGATCGGGATCAGCCGCTCGCTGCGCTCCCGGTCGATCCGCGGCATCGAGCCGAGCAGACCCCAGGTGTACGGGTGCTGCGGACGGTCGAAGATGTCCTCCGCGGTCCCGTACTCCGCTGCCCGGCCGGCGTACATCACCTGGATGTCGTCGGCCAGCTCGGCGACCACCCCGAGGTCGTGGGTGATGATGATGACGGCCGAGTTGAACTCGCGCTGCAGGTCCCGGATCAGGTCCAGGATCTGCGCCTGTACGGTGACGTCGAGGGCCGTGGTCGGCTCGTCGGCGATCAGCAGGTCCGGGTCGCAGGACAGCGCCATCGCGATCATCGCGCGCTGCCGCATCCCGCCGGAGAACTGGTGCGGGTACGCGTCCACCCGCTTGTCCGGCTGCGGAATGCCGACCCGGTCGAGCATCTCGATCGCGTGTTTGCGCGCGACCGCCTTGGTCACCTGGTTGTGCACCCGGTACGCCTCGACGATCTGGGTGCCGACGGTGTAGTAGGGGTGCATCGCGGACAGCGGGTCCTGGAAGATCATCGCCATCCGCTTGCCCCGCAACTGCCGGACCTCGTCGGGGGTCGAGCTGATCAGGTCCTGGCCGTCCAGCAGCACCTCGCCACTGATCCTCGCGGTACCGGCCTTGTGCAGACCCATGATCGACAGACTGGTCACGCTCTTGCCGGAACCCGACTCGCCGACGATGCCCAGTGTCTTGCCGCGATCGAGGCTGAACGACAGCCCGTCCACGGACTTGACCAGGCCGTCGTCGGTCGGAAAGTGCACCTTGAGGTCGCGGACCTGCAGGAACGCGGAAGAGGTCGCCGGGGAGTTCGCTGTCACTGGAGCCGCACTCTCGGGTCCACGACCGCGTACAGCAGGTCGACGACCAGGTTGGAGATCACGATGAAGAAGGCCGCGAGCAGCGTGACGCCCATGATCTTCGGCATGTCCTGGTCGGAGATGCCGGTCACGGCGTACTTGCCCAGGCCGTTCAGGGAGAACACCTTCTCGGTCAGCACAGCGCCGCCGAGCAGCAGGCCGAGGTCCAGGCCGAAGATCGTCAGGATCGGGGTCAGCGCGGCGCGCAGGCCGTGCCGGACCACGACCACGTTCTCCTTCAGCCCCTTGGCCCGGGCGGTCCGGATGTAGTCCTCGTTCATCGTCTCGAGCATGCCCGCACGAGTCAGCCGGGCGTACTGGGCCGAGAACAGGAAGGCCAGCGTGATCCACGGCAGCAGCAGCGACTGCGCCCACTCGATCGGGTTCTGGGTGATCGGTACGTACGAGCCGCCGCCCTTGAAGATCTGGAGCTTGTAGCTGAACAACGCCAGCGCCATCAGACCGGTCCAGAAGATCGGCATCGACACGCCGGCCAGGGCGACTGTCATCGCGGCCCGGTCGAAGATGCTGCCCCGGCGCAGCGCCGACAGCACTCCGATGGCCACACCGCCGAGCAGCCACAGGATCGACGCACCGGCCGCCAGCGACAGCGTCACCGGCGCCCGGTCGAGCAGGTCCGGCCAGACCGGCTGCCGGGTGATGAACGAGTACCCGAGACACGGCGCCGGGCAGTGGTCGACCTCGCTGCCCATGTCGTAGCTCGCGCCGACGAAGATGCCCTTCGCCCAGTGTCCGTACTGCACGGCGATCGGATCGTAGAAGCCGAGTCTCTCGGCCGTCAGGTGCACGGTCTCGGCGGTCGCCGTCCGGCCGACGTATCTGGTCGCGAGAGTCTCGGGCGACGCGCCGGCGAGCCTGGGCACCAGATAGAAGATCGAGAACGTGATGACGCTCACGATGAACAACAGACCGACCGCGGCGGCCAGCCGCCGGATGATGTATGCGATCACAGACCTCGGCATCGGTGACCGATCCGGGACCTCGTCCCGGACCGGCCACCAACGGCCTTCACCTACCTAATCTCGAAAGGAGCGACGGGGTTACTGCTTGCCGAACGCCGTGTAGTCGTACATGCCGAACTGCGGGTTGACGAAGACGTTCGTCAGGTTCTTGCCCCGCAGCAGCAGGCTCTTGGCGTAGACGCCCGGGTAGATGACCGCTTCCTCCATCACCCGCTTGTCGATCGCACCCCAGTCCGAGTTCCGCTTGGCCGTGTCGAGCTCGCCGACCGCCTGGTCGAGCATCTTGTCGACCTCGGGGATCCGGACGCTGGTGTTCGACGAGCCACCGGTCTCCCGGATGACCCGCGAGTCGGTGATCTGCGACAGGAAGCCGAAGCCGTCGTTCCAGTCCGCGCCCCAGCCGTTGACGACCAGGCCGAGGTTGTTCTTCGCCACGTACGGCGGGTTGCCGGCGTACGTCGAGAAGTAGTCCTTCTTCGGGAACGGACGCGGCGTCACCTTGATGCCGATCTTGGCCAGCTGCTGCTGGAACGCCTCGGCGGTGGCCTTCTCCTTCGGCCGCTCGGCGCGGTAGGAGATGTTCGTCGAGAACCCGTTCGGCTGACCGCAGGCGACCAGCGCCGCCTTGGCCTTGTCCAGGTCACCCTTGCCGTCCGGCGTCGGGTACAGGTCGAACTTCTGGTACCCCGGAACGATCGGCGGCATCAGCGTGGTCGCCAGGTCGCCACCGGAGAACGGACCGCCGTACGCGGTCTGGTACGACGTCTTGTCCATGCCGTACTCGATCGCCTTGCGGCACTCGATGTTGTCGAACGGCTTCACCGTCGGGTTGATCGAGGTGTACCAGAGCCGCGACAGCGTCGCGTTGTCGGCCCGTGCCTTCAGGTTCGGGTCGCCGAGCACCCGGCTCTGGGTGGCCGCGGTGACACCGGTACCGGCGAGCGCGACGTCGACGTCACCGGAGATCAGCCGGTTGTCGATGTCCTCCGCGTCGACGTTCATCTGCATGTCGTAGCCGTCGGGCAGCGCCTTGCGGTTCGGGTCGGTCGACGCGTCCCAGGACGGGTTGCGCTTCAGGACGTAGCTCTTGCCGTCCGAGTAGCTCTCGAACATGTACGGGCCCGAGGCAACCACGTGCTGCTTGTACTTCGCGCCGGTGTCCTTGGCGACCGGGACCGGGATGGTCTGCGGCGTCATCGCGAGGTAGTCCATGCCGGCGAACGGCGCCTTCAGGTGGAAGACGATCGTGTAGTTGTCCGGCGTGCTGATCGCCGAGTCGGTGTTCATGCCCTTCGACTTGTACGGGCCCTTCCAGCCGGCCGGCCAGTTGAGCATCGAGTCGAAGTACGCCGGGCCGTCCGGGAACGTCTCCTTGTCCGTGGAGCGCTCGATCCCGTACTTGACGTCCTGGGCGTGGATCTCGGTGCCGTCCTCGAACTTCACGCCCTTGCGCAGCGTGTAGGTCCAGGTCTTGCCACCGTCGCTGGCCTTGCCGACGTCCTCGGCCAGGTCACCGACCAGCTTGTTGCTGGCATCTCCGGGAGCCACCGTGAACATCGTCAAGGCCCGGCCGTACAGCCGGATCATGTTCCACTGGCTGCCGTAGTAGGTGTCACCCGGGTCCACCGAGTCAGGCGCGCTCTCGTCCGCGAACTTGACGATGCCGCCCTTCTTGTCGGACGGGTTGAACACCTTGGTCAGGCCGGCGTTGAACTCGGCCTTGGTGGTCCCACCCGAACTGCCGCTGTTGTTGTTGCTGCCTCCCCCACAGGCCGACAGTCCGAGTGCGAGCGCCACACTTGCGGCGGTCGCCAACTTCATTCGTTTGGTGTTCATCGTTTCCGATCTCACCCCTTCTTCTCAGGAGCTTGCCAGGACTTCGGTGGAGCTAGCGGGAACGCGGATCGAGGGCATCACGGAGCCCGTCCCCGAACAGGTTGAACGAGAGCACGGTGACGAAGATCGCCAGGCCGGGCCACAACATGAAGTGCGGCATCGTGTAGAAGGTGACCGCGTCGGACAGCATGCCGCCCCAGGACGCCGTCGGCGGCCGGATACCCACGCCGAGGAACGACAGCGCCGCCTCGAAGAGAATGTTGGTCGGGATCAGCAGGGTCGCGTACACCAGGATCGGGCCGAGCAGGTTCGGCAGCAGTTCGGTGAACAGGATGTACGGACGGCGGGCGCCGAGACTGCGGGCCGCGTCCACGTACTCACGTTCCCGCAGCGAGAGTGTCTGGCCGCGGATGATCCGGCCGATGTAGGGCCAGTTGAAGAACCCGACGATGAAGATCAGCAGGACGACGCGCAGCGTGTTGCCCTGCAGCCCGAACGCCGAATCCGGCATCACGCCGGCCAGTGCGATCGCGAAGACCAGCAGCGGGAAGGCCAGGAAGATGTCCATCAAGCGGCTGATCACGGCGTCCACCCAGCCACCGAAGAAGCCCGCCACGATGCCCAGCGTGGTGCCGATCGCGACCGACAGCAGCGTCGCGAAGAACGCGATCAGCAGCGAGATCCGCGAGCCGTAGACGACCCGGCTGAAGATGTCCCGGCCGTTCACCGGCTCGAGCCCCATCAGGTGGTGCCAGCTGATCCCGCCGAAAGAGCCGAGCGGCGCGAGGGTGCCGTTCTTCGTGTCGATCAGGTCCTCGTGGAACTCGTTCGGCGGATTGCCGAACGCCTTCACGATCAGCGGCGCGAAGACCGCCATCAGGATCAGCAGCACGACGACGACCGCCCCGGCCATCGCGACCTTGTCGCGCTTCAGCCGGGTCCAGGAGATCCGCCACAAAGAGCGGCCTTCGATCCGGGTCACGCCCTGCAGGATGGCTTCCGGCTCCCCCGCCGCACCCGGCTCGACCTCGAGTGGTGTGGTCACGCGCTAGGTACCCCTGTCCGCTGTCAATGGATCCGACGGCCGCTCGGCTGCGGCAGTCGCCTAAACCTGCCGCCATTACAGCCTGGAGTCAAAGGCCGAAAGTCCGGCGTTGCCCGATCGTGATCGTCAGGAAATCGTCCCGTATCGTGGACAATCCGCAGTAAACCACGGCGTCGTACCGACGGTCGCCGGCACCTCGCGAACCGTTACTGCCATGGCATTTTTGTGTCAGGCCCGTAATCGGGGCCCTGATCAGCGCCGCAATCCGGCGAGATACAGGAACGCGAGCGGATCAGGAGCGGTCTTCACGTTCTCCAGGTCCTTCGCGGCGGCCACCGAGACCCGTCCCTGCCAGACCGGGATCACCGGTACGTCGTGCGCGATCACTCCCTGTAGCTGCCCGATCAGGTCGTCGCGCTTCAGGCCGTTCTGCTCGGTGCGTTCCTGCTGCAGCAGCTTCGTGGCCGCCGCCGAACGGTAGCCGTTCTGCAGCGGTGCGTCGGTGACGAACGGCGCCAGATAGTCGTCCGCGTCGGGGTACTGCGGCGTCCAGCCGGTCTGGTACAGGTCGTACGCGCCGTTCTTCGTCGCGACCTGGTACTGCGGCCACTCGGCGCTGCGCAAGGTGATCCGGAACAGCCCGGTCGCCTCCAGTTGCCGCTTCAGCTCCAGCACCTCGGCCTTCGCGCCGGCGCCGTACTGCGACGGCGTCCAGCCGACCGTCAGCGGGACCGGTACGGCGATGTTCGCGTCCTTGAGGATCGTCAGTGCGGCCGCCTTGTTCGGCTGCTTGAACTCGGTCTTGAACGCGTCGACCTGGCCGCCGAAGCCGGGTGGTACGACGGAGAACAGCGGCGACACGCGGTCGCCGTACGCCTTCTTCGCGATCGCGGACCGGTCGACCACCTGGGCGACGGCGCGCCGGATCGCCGGGTTCCGGGACAGCAACGACTTCATCTGGAATGCGAACAGCCGGATCTCCGCGGAGCCGGTGTCGACCACCTGGACCTGGCCGGCCTTGCGCAGGTTGTCGAGCAGGTTCGGGCCGAGGCCGTGGAACGCGAGGTCGGCCTTGCCGGTCGTGATCGCCTGGTAGACCGCGTTCGAGTCCGCCAGCGTGCTGATCGTGACCCCGTCGTTCTGGGCCGCGCGCGGACCGCGGTACCCGGCGAACTTCGTCAGCGCGACCTCCGCGCCGGCCTTGTAGCCGGCAAGCTGGTACGGGCCGCTGCCCATCGCCTTGTCCTCGAGCAGCCCGTCGGCCGGGTACGACTGCTCGTCGACGATCGACGCCGCGGTCGTGGTCAGCAGGTACGGCAGCCGGGCGTCCGGGGTCGTCAGGTTGAACACGGCCGTCAGCGGGTCCGGCGTACTGACCGACTTCACCGACGCGAACAGCGGCGCCAGTCCCCCGGGCGTCTTCAGCCGGATCAGGCGGTCGAAGCTGAACTTCACGTCCGACGAGGTCAGGTCGTGCCCGTTCGGGAAGGTCAGCTTCTCCTTCAGGCTGCACGTGTACGTGGTCGGCGAGTCGAACTGGCAGTCCGCCGCGTCCGGTACCGGCGTCGGCTTGTCCGGGAGGATCGTCAGCAGCGTCTGGTACAGGTTCGCCTGGACGGTCCGGGCGGCCGGGTCGTACGGACCGGCCGGGTCGAGGGAGGTGGCCGCGTCGGTGGTCGCCAGCCGGAGCAGCATCAGCTTCGGCGTCTGCTCCCCCGGGTGCGGGGCGTTGTCGTCCGGTTCACCGCAGGCCGCCAGGCACAACCCCAGCGCACCGACAGCAACGGCCGCCGACACTCGGCGCACCCACTCACTCACCGTCTCACCTTTCCCCAGCCCACAACCGCAACAAAAGACGGTAACGCGTCAACGGAGCAGCGCGCGCAAGGACTCCGGTGTGAGCGGTTCCAGCGACTTGACCACGAGCCGCCGCGGTGCGTCCGGGATGCTGATCCACTGCGGTACGGCGACCACGTACATGCCGGCCGCTGTCCCCGCCTGGGTGCCGGTCATCGAGTCCTCGATCACCACGCAGTACGCCGGGTCGACGCCGAGCTTGTCCGCCGCGGTCAGGTACGGCTCCGGGTGCGGCTTGCCCAGCGTCACCTCGTCACCGGCCACGATCACGTCGAACGGATCCGGCGGCAGGTGCCCGAGGACGGCGTCGATCATCGACCGGTACGACGCCGACACCAGCGCGCACGGGACCTCTTCCTTACGCAGCGCCTGCAGCAGTTCGAGTGCACCCGGCTGGAACGTGACGTCGCGGCGGAGTGCCTCGACCACCTCGGAGAACATCCGGTGCGCCAGTTCGTCGCCGGTGATCACCCCGGCCGGGATCCGCGCCAGCCAGACCTGGACCGCGTCCCGCAGGTCGCTGCCGATCAACGACATACAGTCCTCGAGCGTCCACGTCGCGCCGAGCGACGGCAGCAGCTCCAGCTGCACCTCCGCCCAGACCTTCTCGGAGTCGACCAACGTCCCGTCCATGTCCCACAGCACCGCTTGCAGGGCCGGCAACTAACGCTCCTCTTCTCCGGGTTGGCTCGTGTCGGTCCTATTCTCCCTGGTCCGGCGCGACACGTTCCGCCTGGGGTGAAACCGGACACGTGACCCGTGCCGAACACGTAGGCTGGCAGTCCGGATTCCGGCCAGAGGCCGGTGTGGCTACAGAGACGACAGGGGGCCTGCGAGTGGTTGACCTCGCGAACCTGAGGGACCCGGTCGTGATCGCCGCGTTCGAGGGCTGGAACGACGCGGCCGAGGCGGCCACCGGAGCTGTCGACCACCTGATCGACGAGTGGGACGCGGAACTCGTCACGGCGATCGACCCCGAGGACTACTACGACTACCAGGTGAACCGGCCCCGGGTCGGCATCGACGACGACGGCGTCCGGCAGCTCACCTGGCCGACCACCCGGATCTACCTGGCCCGGCCGGACGACACCGGCCGCGACGTGCTGCTGATCCGCGGCGTCGAACCGAACATGCGCTGGCGGGCGTTCTCCCGCGAACTGCTGGAGATCGTCGACGAGTCGAACGCGCAGGTCGTCGTCGTGCTCGGCGCGCTGCTCGCGGACTCGCCGCACACCCGGCCGATCCCGGTGTCGGCCACCTCCTCCGACGAGGAGCTGACGGCGGCCTGGAGCCTGGAGCAGTCGACGTACGAGGGGCCGACCGGGATCACCGGCGTCTTCGCCGACCTGTGCAGCACCCTCGGCGTCCCGTCGGTGTCGATCTGGTCCGCGATCCCGCACTACATCGCCGGTACGCCGTGCCCGAAGGCGTCGCTGGCGCTGCTCGGCAAGATCGAGGAGCTGCTCGACCTGACCATCCCCGAGGGCGAGCTGCCCGAGCTCGCGCGGGCCTGGCAGCGCGGCGCCGACGAGCTGAGCGAGGAGGACCCGGAGGTCGCGGAGTACGTGCACTCGCTCGAGGAACAGCGCGACACCGCCGACCTGCCCGAGGCCACCGGCGAAGCGATCGCCGCCGAGTTCGAGCGCTACCTCAAGCGCCGCAACAAGAATCACCCCGGCGAGTAGGGCAGCTCCCGCGTCGCGGTGGTGATGACGTCGTCCAGCACGGCGCGGGACGTGGTCAGGTCGGCGATCATCCGGTCGATGCGGTCCCGTTCGGCGGTCAGCTCGGTGACCAGCTCGGGCGTGGCCCGCTCGTTCGGGCCGCCGTCCGGGTCGCGCATGCACGGCAGCAGCTGCGCGATCTTCCGGCTGTGCAGACCGGCCGCGAACAGCTCCTGGATCAGGACCACCCGGTCCACGGCACGCTCGGCGTACTCCCGCTGCCCGCCGGCCGTCCGCTCGGACACCAACAGCCCCTGCGCCTCGTAGTACCGCAGTGACCGCTCACTCACCCCGGTCCGCCGCGCCAGCTCCCCGATCCGCACGCTCGGCCTCCGCACCTGGGACTTGAACCTGACACTGATGTCAGACTTTACCGTCCCATCATGACCCTCTACGACTACAGCCCGCTCCCCGACCGGCCCCGGCTCGACTGGCCCGACGGCAAGCGTGTCGCCTTCTACGTCGGCCTGAACATCGAGCACTTCCTGCCCGGCAAGCCGTCCACCAGTATCTGGCCGCTCGACCTCGATCCGGATCCGCTGAACCACGGCTGGCGCGAGTACGGCGAACGCGTCGGCATCTGGCGCACTATCGACATCCTTGACCGGTACGGCGTTCGCGCCAGCGCGCTCGTCAACTCACTGGTCGCCGAACACAACCCGCAGATCGTCAAGGCCGGCGTCGAACGGAACTGGGCCTGGCTCGCGCACGGCCGCACGAACTCGGCACTGCACACCGGCTACGAGCCGGACGAGGAACGCCGCGTACTCGAAGGCATCACCGGCACCATCGAGACCGCGACCGGGCAGCGTCCACGCGGGTGGATGGGGCCGGGGCTGACCGAGACGCACAACACTCCGCAACTGCTCTCGGAGCTCGGCTACAGCTACGTGCTCGACTGGACGAACGACGACCAGCCCTACCGGCTGAACGTCCCGGGCATGCTCAGCGTCCCGTACACGGTCGAGCTCAACGACCTCGGACTGTTCCTCCGCGGCCTCACCGGCCCTGACTTCCTGCAGATGGTGAAGGACCAGTACGACGTACTGCGGGAGGACTCCGCCGATACCGGGCGGGTGATGGCGCTCGCGCTGCATCCGTTCGTGATCGGGCAGGCGTTCCGGGCGAAGTACCTGGACCTAGCGCTGGAGTACATTGCCTCGCAGAGCGACGTCTGGTTGACCACGAGTGACGACATCGCCGCGCACTATCTGACGGTGTAACTCCGCAGGGTGTGGCGCGTTGTTACCAGTGGGTTTATATTCGACCGGACTACTGGGGGGTGACGGCGTGCCGTCGCCGGGACCACGGGGAGCTGTGTCATGCGGGAGATGCGCGACGAGCGCGGAGGCAGCTCGGTACCTGCGCTGGCCGTGCTTGTCCTGCTCGGGGTGGTCGCCGCGGTCGGGATCTTCGGGAACAAGGACCAGCACAAGACCGTCGATCTCAGTACGCTGACCGCCTCGACGACCGCGACCACGATCGCCACCGCGCCGCTGGACACCGATCCGTACTCCGGCACCACCGGGGTCGTCGTCCATCCGCGGTCCGAGGCGGCCCTGTTCAGCTCCCCCGGCGCCGACGACGCGTTCGGGAAGATCGCGCCGACCCAGTTCGGGCCGACCTGGCTGCCGGTCGTCGACCAGACCGACGGGTGGGTCCGGGTACTACTGCCCTCCAAGCCGAACCGGTCCACCGGCTGGCTCCAGGACGAGGACCTCGACCGGGCCAGTTCGTCGTACCTGATCCGGGTGCACACCAGCTCACGGACGCTGGAGCTGTTCGACGACAACAAGAGCCTCGGGACGTGGAAGGCCGGGGTCGGCGCGAAGAAGACGCCGACGCCGCCCGGCCGGACGTTCCTGCTCGGCTCGATCATCGACCACAAGCGCTCGGCGTCGCCGATCGTGCTCCCGTTGGGTGCGCACAGTCCCACCTTGGACACGTTCGGTGGCGGACCTGGTACCGTCGCGATCCACGGCTGGCCGAATCCGCACGTGTTCGGTGCGGCGATCAGCGCGGGCTGCGTCCGGGTGCCGAAGACCGCCCTCGCCGACCTGCAGAAGGTTCCGCTCGGGACGCTCGTCCTGATCGACAGCAAATAAGGAGATTCCGATGCGACGCCCACTGACTCCGACGGTGCTGACGGCTGCGGCCGTGGCCGGCGTCGTGACGTTCAGCCTGGTCGCGAGTGCCCCCCTCGGCAACGCAGCGGCCCGCCCCTCCTCGGCGTACGCGGTCAGCGCCGACGGCCAGGTGCCGATCCCGAAGACGCCGTACGCCGAGTCGCCGGACGGCAAACGGCAGACGACGTCCGCGCTCGAGCTCCCGCAGAACCCGCTGCTCTCGGTGCGGGCCGGTACGGCGACCGCGGGCAACGACTCCGCCTCGGTGGAACTGTTCGACATCGTCGTCGGGCCGGACATCCTCAGCCAGGTGAAGATCCCGCCGGAGCTCAAGCAGCAGTGCGCGAACCTGCCACCCACCGGCGCCGGCGACCTGCCGTTGCCGGATCTGGCGCTGCCCGACCTCGGGCTCGGGCTGCCGAAGTTGAGCACCAAGGACCTGCCGGTGAAGAACCTGCCGGACCTGTGCAACCTGCTGCTGACGCCGCCGAAGGCCTTGCTTGCGATCGACTCGCTGAACGTCTGGTGTTCCGGGGCCAAGGGCGGCATCGACATCGGCTCGCTGACGCTGCTGGGTCAGACGATCAAGCTCCCGACCACCACGCAGGGCGCGAGCCTGCCGTCGAACCCGCTGGCCAACATCAAGGTCAACACCCAGGCCAAGCACTCCGACGGCGCCTTCACCGTCACCGGCCTGACCATCGAACTCGGCGGCGGCGCCGAAACCATCAACCTGGCCTCCGCCACCTGCGCCAAACCCGCAGCCAAGCCGAAGCCCACTCCCAAGCCCCCGGTGGACCACCCCGCCCCACCCCAGGTCAACACTCCACCCGCGGCTCCCGTCCCGACCCCGGTGAAAACCCACCAAGCCGTCACCGGCTGAGCCAACCCACCGCCCATCGCCGGGGCCTTGAACAGGAACTGGTGCCCCGGCACCGGTTATTACCTGTTCAAGGCCCCCGGCGCGCAGGTCACCCCCCGACTTCCCCGCTAGAGCCTGACGCCCAGCAATGCATCACAGGCTTGGGCGATCAGGGCGGGGGCTTCGAGGTCGTCGCCTTCGGTCGATGCCCAGGTGTCGACGGCTGCCAGCGCTGACACAGTGTCGAGGTCGTTCGTGAGGGCCGCGCGTACGGCGTCAACAGCGGCCGCTCCGTCAGGCCCGGACGTACGAGCGACAGCGGTGCGCCAGCGCTCGAGCCGTGCCTGTGCGTCGGGGAGGTCGGACGACGTCCAGAACCAGTCGGTGCGGTAGTGGTGGGTGAGCAGCGCCAGCCGGATCGCCATCGGGTCGGCCCCGGCCAGCCGCTCCTTGGACACGAGCACCAGGTTTCCCTTGGACTTCGACATCTTCTCGCCGTCGAGCCCGACCATCGCCTGGTGCACGTACGCCCGCGCGAACGGGTGCTCCCCCGTCGCCACCTGCGCCCCGCTCGCCGACATCTCGTGGTGCGGAAAGATCAGGTCCGACCCACCGCCCTGGACGTCGAACGTCATCCCGAGGTACTCCAGCGCGATCGCGGAGCACTCCACGTGCCACCCCGGCCGCCCACGCCCGAGCGCCGAGTCCCACGCCGGCTCGTCCGGCCGTTCGTGCCGCCACAGCAGACTGTCCAGCGGGTCCTGCTTCCCCTCGCGCTCCGGGTCCCCACCACGCTCGGCGAACAGCTCAGTCATCGTCTCGCGGTCGTACCCCGACACCCCGCCGAAGGCAGGATCCGTCTTGATCGCGAAGTACAGGTCCCCGTCGACCGAGTAGACCGCGCCCGCCCGGCGCAGGTCGTCCACCGCGGACGCGACGAGGTCGATCGACTCGACGACCCCGATGTAGTGCTGTGGCGGAATCACCCGCAGCGCGGTCATGTCGTCGCGGAACAGCTGGATCTCCTGCGCCGCCAGGTCGGTCCACTCGACGCCGGTCGCGGTCGCGCGCTCCAGCAGCGGGTCGTCCACGTCGGTGATGTTCTGCGTGTAGACGACGTCGTACCCGGAGTCCCGCCACAGCCTGTTGATCAGGTCGAACGTGACGTACGTCGCCGCGTGTCCCATGTGCGTCGCGTCGTACGGCGTGATGCCGCACACGTACATCCGGGCGGTCTTCCCGTCGCCGGCCTCCACCTCGACCAGACCGCGGGAGGCGGTGTCGTAGAGGCGTAGCCGCCGGGCCGGCCCGGGTACGACCGGGATGTCTGGTTTCGTCCACGCCTGCATGTGTCGGAGCTTATGCCAGTCCGATTTTCAATGACGCGACACGGTTCCATTCCGTGGTCCCGAGATCGCGGTGCACCCCGGCGGCGGATAATCTCGCGGGCGATGAGTACCGAGTTCAGCGCCGGTTTCCAGGCGTACGGCGCCTGGATCGCTGCCGCCGCGATCCAGCAGCAGGACCTGTTCAACGAGGTTGTCGGGCCGGACTCGCTGCAGGCCGACCTGAACGAGCGGACCCTGAGCAGCGAGCGTGGCGTGCTGAGCGGCATCACCCTGCTCGGCAGCTTCTCCGAGCTCGACGGAACGTGGCTGTGGGGCTGGGCGAACCCGGGCTTCGGTCCGGACGCCCCCGCGGTCGCGCCGACCGGCGCGATTCGCGAGTTCGGCGAGCGGCACGGGATCACCGAGTTCACCGCGGAGAGCCCCGACCTCAGCGGGTTCGAGCAGCCGGGCCAGGCCGCGACGATGCTCGCGATCACGGCCGGTACGGTCCTCGGCGGCCGCGGCGTCTGGTCGACCGCGATCAACGAGGGCCGCGGCCACGTGTACCTGCACGTTGCGGACGAGCAGCTGCCCGAGGCCGGGTTCGACCCGATCGCCACGCCCCGATTGCTGGTGACGGCCGTGAGCGTGTTCCCGTCCGACCATCGCCAGGTCGTTCGCGGCTACTTCCAGCACTTCGGCCTGCAGCTCGAGGAGGCCCCGGACGCCATCCGCGGTACGTCGGCCAACGGCAGCGTCGTGGTCGCGTCCTTCGACGAGCTCGGCCGCCTCGGCGACGTCAGCGTGCAGCCGCGGAGCTAGAACGCCGGCCAGGGAATGGCCGGCCAGTCGTCGCTCGGGTACGGGAAGGTCTTGGTCTTCAGCAGCGTCGCGCAGCGTTCCCTGGTCGCGGTCAGCTCGACCGCGGTGATCAGCTCGCACAGTTGCTGTCCGAGCGCGCCGGCCAACTCGTCGGCCAACCGCCGTACGTCGGTCAGCAGCTCGGCCGGGACCGGCTCGCCGGCCCAGCCCCACAGGACCGTACGGAGCTTGTCGTCGGCGTTGAACGTGACGCCGTGGTCCACGCCGTACACGCGCCCGTCGCCCGGGTTCAGCACGTGGCCGCCCTTGCGGTCGGCATTGTTGACCACGGCATCGAACACCGCCATCCGCCGCAACGCGTCGTTGTCCGCGTGCACCAGCGTGACCGGGTTGTGCCGCCCGTCGAGCGCCTCCAGCACGCCGACCCAGCCCTTGGGTACGCGCCCCTGCGGGACGATGTCGACGAGCTCGGTCTCTCCCGGTCCGAGCTCGGCCTCGTCGATCCACAGCTGGACCATGCCGACGCCGAGCGGCCCGTCACGGAGCAGGGTGGGTGGTACGACGTGCCACCCGAGCGCCTCGGAGACGACGTACGCGGCGAACTCGCGCTGCGCGAGCGTGCCGTCCGGGAAGTCCCACAGCGGCCGCTCGCCCTCGACCGGCTTGTAGACCACGGTCGCGGTCTCGCCCGACAGGCTGACCGAGCCCTGGTACGTACCGTTCGAGGCGGCGACCAGGCGGCCGTGCAACGACAGCTCCCCCAGCGCAAGGAGCTCGGGGTCGACTGTCATTCCGGCAGGTGCCTGCGGTAGCCGTTGGCCCGCGGACAGATGTGGCCGTCGGCGTCGATCGGCCGGCCGCAGAACGGGCAGCTCGGCCGGCCGGACGCGACCAGCGCGACCGCGCGCCGGGCGAAGGCCCGCGCCTGCTCCTCGGTGATCCGGACCACGAACACCTCGGCGTCGTCG
Organism: Kribbella sp. NPDC004536; assembly: GCF_042873835.1. Classification (NCBI taxonomy): domain Bacteria; kingdom Bacillati; phylum Actinomycetota; class Actinomycetes; order Propionibacteriales; family Kribbellaceae; genus Kribbella; species Kribbella sp. NPDC004536. The sequence goes on along the minus strand of NZ_JBIALY010000002.1, from coordinate 964,451 downwards.
GACTCCATCGCCGCGGTGACCGGGTCCGGCTCCTCCTCGAGCTCGGCCGGGTCGACGGCGACCACCGCGAACACCTCGATGACCACCCGCTCGGCGTCGGCCTCCCAGGCCAGCGTCATGGTGCCGGCCCGGAACTCCTCCTCGATCGGCTGCTCCAGCGGCGCAGTGTCGTCGGAACCGGTCTGCGGCACCGGGTCCCGGTCGAACCGCCGGGCGACCTCGTCCAGCATCACGTCCAGCCGCTCCGCGAGCGCCATCACCTGTTCCTTCTCGCACGCCACCGAGGTCAGCCGGTGCCCGGCCCGGGCCTGCAGGAAGAACGTCCTCGCACCTGGTTCCCCGACGGTGCCGGCGACGAACCGCTCGGGGTCGTCGTAGGAGTGCACAACTCGCGCCATACCTATGACCCTATTACCGTCCGCCGACGACTGCGTCCGAGGACTGCTTCTTCGGCTTCGCTTTCGCTGACGGCTTAGGAACCAGCGACGCCAGCTCGCTGCCGGAGTCGTTCAGCCGGACCAGGAACGGGCGGGTCGCGGTGTAGGTGATGATCGTGGTCGAGGCGGTGTCCACGACGATCCGCTGGAAGGTGTCCAGGTGCTGACCGAGCGCGTCCGCGACGATGGCCTTGATGACGTCGCCGTGCGAGACGGCCACCCAGATCGCTTGGTCGCCATGGCTTTTCGCCAGTTCCGCGTCGTGCGCCCGGACGGCGTCGACCGCTCGTTGCTGCATCGCCCGCATCGACTCGCCGCCGGGGAACGTCACCGCGGACGGGTGCTGTTGTACGACGGTCCACAGCGGGTCCTTGGCCAGGGTCGCGATCTTCTTCCCGGTCCAGTCGCCGTACCCGCACTCGGTCAGTCGGCGATCCGTTGCCGGACGCAACCCGTCGTGCAGTTTCGCGATCGCCGTGGCGGTCTGCTTGCAGCGCTCGAGCGGCGAGGTGACGATCGCGGCCAGCGGGAGATCGGCGAGCCGCTGCGCGACGGCCTCGGCCTGCTTGACGCCGGTGTCGTCGAGCTTCACGCCGGGCGTACGGCCGGCCAACGTGCCGGAAGTGTTCGCGGAGCTACGGCCGTGGCGGACCAGAATCACCGTGGGCATGCACTGCACGTTAGCGGGTCCGTCCAAGCTGTGAGGCATCATGGTCGGGTGATCGTGGACTGCGGGGTGTATGCGGGCGGGGAGCGGCAGCAGCTGCCCAGGGACCCGGAGACCGTTGCCCACGCCATCGACGACGACCACGAGAGCTTCGGCTGGATCGGCCTGCACGACCCGTCCGACGCCGAGATGGAGCGGGTCCAGCGGCTGTTCGGCCTGCACGACCTGGCGGTCGAGGACGCGCTGCAGATCCATCAACGCCCGAAGGTCGAGCGATTCGGCGACACGATCCTGGTCGTGCTGCGCACCCTTTGGTACGTCGACGAGGGCGACGCGGTCGAGACCGGCCAGGTCACCGCGTTCATCGGCCAGCGGTACGTCGTCACCGTCCGGCACGGCGAGGGCGGTGAACTGGCCACCACCCGGCACGAGCTCGAGGAGCGGGCGTCGATGCTCGGGCACGGGCCCGCTGCGGTGCTGTGGGCGATCTGCGACGCGATCGTGGACGACTACGAGAAGGTCGCCGAACAGGTCGAGTTCGACGTCGACGAGATCGAGAGCTCGGTGTTCTCCCCCGAGCGGACCAGCGACGCTGAGCGGATCTACCGGCTGAAGCGCGAGGTGCTGGAGATGCGCCGCGCGATCGACCCGCTGCGCGAACCGATGGAGCAGTTCGCCCACGGCGTGGCCGGCCTCGGCCCGAAGGCGAGCCCGTTCTTCCGCGACGTCGCCGACCACCTGAGCCGGGTCTCCGACCAGGCCGAGGCGATCGACACGCTGCTGACGTCGGCCCTGAACGCGCACCTCGCGCGCGTCTCGGTCCAGCAGAACGACGACATGCGGAAGATCTCCGCCTGGGTGGCGATCGCCGCCGTACCGACGATGCTGGCCGGCATCTACGGCATGAACTTCGACAACATGCCCGAACTCCGCTGGCACTTCGGCTACTACGCGATCCTGCTCGTGATGGCCGCCGTCTGCATCACCATGTACCGCTTCTTCCGCAAGGTCGGCTGGCTGTAGGTGTAACGCGCCGGAAGTGGCCGGACATGGGGGAAGCATGACGACTTCGACAGCGGCGCACTCCCCGCCTTCCGGGGCGCTCCGGGCCGTGGGTGCGGGCGACGAGGAGCGGTTCCGGGCGTTGTTCGACGCCAACTTCCGGGCCTTGCTCGGGTACGCGATGCGGCGGGTGGGATCGAGTACGGATGCCGCCGACGTGGTGGCCGACACGATGCTCGTCGCGTGGCGGCGGCTGAACGACGTACCGGAAGGGGACGCGGCCCGGCTGTGGCTGTACGGGGTCGCGCGGCGGGTGCTCGCCAACCAGCGGCGCGGCGACGACCGGCGGGAGCGACTCGGCGAGCGGCTGCGGAGCGAGTTGGCGAAGGCCGTACCGGATCCGGCCGAGGCGAGCGATTCGGCCGTGGTCGTACGAGCCGCGATGGCGAAGCTCGGCGACAGCGATCGCGAACTGCTGATGCTGACCGGCTGGGAAGGGCTCGACCCGTCCGAGGCCGCGACCGTGCTCGGGCTGTCGCCCCGGGTCGTACGGACGCGGCTGCACCGCGCCCGGCGCCGGCTCGAAAAGCTGCTCGGTGACGCCTTCGGGGGTCCCGGACACGAGCGGAACGACAACCCCCCGACCGAGGAGGACCGATGAACAAGCAGGAGATCGACCGCCTGGTCGCGGGAGCCGATCCGTTCGGCGACGGCCCGGTGCCGACACCGGCCGCCGCCGCAGACCTGGTCGAGGAGATCATGACCACCACCGCAGCAACTCCCGAAGTACGCCGTGCGCACCGCCGCCCGATCCTGGTCGCCGTGGCCGCCGCGGCGGCCGCGATCGCCGTCGCGGTCACCGGCGCGCTGATCCCCCATGGCAACCCCGCCGCACCGGCCCCGGCATACGCCGCCGAAGCCCGCGCATTCGCAGAGAACAATGCGCGCATCCTGCTGGGCCCGTCCTGGAAGGTACAAGCGGTCAACCTGCCGTTCACGAGGTCGGACGGCGAGCTGACCTTCTCCGACGGCAAGCACACCGTCGACGTCGTCTGGCGGCCGAGCGACCAGTACCACGACTACTACTCAACCCAGGCCGGTACGAAGGAACCGGTCACCGTACTCGGCCGGAAGGCGACGCTCTTCCTGAGCACCCCGGACCGCGTCACCATGCTTCCGCCGGACGGTGCCAGCTACGTCGAGATCCGCGCCGCGCTCGGCTCGGACGTGGCCTACCGGAAGATGCTGGCCGATCTCCGGACGGCGGACGTCGACACCTGGCTCGCCGCGATGCCGGCCAGCGCGGTGCAACCGGCCCGGCGGGCCGACGTCGTCGCCGGAATCTTCCAGGACATCCCAGTGCCGAACGGGTTCGACCGGGACGCCTTCGCGAAGGGTGACGTGGACAGCCGGTACAACCTCGGCGCGGCGATCACGGGTCACGTGACGTGTGCCTGGCTCGACCAGTGGACAACGGGCGATGCGGCCGCGAAGAAGCAGGCCAAGGACGCGCTGGCAACCGCCCACTCGTGGAAGATCCTCAACGAGATGGTTGCCTCGGGCGCCTGGTCCAAGGGGCTCTGGGAGATCACCGACGCGCTGGTGCAGCAGGGCCGGGTCGAGGCGGAGTACAAGGTCGCCCTCGGCTGTTGACCGCAGGCCGAAGCGCCCGGGGCAGGGGGTCCCCGGGCGCTTCGGAGTTCAGGTGGCGGTGATCGTACTGGTGGACAGCAGGATCAGCAGCACGATGCCGAGCAGGACGCGGTAGAACGCGAACAGCGAGATCGGATGCTTGGCCACGAAGCGCAGCAGCCAGGCGATCGACGCATACGCGACGACGAAGCTGACGACAGTACCCACCAGCAGTGGCGCTACCCCGACGTTGCCGTTCAGCGCGTCCTTGAGCTCGTAGACACCGGCGCCGGCCAGCGCCGGGATCCCGAGCAGGAACGCGATCCGGGTCGCCGCGACCCGCTCGAGACCGCGGAACAGGCCGGCCGAGATGGTCGCACCGGAACGCGACACACCCGGAATCAGCGCCAGGCACTGGATCAGACCCATCACGAGCGCGTCCACGAACGTGATCCGGGTCAGGGGCCGCGACTTGGTGCCGAACCGCTCGGCAGCGACCATCACCACCGACCAGGCGATCAGCGCCCCGGCCACCCACCACAGGCTCCGCAACGGCCCGGAGATCAGGTCCTTGGCGAGGAAGCCGACGATCCCGATCGGCAGCGAGCCGACGATCACGTACCAGCCCATCCGGTAGTCGAACTCGTCGCGCCGCTCGGAGTTCGCCAGGCCGCCCACCCAGGCGCGGATGATCCGGACGATGTCCTTCCAGAAGTACAGGACGACCGCGAGGATCGCGCCGACCTGGATGACCGCGGTGAAGCCGGTGATCGACGGGTCGTCGATCTTCAGCCCGAGCATCTTCGACACGATGGTCAGGTGCCCGGTACTGGAGACCGGCAGGAATTCGGTCAGGCCCTCGACGATGCCGAGGATGATGGAGTCCCAGATCGTCATCAGTGGCCGACCCCGGACAGCTCCAGCGCCTCGGCGGCGGTGCGCAGGTCGGCGATCCGCTGCTCGAGCGTCGACGCGAACGGCGTCAGCGCGACGGTCGTCGCCCCGGCCTCGGCGTAGGCCGTCAGCTTCTCGGCCATCCGATCCTTGCCACCGAGCAGCGAGATCGAGTCCAGGAAGCCGAACGGTACGGCCGCCATCGCCTCGCGGTGCTTCTTGTCCAGGTACAGGTCCTGGATCTGCTTCGCCTCGTCGGCGTACCCCATCCGGACCGCGAGCGCGTTGTAGAAGTTCTTCTCCCGGCTGCCCATGCCGCCGATGTACAACGCGGCGTACCCACGGACCGGGTCGGCGGCCGCCTGGATGTCCTCGCCGGTCATCAGCGGTGTCGTGACGACGACGTCGAAGCCGTCGAGGTCCTTCTGCTGGACGGCACGGCCCGTCCTGATGTGCGTCAACTGCTCTCCAAGGAAGCCTGGGTCGTTCAGGATCCCGAGCCAGCCGTCGGCGATCTCCCCCGCCAGCTCGAGGTTCTTCGGGCCGACCGCGGCAAGGTACACCGGTACGTGGTCACGTATCGGCCGCACGGTCAGTTTCAGCGCCTTGCCCGGACCGTCGGGCAGCGGCAGTGTGAAGTATTTCCCCTCGTACGCGACCGTCTCCCGCCGGAGCGCCGCGTTCACGATGTCAACGTACTCACGCGTCCTGAGGAGAGGCTGAGAGAACCGGACGCCGTGCCAGCCTTCCGACACCTGCGGCCCGGACACGCCGAGCCCGAGCCGGAACCGGCCGTTCGACAGCCGGTCCAGGGTGGCCGCCGTCATGGCGGTCATCGCCGGCGTCCGGGCCGGGATCTGGAAGACCGCCGCACCGACGTCGATCGTGGTGGTCTGGGCGGCGATCCAGCTGAGCAGCGTGGCGGCGTCCGAGCCGTACGCCTCCGCGGCCCAGGTGACCGCGAAACCGAGTGCCTCGGCCTCCTTCACCAGCCTCAGATGGTCCAGATGGTCGTCGCCGCCGAAGACGAAGCCGATGTTCAGTCCGAGTCGCATGACTGGCGAGCCTAGCGAGAGGTTGTCGGTGGGCCGCAATAGGCTCGGGTCATGCAACAGCGCTATCTCGGTCACAGTGGACTCGCGGTGAGCAGGCTCGGCCTGGGCACGATGTCGTGGGGCCGGGACACCGACGAGCACGAGGCGCGTGAGCAGCTCGCCGCGTTCGTGTCCGCCGGCGGCACGCTGATCGACACCGCCGCGGCGTACGGCGACGGTGACAGCGAGGAGCTGATCGGGTCGTTGCTCGGTGACGTGGTCGACCGCGACGACGTGGTGATCGCCACCAAGGCCGGGTTCAGCGTCCGCCGCGGCGAGCGGATCACCGACACCTCGCGCGGCGCCCTGCTGCGCGACCTGGACGGTTCCCTGCGCCGGCTGAACACCGACTACATCGACCTGTGGCAGCTGCACACCTGGTCCGACGACGTGCCGCTGGAGGAGACGCTGTCCGCGCTCGACCACGCGGTCAGCTCGGGCAAGGTGCGCTACGTCGGCGTCTCGAACTACGCCGGCTGGAAGGCCGCTCGCGCCGTCACCTGGCAGCAGGCCTGGCCGGGCCGCGCGGTGCCGGTCGCCAACCAGGTGGAGTACTCGTTGCTCGCCCGCGACGCCGAGGTCGACGCGCTGCGCGCCGCCGCGGGCCTCGGGATCGGGGTGCTGGCGTGGTCCCCGCTTGGCCGCGGCGTGTTGACTGGTAAGTACCGGACGGGCATCCCCGCGGACTCCCGGGCGGCGTCTCAGCATCTGTCCAGGTTCGTCGACCCCTATCTCGACGCCCGGTCATCGGGCATCGTGGAAGCGGTCGCGCGCGCCGCCGACGGGCTCGGCTGGACCCCGCTCGAGGTGGCACTCACCTGGGTACGGGACCGGCCCGGCGTGTCGGCGGCGATCGTCGGGGCCCGGACTGCGCTGCAATTGAAGTCGGTGCTGGGTGTCGAGGAGCTCACCCTGCCGCCGGCGATCGTGGCGGCGCTGGAGGATGTTTCCTGAAGTCTGCAGGTGGAGGTGTGGATGGCCGAGTACGAACTGCAGCAGTTCGAGGTGTCCAGGACGGAGTCGCGCGGCGCGGTGCGCAAACTGCTCACCGAACACGCCGAGTACGGCGGCTGGGAGCTCGCCCGGCTGCGCCGCTACCCCGACGGCTCCCGCCGAGTCTGGCTCCGCCGCCGGATCATCCGGGTGATGCGGACCCTCTGAGTTGACCGGCCCAGAAGTTCTGGGCCGTTCAGTTGGCGCAATATCTCTGCGGCAGAGGTATTCTTGCGCTATGAGTGAGGCGTTGACCGAAGAGCTGCTGGCGGCGATCGGGTTGGTTCGACGGCATCTGCGGCGATCTGTGGGGCGGCCGTTCCCGGAGGGGGCGTTGACGGACTCGCAGGGTGAGCTGATCCGGACCGTGCGGCGCAATCCGGGCATCTCGGTGGCCGAGGCCGCGGCCGAGCTGGGGCTGGTCGCCAACACGGTCTCCACCTTGGTCGGCCAGCTGACCGAACGCGGCCTACTACAGCGGACCCCCGACCAGACCGACCGCCGGGTCGCCCGGCTGACCCTCACCGACCCGGCCCGCGAACAGGTCGAGGCCTGGCGCGACCGCCGTACCGCCCTGGTCACCCGAGCCCTCGACGACCTCTCCCCCGCCGAGCGCGACGCCCTGCGGGCCGCGTTGCCCGTGCTCGCCGTCCTCGCCGAACGCCTGCACCCCGAACAACAAGAGGAGCGCGTATGACTGCTGTCGAGGTCACCGGGTTGAGTCACCGGTTCGGGGATCATGTTGCCGTCGACAACCTTGATCTGACCGTCGAGCCCGGTGAGTGCTTCGGGCTGCTCGGGCCGAACGGTGCCGGGAAGACGACCACGTTGCGGGTCCTGAACACGCTGTATCCGCCGCAGTCGGGTTCGGTCCGCGTGTTCGGGCTGGATGTGAAGGCCGAGGCGATGGCGGTACGGCGGATGCTCGGGTACGTACCGCAGCAGCTGTCGATCGAGGGCGCGCTGTCCGGCCGCGAGAACGTGTCGTGGTTCGCGCGGCTGTTCGACGTACCGCGGCGGGAACGGGCCGCGCGGGTCGCCGAGGTACTGGAGATCGTCGACCTCACGGACGCGGCCGACCGGCTCGCGTCGACGTACTCGGGCGGCATGGTGCGCCGGCTCGAGCTCGCGCAGGCGCTGGTGAACCGGCCCGCACTGCTCGTACTGGACGAGCCGACGGTCGGGCTCGACCCGGTCGCGCGGGACTCGGTGTGGGCGCGGGTGCAGGAGATGCAGGAGCGGTACGGGATGACCGTGCTGCTGACCACGCACTACATGGAGGAGGCCGACATCCTCTGCGACCGGGTCGCCCTGCTTCACCTCGGGCAGCTGCGGGCAGTGGGTACGCCGACTTCGTTGAAGGCCGAGCTGGGTCCCGACGCGAGCCTCGAGGACGTCTTCCGGCACCACACCGGCGAAAGCCTCGCTGCTCAGGAGAAGGGAGGACTGCGCGATGTCCGTGGCACCCGTCGTACGGCCCAGCGTCTGGGCTGAGTCGCGTCCGCTCCGGCTGATCTCCCGGATCGGTACGTTCTGCCTGGTCGAACTGCAGAAGCTCCGGCACGACCGGACCGAGCTGGTCACGCGGGCGATCCAGCCGGTGCTGTGGCTGGTGATCTTCGGCCAGACCTTCAGCCGGATCCGCGCGATCCCGACCGGCAACGTGCCGTACCTGGACTACCTGGCGCCCGGGATCATCGCGCAGTCGGCGTTGTTCGTCGCGATCTTCTACGGCATCCAGATCATCTGGGAACGCGACGCCGGGATCCTCACCAAGCTCCTGGTCACACCGTCGCCACGGTCCGCGCTCGTCGCGGGCAAGGCGTTCGCGGCCGGCGTACGCACGATCTCGCAGGCGATCGTCGTACTGATCGTCGCCGCCTTGCTGGGCGTCAGCCTCACGTGGAATCCGCTGAAGCTGCTCGCTGTCCTCGTCGTGGTGGTGCTGGGCGCGGCGTTCTTCTCGTGCCTGTCGATGACGATCGCGGGGCTGGTGTTGCGTCGCGACCGCCTGATGGGCATCGGGCAGGCGATCACGATGCCGCTGTTCTTCGCGTCGAACGCGCTCTATCCCGTCTCGTTGATGCCGGGTTGGCTGCGCGCTGTCTCGCACGTGAACCCGCTGACCTATGAGGTCAGTGCATTGCGCGGTTTGCTGATCGGCCAACCCACGACGTACTGGCTCGACTTCACCGTCCTCATCCTCGCCGCGGTCGCGGGCATCTGTGCCGCGTCGGCCCTGCTGGGACGGCTGGCGCGCTAGCAGTTGATGCGTACGGTGTGACAGCGTTCTGGCATCGGAGCAGCACCAGCGCCGCCACGATTGCTGTCGTGATGCCCGCGCCGATCAGGGACGTCTCGGCGCCGACCGCGCCGATGATCGGGCCGCCGGCGAGCAGGCCGGCCGCGCTGCCCGCGTTCACGACCACGCTCTGACCGGACAGCAGCGTGCGCCGGTCCGGACCCGTGGACGACCGGGTGATGAGCACGGAGATCGCCGCGATGCCGATCACCACGGCGACCCCCGAGAACGCGCCGAACACAGCGACCGCCGGTGGTGTCGTCCACAGGCCCATGCCGATCCAGCACAGCCCGGACCAACCCCAGGCGACGACGGCGGTCAGTACCGGCTTGATCCGTCGTACGATCGCCAGCGACACCGCCGTACCGGCCAGCGAGCCCACCGCGTAGCCGGTCATCCCGGCGGCGAGGTAGACACCGGGCCGGCCGCGTTGCTCGCCCAGTACGGACAGGCCGAGCGTGAACGCGAACCAGGTGACGCAGCCGGTGCCGCGCACGATCCACCCGTACAGCACTTCCTTCCGTCCCCGCAGACTTTCCCGGATCGACGGCATGCTGTCCTCGGTCACCTCAGTGGGCCGTACGGTGCAGGCGAGGAGCCCTGCGCCGACCACAGCTGCTGCCTCTGCCCACAGCAGTTCGCTCGTGAACCCGGCCGCCACGGCGAAGGCCCCGACCGAGGGTCCGATCAGCATCCCCAGCCGACGGAGTCCGTCCTGCCAGGTCAGCAGCAACACCGCTCGCCCGTCTCCCCACCGGTCGCCGGTATCCGCGAGCAACGCCGACCTGCCCGGGTTCGCCAAGGCATCGCCGAAGCCCAGGAGCAGTCCGCTGACGAAGAGCACCTCGGGCGAGAGCAACCCGAGCTCAGCAGCCGCGGGCACCGACGCGAGCGCGATCGCGGACACCACGGCCACGATCGCCAGGCGCGGACCGGAATCCACCCACTGCCGGGCCCTCCGCGCCCACCACGGTGACAGTACGACCGGTATGCCGGCCGCGCCACCGACGAGCCCGGTCGCCGCGACGGAGCCCGTCTCGCGCAGGATCACCAAGGGCAGTGCTACCTGCGTGATCCGCATCGCGAAGTCCGCCGTACCGCTCCCGGCCAGCAACGCCAGCGCCTCGGTTCTCGCCCGCACGCCTTGAATTCTTCGCGTCCTCACGCACTGCGGGTAGCCGGCCGGACTTGCCTGCTTGCCATAGGCTCAGCCTATGGCTTCATTACCAACGGTCGAGGATCTGCGGCTGGTACAGGCCGTCGTACGGACCGGCGCCGTCGGCACGGCGGCCCGCGAGCTGCGCATCTCCCAGCCGTCCGCATCCCAGCGACTCGCCCGGCTCGAACGGCTCTGCGGCACCAAGCTCTTCGAACGCGACACCCGCGGCGCCCGTCCGACCGCAGCCGGCGCCGAGCTCGGCCGCCGCGCGGACCACATCCTCGGCCATCTCGAGGAGGTGTACGACGCGACCCGCGCGGCCGCGGTCACCCAGCGGCTGGTGATCGGTACGTTCGCCAGTCTGGCGCCGATCCTGTTCCCGGTCCTCGACGGCGACCTGCCCGACCTGGAGATCCAGCAGCAGGTCGACCACGGCCACTTCCTGGTCGAGCGGGTCGCCGAAGGCACAATGGACGCCGCCTTCATCGCGATCGCCGACCAGATGACGCTCCCCCGCGGTACGGTCGCCCGCCGGGTCGGCCGCGACGAACTCGTCCTGTTCGTACCACCCGGCGCCCGCCCGCCGGGGCGTGGCCGCCAACCGTTGAAGGACCGGCCGGTCGCGTTCTCGACGTACGACAAGGGCAGCGAAGAGATCCACAACCACCTGGCCGCCCTCGGCGCGAACCCCCGCCGCGGCGTCACCCTCAGCACCACCATCGCCATGGCCCGCCGCCGCGCCCACCTGGCCCTCCTCCCCCGCAGCGCCCTCACCAACGAACTACGCCCCGGCGAACACCTGACCCCCGCCCCGTTCCACTACCGCCTGACCCTCTCCGTCGTCACCACCCCCACCCCACCCAAACCTCTCGTCAGCTACCTCCCCCAACTCCGCACCACGTTGAACTTGTCGTGAACAGGGGGTGGGTGGGGGGCTTGGTGGGGCAGACTCGGGGGTATGAAACTGGGGCGGTTGGTGCGGGGGCGGCGGGTGCTCGCGGGGTACTGGGGTGCGACTGTGGTGCAGGTTGCCGCGGTTGCGTTCGATGTCGGGATCTTGAAGCAGGCCAGCAAGGTGACGTTGATGCCGTTGCTGTGGCAGTGGTCCCGTACGCAGGACGCGCCGCCGTTGTTGCAGGCTGCGTTGCTCGCGTCGGCGGCCGGTGACCTGCTGCTCGAGACGGAGCTGCAGCTCGCGGGGATGGCGGCGTTCGCGGCTGCGCATGCGTGTTACCTCGCGGTGTTTCTGGCCGATCCGGCGCAGCGGTCGTGGCGGGTGTTGGCGGCGTACTCGGCTCTGTGGGCGGCGCTGATCGCGGTGCTCTCTCCCGGGCTCGGTCGCCAGCGGGTGCCGGTTGCGGTCTACGCGTTGTTGCTGACGGCAACCGCTGTGGCGTCGCGATGGCACAGCAAGCGCAGTGGCGTCGGCGGTGCGCTGTTCTTGGTGTCCGACGCGCTGATCGCGCTGCGGATGTCCGGTCGCGACTTCCCCGGACGTGGGGCGCTGGTGATGTCGACGTACGCCGCAGGCCAGTACCTGCTGACGTCGGGCGTGACGAAGTCTGATCGGTAGTATCAGCGTGGGGTGTCGGCTGTTGACTCCCGTGGCCGGCGGTGTCCGTCGACGGCTGCTACCACGACGGACACGAACGTTGCAGCGATGCCGATTGCGAACAGCACTACTTCGTAGGTTGCCAGGTGCGAACCCGGCCGGTGCAGCTGGCTGTGCAGCAGGATCGCTCCGCCCAGTGCAGCCAGCAATGTGCCTAGGAGCGGGACGGCGATGAAGGCCACCCGGGCACGGAGGTATCCGATGGTCAGGATGCCGATCGCGAACGCTGCGGGTACAGCCGGAACCATCGCCAGGCGATCGTCGTAGCCGACGAGGTGCGATCCCAGCCACCCCGCGGCCGCGATCGCGCACGCCGCGGCCGCCAGGACGACGACGGTACGCCACACCGTGCCGCCGATCGTGCGGCCCGGTTGGGTCCGGGGCTCGCTCTGCGTTGTCATGCGCTCAGTATGGCGACCGGCGGGAGCGTCGAACCCCGACCCCGACAACGCCGTCGGACGCGCGGCGACGGCGGACGTGCGGCGACGGGACCGGCACGGGAGGCGGCACGCGGGAGGGGCAGGGGCAGGGGCAGGGGCAGGGGCAGGGGCAGGGGCAGGGGCAGGGGCAGGGTGGCGGCTCAAAACGGCGGACTCGCAGCGGCGGGCCCGGAGCGGCGGGCCCGGAGCGGCGGGCCCGGAGCGGCGGGCCCGGAGCGGCGGGCTCTGACCGGTAGTGGTCAAGGTCGTTGACGGTTGGTGGTGGGCGCTGTGGGGTTGACGGTATGGCGAGCGTCGACGACGTCCGGCGGCAGTTTCGGAATCCACCGCCCGAGGGGCGGCCGATGATGCGGTGGTGGTGGTTCGGGCCGTCCGTCAAGCGAGACGAGATCGACCGCGAGCTGAACGCGATGGCCGCGGCGGGTCTCGGCGGCACGGAGGTCGCGTTCGTGTACCCGATGGGGCCGGTGACCGCGCCGTTCGGGTCACCGGAGTTCCTCGACCTGGTCGGGCACGCGTCCCGGACGGCTCGGTCGTTGGGACTGCGGTTCGACGTGACGCTCGGCAGCGGGTGGTCGTACGGCGGTCCGCACATCGGCCCGGAGCTGGCGGCGCGGAAGCTGCACTGGGACCGGCGGGAGATCGGGGCGGAGGCGTACGACGTACCGATCGTCCCGGCCTGGCCCGGGGACGAGTTCGTGGCCGCGTACGTCGGCGACGGGAACGCGCCGTCGTCGTACGTCGAGGTGCCGGTCAGCGACGGCGTGATCCACGTCCCGGCGGGCGGGCAGCCGCGTGAGGTGTTGATCGCCACGTCGCGCGTGACCGGGCAGCAGGTCAAGCGGATCGCCGCCGGCGCCGAGGGCCACACGCTCGACCACTACTCGGAGGCGGCTGCGCTGGAGCACATCCGGTGCGTCGCCGAGCCGCTGCTCAAGGCGGCCATGCCGGTCGGGTCCGTGTTCTGCGACAGCCTCGAGGTGTACGGCGGGAACTGGACGCCGGCGATGTTCGCCGAGTTCGCGCAGCGGCGCGGGTACGACCTGCGGCCGCGGCTGTACGAGCTGCTGGTGGACGGTCCGGGCGCACGGGAGTTGCGCATCGACTTCGGGCGGACGTTGTCGGAGTTGTACGAGGACAACTTCCTCAAGGTGTTCCAGCGGTGGGCGGCCGGGTACGGTGTACCGTTCCGGATCCAGAGCTACGGCGAACCGCCGGCGACGATGAGCAGCTGCCGGCACGCGGACCTCTTCGAAGGCGAAGGGTGGGCCTGGAAGGGCGTCCCCGAGACCCGTTGGGCGTCTTCGGCGGCGAGCATCTACGGACGGTCGGTGGTGTCGGCGGAGGTGTGGACCTGGGTCCACTCGCCGTCGTTCCGCGCGACACCGCTGGACCTGCAGGGCGAGGCGCACGAACATTTCCTGTCCGGCGTGAACCAGCTGGTCGGCCACGGCTGGCCGTACTCCCCCAGCGACGGGCCGGGCCTCGGCTGGGTCTTCTATGCGTCCGGAGCGTTGGACGACCGCAACCCTTGGTGGCCGACGGCAACAGCTTTGTTCAGGTCCCTGCACCGGCTGTCGTGGACGCTGCAGCAAGGTACGCCGGTACGCCCGGTCAAGGTGTACGTCCCGACCTCGGACGCGTACGTCGCCGGCGGCCTCAACCTGTACCGGGTCGCCCGCCGCCTGATCCCCGCGTCGATCCCCGCCACCATCCGCGAAGCAGGCCTCGACTTCGACCTGATCGACGACGACGCAATCAAGATCCTCGACCCGGCCGACGTCGCGCTCGTAGTTCTCCCCGAAGGCGCCACCACGGCGCCGGCCACCACCCGCTGGCTGGAGTCCGTCCGGACGGTCGTGACCGACCCGACCGACCACCTACCCGCTCCCCCGTTCCCAACTGTCCCCGACGTAGGCGTCGTCCACCATCGCCTGGACGACGGCGACCTTTACTTCGTCGCCAACACCTCCACCGAGCCCCGTACCCTCACCTTCCGCACCCCACTCGAACGCTGGAACCCCCACACCGGCAACATCACAACAACCCGAACCACAGTCCTCCACCCCTACGAGTCAGCAATCCTCGCCCCCACCACCACTGCCGCCCAACCCACTCCCCCACCCCAACCCCCGCCCCCGGACCTGACCGCCACGCCCGACCACCTTGTCGAAGCAGTCCCAGGCCCGTGGACCGTTGCCTTCGACAACAACATTCGCCCCGTCGAGCTACCCCACCGCTGGGAAGACGACCCATCCCGTACGACCTACTCCGGCTCCGCCACCTACCGCACCGGCTTCGAACTGGAAGACACCACGACCGTCATCCTCGACCTAGGCCCCGCCGAACACGTCGCCCCCGACAGCGAGCCGTACCTCCCAGACAACTCCTACCGCGCCCTCATCACCCCGCCGATAGGCGTCGCCGCCGACATCTACCTCAACGACCACCACTGCGGCTCACTCTGGGCGCCCCCGTACCAGCTCGACCTGACGGCAGCCGCGCGACCAGGCGTCAACGAGCTGCGGATCGTCGTACACAACACCGCCGCCAACGCCCTGTCCGCTGACCAGCACCTGCTCGACGCGGTCGCCGAGGTCACCTGGCAGTACGGCCGCCGCTTCGACCTGCAGCACGTCGAGCACGCGGCCGACTACCTCAACTCCGGCCTACTCGCCGTGCCGCGAATCCTCCGTCAGGCCTGAGACAGGAACCGATCCAGCACCCGCGACCCGAACTCCAGCGAAGCAGTCGGCACCCGCTCGTCGATCCCGTGGAACATCCCCATGAAGTCGAGCTCCGGCGGCAGCTGCAGCGGTACGAACCCGAAGCACCGCACCCCCAGCCGGCTCCACGACTTCGCGTCCGTACCGCCCGACATCAGCAACGGCGCGAACCGCGCCTGCGCGTCCTCGGCCTGTACGCACGCCTTCATCGCCTCGACGAGCCCGCCGCTGAACTCGGTCTCCAGCGCGATGTCCGTGACGACCGTCTCCCGCTGCACCTTGTCGCCGATCAGCTCGTCGATGGTCGCGTAGAACTCGTCCTCGTACCCGGGCAGGAACCGGCCGTCGATGTGCGCCTCGGCGTCGCCCGGGATCACGTTGACCTTGTAGCCGGCGTTCAGCATCGTCGGGTTCGCGGTGTTGCGGATCGTTGCCCCGAACATCCGGCTGAAGCTGCCGAGCTTGGCCAGCGTGGTCGTCATGTCGTCCGGGTCGAGCTCGGTCCCGAGCACGTCCTCGAGCGTCTTGAGGAACTCGCGGACCGTCGGCGTGACCCGCAGCGGCCATTCGTGCGAGCCGATCCGGGTGACGGCCTCGACCAGGTTGGTGACCGCGTTGTCGGTGTTCACCATCGACCCGTGCCCCGCCGTACCGCGGGCCTTGAGCCGCATCCAGTTCATGCCCTTCTCGGCGGTCTCGATCAGGTACAGCCGCAGGTCGTCCTTGACCGTGATCGAGAACCCGCCCACCTCGCCGATCGCTTCGGAGCAGTCCGCGATCGTGTCCGGGTGGTTGTTGATCAGCCACTGAGCGCCGTACACACCGCCGGCCTCCTCGTCGGCGGTGAACACCAGCCGTACGGGGCGCCGCGGCTTCACGCCGGCCCGCTGCCGCGCCCGTACGACCGACAGCACCATCGCGTCGAAGTCCTTCATGTCGACCGCGCCGCGGCCCCACACGCAGCCGTCGAAGATCTCGCCCGCGAACGGGTCGACCTTCCAGTCCTTCGGGTCCGCGGGGACGACGTCGAGGTGCCCGTGGACGAGCAACGGGTCCGCATCCTGGTCCTCGCCGTCCCAGTGGGCGACCAGCGTCGCGCGGCCCGGTTCGGACTCGTAGATCGTCGACTCGATCCCGACCTCGTCCAGCTTCGCCGCGACGTACTCGGCCGCGACCCGCTCGCCGTTGCTCTTGCCGTTGCCGTAGTTCGTGGTGTCGATGCGGATCAGCTCGCTGCAGAGCTCCACCACCTCGGCGTCGGCGGCGTACGACGTACTGTCACTGGAGGTCGTCATGAGGCCCATCCTCCCTCACGACCGGTCGGAGGGCAGAGCCAGGTCAGGGTCAGGCCAGCGTGATCGTGTCGCCCTTGATCGTGATCTGTTTGGGCGGCAGCGGGCGCGGTGCGGGACCTGCCACGACGGCACCGGTCGCGATCGCGTACTTGCTGCCGTGACAGTCACAGTTGATCGTGCCACCGGACACGGTCGCTACGGGGCAGCTCAGGTGGGTGCAGATCGAACTGAAGGCCTTGAACGTGCCCTTGAGCGGTTGCGTGACGACGACCTGGTTCGGCGCGAAGATCAGCCCGCCGCCGACCGGGATGTCCGTGGTCTTGCCGAGGACCGTGTCGGCCGGCGCGGGAGCGGGGGTAGCCGTGGGTTCGCCGTACTTCTGGCACCCGCTGAGCGCCGCCAGTCCGGCGGCCCCGGCTCCCGTGAGGATCGCCCGGCGGCTTGGTGCGTCCACGACTGCTCCCTTCAGCGGACGATGCCGAACGTGGTGAAGAACCACAGCGCGGACGTCAGCCACAGGCCGACGAGTCCGGTGAACACCGCCCCACCTGCGACCGGCAGTAGCCAGCGCGGCCCGTCGGTGCGGGTCAGCGCCAGCATCTTCACGACGAACGCGCCGTAGAAGAAGCAGCCGAGCAGTGAGTGGATCAGTACCCGCGGTTCGCCGTACTGGAAGCCCAACGCGTACAGGCAATGGGCGACAACCGGGAGGGTGACGGCGACGGCGGCCCGGCCGGACCAGCGATGCAGGGGCGCCAGGCCGGAACGGCCCCGGTAGAGGGCCACCGCCGACAGCACCTGGACGAGACCGAGTACCGCGGCGAGTGTCGCCAGCCAGGCTTTCACGGATCGGAAGCTCGAGAAGCCGGCGATGTCGATCGCGACCCCGGTCGGGGTATGCAGGCGGCCGTAGACACCGAGTGCCACGGCGGCCGCGGCGCCGGCCGCGAACGGTACGACGACTGTGCTCGTCTTGGGGCCTGTTGTTGTGGTCATCTCAGAACGTTTCGTCGCCGGTGATGGTTCGAGCTGTGACGGGTGCGCCATTGACGGTGGCGGTACGGCGGTCCGGATCGAGGCGTGGGGCGGGTGCCGGCGTACCGTCGTCGTCGACGCCAACCTGCTCGCCGTTGGGGAGGACGATCCAGCCGATCGTGCCAGTGCTGTTGCGCGCGCGGTAGAGGCCGGCAGGTGGGCCGGCCACGCGGATCGTGAACTGCAGCGTTCTGCCGTGCAGGGTGAGTGATCCGGTTGCTGTGGTCGTGGTGAGGGTCGCTACCAATCGTTCGCCGGTCCGTGATCGGAGGACGACTCGGCCGGTCGTGACCGTTCCCGTCAGCCAGGCCTCGAGGCGGCGGCCGTCGCAGATGTAGCTGACGGCGCGGTTGCCTTTGACGGCGATCGCTACGGCAGCTTCGCGGGTCTGCGTGCGTCCGGCGTACACGACCGGGCGTACGGCGGGTGTGGTGCTGGTGGCCGGCGTTGTGGCCGGCGTTGCTGTGGCCGCGGGGGTCGGGGGTGCGGCGGTGGTGGCGGGCGCGGTCGGGCCGGTGGTCTGGCTGCCTTGGGTGCTCGGCTGGGTACTCGGCTGGGTACTCGGCTGGGTGCGGGTCTGGGTGCTGTCCACGACGAGCAGGGCGACCAGTCCCGCGACGGTCGCCGCCAGCGTCACCAACGGACTTCGCTGCCCCATTTCATCCCCATCCCCGACACGAGGATCCCGCCGGCGCGGCGACCCGGTCAACGGCTGGGACGAGTACGTTGGACGTATGAAGGGCGATCGGGTCGAGATCGTCGTCGACACGGGCAGCGGCGTCTCCTCGTACGAGATCACGGCCACCAAGGCCGGCCGCCGCGTCGAGATCAGCACGAGCCGCAACGTCACCGAGGTGGTCGAGGTGACCCGGTCCGGTACGCCGATCCGCACCGCGCGCTTTCTCTCCGCGCGCGTGATCGCGCTCGTGGAGCACCCGGCCGGCGAACCCTCGCCCGACGGATCGCGTCCTGATCGCTGACCAGGTCGCCACCGCCCCCGGATCGGTCAACGCAATTCCTCCGCGGATTGACCGGCGCGCGGCGCTATCGTCGGCAGCAGCGGTGATCTCTGGTCGCCGCACGATCCGTCGGGAGACCCAGTGTCATCGAAATCCACGACCCCACGCCCGCACCACCCTGCCGTCCTCGCCCTCGAGGCGCAGCGGGCGGCGAACCTGCAGCTGCGGATCGCCGACTGGATCACGGCGTTCGCCGGCTCGATGCGGTTCGTGTACGCGCATGTGGTGCTGTTCGCGGTCTGGATGCTGTTCATCGAGAAGAGCCCATGGCCGACCCTCACGCTGATCGTGTCGCTGGAGGCGATCTTCCTGTCGACGTTCGTGATGATCGGCCAGAACCGCCAGGCCGCGTTCCAGCAGACGAAGGCCGATCACGACTTCAACGAGTCCGAGCTGGAACTCAAGACCAACACGCAGCTGACCCGGGAGATCCACGCCCTCACCACCGAGCTGCACCGCCGCTTGGTGGAGAAGTAGACGTCAGAGCACCTTGAGGCCGTACATCTCGCCGAGCGGGTCCGCGATCAGCTCGATCCGGGCGCCGTCGGGATCGCGGAAGTAGATCGACGTACCGCTCTCCTCCTGGAACTCGACCCCGTGCGTCGTCAGGCTCTCCTTGAGGTGCTCCCACCTGTCCGGCTCGACCGAGATCGCCAGGTGGTGCAGCCCGCCGAGCACCTCCGCGTACGGCCCGAGATCGAGGCCCGGGAAGTCGAAGAAGGCCAGCAGGTTCCCGTTCCCGATGTCGAAGAAGAAGTGCGTCGAGCCCTCGTAGTCCCGGTTCCCGACCATCTCGGTCAACGGGAACCCGAGCACGTCCTGGTAGAACCGCACCGTCCGCTCGACGTCCGTACACAGTAACGCTGTGTGATGAAGGCCACGCGCCGACGACTTCCCGCCCGGCTTCAGGTACGCCGTCCGGATCCGGTCCCGCTCGGCCTCGATGGCGGGCAGGTCGATGTCGGTCATGCCGAGTCCCCCTCAGATCCGGAAGAACAGGTTCAGGTACCGGTCCGCGACGGCCCGGTCTCCCCGGATCGTACCGGCGTTGCTGCGGCCGAACGCGGTCAGCACGAAGCTGCCCGGGTCGAACTCGATCACCGCCGGCAGGTCGTCGACCTCGCCCGCCGCGTAGTCCATACCGTCCGGGCCGACGGTGACCCGGGTGTCGCCCGCGTTCGGTCCGCTGGTGATCCGGATCCCGAGCTCGCACGCGTCCTTCGCGCCGGTCGTGTACTTCCAGAGCACGAACATGAACGGTACGAGCAGGTCGGCCGCCGCGCCCGACAGCCCGTGCGCCCGGCCGGTGCCCTGCCGGATGTCCCACGAGTGCACGCCGTAATCCATCAACTGGAACGCGGGGTAGAAGAACGCGGGCAGCGGACCCATGTAGAAGTGCGGCACGGTGAACCCGCCCCAGTCGTCCGGCCCGAGCGCGTCGAAGATCCCCATCACCTTGTCGAAGTCGGTCCGGAGCCGCTCGATCAGCTCGTCCTGCGGAACGTTGCGCAGCGCCAGCGCCTGCTTGTCGACCCGCTCCGCCATGCCCGGCAGCCCGTACGCCGCCGGCACTTCCGTGTGCGACCGCGCCGCGTCGAACGCCACGAAGTACGCCTCGGTCGTGTCCGTGAGATGCGCCACCACATCCCGCACTTCCCAGTGCCCGGCCCCGGTCGGCGCCTCCCACACGTCCGCCTCGCCGACCATCCCGAAGAACAGCTCCGCCTCGTCCCGAACCACCCGGAGCATCGTGTCCTTACCCTCGTACGTCATCCCGTTCCACACGTCCACGGCGCCCTCACCTCCACCCACGAGGCCGATCCTTCAATTTCAAACTACGCCGCCGACACGCCACCGTCACCACCCCACCGCCCCGATGTGAATTCCACCCCTGGAGTTTGCTACTGTTCTCCGGTCGGCACCGCACAAGCGGTCAGACCACTCGTCCGGGTGGCGGAATAGGCAGACGCGCTAGCTTGAGGTGCTAGTGCCCGTTTAAGGGCGTGGGGGTTCAAGTCCCCCCTCGGACACACTTCTTGTCGAGAGGGCCGGCCGTGAGGCTGGCCTCGACTGTCGGGGACCGCTTCGCGGCGGCTGTCTCCCGGTCGCCTTCGGCGGCGGGAGCGAACTGCAAACACCCCTGAACGGCGCCAGGGACTGGACGGCGTGGCGATACGTCAACCAGGGCCGCAGCACCTGTTCGGCTCCCCCGGACTCGGCGGCGTCACATCACCCCCGGCGGAGCTCGAGGTTCGCTTCAGGTGGAACTGAGGGCGGCACAGGTGATGCAAGTGCGGGCTGCTGGTCTGGCTTGTAGGCGGGCCGGCGGAATGGGTTGGGCGCAGCGTTCGCAAATGCCGTAACGGCCGGTCGACAGTCGCTCGAACGCCGCCTCGATCTCCGCCAACTGCCTCTCCACCTGTTGTACCAGCGACGTGACCTGGGATCTCTCGAACGCGATCGTCGCGCCCTCAGGATCGTGCTCGTCATCGGCATTGGAATCTCGTGACGCGGCGACCACCTCATGAAAATCGCCCGTCAGGCTCGCCAGCCTTCGCAGCGCTTCTCGGCGTTGCGCCTCTAGCAGGACGCGAGCTTCCTCCATTGATCCATCGTGACACTGGTCGCGGCGAACTGACGATGGAGCAGAATCCTCGCGGCGGCGGAGGGCGAGTCCGTGTACGGTCGACCAACAACCGTCAAGCGAAGGAGTCGGATGTCCGAGGAGCGTGTGGCTGCCAAGGCAGAGATCGACGAGTTGATGCGAGTCTTCCTGGACGCGTTCACCAACACGGGCGGCAGCCGGCCGAAGGTGGAGAATGTCCGGCAGGTGTTCATCCCGGAAGGGATCATCATCGCGAACGTCGAGGACGGTCCGGTCGTCTACGGTGTCGAGTCCTTCGTCGAGCCGCGGGAGAAGATCCTCACGGACGGAACCCTGACCGAGTTCTCCGAGTGGGAGGTCTCCGAGCGGACCGAGATCTCCGGTTCGATCGCGCACCGGTTGAGCGAGTACGCGAAGTCCGGCGTACGCAACGGCGAACGCTTCGAGGGCTCCGGCTACAAGACGACGCAGTTCGTCCGGACTCCCGCCGGCTGGCGGATCAACTCGCTCGCCTGGTACGACGTGTCCTAGCCGTCCTCGTTCGGGCAAGGATTCAGGCGATGCCGGTTAGGCCGCCGAGTGTCGCTGGCACCACGGCCAATCGGTGCGTTGGCGCGCAGCGTCGTTTCGGCGGCCGTGTTAGCCCTTGAGGCCGGAGAGGGTCATGGTGGCTACGAACTGTTTCTGGGCTACTAGGAAGAACAGGATGAGCGGCAAGGTGGCTACGACGTTGCCGGCCATCAGTAAGGACCACTCGGTTCGGCGGGTGCCTTGGAAGTTGGCCAGGCCGAGCTGCAGGGTGAAGGCGTGGTCGTTGTTGATCGCGATCAGCGGCCAGACCAGGTCGTTCCAGGAGCCGAGCAGCGTGAAGATCGCCAGGGTCGCGAGCGCGGGCTTCGCCAGTGGAAGCACGATCCGGGCGAAGACCTGCCAGCGATTCGCACCGTCGATCAGGCCGGACTCCTCGAGCTCCTTCGGCAGCGAGAGGAAGAACTGCCGCATCAGGAAGATCCCGAACGCCGACGAGAGCCAGGGCACGATCGCCGCGCCGAGGCTGTCGATCAGCCGCAGTCGCGAGAACAGCAGGTACGTCGGGATCATCAGCAGCTGGGTGGGAATCATGATCGTCGCGAGGATCATGAAGATGCCGACCGTACGCCCCCGGAACGCCAGCCGGGCGAATCCGTACCCGGCCAGCGAGCACAGCACCAGATGGGACACGATCGCCGAGGTCGCCACCAGCGCCGTGTTGCCCAGCCACAGCAGCGCGTCCGACTCGGTGAACAAGGTCACGAACCCGCTGAAGTCGATCCGTGACGGGATGATCGGCGGCGGGAACTTGAGCAGCTCGGCCGCCGGCGAGACCGACGCGAGGAACATCTGCAGGAACGGCAGCAGGAAGAGCAGCGCCACCGGAGCCAGCAGCAGATGCCAGCCGGACGGACGCAGCTTCGAGCCCTTGGACGTCACTAGAAGGCCTCCATGTTCTTACGCCGGGAATAGACGACGACCCCGATCGTGGTCAGCAGCGTGATCGCGAACAGGACGTACGCCGCCGCCGAGCCGTAGCCGAAGTCAAGAGATCTGAACGCCTTGTCCCACAGGAAGTAGACGATCGTCCTGGTGGCGTTCAACGGACCGCCACGAGTCGTCGTGTAGACGAGGTCGAACAACTGGATGGCGCCGATCGTCTGCCAGATGGTGACGAACACTGTCACCGGACGCAGCTGCGGCCAGATCACCCGCCAGAACGTCTGCCAACTGCCTGCGCCGTCGACGCGCGCGGCCTCGATGAGCTCGCCCGGTACGTCCTGCAGCGCGGCCAGATAGATGACCGTGGTGAACGCGGCCTGCCCCCACAGCGACATGATCGCGATCACGACCATCGCCTGGGCCGGATCCTCGAGCCAGCCCTGCGCAGGCAGCCCGAGCATCCGGAGCACGTTGTTGACCAGGCCGTACTGCGGGCTGAACAGGTACGTCGACAGGATGCCGGTGGCGGCCGCCGAGGCGACGAAGGGTACGAAGATCGCGGTGCGGTAGATCCCGATGAAGCGAATCCTCCGGTTGAGCGCAACCGCCAGGAACAGGCCGGCCAGGACCGACATCGGCACGAACATCGCCGTGTAGACGATCGTGTGCAGTACTGCGTCGCCGAACTCCGCGTCCGTGATCAGCCGGCGGTAGTTCTTGCCGCCGACAAACTCGGGGGCGCTGAAGCCGTTCCACTTCTCCAGCGAGAGCACGAACGCCCAGCCGGCCGGAAAGACAGAGAGCCCGAGCACGATCAGCGTTGCCGGACCGACGAAGAGCCAACCCGTGAGCGAAGTCCGCCACCCGACATGCCGACGTCCGGAGCGACCCGGTTGCTCGGCCTTCGACGGCGCGGCGGCGGGCGACAGTTCCGTGGTGGTCATCGCGCGGCCTCGAGCGCGGTGTTCGCCTTGGCCGCGGCTTTCTCCAGCGCCGGTCGCGGGTCGGCTCTTCCCTGCAGGACCTCGGAGATGGCCGCGCCGATCGCCTGCGACAGTCCCACGTAGCCGGAGACGGTCGGCCGGACCTTCTTCGCGTTGGCGCCGTTCGCCGCCATCACGTCCAGGCCGGGATACGTCTTGACCTGGGTCTGGAAGGCTGCCGAGCCGACCTCGGAGGAGCGCAGCGGCAAGTTGCCGACGGCCACATTCCAGCGTTCGTCCTGCGCCGCCGAGGTCAGCCAGTTGGCGAACTCGTAGGCCCAGTACGCGCGGTTCTCGTCGTGGTGGTCGAACAGCGCCCAGAGGTCGGGACCGGACGCGGTCTGGTGATCCCCGTTCGTCCCGGGGAGCAGCGTCACGCCGTACTTCGTCTGCGCTGTCTTGAGGTCGTAGAGCACCCACGGTCCGGACAGCATCATGCCGATCCGGTTGTTCCGGAACAGTTGCTCGTACTTGGTGTCGGTCTGATCGAGGTAGACCGACTTGTCGGTGACGGCCATGTCCCGCAGCAGGGTCAGCGCCTTGACGCCGGCCTCGGAGGCGAAGGCGGCGGTCTTCTGGTCCGGGCTGAGGATCTCACCGCCGTTCTGCCAGAGCTCCGGCCACAGCTTCCAGACGGTGTTCTCGGCACCGGACACCGAGTAGGCGTAGCCGTAGGTACTCGTCGCGGGATTGGTGAGCTTCTTCGCCGCGGCGCGGAGGTCGTCCCAGGTCCACTGGTCAGTGGGATAGGGCACGCCGGCCCCGTCGAAGACCGTCTTGTTGTAGAGCAACGTGAGGTTGTCGACGACCGCCGGGAAACCAATCGTCTTCTTGCCGGTCGGCCGGGCCGTGAGCCGGGCACCCTCCGGGAACTCGCCCCACTTGACGTCGGGTTCGGCAACGCGGCTGGTGATGTCGAGGGTACGGCCGGACGACTCCAGCTCACTCGCCCAGCTTCCGTACGCGTAGGAGATGTCCGGGTAGCTGTTGCCGACGAACCCGGCGGAGAGTTTCTGCAGCAGGTCGTCGGTGCTGGACGCTCCGGGCGACACGTCGATCGACACGTTCGGATGGGCCTTCTCGAACTCGGCGGCCAGTCCTTCGAGGATCTTCTCCGAGTTCTCGGTCTGTCCTGTCCACCAGCTGAGCGAGACCTTCGCGCCCTTGTCCAGGCTGCTCGCACCCTGGCCGCTCGATCCGCACGCAGTCAGCGCGAGCGCGACGAGTGCCGTGACGACGCAGAGGGTGGTACGACGTTTCATGACAAGCTCCTGGGGTCGTCAGTTGCGGTTCGGTACGTCGGACAGGTCGAGCTCCACGCCGCCGCCCAACGTCGACGGCAGCAGATCCTGATGGACCTTGAACAGCTCGTCGACGAGCCCGGCGAGCCGCTCAGGTGTGAGCGTGGAACTGGCGTTCGGATCGACGAGCATCGCCTGCAGCACCAGCTCCCGCGACCCGGTCAGGGCTGCCTCCACAGCGAGTTCCGCCACAGACAGGTACGTACGGTTGTGTACTGCGCCCTGCGCCGGGATCGCACCGACAGCGATGGGCGTGATGCCAGCGCCGTCGACCGTGGCCGGGACCTCGACGACCGCCCCCTGGGGCAGGTTCGAGATGAGGCCGCGGTTGGGCACGTTCACGTGGATCTCTCGCTCGGTGTCCGTGAGAACGGAGTGGATGATCTGCGGCGCGTACTCCGCGGCGTCGCCCTCGTCGTCGAACTCCAGGTCCCGGCCCTCGGCGAGCGCCTGCTGGGCCGCGTGGAACTCGGCCAGGTTGCGTCGGTCGGTGTCGAGATGCTGCATCGGCCGCAGCCTGAACCGCTCGATCTGTTCGTCGGAGCGCAGGAACCACGACAGGTACTCGGCGCTGTGCTCGCTCGTCTCGGTCGGGTAGTAACCGATCCGGCGGAAGATCTCCACCCGCACCCGGCGCTCGAGCTCCGGATCCTCCGCGATCTTCTCCCGCAGCTGCGGGTAGAGGTCGACGCCGTCCCGGCTCCACTCGTAGAGCCACGACTGATGGTTGACGCCCGCCGCCCGGAACCGGGTGCCTTCGAGGGGTACGCCGATCAGCGCGCAGAGATCGTGAACGGTCCAGAACACGCTGTGGCACAGGCCGGCCGTGCGCAGGTCCGGCGAGACGGCCGCCAGCCACCAGATGTTCATCGCCATCGGGTTGGTGTAGTTGAGGAACAACGCCTCCGGACAGACTGCGCGCAAGTCCCTGGCGATCCCTGACAGGACGGGGAACGTCCGCAGGGCGCGGAACACGCCGCCGATACCAGTGGTGTCGCCGATCGTCTGGCGCAGCCCGAACTCGTACGGGAGCTCGAGATCGAGACGGCTCGCGTCGACGCCGCCCACCTGGATCATGTTCACCACGAAGTCGGCGCCCTCCAGGGCCGTACGGCGGTCCGCAGCGGCGGTGATCCGGAGCGGGCGGCCGGTGCGGGCGGCCAGCTGATGCGCCGTACCGCAGGCCACGTCCAGGCGCGTCGGATCGATGTCGTGGAGGACCAGGTCGAGCTCCGGCAGATCCGGGAAGCTCAGCAGATCCGCGATCAGCTGACGGGTGAAGACGACGCTGCCTGCCCCGATGAACACAATGCGAGCCACCAGCTGTTCTCCTCGAGTGGGTGATCGGTCTCGGCGATCTGTCATAGTGATTGCTGCAAGATTAATGCATATGCTGCATCCGCTTGCAATAGCTTGCCGCGACCACTCGCAGAAATCGGAGAGAGCCACCCATGACGATCGACACCCGCTTCACGGCCGAGGACCTCGCTGTCGAGATCCACGCCAGCGAAGGCGCAATGGGGTCGGCCGCTGCCGGCCGGGCCGCCCACATCCTCAGGACCGCGGTACGGGCACGCGGGCTGGCTCGCGTCGTGATCGCGACCGGGAACTCGCAATACGCGTTCACCGACGCCCTGGCCGACGAGGAGATCCCGTGGGACCAGGTCGAGGTCTTTCACATGGACGAGTACGTCGGGATCGACGACCGGCATCCGGCAAGCTTCCAGCTGTGGATCCGGAACCGGATCGGGCAGCGGTTCGCGCCGGCGCGGGTGCACTACCTCAGTGGCGCCGGCGATCCGCACGCAGAGGCGGACCGCTACGAGCGCGAGCTCCGGTCAGCGCCCCTCGACCTTGTCTGCATGGGCATCGGAGAGAACGGTCACCTGGCCTTCAACGAGCCTTTCGACGCCGACTTCGACGACCCGCGGTGGGTCCGGGTCGTCACGCTGACACCGGAGTCGAGGCGCCAGCAGGTCGACGAAGGTCATTTCGCGTCGTTGGCCGACGTACCCGGACAGGCGATCACGCTGACGATTCCGGCGCTGCTGTCGGCGGATCAGGTCCAGGTGTGCGTGCCGGAGCGCCGCAAGGCGGGCGCGGTGCGGGCGACACTGGTCGAAGAGATCGGTCCGCACTGCCCGGCGACGATCCTGCGCCGATCGCCCAACGCCGTACTGCTGCTCGAGCCCGCCTCGGCGTCGCTGCTGGACTCTGCGGTGACGGTCGAGCCGAGCTGAGCACTGGGCATTGTCAGGAGGTGGGCGCAGGACCGGTGGAGCTCCGCACTATCAGCCGGGAGTCGAGGACGACGTGCTCGTCCTCGACCTGCCGGCCGTCGAGGATCGCGAGCAGGGAATCGACCGCCTCGGTCCCGGCTGCGTCGCCAGGAACGTGTACGGAGGTCAACGTCGGATACGCCATCGCCGACATCGGACTGTCGTCCACCCCGATGACACTGACGTCTGTTCCGGCCCGGACCCCACGCTCGGTCAGCCGCGCCATCACGCCGAGGGCGATCAGGTCGTCGTACGCGATCACGGCGGTGATTCCGCGCGCGATCACCAGGTCCGCGGCATGGACGCCGGACTGCACCTGCGCCTCGAACGGTCCGAGCTCCACCAGCTCGAGGCCCAGCCGGGCGCTCGCCGCCAGGACCGCGCCGCGGCGCTGGGTGTTCGACCAGGAACGCTTGGGCCCGTTGAGGTAGGCGATGGCGCGATGCCCGAGCGCGGCGAGGTGCTCGACCGCCTGCTCCATCCCGCCGGCCTCGTCGATGACGACGCTCGCCGCGCCCGGGACAGCCCGGTTCACGAAGACCACCGGACCGAGCGCGATCAGCTCATCCATCAAGTCGTCGGAGGTACGGGGCGAGGCGATGATGAGGCCGTCGACCTGTCGGCGCATGGTGCGGGCCCGCGGCAGCTCGTCGGCGGGGCGCTCGTCGACGTCGGCGATCAGCACTGTCCTGCCGTGCTGGATGCCGCGCGCCTGAACTGCCTTGATGATCGGCGGGAAGAACGGATTGGCGATGTCCGGCACCAGCAGCCCGATCAGGTCGGTACGGCCGGCCGTCAGCGAGCGTGCGCTGTGGTTGGGGACGTACCCCATCTCCCGAGCGATCCGCTCGACCCGCTCGCGGGTCGTCGCGTTGACCTTCTCCGGGGCGGAGAGCGCCCGGGAAACGGTGGA
This sequence comes from Kribbella sp. NPDC004536, assembly GCF_042873835.1. Lineage (NCBI taxonomy): Bacteria > Bacillati > Actinomycetota > Actinomycetes > Propionibacteriales > Kribbellaceae > Kribbella > Kribbella sp. NPDC004536. The sequence continues at coordinate 936,590 of NZ_JBIALY010000002.1, read as the reverse complement.
ACCCGACAACCCCGCCGCAGCCGCGACGTCGGCAAGAGTGACCGCCATGCCGCTCCTTACCCCTCGAAGGACAACCGTGCTGCGGTTGCAGCAACCGCTTGCAGTATAACCGGGGCAATCCTCGCCGCGAGACACGCAGGGCCGTCCGATCGGATTCAGCCGACCCGGGCGAGTGAGAAGGTCTCTTGTATGGTTTCGCATCTGCTTCCCGTCCTCGGCGATCGCGAGCTGGTCGAGCTCGACGCCGAGCTTGCTCGGGCCGCAGTTACCGCGCTCGCGGTGACCGCTGTGGATCTCGGTGGCGTGCCTCGTGCGAAGTTCGTGCCGCGCGAGAGGATCGCCGAGACGCACCGGCTCGGGCTGGGTGCAGCACCGAGCTGGCATGTCTTCTGCGTCGACAACGGCATCGCGTTCACGCCTGAGCTGGGGGTGGTCGGTGACCAGCGGCTGCGCCCCGACCTGCGTGCCCTGCGGACGCTCGGCGGTGGCTTGGCCTGGGCGCCGGCGGAGTTCCAGGAACAGTCCGGCTCGCCCTCGCCGCTGTGCACACGTGGCCGGCTACGGGAAACGGTGGGCGAGCTGGCGGCGCTCGGCGTGACCGCGACCGTCGGCTGCGAGGTCGAGTTCGTACTCACCGCCGCTGACGGCGCGGCGCTGACCGAACGCCCGTGGAACTGCTACGGCCTGACTGCGGGCCTGGACCGGGAGGACTTCCTGCTGCGACTGCTGGACGACTGCCGAACCGCCGGGCTCGACGTCGTGCAGTGCCATGCGGAGTACGGCGACAGCCAGTACGAAATCTCCTTCTCCCCCGCCGATCCGGTCGCCGCGGCCGACATGGCTGTTCTGGCGCGCATCGTGATCGGCCGCGCGGCGCGGCGCGCAGGGCTTGCCGCGTCGTTCTCGCCGGTACCGTTCGCGGGTGGTAGCGGCAACGGGGCCCACATCCACGTCTCGCTCGAACGCGACGGTACGCCGATACTGTCCGGCGGACCCGGGCCGCACGGGCTGACCGCGGAGGGCGAGTCGGCGATCGGCGGCATCGTCGCCGGGCTGCCTGGCGTGGTCGGCGTACTCGCCGGGTCCGTGCTGTCGGGTCAGCGGCTGCTTCCCGGGCACTGGTCGGGCGCCTTTGTCTGCTGGGGACTGGAGAACCGCGAGGCCGCAGTGCGTCTGTGCGCGGTCGACGCGGGCAGCGCCAACATCGAGGTCAAATGCGTCGACCCGTCGGCCAACCCCTACCTCGCGATCGCGGTGGTGCTCGGCCTGGTCGAGGACGGTCTGCGGCGCCGTACCCCGCTGCCGGCCGAGGCGACCACTCATCCGGCCGACGCGCAGCACCGCACGCTCCCTACCGATCAGACCGCGGCGCTGGACGCGCTCCGCGATTCGGCCCAGGCCGAACACATCCTCGGCGCTGACATCCTGTCCGCGCTGCTTGCCGTACGGCGGCACGAGGTGACCGCGTTCGAAGGACAGGATCCGTCCGCCGTGACCGAGCGGTTGCGGTTCGCGTGGTCGGCATGAGCGAAAGCGTCGCCGAACTGGCCGCCGAGGTACCGCTGATCGACCACCACTGCCACGGAGTACGGACCGGTACCGCGACCGATGCGGAGGTGGAGCTGCTGGCCACCGAATCGGACTGGCCTGCCCCGCCCGGCACGTCGGTGTTCGACAACCCGTTCGGGATCACGGTGCGCTCGGTGTGCGCGCCGTTGCTCGACCTGCCGCGGCATTGCACCGCGGAGGAGTATCTCCGGCGCCGCGGCGAACTGGGCGGCACGGAGGTCAGCGCGCGACTACTGGCTTCGAGCGCAACCGAACGGTACCTGCTCGACACGGGCTTCCAGGCTTCGACGATCACGACGCCGGACGAGATGGCGAGGCTGACCGGCACGGCCGCCGAGGAGATCGTGCGCCTGGAAACGGTCGCCGAGTCGATCGTGCCGGGCTGTACGGCAGCCGGCTTCTCGAGCGCGTTCGACGACGCGCTGACGACCGCCGCCGCGAACGCCGTCGGCGTCAAGTCGATCATCGCCTACCGGTACGGTCTCGACTTCGACCCGGCGCCACCGGAACCTGCTCAGGTCACCGCGGCCGCGGGCCGCTGGCTGACGGCCGTCGAGGCAGGCGCACCTACGCGTCTCACGGAACCGGTGCTGCTGCGGCATGTGCTGTGGCGGGCGGTGGAGCTCCGGAAGCCGATCCAGTTGCACGTCGGGTACGGCGACCCGGACATCGTGCTGCACCGCTGCGATCCGTCGCACCTCACCGGGTTCGCGCACGCGACACGTACGACCGGGGTTCAGCTGATGCTGCTGCACTGCTACCCGTACATCCGTCAGGCCGGGATTCTCGCGCAGCTCTTCCCGCATGTTTGGCTGGACACCAGTTTGGCAGTCAGCCATACCGGACCGTCCAGCCAGACGCTGGTGCGGGAGTCGCTGGAGATCGCGCCGCTCCACAAGGTGCTGTACGCCTCGGACGCGTTCGGCCTACCCGAGCTGTACGCCTGCGGATCATGGCTCTGGCGCCGGTCCGTCGGCCGGGTGCTCGACGAGTGGCTGGCCGACGATCTGATCGGCACGGCCGACGCGCGGCGCTACGTCGAGATGCTGAGCCGCGGCAACGCCGTTCGAGCCTACGGTCTGGAGTAGGCCAGCTTCAGCCGTGCAGGGTGCGGTAGCGGGTGGCGGCGGCTGGGTGGAGGGTCAGCGGGCTGGTGCCGATGAGGGAGTTCGGGTCGAGGTAGTGCGCGCCCACCGCGGAGGCCGGTACGAGGCCCGCTGCGCGCTTGACGAGGACGTCGACGATCTTCGCCGCGACCGCACCTGGGACTTCGGGCCGGCAGATCAGAAGGTTGGGAACGCCAATGGTGTTGATCTGTTCGACACCGCTGTAGGTCGCGGCCGGGATCTGCGCTCTCTGGTAGACCACGCCGTACGCGGTGCGCAGCTTGGACAGCCAGTGATCGAGAGGCAGCAGGCGGATGGGTACCTGAGCGGAAAGATCCGACAGCCGCCGGGTCGGTACCCCACCGGACCAGAACATCGCGTCGATCTGTCCGGTGGCGAGCGCGTCGGTCGCATCCGACAGATGAAGGTTGGCGATCACGGGCGCGCGCTCGGCGAGCATGCCGGCCGCGACGAGGAGCCGATTCGTGGTCAGTGCGGCGCCGGCGCCCGGTGGCCCGGAGGAGACCCGTTTGCCGACGAGGTCGGGTAACTGGCGGACGGGTTCGGCCGCGCGGACCACGCACTGCAGATAGTTCTCGTACACCCTGCCGAGGGCGACAACCTCGCGGGACTGCGCGGCGGCATCGGCGAGGCAGATCGCCAGGTCCGCTTGCCTGAGACGCACGAGCTCGAGGTTCTGCAGGCTGCCCTCGGTCGACCGCACCTCGACGGCCCGGGCGACCTTTGCGGCCGTCAGCTGGGTGGCGAGGAGCTGTGCGAACTCCAGGTAGAACCCGCCACGCTCACCGCCGGCCACCACCAGCCGGTCCACGAGGGGGCGGTCAGAGCTGCAACCACCGACTAGCGACGCCGCTCCAGCAGCCAGCAGCGCCCGCCGTGACAACCGCAGCACGCTCATGGCGCCGTCCGTAGGTCTACGTGAACCGCGAGACCGTGAGGCCGCACCGCCTCGATCGTGAGCGTCCCGCCGGCGGCGCTCACCAGTTGGTCGACGATCGCCAGACCGAGGCCGCTGCCTCGCGACGACTGGTGCTGATCGGCGCGCCAGAACCGCTGCGATGCCAACGTACGTTGCTCCTCGGGAAGCCCGGGCCCGTCGTCGACGACACTCAGCCGAACGCCGTCCGCGCCCGACTGCTCGATCCGGACGATCACCCGCGCACCGTCGCCGGCGTACTTGATCGCATTGTCGACGAGGGCGCCGACGATCTGCCGTAGGTCGGTTTCGCTGACCGCCACCGGCGGTACGACGGCAAGCTCGGCAGCCAGGTCGACACCGTTCTCGGCAGCGAGCAGCCGCCATGCTGCCACCTCACCGGGCAGCACCTCGAGTACGACCGACCGACCGGCCACGGCATCCGGGCGCCGGCTCTCGGCCTCGGCAAGCCTGAGCAGGTCGTTGAGCAGCGCTTCGAGCCGATCGAGGTCCTGCTGGATCCCGGCGAACCGCGGGCTGGACGGATCGCGGAGCTCCGAGGCCAAGGCGTCGAGCCGGAGGCGGACGGCCGCCAGCGGGTTCCGCAGCTGGTGCGACGAATCGGCCACCATCCGGCGCTGCATCTCCAGGGATCGGGTGACCGTGGCCGCCATGTCCGCGAACGATCTGGTCAGATGGCGCAGCTCCGGCGGGCCGGACAGCATCACAGCCGGGCCGGTCGTCGGTGTCTCGGCAAGGCCGACGACGGCCTCCTCGAGCCGCCGGACCGGAAGGACCACCCAGCGGGTCAGCAGGATCGCCAGTTCGAGGAGAAGCAGCTCGGCGGCGATCGCCCCGGTCACGATCAGCGCCCAGTCGCGACGGACGCCGGAGATCGCTCTGCTGGCATCGACGCGCAGTACGACTGCGCCGGCCAACTCGTGGGGCGTGCCAACAGGACGGGCCAGCAGATGCCGCGGCTCGCTCCACGGCCGAACCGGGTCGAGGGTCGTCTGCGCAAGATTCCGCGACGCGGACGCCAGAGTCTCTCGGACGCCCGGATCGTCCAGGTCCAGCGAACCGGTGGACATGACCGGGTGTCCGCTCGGGCCAACAAGCAACAAGTCTTCGCCGTACACCTCGGTCATTCGGGACGCCTCCGCCTGCACGCTCGCCAGGTCGCCGGCGTCCTTCATCTCCCTGGCCAGCGCAGCGAGCCGGTCGAGCGTTGCGACGCGGCTGAGCAACAGCGCCTGCGTACGGGCCTGAGAGGTGGTCGCGAGCAGCGGCAGAACCAACCCGGCAACGGCGACGAGGGAGAAGATCGTCAGCACGATCAAGACCCGCGTTCTCATGAGCCGAGCCGGTATCCGAAACCGCGGATGGTCGTGATCAGGCCAGGACTGCCGAGCTTGACGCGGAGCTGGGCAAGATGGACGTCGAGCGCCCGCGAGCTCGCCAGGAAGGCGTCGCCCCACAGCTCGTCGAGGATCACCTCGCGACTCACCGCGGCACCTGCGCGGCGCGCCAGCGCCGCGAGCAGGTCGAACTCCTTCGGAGTGAGCGCAATCTCCCGCTCGCTGACCCGGACGCGTCGAGCGGTCAGGTCGATCACGACGTCACCCACCTCGACGACCCCGGCGGGCAGTGAGCTCCGGGCGCGTCGGGTGACCACCACGTCGATCCTGGCCAGCAGCTCACCCAGCCGTACGGGCTTCACGAGATAGTCGTCCGCGCCGAGCCGCAGGCCGCGCACCACCGACCGCTCGTCGCCGCGCGCGGTGACGACCACCAGCGGGACTTCGCTGACCTGGCGCAGCTTTCGCAGCACGTCCAGCCCGTCTCCGTCGGGCAGGCCGAGGTCCAGCAACACGACATCGGCCGAGCTGTGCCGAAGTAGCACGTCCGCGCCTCGGGAGACCCGGTGCGGTTGGTGACCGTGCGCGCCGAGGACGTCGACCAGCGCCTCACCGACGCTGTCGTCGTCCTCGGCGATCAGTATCCGCACAAGGAACATCTTGTCACCGCAACGGTCTCGGTGGAGAAATCCTTACGCGCACGCCTGTTGTCGCTACGCGCAGGATCGCGGGGGCCGCGTGGACGCGAAAGGTGCCGGACCGGCTTCCTTGACACAGAGGACTCAGTTCTTCCTTCGTCGCCGGGAGGCCGTCATGCCGGGCAAGCCCACTCTGTCTCGTCGCAGTTGCGTTGTCGGAGCCATCCTCGCCCTGCTCGGAAGTTTGCTGGTCGTCGTCGCGGCGACGCCGGCTGCTGCCGCAACGGTGCTGGGCGAAGCACAGGCGCGGGAGGTCGCCGTCAGGACCGGGCGGCAGGTCGAGGTCGGCACGCTGACCACCGAGACAGGGCAGGTGTTCGCCAATCCGGACGGTTCGTACACCCGGCACGAATCAGCGTTGCCGGTACGCGTACGCCAGTCGTCCGGGTGGGTGCCGGTGGACATGACGTTGCAGGCCAGATCCGACGGTACGGTAGCGCCGGTCGCCGGCCCGCTCGATCTCGCGTTCTCCGGGGGCGGCGAAACGCCGCTGGTACGGCTTCGCCAGGACGGCCGCGAACTGGCTGTCGGCTGGCCGGGCCGACTCCCCCAGCCGGTGTTGTCCGGCGACACCGCGACGTACCAGGAGGTCTTTCCCGGTGTCGACCTCGTCCTGACTGCCTCGACTGCAGGTCTGTCGCAGATCCTGGTGGTCAAGAACGCGACAGCCGCGGCGAACCCGGCGCTCGAATCGCTGCCGTATCGCCTGACAGCCAAGGGTTTGGAGGTTCACGCCACGGCGGCCGGTCTGACCGCGACGGATCCGGCCGGCGAGGTCGTGTTCAGTGGACCCGCGCCGTACATGTGGGACTCCTCCGGTCACGGGTCCGCCGTACAGCCCGGTGGCCGGGTCACGGCCGTCGGCGCCCGGGTGGCCGGGGATCAGCTGTCGCTCGTGCCGGATCGGGCGTTGCTGACCAGCAAGACCACCCGGTTCCCGGTCTACATCGACCCGTCGTGGTCCGGCGTCAAGCAGGCCTGGACGCAGGTGTGGAGCAACTACCCGACCACATCGTTCTACAACGGCGCGAACCTCGGCACCTCGGAGAAGGTCGCCCGCGTGGGCTACGACGGTACGGACCAGAAGCGCACCCGCTCGTTCTTCCAGTTCGACACCAGCGGCGTGAAGTACAAGCACATCCTCAAGGCCACGCTGCAGACGTACGCGAACTGGTCGTGGTCATGCACGGTGCGCGAGGTGCAGGTGTGGGCGACCAACCCGATCTCCTCGGCGACGACCTGGAAGAACCAGCCGACCTGGTCGTACCAACTGGAGAAGAAGAGCTTCGCGAAGGGCTTCTCGTCGTCCAGCTGCCCGGCCGGCGGAGTGGAGTTCAACGTGACCAGCCAGGTCACGAACGCGGCGGCCAACGGCTGGTCGAACGTCACGCAGGGACTTCGGTCGTCGACGTGGGCGGAGAGCAACAACGATCCGTACTCGTGGAAGAAGTTCGCCAACAACCCGAGCATCACCATCGACTACAACACCATCCCCGACAACCCGGCCAACCTCACCACCGAAGGCTCGGCGTCGTGTGTGACAGGCCCTGATCGGTTGGTCGTGTCCACGGTGACCCCGACGCTTCGAGCGACGCTCCATGACGTCGACAACTCGGTTCAGGCGCACTTCGAGTGGTGGACGCCCGACGGTTCGGCTCCTGTCGGGGAGTACGTCTCGCCGGTCGTCGCCGGCGCGACGCCCACGGTCGTGGCGACCGCTGTTCCGTCAGGTGCCTTCGGCAACGGTGCGGTCGGCAAGTGGCGGGTACGGGCCGAGGACGGTATCGACGTCAGCGCGTGGAGTCCGTGGTGTGAGTTCGCCGTGGATGCCACCGTCCCGGACGCGCCGACGGCGGTGTCGTCGGGGTTCCCGGACAACGGAGCCGGCGACGCGGTGATGGGGACGAGCCTGCCGGTGACGTTCGGCGCGAACGGGGAGGCCGATGTCGTCAAGTACGAGTACGCCCTGAACGGGACATCGACCGCGCTGAACCTGACCGCGACGCCGGCGCAGCCGGGTGGCGAGGTGACAGTTTCGGTGCTGCCGGATCGGTACGTGAACTGGGTGCAGGTCCGATCGGTCGATGCCGGAGGCAACCGTTCCGAGGTGGTCACGGCGGTGTTCTACGCGGGCCCGGCGCCGGCCCCGGTCGCGAACTGGGGTTTGGACGAGACCGGTGACGGCACGGTGGCGGTCGACTCCGGGTCGGGCGGGCACAACGCATCCCTAGGTGGCGGGGCGTCCTGGGGCGACGGCAGGCAAGGCGGCGCCCTGACCCTCAACGGCACGAGCGGGTACGCGGCGACGAGCGGGGCGGTGGTCAACACGCTGAACTCGTTGTCCGTGTCGGGCTGGGTGCGGCTGACCGACACGTCGCACACCGCGGTGGTGGCCACCCAGGTCGGGAACCAGGCCGGCGCCTTCACGTTGTACTACTCGAGCTCGTATCACCGGTGGATCTTCAATCGCACCTCGGCCGATGTCGCCGCACCGACGTACGTCCGGGCCGTCTCCACCACGGTGCCCGCAGCGGACGGCAGGTGGGTTCACCTGGCCGGCGTGTACGACGCTCCGAACGCCCAGATCCGCCTTTATGTCAACGGTGTTCTCGAGGCCACCACGGCGTACACGACTCCGTGGAACGCGGCCGGCTCGTTCCAGATCGGGCGGTCGAAGGTCAACGGGGCCTACGGCGAGTACTGGCCGGGTGATCTGGACCAGCTCCAGGTGTACAACCGGGTGCTGCTGCCGGGCGAGATCCAGCAAGTGGCCCGCCGCGACGGTCAGTGGCTGATGGACGAGACCTCCGGTACGACCGCCGGGGACGCCGCCGGGGCCCATCCGGCCAGTTGGTCGGCCGCCGGTGTGTCCCGCGTGGCAGGCAAGACCGGCAATGCGGTGCAACTGAACGGCACCACCGGTGTGTTGACGGCGTCGGGACCGGCGATCCGTACGGACGGCAGCTTCACGGTGGCCGCCTGGGTGAAGCCTTCCGCGGTCGGCAAGAACGAAGTCGTGATCAGTCAGGACGGCTCGCAGGTGAGTGGTTTCAGCCTGGGATACGGCTGGGACGACATGTACGGCGGCTACCGCTGGTCGGTGGCGATGCCGGTCGCGGACTCGGCGTCGGCTGAGGTGCACACGGCGGTCAGCCCGTTCGACGAGCCGGTGGCCGGTGGCTGGACGCACGTCGCGGGCGTGTACGACGCGAAGGATCAGTCGCTGCGGCTGTACGTCGGCGGCCAGTTCGTGGCCGAGACGTATCACCGCAGTGCGTGGAACGCGGCCGGAGCGTCCCGCTTCGGAGCGAGCTGGACGTCGGCGGCCGGCCTCGGAAGCTTCTTCACCGGCGCCATCGACGACGTACAGCTGTATTCCGGTGTGCTGTCGGATCAGCAGATCGCCGACCTGTACCTGCCGTCCCAGCAGTAACCCACTCGTGGTCATAGAGATCCGCCCCGCTCGATGAAAGGAGTGGCGCCATGCTGGTGCCGTTCACCGGAATAGTCACGGCCGTCGCGCTCGCCGCGGGCAGCCTGGTCGCCGGGCCCGCCGCGCGGGCCGCGGCCGGCGCGTCGGATGCGTGGCGGCCCGCGGCGCAGAAAGAGTGGTCGGTACCTGGGCGCGATTCCACGCCCAGGTCGCGTCCGGCCGATCCCAAGGCGGCATCCGTGCTGCATCAACCTCCACAGGTCAGTCGGCCGGGGCCGGGTGCGGCGCAGGTCTCGCTTCCGGTCGATGGCACCACGACGCAGGCCGGCCAGCTGCCGGTCCGGGTCGGTGCGGGGCGGGTCCAGGGCGCTGCGTCGACGCGCGTGAACCGCGTACGCGTTCAGGTTCACGACCGTTCGGCCGCCGAGAAGGTGGGCGCTTCGGGGATGCTGTTCAGCATCAGTCGCTCCGACTTGGACGCGAGCAGCGGCCGGGTGAAGGTCGAGGTGGACTACTCGGCGTTCCGTTCGGCGTACGGCGGTGACTGGGCGAACCGGCTCCGGCTGGTGCGGCTGCCGGCGTGTGCGCTGACCACGCCGGACAAGGCCGGGTGCTCGGACGGGCAGGTACTGACGTCCAGTCAGACCGGCGACAACCGGATCGCTACCGAGGTCGCCGCGTCGCGTGAGCCGACGGTGCTCGCGTTGTCGTCGGCGCCGGCGGGTAGCGCCGGGAGCTACAAGGCGACCGCGTTGTCGGCGTCGGCGTCGTGGAACGCGGGCGGTTCGTCAGGTGCGTTCACCTGGAGTTACCCGCTGCACGGCCCGGACGGTCTCGGCGGGCCGGAACCCGATCTGGATCTCGGCTATGCGTCGGGTGACATCGACGGCCGGGTGGCGTTGACGAACAACCAGTCGTCATGGGTCGGCGAAGGCTGGGGCCTGGACGAGGGGTTCGTCGAGCGGCGGTACACGTCGTGCGCGGACGAGGTGTCGACGACACCGAAGCCGCAGGACCTGTGCTGGGAGACCGACAACGCCTACCTGGTGTTGGGTGGAACCGCGTCCGAACTGGTCCGTGACGACGCCACCGGCGCCTGGAAACTGAAGGACGACGACGGTTCGCGGCTGGAGCGGTTGACCGGTGCGGTGAACGGCGACAACGACGGCGAGCACTGGCGGCTGACGTCGCTGGACGGCACGCAGTACTACTTCGGGTTGAACCGGCTGCCGGGGTGGGCCGCGGGCAACGAGGAGACCGGTTCGGTCTGGACGGCGCCGGTGTTCGGCAACGACGCCGGTGAGCCGTGTCACGGCACGTCGTTCGCGGCGTCGTACTGCAAGCAGGCGTGGCGCTGGAACCTGGACTACGTGGTCGACCCGAACGGCAACGCGATGTCGTACTTCTACGGCAGCGAGACGAACTATTACGGCCGGAACCTGACCGCGAGCGCCGGCACCCAGTACGTGCGCGGCGGGTACCTGAAGCGGGTCGACTACGGCCAGCGGTCCACGTCGATGTACTCGGCGCCGGCTCCGATGCGGGTGTCGTTCGCGGTGGACGAGCGCTGCGCGGCCGGTGCGACCTGCGGCACCGGCGACATCACGTCGACCGATGCCAAGAACTGGCCGGACGTGCCGTACGACCAGAACTGTGCGGCGGGTAAGTCGTGCACCGGGCTGTATTCGCCGACGTTCTGGACACGCAAGCGGTTGACGTCGGTGACGACCCAGCTGTGGGTGTCCGGGACGACGTACCGCGATGTCACGACGTGGGCGTTGGGCTATGAGTTCCGTGACCCGGGTGACGGCACCTCGCCGGCGTTGTGGCTGGCATCGATCACCGCGACCGGCAAGGTCGGCGGGACCACGTCGCTGCCGGCGGTTTCGTTCCAGGGGGTGCAGTTGGCCAACCGGGTGGACGCCATGGAGGGGATTCCGCCGATGTACAAGTGGCGGCTGACCGACGTGTACGACGAGGCCGGTGGGCACGTCCACGTGAACTACTCGGCGACGGAGTGTACGGCGGGATCGTTGCCGGCTCCGGACCAGAACACCAAGCGATGTTTCCCGCAGTACTGGCAGGCCGACGGGTCGGACTCGTTGACGCTCGACTGGTTCCACAAGTACGTGCCGGTCACGGTGCTGGAGGACGACCAGGCCGGCGTGGCCGGGATCGAGCGCACCGACTACGAGTACCTCGGCGGCGGTGCGTGGCACTACGACGACAACGCACTGACCCCTGCAAAGTACCGCACGTGGGGACAGTGGCGCGGCTACGGCCAGGTTCGCGAGCTCCACGGCAATCCCGGCGAGACCCGCTCCCAGGAGGACACCCTGTACCTGCGGGGCATGGACGGAGACAAGCTCGCCAACGGCGGCACCCGCTCGGTGACCGTCACCGATTCCCTGGGCGGCACGATCACCGATCACCCCGCGCTGGCCGGATTCGAACACGAGTCCCTCACCTACACCGAGGCCGGCGGCAGCGTACTGGAGGGCGTGATCACCGACCCGTGGATCTCCTCCCCCACCGCCACCCAGGTCACCGGCAGCGGCACCGCAACCAGCACGGTCAAGGCCTACATGGTCGACCAGGCCGCCGAACGGTCCCGCAAGGCGCTGTCGTCCGGTGGATGGCGCAACACCGAGACCCGTACCACCTACGACTCGTACGGACTCGAGATCGAGGAGAACGATCTCGGCGACACCGCGAAGAACGGCGACGAGCAATGCACCCGTACGACGTACGCGCGCAACGTCTCGTCGTGGCTGATCGATTTGGAGGCTCGCAAGCAGACCGTGTCGGTGGCCTGCACGGCGACACCGTCGTACCCGGCCGACGCGGTGTCGGACGACCTGACCTACTACGACGGATCCACCACTGTGGGTGCGGCGCCGACCAAGGGCGACGAGACCCTCACCAAGGAACTCGCCTCCTACTCGGGCAGCGCGCCGGTCTACACCCAGGAGGGACGCACGACCTACGACTCCTACGGCCGGCCGATCGAGACCTACGACCAGCTGGACCGCAAGACGTCGGCAGCCTATACCCCGGCCACCGGCGCGGCCGTGACAGCGATCGCCGTGACCAACCCGGCCGGGTATGTGACCACGACGACCGTCGAGCCCGCGTTCGGTGAGTCGGTCGCCGAGGTCGACCAGAACGGGCGGCGTACCGAGACGACGCGGGACCCGCTCGGCCGGGTCACCGCGGTGTGGCTGCCGGACCGGTCCAAGGCGGCCGGGAAGACGCCGAACACCAAGTACTCGTACCTGATCCGCCAGGACGCGCCGTCGGTGATCACCACCGAGGAGGTCCGCGACGACGGCACGTACGAGGCGAGCTACGACCTGTTCGACGGGCAGTTGCGCGAACGGCAGACCCAGGACCCCGCGGCCGACGGCGGCCGGGTCGTCACCGACAAGTTCTACGACGCGCGGGGCCTGGAGGTGAAGTCCAACGGCGCGTACTGGAACGACGGTGCCGCCAGTACGACCTTGCTGACCGGGGTGAGCGACGCGACCGTGCCTGGCCAGGACGTGACCGTCTACGACGGCGCCGAACGCGCAACGGTGGAGAGCTTCCGCTCGCACGGGTTCGAGAAGTGGCGCACCACTACGACGTACGGCGGCGACCGCGTCAGCGTGGACCCGCCGGACGGCGACACCGCCACCACGTCCATCACCGACGCCGACGACGCGGTGGTCGAGCTACGCCAGTACACCGGAGGCTCGCCGACCGGCTCGTACGACGCAACGACCTACGGCTACAACAACCGCGGTGACCTGGTCACCACGACAGATCCGGCGGGCAACACCTGGAACACCACCTACGACCTGCGCGGCCGTGTCACCCAACGCGAAGACCCCGACACCGGGACGAGCAGCTTCACCTACGACAACGCCGGCCAGCTGCTCACCAGCACCGATGCGCGCGGCACCACCCTCGCTTACACGTACGACGCCCTGGGCCGCCGTACCGGCATGTACGACGGATCCACCTCCGGCACCAAGCGCGCCGAGTGGACGTACGACACGCTCGTGTCGGGCACGAGCGTCAAGGGCATGCTCGCGACCTCGACCCGCTTCGTGAACGGCAACGCCTACACCAAGTCGGTCGACGCCTACGACATCCGGTACCGGCCGCTGACCAGCACGGTCACGATTCCCGCGTCCGAGGGCGCGTTGGCCGGGTCGTACAAGACCAACACCGGCTACACCGCGACCGGTCTGCCGTCGCTGGTGTCGTACCCGGCAGCGGGTGGGCTCGCGGCGGAGACGCTGCGATACGGCTACGACGCGGCCGGACGGCTGCAGACCGCGGGCAGTGGTCTCGGCACGATGCTCACCGCGGCGACCTACACCCCGTACGACGAAGTCTCCCAGTCGACCCTGTCCGCCGCGGCCGGCAAGCAGCTCGTCCACACCGCGTTCTACGACGACGCTACCCGGAACCTCGACCGGGTGCTGGTCGACCGCTCCACTGCCCCCGAACACCTGGCGGACGTTAAGTACACCTACGACCCAACGGGCAACATCACCAAGATCGCCGACACACCCGAAGGCGGTTCGAGTGACGTCCAGTGCTTCAGCTACGACTACCTGCGCCGGCTCACCGAGGCATGGACCACCGCAGCCGACTGCGACACCCAACCCAGCGCCGGGGCGCTGGGCGGACCCGCGCCGTACTGGCAGGCCTGGACCTACGACAAGACCGGCAACCGGCTCAGTGAGACCAACCACGACCCGGCCACCGGCGCCGCCACCACGTCCAACTACACCTACCCCGCCGCCGGAGGATCCCGGCCGCACACGCTGACCAGCGTTGCCACCGGCGCCCGGACCGACAGCTTCACCTACGACGCCGTGGGCAACACCACTGCCCGCAACGTCGCCGGCAAGGCTCAGACTCTCACCTGGGACGCCGAAGGCAATCTGGCCACCCTCACCGAGAACGGCAAGGCCACCAGCTACCTGTACGACGCCGACGGTGAGCGGCTCCTCGCCCGCGACACCGACGGCACCACCCTCTACCTCGACAAGAGCGAACTCCATCTCAGCCCCACAGGCACGGTGACAGCCACCCGCTACTACGACCTCGGCGCCGCCGGCGCCGTCCGCAACGAGTCGGGTCTCGCCTTCACCGTTGCCGACCGCAACGGCACCGACACCCTTTCGGTCAACGCCACCGACCTCAGCCAGGAGCAGCGCCGCTTCACTCCCTTCGGCGTCGCCCGCGGCACCCCGCCGACGACCTGGCCCGACAAACACGGGTACGTCGACGGCGTCGACGACCCAACCGGACTCACCCACCTCGGCGCCCGCGAGTACGACGCCGCCCGCGGACGCTTCATCTCCACCGACCCCGTCGCCGACTTCGACAGCCCGCAACAGCTCAACGGCTACGCGTACGCCGACAACACCCCGATCACGGCCAGCGACCCGGACGGCCGATGGCGCGTCCTGCCCGGCGGTCACTACTGCGATGGCTGCGGCGGCTACAACAACGCCCCCAAGAAGAAGAAATCCGCGAAGAAACACAAGAAGGCCACCAAGAGCGCTGCCGCCCACCACTACTGCGATGGCTGCGACTACCAGCGCTACCTCGCGAAGAAGAAGAAGGAGAAGCTAGCGGCGGCCAAGAGGGCGCGCGAGAAGGCGGCCCAGCTCAAGAAGAAGAAGGCGAAGAAGAACGCCCAGAGGCCCAAGAAGAAGAAGGGCAATTCCATCGTCGGCCACGAGGACTATGCACTGGTGAAGATCGGCGGCGCCGGATACGCGATCTGCCGGTTCATCAGAGGCACCCCGGCCAATACCTGCGCCGTCCTGGGCTCGGCCGTCGCTAAGGGGCATGCCGACGGCGGCGGGTGGTACTACGTCAAGTGGTACGTCGTTGCCCGGGGCACCTGGACCCTCTACCGGGTCGGCGAGATCTGGAAGAAGGGCGGCGTCACCCCCAGAGGACAACTCGGCAGGATCAAGGGCGAACTCAAAGCCGACGGAAAGGCCGGCAGACGGGGCGTCATGTACTACCTGGCCTACAAGTGGCTCGAAGAAACGTGGTTCCACAGCCCACCGAAGCACACCTACAACATCAACATGTGCAACTTGACCAAGGATTATCCGGGCTGCTCGACGCCAGTGAAACAGCACCATTACACGCCCCCGTGGGACCGGAGAGTCCGGTAGCGAACGCCGGATCACAGTGCTCGGGCGATGACCGACCGAGGTACGCCGTGGGCCCGGCGGCAGGCAGACCCTCTGGGAAAGCCTGTCCGCCGGTGCCCACGGCGTACCTGCGCGTCCTAGCCAGGTTGTCCAGGGATCCTTCTTAAGGCGAGGTAAGGATGCGGGCCCGGGGGTTGTGAGCTTGCTGCGAACTGAGGATTGTTTGCGGCAGATCATTCACAGGAGGCCCCTTTATGACTGTCGATTCGGTGAGCGCCGGACCGAGTGCAGAGGAGCTGGCTGCTTTCGAGCAGGAAAGGCCGGCGCGGAGGCTGAGCCCGGCCCTGGACCGTGCTATCTCCGTATGCTGCGCATTGATCAGTGTCGGCGTTCTGGTGCAGGTATTCTTTCCGATTCCCGCGGGAACACAGTTCTATCTGATGCTGTTTCTCGCCGCGGTGTTGCCGGGTGCGCTGCTGTGCTATCGCGGTTGGCGTGTGCCGGCGTTCCTGAACCCGCTCCGCAACGATCGACGCGGCGACGACCCGCCGGTGACGGACTGGGTTCTGGCGTCGGTCGCGGTGGTCGTCTCGCTGTATCCGTTGCTGGACTTCGACGCGTTTCTGGAGCGGCGACAGGCTCCTACGCAGCTCGATCTGCTCGCGGGTTCGTTGCTGCTGGTGCTGGCGTTGGAGGCCTGTCGGCGTACGACGGGATGGGTGCTGCCGGTGGTGAGCCTGTTGTTCATCGGCTACGCCTATTACGGCGGCTATTTGCCGTACACGTGGTCCTTGGCGCACCAAGGTTTCGACTTCTCGGCGATCGTCGCGCAATTGTTCATGGGTACGGCGGGCTTCTACGGGACGCCGTTGGCGGTGGCGGCAAGTTACATCGTCCTGTTCACGATCTACGGCGCCGTACTGGACGCCTCGGGTGCGGGCAAGTTCTTCATCGACGTGTCGTTCGCGGCATTCAAACGCAGCCGCACGGCGCCCGGGCGCACCGTCACTCTCGCGGGATTCCTGTTGGGCACGGTGTCGGGTTCCGGTACGGCGACCGCGGTGTCGCTGGGCACGGTCTCCTGGCCGATCCTGCGCCGCGCGGGATATCCGCCCGAGCCGGCGGGCGGCATGCTGGCTGCGGCCGGTATCGGGGCGATCCTGTCGCCGCCAACGCTCGGCGCGGCGGCGTTCATCATCGCCGAGTACCTCCAGGTGAGCTATCTCGTGGTGCTCGGCTACGCGACGATCCCGACCGTCCTGTACTACCTCGGCATCCTGCTGGCGATCGAGATGGACGCGCGGCGACACGGCACGGAAGCGGCCGAGCCGTCGACCCGGTCGGCGCGCCGGCTGCTGCTGCGGTTCGGGTACCACTTCGTGTCGCTGTTCCTCATCATCGGCTTCATGGCGATGGACGTCGCGCCGTTCAAGGCAGTCGTCTACGCGACGTTGCTGCAGATCGGGCTGTCGTTCCTGGACCGCGAACACCGGTTGACGCCACGACGGCTCGGCGTGGCGCTCGCGCAGGGCACCCGTTCGGTGCTGCCCGTCGTGGCGACCTGTGCGGTGGCCGGCATCATCGTCGCCGTCGTCACCCAGACCGGTCTCGGCCTGAACCTGGCCGAGATCATCGTGTCCGCGGCCTCCGCGATCTCCGAGAACCACACTGTGGTGCTGATCATGACCGTCACGCTGTCGGCGCTCGCGGTCATGGTGCTCGGGTTGGCCGTACCCGTCACCGCATCGTTCATCATCGCCGCCGTGGTGATCGCGCCCGCCCTGTTCCAGCTCGGCGTCGCCCCGGCCGAGGCGTACATGTTCATCTTCTACTACGCCGTCCTGTCGGAAGTCTCGCCGCCCACGGCTCTGGCTGCCGTCGCGACGGCGGCGATCACCGGTGGGCGGGCGATCCCGACGATGTGGCAGGCGTGGAAGTACACGCTGCCTGCCTTCCTGGTGCCGTTCGCGTTCGTGCTGACGCCGAACGGCGCCAACCTGCTGGGCCTTCACGGTCTGGGAGGCGCGGCGTGGACGCTCGGGGTCTCGGCGCTCGCCGTCGTCGCGCTGGCGGTGGTCACCGGCGGATGGATCGCCGTTCAGACCGGCTGGCTCGAGCGGGTCCTCTGTTTTCCGGCCGCATTGCTGTTGCTGTATCTCGCACCCCCCACGATCGGCGTCGGCCTGGGGCTGCTCGGGGCCGCCGTCGTCATCAACCTCGCACGGCGGCAACGCCTGCGGAACACCACGGAAGGGCCAGTACTCACATGAGATTCCGCTCCTTGTCCACAATGGTGGTCGCACTCGCGTTGACTGTCTCGATGACTGCTTGCGGTGGGCAACGCAAGCCCGAGCAGGGCGACGGCGCGAAAGGCGGTCGCCTCACCATCGCCACCGGTAACACCACCGGCGTGTACTACCAACTCGGCGGCGCCCTGGCGTCACTGATCTCGGACAACCTCGAGGGCTACCGCGCCACCGCCAGCGAGACCGGCGCCTCGGTGCAGAACATCCAAGGACTGACCGCCGGGAACTACGACATCGCCTTCTCCCTGGCCGACACCGCCGCCGACGCCGTCGAGGGCAAGAACAGCTTCACCGCGCCGCAGGACGTCGTCGCGCTGACCCGGCTGTACTCGAACTACACCCAGGTCGTCGTACGGGCCTCAGCCGGGATCACGAAGCTCGCCGATCTGAAGGGCAAGCGCGTCTCCACCGGATCGCCGAACTCCGGCACCGAGGTGATCGCCCGGCGCCTCCTCGCCGCGGCCGGCGTCGACCCGGTGAAGGACGTCACCGCCCAGCGGCTCGGTCTGCCCGAGTCGGTGGACGCGATGAAGAGCGGCCAGATCGACGCGTTGGTCTGGTCCGGCGGCCTGCCCACCAGCGGCATCACCGACCTGACCACGTCGATGGGTGGCAAGGTGCGCTTCCTCCCGCTCGACGACGTGCTGCCGGCCCTGCAGAAGGAGTACGGCAAGGTGTACGCCGCGGGCGTGATCCCGGCCGCGACGTACAAGCAGCCGGCCGACATCCCGACGATCACTGTGCCGAACCTGCTGCTGGTGCGGAAGGACATGCCCGACGACCTCGCCGGGAAACTCACCAACCTGCTCCTCCAGAACAAAGACGCTCTCGTACGAGTCAACCCCGCGGCCAAGGGGATCGATCTCAAGAACGCCGCAATGACCGACCCGGTACCACTGCACGCGGCCGCGAAGAAGGCCATCGACGCACTCGACTGAGCGTCCCGGCAGCCCCGCCCCCCGGAACGAAGTGAGGTCCTATGCCAACCGCCCCGGCTGGATCGAGTTCGACCTGTTCGATCGACTTGTGGACGACCGACGACGTGAGACCACCGGAACGTGTCGAATACTGGATGAGCGTCATCAGCGCGGCAACCCGCTACCGGGTGGATCCGACCTGTTCGCCGGGGACGTTCCGGGGTCGGCTGCTTCGCATCGGTACGGTCGCCTACACGCTCGGCCGGGTGTCGGCCGACTGTGCGCAGGGACATCGAACCGCCGCTATGGCGTCCGAGGATCCGCAAGACATCCGGACGCTGATGGTGACGATCCGCGGTCAATTGCTGGTAAGCCAAGACGACCAGGACTTTCGGGTCGGACCAGGTGGGGCATTCCTGGCGTCGTCGAACTCGCAGTTCGCGGCGAAGCTCGACCACGCCGACATCGCGCTGCTGAGGATCCCCGGGGCGGAGTTGGACAACCGCCTCCGCCCCGGGGCGCGTCGATCGGCCGCCCGGATACTCGACCTCAACCGCGGCTTGGGCCGGGTCCTCGCGGGCATGCTGGCCGAACTGTTCGCGCAGCGAGCACACCTGTCGGCAGCCGAGTTCGACGCGGTCTGCGATCGGCTGGTCGATCTGCTGTGCATGCTCGCCGTCGGCGACGACCGACCGGACACCGAGAGGGGCCTGGGCGAGGTCGAGGCGATGGTCAGACGATACGTACGAGAGCACGCCACCGATCCCGGGCTGACCGGCGCCACGGTGGCACGCGCTCTGGGCTGGTCACTGCGGCAGGTCCAACTGGCCATGCAGCAGGCAGGTACGACACCCCGGGAACTGATCCGCGAAGAACGACTCGCGCTGGTGCACGAACGCCTGCGCAGCCCAGTCCACATCGTCATCGGCGAACTGGCCCACAGCTGCGGCTTCTCCTCCAACAGCGCCCTGAGCGCCGCATTCCGAGAGCGCTACGGCACAAGCCCCCGAGAATTCAGAGCCCAGTATCTGCTGGGCCGAAGCGACATGAGCTTGTTTGCCGGCGCATCGCGATGAGGACCCGGCCTCGGCCGGCGTTGGTGGCGGGTTGGGCGGCCGGGGTTTGCCGGCCGCCAGCCCGCACTACTTGAGGCCGAAGGCTCGGATGATGGTTTGGGTGATGCCGCCGCCGTTGCGTTGGTTGGCGGTGACGCGCACGGACACCTGGCCGGCCCGTGGCGGCGCCTGGAGGTGCGTCTGCCAGGTGCCCTTGTTCTCCTTCAGTTGCAGGCGTTGCCAGGTTGCGCCGTCGTCGTACGAGACCTCCATCCCGACCGAGAACACCGCGTCCTGCCGGGCGCTGCTGCCCAGCACCGCCGGCTTGACGGCGAAGACCGAGTTCCGCTTCGCCCGTCCTGCCGCGTCGACGTCCACGCCGTAGTCGAGCTGGGCCAGCGGCAGCGGCTGGTTCTCCGCCTCCCCCGACATGAAGCTCCACTCGGTGTGCGTGCTCATCGAGTACGGCGTGAGCTCGGCGTTCCCGACGGTGTCGGCCACCAGCCGGTACGGCCGCTTCTCCGGCGCCAGGTCGCCCACGCCGAAGTCCGGCCGCGGGCCGTTCCCGACCAGCTTCTCCTCGCCCTGGTACAGCGCGAAGCTCCGCGTCATCAGCGAGTCGCCGCTGTGCGCGGACCCGCCGTCACCGAACCCGGCGATCATGCCGCCCATCGCGTTGCCGACCCGGTGCGGCAGCTCGAACTCGAGCATCCGCGGCCGCACGATCGGACCGAACCAGCGCTGGCTCTGCACGCTGCGCGGCTGGTAGCTGGTGATGTCGGTGAACGTCGCCCAGCCGTTGATCGAGGCGTACTGCTGCCATTTCGCGCCCGCCGACACCCAGTCCGTCCGGTGCTCCACCGCGGGCTTCGCCGGGAACCGCGGCGCCCGGATCGACCCGTAGACGGCGTACGGGAAGGCAGCCGGCCAGTACTCGTACGCCGGGCTGTCCTCGCGGCTCTCCAAGACCTGCTGCCCGTTCGGCGGCGCGAAGTCGTTCTCGATCCGCGCCAGGCTACCGGGGCCCGTGGCCGCGGACGGGTCGTCCGGGACCTTGCCCTGGTGGTAGTCGACCAGGTCGTACAGGTACGACGGCACCGGGTTGGCCGTGACGGTCAACTCGGTGCGGCGGGTGGTGAGCTTCTTGACCAACGCCTCGCCGTCGTCGAGGGTGAGCGACGCGGTCGGGATCGGACCAAGGGTCTGGCCGTCGGCCCCGCCGTACCAGTCGTTGTAGCGGCCGATGCCGTCGTTGACCACGAGCAGCATGGCCGCGCCGGCGGCGTGTGCCGCGGCGGCCCGGTCCGCGGGCGGTACGTCGATGCTGTTGCGGACGACGACCGCCTTGCCGCGTACGGCGAGACCGGCGTACTCGGCGGGTGAGCCGGTGCCGGCGAAGACAGCCTGGACGCGCGTGGTGCCGGCCCGGAACGCCGGGGAGCCGGGCTGGACCAGCAAGGAGTCGTCGAGGCTGCGGCCGTCGTACCTGATCGTCAGCGGCGTCTGCTCGGCCCGGAACCGGGTCGTCAGCACGAAGCTGCCGGTACGGACCTTGTTCTTCGTCGGCAGCGCCCAGAAGCTGTCGTAGTCCGGCGGCGGCATGAAGATCTCGTGCAGCGCCGACTTGTCGTCGGGGGTGGGCTGCGCCGAGTTGAAGGATCGGAAGAGGTCGAATCTGCTCGTGGTGACGGTCGTCGGCTTGGGTGTGTCGACCTTGATCGGACGGCTCCGCGACGCGTCCAGTACGACGGTCCGGTCCGCGGTGAGGTCGACCTCGGGCGCGGTCAGGAAGGCCAGGCCGAGCGAGTGCGGGCCGTTGCTGCCGGGCACGTCCAGGGTCGAGACGATCGTGTACGAGCCGGGCGCCCACCGGCTCGTGAGCTTGCCGTCCGCTGCCCACAGCACAGTGGACTTCCCGTCCGCGCCGGTGACCTCGACCTCACCACTGACCGGCTTGCCGTCCTGGTCCTTCAGCTGGACGTTCAGGTTGTACTTCTTCGGCTCGACGGCCAGCCCGACGGCCGTGTGCACGGTGCCGGTCGCGGCGGTCGCGATCACCTGGGCGGCGTACTGGCCAGGAGCCAGGCCGTTCGGGTCAGCCGTGAATCCGACCGCGGCGGTGCCGTTCGCCGGCACTGTCACCTGGGTCGCGGCGAGCCGGAAGATCCCGGCGTGATCGATGGACAGCCGCAGCGTGAGCGGCTTGTCCGTGGTGTTGCGGTAGCTGATCTGCCGGTTGACCGGCGTCCTCTTCGACGACCATGGGACGAGCCCGGCGTCGACCGATCCGCTGGCAATGACCTGGCCGTGCAGCGAGGCCGCCGCGACGTCGACGCGCCCGGTCCCCGCCTGGTACGGCGTGTACGCGGGCGTCAGCTTGCTCGTACTCATCAGCGCGTCCTTGAGCTGCTGCCCGGTCCAGTCCGGGTGCTGCGCGGCGAGCAGGACGGCCGCGCCGGCGACGTGCGGAGCCGCCATCGACGTACCGCTGTCCGTCCGGTAGTAGCCCTCGCCGCCGTCGTTCATATACTGCGACCGCGCGGCCAGCACGTCGACGCCGGGCGCGGTCAGGTCGGGCTTGAGGCCGTCGTCCATCATCCGTGGGCCGACGCTGGAGAAGTCCGCCAGCTGGTCGGAACCGTCCACCGCGCCGACGGTCAGGGCAGCCTCTGCGGTACCCGGTGAACTGACGCTGTACGCGCTGCTCCCCGAGTTGCCCGCGGCGATCACGAACAGGGCACCGGTCTCGGCGCTCAGCTCGTTCACGGCCTGACTCAGCGGATCGTCCTGGGTGTGCCAGGCCGGCGTCCCCAGGCTCATGTTGATCACCTTGGCGTGTTCGGTCCGGGCCGCCCACTCCATCCCGGCGATGATGCCGGAGATCGGGCCGGAACCGCTGTCGCCGAGTACCTTGCCCACGATGAGATCGGCGTCCGGGGCGACGCCACGCTCCTTGCCATCAGAGGCCGCGCCGGTACCGGCGACGGTGGACGCGGTGTGCGTACCGTGACCGTTGCGGTCGACAACGTCCTCACCGGCCACGAAGCTCTTGGTCGCCACGATCCGCGGTGCCAGGTCCGGGTGTCCCAGGTCCACGCCGGAGTCCAGGACCGCGACCCGCACTCCCCTGCCGGTCGCTCCCGCCGCCCATGCCGCGGGCGCGCCGATCTGTGCGGTGGTGTCCGCGAGCATCGTCCGCGCCTTGCTGTCGAGCCAGACCTTGCCGATCCCCGCCGCGAACGACGGCGCCGCGGCGGTGCTCGCCTTCGCTCGCAGACCGCTCTGCCCGGTCAAGGCCGACCAGAACGCGGGTGCTTCCGCCTTCTCGGCCTTGACGGCCGCACCGCCGACCGACGGCAGGTCGAGCGTCGTGATCGCCCCGGGCAGCGCCGAGCGGCGCGCGGACTTGGCGGCCACGCCGGGCGAGCCCGTGACGACCAGCGGGAGGTCCTTGCTCCGGGCGTTGTCGTACCCCTGGGCCACCAGCTCGCTGACGTTGAACAGCTGCTTGTCGAGCTGCCCGGTCGCGATGTACGGCAACGCGGCGCCGGGGTAGACGTACGTGTCGCCGTTCTCGACGCTGACCCGTACCGGTCCGGTCGACCGCGGTGCGCGTACGACGGCCTGCACCGACACGGCGCGACCCGGCCCGGGCGCGACCGTGACCTTGTCGCCGGTGATGAGCGTGAGGTCGAGGGGCGACTCCCCTGCCCCGACGGTGGGGCGTGGTGGAGGAGGTTCGGCGCCGGCGGTCGTCGGAGTGGCGAGACCGGCGACCAGGAGAAGCGCAGCGGCAGGCAGGAGCAGCCGACGGGCGGAAGAACGCATGGTGTCCTCTCGGTGGTCTGAGTGACCGAAATCCGATCAGGACCGAGGACACGTGTAAACGGATTGCCCCTTTTCGCCAGCAACCCCCGAATTTGGCAGAAATGGGCACGCACCCGGGCACACCAGTGCCGCACACCAGGGATCTGCACTGGGGCGACGGAGCGGGCGCCGCGTCATCGTCGGAAGTACCAACAAGCTTTCACTGAGAGCGGTGACGACGATGACGGATCCCTTGATCTCGCGGCTGGCCGCGGTGCCTGGACTGGTGCGGCCAGGGATCTCGCACTGGGACATGAAGGCGCGGCTGCCGCTGCACCCGCTGTCCGTGGAGAACGCGTACGGCGATCCGCGCCTGTTGCCCGATCTGGCCGAGCCGGGCGCGGACTTTGCGGAGCGGCTCGGGGTCGACGTCGTGGTCGGGGCCGAGACCGGCGGAATTCCGCTCGCGACTGCCGTGGCGCTCGCGGCGGGTCTGCCGTTCGCGTTCGTTCGCAAGCCGGGGTACGTCGGACACGAGGACCACGAACCGAAGGTCCGCGGCGCGTCCGTGGCGGGCAAGCGGGTCCTCCTGGTCGACGACGCGGTCGCGCAAGGTACGGCGGTCGAGGCGTTCACGCGGGAGCTCCAGGAAGAGGGCGCGATCGTTGCCGGGGTGTTCACGGTCGTGGACATGCGCGACGTCGCGGACTCCGTGACACCGACGGCCAGGCACCTCCCGATCGAGTCGGTCGCGACGTACCTCCAGGTGCTGTCCGCGGCGACAGAGCTCGGCGTACTCGACCCGAAGGTGCACGACCTCGCCGTCGACGCCCTGCTTCAGCACTGGGCCGACAACGACCCGCGCTGGCAACTCCTCGACGCCGCCGCATAGCAGTGGAAGTCCTCTTGAGAAGAAAGGCAGTTCGATGACCACCATCCGTTTCACCGAAGTCACGACGTTGACGCCGGCGCAGTTCATCGCGGGGCTGACCGACTTCGGCCCCGGGCGCGCCGAGATCTTCGCCAACAGTCACGACGACGATCTCAAGGTCCACAGTCAGGGACCTGGGTACGCCGACGTGACCGAAGGTTCAGGCGGCGTCTGGGAACGCCTGAGCTACGACTGGTCCAACCAGCACCACATCGTGCTCACGACGACCGACTCCAACGTCTGGGGCGGCGCGTCCAGCCACACCTACACGCTCAAGGAGCGCGGTGACGGTACGACCGAGATCGACGTCGTCATCGTCCGCGACGGCAAGAACTTGAAGGGCCACCTGATCGCCCTGGCCTTCGCAGCCGGCGGGAAACGCGTTATTCACAAGGCGTTCGACAACAGCATCCGCGCCATGGAAGCCCGCAACGTCCCCCTGATCGCCTTCTGATCCATGTCCCACTTCATCAGCCGGACGCCGCCAGCGCCGTACGGAGCTGGCGGCGGGAGGTGATGCCGAGCTTGGAGTACGCCTTGCGCAGGTGCCACTCGACCGTCCGCGGGCTGATGAACAACTGCGCCCCGATCTCCGGATTGGTCAGCCCGTCCCGGGCGAGCCCGGCGATCTGGACCTCCTGGGGCGTGAGGTCGTTCAGCGTCTCGGGCACCCGCCTTCGCGCCGTCTCGCCGGTGGCTAGCAGTTCGTGACGCGCACGCTCGGCGAACCCGTTGATCCCGAGGTCGGACAACGTCTCGTACGCCGTTCGCAGCTGTTCCCGGGCATCGAGCCGGCGCCCGTCCCGCCGCAGCCATTCGCCGTACAAGAGATGTGCCCGGGCCGCCTCGACCCGGCTCTTCGTCCGGCTCAGCTGCTCGATCGACGCACCGTACGCGTCCTCGTCGTGGGTCAGCAGCGCCCGGGCACGCCACTCCAGGCCTCGTCCCCAGTCGGTCGGCGTCGCCGCGACCCGCTCCGTCAGCCAGGCGAGCGCGGACTCGACGAGCTTGGTGTCACCGGTCCGTGACGCTGCCTCGGCGAGCTCGCCGACGACGACTGGGCCGTACCCGACGACGTCCTGCTCGAACACCTGCAGCGCCGCGTCCCGCGCAAGCTCGTAGCGCCCGAGGCCGTTGTTCAGTACGGCATTGGCGTACGTCGCGAACGCGGCCATCCGGCCCTGGCTGTGGTCCCGCGCCGCACGCACTGTCGACTCGATCAAGACAGCGGTCGCGGGTTCGTTGCCGCGCAACGCCTCCAGCAGCATCTCACCGACACCGATCCGCGGGTTGCCCGTCGCCTCCGCGATCCGCCGCTCCTCGGCGACCAGACCGGCGACTGTCGCCAGGTCGCCGGTGATGCACAGCATGTTCGCTCGGAAGTTCAGCGCGAACTGGAGCTGGACGAGCGCACCCGCCTGGCGCGCCATCCGGTCCTGCCGTTCCGCGAGCTCCAGCGCAGCGTCGAGGTCCCAGACCTCGATCGCGACGAGGCCGCTCACGCGGTTCCCGGCCAGCCAGAGCCAGCTCCCGATGCCCTCCGGCGCGACCTCCGCCCGCCGGGCCGCGTCGAGAGCTTTGACCAGCTGGCGTGCGGCCTTCGGGTAGCCGTCCGTGATGCGGGTCGCGAGTGCCTGCAGCAACAGATCCGCGGGCGGCTCGGTCTCGACCGGCGGAGGCGCCGCGGCCGCGGCGAAGGCCAGGATGCCGGGGATCTCCGGACCGCTGGCCCAGATGGCCGCCGACATGGCCTCGAGATAGATCGTACGAGCACTCGCCGGGTCGTGCGGATCGAGCTGCCGGGCAGCATCGAGCAGCGTACGGGCGGCCTCCCGGGCATGTCCGCGGTCGAACGCGATCTGACCACGCAGCCGTGCCGCGCCGGCAACGCGCACCGGGTCCGGCGGACCTGCGACCACCCCGACGAGCAGCTTCAGCGCCGCTTCAAGGGCACCGGCATCGCGCTTGGCAGCGGCCGCGGCGAGCGCTCGATCGGCCCGCCGCGCCGGGTCCGGTGTCAGCTCGGCAGCGCGCTGCAGGAACGAGCCGGCCGAGAAGAAGCCGCCGCGTGCCTGGGCCCGCTCGGCGGAGCGTTCGAGGTCAGCTGCCACATCCTCGTCGGGACGTGCCGTCGCCTGCGCCCGGTGCCACGCGCGCCGGTCGGGATCGAGCTCCGGGTCCGTCACCGCGGCCAGTGCCTGGTGCACCTCCTGACGGTCGCTCGGCGACGCCGTTCGATACGCCGCGGACCGTACGAGCGGGTGCCGGAAGCTGATGTGCTCCCCGAACGTGATCAGCCCGGACTCGATCGCCGACGCCGCCGGATCGGCACCGAGCCCGAGTACCTCGGCGGCCCGCCAGAGCAGGGTCGCGTCACCGAGCGGCTCGGCCGCCGCGACCAGCAGGAGCCGCCGGGCGTCGGCGGGCAGCGCTTCGAGACGCCGTACGAATCCCTCCTCGATCCGCGTGGTCAGCGAACCGGTACCCAGCCCGTCGGTCAGCTCGGCCGCCGTGCACGCGCGTGGCAACTCCAGCAGCGCCAGCGGGTTGCCGTGCGTCTCCGCCACGATCCGGTCCCGGACCCGTGGATCGATCGGACCCGGCAGCACCGCCTCGAGCAGCGCCCGCGCGTCGGCATCGTCGAGGCCACGGATCTCCAGCTCGGCCAGTCCGTCGAACTCGTGCTCGTGGTCCGCGCGGACGGCGAACATCATCACGACGGACTCCGCCGCGAGCCGCCGGGCGACGAACGCGAGGATCCGCGCGGACATCCGGTCGAGCCACTGCGCGTCGTCGACGATGCACAGCACCGGCTGGTTCGAGGCGGCGTCGGCCAGCAGGTTCAGTACGGCGAGGCCGATCATGAACCGGTCCGGCGGCGGACCCTCCACGAGGCCGAACGCCGTACCGAGCGAATTCTGCTGCGGTCGCGGCAGGCGCTCCAGATGATCGAGGAACGGCCGGCACAGCTGGTGAAGACCGGCGTACGCCAACTCCATCTCGGACTCGACGCCCGCGGTTCGGGACACCTGACAGTCGCGGGCTCCGGCGGCCAGCGCGTCCAGCAGCGCGGACTTCCCGACGCCGGCCTCACCACGCAGTACGACGACGTCGCTGCGACCCAGCCTCGCCGCGGTCAGCAGCTGCTCCAGCGCAGCGCGCTCCCGTTGCCGGCCGCGCAGTTCCCGCTCCGCCATGCCCCCTCCGCCCTCGTTCGGGCGACCGGGTCCGCCCAGAGCAACAGGCTCGCACCGGCCTACCTAACGTTGCAACGCTCGTTAGGTCTACCGCGAGTGCATACGTCCACGTTGATTATCGGGCTGGGAGGGAGCCTGGTAGGGCGAACCACGGGAGGACGGTGGGTGCGAAGCGGGTTATGGCTTGGATGTTGTCGTTGGTCAGGGTGAGGACGTAGAAGGCGGCCGCGGGGCGGGGGCCGGTTGGGGGGCGGAGGTAGGCGCCGAAGGCGGGCTGGCCGTTGGCTCGGGTGGGGACGAGGTCGAATCTGCGGCCCGCGTCGAACACGCGGGCCCAGTAGTGGGCCACCGCGTCTCGGCCCTCGTACCCGAACGGCTCCGGGGGCATGGCGATGAAGGCGTCGTCGGTCAGTAGGGCCACCAGCGCGTCGAGATCGGCCGACTCCCAAGCGCGGGCGAAGCTGGCCACGATCGCCTCCTCGGCGGGCGAACCCGCGGCGGGCGACGGCCGGCGGTCGGCGGCTTGTTGGCGGCGTTGCAGGCCGGCGCGGGCTCGTTTGAGGGCGCTGTCGACCGATGAGACGGTCACCTCCAGCATGGCGGCCACCTCACGGGCGTGGAATCCGAGGACGTCGCGCAAGATCACGACGGCAACCTGGCGAGGCGGAAGTACCTGCAGGGCGGCCACGAACGCCAGCGAGATGGCTTCGCTCTGCTCGTAGCGCGCCTCCGGGCCGAGCGGCCGGTCGACGGCGCCCTCGAGGAACGCGTCAGGAAACGGCTGCAGCCAAGCGGGCTCGTCGCGCGGGGTCGGCAGCGGCGGTTGGAACTGCGACAGGTCCCACTGGCTGGCCGGGCGCCGGCTTGCCGCGCGGCGCGCGTTGAGGCACCGGTTGGTGGCGATCTTGTACAGCCAAGTGCGCAGCGACGCGCGTTCCTCGGCAAACCCGCCGATGCCTTGCCAGGCGGCCAGCATCGTCTCCTGGACCGCGTCCTCGGCGTCCGCGAGGGATCCGAGCATCCGGTAGCAGTGCACCCGCAACTCCCGCCGGTGGGACTCGGCCAGCTCCCGGAACGCCTCGCCGTCCCCGGCACGCGCCCGGGACAGCAGATCGGCCGGCACCATCCTGCGCTCCTTCCGTCCGCGATGTCGTGCCTCTACCCGGTATATACACCGCCCGCGGCGCGAACTGGGCGGCTCGCGGGCGCCCAGTTTCCGTGCGCCGCGGTGTATGCACCAGCGACCGCACGGACGATCCCACCGGATCGCGCCGCGGCAGCTGGAAGCAACCCTGGAGGTCAGGCATGCACCTGAAGCAACCGGGCAGGACACTCCCTCGTGTGTTCGGCGGCTGGCGAACCGGCCTATCGGGGCCGGTCATCGTCCTTCAGGCCGGGACCGCGGTCAACTTCTTCGGCACTGGACTGATCCTGCCCTTCGAGATCATCTACCTGCACCAGGCCCGCGGCTTCTCAACGGCGATCGCGGGACTGGTGCTGGCGGCGGTCATGGCGACAGCGGCAGTCGTGACACCGCCGTCGGGCGCGCTGCTCGATCGGTTCCGTGCCAAGCCGATCCTGATCACCGGCAACCTCGCGAGCGCACTGGGCTACGCAGGCTTCGCATTCGTCGACCGTCCCTGGCAAGCCTTCGTCTGCTCGGTCGTCGGCGGCGCCGGGTTCGGAGTGGCGAGCACCGCAAACCAGGTTCTGAGCCTGACTCTGGTCTCGGCGGAGCAACGCGCCGCCTCGATCGCGCTCCGCCGAGTCGCAGGCAACTTCGGTCTCGGCAGCGGTGCGACGGTTGCGGGCTTCGTCATCGCTGCCACCGATCACCTCCGCGCGTTCCAGGCGCTCTATCTCCTCGACGGCGCCACCTTCGGCATCTTCGCCTTGGTCGTGCTCGCGGGGATCCCGAACCTCCGCCCGGCGGCTGCTGCGCCGGCGAGCGACAGGAGAACAGGCTTCCGAGCAGTTGCCCACGATCGGCTCTTCCTGATCCTGATCGCCGCCAACATCGTGCTGACAACGACCGGCGGTGCGCTCTTCTCCAACATCCTCCCGCCGTTTGCGAAGGCACATACGCCGGTCGGGCCGAGCCAGATCGGCCTCGTCATCTTCGTCAACACCGTCTTCATCGTCGTCGCGCAGATTCCAGCCACCCGAGTCGTCGTCCGCATGCGCCGCGCACACGCACTTGCCGCGACCGGCGCGCTGTTCGCGATCGGCCTGCTCGCTGTCCTGCTCGCAACACTGACGAGCTCGGCGCTCGCCGCCGGCGCCGTCCTGGCTGGGGTCGCGATCGTGATCGCGATCGGCGAGTGCGCGCAGTTCATCGTGCTCGGCCCCGTCGTCGCCGACCTCGCACCACCACAGCTGCTCGGTCGCTACTTGTCGCTCTACAGCCTCACCTTCATGGCAGGCGTAGCCCTCGGCCCCGCGGTCGGCGGCGCGCTGCTCGCAGTCTCACCGGACGCAGTCTGGTGGGGCGGCGCCTTGGCGTCCGCCCTGACCGGAGCCGGCCTGCTGCGACTCGGCGACCGGATTCCCGATCCCTCTCAACCGTAGGCGCGCCGGTGGCCGGCGCGCCTACTCGTCCGCTGAGGTGGTGGTCAGAAGCCTCTTGCGACCTTCTTGGCGTCGACGATGCCGTCGCCGTAGAACCCGTTGTCCGTCGGCGTGCCTTCGCACATGTGGCTGGCTGTCACGGTGACAAAGGTCCCGTCGGGTTGCTTGACCAAACGGGTGTACGTGAACAGCGGCGGCGTCGGGCACGGGGTGTCGGTCGCCGTTGCGCGAAGTACCTGCTCGACAAGCGCCGGCGAAGCCGTCTTGCCGCCGTTGACGTGGTCTCGAACGCCGAACCGGCCGACCGCCAGCGCAGCGACGCCGGCCGCGTGCGGGGACGCCATCGACGTTCCCTGCAGGTACTGGTAGTACCCGCAGACGCCGTCGTGGCAGCTCTGAACGACGCTGGGCGTGTTCGGAGTCCCGTCGGGATTGAGCTGGCCGCGGGCCTGAGCGAGCTGCTTCGGGTACGCCGCGAGTACGGCCTTCGTGATGTCGCGCTTGTTGTCGGCAGTGTCGTACACATCCCCGCCGGGCGCGGACAGGTCGGCGTACCCGTTTCCGTAGTCGGAGTAGTAGGCCTTCCGCTTGGAGATGCCGGTGCTGGTCACCGAGAGCACATGGTTGCCCTCGGACGGCATCGAGGTGCACGACGGCGGGATCGTCCGGTCGTACGGCTGCTCGCCAGGAACGTCAGCGAAGTCCGGGCTCGAGCTGTCGACGATCGTCTTGGTGTAGTCGGTGCCGCCGTTACCCGCCGCCGAGACCAGCGTGACGCCATGGCTATAGGCGTAGTCGAGCGCCCGCTGCATCGCCGTGACGACGGTCCGCTGCTCGGCCTGGTCCGCGGGCGTGTCGGCCGGGTTGTCGGCGCAGTTGAACAGCCACGGATCGACGTAGAAGCTCATGTTCACGACGTCGATGCCGTGATCGCCCGCGTACGTCAGTGCATCGACCGTCGGCTGCAGGAAGAAGAAGCCCGAGTCCTGCCCGGCCCGTAGGCTGACGATCGTCGCCTTGGGCGCGATACCCGCGATCCCGAGCTTGTTGACCGGCGACGCGATCTCGGACGCGACGTGCGTACCGTGACCGTTGTCGTCCTCGTCGACGGGGTCCACGCAGCTCGGGTGCTCGCATGGTCCGTCAACCACCGCGCCGTTCGCATCGACCGGGATGTCGGTCGTGAAGTTCCGGCTCAGCGCCTTGTCGAAGTTTGGCGCGATGTCGGGATGAGTACCGTCGACACCGGTGTCGATGATGCCGACGCGCACACCCTTGCCCTGCTCGTAGCGCTGCGAGCCGTCGGCGGTGGCGCCGATCTGCTGCATGTCCCATTGCAGCCCGGCCAGCGGCTCCTGCTTCTTCGTGCCCTTCGCGGCGTCTTGCGACGCCGGTCGAGCTGCGGTCGCGCCCTGCAGGTCGGCCTGCGCGGCGTCGAACTTGAAGCTCGCCTTGTCACCGGCCAGGCGGTCGTCCGGCGCGCGGCCGATGACCGTGCTCCGCGCCACGCCCGCGATCGCGGAAGAGGCACGGGCCGCGGCCTGGAAAGCGTCGCTCTTGGTGGTGACGGTGGCGACTCCGATCGCCGTGTTCTCTTCAAGCACCTTGCCGCCGGCAGCGGCGATCGCGGCATGTGCGGCCTGAGTTGACCCGCCCTGGGCATACAGGACGACGTACTGCCGTTCTTGGCCGCCCGTCGCCGTACCCGTTCCGGCTGCGACCCACAACAGCCCGGAGACACTCGCTGCCACCACGGCTACCCGCGTGACGTACCTGCGCATTGGACCCCTCCCTCGAAGATCGACGTGCGCCATCGCACGCCCCCACGACCCCATTTCCCTAATACCACTCAGCAAACTGGATAAACCCGATACTTCAGTGGCGGGGTTTCGGCCGGTTGGTGGGGACGGCGGTCAGGGGGTCTTCCGGCCAGGGGTGGCGGGGGTAGCGGGAACGTAGGTCTGCTCGGACCTGGGGGTAGCCCTGTTTCCAGAAGGAGGTGAGGTCGCTGGTGATGGCTACCGGCCGGCGGGCGGGTGAGAGTAGGTGGAGGACGACCGGGACTCGGCCGTCGGCGACGGTCGGGGTGGTGGTCCAGCCGAATACTTCCTGCAGCTTCACGGCCAGGACCGGTGGGTCGGCGCCGTCGTACGTGAGGCGTACGTCGGAGCCTGATGGAACCGGGAGGCGTTCTGGTGCGAGTTCGCCGAACCGGGTTGCCGCCGGCCAAGGCAGTAGTCGCCGGAGCGCCGAGGCGACGTCGATGCGGGTGAGGTCGCGCGACGCTCGTACCGAGGTCAGTTCGGTGCCCAACCATTCGTCGAGATCGGCGAGCAGCGCTTCGTCGTCGACCGCGGGCCATGGGGATCCGAGGTGGGCGTGGCAGAACGCCAGCCGTTCGCGCAGGGCGAGGGCGGCTTGCGACCAGTGCAGTACGGACAGGCCACTGCGGCGGATACCGTCGCGGACAGCTGCTTGGACGAGTAGTGGATCCGGGTTTGCCAGTGGTACGTCGTTGAGCACGATCGCGCCGAGGGTCTCGACGCGCCGCGTCACGATCCGGCCGCCGTCCCAATGGATCTGGTCCGTGGTCGAGACGAGGTCGCCCGCGAGGTCGCGTGCGGTCCGCTCGTCGATCGGCGCCGCGGAACGGATCCTGGCGTCGGCGCGACCGGGTGCCCGATCGGCAACCGCGATCGCGAGCCAGGTCGTACTCCGCAACGGCGACTGCGGATCCAGCACGGCGCCCGTACCCCCGGACATCTGGTACGTCGCCGACCCGGCCCCCCGAACCCGCCCGATCCGCTCCGGATACGCCAACCCCACCACAACCCCCACCGCCAGATCATCCGGCGCGCCGGCCACCGCACCACCCCCCGAACCACTCGTCGCGGCACCACCCGCCGCCGCACCCGAGTTCGCGGCGGTTGGCGTGCGGGTCAGGCGGTCCACCTCTTCCCTCCAGCGGGTCGTTGCGGCGGGGTTGGTGCCTCGGCGGAGGGATTGCCAGCGGGACGGTAGGTCGTCGGTGAAGTCGCGGGTGGAGTCGTCGGAGAGCATGGCGACGATCTCGCGGGCTCGGGTGGCACCAACCCGCGGTGTCCCGTCGATCAAGGCACGGGCCAACCGCGGATGCGCCCCGATCGCCGCCATCCGCCGGCCCCGTTCGGTGATCCGGCCGGTGTCGTCAACCGCGTCGAGCCGGCGCAGCAACTCGGTCGCCGCGGTCATCGCCACGGCAGGCGGCGCGTCGAGCAAGGACAGACCGTCGCCGGCCGGCGCACCCCACGCCGCGAGGTCGAGAGCGAACGCTGCCAGATCCGCGATCGCGATCTCCGGCGCCGGATGATCGTCGAGATGTGAATGGTCGGTCGCCGACCAGCACCGATACACCCTGCCCGGCGCCTCCCGGCCGGCCCGACCCGCCCGCTGGTCGGCCGACGATCTCGACACCCGGCAGGTGACCAACGCACCGAGACCACGCGACTGATCGGTCCGCGGCTCCCGGGCAAGTCCCGAGTCGACCACCACCCTGACCCCGGGCACGGTCAGCGAACTCTCCGCGACCGACGTCGTGACCACGATCCGGCGCGTGCCGCTCGAGACCAACGCGCGTTCCTGCTCAGCCCTGCTCTGGCGACCGAACAACGGCAGCACATTCAGCCCGGCCAACCGGCGTGCCACACCGTTGATCTCGGCCTCTCCCGGCACGAACACGAGAACGTCGCCGTCATACTCGGTCAGTGCACGCCGGACCACAGCAGCGACGTGATCCAGCAGCCGCGGATCGACCCGCCCACCAGGGAGCAGCGGAACCGGAACCGGCGGCGGAGCCCACTCGACGGCGACGTCGAACAACGCAGCAGACGCAGTGATGACGGGCGCCGCGGCATCGGTACCCAGTACGCGACTCAGCCTGACCGTGTCCGGCGTTGCCGAGGTCGCAACGATCGCCAGGTCGTCGCGAAGGTTCGCCCGGATGTCGACGCAGAACGCCAGCAGCAGATCGGCATCCAGGTGCCGCTCGTGACACTCGTCGATCACAATCGCTGCGACACCCGGTAGTTCCGGGTTCTCCTGCAGCCGCCGTACGAGCAGGCCGGTTGTCACCACCTCGACCCGGAGATCTCGACCGCCGCTGCGTTCACCGCGCATCGCGTAGCCGATCCGTTGCCCTAGCGGTTCGCCGACCAGCATCGCCAGCCGGGCCGCGGCCGCGCGGGTCGCCAGCCTGCGCGGCTCGGCCACGATGATCTTCCCGTCGAGGGCGTCGCCCAGGGCAAGCGGCAGCAGCGAGGTCTTTCCCGATCCGGGTGGCGCAACCAGCACCGCGGTTCCGCGCGAACGTACCGCTTCGACCGTGGCAGGCAGAACCGCCCGGACCGGAAGATCGGCCCCCGGCACCGAGGACTCAGGCAGCAACACGCCCCGACGGTATCGGTCAGACGCGCGGCTTGCCCGGCTGGTACAGCCAGGTCTGGAAGAACGTGCCGAGGTCGCGGTGCGTCAGTCGCTCGACAAACCGGATGAACGTACGCGTCGAGACGTTCCCGTACCGGTACGTCGCCGGCCACTGTTCGAGCACCCGGAAGAACGCGCGGTCGCCGATCTTCAGCCGGAGCGCCTGCAGAGTCATCGCGCCGCGGTTGTAGACTAGGTCGTCGAAGATATGGTCCCGTCCGGGGTCGGCCACCTTGCCCGACCAGTCCTTCTCATCGGCGTACGTCTCCGCGAAGCTCTTCTGTACCGGCACGCCGTTGAACTTCTCCTGGTAGAGCCACTCCGAGTACGTCGCGAAGCCCTCGTTCAGCCAGATGTCCGACCAGTGCACCGGCGTGAGGCTGTCGCCGAACCACTGGTGCCCGAGCTCGTGGGCGAGCAGATCACCACTGACCTTGCTGGTGCGCTGGTCGTACACCGGCCGGCTCTGCGTCTCCAGGGCGTAGTGGACGCCGACGTCGGCGAGGATGCCGCCGGTCGAGCCGAACGGGTAGCGGCCGTACATCGACGACTCCCATTGGACGATCTGCGCCGTGGTCTGGTTGAACACCTTGCCCTGACCGGCCTTCGTGTCGATCGACTGTCCGATCGCGGTGATGTTCGGCCGTCCGTCGGCGGTCACACTGCGGGTGACGTTGTACTTGCCGATAGCAATCATCGCCAGTTCGCTGGCCATCGGCTGGTTCATCCGCCAGCGGAAGGTGGTCCGGCCGTTGTGCTTGGTGGTCGGCCCGGGTTCGCCGTTGGCCAGCACGGTGAGTCCGGTCGGCACAGTGACGGTCTGGGTGTACGTCGCCTTGTCGTCGGTGGTGTCGTTCACCGGGTAGTACGTCGCCGCGCCGATCGGCTGGTTGAGTGCGACCGCGCCGTCCTTGGTAGCCACCCAACCGGAAATACCCAGCGCCGGGTCGTCGATCTTCTGCGGGACTCCCGCGTACGTCACCGAGACGAGAAAGGTACTCCCCCGCCGCAGCCCGTGCCGTGGAGTGATCACCAACTCCTGCGCACCGCTGCGAACGAACGACGCGGCACGCCCGTTGACAGTGAGCTTGCTGATCTTCAACGGTCCCTGGAAGTCCAGGTCGAACCGGGACAAATTCTGCGTGGTGCCGGCAAGGATCGTCGTGGTCGCGCTGATCGCCTTGGTCCTGGCGTCGAACGCCAACTTGATGTCGTAGTGACGGACGTCGTACCCTCCGTTGCCCATGTCAGGGAAGTACGGATCCCCTGCGCCCGGTGCGCCGGGCGTGAACAGCGGCGCTCCACCGGCCGCGGCATTCGCAGTCATCGGCGCGGTCAGCCCGAGAGCCAGCGCGCAGATCGTCAACAGGTAACCGCGGCGACGATTGAAACGACCCACAATTCCTCCTCAGCAACTCTCGGCTCCCCGTGATCCGGTTTCGTACACGGGTTCGAAGAGGTACGATTCCAAAGGGTTGAGCTGGGGGGAAGTGGGGGAACGGTAGCCGGTCGAGGGACCGGTGGCGTCTCGAAGGGCGCAGCTGGGGGGCTGCTTCGCGATGGCCGGCGATTTTCGCCGTCCTGAGCGGGAGTCTGACGTCACCGCGCCGCACGACGGGTGCCGCCCCGGAGGATGTGACCGGGGAGCGTGCATGGGGAAGAGCCGAGACCGTCAGTTGGTGGCGTACCGCGCCAGGCATGCCCGCGTGGCTCCGCCGACGACGCCTCCGGCTGACGGCAGGGTCGCGCTCCAGAACGTACAGGGTCTGCGCGGGATCGCCGCACTGATCGTGGTCGTCGCGCATATCTCGGGACCGGGCGAGTTCGAGCAGCGGATCTTCAGGTCGAGCTGGACCTCGTGGTTGCACATGCCGGCCAATACCGGCGTGGACCTGTTCTTCGTCATCAGCGGCCTCATCATGGTCGTCACCACGTGGCGCACCTTCGACCGGCCCGGCTCGTCACGACGGTTCCTGCTGCGCAGAATCCTTCGCATCTACCCGCTGTACTGGATCGTGAGCTCCGCGATCGTCTTCCTGTACGAGGAGAGCCCCAGCAGCGTGCGGTGGGACGGCCAGCGGCCGAACATCCTGGAGTCCTACCTGCTGCTCCCCCACCAAGGACGACTTCCCCTGCTCGTCGCCTGGTCGCTGGTCTTCCTCATGTACTTCTACCTGGTGTTCGCCGTCGCGTTACTGCTCGGCAGGTCACGGCTCCCCTGGGTGATGGCCGGCTGGGTCGTGGTGACGCTGACGCTGTACGCGACGGTCGGGCACACGACCAACCCCTACCTTGCGGTCGTATCCAGCCCGCTGAGCCTCGAGTTCGTCCTGGGCGCGGCGATCGGCCTCGCCACGGTCCACGGCTGGCTGTTGCGGCCGTACGTAGTACTTGCCCTCGGCATCGTCTCGTTCTCGGCGTGCCTGGTGTTCCTCGGGGTGTCGGGCTGGAGCCAGTTCCCCTCGGACGGCGTACGGGTCCTGGTCGTCGCGGCCCCCGCCGGCCTGATCGTCTACGGGGCGATCGGCGTCGAGACGAGGTACGGCCATATCGTGTCGCCGTTCCACCGACGTCTGGGCGACGCCTCGTACTCGCTGTACCTCACCCATCTGCCGGCGCTGACCCTTCTCGCGACCGCGTGGGCCGGACGGCTGCCCAGCGGTCCGGTGGTGCACGCGCTCATGCTGCCGGCCGCTCTCGCCTACGTGGTGATCGGTGCGATGGCGTGCAACGCGATCCTCGAGCGCCCGTTGCAGAACGCCACCGCGCGGCTCCTTCGCCGGACGGGCTGAGAGAGGGGCTAGCGGGTCGAGCAGGCGGCGACCGCGAGTGCGTCGACGAAGTCGTTCATCTCGTGGCCGGAATGACCCTTCACCCACTGGAACGCGACGTCGCCGCGCTCGCTCACCAACTCCACCAGCGGTTCCCAAAGGTCCCTGTTCGCGACCGGCTTCTTCGCCGAAGTGAGCCAGCCCCGTTCGAGCCACCCCGCGTGCCACCGGTCGCGGAAGCAGTTGACCACGTACGTCGAATCCGAGACGACCAGCAACGGACCGTCGTTCGCACGGACGGCCTCGAGCGCCGCCCGGATCTCCATCCGCTGATTCGTCGAGACGGCCTCGTGACCGGCGGCGTACTCGGTCTTCGACAACGCCCAAGCCCATCCCCCAGGCCCGGGATTACCGGAGCAGGCACCGTCGGTGAACACCGACCGCGCACCAACAGGCACAGTCATATCGGGCGGCCGGACTCGGCTTCTTCGAACGGTAGGCATCGCGCAGAACTGTACCGCCGAGCACGTCCGCCGGACCTCGCAAGGTGGAAGGATGACCCGCATGACACTGCCTGCCCTCCCTGAGGAATCCTTCCAACGGGTGCTGTGCGTCGTCGCGCACCCTGACGACATGGAGTACGGCGCGTCCGCGGCGGTCGCCCGCTGGACCGCGCGCGGCATCGAGGTCGCGTACCTCCTGCTCACCCGTGGCGAGGCCGGCATGCCGAACGCGCCCGAGGAGACGGCTCGCCTGCGCGTCGCCGAGCAGCGGGCCGCCTGCGCCGTCGTGGGCGTCGACGACCTGACCGTGCTCGATCATCCGGACGGCGTACTGATCTACGGTCTCGACCTGCGCCGGGACATCTGCCGGGCGATCCGCCGCTTCAAGCCTGACGTCGTACTCGGCACCGGCTACGAGGTCGAGACGCCGTTCGGCTTCGACCAGGCCGACCATCGCGCGGCCGGCCTCGCGACCCTCGACGCGGTGCGCGACGCGGGCAACCGTTGGGTCTTCCCGGAGCAGGTCGACGAGGGGCTCGAACCGCATTCCGCGCGCTGGTACGTCGTTCCCGGACTCCCCGGCTTCGCGTCCCACGGCGTCGACGTGACCGGAGACCCGCTGCTCCGCGGCATCGCCTCGCTCGACGCCCATGCCGCGTACCTGGCTGCGCTCCCCGGCCATCCTGCCCCCGCCGACTTCATTCCCAAGCTCACCGCGATGAACGGCAAGGCCATGGGCGTCGAGCACGCCGTGCTGTTCCGCGCCCACGACCTGCAAGCGCCACCGGAGTTCTTCACCGAAGCCATGCAGGACTGACGCCCGCCGGCCTGGGTACCGGGGGTCCGTACGACTATCGGATCCAGGACGGTGACTGTGCGTCGAGTGGTGGCTGCCGTGATGTTGGCGGCGCTGGTGATGACGGGGTGCGGGAATCCGGACCAGCAGCTCCGCGCTGCCGCCGCGCAGTCGGCACGAGAGATTCTCTCCGAGGTCAATACGACAAGGCTGACCGTCGAGCAGTTACGCGCTCATCGCCTGTGGGCCGGAACGGCCGGCGAGATGGTCGGTGACGCCGAGAAGGGCGTCGAGACCGCCTCCAGCTCCTTCACGGCACAGCAACCCGCGACGGCGGTGTCGCGGCGCCTGTACGAGCAGGTGCTCGCGACGTTCGACCAGGCGTCGTCCGCGGTGACCGCGGTCCGGATCGCGCTCGGCAACAACGATCTGGCGGCCGCCGAGGCGCAGCTGACCGCGCTGCGGCAGTCCGGGGCCGACCTGGACCGGCTCGGGGAGCTCGCGAAGTGAAGAAGCTCCTCGGTATCACGCTCGGGATCCTGACCGCGATCGGCGGCTTCGTCGACATCGGCGACCTGGTGACCAACGCCCTGGTGGGCGCCCGCTTCGGGATGCACCTGGCGTGGGTCGTGCTGGTCGGAGTGCTCGGCATCTGCCTGTACGCCGAGATGTGCGGGCGGATCGTGGCGATGTCGGGCCGGCCGGTGTTCGACCTGATCAGGGAGCGTCTCGGTCCGCGTACGGGACTGCTGACCCTGGTGGCCTCGTTCCTGGTGACGCTGCTGACGCTGATCGCCGAGATCGGTGGTGTGGCGCTCGCGTTCGCGCTGGCCAGCGGTGTCAGCTACCTGCTGTGGATGCCGCTCGCGGCGTTCGCGGTCTGGCTGGTGATCTGGCGGGTGAAGTTCTCCCGGCTCGAGCAGGTCTTCGGGCTGCTCGGCCTGCTGCTCGTCGTATTCGCCGTCGCATTGTTCAAGCTCGGGCCCGACTGGGGACAGTTGCTGCAGCAGGCGACCCGGCCGCACCCGATCGGACACGA
The DNA here is from genome assembly GCF_042873835.1 of Kribbella sp. NPDC004536. Classification (NCBI taxonomy): domain Bacteria; kingdom Bacillati; phylum Actinomycetota; class Actinomycetes; order Propionibacteriales; family Kribbellaceae; genus Kribbella; species Kribbella sp. NPDC004536. Next base: position 896,968 of record NZ_JBIALY010000002.1, on the reverse strand, counting down.
GAACTGGGCGACCTACGCGTACTACGGGATCGCGCTGTTCGGTGCCGCGATGACCCCGTACGAGGTGTTCTTCTTCTCCTCCGGTGGCGTCGAGGAGAAGTGGACCCGGCGCGACCTGACGACGTCCCGCGCGAACGTGTTCATCGGGTTCCCGCTCGGCGGATTGTTGTCGCTGGCAATCATGGGCTGTGCCGCCGTGCTCTTCCTGCCGGCCGGGATCCAGGTCGGGACTCTCGGGCAGGTGACGCTGCCGGTGGCTGTCGCGCTCGGCAAGCTCGGGCTGGCGATCGTACTGATCGGGGTGTTCGCGGCGACCTTCGGCGCGGCGCTGGAGACGGCGCTGTCGTGTGGCTACACGATCGCGCAGTACCGCGGCTGGCAATGGGGCAAACTCGTGCGGCCGAAGGAGGCCTCGCGTTTCCACGTGGTGATGATCGTGTGCCTGCTGCTGGCCGTACTGACGCTGCTGACCGGAGTCGATCCGGTGAAGGTGACGGAGTACTCGGTGGTGTTCGCCGCGATGGCCTTGCCGCTGACCTATCTGCCGATCCTGATCGTTGCCAACGACCCCGACTACGTCGGGCGGGAGATCAACGGGCCGGTACGAAACGCCCTCGGCCTGGTCTACCTGGCGCTGCTGATCATCGCGTCGGCGGCCGCGATACCACTGATGATCGTCACGAAAGCGGGACAGTGATCATGCCTGACATGCCTGCCGAATCGGCTCGGGTGCTGCATGCCCAACTGCACCTGCTCGACCGGCAACTGATCGATCAGGCCGACGGCCACCTGGCCGGCAAGATCGACGACGTGGAGCTCGACCTGGGTACGGATCCGCCGGTCGTCGCGGCGCTGATCTCCGGCCGGGAGCGGATCACGGCGCGCCGGATAGCCGACATCGACACCGCGGTCACGATCTCGGCCGAGGGCCTCAACCTCGACTACTACGACGACTGGATCGAAGCACACGTGGTCGACAAGATCCCGGGAGCCTCCGATGCGACTGAATGAGCTGCTGGGCCGGCGCGTGGTCGACGCGGACGGCGACGACGTCGGCGGAGTCGCGGACGTGCGGCTCGTCCAGGACAGCCCGATGCTGGTGTCGATGCAACGCTCCCTGCGGGTCGACGGTCTGATCGTGGTGGAGAACCGCTCCACCCGGCTGTTCGGGTACGAGCGCCACGTCGGACCGGAGCTGCTCCGCCGGCTCGTCCACGCCCGCCTCGGGGAGGTCTGGTACCTGCCGTGGAGCGACGTCGAGAACGTCGCCGAAGTCGTCACTCTCAAGAGCCGGCGCACCGCCCTACGCCCACTGGAAGAACTCGCCCGCTACTGATCCTCTTGCTGGTCGACTTTGCGCCGGTAGAAGTCGTACGCGGCCTGCTTGCTCATCCCCAGCGCTGCGCCCACCTGGCTCCAACTAGAGCCTTCCGCACGCGCCTGACGGATCATGTGCCAGCGGGCGGCGGTCAGCAGCTCGACCACGCGGCGACTCGCGCGCAGCGCCTCGATGCCGGAGACGCCCCCAAGGTCTGCCGGCGCCTTCACGAGCACCGCGACCGGATGACCTGCCGCCTGCTCCTGCTCGATCCCGAGCTCATTTCGTCAAGATATCTTGACGGAAAGCCAGCGTCAAGTTATCTTGACGACATGGGCACGACCCGAGATGATTCAGCTGAACGATTCGCGCAACTCGCGCTGGACCTGCACAGCTCCGGCGGTGTGGACGAGACCGTCCAGACCGTCGTCGAATTCGCACTCCAAGCACTCGACTGCTCTCATGCCGGCGTCGCACTGATCGTCAACGGCCACCAGTTGGAGATCCCGGCCGTCACCGACCCGGTCGTCGCCGAGATCTACGCGCTGCAGGTGAACGGCGGAAAAGGCCCGCTGACGGAATCGATGCGCACCCGCTCCACCGTCCTGGTCCGCGACGCGGCGACCGACGACCGGTGGACCGAGTGGAACACCAAGGTCCTCGAGCTCGGCGTCCGCAGCGTTCTCGACGTCCCCCTCACCACCTCCGCCGGCACCGTCGGGGTGCTCGGCCTCTACAGCGTGCAGCCGGACGCCTTCGGCCCTGACGAGGATGCGATCGCACACATCCTGGCCCGCCACGCCTCGGTCGCCGTCGCCAGCGCCCGCCACGAACACAACCTCGGCCAGGCCGTCGACGCCCGCAAACTCGTCGGCCAGGCGATGGGCATCCTGATGGAACGCTACGACCTCGACGGCGACCAAGCGTTCGCCGTACTCCGCCGCTACTCCCAGGACACCAACACCAAACTCCACGACGTCGCCGCCCAACTCATCGAGACCCGCCAGTTACCCCGTTGAGTCGCCTGACGCTTGAAGCCGTTTGAAGCCGGGAACCTGGAGAACCAAGACCAGGTACGCCTCTGAGACACGGTGATGAGCGATGGTCAGTCCACGGCCCGGGAACACGCGCCCGCTGGTCCGGCATGCGATCCGGCGTGACTGGCTCGTGTTCGCGACCGCCGCCACCGCTCTTGCCGTGTGTCTGTCGATCACGGTCCTGCTTGCGTGGATCGGTTCGTCGGGACTCCTGCTGTTCGGCGTCTCCGTCTGCACCGTCGTCGCGCTGTTCGAAGTCGCAGTCGTCGTCACCACACGATTCAGGCCCTGACTGCCGGGCGCGTTCGCGCTAGCGGGGTGCTGCGCCGTCCTTCGGGTTGGTGCCGAGTGCTGCTCGTGAGCGGGACGTGCTCTGGACGCCTGGTTCGGTGGACTCGTCCTGCTGGTCGAGCTTGCGCCGGTAGAAGTCGTACGCCGCCTGCTTGCTCATGCCGAGCGCGCTGCCGACCTGACTCCAGCTGGAACCTTCCTCGCGGGCCTGACGCATCATGTGCCAGCGCGCGCCGGTGAGCAGCTCGACGACCCGCCGGCTGGCACGCAGCGCTTCCAGCCCGGTGACACCGGGCAGCTCCGCCAGGGCCTTCACGAGCACCGCAACCGGATGGCCGGATTCTCGCCCTTCCTCGATCCCGCGTTCATACAGCTCCCGCTGGTCGCTGACTCGCAACACAGCGAGCAGCTCCTCGAGGCTTCTCGCGTCCTTCTGCCCGACAGAATGTCCCGCGTCGCCCATACCGTCAAGATAGCTTGACAAGTGATCCCCCGTCCAGCTAACGTGCCGCGGTCAAGCTGTCTTGACGCTTGCCGGATCGCTCCACCGCGCGAGGAGGTGGTCGGCGAACAGGTCGTCGACCGTCAACGCGCAGCGTGCGCCGAAGAGGACGTCACCGACCGCCTCGGGATGTTCCTGAACATAGCCGCCGCACAGGTCGTGGGCCGCGATCTGCTCGTGCACCGCGTCGGCCTCCACGTGCTCGGTGAAGTAGCGCGCCTGCTCCTCGGAAGCCCCCAGCCGGATCGCACCGGTCGCGTACTGCCGGTTCGGCAGGGTCGACGTCATCTCCAGAGCCGCCAGATGACCGACGAGCGCGCCGGTCCAGCGACGGTGCAATGCGAACAGCGACATCACGTTCGACAACGCCAGCGTGACGGCCGGTACGTCGGGTACGTAGTGCCCGTAACTGTCGTCGAGCAGCAGCCAGCGCATCGTCGTACGGAACAGCTCCGAGTGCATCCGCTCGCAGCGGCCGCCGCCGTACTCGTCGGCCTCGATCTCGACCAGTGCCGCCTTGGCCACGCCGGCAAGCCGGGCAATACCGAAGCTGTGCGGATCGGCCTCCTTGAGCTGGTAGACGGACCGGTTGAGGACGAACTCGCGGAACTGCTCGCGGGTCGCATGCCGGCGCAGGTACGGCGCCAGCCGCGGACCGTCGGCGCCGTCGACCATCGCCCGCAGCTGCACCGCCACCGGTCGGCTGCCCGGCGTGATCCGGCAATTCCCTTCCAGCCAAGCGATCCACGGCCGCTCCAACCTGGATCGGAAGGCGATGACCGCCGGATCCCACTGCCGGTCGGGATCGACGTCGTCGAAACCGCGGTACTGCAACTCGTACGCGATCCACAGCGCCAGTTGAAGATCCTCGTCGTACGGATCGGTCGACGCCACAGCCTTGCCGATGACGCGACCACCTCGCGCGAGACCGTCGATCATCCGCGCACTGAGCGGCCCACGGGCCGGTGGTAGCTGCATCTCCGACCGGTACCCCGACGGATTCCCTTGGATTCCCAGTGATTCGCTGGGTACCGGAAGGACATGACAGAGATCCGCGCGTACCCGGACGGGCCGCTGATCGTCCGCGGCGAGTTCGAACTCCTGGACGAGAACGGCGATCCCGTCCCCGCGGCCCGCCGTACCATCGCCCTCTGCCGCTGCGGCCGCACCGCGATCCCACCACTGTGCGACGGCACCCACACGCTCCCGCTCAACCGCTCGTCCTCATCCGCTGAAGACCTCCGCGAGCCACGGCACCACCCGGCGGGATCCTAATGCTCGCAGGTGATCCACCGGCGGGTCGTCGATCAGTACGCGTACGTCGTCGAGGCCGCCCGGGGCGTACAGCTCCGCGGCGTCGACGAGATCGTGCAGGCGCCGCCGGGTCGACCGTGCAGCGCCGGTACGGAGATCGAGGAGCTCGCCGTGGACACCGTCGCGCAGCGCGGCCCAACGATTCTCGGCGATCCGCCAGGACGGCGCAGGTACCGGCAACTCGCCGAGGTGATACCGGTCGGTGAGCCGGGTGGCCAACGCGTACACGAACCGCACGATCGCGCCGGCCCGCTCCGTGGTCGCCGGTACGTCGAGGACCCGCAGCTCGAGCGTGCCGAACCGAACATGCGGACGGAGCTCCCACCACCACTCCGACGGATCGGTCACAGCACCTCCGCGAACTGCCCAGGCCAGGTCGTCGGCGTACTGCTCCCACGAGGCGATGATCGGCGGCACGCCTTGCCGCGGCAGCTGCCCTCCGATCACCGGCCGGACCGAGCACAACCCGGTGTCCCGGCCACCGACGAACGGCGCGGTGCCCGCCAGTGCGGCCAGCTCCGGCAGGATGTTCCGCAGCGCGTGATAGACCGCCAACGTGCAGTCGGCGTCACCGAAGGCCAGATGGATCTGCAGGGACGACACGAGTTGCCGCTCGATGATCTCCCGGTACCGTCCGTCGAGCCCTCCTGCTCGCGCCGTCGCCGACAACTCCACGGGTCCGTCGACCAGCGGGTGAACCGGGGCAGCGATCACCGCCCGGTCCGAGCCGCACGTCTTTGCCAGCAAGGCCCGGCATCGGCGGAGTTCCTCGACCGCGCCGGACGGGTCTTTGTGCACGGAGGTCGCAATCTCGATCTGGCAGGCGGGTAGCTCGGCCTTGATGCGGGGATCGTCCACGGCATCCAGCACGTCCTTGGATGCGGTCGGCAACCAGTCCATCCGATCCACCAGCAGAAGCTCTTCCTCCAGCCCGATGGTCCCAGCCACGGTATCGGTGAACACAGTGCCCAAAGACAAGTCACTGACCACCGTCGTCACGGCGTGACCATGATCTCGGCGAACAGCTTCTTCGTACGCCCGGCGACCGCGGACATCGCGGTGTCCCAGTCCGTCTCGACCAACCGCACATCGACCCTTACGGGCCAGCGCTCCCCCGGGCCGTACGCTGTCCGCGTCCCCCACGGCTCCGCAATTCGGTCGACCTGTCCCACCGCACTCCTCCTCCGTGAGTGCACCCGGTGCCCGGCGCGCGCCACTACATTCGCCCCTCGTGCACGGCGCGCCCGGGCCGGGGTTCAGCCTCGGCGGAGGGCTCTTTCCAGTTGAGACTTGGTCATCTTGGAGCGGCCCTTGATGCCTCGGCGTTTGGCGTCGGCGTACAGCTCGTCCTTCGTCTTCGGCCGGGCCCGCGGCGCGCTCGGGGTGATTCGGCCGGCCATGCCGGGCGTCCGGGGTTCCGGATCTTCTGTAGTCAGCGCTTCCGCGACGTCCTTGAGGCCGCCCTTGAGCTTGTCCACCTGTCGTTCGAGCTTGTCGCCCAGAGAGTCCTTAGGCATGACAACCTCCTTCACTTCGTTTCGAGCCTGTCCGGGAGAACCACGTTCATCAGCCTCCGAACACTCCGGCCAGGTGCTTGCGGCCGCGGTGGGCGGTCCTGCCGGCCCGTTTGCGCAATCGGCGGCCGGATTTCTTGCCTCGTTTGCCGGCGCGCTTGACGTCGCCTTGCACAGTTCCGTGCGCGCGCAGTCCGAGACGCTTGCGCATCCCCCGTTTCATCTCGGGCGCCGACGGGACCAGCAGCTGTACGCCGTACCCGTACAGGCGCAGCCCTAGCGCCATCAGTGGCAGACCGACCGGCAGCAGGATCAGCGTGACGCACAGCACCGCCGCCAGGATCATCACGACCGTCGCGAGCAGCCAGACGACCACCGCACCGAGTCCTCGAAGAATCTTCATCATCATCACGTCCAGACCTGTTCAGGCAGGAGCGAACCGAGCGGGCCGAGGTCGAGGTTGAGATCGTCCGCGCTCAGACCGAACTGTTCGCGCAGCGCGGTCATGGCCTCCTCGAGTCGCATCAGGCCGAGCCCGAGCTCCTCGACTTGCCCCGTACTGAGGTCTCCTTCGTCCATCCGGCGGATCGCCTGACGTTCCATCAACTGCCGGACCAGCTCGACGATCGTCAGAACGAGCTTGAGCAGCTCGCGTTCGACGTTGCCGGCATCGGCCTCGATCCGCTCCGTCAGCGGCAGCAGCGGGTCAGTCATACATCCCCATCTCCTTGCGTACCGAGCCGATCACGGCCGACAACTGGATCCGGACCAGGTCGACGTCGGCAAGCGAGATGACGACGTCGCCGGTGATCACGACGCCCTTTCCCAGCAGCCTGTCGAGCAGATCGACCAGGCTCGGCTCGGTCGCGGTCGTCGCGTACGTCTCTACGCTCATGACTTGTCCAGTACGGCGAACGAGTACGGCGGCCAGGGCCCGTTCACCTCGATGTCGAGCGACGGGTGCCGGGTACGCACCACGTTCACCAACTCGAAGAAGTCCGTACTGCGGCCGTCGTCGACCAGGAACGCGGCGTTGAGGGCCATCGCCTCCCGGCGTCCGCTCAACCGCTGGTCCTGGGACGCGAGGCGCCGGGTGGCGGCCGCGGCCGGCACCAGATCCCAGAACAGCTGATCAGCCTCGAGCTCCTGCTTGACCGCATCCTGCTGCCGGCCGCGGATCTCGGCCCGGCGGCGTTCCAGATAGGCGACGCCGGAGCTGCTGGTCGGCGCTGAAGTTGCCGACGGCACCGGTTGCGTCCTGCAGTACGCCTTCACGCTCCATTCGGCCCGGCCCTCGACCCGGTCGAGCGCGAGGCCGAGGTCGTCGTACAACTCCTCGATGCGGTCGCGGGCCGCGTCGTCCGAACGGTAGATGGTGACGAGGCGGAACGGGACGAGGGCGGTCGTGAGCGCCGCCACCCGCCGGACGACCTCGTCGTGCCGGCGGGCCGTCTTCTCCACCCAGGTGAGGACCTCGAGGTTGCGGCGCAGCGCCGACTCGCCGAACTCATCGAGGTCGACGGTGCACACGACGACCTCCAGGTCGCGGTGGCCGATGACCCGCACCGGTGTGTCGCCGAGGCCCTCCAGCCCCGACAGCAACTCGCCGTCGAGGTTGCGCGCCACGGCGTACACGTACGTCCCGGTCTCGGTCACGGTCTCGGTCACGGTCTCAGTGACGGTCTCAGTCACGGTCGCGCTCCAGTTCCTCGACGCGTTCGCGCAGCTGACGGTTCTCGTCGGCCAGCCCCTGGGCCTCGGTGGACAGCATCGGATCGCGTTTCCACCAGTCGATGCCCATCTCCATCGCCTTGTCGACCGACACCACCAGCAGGCGGATCTTGACGGTCAGCAGCTCGACGTCGACCAGGTTCACCCGGATGTCACCGGCGATGATGATGCCTTTGTCGAGGACCCGCTCGAGGATGTCGGCCAGCCCCTCCGGACGCGGCGCCGGCGACGTGAATCCGTACCGGTCCATCGGGGCCCGGCGGGACGAGATCGTCGGTTCGCTCATTGCCCTACTCCTGGATTCGCCCACGGACATAACGGTCCTTGCGCCAGTACCCGGTCACCGTGCCGTCGGTGTCGACCTCGACCTCGTAGACCGCGAGGATGTCGGTGGTCGCGGGGATCCGATGTGCTTCGACGACCTCCACCTGCACCGACCAGCCCTCGTCGCGCTTCTCCACGGCCACGATCGCCTCGGGCGACTGGCCGATCAGTTGCGAGAGTTCCCGGGCGGCGGCGATCGCGACACTCTGCAGCGACTGCTTCGGTGAAGTTCGCCGCGCGGACTGAGACGACGCGGTCCGCCCGGTCTTGGTTCGGCCGGTCTTGGTGCGGCCGTCAGCCGGTTGTCGCTGGGTTGCCTTGCGCGTGGTTGCCATCGTCGGTCAGATCTCCTCGCGGTGCTCGTACAGCCGCCTGATCAGCTCGTCCTCCCAGGCCGCGGCCTGGTCCGGGTCGAGCTCGCCGCTGTCCCGGAGCTCGTCGATCTGCTCGAGTTGCCGGCGGATGCGGGCGGGGTCGTAGTACTCCGCCTGGGCCTGTCGCCGGATCTGCTCGGCCAGCGCGATCGTCGCCCGCACCGGCGCGAGCGGCAGCGTGAGCAGGTTCGTCATCAGCCCCACGGCTCGTCCGCATCGACGAAGTCGTACGGCGCGGTCGGCCCGATCAACTTCAGCCGTGCCCGTCCGGCGAACGCCGCGGCCAGTCCCTCGACCGCTTGCTCGAACTCGGCCCGATGCTCGTCGTCGACCAGTACGGCAACGTCGAGCAGCCGGTCGATCCCGGCGCTCTCCCGGATGTTGATCGCGACCACGTGCTGTTCGAGTTCCGCCAGCATCGCTTCGCTGTCCGTACTGCTCTTGGTCTCCAGAGCCGCGGCGACCAGCTCGCCCAGCCGGACGCGTTCGCCGTACGACGACTCACCAGGCCGGTCGCGGGTCATCCGGCGAAGCTGCGCGATTCCAGGGTTCTCCGCCACGATCTCGGTCAGGACCTGCCGTTCCTCGTACCTGGCGCGGACCGTGAACTGCGCGCGTCCGCTGAGATCCTGCAGTACTGTCACGAAGCGTTCGTGCCCCGGCACCAGCAGATCTCCGGCAACGGCCTCCCGGCAACGCAGCACCGATCCGAACCGCACCGGGATCACCGGCCCTTGTTGCGCGATGGTGTCGAGTACCCGGCCGTGCGCCAGTAGATCCGATCGGCCCGCGTGCGCGGCGTCGCTGTCCACCAGGCTGATCACGGCCGCCAGCTCGCCGTGCGGCAACGTGCCGACGGCTTGGTCGCCGACACCTCTGAGGTCCATCGGCAGGACGAGATCCGCGGCCGCGATGCAGTACACATAGCGTCCCAGGCCGACGTCGCCCGGCGCTGTCACCGTCACGCCTCAGTCCTCCTGCGGCGGGCGGCGGTCTTCTTGGCCGGCCGGCGGCGGCGCGGACGAGCCTCCTCGTACTGCTCCTCGGGCTCCTCGTCCTCGTCCTCGCTGCGGTCGTCGCTGCGGTCGTCGTCCTCGCGGTCCGAGCCGAACAGTGCCTCTTTCGCACCGGTCAGGATCCCGCGCGACTTGCCGGCCGCGGTGCCCTCGCTCATGTCCTGGATCACTTCCGGGAGGTCCTTGCTCTTCTCGTACAGATCCAGCCGGTTCGTGGCCTCCGCGAAGTGCAGATAGGTGTCGACGCTGGCGACGACGATGCGGGCGTCGATCGTCAGCAGTTCGATGCCGACCAGCGAGACCCGGACGTAGGCGTCGATCACGAGGCCCTTGTCGAGGATGCTGTCGATGACATCGGCGAGACTGCTCGGGGCGGGGCGATCCAGATAGCCGCCGGAGCGGCGTCCGCCGGTGGCGGCAACGGTCATGGCTGTTCCTTCCGTTCGACGCGATCAGCTCGCGCGGCGGCGGGGCCGCTTCTCGGGTGCTTCTTCGTACTCGTCGTCGGGCAGGTCTTCCTCGTCATCGCCCTCGTCGTACTCGTCGTCGTCTTCGTACTCGTCGTCCTCGTACTCGTCCTCGGGCAGGTCCTCGTCGCCCTCGTCCTCGTACTCGTCGTCTTCGTCGTCCTCGTCGTACTCGTCGGACGGCTCGTCGTCTTCGTCCTCGTACTCTTCGTCCTCGTCGGCGGGCTCTTCGTACTCGTCCTCTTCGCCCTCGTCGTACTCGTCCTCGTCCCCGCCGGCTTCTTCGTCCTCGTACTCGTCCTCGGCGCCTTCGTCGTAGTCGCCGTCAGAGTCTTCGTCGGCGTCCTCGTCTTCGTCGTCTTCGTCGTACTCGTCGTCGGTGTCCTCGTCGGTGTCCTCGTCGGTGTCCTCGTCCGTGCCGCCGGTGGCTCGGCCCTCGTGGATCTCGCCGCGCCAGCCCTCGACGTCGTCGGGGTGCAGGATGACGTCGGTCATCACGTGCCGCTGGAAGTGCTTGAGCTCGACCCGCGCCCGCCGCCCCTGCGCGCGCCAGATGTTGCCGACCCGCTCGAACAGACCCTGCGGGTAGTACTCGAGGACGACGATCACGCGGGTGAGGTTCGGCGCGAGCTCGTGGAAGGTGACGCTCCCGTCGACGTGCCCCTTCTCCCCCTTCGAGCGCCAGACGATCTTCTCGTCCGGCACCTGCTCGAGGATGCTCGCCTCCCAGGTGCGGTGCGACCACAGGATCTTCGCCTTGAAGTCGAGCTTCTCGTCGGTCTTCTGCTCGACCCGCTCGACCTTCTTCATGAAACCGGAGAAGTCCTGGAACTGGGTCCACTGGTTGTAGGCGACCTCGATCGGTACGCCGACGTCGATCGACTCGATGATCGTCGTGGCCTTGAGCGGGTTCTGACCGCCCCCGCCGCCGGATCCGCCGCCGAGCAGCTCGGCCGCCTTGTCCTTGGCTCCCATGACTCCGCCCTTCAACGCACCGAGCAGCGGTGAACCGCCCGTGGCCGCCGCCTTTCCACCCTCCGCCATGGCCTTCCCGGTGATGCTGCCGCCGGCTGCCACGTCGACCAGCCGATCGGTCAGGCTGGAGATCTTGTCGGTCGCGGCCTCAGCCGTACGCTCCGCCGCGACCGACAGCGCTTCCTGCAGCTCGCTCTTCAACCGGTCGACCGGGAGCTCGTCGAGGATCGAGCGGAGTCCGTTCTGTTCCTCGCTGTGCGATCGTTCGGCCATCACCGATCACCCACGCTTCCGGGCCGACGCTCCACCTGTCGACCTGCTGGGGCTCTTCTTCGCGGCGGTCTTCTTGGCTGCGGCCTTCTTGGCCGGACCTGTGCTCTTCTTCGCGGTCGCCTTCTTCGCGGCGGTCTTCTTCGCCGGTGCGGCGCTCTTCTTCGCGGTCGTGGACTTCCGCGTGCTCGACCCAGAGCCGTTACCACTCGCCGCCCGCGCGGACGTCCGCCTCGCCGTACGCCGGGCCCCACCGGACGAGCTGCGGCGATTCTCGTCGGGCGACTCCGTGTCGTCCGTGCCGTCGTCCGTGCTGTCATCCACGCGGTCATCCGTGCTGTCGTCCGCGCTGCTCCGGCGGGGCCGGTGTGCGCTCGCGCGGCGACGGCTGCCCGGGCGCCGGCGCCGCCGCGGACGGTCGTCGTCCTCGTCCTCGTCCTGGCGGTCGCCTGCCGACAGCATGCGGTCGGTACGGTCCCTGATCGAGTCGCTGACCCAGTTCAGGCGATTGCTGGCCGCCGCGACAGCGGCTTCCCGGCCCGCGGTGACCAGCTTGCCGCGTACCTGATCGGACAGCCGGGACAACTCGGGATTCTGTTCGACGATGTCCGTCAGCTGTTGCACGATGGCCCGTGGATCGGTGGCGATCCGCTTACCGGCCAGCAGTCCGCCGACCGTGATCGCCAGCTTGAGCTTCTTGGTGCGGCCGAGCAGGTAGCCGCTCGCGACGGCGACCGCTACCTTGGCGGTGTTGTTCATTGGTTCTCCTAGAAGTAGCCGTGGGCAACGATCGGCGGGCTGATCACTGCGTGAGCGCAGCGATCCGGCGCAGCACCGGAAGACTCGGGTAGTTCTCGTCCTGCATCTGGCGCAGCAGCAGCCGCGCATAGAGGTCCACCTCGTCGGGCTCGAGCAGGGACTCGATCATGTCCAGCATCGAGAGCGACGGGAACCGGTAGCGCGCGGTCTGCTCGAACAGCATGTCCAGCAGCAACTCCCGCGCATCGGGCGTTCGTGCGTCAGGCATCCTCACTCCCGGGGTCACTCGTCGTGGAAGTCGCGGCGTTCGCGCACGGTGGTGTGCGTCGATCTGCTCCGCTGGTTGGCCAGCGCGAGGACTACGGCGAGTCCGATACCGCCGGCGATCATCAGCACGTATCCGACGACGGTCAGGTCGACACCGCTGATGTGGTCCGACACCCCGAACGCCAGAATTCCGCCCAGCGCCAGCAGGAATACGGAGGTTCCGATTCCCATTGGTTTCTCCTAACGGCCTGCCCCGTTCCTGAATTGGAATAGGAATGCGGTACCCAGGCGAAATGCCGCAAAACGACGCCGGTCGCGCCTACTTTCAGCGTCAGGACGCACGCATTACGTAGCAGTTCAAATAAACGCACATTTGAAATGCTCGATTCAGGTCCCGCGACAGGCGTCCGGGCGCGCGCCGTGGGTACCGGCCCGCCATGCGACTTCCGTGGTCCCGGCACGGCACCTGCGTCCCCGAGGTGGACGTGTGCTGCGTACATCCGGGGTGCGCCCGCGGCGCCACGCATGCGCGGCCGCTCGGGGTCACCCGCGACGGCGAGCTCGTCGAGGAGCTGACCTGCTGCCGGCACGAGCGCCACGTCGGCGGCCGGGCCGGATAGCGGGAGTGCTTCGAAGCCGGCCGGCTGGGCACCGGCAGTGCGATTCCGGAGCGAAGGAGATTCCGATGAATACCGGTAAGAAGATGAAACACGCCGCCGAGGCCGCCAAGGGCAAGGCCAAGCGAGCGACCGGTGACGCCACCGACAACCGCGATCTGCAGGCGGAAGGCCAGGCCGAGAAGTCGACGGCCGAGCTCAAACAGGCGGGCGAAAAGGTCAAGGACGCCTTCAAGGACTGACCCGTACGCCGGCCGGTGACCGACAGACCGCGGCCGCACGACCTGGCGAGCAGGTCGTGCGGCCGCCGGAGGTTACTGACTGATCTTGAACGTCGGGGAGGTGACCAGCTCGGCCAGTTGGTGCGGGGTGAAGATTGGTTGCGCCAACGGAGGGCGGCCGCTGTCGTCGACCTTCTTGGCCTGGGCCAGGTAGACGACAGTGCCGTCCGGGTAGCGGTACGCGGCCCACTGGTCGTAGCTGTCGCGGCCGTTCGTGGTCAGTACGCCGACCTTCTTGCCGGCGACGTCGACAACGGCGCACGTGCCGGTGCCGCCCCAGAACTTCTGCGCCAGCTGGCAAGGGGTCGTCGCCGGTTTGCCGCTGGGCGTGGTCGACTGCACCAGGAGCTGGCCGACCCGGTTGTCCTTCTGTACGGGAATCATCGCCTGGTACTCCCAGTAGTCCTGCTCGCCGTCGTTCGACGCGTACTGGGCCTGCGGCCACCGCATCGAGCGACCGTCGGAGTACTTCAGGTTCGGCGTACTGAGTCCCGCCGGTACCACCGAACTCAGGTCGCCCATCAACGCCACCGCCCGATCGGCACGCGGACCCGCGGACGCCGTACGGTCCACCTGGCCCTCCGGCCACGGGTCGTTGGACTTCCGCGTCGCCGGAGCCTTCGTCGGCGTCGCGGTGGCGGACGGCCGCGGCTCAGGCACGATCGACGGCGTCGTACCGGTGCTCCCGGCAACCATCGGGCCGGCCGACCGGTTGCCGGCGTAGTGCACGACCAGCGCCGGACCGGCGCCCAGGGCAACCACCAGCGCGGCGACCCCGGCGCCGGACAACAGCACCGTACGCCGCTTGCGCGCCCGGCGAGCCTGGGCGAGGGCGCTCGCGGGGTCCATCGACGGCGGCGGCGTGCTGCGCACCAGGACGTCGTGGAACGCCTCGTTGAGATCCTCTTCCTTCATCGAACTCTCTCCTCTTCCAGCAGATCGCGCAGCGTCGCCAGCCCGCGCGCGGCCTGGCTCTTGACCGTTCCTGCCGAGCAATCGAGCAACTCGGCCGTCTGCTCGACGGACTGGTCCTCCCAGTACCGCAGCACCAGGACAGCCCGTTGTCTCGGCGGTACCTTCGCGAGCGCTTCCAGCAACACGAGCCGCTCGTCGGCGTGTCCGGACGGCGGCGCTACCCGCTCGAACTCCGGAGACCCGACCGACTCGTGCTGGAACCACCCCCGGCGCCGCTCGGACAGGAACGTACGTACGAGCGTCTGCCTGGTGTAGCTGTCCATCGCCTCGTGCCGCTGGATCCGGCGCCACACCAGGTAGATCTTCGTGAACGTCTGCTGGACCAGGTCCTCGGCTCGATGCCAGTCGCCGCACAGCAGGTACGCCGTACCGCGCATGGCGTCCGACCGTGCCGCGAAGTACGCCTCGAACGCGGCGTCCCGATCACTCATCTGTTCCTCCCGGTCGTCAGTACCGGGTTAGACACGCCTCCGAGGCCGAAGTTGGTTGCATCAGCCAGAGATCTGTGGTGAACATCCGCATGCCGAGGCGGTATGCGTGGACTCGGCCCCACACGCGTTTCCACGGCCGTCGAAGTCCATCACCCTGCCCCGGCTGTCCCGCTGAATCTCGCAGCAGGCGAGCAGCATTTCGCGCAGTTTGCTGCGTCCGCGCTGCACTCGTGACTTCATCCCGGGCACCGACACCACAGCCACCGCGGCCGCGGCGCTCTGGCTCATTCCCGCGACGTCGACCATGCGCAGAGCTTCCGCCTGGTCACGAGGCAGCCGTTCGATGAGTGGTACCAGGCATCGTGCGAGCTTGGCTTCGCTGTCGTCGGCGTCGTCCTCGGTGGTGTTGGCTGCATCTGGCATGGAATCGACAGGAAGCTCGCGGCGGCGCGATGCCGAACGGTAGTAGTCGGTGATGGCATTGCGGGTCGTGGTGTAGAGCCATGGCGCCACTCGGTCGCCGTTCTGCAATCCGTCTGGCTGGGCCGCCAAGCGCATGAACACCAATTGCAGGATGTCCTCGGCGTCGTGCGGCGAGGACACCCGACCGGCGATGAAGCGCCGGAGCTCGCCGGCAAACTGCCGCCATGCTGCATCCAGCTCGCTGGCCTGTACATCTGCCGACATCGCCATCACGATCTCCTTCCCATACCACCAGGAAACCACGGCCCCCCAGCGCGCAGTCCAGCGCTGCGGACGTATTGCATCCGATCGCGGAGTCCTTCGTCTGTAAGCCAGAACCATCTCGACGAAAGGCACAAGACATGAACCCCGACTCCACGCCCACTGACACCAGCAGCGAGCCGACCGTCCAGAACTCGCCCGTCACCGACGCATGTTGCTCGGCCAGTGAGCAAGCCACTTGTTGCGAACCCCAGGCAAAGGCAACGTGCTGCGGTCCAGTGACGACCCACGGCAACGGTTGCGGCTGCAAGTGACTTCACAACCCATTCCCTGCAATCTCGAGAGGACTGTCCGTTGATCTCCCATCTGTCGCCCGCGGTTTCGATTGCAGACCTGCGTGTGCGCTACCGCGACTTCGAGGCACTCGGCGGGGTGTCGCTGTCAGTAGCTGCCGGTGAGATTCTCGCGATTCTCGGTCCGAACGGCGCGGGAAAGACGACCCTCGTACGCACCTGCGCGACGCTGGTGCAACCTTCGAGCGGCAGCGTGCGCATCGACGGCCATGACGTTGTCACCGACGCTGCTCAGGTGCGGCAGCGGATCGGTCTGACCGGTCAGTACGCTGCGCTCGACGACGACCTGACGGCCCGGGAGAACCTCGAGCTGATGGGCGCCCTGCTGGGCGTACCCGAGCGGGTTCGACGCGCCGGTCATCTGATCGATCAGCTCGACCTCTCAGACATCGCCGAGCGTCGCATCGGTACGTTGTCCGGCGGCAGCCGGCGCAAAGCAGACCTCGCCGCGAGCATGGTCGGGAGCCCGACAGTCCTGTTCCTCGACGAACCGACCACAGGCCTGGACCCACGCGCTCGGCTGAAGCTCTGGGATGCCATCGAGGACCTCCGCTCGACAGGCACTGCCGTCGTCCTCACCACTCAATACCTCGAGGAAGCAGAACGGCTCGCGAACCGGATCATCCTGATCAACCACGGCCAGGTCGTCGCCGAAGGGACCCCGGACGAACTCAAGGCCCGCCTCGGGGGGCGGGTCGTGCACCTGCGTCTGGCCGACAAGGATCACGTCCCAGGCCTACGGCAAGCCCTCGCCGCGATCGTCCATGTCGGGCCCGATATGAAGATCGATGCACGGACCGGCGACATCGATGTGGTGGTACCTGACGCAGTCACGGCCGCCCGTGTCGTGGCCGAGGCGAGCCGGCTGCAGTTACCACTGGCTGAGATCGCGATCAGCACCCCCAGCCTCGACGATGTCTTCCTTCACCTGACAGAAACCGTAGGAGCGATGCCGGCATGACTACGAACCTGAGCGCCGCCCCTATCCGGCGCACCGGTGCCACCGCCCTCGCTCAGCTCGCTGCGCTGATCAGACGCAGTCTGGTCAAGACCGCACGAGCCCCGCAGCTGCTGATGTTCTCCCTGATGATGCCGATGTCGATGCTCGTGCTGTTCAGCCAGGTCTTCAGAAGTGTCAGCCACAGCCCAGGTTTCCCGCACGGCGTCGCCTATATCGACTACCTCACGCCCGCGCTGCTGGCCGTCTCCACCGTTATGAGCGCGACCAATTCCGGAGTGGCGCTGGCCGGCGACCTGTCCGACGGTTTGCTGGACCGTTTACGCGCGATGCACGTACGGCGCTCGGGCGTGCTTCTCGCCCGCATCATCACCGACGCGCTCCTCACTGTTGTCCGCACCCTGGTCCTGGGCGGAGTAGCCGCGTTCCTGCTCGGATTCCGGCTGCACTGCGACATCGCGCATACTCTGCTGGCGGTGGCTTTGCTGATCCCGCTGTCGATCGCGATGAGTGCGCTGTTTCTTCTCATCGGCAGTAGGCTGCGGCAACCAGAGTTTGTTCAGACCGCCGGAATGATGGTCATGATGCCTTTCATGTTCATCTCCAGCGCGTTCGCGCCGCTGAAGACGATGCCCGACTGGCTACACGCCGCCGCCGCCGTCAATCCCGTGTCGCATGCCACCGATGCGACCGGCGCCCTCGTCCTCGGCGGCTCCGACGGGCACGCGGCCGTACTCACACTCGCCACATCGCTTGTACTCACGATCGCCTCCATGCTCCTCGCATCACGCCGAATGTAGAACGCGCGCATGGGGCCGGATCCGTCAGGAGCCGCCTTCGCCGACGCGGATCTGGGTCTTCAGCGGTGCGTCCGGCCGGAGCTGCCGCTCGAACGCCTCGACGAGTTCGTCCGGCCCGAAGGCGGCCCCGACGAAGGCGTCCAGCTGGAGCCCGTGCCGCCGGACGTACTCGAGGGCGTGCCCGACGCCGCCCGGGAACCGGAACACCGAGTCGACGCCGATCTCGCGGCGGTTGATCGGCCGCCAGGGCAGCTGGTAGTCGGCGGGCAGGTTGCCGACCAGGACGAGCTGCCCGGTACCGGGCTCGACGTGCTCGAGGGCGAAGTCGAAGGCGGCCGGCTTGCCGGTGGCCTCGACCACCAGGTCGAACCGGGCCTGCGCCGGCAAGGCGTCCGGCGGCAGTGAGTCGGTCGCGCCGAAGTTCAGCGCGAACTCCTGCCGTTGCTTCGCCAGTTCGGCCACGACGACACTCGTGGCGCCCTCGGCCTTGGCGATCAGCGCGGCCAGCTGACCGATCGTGCCGCCCCCGACGACCAGGACCGAACGGTCGCGCAGCGGTCTGCCGGCGACCGCGTGGTGGGCGACGCCGAACGGCTCGAGCAGCGCCGCGGTCGCGTCGCTCACCTCGTCCGGAATCGGTACCGCGTTGGCCGCGGGCATCACCAGGTACGGCTGCAGCGCGCCGTCGACATGCGGCGTCGTCGCCGCGCTACCGAGGTACCGGACGGATTCGCACAGGTTGTCCCGCCCGGTCAGGCAGACGACGCATTCCCCACAGCTGACGCCAGGGCTGATGGCGACCCGCTGCCCGGCCACGAGGTCCGTACTTCCGGCACCGACGGCGGCCACGACTCCCCCGGCCTCGTGACCGAGGACCAGCGGCTCGCGGACCGGGAAGACCGAGCGACCGGTGTAGTACGACAGGTCCGAGCCGCAGATCCCGACCGTGCCGACCCGGATCAGGACCTCACCCGGACCCGGGGCAGGGATCGGCCGGACGGTCGGCACGAAGCCGGTCTCCGGCGTGAACAGGGGCACCGACTGGGAACTGGGCATGTCCGCGAATGTATCTCCCTCGACTACATCACCGACAACGACTTTCAGCCCGCCAGAGGTTGTCAGGGCAGGGACCTGACGGCCTCCAGGATGGTTTCGGTGACGGCTGCGGGCTGGGAGAGCATCACGGCGTGGGCGGAGGCGACCGAGCCGAGGGTCGCGCCGGCGCGCTCGGCCATCCAGCGCTGGCCGTCCGGCGGGATCGCGTTGTCGTGTTCCGCGATCAACGCCCAGGACGGCTTGTCGTGCCACGCGGGCCGGGCGGCCGCGACACCGGTCAGGGCGCCCAGGGACAGCGGCCGCTGTTCGAACGACATCAGCCGGGTCTGCTCCTCCGGCAGGTCCGCGGCGAAGACCTTCGCGAACTGTTCGGTGGTGATGTACAGGTCGCTCTCGCCGGTACCGAACGGTCGCTCGACGGTGGTGTCCGGCCCGAGCAGTCCGCCGGGGAACCGCTGTGGGTCGAGGACGGTCGCGATGCTCTCGCCCTCGTCGAGGATGTACGCCGCCACGAACACGAGCGCCGCGACGTTGTCCGCTCCGCGCGCCGCCTCGCCGATCACGGCACCGCCGTACGAATGACCGACCAGGACGACCGGGCCGTGGAGGGTCGAGAGGACGCTGCGGACGTACGCGGCGTCGCCGGCCAGTGTCCGGAGCTGATTGGGAATCGCGATCACCGGATACTTCGCGGCGTCCAGCGCCGCGATGGTCTCCGACCAGCTGCTGGAATCGGCGAACGCGCCGTGGACGAAGGCGATCGTGGGTCTGGTCATCGTGCGCTCCTCGGAGGTCGGGAACTGTCTCCCCCGACGTTCGTCCGGCCGGTCGGCACACGCTTCAGGACGATGACTCAACCGACGACTGCAACCGCTTGGACGGAACGCACCTGACAGCGCATGCTCTGTGCATGCAGGAACAGACACGGTGACGGAGATCGGACAGCTCTTCGGCCGCGAGGAGCTTCTGCACCGGCTACAGCACTGGCTCGACGACGTCGACAGCGGCGGTCGATCGATCGGGCTCACCGGCGAGCCGGGCGTCGGCAAGAGCGCCGTGCAGGCACGGATCGCGACGTACGCCGAAACGGCAGGCTTCACCGTCCTGCGCGCCCGCGGCATCCAGGCGGAGTCCCAACTGCCGTACGCCGTACTGCACCAGGTGCTCGTACCGATCCTCCCGCGGGTGTCGGGCATGCCGGCGCCGCAACGTCAGTCGCTGCTCGCGTGTTTCGGGCTGGTCGAGGCACCCGAGGTCAATCCGTTCTTCACGGCGCTCGCGGTCCTGGACCTGCTGGTCGACGTGGCCGCGGAGACCCCGGTCCTGGTCTGCCTCGACGACCTGCAGTGGATGGATCGCGCGTCCGTGGACACCCTCGCGTTCGTGGCGCGGCGGATCGCGGCCGAGCGCGTGGTTCTGCTCAGTACGTCGAGCTCGTCGGCACGGCTCCTTGCCGATGACGGGACCACTACCTGGATCCAGGTCGACGGTCTGTCCGCGGACGTCGCGCACGCCTTGTTGCGGTCCCACGCACCGGACCTCCCCCCGGCGTACCGCGACCGGATCGTCGCGCAGGCCGGCGGCAACCCGCTCGCGCTGATCGAGTTCGCGAGTACGCCGGAGACCGGGACGGACGAGGAACTGCCGATGACGGCGCGGCTGGAGCACGCCTTCACCGCACGCGCCGACGAGCTGGATCCGGTCGGCCGCGCGGTGGCCGACGTGGCCGCACTGGACGACGGCGACGACCTCGACCAGGTCCTCGCCGCAGCCGCGATCGTCGCGGACGCAGCGGTCGGCACGGGCGGCGCGGGCGCAGCAGTCCTCGCAGGCGGCGCGGTCGATCGGGAGGTCGTACGGCGGGTGGTCGAGGCCGGGCTGCTGACCCTGTCAGGACCGAAGTACGCGATCGCCCACCCGCTGATCGGCTCGGCACTTCGCCGGGCGATGACGCAGGACCGGCGCCGGCAGGTACACGCCGCGCTGGCAACGGTCCTGTCCGGTCTGCCCGACCGAGCCGTCTGGCACCGGGCCAGTGCGGTGTCCGGCCGCGACGAGTCTGTCGCCGCCGAACTCGAAGCAGCGGCGGCCGAGGCGCAACGCCGTGGGGCGTTCGCGACCGCGTTGTCCAGACTCGAACGAGCCGCAGCGCTCAGCCCCGACCCGCTGGACGAGGCCGGCCGCCTGATCAGCGCCGCCGAGGTGGGCTATCAGCTCGGCCGGTTCGCCCAGGTCGAGCAGGTCACCGCACGGGTGACCCGCACCACGCTGCGCCCTCGGGACCGCTCGCGGCTCACCCGGTTGACCGGCGTCTTCCACGACGGCGCCACCAGCGATCCGGCCGAGATCCGCCAGCTGGTACAGCTGGCCCGGCGCGCTTCGAGCGACGACGACGCCGACCTGGCCATGCAGCTGCTGTTCGGCGCCGCGCGCCGGGTGTGGTGGCGCGACCCGGGCGAGTCGGTACGGGCGGACATCGTGAGCGCCACCCGCGAAGTTCCCCTACCGTCCGGCGATCCCAGGGTGCTGGCCGTACTCGGACTCGCCGACTCGCTCGACCTGACCGCGTCCGTCATCCAGCAGCTCGACCGGACCCCGCCGGACACCGGTGATCGGGCCGATGTCGCGGCGCTGCTCGGCATCGCCGCGTTCTGCGCCGGCGACTTCCTCCGCGCGGAATCCTTCCTCTCGACCGCCGTTCACGATCTGCGCGCCGACGGGCGGTTGAGCCTGCTCGCCGAGGCGCTCGCGATCCGCGCGTGCGCGGAGATCAACCTCGGTGTGTTCGACACGGCCCGGTCGGCCGACGAGGGGATCCGGCTGGCGGACGAAACCGGTCAGCGCGTCTGGGCCGGTACGGCGCGGATCGTCGCGGCCTTCATCGACGCCGTCGGCGGCAACTTGAGCACGGCCCTTCTGTTGCAGGCGGAACAGACCGCGCTCCAGCTTCCGAATGCCAGCTCGTCCCTCTTGGCCGGCGCTCAGCTCGCCCGTGGGCTGGGGGAACTCGCCGCGGATCGGCCCAGCCAGGCGTACGCAGAACTGCATCGGGTATTCGTACCGACCGACTCCGCCTACCAACGGGTGCAACAGCTCTGGACAGTCAGCTACCTGGTCGAGGCAGCCATCCGCAGCGGCGTACGGGACGAGGCAAGGAGCGCCGTCGACTCGCTCGAGGCGCGGGCCCACGGCTCGTCCGCTATCGGCACCACGATCCCTTTGCAGTACTGCCGCGCCGTACTGGCTGACGACGAAGACGTGTTCCAGGACGCACTGGCCGGTGCCGCGCGTCCGTTCCCGTGGCACCAGGCCCGGCTTCAGCTCGGGTACGGCTCGTGGCTGCGCCGGCAACGGCGGGTCACGGAGTCCCGCGATCCGCTCCGCGCGGCGCGGACCGCCTTCGACGCGCTCGGCGCCAAGCCGTGGGCACTGCGCGCGGACCAAGAACTGCGAGCGACCGGTGAGCGCGGCTGGCAGCCCACCGCGAGTGGACGCGAGCAGCTGTCCCCACAGGAGGCGCAGATCGCCGAACTGGCCGCGCAAGGGCTGTCCAACCGGGAGATCGGCCAGCGGCTGTTCTTGTCGCATCGCACGATCGGCTCGCACCTGTACCGGCTGTTCCCCAAGCTCGGAGTCACCAGCCGCCAGCAGTTGGCCGGCGTACTGACTGATCGGCTCAAGGACGTGCAGTCATCCGACTGAAGCCCACAACGCCTCCGTCGTCATAGCGTCGCAGTACCGCGGTGCGCCTGGCACCCGGCCGGACGAGGGAGCCGACTGTGGGAACATCCGTGCTTTTCATCCATGGGCTGTGGCTGCACGCCACGTCGTGGGAACCGTGGCTGGCCCGGTTCCGCGAAGAGGGGTACGACGCTGAGGCGCCGGGCTGGCCGGGCGACGCCGAGACCGTCGAGGACTCCCGCCGGGACCCGGAGGCGATCGCGGACCACGGCATCGACGACGTCGTGAAACACTTCGCCGGCCTGATCGACGCGCTGCCCGAACCGCCGATCCTGATCGGTCATTCGTTCGGCGGGATGATCGCCCAGAAGCTGCTCGGACAGGACCGCGCCAGGGCCGCGATCGCCATCGACGCCGCCCAGATCAAGGGCGTACTGCCCGTACCGCTCTCGGCGCTGCGTGCGACGCTGCCGGTGTTCAAGAACCCGGCGAACAAGCACCGCGCCGTGTCTCTGACCACCGAGCAGTTCAGATTCGCCTTCGGGAACGCGGTGTCCGAGGAGGAATCCGCCGAGCTGTACGACCGCTGGACCATCCCGGCGCCCGGCCGGCCGTTGTTCGAGGCCGCGGCGGCGAACTTCACTCCGCACTCGCCCGCCGAGGTCGACACCGCCAACCAGGGCCGTGGCCCGCTCCTGCTGATCGCCAGCGGCAAGGACCACACCGTTCCCGAGACGGTGACCCGCGCGACGCTCAAGCAGTACCGGCACTCCGAGGCGGTCACCGAACTCAAGACGTTCCCGGACCGTGGGCACTCGCTCATCATCGACTCCGGATGGGGCGAGATCGCCGACACCTGCCTCACCTGGCTGCGAGCGCAGTCGCTGTGAAACTTGGTCTGGACGGCAAGACTGCTGTGGTGACCGGTGCCAGCAAGGGCATCGGACATGCCGTGGCGCGTGCGCTGCTCGACGAAGGTGCCTTCGTCGGCGCCGGGGCGCTCAACGGTTCCGCCGAGCTGACCGCGCTGACAGACGGCGGCCGTACGATCTCCGTGCTCGGTGACCTCACCACCACGGCGGGCTGCCAGGCGCTCGTCGACGAGACCGTGGACCGCTTCGGCGGCATCGACGTACTCGTCAACAACGTCGGCGGTGTCCGGCCGCGGACCGAGGGGTTCCAGTCGGTGACGGACGACGACTGGCAGTGGGCGCTCGAGGTCAACCTGCTTTCCGCCGTTCGCGCGACCCGGGCCGCACTCCCCCATCTGATTCGGGCAGCGCCGTCGACGATCGTGACGATCTGCTCGGTCAACGCCTCGCTGCCGGATCCGGGGGTGATCGACTACAGCGCTGCCAAGGCCGCGCTCCGGAGCTTCTGCAAGTCGCTGTCCAAGGAGCTCGGACCGGCCGGCGTCCGGGTCAACACCGTCAGCCCCGGCCCGGTCGAGACAGCGCTCTGGCTCGGACCGGGTGGGGTGGCGGAGACCGTTGGCTTGGCGCAGGGTGTGGACGCTGCTCAGGTGCGTGAGGCGGCAGTGGCGGATACACCCACGCGGCGGTTCACGCATCCGGACGAGGTCGCCCAGGTGGTGATGTTGCTCGCCTCCGCGGGCAACATCACCGGTACCGACGTACTGATCGACGGCGGCATGGTGACCACCGTGTAGGTGCCGGCCTAGGACTTGGCGGGGCCGGAGTCCGGCAGGTCGGCGTAGTCGGGCAGGTCGACGCCGTTGAGGGCGCGCTCGACCAGCGCGGTGAACGCCTCCATGTCGGGCTCGGCCTCCGGCTCGGCGTCGGGTCCAGCGTCGGGTCCAGTGGCGGGTTCAGTGGCGGCGAGGCTGTCCACGTGCATCCGGCCGATCTCCTGACAGGCCTCGACCATCGACCGCAGCCGTGCCTCGTACGCCGCGAACCCGGCCTCCGGATCCCAGTCGGCAGCGGCCAGTTCGCCGGCGAGCAGATACGCACCGACCAGGGCCAGCCCGGTCCCCTGTCCGGACATCGGCGACGCGCAGTACGCCGCGTCGCCGATCAGCCCGACCCGTCCGACGTGCCAGCGCTCCATCACGACCTGCGCAACCTGATCGAGGTAGAAGTCCGGAGTCTCGTCCAGGTGCGCGAGGATCCGCGGCGTCAACCACCCGAGGTCGGCCATCCGCTCGCGCAACAGGCGCTTCTGACCTTCGATATCGCGGAAGTCGACGTCGAGCTCGGCCGCGGGGAACGAGAAGATCGCCATCGCGCGGGTCGCGTCGTTGATCGGCCGCAGACCCGCGGAACGCCCGGTCTCGCGCTCCTGGTAATCGACCATCCAGCGGTCCAGCCCGAACTCGTTCGGCACGCTGTAGAAGGCCAGTACCAGCCCGAGGTGGTGGAGGAACTGCTCGCGCGGCCCGAAGATCGTCGAGCGGACGGCGGAGTGCAGCCCGTCGGCCCCGACCACCAGGTCGAACCGCCGTTGGCCACCGCTCTCGAACGTGACGTCGACCCCGTCCGCGTCCTGGGTCAGCTCGGCGATCCGGTCGCCGAAGACGTACTCGACCCCGTCGCGCGTGTCGTCGTACAACACCTCCGACATGTCCCCGCGCAGGATCTCGATCTCCGCGATGTACCCGTCGCCACCGTCGTCGGTAGCGCTGTAGGACTCGAGGACGTTACCGTCAGCGTCCACGGTGTGCGCACCGGCGGTGTCCGTACACGCCGCGCGCACGGCCGCGTCCAGGCCCATCCGCCGGATGACCTCCTTGGCCACGCCGCGCGCGTCCACCGCCTGCCCGCCGGGCCGGAGCCCCGGCGCCCGCTCGACGACGGTCACCTCGGCACCGCGCCTGCGCAACCAGTGCGCCAGCGCCGGGCCGGCGATACTTGCCCCCACTACCAACACCGTCGGATTGCCCACTGCTCCCCCTCGCCCGTTCGGATCAAGGCCCAGATCGTACAGCGCTCCGGGGCCGACGTCGGCCCGTCCTGGCCGTCACCCCGGGCGTGTGGCCGAGTAATAGGTGAGGAACATGTCGACCCCGCTCTCGATCAGGTCGGCAGTGCGTTTCCTGGTGAACCGTTCGCCGTACGCGATGTGGGTGAAGTGCGGGTAGAGGACGAGCCCGTAGAGCTGGACCAGCGCGAGGTCGATGTCCGGAATGTCGAGTTCACCGGCGTCGACGCGTTTGCGGAACTCCGCCGCGAGAATGGCCGACGTCGGCCCCGGGCCGTGCGCCTTCCAGGCCTGACCGAGCTCCGGGAACCGCTCCGCCTCGCTCGCGACGAGGTTGCGGAGGGCAAGCACCTGCGGCTGCGCCATCCCCGCGACCCAGCCGCGGGCGGTCCGGACGAGGATCTCGCGGATGTCGTCGGACCCGGCCAGGCTCTTGCGCAGCGCCGCCGTCGGCCGTTCGAGAGCTTCCTCGAGCGCGTCGTTGACGACCGCGAGGAACAGGTCGCGCTTGGTGCCGAAGTGGTTGTAGATCGTCACCTTCGACACGTCGGCGCGTTCGGCGATCAGGTCGATGCCGGCCTCGAAACCGCGGGCCAGGAACACCTCGCGGGCAGCCGCCAGGATCGCCTGCCGCTTGAGATCGGCACGCTCACCGCTGGGCGGGCGCCGTCGGACATCGGTCATCTCCGCAGCATAGCAGGTAACTGAACTATCCAGTTCATTTGAACTGAACTGTTGAGTTCATCTGAACTGAGTCGTACAGTTCAGGTATGTCCCGAACCGATCGATCCGCCGCGCGGCTGGCCCTGCTGTCACTCGCGATGCTGATCGTGTCGCTGGACCAGTACATCGTCGTCGTCGCGCTACCGGAGATCGGCCACGACCTGGGCTACTCGGCCCGGACCCTGCAGACGGTCATCACCGCGTACACGATCACCTCCAGCGGGCTCTTCCTGTTCGGCGGGCGCGCCGCGGATCTGCTCGGCCGGCGCCGGATCCTGGTCACCGGGCTGGCCGTCTACGCCGTGGCTTCGGCCATCGGCGGGCTGGCAACCGCACCACTCGTCCAGCTCGCCGGCCGGGCGCTGCAGGGTCTGGGTGGTGCGTTGGTCTTCCCGAGCACCTTGGCGATCATCAACACCAGCTTCACCGAGGGCCGGGACCGCAATCGCGCCTTGAGCGTCTGGAGCGGCGCCGGTGCGGCCGGGCTCGTCATCGGAGTCCTGCTCGGCGGCCTGCTCACGCACGCCTTCGGGTGGCGGGCGGTGTTCTTCGTCAACGTTCCGCTCGCCGCCGTCGCGATCGTCCTGTCCTTCGTACTCGTCGATCCGGACCGGGTCGGCGGCACGGGCCGGCGGTTCGACGTACCGGGCGCGCTGAGTGTCACCGCGGCGATCACCCTGCTCGTGTTCGCGCTCGTCCACGGCTCCGACGCGGGCTGGGCCTCGGCGCAGATCGTGGTCTCCGGCGTCGCCGGACTGTTGCTACTAGCAACCTTCGTGCTGATAGAGCGCCGCACCGCGGATCCGCTGCTGCCGCTGCACCTCCTGACCAGTCGCAGCCTCGTCCTGGCCACCGCGGTGGCGTTCATGTTCGCCGGCACGTTCGGGGCGTTGCTGTACTTCCTTTCCATCTATTTCCAGGACGTCCGGGGATACGACGCCCTCGCCACCGGCCTGGGTTTCCTGTTGCCGACAGTCGTCGTGGTCTCCGGTTCGGTGCTGGCGGGTCGGGTGGTCACCCGGATCGGCGTGCAGCGTACGTTGTACGGCGCACTCGCGGCCGGCGCCGCAGGAGCGTGCTGGCTCGGGCTGACGCTCACGCCGGCCGGTTCCTACCTCTGGCTGGTGCCTGGCCTGATCGCGGTCAGCATCGGCGACGGCGTGGTGTTCACGACCATGTTCATGGCCGCGTCGACCGGGGTCGCCGACCAGCAGCAGGGAGTCGCCTCGGGCATCGTCACCACCGGTTCCGGCGTCGGCGGAGCGCTCGGCCTCGCCGTACTGGTACTGATCGCCAACGCCGCCGGACCCGCTGGGGACGCTTCCCGCACCGCCGCCGGCATCCGAACGGCCGTCCTCACCATCGCAGCCGGGATCGTCGTCACCCTCCTGATCACGTTCGCGGCTCGACTTGGGTGCCGCGGTCGGCAGCCGGTTGCTTGAGCAACGCCAGGGCGATTGCTGGGAACACGAGGACCGACAGCAGGCCCGCGCAAACCAGGGCGGCGGCGGTGATGGGGGTCATCAGCCCGGTTGCCACACCGATCTGTGTCGCGGTCACGATGAACGGCAGCGACGTCGCTTGCAGCAGTGCCGTCGCGGTTGTGGCCCGGGGGCCGAGCGATCGGACGGCGAGGTACGCCGGAACACCGCGGACGACCAGCAACGCGATCAGGAACAGCGGAACCCGGACCAGCGCGGACGGAGCACCGAGCAGACCGCCCAGGTCCAGCCGGAGTCCGCTCGTCACGAAGAACACCGGAATCAGGAACCCGTACCCCAACGCCTCGAGCTTGATCCGGAAGCGTGGATGCGAGGTGGCGTCCCGGTCGACCAGCCCGACGACGGCTCCGGCGAGGAACGCGCCGAGGATCGTCTCCAGCCCGAACTGCTCCGCCAGCGCGACGAACGCGACCAGCAGCACGACGGCGGCGCGGACCCGGATCTCGGCCGTGGTGTCCTGCAGCCGCAGCAGCACCCCGCCGAGCCGCTGCGACCGCCGGGCGGTCGCGATCACCAGACCGGTGACGGCGACGAGTACGGCGAACAGGCCGACCATCACGAGCCGTTCGCCCGCGCTGCCGCCCTCGGTCGAGAAGACGAGGGACAGGACGAGGACCGCGGCGAAGTCGGCGACCGATGCGGCCGCGATCGTGAACTGCCCGACGGTACTTTCGGACCGCCCGGCGTCCTTGAGCACCGGTACGACGAGTCCGAGCGAGGTCGCGGACAGGGTGACGGCGAGGAGCAGCGCGCTGTGGACCCAGCCGACGGCGGACAGTCCGAGGCCGGTGAGCGTACCCAGCACGAGGGTGACGAGGTAGCCCAGTACCGCCAGCCGGAGTACCTGCCCGCGGAGCCGGTGGACGTCGATCTCCAGGCCGGCCAGGAACAGCAGGAAGCCGAGCCCGAGCAGCGCGACGATCTGCACCGGCAGGTCGATGCCGATCAGTCCGAGCGCGTGCGGCCCGAGGATGATCCCGGCGACGATCTCGAGGACCACGGCCGGCACCCGCAACCGCGGGGCGAGTCCGAGCAGCAGCGGTGCGAGCAAGGCGACCAGTGCGACCGCGAACAAGTTGGTGAACTCCACGTCCGGCATACCGGATCAGTGCCACCAGGAGCGCCGGACGTTACGTGTCAGCCGCGCGGAAAAGTACGGAACGCCTCGATCAGCCGGTCGCGGGTCTGTTCGGAGAGGTGTTCCGGTTCGACCTGTCCGACCTCGGCGGCCGTCCGCCGGATCTGCTCGACATAGATCGCGCAGCCGTCGCAGAGCGCGAGGTGCTCGGCGAAGCGCTCCGCGGTCTCGGGATCCAGCGCACCGTCGAGGGAGGCGGTGACGAGTTCGACGATCTCGGCGCACGTCATACGTCAGCTCCGGCCGTGGTGAAGTAGCGCTCGAGGTGGCCGCGGACGGCGGCCCGGGCGCGGTGCAGCAGGACGCGCTGGTTGGCCATCGAGATTTCCAGCAGCGCGCACACGTCCTCCGCGGCATGCCCGTCGATGTCGCGCAAGGTCAGGACGACCTGCTGCCGGATCGGCAGGTTCTCGATCGCGGCCGCCACCGTCGACCGGACCTCGTGGGCGAGTACCTCGCTCTCGGTGGTCGGCCAGCGGTCGGGGAACGTACGCCATCCACCCGGGTACTCCTCGCCCGAACCCCGGAACCGCTGCGGGTCGACCGTCGGCCCGTGATCCGGAACGAGGCTCGTCCACGGCACGCTGCGCTGCTCGCGCGCCGCCCGTTTGCGGGCGATGTTCACCAGGATCCGGTACACCCAGGTGCGCAGCGACGACCGGCCCTCGAAGCGCTCGATCCCCTCGAACACCGCCAGCCAGGTGTCCTGTACGACCTCCTCCGCGCTGGCGGTGGTCGACACGAACGACCGGGCCAGGCGCAGCATCGAACCCGACCAGCCGTTCAGCAGGCACGCGAAGACCTCCTCGTCCCCGGTTCGCAGCCCGGCGACCAGCGCGTCGTCCGTCGGCACCCCCACAGCCCGACGGTACCGCAGTCGTCTCAGCGGTACTCCGGGTTCTCGAAGTCGAAGCGGCAGCCGGCGTCCCACTCCGAGCGCTGGTTGCCGTGCGCGGGCACCCCGCCGGCGTCCTTCAGCATCCGGGCGAAATGCAGCAGGTTCCAGGTCATGAACGTGGTGTTGCGGTTGGTGAAGTCGTTGTCCGGCCCGCCGGAGCCCTCGTCCAGGTACGACGGCCCCGGTCCGGCCTCGCCGATCCAGCCGGCGTCGGCCTGCGGCGGGATCGTGTACCCGAGGTGCTGCAGCGAGTACAGGACGTTCATCGCGCAGTGCTTCACGCCGTCCTCGTTCCCCGTGATCAGGCAGCCGCCGACGCGTCCGTAGTACGCGTACTGCCCGTGTTCGTTCAGGATCGACGAGTTGCCGTACAGCCGTTCGATCACCCGTTTGGTGACGGAGCTGTTGTCGCCCAGCCAGATCGGCCCGGCGATCACCAGGATGTCGGCGGCCATCACCTGCTCCTGGATCGCCGGCCACGCGTCGGTGGCCCAGCCGTGCTCGGTCATGTCCGGCCAGACACCGGTGGCGATGTCGTGGTCGATCGCGCGGACCACGTCGACCTGGACGCCTTGCTTCTCCAGGATCTTCCGGCTGACGTCGATCAGGCCTTCGGTGTTGCTCACCGCCGGGGATCGCTTCAGCGTGCAGTTGACGAACAGCGCGCGGAGGTCGTCGTACGAGGTCATCCTTGGCTCCTCAGAGCAGTTCTGGGTCCTGCTCGACACAGAGCAGGACCGGTCCGGTGGTGGCGAACAGTTCGGTCATCGCGGCGGCCAGGTCCTGCCGGCGGGTGACCCGCAGACCGGTCGCGCCGCAGAGTTCGGCGTACGACGCCCAGTCGGGGTTGTGCAGGGACGTGTGCCAGACCGGGTAGTCGGCAGCGAGTTGTTCCTTGCTGATCTTGCCGAGCGAGTGGTTGTCGAGCAGTACGTGCTTGATCGGGATCCCGTACTTGACCGCGGTCGTGAGCTCGGCGGCGTACTGCGCGAACCCGCCGTCGCCGGTGACCGCGACGATCGGCCGGCCGGGTGCGGCGGCCCATGCCCCGAGCGCCGCCGGGTACCCGAACCCGATCGAGCCGAGGTAGCCGGACATCAGCACCGGCTGGCCCTTGGACTCGAGGTAGCGGCCGAGCGAGTACGCATGGTTGCCGACGTCAACGGTCACGACGGCGTCCGCGGGCAGGTGTGTGGACAGCGCGTCGAACACCGCGGCGGCCGAGACACCCCTCCCCCGGTCGTCGTCGACGCGGCGACGTTTCTCGGCCCGCCAGATCGCCCAGCGTTCGGCGACATCCGGGCGCTGGTCCTCGGCCTTGGCGTCGGTCAGCCTGCCACTGAGCGCGGACAGCGCCAGTCGGGCGTCGCCGAGTACGTCTACCGCGACCGCGTCGAACCGGCCGATCGCGGCGTGGTCGTCGTCGATCTGGACGATCGGTTTGTACGCCGCGATGCCGGTGTGGTTCGAGAACGACGCGCCGACCACGATCAGTACGTCCGACTCGTTCATCAGCCAGCTCGCCACCGGCGTACCGCTGCGGCCGAGCACTCCGGCGCCCAGCGGATGGGTGTCGGGCAGGAGCCCTTTGGCCTTGAACGTGGTCAACACGGGCGCGTTCAGACGCTCGGCGAGTTCGCGGACCTCGGTCTCGGCACCGCGGGCGCCGTGGCCGACGATCATCACCGGCCGGCGGGCGTCGCCGATCAGCGCGGCGGCGCGGGCGAGGCTGTCTTCGTCCGGCACACTCCGGCGTGGGGACAGCCGGCCTCGCGGATTCCTGGGCGCCGCGTCGGACGGTTGTACCTGCACCTCGTCCGGCAGCACCAGGTGTGCGACACCGCGGCCGTCGACCGCGTGCTTGACCGCCAGCGCGGCCAGCTCCGCGTGATCGCTGCCGGCGTTCACCGACGTACTCGACACCGCGACGTCCTTGAAGACCGCGGTCAGGTCGAGGTCCTGGAACGCGCCCCGGCCCAGCCACTTCGAGGGCACCTGCCCGGAGATCGCGAGCACGGGAGCGCCGTCGAGCTTCGCGTCGTACAACCCGGTCAGCAGGTTGGTCGAACCCGGACCGGCGATCGCGCAGCACACCGCGGGCCGGCCGGTCAGCTTGCCGTACGCGCCGGCCGCGAAGGCAGCCGCCCCTTCGTGCCGGATGCCGATGTACGTCAGCTCGCCCCGGTCCTCGGCGCGGCGCATCGCGTCCGCGAACCCGAGGTTCGAGTGCCCGACCATGCCGAACACGTGCGTCACACCGTGGGCGACCAAGGTCTCGACGAGCACGTCCGCGACGGTCCTTTGCGGTGCGGGCAGCTCCGGGAGCTGCACGTAGACCCCGTCCGCTCTTTCGTCCACCGGGTACGACGACACGCTGTCGGAGAACCCTTCCGGCGGCTGCCCGCTGATCGGGTCGTAGTCGTACCCGTGCCACGGGCACCGCAACAGCCCCTTCTCGATCGAGCCCTCGCCGAGCGGGCCGCCCTGGTGCGGGCACTTGTTCTCCAGCGCACCGAGTCGCGCCCCGCACCGGGCCATCGCGATGCTCCGGCCGTCGACCACCACGCTGCGGACCCGGCCGTCCGCCGGTACGTCGACCTCGTCCACCCGATGCCAGTTGCCTGTCATGTAACGTCTCCCACCCTTGGTGACACGGACCGTCTGAAAGAACAGTGCCGTCCCGGGGCGCTGCGTTACAGGAGGAGACTGCCGACATGGACGAACGTTCGCTGGCCGTAACCCGCCGCTCCCTGCACGGCGTCGCCGAACTGGTGCTGGCGGGACCGCAGTACCGCAACGGCAACGGCATCCGGTTACGCGTCGTGCCCGGCGGCTTCAGCACCCTCGACGGCGCGGTCCGGGTCGACGGCGAGCTGCTGGTCACGCCAACGAAATCGGTCGGGTTGACCGGGACGTACGCCGAACTGGCGGCCGCGGCCGGTCTCGAGCCACGCGCGCTCGACGATGTGTACTCCGGCGGCCCCGGGGTCTCGCCCGACGAACGACTGAGCGTCGACCCGGCGGCGGCCCGGCTGCTCGAGGACGCCTTCGCCCGCGGCGACGCCGCACTCCGAGCGCTCGCGCCGGACCAGACCCCCGTTCTCTGGCCCGAGCACTTCGACGTCGGGATCACCCTCGACGAGGTCAACTACGGCGTCTCCCCCGGCGACGACCAGCTCCCGGAGCCGTACGCGTACGTCGGCCCTTGGACACCGCGTACCGGCGACTTCTGGAACGTCCCGTTCGGCGCCGCACGACCACTCGCGGAACTCCCCGACATCCTCGACTTCTTCGCGACTGGTCGATCCCTCGCGGCCACGTAACCCCTTTCGGTTGCCTTACCGCTACTGCCGGGGGCTGCTCCGGCGGTTGATAATCGGGGCATGCCTGGGGATGGGCTGGTCGGGCGTCGGCTGGCGGTCACCGCAGTACACGCGGAGATCGACAGAGCTGTCACGGGTCTAGGAGGCGTGCTCCTGCTCGTCGGAGACGCCGGCATGGGCAAGACCGCGCTGGCCGGCGAAGCCGTCGGCTACGCCCGAGCCCACGGCGCGACCGCCGTCTGGGGAACCTGCTGGGAGGGCGAAGGTGCACCGGGGTACTGGCCGTGGATCCAGGTCGCCAGGGAACTGACCAGCGACGTGGCCGCACCCGAGTTCACCTCGGCCGCAGGTGTACTGAGCGACGACGCCGCGGCGCGATTCCGGACGTACGACCTGACCGCGCGGTACCTGCGCCGGCATGCGGACCACGGGCTGGTCGTCGTACTCGACGACCTGCACTGGGCGGATGTGTCGTCGCTTCGCCTGCTGCTGTTCGTTGCCCGGCAGTTGCACGACGTCGGCGTACTCGTGATCGGAACCTGTCGCGACGTCGAGTTCAGCGCCGCGGACGGAGCGGTGCGGCTGCTGCTCGCAGAGCTCGCGGGCCAGTCGGAGCTGATCCACCTGAGCGGCCTGGCGACGGACGAGGTCGGTGAACTGATCCACAAGACCACGAGCGAACGGCCGCCAGGTGCGCTGACGCGGATGGTGCACGAGCGTACGGCGGGCAATCCGTTCTTCGTCCAGCAGGTCGCACGGCTGCTTGCGGCGCGCGGAACCGACCTCGACCACACCTCAGCCGGAGGCGTGCCGCCGGCTGTCGGCGAGGTACTCCGGCGACGCCTGGCCCGGTTGCCGAGCGAGGTCGTGGACATCGCAGGTACGGCGGCGGTCATCGGCACGCAGGTCTCGATCGACACGCTCACGGCTGTGTCCGGAAAGGCTCTCGACGACGTCCTGCGAGCCCTCGACATCCTGGTACCCGCGGGTGTCCTGGAGCCCGACGCACCAGGTGCCGTTCGCTTCGCGCACGCGTTGTTCCGCGAGGTCCTGTACGACGGCCTGTCGGCAACAACTCGTGCCGTACTGCATCTCGCCGTCGCCGAGTCGCTCGAGGCCGACCGGGACGCGCCGGCCGCCGAGATCGCCGGGCACCGAGTCGCAGCGCTGCCCGCCGGCGATCGGGCGCGCGCCGTCACCGCACTCGTCGAAGCGGCCGCAGACGCCGGCGAGCGGACGGCGTACGACGAAGCCGCCGGTCTGCTCGCCCGCGCGATAGAAGTTGCCGGCGGCAAAGGAGTCGTCGACCTGGACACCCTGTGTGCGGGCGCGGAGGCGCTGCGCCGGGCGGGACAGGGGCCTGCCGCACGGGAGCTGTTCGGCATCGCCGCGGCCCGCGCCCGCGCTGCGGGCGACCAGGTCGTACTCGCCCGGGCTGCCTTCGGCGCGCATCGGGTCCCGACCCGCACCGAGACCTGCCGCGCCGACGTCGTCGCCCTCCTCGAGGAGGCACTCCGCGGCTCGCCCGGCGGATGGTTGCTCACGGCATCCTTGGCGCGCGAGCTGTCCGACGGCCCGGACCGCGACCACGAACGGGCTGTTCGGCTGGCCGAATCCGCGGTGGCAGGCGCGCGCGCGGACGGCGACAACGTCGCGCTGGCGTACGGGCTGTTCGCCCTCGTCGACGTGCGGTGGAGACCCGGCACCGCGACCGAACGGCTGCGCCTCGCCGCGGAACTCGCCACGGCGGCTACCGCGGCGGGCGAGACCGAACTGCTCCTCGAGGCCAAGCTGTCGAGTCTGGTGGCGCGACTGGAGCTGGGCGATCCGGCCTTCGCCGACGAGGTCGACGGTTTCGTCCGGCTCGCCGAGCGGACCGGGATCCCGCACTACCGCTACCTGGCGCTGTCCCGGGTCGCGACGCGCGCAACGCTCACCGGACCGTACGAGCTCGCCGACGAGCTCATCGAGAACGCCGCGGGGTACGGCGAGCGGATCGACGAACCGGACACCTGGGGCGTTGAGGCCAGCCAGCTGATCGGGCTCGCGATGCTGCGCCACGACTGGACCCGGGTCAGTGCGCTCGCCGCGACCCGCGGCGAGAACCTCACGCCGCCGGAGTTCACGGCGCACGAGCAAGCCTGGCTGTTGATCGAGGCCGGTGACCACGCGGCGGCCGCCGCGGTCGTCAGCTCGCTGCCGCAGCGATCAGCTCTGTACCGCTGGAGGCACGCCGCGCTGCTGACGGCGGAGGCCGAGCTCGCCGCGGCCGTACGCGACCAGAAGCGCTGTGCGGATCTCTACCAGCGGCTGTTGCCGCTGGCCGACGAGTTCGCCGTCGTCGCCGCTGCGGTCTTCACCACCGGTCCGGTCAGCCTTCAGCTCGGCCTGCTTGCCGACGCGCTCGACCGCCCCGAGGACGCAGCTGCCCACCTCGAGGACGCGGCCGCACGCAGCGACCGACTGGGCGCAAGGCTGTTCGCCGCACGG
Organism: Kribbella sp. NPDC004536; assembly: GCF_042873835.1. Lineage (NCBI taxonomy): Bacteria > Bacillati > Actinomycetota > Actinomycetes > Propionibacteriales > Kribbellaceae > Kribbella > Kribbella sp. NPDC004536. The sequence goes on along the minus strand of NZ_JBIALY010000002.1, from coordinate 861,959 downwards.
GCCCGTTCCGAGCTCGCCAGGATCACCGACCGGGACACCGGCAACGTGTTCCGGCGCGACGGTGACGTCTGGACCCTCGGGTACGCCGGGTTGACCGTCCAACTGCGGGACGCGAAGGGCCTCCGCGATCTCGCCGTACTGCTCGCCACGCCGGGCCGGGAGGTGTCCGCGGCCGAACTCTCCGGCGACCAGCTACCGCAGCTCGGCGCCGACCCCGTACTCGACGAACACGCTCGCGCGGCGTACCGGGCCCGGCTCGCCCAACTCGACGACGAGCTCGCTGTGGCCGACTCCGACGGCGACGCCCAGCGTTCCAACCGGCTGAGCTCCGAACGCGATGCATTGGTGCAGGAACTTGCGCATGCCACCGGCCTGGCGGGTCGCCGGCGGCGGCTCGGCGACAACAGCGAGCGGGCCCGCAGTACGGTCACCGCCCGGATCCGGGACACGCTCAACCGCATCGAGCGGGTTCACCCCGCGCTCGGCGCCCACCTGCGTGCGGGCGTCAGTACGGGCACGTGGTGTAGCTACCGGCCCGCGGAGACCGTGCGGTGGACCGTCTCACGATCGTGAGACGCGATCTCACGCCCCCTGGGTAAATCCCGAACCGAGGAGAACCCCGATGGACGAGCAGAAACTGGAAGCGGCAGCCGGCAAGGTGTTCGGCGAACTGGGCGTGGCCATCACCGGCCCGCTGATCGTGCTGGGCGACCGGCTCGGCCTCTGGGCCGCGCTGGCGGGCGCCGGCCCCCTGACCTCCGCCGAGCTGGCGGCCCGCACCGGCACGGTCGAGCGGTACGTCCGTGAGTGGCTGCGCGGGGTCGCCGTCGCCGGCTACGTCGACTACGACGCCACCGACGAGACGTTCACACTGCCGGACGAGCTGGCGGCGGTGATCGCGACCGACGACAGCCCGGTCTCGATGATCGGGGTCTTCCCCGGCTTCGTGGCGCTGTGGAACGACCTCGATGCCGTCGAGGGCTACTTCCGCAGCGGCGGCGGGATGAGCTGGGGCGACCACCATCACGCACTCAACGACGCGCAGTCACGCTTCACCCGGCCCACCTATCGGACCGCCCTGGTCGAGGGCTGGATCGCCGCACTCGACGGTGTCGCGGACCGGCTACTGTCCGGCGGACGGGTTGCCGACGTCGGTTGTGGCCAGGGCGTCTCGACGATCGTGATGGCCGAAGGATTCCCGGCGGCGTCGTTCGTCGGCTTCGACCACGGCGACGCACTGGTGGCCGCGGCCCGCAAGGCAGCGAGCGAGGCCGGCGTCGCCGACCGGGTCAGCTTCGAGGTGGCGGACGCGTCCGCGTTCCCGGGCGAGGGCTACGAGCTGATCACGTTCACCGACTCGCTGCACGACCTCGGCGACCCGGTGGCCGCCGCGGCTCAAGCCCGTACGGCGCTCGCGCCCGGTGGCACCTTGATGGTGATCGAGCCGCTCGCCGCGGACCGGCTGGAGGACGACTTCGCCAACCCGTACGCCCGGATCGGCTACGCGATCTCGACGCTGGTCTGTACGCCGTCGTCACTCGCTCAGCCGGGTGCCGCCGCGCTGGGGACGATGGCGGGCGAAGCCAAGCTGCGTGAGGTGCTGACCGCGGCCGGGTTCCAGCACATCCGCCGGGTCGCGCAGGACGCGGCGCCGTTCAACATCGTCCTGGAGGCCCGGGCATGACAGCCGACCTGTCGCTGCTGGACGCCACCGACCAGGCCGGTCTGGTCCACCGCGGTGAAGTCACCGCGGTGGAGCTGGCCGAGGCTGCGATCTCCCGCATCGAAGCGCTCGACCCGGTGCTGAACGCCGTGGTCACCCCGATGTTCGAGCAGGCGCTCGACGCCGCGAAAGCCGGTCCGTCGGGTCCGTTCGCCGGCGTGCCGTACCTGCTGAAGGACCTCGCCTGCGAGTTGCGCGGCGTACGGTTCACCGAGGGCTCGCGGTTCCTCGCCGGCAACGTCTCGACGTACGACTCCGAGCTCGTCGTCCGGCTCCGCCGGGCCGGGCTCGTGATCGTCGGGAAGACCAACACCCCGGAGTTCGGCATGGCGCCCGCCTGCGAACCCGTCCTGTTCGGCCCGACCCGCAACCCGTGGGACACCGGTCTGTCCACCAGCGGCTCCAGCGGCGGATCCGCCGCGGCGGTTGCCGCCGGCCTGGTTCCCTTTGCCCACGGCAACGATCTCGGCGGTTCGCTGCGCTACCCGGCGTCCGCGTGCGGCCTGTTCGCGTTGAAGCCGACCCGGGCGCGCAACCCGCTCGGACCGGAGTACGGCGACGTCGCGGCCGGCGCCGCGGTCGAGCACGCGCTCACCCGGTCCGTACGGGACAGCGCGGCCCTGCTCGATGCCACCTCCGGGCCCGCCCCCGGCGATCCGTACTGCGCACCGGCGCCGGACCGGCCGTTCCTCGACGAGGTCGGACGCGAGCCGGGGCGGCTGCGGATCGGATTCACCGCTCGCACCCCGTCCGGCGACCTCGGACACCCGGACTGCGTTGCCGCCGTCGAGCACGCCGCCCGGCTGTGCGAGTCACTCGGCCACGACGTCACGGAGGTCAGCTGGCCGGAGTTCACCCCGGAGGTACACGCGGCGATCGGCACGATGCTGGACGGGACGACAGCCTGGATCCTCCAGTACTGGATCCGCCGGGTGGGTCGCGAACCCGGCCCTGACGAGATCGAGCCGCTCACCCGTGCGCTCTGGGAGCGCGGCCGGCAAGTCACCGCTGCCGACTGGCTGGTCTCGGTCGAGGAGCTCCAGCGGTTCAGCCGGCGGATCGCCCGATTCCTCGGCACCGTCGACACGTTCCTCACTCCCACGATGTCCACGCCGCCGCTGCCCATCGGCACGATCTACTCGACTCCGGACCAACCGTGGCGGTCGGTCGAGGTCAGCGGCCCGGCCGTCCGGTACGCGGGCATCGTCGCCAACCTCACCGGGAACCCGGCGATGTCGGTGCCGCTGTGGCACAACGCCGCCGGCGTCCCCATCGGCGTACATTTCCTCGGCCGGTACGGCGACGAGGCAACCCTGCTCCGGCTCGCTTCCCAACTCGAAGCAGCAGCTCCCTGGGCCGGCCGGATCCCAACCACTCACGCGCATCACCTGTTGACTGGCCAGGCATCGTTGGGCCGGGCGACGTGACGGCCTCGCCAGCGGGACGTGAACCCCGGGGGCTGCCGCATCAGCGTGCGAAACACCCACGTAGTGCCGCGGGCCGCCACGTCGCGTCTGTGGTTACCCGGCTGCGGTCAGGCGTCGAGCTGCTGATGCCGTCCGGAGCCGGTCACCGCGATCCGTCGCGGCTTGGCCTGCTCCGCGATCGGGATCCGCAGCGTCAGGACGCCGGCGTCGTAGTGCGCCTCGATCCTGTCGGTGTCGAGCGTCTCCCCCAAGAACAACTGGCGGGAGAACACCCCCAGTGGCCGCTCCGCGACCTGCATCTCGACGTTCTCGGGGACCTCCGGTGGGCGCCGCTCGGCCTTGACCGTCAGCACGTTGCGCTCGACGTCGAGCTCGATCGCGTCCGGCGCGACACCGGGGAGATCGAAGGCGATCACGTACTCGTCGCCCGACCGATACGCGTCCAGCGGCATCGGATTCGGCTTCGACCAGGTCCCCTGACTCCCTGCAGTACTCAAGAACTGCTGCGTCAGGCGGTCGAACTCCCGGAACGGGTCTGTGCGCATCAACATCTGTCTGCACCTCCTGATCATCGACGTGACGGGTGGTGTCAACACGCAGTTCTGTTCTAGCATGTCATCGAAACGATGACAAGCTCAGTTGTCACCGTTTCGACGACGGGACGGATACGGATGGACGAACTACTGCAGACACCCGGTGCCTTGGAGGAGGCCGACACGGCTCAGCTCCTGGCTGCGCTGACCGCCCTGCACGAGCTCCGCGCGTACTTCGATCATTGGGAACCGATCCTGATCGACGCCGCCCGCGACCGCGGCGCGACCTGGGCCGACATCGCACCGACCCTCGGCGTGGCCAGTCGCCAGGCCGCCGAACGCCGCTATCTCCGGTTGAAGCCGCACGCGGGCGATCAGCCCGGCATCACCCGCGAAAGCCGGGTCCAGGCTGCCCGCGACCGCCGCGCAGGTGACCGCGCGGTGGCCGGTTGGGCTCGCGACAACGCCGCCGCCCTGCGCGAACTGGCCGGGCAGGTCACTGCCGTGTCGGGCGATCCGTCGACCTCGGCCCGCAGCGACGCCGACATCGCCGGTATCCGGGACGCCCTGGGTGGCGACGACGCCTCCGACCTCGTCGAGCCGCTGACCGCGGCCGGCCCCGGTCTCCGCGCCGGCCACCCGGACCTCGCCGACCGGATCGCCCGCCTGACCGAAACCACCGACACGATCCGCACCCGCCGCACCCCACCCAAGTAGCGCATGTCCCCCAGAAGGTCCGGGTACCGGGTGGCGTCGGTGGCCGTTCCGTTCGGGAGGTCGGCATGGATCAGCCCACGAGTTCCTCGAACGAGAACAGTGGTACGACGCGGTACAGCACAGTGTGGCGATGCACGTGCTATGGCGTCGGCATCATCGGGGTGGTTCTGGCGGGTCTGCTTCTGTCGGGCATGGTCCTGGCCGTGGTCGGCGTCGCGGTGCTCGTGGTCGGAGCGACGGCGGCGACCGCGTACGGGGTCGACGACGACCCGCCACCGTCCGGCTCGAGAACACGAGCCGTCTGCAACGCGATGGTGGGCGCCGCCGTGGTCGGCGTCGCGTTCGGACTCAGTACGATCCTCGGCCCCGGGGTGGTGCTGCTGTGCGTCGCGCTGGCTCTGACCTCGCCGCCCGCCGTGCGCTGGTACCGCGCGAAGTCCGGGGCCTCCCACCATCCTGAGCAGGCAACCCGTCCGACGCTCGAGCTGTGCCGCGAATGGCACGACAGCTTCGAGGCGCTGGCCCACGCGACGACTACCAACGCCCGGCTCCGGATCGTGATCGCTCGCGAACGCTGCCTCGACGAACTCGAACGCCGCGACCCCGAAGGCCTGCACGCCTGGCTCGAATCATCCGCCAGCGCCGCCGGCGACCCCCGCAGCTTCCTCACCGACCCGACCACCGGCGATCAGTAACCGCCGCCGCCCCCACCGCCGCCACCGCCGGCGAAGAGCAGCAGAACGACGACCACGACCACGATCGCCACCGCAACGGCAATCCACAACGCCCTACGCCGCGTCTGAGTAGCCATCTCACGCCTCGCTTCCTGTGCCTACATCTCACTTCACGTAGCCAGCAAGGGTTCGGTTCATTCACGGCTCGTCCTGCCGTCGTCGAGCCGGGGATGATGGGACGGTGAACCCATCGTCGAAGGGTTGGCCGGTTGTGCTTGTGCATGGGTGGCCGGTGACTGAGCGGCACTGGCGGGAGCTGGTGCCGGCTCTGCGTGCCGGCGGGTTCGATCCTCTTGCGGTCACGCTGCCGGGGCTCGGCAAGGCGGCGGAGAGCGGGACCAGCTTCAGGAAGAGCGATCTCGCCGGCTGGCTGAGGAATCAAGTCGCCGGACTCACGCGGTTCTCGCTGGTCGGTCACGACTGGGGTGGCACGGTTGCGCTCCTACTGGCCGCGATGATGCCCGAGGCCGTGAACGCGATCGTGATCGAGGAGGAGGTTCTCCCCGGGATCGACGTGGACATCCCCGCACCTGGGTCCGAGTACTACCCGAACTGGCATGGCCCGTTCAACCGTGCCGCAGGGCTGGCCGAACAACTCGTCCCGGGCCGCGAGGACGCTTACTACGGGACCTTCCTCCGCCAAAGCGCCGGCCCGGCCGGCCTGGCCGCGGGCACAATCCGCTCGTACGTCGACGCCTACACCACGGCCGACGCCTTGAACGCCGGCCTCGCCTACTACCGCTCACGCGCCGCCGACATCACCGACGTACGCGAACTCGAGGCCAACCCGATCCACACACCGGTCCTGGCTATCGGCGGCCGCTACGCCCTCGGCGCCGCCGTAGCCGACGGGCTCCGAACCCTGGCGACCAACGTCACCGGCATCGTCCTCGACCAAGCCGGCCACTACCCCGCCGAACAACAACCCGAAGCCACAGCCCGGGCCGTCGTCGACTTTCTACTTGGTGCGGGCGGCGACCGCGCGTAGGTGTTGCGGATGGGGTTTGAGGACGTGGTCGGCGTACTCGGGGTGTTTGGGGAGCCAGGCAGCCACATACGGGCAGACGGGGACGATGGTGTAGCCGTGGGCGATGACGTCTTCGACCGCGGCGCGGACGAGTACGGAGGCCAGGCCTTGACCGCCGTACTCCTCGTTCACGCCGGTGTGGAAGAGGACGCGCTGGACGCCGTCGGCTGATTCGACGTCGACGTAGTCCTCCTCGCCGATGACCTGGTCCGCGGCATCGTGGTCGATCAGGACGTACCGGAACTCCTCCGGCCGACTCTGTACTTCGAAACGCTCGTCGGGCACGCTCCGCATCCTAACCGCCGGGCCTGCGGTCAGGAGCGGCCCTCGATCGCGTGGACCGAGTTCTGGAAAGCCTTCACGAGTACGCCCTTGCCAACAGTCGTGATCAAGACCGCGAAGATCCGCCCGCCGAGGTTCTTACCGTCGCGGACCGCCGTGTAGTCGACGTCCGTCGTACCGTCCGCCAGGGGCGTCAGGTCGTACACATGACTCGACTTGCTGCTCCAGACATTCGAGTCGGTGGTCGTCAGTACGACGTGCCGCGGATCGGACCAGTCGTACGTCAGCCGCTCCCACACCCCGCGCGATCCCTCGGTCACGTCGGCGTGGTCGACGCCCTGCTCATGTACGACCAGGTCCTTGTCAGCGCTGTTCCCGAACACCTCACCCCGTCCCGGTCCGAAGTCCGTCAACCCCGCGACGAACTGCTCCGGCGTGGCCTTGATGTTCGCGTGCAGGTGGATCGTCGCCATCTCTGTTGCTCCGTCAGATCGGCAGCGGGTCGTAGTTGGCGCCGAACGGGGCGTCGGGGCGCTCGAACTCGCCGAGCAGGGCGCGCCGCAGGGGCGTGGTGCGTTCGAGGAACGCCGGGTCGTTGCTGAAGCGATCGGCAGGGCGGACCCACGGTGGGCTGTAGACGTAGTGCGTGGTGAAGCGGTCGTAGTCGCCGTCGTGGCGGAAGGTGCGGTGCCAGACGCCGTTGTGGAACACCAGCGCGGCCCCGGCCTCGGCGCACACGACGTGGCCGATCGCGATGTCGTCGTTGTTCTCGCGGATCGTGTCGGGCAGCCCGACCCTCGAACGGTGGCTGCCGGGAATCAGCTCCATGTTGCCCGTACCCGGCACGGTCTGGTCGGTGAGCAGGTACGACACGCGAAGCTGGAGCAGCGGAACCGGATATCCCAGGTCCCTGAAGTCGAACGCGGACGACCCGTCCTGATGCCAGCCGCCGTTCCCCGCGTGGGCCGGCTGCATCGTGTTCCACCCGGCCTGCAACACGAACCGGTCCCCGAGCAGCCCCTGCACCTTCGGCAGCACATCAGGATGATCGATCAGCCGCTCGAGCACCGGTTCGCTCTCGTACGTCCGCCCGATCTGCCCGAAGGCGCGCTCACGGCTCTCGTGCAGCCGCCGAGACACCTCGTACGCCTCGGCGGCCTCGTCCTTCGTCAGCACGGCGGGAATCAGGAAGTATCCCCACGACTCGAAGATGAAGCGATCAGTCTCGGTCAACGGACCCTTGCCAACAACGGGATCGAGCATCAATCCGTCCTCTTCTCCTGGTTGTCGTCCTTGTCCAGGTTACGAGGCATCAGGCTGGGTCGACTACTTCCTGGCAGCCGACACGAATTCGGTGGTGTAGGTCTTGGTGATGTCGATCGTGTCCTTCTTGGGCTTCACCGACGGCGAGAACGAGCCCAGGACGGTGAGTGCGTTCTTGGCGCCGTCCGCGTCGATCTTGCCGTCGGCGGTGAACATTCCCTTGGAGTCGTTGATCGACTTGGTGTAGAGGGTCTTGTCGCTGCCGGCGTACTCCGCACGAAAGCATCGGCCAGCTTTTGTACGACGGCCTTGTGGGCGGACACGTAGTCGCAGCTCATGTAGAGCGAGCTGGCCGGATACAGACCGCCGAGAGCCGACTTGGTGCCGGATTCGGTGCGCATATCGAGCAGGCCGCGCTCACCGACGACGGCCGCGCGACGCTGAGTCTCCGCTACGGTTCAACGGGCCGTCCGGAGCACGAGTACGTCTGGCTGGGCAACTGAACTACGGATGAGGGTGGCGGCGACCAGACCGAGCCCCCAGCCGGCCATGACGTCGGTCGGCCAGTGGAAGTGCAGGACGACGGTCGAGACTCCCACGACCGCGGAGATCACCGGGATGAACCACGCGGTGAACGTGGCGAGCCGGGTGCCGGAAGGGACGACGAGGGCCGCGGCGATGGTCAGCAGCGCGAAGCTGCCGGCCGTGTGGCCGGACGGGAACGACATCCCGTGCGCGGCGAGTTCGTCGACCTGCGAGCGCGGGGCCGATCGCCCGATGGTTGCCTTCGCCAACCAGATCGTGGCCTCCAAGGCAACCAAGCACACGGCGGCCCGGATCAGCGGCTGGACAGTGCGGCGGCGCAACAGGTGGACGATCGCGGCGCCGACCAGCGCAACCGTGAGCACCCAGGGGCCGCCGATGTCGGACACGAGTCGCCAGCCGAGCGGCTGATGGGCCGGCGGCTGAGCGCCCATCAGTGCCGTACGGTCCCAGTGCCGTAACGGTCCGTCGAGAACGACGTCGGCCAACGCCCAGAGGAACACCACCGCGCCGATCACGATCGGGAGCTTCGAAGTCGTTCTGTGGTCGGCCATGGTCCGAGCGTAGTCAGGCACCCGAAGTGTCAACCGTCCGAACGATCCCGGCGTCGACCTCACGTGGGAGCACATCGCCGTACGTTCCGGGCCAAGAACAGTTCGCAGGCGATCCTGCTGACCGTGCTGAGTGCACTCCTCCCAGGCCTCGGGCTCGTCCTCAGCGGGCGGCGCCGGGCCGGAACGATCGTGCTGATGGTGACCGCGGCGCTCGTCGGCGCGGCCGCATACCTCGGCCTCGCGCAGCGTGACGCCGTACTGCAACTAGCGGTCGACCCGAACCGCTTGCTGATAGCAACAGGGCTCGTCCTGCTCCTCGCCGTGGCCTGGATCTGGGTCGTTGTCGTCTCCCACCGGTTGCTCCGGCCGCTCACCCCCACGACGCTCGGCCGGTTGGCGGGCGCGCTGGTCGTCGGCCTGGTGTGTTTCGGCATCGCCGTACCCTCGACCATCGCGGCGCAGACCGTGATGGCGCAGCGGAACCTGGTCGGCAGCGTGTTCCAGTCCGAGGGCAATTCGAAATCCGCGACCCGTCCGGCGGTCGACGCGAAGGATCCGTGGGCGAACACGCCGCGGCTGAACATCCTGCTGCTCGGCGCCGACGACGGCGCGGGCCGTACCGGTACCCGAACCGACACCGTGATGGTCGCGTCGATCGACACGAAGACCGGCAACACCAAGCTGATCTCGCTGAGCCGGAACTGGATGCGGATGCCGTTCCCGGCGAACTCTCCGCTGCACAAGGTGTACCCGGACGGGTTCTGGGATCCCAGCCTCGGCAGCGGCGAGCAACCGCAGTACTACCTCGACGCTATGTACGACACGATCCCGAAGAAGTACCCCGGCATCCTCGGCCCGACCGACAACGAGGGCGCGGACGCCGTGAAGCTGGCCGCGAGCGCGGCGCTCGGCCTGAAGATCGACTACTACCTCCAGGTGAACCTGGCCGGCTTCCAGCAGATCGTCGACGCGGTCGGCGGGATCACGGTGAACGTCAACTACCGGGTGCCGATCGGCGGCGAGTACGGCATCGGTCCCGGCGCGAACGCGCCGAAGAAGCCGTCCGGCTACATCGAACCCGGGCCGAACCAGCACCTCGACGGCTTCCACGCGCTGTGGTTCGCCCGCGGCCGGTACGGGCTGAGCGACCCGTCCCGCCAGGAACGGCAGCGCTGCACGATCCATGCCTTGGTCAACAGTGTCTCCTCCGCGACGCTGGTCACGAAGTACCAGCAGATCGCTGCCGCCAGCCGGCAGATGCTGCGCACTGATATTCCCCAGGAACTGTTGCCGGCTCTCATCCAGCTCGGGCTGAAGGTCAAGCAGGCCGGCGTCTCCGACATCGACCTGGACAAGGACAAGAACTTCCCGACCGGCCGCGATCCGAACTACGCGGCGATGCGCGCCATCATCCAGAACGCCCTCGCCCCGAAACCACACCGGACCACCGCCGCAACGACGTCGAAAAAGCATGTCGCGACGCAGAACCTGAACGACGCCTGCGCGTACCACCCCGAGGACAATGGCACCTGACCACTTGCCCACCCGGGGTCGCGGGCGCAGGCTGACCTCAGGGGGAACGATCATGCCTGAACAACTCACGCTGACTCGCGACGATCACGTCCTGCGGTACACGCGGGCCCTGTCCCTGTGCATCGTGCCGTTCCTCGTCGCGGGCTTCGTGATCCTGTACTTCTTCCCCGAGCACACCAAGCACCTGTGGGCGTGGCCGCTGCGCCCGAGCATGACCTCGATGGTCCTCGCATCGGCGTACCTCGGCGGCGCCTACTTCTTCCTCCGCGCCGCACTCGAACGCCGCTGGCATGTGCTCTCCCCCGGCTTGTTGTCCGTGACAACCTTCGCCACGCTCCTCGGCGTCGCGACGGTGCTGCACTGGAACAAGTTCAGCCACGGCAACCCGGCCTTCTGGATCTGGTCGGCGTTGTACTTCGCCGCCCCGTTCCTCGTCCTCGGCGCGTGGCTGGCCAACCGCCGGTACGCCGCCCCTCCTGACGACCTTCTGCCCGTGGCGGCGCGTGCCGCGATCACGGCCCTCGGCGTACTCGCAGTGCTTCAAGGTGCCGCTATGTACCTGGCACCGGCCACCTTCCTGCCGCTGTGGCCGTGGATGCTCACGCCGTTGTCCTGCCGGACTCTGGCCGCCGTCTCCTGTCTGGGCGGCGCCGGCCTCGGCTTCTGGCGTGACGCCCGCTGGTCGACGCTGAACCGGATGCTGGAGGTGGAGATCGTCATGGTCGGCGCGATCCTGGTCGCCGCGCTCCGGGGTCACGATCAGCTCGACGGATCGAAGCCACTCGCCTGGCCGATGCTGATCGGGTTCTCGGCGCTGTTCCTGGTCTCGGTCCTCGTCCGGTTCCGTCAGACCCGGCTGGCGCGGCGGTAGTCGGACGGCGAGCGGCCTGTGTGGTTGGTGAAGACGCGGCTGAGGTAGAAGGCGCTTCGGTACCCGGACTGTTCGGCGATGGTCTGCAGGGTTTCGTTGGTCTCGGCAAGGAGTTGGCGGGCCTTCTGCAGGCGGATCCCGCGGAGGTACTGCACCGGTGTGACGGTGTGGGCGGATTTGAAGCGGCGGGACAGCTGGGCAGGACTGATGCCCAACTGGTCCGCCAGGCCCGCCAGTGAGAGGTCCGGTGCGGTGAAGTGATCGTGCAGGTAGGTCGTTGCCTGCTGCACCAACTTGTCGCCGGGCTGCTCGCGATGAGCGCGCAGTGCCATCAGGACGAGGTCGGTGACCACATGGGCCGCGATCAGGTCGGTGAAGTCGTCCTCGAGCATCGTCAGGTCGGCGCGGAGACGGTCGAGGTCGTGGAGCCGGGTACGGCCGGCCGGCGGCTGCAGCGAGGTACTGAAGCGGGCGTGGAAGATGGCCGCCGGGCTCTGCATCCGGCGGTGCAGGGACCCGCCGGGCGGACAGATCACGAGGTCGCCGAACCTCGCGGATCCGGGCTGCACGCCGGTCACTTCGAACGCGAACGAGCCGCTCCTCGGCAGCAGCAGGCTCCACGTCTCGTACGTGTCGACGGCGAGGGTGAACTGCTCGCGGCGCGGCGCCAGCAGGTACCCGTCCAGCGTCAGCATGGCAAGAAAGTACATGCAGATGCTCAAAACGGCTATGTCATGAGAGGCGCGCGAACGGCAGAGTGCATGCCATGGTCGATGTCTGCGTGTACGGCGGCACCGCCGCGGGCTGTGTCGCGGCGATCACCGCGCATCAGGAGGGCGCGTCCGTCGTACTGATCGAGCCGGGCCGCTGGCTCGGCGGGATGCTCGGCGCGGGCATCAAACCGCGGCAGGACTGTCCGATCCCGGCGGCGGTCGGTGGGCTGACGAACGACGTGGTGTTCGGCTTCGGCGACCATCCGTACGACGTGCAGCGGGCCTTCCGCGCGTGGATCACCGACGCGGGGATCAAGGTGTACTTCGAGCACCGGGTCCGCGCGGTCACCCGCGAGGGCAACCGCATCACCGCGATCCAGCTCGAGACGTCGACGCCCGATCCGTGGGGCGTTCCGCTGCCGTCGGCTGAGTCGGTCCCGGACCTCGACGTCAGGGCCGCCGTGTTCATCGACGCGTCGTACGAGGGCGACCTGATGGCGCTCGCGGGCGTGCCGTACCGTACCGGCCGCGAGTCCCGGGAGGAGTTCGGCGAGGAGTACGCCGGGGTTCAGCCGGTCACCAACTGGACGCCGATCGACCCGTACGCCGACGGCCGGCTGCTCCCCCTGCTCGACGCGGACCACGGCCGCCCGCTCGGCGCCGCGGACGACTACGCGCAGGCGTACAACTTCCGCTTCTACCTCACGACGGACCCGGCCACGCGCAGGGAGATCACTCCGCCCGACGGCTACTCGCCGAGCGACTACGAGCTGGTACGGCGGTACGTCGGGCAGCTCGGCGACGACCTGGAAGCGTTGCGCGGGATCTTCCCCGGGTGGATCAACTCCGGTGAGTACAACTACCAGCGATCCTCGCTCGTCACGAACGCCCCGCTCGGGGTCAGCCGCGCGTACCAGGACGGCGACTGGGACACGCGCTCGCAGGTATGGCGCGGGCACATCGACTACCTTCGCGGGCTGCACCACTTCCTGTCGACGGATCCCGACGTACCGGCCGGGTTCCGCGCGGAGGTCGCGGCGTACGGCATGGACGCGAGCGTCTTCCCCGAGACCGACGGCTGGCCGCCGCAGCTGTACGTCCGGGTGTCGCGCCGCCTCGACGGGCCGTACACCCTCACCCAGGCGGACATCGCCAACCTGACCGAGCCGGACGACAGCGTCGGGCTCGCTCTCTTCGGGGTCGACGTCTATCCGGTACGACGGATCCCGCGGCGCGACGCCGCGACCGGACAGCTCGGCGTGGCGACCGAAGGCGACATGTTCATCGGCGGCCATCTCGGTACCGGCCGCCCGTACCCGGTCCCGTACCGGGCCATCACGCCGCGGCAGGCAGACTGCGGCAACCTGCTCGTACCGGTCTGCCTCTCCGCGACCCACATCGGGTACGCGGCGACGCGGATGGAGCCGGTGTTCTGTGTACTGGCCGAGTCCGCCGCCGTCGCCGCGGTACAGTCCCTGCGCGCACGGACCGACGTACAGGAGCTCGATATGCCCACCCTGCAGACGCGGCTCGTGGAGCGGGGTCAGGTCATCGGTTGGAAGCAGGAGGCACCCGCTCATGCCTGACACCGCCTTCGGCGTCAACTACGTGCCGCGCCAGCAGTGGTGGAACGCGTGGCTGGACTTCGACGAGCAATCGATCGCGGACGATCTCGCGGCGATCGCCGAGCTCGGCTGTGATCACGTACGCATCCAGTGCTTGTGGCCTGTGTTCCAGCCGACGCCGACCACGGTGTCGGCGACCGCACTGAAGCGGCTTACCCTGCTGCTGGACCGTGCGCACGACGTCGGTCTCGAGGTCTGGGTGACCGTACTCAACGGGTTCCTGTCCGGGTGGGTGTTCCGGCCGCCGTGGATTCCGAAGGCGAACCTCTTCACCGACGCGCTGGCCCTGACTGCGGCCAGGACGTTGATCAGCTCGGTCGCGGAACTGGTCGCGAGTCATCCGGCCGGCGCCGGCATCGACCTCGGCAACGAGCCCAACATGCTGGTCGGTTTTGAACCGTCAGCGGTGACAACCGAGGACCTGGACAGCTGGGCGCGCACGCTGATCGATGCCGCGCACAACGCCGCACCCGGTCTGCCTGTCGTCCTCGGTGCGGACCATCAGCCGTGGACCACCACGCAGACCGGCTTCACTCCTGCGCTGCTCGCGAACGAGCCTGACATCACGACCGTCCACGCGTGGCCGTACTTCAGTGGGTTCCTCGGCCACTTCGGCGAGGAGAACGACCTTGCCTGGTCGATCGGCGCCTACCTCGCCCAGGTCGCCGCCGCACATCAAACGGCGCCGAAGCCCCTTTGGATCCAGGAGATCGGGGTCGCGCCGGAGTGGGTCACGAACGTCAGCGTCGAGCACGCGACCGAGCGGCTGCTCCGTAACTCGCTCGCGGTGCCGGGCGTCGCTGCCGTCACCTGGTGGGCGTCCCACGACATCCGGCCGGAGTACGGCGGCTTCGCGCCACTCGAGTACGGGCTCGGGCTGCTCGATGTCGAAAACCAGGTCAAACCTGCGGGTCGGCGCTTCGCCGAAGTCGTCGCAGACCTCCGCGAAGCGCCGCGCGCTCAACAACCACTCGCGCAGGTCCACCTGGCCGGCGCGATCCCCGACCTCACGTTCGCGGACAAGTGGGCAGCAGCCTGGACGGACGGCCGACCGCCACAGATCGTCCGATAGCTCAGTCCTCCTCGTCCTGTTCCTCGTCTTGTTCCTCGTCCTCCTCGGCCGCCTTGCGGGCTTCCTCGGTGGCGGCGCGATCCGCGGCTTCGGCCGGGGTGGTGGGCTCGCGGCCCTCCACCAGTTCCTCAATCTGTTCGTGGATCCGGGCCGCCCGGGCGCGGCGTTCCTCCTCGTCGTGCTTGTCGCTCATGGCGTGGCCGCGGCGACGATGCGGCGTACTTCGGCGCGCAGGAAGTCCGCTCGCTCCTTCGGCGCGGTGCCGTTCGCGGCGGCCACTGCCCGCGCGGTGGACGGCGCGCCCTGCATGAAGGACGCTGGTACGTCCGTCTGGCCGTCGGTTCCGCGGCGTGGGTTCGTACCGCGGCCGAGGACGCCGAGACTGCGGAACTTCTTCGTACCGAACCAGGTCTGCTGCCACCACTCGCGCGTCGACGGGACCTGCCAGGAGATGTACCCGCCCTTGAGGATCGAACGCGGCGACTTGATCGAGTTCGTGAAGCTGTACTGCCGCCCGTCCACCTTCTCCGCGTCGAAGAACGACGGCAGGTAGAAGTCCGACATCGTCGAACCGTTGATCTCGTAGGCGAAATCGCTCGCCTCGGACGGGTCGCAGACCTCCACCAGGTACTTCACCTGACCCTGTCCCGCCTTGATCGACGGCGCGGTCTTCGTCCGGGTACCGAGTGGATCGCCGAGCATCTCGAGGACTTCGTGGCTGGTCGTCAGCGACCAGTCCGGGCTGTAGAGCACCAGCGCGAACGGCGATCCGTCCCGGTCCAGGTGGATGCCCTGGGCCTGGTACGGGATGTCGTCGCGGACGATCACCGGCCAGTGGTCGACCGGTACGCTCGTCAGCTTGTCGAACACCGCGATCGTCGCCGGGCGCCGCCAGACCGGCGCGAAGTCCCGGGTGATCTGGATCTGCATCGCCGCCACCGGCGCCACGAGGTCGGCAACCTTCACCGACTTGGACTCACTCACCACAGCAACGTTCCGAACTACCGCCATGACAGCCCCCCTAGGCCTCGAATAACCCATTGTGAACCCGCTCCGGCATCCCCGTGAACAGGTCGTTCCGCGAATTGTCGGCGGCGGCTTCTAGGCTGCGGAGCATGACTTCGACCAGGTACGACGGCGACTCGTGGGACCTGTCCTCGAGCGTCGGTTCGACGGCGACGATGGCCGCGACCGCACGCGCGATCGCGACCCGGACCGACCGGCGGTTGATCGACGATCCCTTTGCCGCACCGCTGGTGCAGGCGGTCGGCGTGGACTTGTTCACGCGCCTGGCAACCGGTGCCGAACCGCCGGGCGAATTCGTCCAGCAGGTGTGGATCGACATCGCGAAGATCCGGACGAAGTACTACGACGAGTTCTTCCTCCGAGCGACCGGATCGGGCATCAGGCAGGCGGTGATCCTGGCGTCCGGGCTGGACTCGCGTGCGTATCGGCTGGCTTGGCCGGCCGGGACTGTCGTGTACGAGCTCGACAAACCGGACGTGGTCGACTTCAAGACACGCACCTTGGCCGGGTTGGGCGCCGAACCGACCGCGGACCACCGAGTGGTGCCAGGTGACTTGCGGGACGATTGGCCGCAGGCGTTGCGCGCCGCCGGACTCGATCCGGCCCAACCGATCGCGTGGAGCGCCGAAGGCCTGCTCGGTTATCTGCCGCCGGACGCGCAGGATCGGTTGCTGGACACGATCACGTCGCTCAGCGCACCGGGCAGCCGGCTGGCCACCGAAAGCCGGCCGAACCCGCAGCCGGGCGACGAGACCAAGGCCAAGGAACACCTGCAGCAGCTGTCCGAACGGCTCGGCACCGACAACATGACGAACCTCCGCTACTTCGGCCAACGCAACGAGGCAGCGCCTTACCTGGCTGCCCGCGGCTGGACGCTCGACACAGCAACGATCCGGGACCTGCTTGCCACGAACAACCTTCCGCCGTTGGTGGACGACACCATGCAAATGGGCGACATGCTGTACCTGACCGCCTTTCGCTAGCCACCGCGGAAGCCCGGCCAGGGTGTGGCCCATGAACGGCAGCCCCGATTGGCCCACCGATCGGGCCGCGAGTGGCCGTACGGTCGAAGTATGGACTCGAAACTGATGCGTGCCGTCGTGGTGAAGGACCGTGAAGCCGGGGCCGGCGGGATCTCGCTGGCCGAGCTGCCGCACCCGCAGGCGGCCGAGAACGACGTTGTCGTGCAGGTTCATGCCGCCGGCTTTCTGAAGAGCGAGCCGGAGTGGCCCTCGACCTGGACCGACCGGGCCGGGCGGGACCGGACCCCCAGCGTCCTCGGGCACGAGGTGTCGGGGGTGGTCGTCGAGCTCGGGTACGGCACCACCGGCCTCACGATCGGACAGCGGGTGTTCGGGCTGACCGACTGGGCGCGGAACGGTTCGCTCGCCGAGTACGCCGCGGTCGAGGCCCGCAACCTCGCTCCGCTGCACGCCGAGATCGACCACGTCGCCGCGGCCGCCGTCGTGATGCCGGGGCTGACCGCGTGGCAGGCGTTGTTCGACCACGGGCGACTGCAAGCGGGCCAGACCGTCCTCGTCCACGGCGCGGGCGGCTCGGTCGGCTCGGTCGCCGTCCAACTGGCCCACGAAGCCGGGGCGCACGTCATCGCCACCGGCCGGAAGACCGACCGGGACCTGGCCGCCTCCCAGGGCGCGCAGGACTTCGTCGACCTGGACAACGACCGGCTCGAGGACGCCGGTCCGGTCGACGTGGTGTTCGACGTGATCGGCGGCGAGGTCCTCAACCGCTCCGTCGCGGTGCTGCGCCCCGGTGGCACCCTGGTCACCGTCGCCGAACCGCCGACCGTCCAGCCGAGCGACGGCCGGGCGATCTTCTTCGTCGTCGAACCCGACCGTGCACAGCTCACCGAACTGGCGACCCGCCTCCGCGACGGCCGCCTGGTCCCGCTCGTCACCACGGTGCGCCCGCTCGCGGACGCGCCCGCAGCCTTCACCGAACGCGGCCGATCCGTCATCACGGTCGCCTAAGCTCAGGAGGGTGGAGACACTCGAGGTAGGTGGCGGGCGGGTTCTGGAGTACGTCGTCGCGGGGCCGGCGGGTGGTACGCCGTTGGTGCTGCATCACGGGACGCCCGGTGTCGGCATGGTGCTGGAGCCGCTCGTTGAGGCGGCGGCGAAGTACGGCCTGCGGTTCGTGACGCACAGCCGGCCCGGATACCGGACCAGCACTCCGCAGCCGGGGCGCACCGTCGCGGACGTCGCGGGTGACGTGAGTCTGTTGCTCGACGCAATCAACGCGGACGGGTTCGTGACGATCGGCTGGTCGGGTGGCGGGCCACACGCGCTGGCCTGCGCGGCGCTGCTGCCCGAGCGGTGCCGAGCGGCCGCGATCGTCGCGGGCGTCGCGCCGTACGACGCCGACGGGCTGGACTGGCTGGCCGGGATGGGTGCGGAGAACGTTGCCGAGTTCGGCGCGGCCGCGACCAGCGTCGAGGCGCTCGACGCCTTCCTCGCCGAGATGGGCGCGGACCTGAAGAACGTCCAGCCGGCCGACGTGATCGCCGCGTTCGGCGACCTGCTGTCGGCGGTCGACCAGCAGGCGCTGCGGGACGGGCTCGCCGACTACCTGGCCGAGTCCTGCCGGGCGTCGGTGTCGCACGGGTACGACGGCTGGCGCGACGACGACCTCGCGTTCATCGCGGGCTGGGGCGTCGACCTGGCGAGCATCCAGGTCCCGGTCTCGATCTGGCAGGGCGACCAGGACCGGATGGTCCCGCGCGACCACGGCCGCTGGCTCGGCGAGCACGTCACAGGCGCAACCACGCACCTGGTCCCCGGCGAGGGCCACCTGTCGCTGATGAAGAACATCGACGCGATCGTGGCCGAACTCGCCGGGGCCTGAACCGGGTCCGGGTCAGGAGCGGCCGAGGAAGATCGGGTTCGTCAGCGCCGCCATCGGACCGAACGTGAGCCCCGGGTCCATCGAGGTGTGCCCGGCGCTCCCGTCCGCGAGCGGGTGCCGGACCTCGGCCCGTACGAACGCCGCCGCCTGCGGAGTCGTCTGCCAGGCCACCGTTCCGGCGCCACTCGCGTCGAGGCTGCTCTGCAGCATCTGACCCTCGTCGGTCAGGATCCGTACGGTGCCGTTCGGTACGCCGCTGACCCGCACACCGACCGTCACCTGCTCGGTCGACCCGGCCGTCAGCCGCTCGCCGATGCCGGCCTTCCGTCCGAGCGCGGACGTCGCGGTGAACTCGAGGTCCACGTGGGACGACTCGGCGATCCAGCTCTTGCCGGCACGGATACCCGCGAGCACCGCGTCCCGGCTGAGGTCGTCGGCGAGTACGACGTTGTGCGGCAGACCGATGACGTTCGTCGGGTTGTGCGCGTCGCTGTTACCCATCGCGGGCAGCCACGGCTTCTTCTCGCGTACGGCGGCACTCAACAGGTTCGCCCACGTGGACACGGCCGCGTCGTCGTCCCAGCCCCACGGGCCGGTCCACACCTCGGTCGCGTCGAGTCCTTCGAACCCGAACTTCCACTCGCTGCCGATCCACGGGCAGTACAGGTGCGCCGACACGCACAGCCCGCCGGCGCGGTGGACCTGCCTCTGGATCCGGTCGAAGACCCCGTCGCGGGCGCGGAACCGCCAGTCGATCCACTCACCCGGCTTCGTACCGAGCGCGAGCCAGTGACCGTTGCGCGTGGTCACCTCTTCGCCGGTGACGATCAGCAGGTCGTCGCCGGCCAACGGACCCCACGCGCCGTGCGACGCGCTGGTGTTGTGGTCTGTCGACACCATGAAGTCCAGGCCGGCCGCGCGAGCACCGGCGGCGACATCCGCGGGCTGGTTACGTCCATCGGAGTACACGGTGTGCAGGTGGCAGTCGCCGCGGTACCAGTCCCGCCCGCGGCCCTTCGCCTTCGCCGGCGGGTACGACGGTACGTAGCGCGGGCCGGGATCGCCGTACGTGAGCGTGACCTCGACGTGGTAGTCAAGGCCCTGCGGGGCGACCTGGTACGGGCCGAGTACGACGTGCCACGTACCGGGCATCACGTCACCGGGCAGGTACCCAGCGGTCGCCTCGGTGCGGCTGATGCTGAACGACGTACGGAATCCGCCCGACCAGCCGCGGAAACCGGACCCGTCGAAGTCGAAGCCGCGGGCGTCGAAGATCCCGATGTCGCAGGAGTTGCCCGGCGTACCGGACGGGACCGCGGGCTTGGAGTAGCTGTAGGAGACCGAGATCTGCTGCACACCCCGGGGAATGTTGACCGGCAGGTACACGAAGTCCGTCGGCCCTGGCGCGATGTGCCCGTCGACCACCTGGGTGCTGGAGCCGGTCGCGGCGGCGGCGAAGCTGATCGGCGACAGTGCGACGATCGTCCCGGCGCCGGCCGCGGTCAGCAGGCCCCGCCGGGTGATGGCATTCATGGCAACGTCAGTCATAGGTAAGAAACAAACACCCGCCGGCGTACGACAGGCAACACCCAAATGACCGCATGACGAACCCGGTAGTTTTGGGACAACCATCGTGCGATCTGGAAGGGCAAATCCGGATGACTGCTCTGCGTGTTCTCTTCCTCGGCGGAACCGGCATCATCAGCTCGGCCTGTTCGTGGCGGGCGGTCGAATCAGGACTCGACCTCACCGTCGTCAACCGCGGGAAGACCTCGGTCCGCCCACTCCCGCCGCAGGTGCGGCAGCTCACCGCCGACGTCAACGATCCGGCGGCCCTCGCCGACATCGCCCGGGCGGAGTACGACGTCGTGGTCGACTGGCTGGCGTTCACGCCGGACCAGGTGCGGGCCCGCACCGACGCACTGCGTGGACACGTCGGCCAGTACGTGTTCATCAGCTCCGCCTCGGCATACCAGACGCCACCGGCGCGGCTGCCGATCACCGAGTCGACTCCGCTGCGGAATCCGTACTGGCAGTACTCCCGCGACAAGATCGCGTGCGAGGACCTGCTGACCGCCCGCTACCGCGACGAGGGCTTCCCGGCCACGATCGTCCGGCCCTCGCACACGTACGACCGTACGCTCGTCCCGTTCGACGGCGGCTGGACGATCGTCGACCGGATGCGCCGCGGCCGGCCCGTCGTCGTACACGGCGACGGGAGTTCGTTGTGGACCCTCACGCACCACCGCGACTTCGCCCGCGGACTGGTGCCGCTGCTCGGCCATCCCCGCACCCTCGGAGACGTCTTCCAGATCACCTCCGACGACGTCCTGACCTGGGACCAGATCGCGCACACGCTCGCCGCCGCTGCCGGCACGTCCGCGCAGCTCGTCCACGTCCCGTCCGACGCCATCGCCGCGGAACATCCCAGCTGGGGCGCCGCCCTGCTCGGTGACAAGACCCATTCGGCGGTCTTCGACAACACCAAACTGCGCCAGGTGGTCCCGGACTTCGTCGCCACGATCCCCTTCGAGGTGGGCGCCCGGGAAATCGTCGCCTGGCACGACGAGGACGCGTCCCGGCAGCACATCGACCGGGCCGTGGACGAGGCGATGGACACCCTGATCGCCCGCTACACGAAGTGACGGGCCCCCTACGGATTGTTGGCAACCCCCTCGTCCACCTCGGCCTCGGCGCCATGCGCGCCGGTGATCGCGGCGTAACTGATGCCCGCGATCGCTGCGCCGACGATCGGCGCCACGATGAACAGCCAGACCTGCCCGAGGGCGGAGCCGCCGGCGAACCAGGCGACGCCGAGCGAGCGGGCCGGGTTGACCGAAGTGTTGGTGACCGGGATGCCGACCAGGTGGATCAGGGTCAGCGCGAGCCCGATCGCGATCGGCGCGAAGCCCTTCGGCGCCCGGTCGTCGGTCGCACCAAGGATCACGTAGAGGAAGAACGCGGTCAGTACGATCTCGACCAGCGCGCAGGCCAGCAGCGAGTACCCGCCGGGCGACCGGTCACCGTACCCGTTGCTCGCGAATCCGCTGTCGACCGCGCTGAAACCGTCCTTGCCGGTGGCAATCGCCAGCAGAATCGCACCGGCCACGCTGGCCGCGACGACCTGGGTGACGATGTACGTCGGCACCCATTTCCACTCGATCCGCTTGGCCACCGCGAGACCGATCGTGACCGCCGGATTGAAATGCCCGCCGGAAACGTGGCCGACGGCAAAGGCCATCGTCAGCACGGTCAGACCGAACGCCAGCGCGACACCGAGATAACCGATTCCGACCGGGACCTTGTCCGGGGTGAGCACCACCCCGGACAGCACCGCGGCACCGCAGCCGGCAAAGACGAGCCAGAACGTCCCGAGAAACTCCGCACCGATCCGAGCAGCAGCATTCGGTGAATCCACGACTGCCTCCTTGATGACCCTCCAGTGAATGGAGCATTCCAATCACAGTAAGCCATCAAGGCGTAACAATCAGTCAAACAGAGCGCAAGGTATCCACCATTCTCCGGCGGGTGGCGTAGTAATGCGCGGGATCGAGGACCGGGCGGTCGAAGCGCAGGCTGCGGTCGGGGTCGACGAGGTCGAGGGCGGTGTCGTTGCCGTGGGCATCGCGGACGGCCTGGAGCGCGCGGTGGTCCCACATCGCCTGGGCGAACACACGGTGCCGGATCGACGGCCACGGCGTACCGTCCGGACCCGGATAGACGGCGAACGCGTCGCCGGACGGGAACGCGCCGCCCGCCGACGTGTCGGCGAACGGGTCGATCCGGCGCAGGGCGTGCCAGGTGTACCAGAAGTTGAAGCCCCAGTGCAGGAACCCGTCCACCCCCGACGCGAACAACTGGTGCCCGATCGCGCGGTTGCGGGCCGACGGCATCCCGACGAAGCGGTTCGCGACGTCGCGGTCCTGGCTGACGCAGTAGTACACGAACAGCCGCTCCGGACGTTGCGCGAGGAACGGTTCGACGTGGTCGGTCGCGACGATCGGCACCGGTACGGCGCCCGAGGTGTAGAACGAGTGCTCGCTCAGCGCGTCGACCACCGTCCAGCCCTTGAGGAGATCCGCGACGACGGCCTTCGCCGCCAGGTAGCTCGCCAGCCCCTCGTCGCCCGACGGCTCGTCGGAGATGTGGAACACCACGTACTCGCGGTCCCACTCCTCGTCCAGCACTGCCTGCAGCGCAGGCAGCAGCGCCTCCAGCAACGCCCGGTACTGCGGGTCGGTCGCCGCGACGTCCCACCCGAACGCGCGCTCCCCGTCGACGACGATGCCCGGCGTCGCCCGCGCACCCCATTGCGTGAACAGGTGCGCGACCTCGACGCCGCGGATGCCCGTACGGCGGCACACGTCGAGCCAGCGCTGCAGCTTCTCGAAGCCGAACTCGTACCCGCCGCCCGTCCGGGTGATGTCGACGAGCTGGACGACGGTCCGGTACGTGCCGACAGCGGTGTCCAGCGGCGGCGTCCAGACCGGGGCGAGCAGCGAGGTCGCACCCATCTCGACCGCGGAGGCCATGAACCGCTCGACCAGCGCCCAGTGCTCCTCGCCGAACACCTCGACGCCGTAGTGGTCCGCGAGCGCGTCGAGGTGCATCCAGTGACTCGACACGATGTCGAGCGGCGGCAACTCGATCCCGGTGATCTCCACGCCGACCGAGACCCGATGCAGCTCGGACCCGTCCGGAGCGTCGATCACCACCGTGACCTCATGCACCCCGGCTCGCGCCGGATCCGTCGTGGTCACGTCGAACCACAACGCGCTCCAGCTCCCGAACCGCACCCATGCCTCGCCATCGGCGACCGGGCGCAGGACGTCCGGGTACAGCCCCGGCTCGTCGAACTCGTAGCCGTCGTCATGCCCCGGCAACGCCACGAACGCACACGGCACCAGATCCACCGCCGACACCGCGACCAGATCCGCCGCCGCGCCCTCCACTCGTACGTTCAGCGGCGTCGGATCCCGGAACCCGGGATCGAGCGGCGGCCGGTACGCCAACTGGAACGACGCCGGCTCCCCCAGAAACGCCTGGAACTTCGCCTCCGCAGCCGGCCGCGGATCCCGCACCGGATGAACCTTCACCAGCGCGTCGCACAACACGAACTCCCACGTCGCGGTCAATCGGACCACTCCTCCGGCCTAGGCTGCGTAATCCTGCCCCAATCATGCAGATACGCGCACCAACGCACAAAGCCCGATCTACCAGTTGAGATCCTCGAGCAGCGCCGCGACGTCGGCGGCAAAGACCGCTTCGGGTCGCGGCGTCAGGTTGGTGAGGTGGCCGTAGATCTCCAGCGTCACCAGCCCATGGATCCGGGCCCAGACCCGGATCGACAGCGCGAGCGCCGCGGGCGGCAACTCCGGGTACGCCTGCCGCACTTCGGCCGCCAGCACCGGATCGAGGTCGGCCCAGGTGATCGCGTCACGGCGGGCGGCCGGCTTCCAGCCCAGTGCGACGATCCCGGTCAGCAGGATGCACGCCCGGTGCGCGGCCTCCCGGGCGGGACCGTCGGCCGGCATCTGATAGCCGGGAATCGGGTCGCCGTAGATCAGCTGGAACTCGGCGACGTTCGCCACTGCCCATTCGCGGTACGCAGTCGCGACCGCATGCAACTGCGCCGCCGCGTCGTCGGCCGGGGCCGCCGTGTACGCGGCGAGTTCCGCGTCCGCGAGCGCGTTGTGGATGTCGACCATCAGCGCCGTGATCAGCGCGTCCCGGGTCTCGAAGTAGCTGTAGATCGCGCCCGCGGTCATCCCCATGTCGCGGGCGATCGCCCGGAGCGAGATCCCGGCCGCGCCGTGCTCGGTCAGCGCCCGGAGCGCGACGTCCTTGATCTCGGCCGTGGTCTGCGCGCGCAGCCGCGCCCGCCTGGTCGTCGTCGCCTCGGTCACAGTTGACACTCTACACCGAGCATGTTTTATGCTCCGTGCAGTTCCTACACGCCGTTCAATCTTTGCTCGGCGTGCATCAATCACCTTCGAGGAATCACCGTGAGGAAATCTCCCGCGCTCCAGCTGATCGTGCTCGCGCTCGGTCAGTTCCTGGTCGCGCTCGACTACAACATCGTCTATGTCGCACTACCGGAGATCGGGCGGGCGCTCGCCTTCGGACCACAGAACCTGCAGTGGGTGGTCACGGCGTACGCCGTCGGCTTCGGTGGGTTCCTGCTCTTCGGCGGCCGGGCGGCTGATCTGCTCGGCGCCCGCCGGATGTTCGCGCTCGGTCTGACACTGTTCGGCCTGGCTTCGCTGGGTGCGGGTCTCGCCGGCAACGACGGGCTGCTCATCGCCGCTCGTGCCGTCCAAGGCCTCGGTGGCGCGCTGCTCAGCCCGGCCTCCCTCGCCCTGATCGGTACCACGTTCGAAGAAGGGGCCACACGCAACAAAGCGCTCGCCGTCTGGGGCAGCGCAGGCAGTGCCGGACTCGCCGCGGGCGCATTACTGGGCGGGGTCCTCACCGACACGTGGGGCTGGCGCTGGGTCTTCTTCGTCATGGTCCCGATCGGCCTCCTTGTCGCGCTCGCGACGCTCCGGGTGATCCCGGTGCAACGACGTGCGACCCGTACCGAAGGGTTCGACCTGCTCGGAGCCGTGCTGGTCACGGCCGGGTCCTCGCTGCTGGTACTCGGGCTGGTGAACGGCCCACAGGTCGGATGGCTCTCGCTCCGCGGCTGCGGTGCGCTGATCGCCGGCGCCGTACTGCTCGGACTCTTCAGGTACGTCGAGGGGCGGACGAACGCACCGCTGGTCCCACTGCGGTTGCTGAAGTCACGCAGCCTGGTCCGCACCATGCTGGTGATCCTGTTCTTCCAGACCGCGCTGGGCGGGGCGTACTACCTCTTCACGTCGTACCTGCAGAACGTCATCGGCTTCAGTCCGCTCGCGGCCGGCCTGGCCTTCCTTCCGTTGACGATCGTCTCGGCCACCGCGTCACTGCGGGCGACCGCCCCACTCATCGCGCGGTGGGGATTCGCTCGCACGCTGCTGATCGGGCTGGCCGTCAACGGGGTCGGCCTCGCGATCCTCGCGCTCGGCATGCTGCGCAACGGGTCGATCTGGACGGTCGCGCCCGGACTGGTCGTCTGGGGCATCGGCGGCGGGATCACGTTCCCCGCGATGTTCGCCACCGCCGCGAGCGGCGTACAGCCAGGCGAGCAAGGCACCGCGTCCGCGATGGCCACCACCGCCCAGCAGATCGGCGGCGCACTCGGCCTCGCCGTACTGGTCGCGATCGCAAGCGGTCCTGCCAACCTGCTCGACGGCCTCCGCACGGCGATGCTCACCGCGGCCGCGGTCTGCCTCGTCGCCACCGTCCTCACCAAATCCCTTACACCGAAAGGAACCCCCATGCCCGACCTCGTGACCGAATACTTCGCCGCCTGGAACGACGCCGACGACGACAGCCGCTCGACTCGCCTGCAGAACCTGCTCGACAAGGAGGTCCGGATGGTCGACCCGGACTGGACCGCCGACGGCCGGGACGCGGCGATCACCGCGATCGGCCGGTCCCGCGCGAAACTCGGAGCCCTCCGGCTCCAGCTGGACAAGGTGATCCACACGCACCACGACACAACCTTGTACAGCTGGAACCTCACCGACGCGGCCGCCACCGTCGCCACCGGCTACGGCGTACTCCGAACCCGAGCCGGCCAGATCACCCAGACCGAGGTCTACTTCGGCTGACCCTGATGTCTGGGGGCTTCGTTGCCCTGCACATCAACTGTCGATCAGGCGATCGGTCAGCACGGTCGCGGCCGCGGCGACGACCAGCCAGCCGATCGCCACCAGCCTGGCCCGGTACCGGCGCGCCGGCGGCCAGGCCCGGTCGGTCCGGAAACACGGCGCTGTGCCGATCACGGTACGGCCGGCCATCCGGTTCAGCATCACGGCGAGTGCGTAGTAGTACAGGAAGGACACGACCACGTTGTACGTCAGCCCCTGCGCGAGCCGGCGGGCCGAGGTCGAGGTCGCGTTGCCGCGGTCGAAGGCGACCTCGCCGCGCGACCTCAACTCGCGGAGCAGCCCGAGTTCGTCGGCACCCTGCGTACCGGTCACGTCGTACCCGGTCCAGGCGTCCTTGCGGAACGCGATGTTGGTCGCGGTGACGTACCCGACCCGGCCGGTCAGTTGGTACGTCAGGTGGACGCCCTCGAACAGCACCCGGACGTACACCTTGCCCCACCACGGCCCGTCGGGATAGCGGCACGGTCCCGCGACCGCGACCCGCTCCGGCGACTGCCGGAACCGCCGGTCGATCCCCGCGAGCCATCCGGAGTCGAACACGGTGTCGGCGTCGGTCGACACCACGATCTCACCACGCGCCGCCTGCGTGCCGCGGTTCCGCGCCGCGCACACCCCCGGCGTCGGCTCGGCGACGACGGTCGCGCCGTACCCGCGAGCGATCTCGGCCGTCCGGTCGGTGCAGTTGTTGTCGACCACGATCACCTCGTAGCCGCCGGTGAAGTCCTGCCGGCACAGCGACTCCAGGCACTCCCCGATCCACCGCTCCTCGTTGTAGGCGGGGATGACCACACTGAACCTCGGCCCACCCATGCTCTCTGCCTCTCCGGTCGCGCGCGCTGAGCAGGACGATGGTCATCCTTGCGAGCGAGCACTGAGGGAACGCTGAGAGCCGTCAGTATGTCTTGTAGTAGATGAGTTCGCCGGACTCGCCCGGGGCGGCGCCTTCGCTCGGGACGAACAGCGTGACGACGAACGCCGGTTGCCCGTTGGGTGCCTTCAGGTTGGTGATGGTCGGGTTCGCGAACGCCGTACTGCCGCCGTCGGTGGTGATCGCGGTACGGTCCGCGTTGCCGGTCTGGTAGTCGTACACGAACGTCCGCCAGGACCCGAAGTCGCCCTTCGTGTACTGGCCTTCGATCAACCCGAACTTGTACCCCTGGAAGGTGGTGTTGTCGCGGTCGCCGATGTTGCCGCCGACACCCCAGTAGAGCAGCGCGTTGTCGAAGTTCGGCTGGGCGGAGGTGGACCACGACGTGAAGTTGGTCAGCGTGCCGCGCTGCTGGCGGTCGCGGTCGCAGTTCCACCAGTAGTGGCCGCCGATGTCGATCGTCGAGTGGTCGATGTCGGGCGACAACGTGACGCTGTAGATGTTCGGCGTCCCCTCAGCACAGGACGAGAGGGTGCGCGGTGCGTCGTACGAGCGGCTGACCTTGCCGGCCAGGAGGTCCGTACGACTCGCGAAGTACCGGAAGGCGAGGTGGTTGTTGCCGCCGCCGGGCTGCTCCTGCTCCCACCCGAGCACGAACCCGCCGTTGGACGCCTGGATGATCGTCGGCTGCGAGGCGGGCCCGGTGTTGCTGCCCGCCAACTCCCGCACCCAGTGCCAGTTCAGGAGATCGGTCGACGTCGCCAGATTCACCCGGAAGTGTCCGTCCGACGCCAGGTGGTGCGAGACCGCCAGATACCCACCGGTGGAATCCTGGATGATCTTGACGGTATCCATCACATGCCCGGCGTCGTCCTTCACGCCGTACCGCTTGCCGGTGGCACCGGCAACGTTCTCCACGATCCCCCGCAACTGAGCACGCGCGGGATCCGACGCCGCGGAGGTCGACGCCACGGCCGGCGCCGCAACCCCCGTCAGCACGACACACGTCAGCAAAACAGCACGAAGAACTTTCAGCATGGGCGGCTTCCCTCGTGATGGACTTGTCCGATCACGATACTCACCTGGAGGGCAGCACGATGAGGCACGAGGGCCTCGTCATCCTCGACGACTGCGAGGTCATCCGCTACGTCGGCCGCGAGCGCTGAGGCTCAGCGCTCGTTCGCCGGCGGTGGGACCTGCAGGACCTCGACGATGCTGATCCCCAGCATGTCGAGGTGGTTCAGGATGCCGGCCAGCGCCGCCTGGTCGTCGAGATGGCCGTGCAGCACGGTCTGCGGAGGCTCGGGATCGGCGGTCAGGGACGGGAACGCCTCGATCAGGTCGCGCGACAAGGTGCCTTTGACCCGGATCACGTAATGCCCCATGGGACGCCCCTTTCACGACCCCTCGGCACGACTCTTCTCCCGCCCCGGGCAACCCGGCTCCCCCGGATCGGGGGATGGTGGCCGCGCGCCCGGTCAGCAGGCTGGAAGCTGTGGCCGAGTCCTCCTCGCCCCAGCCGGCGATACCGGCCCAGCCGGCTGCCCGGCGGAAGATCCCGAAGGCGGTGACCCGGCTGGTCCTCGTCGCCGTCGTGGCCTGGCTCCTCCTGCGGCTGGTCCGTGGCGTCGACTGGGGCGAGGTCGGTCACGCCCTGACCCATCTCAGCGTCCGGCAGATCGCGGTACTGCTCGTCGCCGTGGTCTTCCGCCGGGCGATCCTCGCGGCTCCACTCGCGCTCCTGATCGCCGGTCTCGGTTACCTGAGGGCCATGATCAGCGACGTCGCGGCCGCGGCGGTCGCCACCGTCGCACCGTCGCCCGGTGATGTCGTACTGCGCCTGGCCATGTTGCGGTCGTGGAACATCGACACCACCGACGCGGCATCGGGACTGGCCCTCAGCACGACCCTCTTCTATGTCGCGAGGTTGGCCGCCCCGGTTCTGGGCTTCGTGATCTTCTGGGCCGCGCGGGACTTCTACGCCCCGTTCGCCTGGTCGGCCCTGGTCTTCGGTGCCGGCGCCGTCGTCCTGGCCGGCGGTCTGCTCTACGCCCTGCGTGCCGAACGTACGGCGGCGACGATCGGCCGGCTGCTCGGCCGGATCGTCCAGCGCGTCCGACGGAGCAGTCCAGGTCCTGCCGTCTGGGCCGACCGCCTCGTGTCGTTCCAGTCGCACAGCGCGGCGCGGATGCGGCAGCGCGGGTTGCTCGCAGTACTCAGCCAACTGCTGCTGATCGCGGTAGAGGCCGGCGTACTCGTCCTGTGTGTGGCTTTCGTCGGAGTGCACCTGGACGGCCCAACCGTGGTCGTCATGTTCTGCAGCTTCATGGTGATCTATCCGCTGACCGGGCTGCCGCTGATGGGCGCGGGTGTCATGGACGCCACCTTCGCGGCGTTCGTGTCCGACCACAGCGCCATCGAGACGACAGACCTCGTCGCCGGGCTGCTGGTCTGGCGGGTCGCCGTACAGCTGTTGCCGGTCGTCGTCGGGCTGCTCACGGTCCTGATCTGGCGGCGGCTCACCTGGAACGGGTGACCTCATGATGGTGACGGCGTTCGCCCTGGCCACGGTCCTCTTCGGCGGGTCGGTCCCACCGGACGACATCGCGGCGCAGACGCTGGCCGATCGCTACTCCCCCGTCGTCAGGTTGCAGAAGGCCGGCCCGAACTGCACCAGCGGCGAGCAGTTCCAGCCGACCGATGTGCAGGCCGTCCTGGGCGACCAGCAGGTCGCTCTCCGGGGGCCGTGGCGACCGCCCGACCTGGTCAAGACCCAACCGGAGGGCACCGACCTCGTGCACGGCTACCCCGGCCACTTCCTCGACTTCCCCGGCGATCCGCTCCGTCCGGGCTGCGACTATGCCGAATGGTCCGCGCGGATCAACAGCAACCATCCGGCGACGACGTACGCCCATGTGGTCGAGGATCCGGCGTTCCCGGACCAGCTGTCCTTGGAGTACTGGTTCTTCTACGTCTTCAACGACTACAACAACACCCACGAGGGCGACTGGGAATCGGTCCAGCTCGTCTTCGACGCGCCGACACCAGCGGCCGCGCTGACGACGAGTCCGGTCGCGATCGGGTACAGCCAGCACGGTGGCGCCGAGCGGGCGCGCTGGGGCGACGCCAAGCTCGAGATCGTCGACGGCACGCATCCGGTCGTCTATCCGGCCGCCGGGTCGCATGCGAACAAGTACGGTCAGCGCCTCTACCTGGGCCGTGGCTCGGAAGGTCTCGGCTGCGACGACACGACCAGACCTGCGACCGAGCTGCGCCCGCAGGTGGCGTACGTGCCGATGGCGCGGGCGGACTACCTGAAGCAGTTTCCCTGGCTCGGATTCGAAGGCCGGTGGG
Organism: Kribbella sp. NPDC004536; assembly: GCF_042873835.1. Taxonomy (NCBI): domain Bacteria; kingdom Bacillati; phylum Actinomycetota; class Actinomycetes; order Propionibacteriales; family Kribbellaceae; genus Kribbella; species Kribbella sp. NPDC004536. The sequence continues at coordinate 831,472 of NZ_JBIALY010000002.1, read as the reverse complement.
GCGAACGGCAGGCGTCGTTCTTCGACGGACCGACCGGCCCGAACATGAAGGCGTCCTGGACGCGGCCGGTGCAGGACGCCGAGACGACCTGGCGCGACGACAGTACGACGGTCCCGGCCGGCCGGCTGCTCGGACCGAGCGGCACCGGTGTCTTCTGTACGGCGGTCCGCACCGGATCGAACCTGCTCCGCGAGACCCTCGACCGGCTCTGGCTGCTCGGCCTGATCCTGGCGGCGGTCGTCGTACTCGTCTGGTTCGCCGCCAGCCGGACGCGCTGGAGCGATGCCGCACCGCTGCCCGCCCGCCGGCGGCGCGCTTGGGGCCAGGCGGTGGTCGCCGCGCTCCGGTTGTTCGGCCAACGACCACGCCTGTTCGGAGGATTCGCCGCGGCCTTCGCGGTCCTCGGCCTGACGACGCTCGGCCTGGCCGAACTGCAGGCGGCCAGGCACAACGCGCCCACCGACCTCGGCGCCCCGACCCAGAACGCGACCGGCTTCTGGGCTTCACTGGTCGCCCTCGCCGTCACGGCGCTCACCGTCGCGGCGTACGTCCTGCTCCTGGCCGCCGTCACGTCGACACTCGACCGGCTGGACCGGCATGTCCCGGTCACGGCCGCGTTCGTCGTCCAGGACGTACGAACGCAGGCCCGCCCGTTGGCCGCGACGGCGGTGCGATACATCGTCGTCATCGCCGTACTGACGTTCTTCGTCGCGACCATCCCAGTCGCTGTCTACTACGCGGTCAGCCGCGCGTTCGCCGTCCCCGCGGTGATGGCCGAACGGATCTCCGCGAGTACGGCGCTGCGACGCAGCCGGCTGCTGGTCCGGCGTCGATGGTGGCGAAACGCGGGACCGCTCGCGATCGTCGTCGGGCTCGGGCTGGCGGTCGGGCCGATCGTGGGAGTCGTCCTGCTGCTCGCCACGGACTGGCCGCCCACGCTGATCAACGTGATCTCGTCGCTCCTCTTCGCCGTCGCCGCACCGCTGATCGCGGCCGCCGTGGTCTACCTGTACTTCGACCGCACCGCGTCGGAGTCGCCCGCTCTCGTCACCGGAGGTCGTGATGTCCCAGGCTGATCCGCAACAGCCCTCCTGGCTGCCGATCGTCGCGATCGCGGAGGGTGTGATCGTCGCCGCCCTGGTTATCGCGCTGATCGTCGTCAGCGTCCGCCACAACGGCAGTACGGCGAACGCCTCGCCAAGGACCGGCGATGCCAGTACCGCGATGTGCCCGGCGATCCCGGTCGCCGACCAGGTCCTGCCGTCGATCGTCACGATCGCGGCGAGCCGGGGCAACCAGGCAGGTACGGGCTCGGGCCAGGTGTTCCGCGACGGCGGGTACATCCTCACCAACGACCACGTCATCTCACCGGCGGCCGGCGGCGGCACCGTCTCTGTCCAGTACAGCGACGGTCACAGCACCGCCGCGACCATCGTCGGCCGCGACCCGAGCACCGACCTCGCGGTACTGAAGGCCTCCGACGAGGCGAAGGGCCGGCCTGTGATCGGCCTAGGCTCGTCGGCCGACCTCAAGGTCGGACAGCCGGTCGTCGCACTCGGCGCTCCGCTCGGGCTCGCGAGTACGGTGACGTCGGGAATCATCAGCGCGCTCGACCGGTACGTACCTGTCCCCGGCGACACCGTCACGCATCACCTGATCGGTGCCATCCAGACCGACGCGGCCATCAACCCCGGCAACAGCGGCGGCGCCCTGGTCGACTGCGCCGGGAAGCTCGTCGGGGTCAACGCGGCGATCGCGACCGTACCGAACGCGGCCGGCGTCAGCGGCGGCGGAAGCGTCGGCCTCGGCTTCGCGATCCCGATCGACCTCGCGAACCCGATCGCCGACCAGCTGATCAAGACCGGCAAGCCCAGCCACCCCACGACCGGGCTGCAGGTTCAGGAGATCCCGCCGGCGCTCGCCAAGGCGTCCGGCTCGCCGTCCGGACTCTTCGTCCTCGCCGCGACCGGCCCTGGCACGAAAGCCGGCCTGCAGCCCGGCGACGTCATCACCAAGATCGACGGCGCTGCCGCGGTCAGCAGCGAACAGATCGTGGTCGCCACGCTGACCCGAAACGTTGGTGACGCCATCGAACTGACCTACGAGCGAGCCGGCACCTCAGCCACCACCACGCTCACCCTGGGCGCCCCCTGACGCGAGCGGAACCGGTTGTGAGGCAAGCAGGTCGAGGCCGAGCTCCCGGGCCAGGAACCGCGCGGCCAGCTGACCCCGGACGCTGTTGCCGGCCCGGTCCAGTCGCGGCCCGAACGTCCCCAGGGCTCCCTTACCGGGCGACACCGTCACGATGCCGCCGCCGATCCCGCTCTTCCCAGGTACGCCGACGTCGAGCAACCAGTCGCCCGACGTCTCGTACAGCCCCGCGATCGCCATCACCACCAGCGTCACCCGGGCGACATCCGCATCGACCACCCGTTCCTGCGTCAGGGGGCACACCCCGCCGTCCGCGAGCGTCGCACCCATCACCGCGAGGTCCGTCGCCGCCACACTCAAACAGCTCTGCCTGGTGTACAACTCGGTCGCGTCAGCAGGATCGCCGTCCAGACCGCCGACGCTCTTCAGCAGTGCTGCCAGCGCACGGTTGCGGTGATTCGTGGCCAGTGCCGACCTGAGCACGTCCTGGTCGAGCTCGAGGTCACGACCGGCAAAACGGGACAGGCCGTCGGCGATGAACCGCCAACGGGCGGCGAGCGAGTCGCCCGGTGTCAGGCTCGTGGTCGCGATCGCGCCTGGGTTCACCATCGGATTCGTCCGCCCGGCCGGTGCCGACTCGACGGCCTGCACCGAGTTGAACGGCAGCCCGGTCGCGTTGACCCCGACCAGTTCACGGACGGTCCCGACGCCGACCGCCTGACAGATCAGCGCGAAGACGAACGGCTTGGCGACGCTCATGATCGTGAACGCCCGGCGTGCGTCGCCCGCCTCGAACAGCCGCCCGTCGGTCGACGCGACGCAGATCCCGAAGCGCTCCGGATCGGTGGCGGACAACGCCGGATACACGTCCGACACCTCGCCGTCGCCGACGTCACGGAACCGCTCGTACGCCGTGCGGACCAGCTCCGCGATCATCGGCGCCGCGGGCAGGCCTCCCGTCGAGACGTACCTGGACATGTCAGAAGGGCCAGACCAGCGGTACGACGACGATGGCTGTCAGCAGCCACCAGGCCATCACGACGAGGCCGAGTTTCCAGTAGTCACCGAACCGGTAGCCGGCCGGGCTCATGATCATCATGTTCGCGGGGGTGGAGATCGGGGTCAGCAACGACGCGGCGCCGGCGACGGCGATCAGCATCAGTACGGGCTTGACAGAGGTCCCGGTGCCCTGTGCCGCCGCCACCGCGATCGGCGCGACAATCAGAACGGTCGCGGTGTTGCTGACCATCTGCCCGAGCGCCGCGGTCAGTACGAAGAGGGCCAGCAGCAACAAGTACGGCCTCCCCGGGCCGACCGCGTCGACGATCAGGTCGGCGATCCGGTCCGCACCCCCACTGGACCGGATCGCACCGGACAGCGGGATCAGCGCCCCGATCAGTACGACGATCTGCCAGGAGATCGCGCGGTACGCCTGCCGCGGTCCGACCACCTTGGTCAGCACCATCGCCGTCGCGGCCAGCAGGCCTGCCATCGCGGGCGGAACCGCCCCGGTGGCGAGCAGTACGACCATCGCCGCGAGCACGGCGACCGCGATCGATGCCTTCGGCCCCCATGGCACGGCTTGCCGCCGGACCAGCTCCGGGGAATCCACCAGCAGGATGTCCCTGTCCCGGCTGAGCTCGTCGAGGACCGTCCACGGGCCGTGCACCAGAAGAGCGTCCCCCTCGGCAAGCTCCGTGGGTCGGCTGCCACGGTCCTTGCCCATCCGCTGGACGGCGATGATGACCAGGTCGCGGCCACGATGCATTCCCGGGAACACGGTCTCGCCGACCAGTGCCGACCGCGGCGGGACGACGGCCTCGACCACGCCGGCCTCGCGGGTCAGCAGGTTGTCGACCGGCAGCATGCTGACCGTGAGCAGCGAGTCGGCGGTCAGGCTGGTGACCTGCTCACGCGGCCCGGTCACCACCAGGACGTCGCCGACGTCGATGGTTGTGTCGGTGCGGGTCCGGCCCTGCCCGTCCTGGACGCCGACGATCACCACTCCCGGGTACGCGGTCAGGTCGACCTCGCTCGCGCCGAGCCCGAGCAACGGCGAGAGCTCTCGTACCCGCAGCCGGTAGAAGCCGTCCTGCAGGTCGTAGTGCAGGTCGAGCGTCCGCGCGTGCACTGCGAGATCGGCCGCCGGGTGTGCCGGCCGGGTGGCAGGAAGCAACTTCGGGCCGAGCAGCACCGAGATGGCGATCGTGCCGACGACGAGCGGTACGCCGACGACGGCGAACGAGAAGAACGGGAAGTAGCCCGCGCCCGCGTCGCGCGCGGCCTCCGAGACGATGATGTTCACCGGTGTCCCGGTCAGCATCAGCAATGCACCCGCGCTGCCGGCGAACGTGAGCGGCATCAGCATCCGTGACGGTGGCTGGCCGATCCGGATCGCGAGCATGCCCACCAGCGGAAGCAGCGCGGCGACCGCGCCGTTCAGCGTGATCAATGCCGACAGCACCGCACACAGCGCCGTGACGGCGATCAACAACCGGCTCCGGGTGGTGCCGGCGTACCTGACGATCTGCTGGCCGGCCCAGGCGGTCACGCCGGTGGCGTCGACGCCCTCACTGACGACGAACAACGTCGCGATGAAGATCACCACCGGGTCGCCGAAGCCGGCGAGTACCTCGGTGAACCCCAGCACACCGGTCGCCCACAGGGCCAGCGCGACCAGGACCGCGACGACGTCGACGGGCAGGCGGTTCCATACGAACAGCACGACCGCCAGCCCGAGGACGATCAGGCTCAGGGTGCCGTGATCCATGGTGCGGGCCTAGTGGAGGTGGACCGGAGCGGACGGGCCCCACGGAATCCCGATCAGGTACCACGCGACGTAGAACAGCGTCCAGGTGACCAGCACGATCCCGGTGTACGGCAGCATCATCGACACCACCGTGCCCATCCCGGCCTTCTTCCGGTAGCGCTGGCAGACGAGCACGATGAACGGCAGGTACACCATCAGCGGCGTGATCACGTTCGCCGGACCGTCGCCGACCCGGTACGCCGCGACCACGGTCTGCGGCGCGATGCCGAGCCGGTAGAACAGCGGGACGAAGATCGGTGCCAGGATCGCCCACTTCGGGATCACCCCCGGCATGATCAGGTCGATCACGAAGACCAGCAGGATGAAGCCGATCAGCAGCGGCAGCGCCCCGATGTCGGCGCGCTCGAGCAGGTCGGCCAGGCCGGTCGCCGCCAGCGTGGACATGTTCGTGTAGTTGAAGTAGGCAATGAACTGCGCGATCAGCAGCATCAGGAAGATCAGTCCGCCGAGCCCGTTGAACGTCTTGACGATCGCGTTGATCACGTTCGTGCTGCCGGTCAGCGACCGCGAACCGCGGCCGTAGCCGAGACCCGCGGCCAGGAACAGCATCGAGATGATGAACAGCAGGCTGCTCATGAACGGCGACGACCCGAAGATCTCGCCGGTGTCCGGGTTCCGCAGCGGGGCCTTCGGGATGAAGGTCAGCGCGGACACGATCGCGATCGCGATCAGCAGGTAGTAGACCGACCACCGCAGCCCACGCGACTCCAGCGCCAGCTCCTCGTCGTCCGGCTGGTGGTCGGCGGGCGCGTCCTCCGGCGCCTCGGCCGGGTCGTACCGGCCGAGCCGCGGCTCGATGATGCGCTCGGTGATCACGGTCATCACCAACGCGCAGAACAGCGTGGCCGCGATGCTGAAGTAGAAGTTGTGCGTGACGTTCAGGTGTACGCCGGGCGCGACCAGCCCGATCGTCTCGTTGGTGACCTCGGTGATGATGCCGTCGGCCGGCGTGATCAGTACGTTCACGAAGAACGCCGCACTGACCCCGGCGTACGCGGCCGCGATGCCGGCCAGCGGATGCCGCCCGAGCGACGCGAACGCCGCCGCGCCGAGCGGGATCAGCACCAGGTACCCGGCGTCGGACGCCACGCTCGAGATGCCGCCGAGCAGCACGATGATGAACGTGATCGCCCCCTTCGGCGCGACCTTCACCATCTTCCGGATCAGGGCCGCGATCAGCCCCGCCTCCTCCGCCACCCCGACCCCGATCATCGCGACCAGGATCACCGCGACCACGCCGAAGTCGTTGAAGTTCTGCACCGCCGTGGTGAAGATGAACCGGATGCCGTCACCGGTCAGCAGGCTCTCGGCCTTGATCGTCTCGTGCTTCACCTCGTACTGCGGGATCGCCGGCGCCGGTGGAGCATCGTTCCCGGCCACGCTGGTCCCCTGGGGATACTCCGGCGCGACCTGGACCGTGGCCGGTTCGGCGACCTCGGTGGTCACGCTCGTCCCGGCCCAGGACAGGATCTGGGACAGCACGATGACGATCACGATCAGCGCCAGGAAGATCAGCGCCGGATGCGGGACCTTGTTGCCGACCCGCTCGATCCCGTCCAGGACGCGCTGCATCCCGCCCTTCTTGACGGGCTTGTCCGGCAGCGCCGCTGCGTTCATGACGTCCCCGGCCGGGCGAACCGGAGCGCGAACTCGATCAGCAGTTTGGTGCCGAAGCCGGTCGCGCCCTTGTTCCGCCAGGTCCGCGGCGCCGGAAGTTGCGCCGTACCGGCGATGTCGACGTGCGCCCACGGCCGGCCGTCGACGAACTCCTCGAGGAACAGGCCCGCGGTGATCGACCCGGCGTTGACGCCACCCATGTTGGTCAGGTCGGCGATCGCCGAGTCCAGCTGGGAACGGTACGACCGCAGCAGCGGCAGCTCCCACACCGGCTCGTCCACCACCTCGCCGGCCTGCCGCAACTGCTCGACGACGCGCGGATCGTTGCCCATCACGCCGGCGATCTCGACACCGAACGTCCGGAGGCACGCGCCGGTGAGGGTGGCGATGTCCACGATCGCGTCGACCGGCTCCTCGGTCGCCAGCGCCAGCGCGTCGGCCATCACCAGCCGTCCCTCGGCGTCGGTGTTCAGCACCTCGACGGTGGTGCCGTTGCGCATGGTCAGGACGTCGCCGAGCTTCATCGCGGACCCGGACGGCATGTTGTCGGTACACATCAGGTAGCCGGTCACGGCCGTCGTACAGCCGAGATCCCGCAACGCCGACATCGACGCGAGGACGGCGGCGGCGCCGGTCATGTCGTTCTTCATCTGCGCGTGCGACTCGTCGCTCGGCTTCAGGCTGATGCCGCCGGAGTCGTACATGACGCCCTTGCCCACAAAGGTGGTCCGGCCCGTCGGCTCGGCTGGGCTATAGCGCAGCCGGACCATCCGGGGCGGCTCGACACTGCCTCGGTTGACCCCGAGCAGACCGCCGCAGCCCATCGCGATCAGCTCGTCCTTGTCGAAGACCTCGACCTCCAGACCGGCCGCGGCACCGACCTCGACGGCAACGTCTGCCATCCGAGCCGCGGACAGCGTCGTCGCCGGGCAGTTCGCCAGGTCACGGCCGAGGCTGCAGGCGGCCGCGACGATCCGGCCGCGTTCGGCACCGGCCTCGGCCTCGGCGGTGTCCTGGTCGGAGGCCACGAGCTGCAGGGATTCGAGCGTGGGCTGTTCGGCGTCACGGCCGAGGAAGTACCGCCAGCGGGCGAGCAGGACGCCCTCGGTCACGGCCTGCGCGAAGTCGGCGACCGGTACGCCGAAATCGGCCACCTCGATCGCGAGCTTGCGGTGCCACGGGACGGCCCGCGCGAAGTCCGCGGCCAGATCACGGACCAGCGTGAGGTCGACGACACCGCCGCCGATCCCGACCGCAACCCGGACCGGCCCGTCGGCCCGCGGCAGTACGAGCGTTTGTCCTCGCTCCCCGGTGAATCCGGCGGACTTCAACCCAGCCAGGTCCGTACCCAGCTCGTCCGGGGGTTCGTTGTCAGCGGCAACCGGTACGGCGATCGCAGCCGCCTCGTCGGCGGCCTGCTTCAGCGTGGTGACCTCGACCCGGACCCGCTGCCGGGTCGAAGGAATCGGATCGAAGTCGCGTGCGACCATCTCGAACCCCTCGGCTGCTCGGGCGCGTCGCCGGTACCGCGCCGGACGGCCCATCCCATCAACGGAGCCCGGCGCCGGCCTCCTCCGATTCGGGTGATCCCGCGGTTACAGCAGGCCGACGTTCCGTGCGGTGCGCAGCGCCGCGGACCGCTTCTCCACGCCGAGCTTGCGATAGAGCGAGATCAGGTGCGTCTTGACCGTGTTCTCGGTGATGAACAACGCCTGCGCGATCTCGGCGTACGAGTTGCCGAGCGCCAACTGCTCGAGTACCTCCGCCTCGCGGGCCGTCAGCCGGATCCGGGCCCGGTTCACCACCGCGTCGAGGCGGCGGGCCGGCGGCCGGCGCGCCGACCGGGTCCGGGACAGCGGGGTCATACCGCCGGCCTGCAGCCAGCCCGCCTGGTACCCGGACAACTTCTCCAGCACCACGGCCGCGAACGGATGCGGACTCGGACCGGCGACGTGCCTGCGCAACTGGTCGAGGAAGCCGGGTTCGCCGGCGGCCGTCGTGAGCACGGCCAGCATCCGCTGCGGCGTGACCCGGTTCAGCATGTCGACCAGTGCCGCTTCGGCAGCGGAATCGTCCCCGGCCCGGCCCAGCAGAATCGTCCGGAACGACGCGGCGGCCGAAGCGAGCGGCGGGTACGCGTCGGGGTGCTCCAGCCCGGCCTCGATCAGCTTCAAGGCGGCCCCGGCATCGCCCTGCAGCACCGCGGTCATCGCCCGGACCAGGTCGGCTTCGGCGGCCTGGCCGCTGCTCTCGAGCACCGACACCTGGTGCTCCAGCGACACGTTGTCGCCAAGCAGGACTGCCACCCAGGACCTCAGCAGCGCCAGGTCCCGGGACAGGTACGACGGCAGCGGTCCAGCGGCCACCGGGTCGCTGGTGAGCTCGGTCAGCGCCTCGTTGAGTTGCCCTTGCTCAACGAGAAGCACGGTACGCAGCACCGCCCGCAGTCCCGCGACCACGGTGTCCGATCGGGCGGCCTCGGCTTCGGCGGCCTCCTCGTGGTACCGCCAGGCAGCTTCCAGATCGAGCTCGCTGAACGCCGCGAATCCCAGTACGACCTGGGCCCGGACGGCGTACTCCTCCGGAAGTCCACGTTCCCCGGCCACATCCAGCGCGGCCTGCGCGGACTGGGCCGAGTTCTGCACCTGGCCGCGAACGTGCTGGACCACGGCCCGGTGAGCGAGCACCCCCGCGATCAGCTGATCGTGGCCTGCCATCCGCGCGGTGACGAGGGCCTCGTCCAGATGGCTCAGTGCCTCGTCCTGCTGGTCCGCCCAGATCTCGGCAGCCCCCAGTTCGATCAACAGCCAGGCCAGCCGCTCGGGACCGAGGACGGCTCGCGGGCTCCCGTCGCTCGCAGGTGCCTGTGCCAGCACCGACCGCGCGCGCTCGATCGCCGCGTTGACGTCGTGCCAGCCGTACCGCGACTCCCACAGCCGCAGCAGTGCGGCGTCCGCCGCGGGCACCTGGTCGTCCGGCCGGGACCCGGAAGACTCCGTCACACTCTCGTCGGCCGCGGCCGCATCCAGGACAGCACCGGCCACATCCCCCGCGACGCGTCGCAGCAGACCTCGGACACCGAACAGGTGCGGATGCTCCTCGACGTACCCAACAGGCAGCGCGTCGAACGCTGCCTCGACCAGACCGGACTCACCCGCGGCGAGCAGGGCCGGCCCGTGGTCGAGCAGCAGCCGCTCGACCAACTCGGCGTCGTCGGCCTCGAGTGCGCTGCGCAAAGCGGCCGCGGTGTCTCCGCGGCTCTGGTAGTACAAGGCCGCGCGGTGCTGCGCGGTCACGATCAACTGGTGGCCCTCAGGGCTGGCGGCGAACCGTCTGCGGAGCAGTTCGACGAGCAGCGGGTGGTACCGGTACACGGGACTGCTTGCCGAGTCGTCGGTGTACGCCGTCACGAGCAGACCGCTGCCGGCCAAGTCATCGAGCATCGAACCGGCCTCGACGTCACCGCTCAGTACGGCGGCCAGCTGCCCCGTCAGCGAGACCGCGCCAAAGGTCCGCAGCAGCATCGTCCGGACCCGCTCGTCGAGGGTGTTCAGGGTCTCGCCGAGCAGCAGGTCGAGCACCGGCCGCTGGTTCGCCAGCGGCCACACGACGTCGCCCGATGCCTGCAGCGTCCGCGCCGCGAGCACAAGCGCGGCGGCCCAGCCGGCCGCCTTCTCCTGGACCAGCGCGATGTCGTCCGGCGACGCGCGCTCCGCGTGCGCGCGGACGAGCCGCGTGGCCTCCGCGTCGGTGAAGCGGAGGTCCCGCGACCGCAGGGTCAGCGCCAGCCCCCTGATCTCCAGCTCGGACACCGGTACGGGAAGGTCGTACCGGGTGGCGAGCAGCAGCCGTACGGAGTGCGGCGACTCCTGGAGGACACCGGACAGCCGGCTGACGGTCGAGGACGGCAACAGGTGGGCGTCGTCGACGACGACCGGGTCCGGCGTGCCCTCGGCGCCGGTCGGGCGCTCGAGGTATTCGTGCAGAACGTCCGGCGACTGCCCAGGAACCCAGACCACCGGCTGCCCGCCGCGGCGCCTGCGAGTCACCCAGTCCGACAGCAGGACCGTCTTCCCGGTGCCGGCCGGTGCGACGATCAGGGTCAGCGGTGAGCGCACGCCGAGGTCGAGCGCATCGTGCAACCGTTCGCGGGTCACGAGTGTCAGCGGCGGCCGCGGAGTCCTCCCGTCCGCCGGCTGCCGGGGCGCCTCGTGCTTCGGATCGAGCCCTCGGCCCGCCACCCGCGTCCCCTCCCCTCCCCTTGGGTGGGCGTGGTTTCCAGAATTCGAGACTAGCGGGTACTGGGCGACTTGGGCAGTGGTCTAGCGCGGGCGGCGGATCCGGGGCACCTTCGCGCCGATCCATACCGCGACCAGAACGAGCAGGCCGATGCCGAACACCCAGCCCCACAGTCCCTCGGAGACCGGTCCGAGCCGTCCGAGCGGGAATCCGCCCGGGTCCTTCTGCTGCTGCAGCGCGACGATGTAGGCGATGATCGCTCGTTTGTCCTCGGGCAGCAGGACGCTGTCGGAGAACACCGGCATCTGCTGCGGACCGGTCAGCATGGCCTGGTAGATGTTCCGTGGCGTCGTACCCATCAGCGAAGGTGCGTAGCGCCCGTTCGGCAGGGCGCCGCCACGGCCGGCGAAGTTGTGACAGGCCGTGCAGTTGGTCCGGAACAACTCGCCGCCCCGCGCGATCTCGGCCTGGGTCACCTTGCTGACGTCGTACGACTCCGCCGCCGGCACCGCGGGACCGGGAGCGAGCGACGCCACGTACGCGGCCAGCGCGTCGATCTCCTGCTGGTTGTAGACCGGCGGCTTCTGCGGGATCTGCGCATTGGTCTGCGCGGCCGGCATCCGTCCGGTACTGACCTGGAAGTCGACCGCTGCCGCTCCGACCCCGATCAGCGACGGCCCGGCGACCCGGCCCGCGCCGTTCGTCCCGCCCTCGGCGTGCAGACCGTGGCAGCTCGAGCACCCGACCGCGAACAGCCGGCGGCCCGCGTCGATCTGGTCGGACTGCGGACCGTTCCCACTGGCCGCACCGGTTGCGTCGCCAGGCAGCAGGACGCCGTACGCGAGGCCGACCGTGACCAGCGCCGCGCCGATCACCAGTGCTTTCGCCAGTCTGCCTCGACGCACCGCACCAGCAGACCCCACTGACGGCAGCCTGAGATCCTCCGAACCAGGTGAGATCAGCGCGCGTCGCGCTTGGCCTGCCGGCGGGCACCCATCGCCCGGGTCGACGCGTCCTTCTTCAGCCCGCCGGTGGTCTTCGTTGCCCGCGGCCTGCTGATCGTCTCTGCGGCCGGTTCCTCGGCCGCTGCGTCCGGCGGCGCCGCGGACCGGGCGGACCTGGCCGCCTCGAGGCGTTCGGCGCGCAACTCCATCGACGCGCGGCGGGCGGCCACGGCCACCTCGCGGCTCACGGTCGCCAGTACGGACTCGAACAGCTCGGCCTTGTCGCGGTCGCGCTGGTTCCGCGGGTACGACATCCCGCGGCCGCCGGCCTCGCCGACCGCGGCACTCGCTGCCCGGCGGTAGTTCTTCACGTACTTCGTCCGGGCCCGCCGGATCCGCTGGTGCAGCTCCAGCAGTTCGTCCTCGTCCAGGCCTTTCAGCACGTCCCGCTCGGTCTCCGCCACCAGCAGGCGCTCGGCATCGGTCAACGAATTCAGCAAACCCTGGTTCATGAGAGTCTCCTAGCCGCCAGTTGCAGGTTACGCCCGATAAGGTCCTCGGCGTGGATGTCGGTGAGCGGATTCAGGAGCTGGCGGAGCGGATCGTCGTACTGCGGGACGCGTACTACCGGGGTGAACCGGTCGTCGCGGACGCCGACTACGACGCGGTGGAGGACGAGCTGCGGGGGCTGATCGCGAGCCATCCGGAGCTGACGCCCGACCCGAACCCGCTGGACCAGGTCGGCGCGCCGACGGTGCTGCATGCGCCGGTCCGGCATTCACGGCCGATGCTGTCGCTGGAGAAGGCGACCAAGCCCGAACAGGTCGAGGCGTTCTTCGCGCGGTTCCCGGGCCAGTCCGTGGTGGTGATGCCGAAGCTGGACGGGCTGTCGCTCGCGCTCGTGTACGAGAACGGCCAGCTCGCCCGCGCGGTCACCCGCGGCGACGGGACGACCGGCGACGACGTCACGCCCCTGGTCCGCGCGCTCGCCGACGGTGTCCCGGACCGGCTCGGCGTACCGGACCGGATCGAGGTCCGCGGCGAGGCGGTGATGCTGCGGTCGACGTTCGCCGCCTACAACGCCGCGCATCCGGACAAGCCGCTGATCAACCCGCGGAACGCGGCGGCCGGCACGCTGCGGGCGAAGGACCCGGCCACCGTCGCGGAGCGCCGGCTGCAGTTCCTCGCGTTCGACCTGCTCACCGACCGGGAGAGCACCGAGACCGACCTCGAGCTTGCCCTGCAGACGATGGGCTTCACCGCCGCCGACATGCGGCACTGCGCCGACGCCGCCGAAGCACAAACGGCGATCTCCGCGATCGAGCAGCAGCGCAACGAACTCGACTACGACCTCGACGGCGCCGTACTGCGACTCGCGGACCGGGACGCGTTCGCCGCCGCCGGCACGCGGTCCAGCTCGCCGCGCGGCGCGCTGGCCTACAAGTTCGCCGCCGAGGAGAAGACGACCGTGCTCGCGGACGTGGTCTGGGACGTCGGCAAGATCGGCAAGGTCGCGCCGGTCGCCTGGCTGGAGCCGGTGTTCGTCGGCGGTACGACGGTCACCCGCGCGACCCTCGCGAACCAGGAGGTGATCCGCGCCCGCGACATCAAGATCGGCGACACGGTCCTGGTCCGCCGGGCCGGTGACGTGATCCCGTTCGTGGCCGGCGTACTCGACGCCTCCAAGCGCACCGGCGCCGAGCGCGACATCGTGCCGCCGGCCGTCTGCCCGTCGTGCGCGCAGCCGCTGATCGAGCAGGGCAACAGCCGCGAGCTGTACTGCACGAACGTGTCCTGCCCGGCGCAGACGGTCCGGCGCCTGATCCACTGGGCGTCCCGGGCGGCCGCCGACATCGACGCGATCGGCGGGGTCTGGATCGAACGGCTCGCTGAGGCGGGCATCCTGGAGAACCCGTCGGACTTCTACCAGCTGACCGCCGAGCGGCTGCTGGAGTTCGACCGGATCGGCGAGATCTCGGCGGCCCGGATGATCGAGTCGATCGACACCAGCCGCCAGGTCGGCCTGCGCCGCGCGCTGATCGGCCTCGCGATCCCGATGGCGTCGGAGGGCACGGCGGCCCGCCTGTGCCGGGCCGGGTTCGGCTCGCTCGAGGAGGTCGCCGACGCCGGCGAGGACGGGCTGGTCGCGGTCGAGGACATCGGCCCGAAGGTCGCCGCGTCGCTGATCGAGCACCTGACCCGGCTGCGTCCCGAACTCGAACGGCTACGTGCCGCAGGCGTGTCGCTCGACGTCCGCGAGGAGGACCTGCCGCCGGTCGTTGCCGCCGGCGCCCCGCTGGCGGGCAAGACGGTCGTCGTCACGGGTGCGATCAGCGATCCACGCTCCGGCGAGAAGGTTGCCCGACCCGCATTCCAGCGTTTGTGTGAGAAGGCGGGGGCAACGATCGCGTCGTCGGTGTCGGCGAGTACGGACCTGCTGATCGCCGGTGCCGATGTCGGCGCGTCCAAGCTCGCCAAGGCGGAGAAACTCGGCGTGGCGGTCGTCGACCAGTCGGAGATCTGGCAACAACTTCAGGACGCGGATCTGCTCCCCCGCTGAGAGTTGGGCGTAGGCTCGGCTCAACCGTTGCGTGCCCGAGGGGGGCGATCGTGAGTCAGTCTGCGACCCAGCCGGACAGTCCGGAGTATCCCGACAACATCGACGCGGCCGTTCTGAAGATCGCCGGCGTGGTGGTGCTCGGGGCAATCATGTCGATCCTCGACATCACCGTCGTCAACGTCGCGCTGCCGACGTTCCAGGACGAGTTCGGTACGCCGCAGAGCCCGGTGCCGTACTCGACCGTCGCCTGGACCGTCACGGCGTACACGCTGGCGCTGGCGACCGTGATCCCGCTGACCGGATGGGCGGCGGACCGGTTCGGCACCAAGCGGTTGTACATGACCGCGATCTTCCTGTTCACCGCCGGTTCGGCGCTCTGCGCGACCGCGACCAGCATCAACATGCTGATCAGCTTCCGGGTGCTGCAGGGCCTCGGCGGCGGCATGCTGATGCCGCTCGGGATGACGATCATGACGCGGGCCGCCGGGCCGCACCGGATGGGCCGGCTGATGGCGATCCTCGGCGTACCGATGCTGCTCGGCCCGATCCTGGGCCCGATCCTCGGCGGCTGGCTGATCCAGGTGGCGAGCTGGCACTGGATCTTCCTGATCAACCTGCCGCTCGGCATCATCGCGCTGATCTACGCCTGGTTCGCGCTCGAACGGGACCACCCGCACCGCTCGGAGTCGTTCGACTTCCTCGGTGTCGTACTGATGTCCCCGGGTCTCGCGCTGTTCCTGTTCGGCGTCTCGTCGCTGCCGGCCAAGGGCGGTGACTTCGGTGCGCCGCGGGTGTGGGTGTCGATGCTGATCGGCGTGCTCCTGATGGGCGCGTTCGTCCTGCACTCGTTCCGGCCGGAGCACCCGCTGCTCGACCTGCGGCTGTTCCGGGACCGCAACCTGACGATCTCGATCATCACGATGTTCCTGTTCGCGGCGGCGTTCTTCGGCGGCCTGCTGCTGGTCCCCACGTACTTCCAGCAGATCCGCGGCGAGTCCACGCTGCACGCCGGCCTGCTGGTCGCGCCGCAGGGGCTCGGCGCGATGATCACGATGCCGATCGCCGGCCGGCTGGTCGACAAGATCCCGATCGGGCGGATCGTGCCGTTCGGGATCGCGCTGATCGTGATCGGCATGTTCGGCCTCACCCAGATCAGCTCGACCACCTCGTACGGCGTGATCATCGCGATGCTCGTGGTGATGGGGCTCGGGATGGGCGGGACGATGATGCCGCTGTTCACCTCGGCGCTGCGGACACTGTCCGGGGTACAGGTCGCCCGCGGTTCGACGCTGCTGAACATCAGTCAGCAGATCGCGTCGTCGTGCGGTGTCGCGACGATGTCGGTGATCCTGACCAACCACCTGAACAACTCGCCGGTGATCCCCGGGACGCAGAACATCCCCGGGCTGAGCGGCGGGCTGCGCGAGACGCAGGCCGCGATCCTCACCAACACCCGCCCGCAGAACGTCGCCCAGCTGCACCTCGACCCGGCGGCGGTCGGACGTGGTCTGGTCGACGCGGCGTCGTCGTTCGCGCACACCTACTGGGTGGCCTGGTCGCTCGTCCTGCTGACGCTGATCCCGGCCTTGCTGCTCCCGCGCAAACGCGGGGTGGCCCCGGTTGCCGACCAGGCCGACGAGGCGGTCGTCGACTAGACCTGCAACGTCACGACCCAGCGGTGGGGTGAGATCTGCCGCGTTCGAGTGAAGCCATGACGCTCGAACGCGGCCATCGGCCCGGTGTGCAGGAACGAGCCGGACACCTTGCGGTCGTCGGTCTCCTCCGGGTACCCCTCGACGATCCCGCCGCCGTTCCGCGCGATCTCCGCGAGCGCTCCGCCGAGCGCGGCATCGGCCACTCCGCGCCCGCGCAGACCCTTCCCGGTGAAGAAGCACGTGATCCGCCAGTCGGGCAGCGCGACGAGTTCCTTGTCGTACAGCCGGCGGCTCTTGATCAACGGCACCTCGTCCGGCGTACCGAACTGGCACCAGCCGACGCAGCGGTCGCCGTCGAACACCAGCGCGTTGTGCGTGGTCCCCGCCCGGACCCGTTCCTCCTTGTCGGCCCGGTTCTGCGCCGCCGTCCGGTCCTTGCCGAGCTTGACGTGAAAGCCCATGCACCAGCACCCACCCCAGACGCCGTTGTTGGCCTCCACCAGCTCCGCGAACGCAGCCCAGGTCTCCTCGGTCAACATCCGTACCTTCATGACTCCATTAAATGGTGTGACGCAGCACGATCGTGACCCGGCTCGTGCCGCGCGGCACCTGGATCGTTCCGGCGGACTGGTTGACCGTCGACTTCACGGAGACGTTCGCGATGTTGTTGCGTAGCGCCGGTAGTTCGATGCTCGTGGTCGGTGCCTTGCCGCTGAACTGGATCGTCAGGGTCTTTCCGGCGACCGAGAGTTGATAGCCGAAGCGACCGCCGCTGATCGGGTAGTTGTTCAGTCCGATCTTCTGGTCGTTCCCGCGCAGCCACTCGTCCGGTACGCCGCGGCCGACGATCACCGAACCGTCGGACTTCTCCGCGATCAAGGAGTCGAACAGCACCTTCGTCGCGGTCGACTGGCCCCACATGTGCTGGTTCGACCCACCGCCGCCGGCCGCATGGTCGATGTTCCACGGAGACGTCGCGCTCGGGTAGTCGACACCCTCCCACCAGCCGAACGGCCCGCTCATGCTCTTGTCGATCATGAACTGGTACGCCTTGATCCCGAGGTCCCGGTACTGCTCACCGCGGAGCGCCGCGCTCCCGTAGCCGGCGTTGTACGCGCTCGAGAAGTACCCGTGCGGATATCCGCCGAAGTTGTAGATCGTGTCCGAGATGTCCTTGCGCCGCTCGAACCCGTGCGTGTACGTGTCGTCGATCTTGGTGAACATCGACCCGGTCTGCTCCGCGCCGAACAGGTAGCCGTCCCAGGCCCACCGTCCGAACAGGAACATCGACGCCCAGTTCGCGTCCCGCGGGTCCTTCCGCGGACCGGTCTCGTTCGGCTCGACCATCGAGATCGGCAGGTAGTCGAGCTTGTACTGCGCCATCGTCTGGTCGATCCGGTCCGTTGCCACGCGCAACAGGTCGTCGTACTGCGCCTTGGCCCACGCCGCCTCGCCGGTTTCGCCCAGTGCCGTGGCCAGATAGCGGTACGTCGTCAGGCCGGTCAGCGCGGCCCAGTTGTCGATCGTCCAGTACCCGTGCGAGTCGATCGCGTTGGTGGCCTTGATGATGCCCTTGCCGCCGTCGATCCGGTCGGTCTCGATCGTGTGCGTGTTCTTCTTGATCGTCTCGAACCGCTCGCGGACGAAGTCCCTGTCGCCGGTGCGCTGCAGGTAGAGCGCGTACGGCCAGGAGTACTTCCACTTCGCGTCGTCGTACTGCAGCTGGGCCGGCAGCGACGTCAGGTAGTCCTTGGCGTAGGTGAAGTCGCCGATCGTGAGCAGCGTCGACACGATGCCGATCGTGTCGTGGTCGAACATCTCGTCGTACCCGTTCTCACCGACGTGCAGTTCCTTCGTACCGTTGATGTCGTCGCGGATGATCAGCGTGTAGATGAACCCGGCCTTGTACGCGTTGATCAGCCGCTGGTCCGGCAGGTCGGTGATGTTCGCGATCGCGGACAGCCGGTCGTTCCAGTACGTCCGCATGTGCCGGTAGTGCTGGTCGAACCCACCGAGCTGCTTCACCTGGTCGGCGGTCGGCCAGTCGTACGTGCCGTCGAACCGGTCTGCCGCCACGGCGTAGTCCCGTACGACGGTCTGCCCGGCGCCGATCGTCGTACCGGCGTCGTTCAACGGCGTCAGCAGGTTCGACACCCGCGGCAGCCGGGCCTCGCCGGAACCGGTGTTGGTGACGGTCATCCGGGAGTACGCGATCTCGAAACGGTTGCCGCCGACAACGGCGAGGTCGGCGAAGTTCTCGACCTTGATCTGCAGGCCTTCCTTCGCGTATTCACTGATGAAAGCCGGCAGGTACCCCTCGGCGTTGGACCACTTGATCTTGCCGGGGATGTTCGGTACGCCGAAGGTAATCATCGCGTCGCCCCGGCTGCGCAGCCGGTAGCTCCCGTCGATGAAGGCGATCGGGGCGTTCAGGTCGCCTTCCCAGCCGAACGACGACGTCAGCCCGGGGTTCGTGACGAAGGTGTACTGCGCGTTGGCGGCCGACGACAGCGCCTCGTCGTACGCCGCCTTCAGCAGCAGGTACGCGAGTCCCAGATCACTTGTCGCAGCTCGGGCGGACGCGATCTCGTTGTCCAGTTGGCGTTGCGCCGACTCACTCGCTGCGTAGACGTCGGCGGTCGCGGCCTCGTCGAGCACGTTCTGGATCAGTTGCCGGTACCCGTCGCCGGTTGCGGGCGCCAGCGTCACGCCGGCGAGCGTGACGTTGCCCGAGGCATCTGCCTTGCGGGTCAGCTGCGCGCTGATCCGCGCCGAGTCACCCGCTGCGAGGTCGAGCGAGAACACCTTGGTCACCGACGGATCCGAACTCACCAGGTCGGTGTTCACGTACGTCGGCGTCGACGAACCGTTCAGGTACACCGAGATCTTCGCCGCGGCCCGCCAGACCCCGCTGACGAACCGCACCGTCCGCGGCTCCGCGGCCGCCGGCACCGCGAGGTCGTACCCGTAAGGATCAGTGAGGTCGACCCCGGTGCCGGCCCCATCGGCGAAGAAGATCCCGCCGTGGCGCGTACCCGCCTGCTCCGCGGTCGGTGTCCCGTTGGTCCACGAGTAGCTCACCGCGTTGTCGTTCTGCGCGCCGATCGCGCCGCCGGTCTGCCGGTTCGTGACCGCGAGCCGGGGCGTCGAGTCCGGTACGCCCGCGCGCCGGTTGACCGTCGCCCCGTCCAGGTGCAGCCAGTCCGACGTACCGTCGGCGGTCAGGTTCATCGAGACCGGCGCGGCGGTCGCAGAGAATCCAGTGATTGTTGACAATCCTACGGCAGACAATGAGAGGTTCCCCGCTGCTTGCAGCTTGGTCGCGAACCGGCCCGTGACGACCACGCCCGTCCCAGGCCGGATCGTCACCGTGTAGCGCTTGACGGCCGCCGTACCACTCGCGTTGATCGGCACGCTGTAACTACCGTTGCCTGCGGCAACCGTCACCGTTCCGGTGGCCTGCCAGATCCCACCCACGAACACCAGGCGTCGTGGCGAGTCGGCGGCCGGCACGGTGATCCGGTACCCGGCGTCGTGCGCGGTCGCGTCGCCGACGGTCGTCGTGTCGTAGTTGAAGACACCACCCGTCGTGACCCCGCTCTGTCCGTTCCAGCCGAACGAGACCGGACTGTCGTCCAGCGTCGTACGGCCGCCGGCCGGGTTCAGGTCGTCGATCGCCAGCGTCGGCGCGCCGTCCTTGCGGTCGATCGACGTACCGGTCAGGTGCACCCAGTCGACGTCGCCGTACGACGGGAGGTCCATCGCGCCCGCGACACCGCGACCGCTCGGCAGGTTCTCGACGTTGACGACGAACGGGTCAGCCGGCGGGGCGGCCGCCGGTGCTGCCGGTGCTGCCGGTGCTGCCGGTGCGGAAATCAATGCGGTGACCACGAGCGCCGCGGCGGTGAGCGCCGAGAGCAGTCTGGTTCCGTGCCTCATCTTGTGTCCCTTCGGCCTGGCAGGCTGGAGTCGCGGACGATCAGTTCGGGTTCGAGCAGTACGTGATGCGGTGGCCGCGGGTCGCCGGCCATCAGGTTGTCGACGGCCTGGACGAGTTGCCGTCCGACCTCGTCGATCGGCTGGCGCAGCGTGGTCAGCCCCGGACTGACCAGGGCGGCGGTGGGCGAGTCGTCGTACCCGGTGATCGCGACGTCGACGCCTGGGCGCAGGCCACGTTCGTGCAGGGCGCGCATGACGCCGAGGGCGAGCGTGTCGGACGCGCAGACGAGGGCCGTGGCTGGGTGGGCGGCATCGAGCATGTGGTGGGCGGCCTGACGGCCGTTCTCGAGTGAGTCGACGACGGCGGCCTGGAGATCGGTGTCGAGGCCGCGCTCGCGGCAGGCGTCGAGCCAGCCCGCGCGGCGGTCCTGGCCGAGCTCGGATTCCGCGAGCCAGCCGATGTGGCCGATCCTGGTATGTCCCTGGGCAGCGACATGGGCGGTGGCGGCCCGGGTGCCGGCGCGGCCGTCGACGTCGACCCAGGCCATCTCCTCGTCGCCGTCCCAGGACCGGCCGAACGCCGCGAACGGCACGCCCCACGAGCGCAGCGCGGCGACCCGGTCGTCGTTGCGGTGCGTCTCGGCCAGGATGAACGCGTCGATCGACGTCTTCTTCAGCAGGTCGCGGTACGCCTTGATCTCACCGGCCTGGCCGCCCTCGGCGTGGCACAGGATCAGGTGGTACCCGGCCTCGACCGCGGACGCGTTCAGGACGTACAGGAAATCGTCCATCAACATCGACGCCTTGTCCGGGCGGGCCGGCCGCATCTTGAACGCGATCAGCGAGGAACTGCGGTTGCGGAGTGCCCTGGCCGACAGGTTCGGCTCGTACCCGAGCTCCTCGACCGCCGCGAGGATCCGCTTCCGGGTCTCCGGGGCGACGCGATCCGGGTTGTTCAGCGCATTGGACACCGACTGCGCCGATACCCCGGCCCGCTGCGCGACCTGCACCAGCGTCACATGCCCGTGCGGCACCGGCCCACGGCTGCTGTGCTCCATCTGCCAGCTCCTGGGATATTAACGTTAAAAGGACTGGCTGCAAGCTACTGAGCCAAAACCCGTGCCGTCAAGAGCTCAGAGTTTTAACGCTAATGCAGCCGCCGGCGCAGAACTTGCTGATCGCTTCGACTAGCTGGTCCAAGCCGGGCTGCTCGAGCGGGTAGCGGCCGGCATTGGCCAGCAACACGGTCGTGACCGGCACCTGGGTGATCCAGCCGAGGAACGCCGTCGACAGGCGCAGCGGGGTCCAGCGGTCGACGGCCAACTGGATGAGCAGCACCGGGCAGACGTCCAAGTCGTCCGGCTCGGTCACCGGCTGGTAGTTCGGGTAGGAGTCGAGGAACGCGATCGACACGTTGTGCCGGCCGACGTCGGGTCCGCGTACGTGCGTCGGGTCCGCGTACGTGCGTCGGGTCCGCGTACGTGACCCGGGTCGACGCCGATTCCGCCGACGGGCTTCCGGCTGGTACGTCGGTGGGGTTTGTGCCAGCCGCCCGGCCCTAGTGGCCCGATCGCGGTCGACGAGCAGGGCCGGATGTCCGCGTACGTGACCAGGTTCGCGGCCGGGCCGTTCACCAGCGCACGCATCTTGCTGACCCAGCGCACCGACACCGGCAAACCACGTTCCGGGATCCGCGCGAGCAGCTTCATCAGCGGAGCGCCGACGAGTCCGCTGACCGAATCGAACGCGCTCTCGACCCGAACACGCAGCGACCGCTGGTCGAGGAACGTCATCCCGACGATCCCGGCGACCTTCTGGTTCAGCGCGACCACGTGATAGGTCTCCCTACCGCCCGCCCGCACATCACGACCGTCCTCCGCCAACTCGGCGTCGATCAGGCCCGAGCCGAGCTCGACCCAGTCGTCGTACCGGACGAGTGCACCATCGGCTACCTCGGTGACGCCGTACGCCAGCTGTCAACGTACGGCGGTCTCGAACCCGTGCACGGCAAGCGGGCGTCCGAGGATCGTGCTCATCTGCCGGCCATTGGTGCCGACGCCGTGGAAGAGGATCACCTCCACCGGCGCCTCCGCGTTCCGATCGGTCTCCGGGTGGATGCGGTGTGCTGCGACCACTCCGCCGAACACCGGGGAGGTCGCCACCCGGCTGCACCTCAGCGACCGCGCCTTGCGCGAACCGCTGGCTGTCGAAGGGACATCGTTCCGCGCGCCGCTGGACGAGGTCCGCGAACGCCTCCCGGAGGAACCCTCCCACGGACCTGCCGATCGCCCGAGATCCCGGCCCCGACGCCCGGCCCCGACCCCCGGCCCCCCGACCCCGCCGCTCCCCTGACATCTCCTAGCGCCTCGGATACGTCGAGGTCTCGAGCTTCTCGCGGGTGTTCCGCCGCTGGAAGAGCGGCAGCGCGCTCGCCTTTCGCGGAACCTGCGGGGGGCAGGCGCCGTCGTAGGCCGATGTGGTCAAGGTCAGCGGGGCGGTACTTCTGGTTGTTGGCGCGGTCGGCGCCTACTGGTGGCGTTGGTGGCGGCGGCACGAGTGGCTGGAGACCGTTCGTGCGCAGGGTTGCCGGCAGGTGCCGGAGCTTCCGCACGTTGGCGTGGTGACGTTCGCCGGTGTCGCGATGTGCCTGGTTGCGGCGGGATTCTTCGCAGCAGTCCTGCGCAACTCCGGGCGGCTCGTCAGCGCGATCTGCGGGGTGCTGATGGTCGTCTGTCTGCTCGGCGCGGTCGGTGGAGGGCTGGTTCTGATCGAGACTCCGACGAAGGCCGCCGAGGGACTCGACGGTTCGGGGTTGCCCTGCCCGGCCGGCTGATGACGGCTATCAGGCAGCGGCCGCCCTTGACGCTCGCCAGCAGAACCACACACCAGGCGAGCCAGATGGCAATGATGAGGACTGTGGACACAGCGGCGCCACCCGAGGAATGCGCAGGTGCAACATCGGCCTGCATCGACGGCGGAACCCGGTCGTGCATTGCCCAGGCGCTCGCGGTGCCACCGACCGCGACGGCCGTGACGAGCAGCACGAAAGTCGTCAGCAGGCCGACGATCAACCGCTCGAGCGTCTTCACACCTCCGAGTATGAGGGCATGAACCGACAGTTTCTGGTGCAGAACGCGGCCGTCATGACGCGTCCGGAACCCGATGCGTGCCCTCCGGATCGATGCGGAAGGTGAAGCCGTGGGGTGTGGTCCATTCGAGCGCCCTGTCGTCGATGCGACGGACGGACCAGCCGCGGGCGTGGGTCTTCACCCGGTGGCCGAAGCGACCGAGCGGTGCGAGGTTGGTGGTGCTGGTTTGTCCGGGTGGGCCGAGTGGGTCGTAGGGCTGGATGTGGTCGAGGTCGATGGTGTTCGTGGTTTCCCGGGTGCCGTACGGGAAGAGCTCAACCGGATGGATCAGCTTGACGCGTTCGCGGATGCGCATCGGGATCTCGTAGGCGTTGACGCTGACGGCGTCGTTGAGGTCGATGACGGGTTTGACGACGTACGGTCCGTGGCCGACGAGTTCGGTGAGCTGGGCCGCGAGCAGAGGACCAATGGACTCGACCCGCAGCACACCGGTGCCGGTGGCGAGGGTGTGGTCGGTGAGGTGCACGACGACCTCGGTGGTGCCCGGGCGTACCGGTGCCTTGTCCGGGCTGTTCGTTCGCGCCGGGTCACGCGGGGTGCGGTAGGCGTCCTGCTTGATCTGGGCCAGGCGGGCGCGCAAGGCCCGGAGCGCCGCAGGGGTCATCGGCGCATCTGTTCCGGGGTGGCGGTCCAGGTGACGGTCCGAGTGGCGGTCCGAGTGGCGGTCCGAATGCCGGTCGTGTGTTGAGGGGTGGTTGTCGTACGGATCGGCCCGCGGGTCGGGGTCATCGGGTCCGGCAGCCTCCAGCCACAGGTCATCCGGCGGCTCCAGTTGCTCCAGAACGTCAGCTGTGTCGGACCTGCTCGCACAGCCGGCGCCGGAGCCCGGCCCGGTGGAAGCGCACTGCGTCGGCGCCGACGTGCGAGCGGACTGCGCGGACTGGGCGAGCGCGGACTCGGTCGGGGCGGGCTGGGTCGGGGTGGGCTGGGTCGGGGTGGGCTGGGTGGGGGTTTGGGCGGCTTGGGTGAGGAGTTCTTGGGTGAAGCGGGGGTCGGGGAGGATGCCGATGGCTTCGGCTCGGCGGTGTTGGATGGGGCGGGTGTCGCCCAGGGCCTTCAGGGCTTCGGCGATGGCGGTGATGGCGGTGTCGTGGCGGTTGACCGCGGTGGCGGGGGCTTTGATGTAGATGGTTTTGTTGCCGTGTTTGTCGCCGCGGCCGACGAACACGCCGCGTTCGTCGGCTGCCTCGGCGGCTTCGTCGGCGGCGCGCTGGGGATCGGCGTAGAGCTTGGCGGCTTGGGCGATTTTGTCCAGGCGGTACGGGGAGATTGTGTCGATGATCGCGGCGACGCGGCGGTCGACGTACTGCGCCGCGGCGTGGTCGAGTTTGGTGCAGGCGCGCACGATCTGGCGGGCCTTCCAGGCGGTGGCTTCGCCGGCGCGGATCCGGGCCCAGGTCAGTGGGAAGCGATGGCGGAGCGCGAGTGCGTCGGCGATCAGGTCGCGGCCGACGCCGGGAGATACCCCGATCACGACCGCGAATTCGGCGATCGCGAACTCCGCGATCTCGGGGCAGCCTTCACCGCCCAGGACGATGGCGCGTTCACGGCCGCCACTGGCGTTGCGGGTGGGGCGGGACGGGGAGGTCGAGGGGTGGAAGCGGTCGGCGTAGATCTGGGCGCACTCGAGCAGGTCGGCGTCGGCCTCGTTCGCGACCGCACGGCGACCGGCGGCCCGCTCCAGCAGGGCGCGGGTGGCGAGTGCATTCAGATCCATCTCGAACATGTGTTCGACTCTACGTGATCGCGGATCGGAAACCAAACCCGGGACAGGCCGAATCCCCTTGTCCACAAGGGAAAACCTCACATCTTGGCGAGGCCGAAAGTGGATACGCTATTCCCAGCCGGGAATTGATGGCCGCCCAGCGAAGCCGCGACGATCTGTCTATGGATTTGGATGCGAAGATCGGCGTGGTGCTGCCGACCGGGCAGGCGCAGCTCGCGACAGGTGATGATCCCCGGCGGGCCGTGAGGGTTGCTGTGGAGGCGGAGGGACTCGGGTACGACTCGGTCTGGGTCAACGACTCGGTCCTGACTCCCCGGATCGAGGCCCTGACGGCCCTGACCGCGGCCGCGGCGCTGACCGAGCGAGTCACGGTCGGTACGGCCACCTTGATGCCGGTGACCCGCCGCCCGCTCAACGCGGCGCACAGTCTGGCGTCGCTGGATCTGCTGTCCGGAGGACGGCTCGTGGTCGGGGTCGGGGCAGGCTTCCCGGGGCGGTTCGGCGTACCGCTGCATCGGTGGTCGGAGGTGCCGTGGGAGCGACGGTTCGCGCGGCTGGACGAGACGGTCGCGCTCTGGCGGCAACTGTGGACCACCGACGGGCCGGTCACCTTCCGGGGCGAGATCCTGCGGCTGGACGACGTACCGCCGACGATCCGCCCGCACACGAAGGGCGGCCCACCGATCTGGCTCGGCGGCTCCACCCCGAAGGCCCTCGAGCGGGTCGGCCGGCTGTACGACGGCTGGATCCCGTATCCGCCGAGCGTCGACGACTACGCGTCCGGCTTGAAGACCATCCAAAAGCCCGTCACCCCCGCCCTGTTCGTCTCGGTCGCAATCACCGACAGCGTCGAGCAAGGCGAGGAGCAGCTCGAGAAGTACACCCGCGCCAACTACGGAATGGGCCTCGAAGACCTCCGCCGCATCCAGGCCGTCGTCGCTGGGCCGCGACAGTACGTGACCGAGTACCTGCAGGAGTACGTCGACGCGGGGGCCCGCCATCTTGTCTGCAGGCTCGCGACGCACGGGCTCGACGACTACCGGAAACAGCTGCAACTCCTTGCAGCGTAGGGAATTGACCGCACTCCGCAGTCGTACCGGTACGTAGAGTTTCGGTCTGGACCATTTTGATTTCGTTCCGTACCCTTCGGCCAGGGAAACCATCACCGTCCGTTGTTCCCTGGGGGGAAACAAATGTTCCGCAAGCTGCTTGTGGCAGCCCTTGCCCTTGTCCTGGCCGCTGTCGCGTTCGTGTTCGTGGATCGGGCCGCCGACGCGGCCGCCGCGAGCGTCTCGATCACCGCGACGCAGGCGACCACCGGGACCACCACGCTGACCTACCGCGCGACCGTCCTGAAGGCCGGGTCGATCCGCGAGGTCACGATGGCGATCCCGGCCGGCTCCACGGGCCGCATCACGTCGATCAACGGCACCGTCAGCTCGGTGACCCGGACCGTACTGCGCTGGCGCCCGGCGCGAGCCGTCAACGTCGCCGTCGGCGCCCGGCTGGCGATCCCGTTGTACGGCCTCAAGCTGCCGGCCGGTGGCCCGTGGACCCTGGGCTTCAAGTCGATCGGTACGGCCAACCAGGTCATCACGTCCGGCGCAGGCGTCCTGCAGCCGATCCGCACGTACACGCCGCAGGTCGCGGTCGTCGCGTCCAACCCGATCCCGGGGCAGACGACGAACCTCGTCTACCAGGCGACGATCACCCGCGCCGGCACGCTGGCCGCGGTCCGGATGCAACTGCCGACCGACGCGACCGGAACGTACACGACGCTCAACGGCACGCTCGCCGTGAGTGGCGGGTTCGCGACCTGGAAGCCGAAGGCACCGATCAACGTCGCGGCCGGCGCCCGGCTCGGCATCCCGGTGAACGGCGTGAAACTGTCCCGCTTCGGCGGAACGATGAGCCTGAACGTGCAGGCGACGACGTCGACCGGCACCGTCCTGACGTCCGGCTCCACCACCGTCACGTACATCGCGCCGCCCGCCGAGATGCCCGTCCTGGCCGAGGACGCCGTCGCCGGGCCGGCCCAGGACTGCCCGAAGACCTGGCCGACCACGACCGCCGAGAACGCCAAGACGGGTACGGCGGACTGGGCGATCCAAACGCCCACGGATCCGAACCTGGCTGCCTACCTGACGAAGGTCTCGGCCGCCTGTGGCGACACGGTCGACCTGAAGGTGACGTCCGGCAACGACGTCAGCGTCGTCGCATACCGCATGGGGTACTACGCGGGCCTCGGCGCGCGCGAGGTCTGGCGGGCCGACAGCGTCAAGACCGTCGTGCAGCCGAAGCCGACCACCGGTGGTGTCAACCAGGACGGCAAGCCGCTCAACATGACGAGCGCCGCGGACTGGAGCAAGACGCTCACCATCTCGATCGACAAGGACTGGGTGCCCGGGACGTACCTGATCAAGGTCATCGACGGCACCTCAGCGACGTACGCGCCGCTGACCGTCCGCGACGACACCGGGACCAAGCACGCCCTGCTCATCCAGCAGGCGACCGCGACCTGGCAGGCGTACAACTCCTACGGCGGCGTCAGCTTCTACACCAGCCTGTCCGCGGGTTCCGGCCGGCTCACGTTCGACCGTCCGTACAACGAGGGCCAGGGCTCCGGGCAGTACCTCACACTCGAGCAGGGCCTCGTCTTCTGGGCGGAGTCGAAGGGCCTGGACGTCACGTACTGGACCGACAACGACCTCGACCAGTACGGCGGGCAGGTGAAGGACCGCGCCGGTACGTTGTTCCTGCCCGGCCACGACGAGTACTACTCGCTGCGGATGCGGGCCGCGATCAGCCAGGCGATCGCCCGCGGCGTGAACGTCGCCAACCTCGGCGCGAACACCGCGTACCGGTTGATCACGTTCACCGACGAGTCGCGGCGCGCGTGGGACATCGACCGGTACACCGACGGGTACAACTCCACCACCTGGCGGTACCAGGGCGATGCGTACGCGTCGCAGCCGCTGCTCGGTGCGGACTACATCTGCGCGGTGACGCCCGGCGACCTGACCGCGACGAGCGGCTGGTTCTTCAACGGCGTGCCGACCGGGACGAAGCTGAAGGGCTTCATCGCCGGTGAGGTCGACGACGTGTGGCCGGGGCTCTACAAGCAGCCCGGGCAGACCACGGTGGCCACCGGCAACGCGACGTGTCACACGAACGGCCGGGTCGCGCCGATGGAGACCACGGTCTACACGGCTCCGTCCGGTGCGCGCGTGCTGAACGGGTCGACGTTCGCGTACGGCTGCTTCCTGGTCGCGAACTGCCCGTCCAACTGGAACGTGACAGTCGACGCCGCGACGCAGCAGGCCGCCGCGACGATCGTCGGCAACATCACCGAGTGGGTGTCCCGCGGCGCCATCGACGTACCGTCCGACACGACGGCCGCGAAGGTACGGGTCGCAGTGCCGAAGTACAAGCTGGAGACTTCGCCACAGGGCTAACCTCGACGGCATGAGCGAACTCTTGCTGGATGCGCCCATCGTCGCGGTGACCGTGTACCCGGATCGGGCACGGGTCACCCGACGTGGGCGGGTGACGGTGCCGGCCGGAGGCCAGACGGTGTACCTCGAACCGCTCGCGATGCTGCTGGAGGACGACAGCGTGCGAGTGTCCGGGCGCGGTCCCGCGACCGTACTCGGGGTCGACCTGGTGACGCGGCGCCATCCGCAGGCTCCCGACGTGACGGTGACTGAGCTGGAGCGTCAGCGGGCCGAGGCACAGAACGCGGTAGCGGCGGTGGCGGACGCGGACGACGTACAGGCGCAACTGGAGACGTTCCTCGCGCAGTTGGCGAAGCGGGCCGGTGGGAGCTTCGCGAAGGCGCTCGCGTCGGGTGAGTCGGATGCTGAGCTGGGTGGATTCACCGAGTCGCTCGTGGGGCGGCTGTCCGCCGTCCGGGCGACCCGGCGGGAGTTGGTCGCGCAGCGCCGGGATGCGGATCAGCGGCTTGCTGCGGTCGAGCGGCGGCTCGCGGATCTTCGCGAGCAGCAGGCGCCGGATCGGCGGTCGGCTGCCGTTGCGTTGGAGCTGCAGTCCGAGGCCGAGGTGGAGCTCGAACTGTCGTACGTGGTCCCGTGGGCGGGGTGGAGAAGCTCGTACGACGTGCGGCTGACCGGGGATCGGCTGGTGCTGAACTGGTACGGGCTGATCACGCAGCAGACCGGCGAGGACTGGCCGGCGTGCGACCTGACCCTGTCGACCGCGCGTCCGACCGGCACCGCGAAGGTCCCCGAACTCGACCCGTGGTTCCTCGACCGCGCCCGCCCCCCGATGCCCCGCGCACCGGGTGGGGTGCCGTTCGCCCGCGGTGACGCCCGGATGGCTGCCCCGGCCATGGTGGCTGCCGAAGTGATCGAGCAGTCGGCATCGTTGGCGGATCTCGAGGCGACGGTCGAGCAGGGGATGACAGCCGCGACGTACACCCCGCCGCGGCCCGCCGCCGTGCCTGCCGACGGCGAGACGCACCGCGCCACGATTGCCGCGATCGACCTCGACGCCGAGCTCGACTACATCACCGCGCCCGTCCGCTCGACCGACGTCCACCTGCGGGCAACCGTCGTGAACTCCTCCGACCACACGCTCCCCGCCGGCAAGGCCGCCGTCTTCCATGACGCGGACTTCGTCGGCTCGGCGGCCCTTCCGGTCTGGGCACCGGGCGAGGACGTGGAACTCGCCCTGGGCCTGGACGACCGGATCCGCGTCGAGCGCAAGCTGGTCCGCCGGGAAGCGACTAAAGCGACACTCGGATCGACACGCCGCCGGCAGGTCGAGTACGAGACCAAGCTCGAGAACCACACGCCCCGCAAGGCCCGGATCACGGTCCTCGACCAGCTCCCGGTCGCCCGCGACCATGAGATCACCGTCAAGCCCGTGACCGCGGACCCGGAGCCCGCGGAGACGACCGACCTCGGCGTACTCACCTGGAAACTCGACCTCGCCCCCGGCGCCGAGTCGACGATCAAGCTCGGCTTCCGCGTGGACACCGGCAAGACCGTCGACCTGACTGGCTGGCGCGAGTGATCAGGTGACCTCGAGGTTCGCCATCATGCCCATGTCCTCGTGCTCCGCGTTGTGGCAATGGAACAGGTACCGCCCTCGATAGCCGTCGAACCGGGTGATGATCTCCGCGGACTCCCCCGGCCGCAGTGACACCGTGTCCTTCAGACCGGCGTCGTGCGGCAGGGGTTCGTGGCCGCCGCGCGACAGCACCCGGAATCCGACGAGGTGCAGATGGACGGGATGGTGGACGTCGGCGACCAACCGCCAGACCTCCACGTCACCGAGCCTCGTGGTGACATCGGTACGGGCCGGCGCGAACGGCTGCCCGCCGATCAACCACCCGTGTCCGTGGCCCAGCTGCCCGGCCCGGAACGCGAAGTCACGGACCCGTACGGCGTCCGACCGCTGCCAGGTCGGCACGTCGTCGGACAGCACGGCCGGGATCCGGCTCGGGTCGGGGGCCTTCCGTACGACGTGGAACGCGAGCACGTCCCGTGTCCGGCCGGCGCCCAGCCGGTTCACGATCCGTACCCGGCTGCCGACCGGCACCCGGCCGAGGTCGAGGATCACGTCGTACCGCTCGGCCGGGGCGATCGGCAGGTTCCGGTGCGTGACCGGGGTGGGCAGCAGACCCTGGTCGGCGCCGATCTGGACGAGGTCGAGCCGGCGCCCGTCGTCGAGCACCGCCTCGAGGTCGTAGTGCCGGGCGTTCGATCCGTTCAGGATCCGCAGCCGGTAGCGCACCGCGTCGGCCTCGTGCACCGGCCAGGGCGCGCCGTTGACCAGCACCACATCGCCCAGAACACCAGCGACATAAGGCTCCTCGACGCCCGGCTGGCTCATCAGCGCGGGGTCGATCGATGGATACGCCAACGACCCGTCCGACGCGAAGGCCCGGTCCGCGATCATCAACGGCAGCTCGTGCGCACCGGACGGCAGGCCGAGCGATTCCTCGGCGTCGTCGCGTACGAACTGCATCCCGGCCAGCCCGCGCCAGATCGCCGGCGCGGTGAAGTCCATCCGGTGGTCGTGGTACCAGAGCATCGTCGGCCGCTGGTCCAGTGGATACGTATACACCCGCGTGACCTCGCTCGTCACCGCGCGCGGATCGTGCATCCCGTGCCCCATGCCTTCGCCCATGTCGTCGCCCATGTCGTGCCAGCCGGCGGGCGTCACCAGATCCGTCGGGTACCCGTCGGAGTCGGCCGGCGTCCGCCCACCGTGCAGGTGCACGACCGACGGCACCGGCAGTTCGTTGCGGTGGGCAACCGTCAGGGTGTGACCGCGCCGCGACTCGATGGTCGGCCCGGGAAACGTCCCGCCGTACGTCCAGAGCCGGGTCGGCACGCCGGGCAGGATCTCGGCCGTCACCTCCCGCTGCACGATGTCGTACCGCGACGCCCCGGACAACACCGGCGGCAGCGGAAGCGGCACCTGGTACGCGGGCGGCAGCGGTACCGCACTCCGCAGTACGGCCCCTGTCGTCGCCGGCCGTCGCGACAGCGCGGCCGCCGTCGACAACCCGCCTGCCGCGACCACACCGAGCGCTCCGCCGATCCCCAGCAACCGTCGCCGGCTCATCCGCTCAGCCATGCTCGACCACCGGCCGACGCCACACGGCAACGAACATCAAGGCCACCGCCGCGACCGTCAGCACTCCGAGTGGCAGGTGCAACCACAACGCCCCGTCCTGCCCCGCGAAGTACTGCACCGTCTCGGCAACCACCACCCCGAGCGACGCCAGGAACGGCCAGACCTGCTTCAACCGCACCCACACCACAACCGCGACGATCAACTGCAGGTAACCGATCGACGTGACGACGTCCGCGCCCAGCGCGTGCAGACGCAGCCCGTCGAAGTTCCCGCTCAGATAGACGCCCGCGAACACCGGCTGACCGAAGATCACCACCAGATGCGCCGTGACGATCCCGCGCAACATACTCACCATGTCGCCGACACTATGATTGCCGAGTTATAAGCGTCCAAGACCAATATCGCTATCTCGTTATGACCGGAGACGCATGACGGACCTCACCACGCTGCGCCAGTTCGTCACCGTGGCCAGACTCGAACACCTCAGCCGCGCCGCCGACGAACTGCACGTCGCCCAGCCGTCGCTGAGCCGCACGATCGCTCGCCTCGAGAGCGAACTCGGTACGCCGCTGTTCGACCGGACGAACCGCCTCCGGCTGAATCCGGCCGGCCGGCTCTTCCGTGAGTACGCCGAACGCGCCCTGGGCGAACTCGACGCCGGCCGGCGCGCCGTCGCGGAGGCAACCGAACAGGGCGCGGGCAGCGTCCGGCTCGCCGCCGAGACGTTCCTCGCCCTGACCGAACCGATCGCCGCCTTCAAGCGCGACCACCCGATGATCGAGCTCGAGCTGCGGCAACTCCCCGCGACCGAGATGCCGCGCCGCCTCCGCGCGCAGGACATCGACTTCTGCGTCGCGTCGCAGCCGGTCCCCACGACAGGTCTCGAGTCAGCCGTCCTCCTCGACGAACCCGTATTCGTTGCGACCCACCTCGACCACCCGTTCGCGCAACGCAAGTCGTTGAAGGTCGAGGACCTCGCCGACGAACCGTTCGTGATCGCACGGAAGGGTCACTGGCAGCGTTGGCTGCTCGACCGGCTCTTCGCGCAGACGGGCCATACGCCGACGATCGTCTGCGAAAGCGACGAAGCAGCAGCGATCCAGGAGCTGATCCGCGCCGGACTCGGCATCGGCTTCAACCCGGACTTCGCCCGCCGGACCGTCCCCGAATACCCCGTCGCGACGATCCCGGTCGACCACCCGGACTGCCGCCGTTCCCTGACGCTGCTCTGGAGCGCCGACGCGAACCTCTCGACGGCCGCTCAGCTGATGCGGACGGCGATCACGAACTGGTCCTGGACGCTTCCAGCGCGAGCAGGAGTTCGGCGACCGCGCGCGGGTCGGTGAGCGAGCGGCCCGTACGTTCCTCGATCCGGTGCAGGCGGTGCCGGACCGTGTTCGGATGGCAGTACAGGAATTCGCCGGTCTCGGTCGCGGAGCCGTTGTGGGTGGACCACGCGGCGAGCGTGTCGAGCAGCACTTCGCGATCGTCCGGCGCGAGGTCGTCCAGCCCACCCAGCACCTTGCGGACGAAGTACTGCATGACGTCCGGTGCCGCCGCGGCCACCATCGTCAGCGGGGACTCGTCGAACAACGTGACGGCCTTCGATCCGGCCAGCGCGACGCGGGCGAACCGTACGGCCTGGCCGGTCCCGTCGAGTTCGTCGTACGGCGGGCTGATCCCGACCTTGCCCGTCGCGGCCTTGTCCAGGAACTCGACGAGTACGGCGAGCCGCCCGGACGGGACCGCGACGACGCCGACCTGCAACTCGGGCAGTAACCGCCACGCCGACGCGAGCCCGAGCGAACGAAGCCGCTCCTCCGCGCCGGGCAGCGCTTGCCGGCCGACCTCGGGTACGGCGGCAGCGACCACGACGAACGGGCCCTTGTACGGGAGCCGCAGCAACTCGGCCGCCTCCCAGACCGTCCCGCCGCCAGGCATCCGCCCTTCGAGCAGCGCCTCGACCAGCGCCGACCGCTCCTGGTCCTGCGCGAGCAGCCGCCGCGACTGCACGTCGCGGTACGCGTCGGTCATCGCGTCCGTGTACGACGACTGCACCTGCCAGAGCCGGCTCGACGCCTCCACCACGACCTGATCCGTGAGCCCCGCCGACGCAGCCTCCGCGAGTACCGCGTCCCACAGGTACCGCGTGCCGACCCGGTACGCCGCCATCACGTCGGCCAGCGGCGCGCCCTGCTCGGCCCGCAACCGGCCGGTCTCCCGCGCCGACACCGGATCCGAACTGGTACCGCCGAGCGACTCCAGCATGTAGCGGAAGTTCGCGCCGCAGGACGCCCGCAACGCCTCACCGCGGACCAGCCCGCCGCCGCGGTAGAACTCGATCTCCGCCTCGATCCGCGACGCCATCGCCTCGATCAGCTCGTCGGCACGGCCGTTCATCCGATCGACCAGGCCGGCCAGCGAAGCGTCCATCTCCGGAGCATAGGAGTCGCGTTGTTCGTGCGCACACCCGCAGCGCCGTGACGTTGGCCGCTCCCCCATCGCCACCGGCGGCCGCCGGCCGGATCTTGGGAGCACAGCAAGCCGACCACCCCGGAGTACGCGATGACCAACCTCAGCCTGAACCTCTCCGAGTCCGCGGCCATGTACCCGGACCACCCCGCGATCCGTCTGGACGACGACGTCCTGAGTTACACAGCCCTCGACGACGCCGCGTCCCGCGTCGCGACCCTGCTCCAGGAGTACGGCGTCCAGCCCAGCGACCGGGTCGGGCTGATGCTGCCGAACGTCCCGGAGTTCGCGATGATCTTCTACGGGATCCTCCGGGCCGGGGCGGTCGCCGTACCGATGAACCCGTTGCTGAAGCGGCGCGAGGTCGAGTACTACCTCGGCGACTCCGGCGCGAAGCTGCTGTTCGCCTGGCACGAGGTGGCCGGCGAGGCCGAGGACGCCGGTGCGCAGCTGATCACGGTCGCGCCGAGCGACTTCCGCGCGCTGATCGCCGTACGCCGCCCGCTGGCGCACCCGGCCAGCCGCGACGGCCTCGACACCGCCGTCATCCTCTACACCTCGGGAACGACCGGCCGGCCGAAGGGCGCCGAGCTGACCCACGCCGGCCTGAACACGAACCAGGCCGTCACTGCCCGCACGCTGATCCTGGTCGGCCCCGACGACGTGGTGATGGGCTGCCTGCCGCTGTTCCACGTCTTCGGCCTGACCTGCGGTCTGAACGCGGCGATCGCCAACGGCGCGACCCTCACGCTGATCCCGCGCTTCTCCCCCACCAAGGCTCTCGAGGTCATCGAGCGTGACAAGGTCACCGTTTTCGAAGGCGTGCCTACGATGTACGCGGCGATGCTCGGGGCGCGGGATTCCGGCCACGACGTCTCGACCCTGCGGACGTGTGTCTCGGGCGGTGCCGCGCTGCCGGTGGAGGTGCTGCGCGGGTTCGAGGAGGCGTTCGGCTGCATCATCCTGGAGGGGTACGGGCTGTCCGAGAGCTCACCGGTTGCGTCGTTCAACCATCCGGACGCCGTCCGCAAGCCCGGGTCGATCGGTACGCCGATCGAGGGTGTCCGGATGCGAGTCGTCGACGAGAACCGGCAACCGGTGCAGCCTGGTGACATCGGTGAGATCCAGATCGGCGGGCACAACGTGATGAAGTCCTACTGGAACAAGCCCGAGGAGACCGCGGCGACGATCGACGCCGACGGCTGGCTGAGCACCGGCGACATGGCCCGCCAGGACGAGGACGGGTACTACTTCATCGTCGACCGGAAGAAGGACCTGCTGATCCGCGGCGGGTACAACGTCTACCCGCGCGAGGTCGAGGAGGTGCTGTACGAGCACCCGTCGGTCGCCGAGGCCGCCGTCGTCGGCATCCCGCACGCGTCGCTCGGCGAGGAGATCGGCGCTGCGGTGGCGTTGAAGGACGGTACGACCGCGACCCCGGAGGAACTCCGCGACTTCGTCAAGGGCCGGATCGCGGCGTACAAGTACCCCCGCGCGGTCTGGATCGTCGACGAACTCCCCAAGGGCCCCACCGGCAAGATCCAACGCCGCGAGGTTGTCGTCCCGGAAGGAACGCTCCAGTGAGCGCGGCGGGGGCGGACGAGTTGGCTGCACCGCTCGACCTGTTGCTGACCAGTGCGGCGGTTGGGCCGCTGCGGCGGTTTGCGCCGAATGCGGCGTGGGTGCGGATGGCGAGCGGGCTGGCCGCGCGGCCACGAACGCTTGGGCACCGTGCTGCGAACCTGGCCGGTGAGCTCGGGCAGATCGCGGTCGGGCACTCCGATCGCGCGCCGTCGCGGCGCGACCGCCGGTTCGCCGATCCTGCCTGGACCCAGAACTCGGTTCTGCGCCGCATCGTCCAGGCCTACCTCGCCGCGGCGGAAACCGTGGAAGCACTGCCCGCGGACGCCGAGCTCGGGTGGCGGGACAGGCAGCGGATGACCTTCGTGGTCGACAACCTCGTCGAGGCGCTTGCCCCGAGCAACAACCCGGTGATCAACCCGGCCACCTGGAAGGCACTGATCGACACCGGCGGCCTGAGTACCGTGGCCGGCGCCCGGAACCTGATCCGCGACCTCTCCACCGCCCCGCGCGTCCCGAGCATGGTCGACCCCAGCGCCTTCGAGGTCGGCAAGACCCTCGCCGTCACACCAGGCGCGGTGGTCTTCCGCAACGAGGTCCTGGAACTGATCCAGTACACCCCGCAGACCGACAAGGTCCGCACGGTCCCTCTGCTGATCGTCCCGCCGGTGATCAACAAGTACTACGTCGTCGACCTCGCGCCCGGCCGCAGCATGGTCGAGTACTTCGTCCAGCAGAGCCAGCAGGTGTTCACCATCTCCTGGCGCAACCCGGACGCCCGCCACCGCGACTGGGACTTCGACACGTACGGCGCCGCGATCCTCGCAGCGATGGATGCCGTACGCCGAATCACCCGGACCGACTCGACGCACCTGTTCGCGACCTGCTCCGGCGGGATCCTCGCGTCGATGCTGCTCGGGCACCTCGCCGACCGCGGCGAACTCGACCGGGTCGCCACGTTCACGCTCGCGGTGTCGGTACTCGACCAGAGCCGGGCCGGTCTCGCGTCGGCCGCGCTGGACGAACGGATGGCGGCGGCCGCGATCGCGTCGTCGGTATCGAAGGGGTTCCTGGACGGGCGCGCCCTGGCGGAGGTGTTCGCGTGGTTGCGGCCGACGGACCTGATCTGGAACTACTGGGTCAACAACTACCTACAGGGACGGACTCCGGCCGCGTTCGACGTACTGTTCTGGAACGCCGACACGACCCGGATGACGGCCGCGCTGCATCGCGGCTTCGTCGAGCAGGCCATGTCAAACGCGCTGACCGAACCGGGTGCGGCGACGATGCTCGGCTCCCCCGTCGACCTCTCGAAGGTCACCACACCTTCCTATGTCGTTGCCGGGATCACCGATCATATTTGCCCTTGGCAATCGTGCTACCGCAGCACCCAGCTGCTCGGCAGCGACAGCCGCTTCGTCCTGTCCACGGCCGGGCACATCGCCTCGATGGTCAACCCTCCGGGGAATCCGAAGGCTACGTACCAGGTAAACGATTCGAACCCCCAGGAATCTGACGATTGGTTGCGGACGGCATCTACCGAGCAAGGGTCGTGGTGGGTGGACTATGTGGGGTGGTTGGGGTCGCGGAGTGGGCGGATGAAGGTTGCGCCCAAGGTGCTCGGTGGGGCGGGGTTGGAGCCGCTGGAGGATGCGCCGGGTAGTTACGTACGGGAGTCGTGACGTGGACCTGATGACCGTCGCGGGACGGCAGCTCCGGTACGACGTCCGCGTCGGCGATCCCCGTCGTACGCCGCTCGTCCTGTGTTGCGGGATCGGCGCCGGACTCGAAGTACTGCAACCCGTCGTGGACGAGCTGGACGGCACCGTGATCCGGTTCGACGTGCCGGGCGTCGGCGGGTCGCCGACTGCGCTGCTCCCGGACGGGATCCCGCGGCTGGCGTGGATCGTCGACCGAATGCTCGCGGAGCTCGGCCACCGGCAGGTCGACGTACTCGGATTGTCCTGGGGCGGGGCGCTGGCCCAACAGCTGGCGTTCCAGCACCGGCGGCTCGTCCGACGGCTCGTGCTGGTCAGTACCGGTACCGGCGTACTGATGGTGCCCGGTCGGCCGAGCACCCTGTTCAAGATGGTCACGCCGCGGCGCTTCGGCGATCCGTCGTACGCGGCGGGGATGGCCGGCTACCTGTACGGCGGCAGCGCACGCCGGCACGCGGACGCGATCCGGACTGTGTTCGGCCGGCAGGCGCACGCGGGTTCGCGGCGCGGGTACCTGTACCAGCTGGCCGCGGGGGCATGCTGGACGAGCCTGCCGTTCCTGCCGCTGATCCGGCAGCCGACGCTCGTCCTCACCGGCGACGACGACCCGATCGTCCCGGTCGTCAACGGCCGCATCCTGGCCGGCCTGATCCCGAACGCCGAACTGCACATCTACCCCGGCGGGCACGTCGAGCTCGTCACCGAGGCGCCCGTGCTGGTGCCCGTCATCACCGCGTTCCTGACCCGTCCTTGAGGAGTTCGTCATGACCACCGACCCGATCGACTTCTACGGGCTCGAGCTGCTGCTCGGCCAGCACGACCGCGAGCGGCTGCATGCGGTCCGCGAGTTCGGCGACAAGCAGGTCGCGCCGATCATCAACGACTACTGGACCCGGGCCGCGTTCCCGTTCGAGCTGCTGCCGGCGCTGCGCGACCTCGGCATCGTCGGTACGCCGTACGAGGGCTACGGCTGCCCGGGCCGGAGCTTCCTGCTCGACGGACTGATCGCGATGGAGCTGAGTACGGCGGACCCGTCGATCGCGACGTTCTTCGGCGTCCACAGCGGGCTGTCGATGGGGTCGATCTACCTGTGCGGCTCCGCGGAGCAGAAGCAGCGCTGGCTGCCGGCGATGGCGCGGCTCGAGTTGATCGGGGCGTTCGGGCTGACGGAGCCGGAGGTCGGGTCCGGGGCGTCTCGCGGACTGCAGACGACCGCGCGGCGGGACGGCGACACGTGGGTGCTGAACGGCCGGAAGAAGTGGATCGGGAACGCGACGTTCGCGGACCTGACCGTGATCTGGGCGCGGGACGTCGAGGACGGCCAGGTGAAGGGTTTCGTGGTCGAGAAGGACACGCCCGGGTTCAGTACGTCGAAGCTCGAGGACAAGATGGCGCTCCGCGTCGTACAGAACGCGCTGATCACGCTGGAGGACGTGCGCGTACCGGAGGCCAACCGGCTGGCGGGGGCGAACTCGTTCCGCGACACCGCGAAGGTGCTGCTGATGACGCGTGCCGGGGTCGCGTGGATGTCGGTCGGCTGTGCGCGCGGGGCATACCGGTCCGCGCTGGCGTACGCGCGGGACCGGGAGCAGTTCGGGCGGCCGATCGCCGGGTTCCAGCTCGTCCAGGACCTGCTGGTGAAGATGCTCGCGAACACGACCGCGTCGGCCACGTTGTGCGCGCGGTTGTCGCAGCTGCAGGACGGCGGGGTCGCGTACGACGAACACGCGTCGCTCGCGAAGGCGTTCTGCACGACGCGGATGCGGGAGACGGTCGGGTACGCCCGCGAACTGCTCGGCGGCAACGGGATCCTGCTCGAACACAACGTCGGCCGGTACGTCGCCGACGCCGAGGCGATCTACTCGTACGAAGGTACGCGCGAAATGAACACACTGATCGTCGGCCGGTCGATCACCGGGCTGTCGGCGTTCGCCTAGAAGATCCAGAATCCGGTGACGACGGTCGGCAGGATCCCGAAGAGCAGCCACGGCGTGAGCGGGCTGCGGCGGTGGATGAGGCGCATGCCGGCGATCGTGAGCAGGCCGATCACGCCGGACATCAGCCACAGGCCGATCCCGCGACTGTGGTCGTGCTTGGTGAAGCCGATGCTGTAGACCGCGAGTGACACCGCCGGGACACTGCCGACGTGGAACAGGATGACCGAGGCGACCCACTTCTGGACGGTCTCGATGTGCATCGGCTTGGGCTGGCGGCGTTTCATAGGTCGTTCCCTGCGTAGGAGAGGTTGAAGCTTTTGTTCGTAAGGGGGAAGTCCGGGACGATCGTGTCCGCCAGGGCGACCGGGAGCGCCGGCCAGTTGAAGAACGACGGGTCGACGATCTTCCAGCGGGACACGGTGCCGTCCGGCGCGAACTCGAGCCGGTGCGCGATCGTACCCCGCCAGCCCTCGGTGAGGCCGACTCCGGAACTCCGCCCGGCCGGTAGCCAGGTGGGCTTGGAGGTCTCGGAGGTGAGCGGCGGCCTGGTGCGCAGCAGCTCGCCGATCAGCTCGACCGAGGCGTGGATCTCGTCGAGGCGCGTGAGCAGCCGGGCCAGGACGTCGCCGGTGGTGTGCTCCGGTGCTCTGACGCTCGCGGTGAGTTCGCTGTCGCGGCGGACGTCGTGGTCGATGCCGCTCGCTCGGGCGACGTATCCGAGGGTGCCGAGGTCGCGGGCCTGCGTCGTCGACAGCACGGCGGTGCCGGTCATGCGGTCGCGGACGACGGAGTTCGCGAGCGCGAGGTCGGCGACTTCCTGGATGTCGGCGGCGGCTGCTTTCAGGACGTCGAGGTCCGGGAGGCTTCGCACGCGGGCCGCGCCGGGGGCGACGGCGCCGCGCAGGAGGCGGTGGCCGGTGGTGTCCTTGTTGATGCGGAGGAGCTGCTCGCGGATGCGCTGGGCGTGCGCGTTCGCGATGCCGTACCCGACGTCGTTGCACAGGGCACCGATGTCCGTGACGTGGTTGTAGAGGCGCTCGAGCTCCAGGAGGATCGCCCGGACCGTCTGCGTCTCCGGTTGAACCGCCCAGTCCCTGGCTACCTCGACCGCGAGACAGAACGCGAGCGCGTGCCCGACCGCGGTGTCACCGGAGATCCGCTCGGCCAATGGCAGGACATCGGCGATCAGCTTGCCCTCGGCAAGTTTCTCGATGCCTTTGTGTACGAACCACAGGCGGGCCTTGAGCTTGAGGATCGTCTCGCCGACGACCGAGAACCGGAAGTGCCCAGGCTCGATCAGCCCGGCGTGGATCGGCCCGACCGGGATCTCGTACACGCCGGTGCCGTCGACGGTCAGGAACGGGTACGGCTCGTCCACGTCTCCGAACGCGGGTGGCTCACCCGCGTCCCGGCGCATCGGGTACCACCCCTGCGGCCAGTGCTGATGCACTACGAGCCTGCGCGGCAGCGGATGGCCCTGCACCTCGACCCCGAACAGATCCCGAAGCTCCCGCTCGAACCGCCCCGCCGCGAACGAGACCCCAGCCAAACTCGGCACCACCCCACCACTGCTCAACACCAACTCGACCCGAGCCGTCCCCCGAACGAACAAGTACACAACCCGAACCACATCCCCCTCGTCATGCCCGGCCACCAACCCCAACCGATACCCATCCCCCAACAGCCGACCGGCCCGCTCCACCAACTCCCCCGCACCAACCACCACCTGCCGCCGCCCCGGATACGACCGCACATCCGCACTCATCCCACCCCCACCACCTCAGCCGCCGCCACCAACAACCGCCCCACCGGCCAGTCCAAAACCCCCAGCACTCCAACCACAACCATCCCCAGCACCAAAGGCACGACCGCCCCCACCCGCACCCCACCCACGCGGCCGGCAGCACCCCGCGGGGCGGGGCCTAGGAGAAGGGCGGTGGTTCTGGTGGTTATGGCTGTGAAGGCCGCCAGGAGTAG
Organism: Kribbella sp. NPDC004536; assembly: GCF_042873835.1. Lineage (NCBI taxonomy): Bacteria > Bacillati > Actinomycetota > Actinomycetes > Propionibacteriales > Kribbellaceae > Kribbella > Kribbella sp. NPDC004536. The sequence continues at coordinate 790,371 of NZ_JBIALY010000002.1, read as the reverse complement.
TACCAGCGTTGCCGCCATTGGCCAGGGGTGATGGGTGTTCAGGCCAGAGCGGATCAGGGCCAGTTCGCTGGTGAAGAGGCTGAAGGGTGGTAGGCCCAGGAGGGCGGCCACGCCGGTTGCGAAGATGCCTGCGGTGACGGGTGTTCGGGTGAACAGGCCGCGGATCTCGTCTATGCGGGTCGTGCCTTCCGTCGTAAGGATTTGGCCGGCGGTGCAGAAGAGGACTGCTTTGGTCAGGCCGTGGCCGAGGATGTGGAGAAGAACAGCCGCGACGGCGAGCGGCGTACCGATCGCAAGGCCGATCGTCGCCAGCGCCATGTGTTCGATGCTCGAGTACGCGAGCAACCGTTTGTAGTCGCGTTGCGTCACGAGCAACCCGGCTGCCAGAAGCAGCGACAGGAGCGCCACTGTGAGCAGCAGCGCACGGACGAAGCCAGGCCCGGCGCTCGCGACGGCGATCACGCGGTATCGGGCCAGAGCGTAGATCGCGACCGGCAGCAGCACCCCCGACATCAGCGCGGAGACCGGCGCGGGCGCCTGACTGTGCGCGTCGGGGAGCCAACTGTGCAACGGCACCAGCCCCGCCTTCGTGCCGAACCCAAGTACCAGCAACCCGAACGCGAGCCGCATCACCCCGGGATCCAACGCCCCCGCATGCCCAGCGAGCACCGCCCAGTCCAACGTCCCGTCAGCAGCGACCCCGCCCTGCTTGGCCGCGTAGTTGACCAGCACCGTCCCCAGGTACGCGAGCGCGATCCCCACCGAGCAGATCACGACGTACTTCCAGGTCGCCTCGAGCGACCGCCGCGACCGCCGGTGCCCGACCAGGAACGCGGTCACGATCGTCGTCGCCTCGATCGCCGCCCACAGCAGCCCGAGGTTGCCGGCCAGCACCGCGACCACCATCGCCGCCAGGAACAGCGGCACGAGTACGCCGTACCGCCGCGCGCCGACAGCATCCGTATGCCCGCAGGCCAACTCGTCCTCGACGTACCCGATCCCGCTCCACGTCGCGACCACCCCGACCGCGCCGATCACGATCAGCATCACGCTCGACAACGCGTCCGCCCGCAACCAGTGGCCAACGGCAACCACCTCACCGGCGGCCGTCCACACGCCCACCACAAGCACAACCAGCGCCGCCACAACCGATGCCACCCCGACCGCCCGCCGCCACCCGAACCACGCCGCAGCAACGGAAGCGAGCAACGGCGCCCCGATCGCGACCAGCAACAACGCGCCCATCAGTCGTGCAACTCACGCAACTCGTCGAGGTCGGTTCTGCCGTACGTCGCCCGCAGCCGAGCGGTCAGCACCTGCAGCACCAGCACGACCAGCAGTACGTCGAGCGACACCGCCAGCTCGACAATCCCCGGAACCCCGCCCGTGAGCAGGAACGCCGTCGTCGCGATCCCGTTGTCCAGCAGCAGGAAGCCAACGATCTGCGACAAGGCCCGCCGCCGCGTCACGAGGACGAAGAACCCGATCAGCACCATCGCCAGTCCGACCGGTACGGCATGCGCCTCCGCAGTCGGCGACAACCGCACGATCGGCCGGCTCGCTCCGTACGCGAGCAACGTCAGCAAGGCCGCAGCGACGATCGACGCCGTCACGTTCACCAGCGGCTCGGTCTCTCGCGCCTCGCCACTGTCCCGCAGCACCCGACGCAGAATGCCCGGCACCACAACAGCCTTCAGCCCGAGTACGCCGATCGCGACCACGCCGAGCTCGACACTTTCGAGCCGTACGGCAAGCGTCCCCGCCAACGCCGCGAGCAACACGCCCTGCAGCACGAGCAACCGAACGATCGCCGTGAACTCGCGCCGCCACAACACCAGCACCGACGACAGCAACAGCCCGCCGCAGATCAGGTACAGCCACTGAGTCATCTCGATCACGCCAGAAAGAAGGACGAGGAAACGGCGAGTACGCCGAACAGGAACGACCCGGCGAGCAACTCCGGCACCCGGAACAGCCGCAATTTCGCCATGAACACCTCACCCGCCGCCAGCAGCGCCCCCAACACCGCGACCTTCACGACGAACGCGACCACCCCGACGGCCAACGCGACCGGCGACGCCGACGTCGCGATCCCCCACGGTACGAACAGGTTGACCCACAAGCCGAGCAGAACTGTCAGCCGGAGCGCCGACGCGAACTCGACCAGCGCGAGGTCGCGCCCGGAGTACTCCAGCACCATCGCCTCGTGGATCATCGTCAGCTCGAGATGCGTCGACGGATTGTCCACCGGCAGCCGCCCCGCCTCGGCGATCACCACCACCGCCAGTGCGACCGCCGCGAGCAAGGTCGCCGGCGACAACACCTCCGCAGGCGACTGGTTGCCCAGGTCAACGATCGCCGCGAGATTCGTCGACCCGACCCGTGCGGACAACGCGAACCCGGCGAGCAGGATCGTGGGTTCGGCCAACGCCGCGACGGTGATCTCGCGGCTGGCCCCCATCCCGCCGAACGCCGTACCCGTGTCCAACCCGGCCAGTGCCAGCGCGACCGTCCCGAGCAGCAGCAGCGCGACCACCGCGAACAGGTCCGCGATCCCGGCCAGCGGCGATACCGTCGCCACGAACGGCCCGACCGCCGCGATCACCAACGTCGTCGAGGTCAACACAGCGGGCGTCGCGACGAAGACCCAGCTCGAACCCTCCGGCGAGATCGGCTCCTTGCGGAAGAGCTTGCGCAGATCGCGCCACGGCTGCCCGATCCCGGCGCCCGCCCGTCCCTCCATCGAGGCGCGGACCTGCCGCAGCAACCCGACGAGGTACGGCGCCAGTACGACCAGCACCACGAGTTGAAGAACCGCGCTCATGCCAGCAGCCCCACCATGACGAGTACGGCGATCAGCCCGAGCAGCCCCAACGCGAGGTACCGATGCACGCTGCCGTTCTGCAACCGGCTGAGCACCCGGCCGACGCGCATCCCACCGGCGAGGACCGGCGGATACAGGAGGTCTTCGAGCCGATCCCCGACCCGCTGCCGGTACTTCACGCTCTCGATCAGGTACTCCGATTCCGCATGATGCGTCACGTCGACGTCGGACTCGGGCCGCAGTACGTCGTCGAACACCCGCGTGAGCGGCTCCGCGAACGAGGTCGCGGTGTACTCCATTCGCGGATCGAGCCGCGTACCGCCGCAGCCCCATACGAGCGACTGCCGCCGAGGCAGCCCACGCCGGATCACCGCGACCACCAGCAACGCCGCAACGAGCAGGCCGGCAAGGATCAGCAGCGGAGACATCCGCCCTTCGATTCCGTTCAGCCGCAGTGTCACCCCGCCGCGGAACGGATCCGCGCCGCGAACAGTGGGCAATGCCCCGAGGACCGATGTCAGCGCCGGACCGAGCGCCGCCGGAGCAATCGCCAACACGGCACATGCACCCGCGACGAGGACCATCGCGGCCTTAATGACTGCAGGCGACTCCCGCGCATCCGCAGCCTGGGCGGAACGCGGACGCGCGAGGAATCCGACCCCGAACGCTTTCACGAACGTCGCCACGCCAAGGCCTGCCGTCAACGCGACCACCCCGACCGCGAGCGGCATCGCGACCGCGACCACAGTGTCCGCGCCCGGCAGCCCGTGGATCAGGCCCTGGACGAGCAGCCATTCGGACACGAATCCGTTGCCGGGTGGCAGCGCCGCGGCCGCGAGGGCACCGACGCCGAACAGAGCGGTCGTCACAGGCATCCGCGATGCGAGCCCGCCGAGTGCGTCGAGATCGCGAGTCCCGGTCGAGCGCAGTACGGAACCAGCTCCGAGGAAGAGCAGGGTCTTGAAAGCGGCGTGGTTGAGCGCGTGCAGGACGCCTGCCGCGACGAGCAGACTCGCGAGCGTCCGGTTGCCCGCGGTGGCGAACATTCCGCCCGCACCAACGGCCAGCATGATCAGGCCGAGGTTCTCGGTCGTCGAGTAGCCGAGGAGCCGTTTGAGGTCGGTCGCGACGCTCGCCTGCAGTACGCCGTACACGGCCGACAACGCGCCGAGTGACAGTACCAGCAGCCACCACCAGCGCCGGCCGCCACCGAGCAGGTCGAAGCCGACGCGGAGGAGGCCGTAGAGCCCGAGCGTCACCATCGCCGCCGACATCAGGGCCGAAACATGGCTCGGCGCTTCGGGATGGGCCCTCGGCAACCAGACGTGCAGCGGTACGAGGCCGGCCTTGGAGCCGAAGCCGATCAGGATCAGGACGAAGACGACCGAGCGCGTCGCCGCCGAGAGGTGCGCCGTACGCAGGGCGTCGAACGACTCGCTTCCGGCCTTCGACGCGAAAAGGACGAGGCCGAGCAGGATCGCGATCAGGCCGGCGTGGGTCATCGCGCCGTACCAGACACCGGCCTCGCGAACCGCCGGGCGGAGGCGGTGTTCGGCGAGGACCAGGGCGAGCGAGGTGAGCGCCATCAGCTCCCAGAGGACCAGGAAGGTCGTGACGTTCGCGGCGGCCGGGACCAGGATCATCGCGGCTACGAAGAGCGGGAGCAGGGCGTGTTCCGTACGCGAGGCGTGGTCGGCGTACCCGATGGCGTAAAGGCCGGCCACGACCGCGACGCCACCGATGAGCGCGCAGAACACTCCGGACAACGGGTCGACGTGGATCGCGGCCTCACTCAGCGGGAGCAGTTGACGTACGTGTGCGTCGTACGTCGTTCCGCTCAGCGCCGCGGCTCCGACCACGGCTCCGAGTCCGCCGGCCAGGGCGGTCGACACGCCCGAGATCAGCGCCCGCGGCGCGAGCAGCGCAGCTCCCAGTGCTCCGGGCCCGGCGACGACCAGTACACCGAGCAGCACCCACCCGATCGTCATCGCCCGGTCAGGTCCCGGAGCGCCGCGACGATCTGCGGCGGCTCGGGCGGACATCCACGGACCACGACATCGACCGGGATCACGTCGCTCACCGCGCCCTCGACGCCGTACCCGCCCGCGAAGACGCCGCAGTTGTGCGCGCAGTCGCCGACCGCGACGACCCGCTTCGGCGCCGGTGTCGCGTCGTACGCCTTCCGCAACGGATCGGCCATGTTGCGCGTCACCGGACCGGTCACCAGCAGGACGTCGGCGTGCCGGGGCGAGGCGACCAGGCGCGCGCCGTACCGTTCCGCGTCGTACACCGGACCGAACGCGGACCCGATCTCGATCTCGCAGCCGTTGCACGAACCCGCGTCGACGTGCCGCACCTGGACCGAACCACGCAACACGTCATCGCGCCCGGGCGCCCGCTCGGGCGCAGGCTCCGCGACCCGGCCGGTCGCCCGGATCTTCCGTACCAGGCCTCTCAACGAACCACCCTCCACGCGCTGCGCAATGCATGCGATCATGAATTGAAGAATTCTGCAACTCGTGATCGCGGCACCTGATCGACACGTTCAGCGCGGAGCTGCGGCAGCGCCGTCAGAGGGAGCCGGACAGCCAGCGGGAGGCGACCTCGAACTTGTTCTCGAGGCGGGCCCGGACGGCGTCGGCGACGAGTTGTTCGAGGGTGCCGCGGACGACCGGGACCGAGGCGGTGATCCGCAGGTCGAACGCCTGGGTCGTACCGCGGCCGGCCGGCCGGATGCGGGTCGTGCCGGTGACCTTCACCGACGCGCCGGTGACGCCGGGAGCGCCGGTCACGCCGCCGTCCACGTCCGCCTCGCGCGCACCGTCGGCGCCGGCCCGGTGCCACAGCTTCGACTGCGCCAGGTCGAGCCGCGGCCCGACGAACCTGCGCGCGACGACCGGTACGTCCGCGACCTGCCAGTGGACCTGCACCGCGACGTCCTCGCCCTTGTCCGCCACCGTCACGTCGTACGACCGCGCCCGCAACCGCTCGAACACCTGCTCCTGGAAGGTGACGTCGGTGATCATCGCGAAGACTTCCTCCGGAGAGGCGTCGTAGGACGTGGCGAGGGTCAGATCCATTCGGCCATCTTGCACTGCCCGCAACAAACCAACTACGGCACCCGTCCGTGAGTACTCAGCGGAAGGGTGGTGACACGGTGGGCAACCTTCAAGTAATCTTTTCGTGATGTTCAACGCGTAGCTGACTGAGAACGGGGCTTGGGAAGCGCATGCACATCAATGCCGTCCAGACCAAGGAGGACGACGAACAGGAGCTGATCAGGCTCGCACAGTCGGGCGACGGAGCCGCCTTCGGGCAGCTCTACGATCGGTACCTGCCGTCGATCTACCGCTACACCTACAGCAAGACCTCGTCCCGCAGTGCGGCCGAGGACCTGACCAGCGAGACGTTCCTGCGGGCGTTCCGCGCGATCGCCCGCCGGCCGCGGGCACAGCTGAACTTCGCGGCCTGGCTGGTCACGATCGCGAGGAACGTGGTGATCGACCACCACCGCTCCGGCTGGAGCCGGCTGGCGATCGTCACCGACGAGGTCGACCCGCAGGTCGACGAGTCGATCGGACCCGAACAGGCCGCACTCGCGTCGGTCGGCGAGGCGTCGCTGCGCGGCGCCATGACCCGGCTGCCGGACGACCAGCGAGAGTGTCTGTTGCTCCGGTTCTTCGCGGGGCTGTCGATCAGCGAGACAGCCACTGCGATGGACCGTACCGACGGCGCGATCAAACAACTCCAGTTCCGCGCCACCAACAGGCTGCGCCGAATACTCAAGGACCTCTAGCCGACCACTATTGTGGAGGCGTGAGTACGCCGCTGTACCGGGTCAAGGCCGAGTTCTTCAAGACACTCGGCCATCCGGCGCGGATCCGGGTGCTGGAACTGCTCAGCGAACGCGATCACTCGGTCGCCGAGATCCTCACCGACGTGGGGATCGAGCCGACGAGCCTGTCGCAGCAACTCGCCGTCCTGCGCCGGTCCGGGCTGGCCTCGAGCCGCAAGGACGGGGCGACGGTGATCTACTCCCTCACCAGTCCCGAGGTCGCGGAACTGTTGCGGGTGGCGCGGTCGATCCTGACCGGCATGCTGTCGGGGCAGGTCGAGCTGCTGCAGGACCTCAAGGAACCGTTGGCCGCGTCGAAGGATCGGCGTACGTCGAGCAACGGAAGGCGTTCCCGGCGGACCGCCTGAGAGGGCGCTGAGTACGCGGGTGGCCGGTTCGTGAAGGCGTGCGAAACACGGGACAGAAGAGCTTGCGCCGTCTCCTACCTTCCGGTAGGAAAGGGCGGGTCCCATCCGGAACACCTCATATCTCACGGGGAGATATCGCATGAGCAACTCGTACGACGAAGACCAACGCAACGAGAGCCAGTACGGCGAGCAGGGTGGTCGGGAGGAGTACGGCCAGGATTCCAGCGGAGGGGAATCCGGTCAGGACTCTTACGGCAACAACGACAACGACCGCGGCAACGACAGTGACCGTGGTGGCGACAGCGACTACGGTCAGCGCGAGGACTCGGGTAGCAGCTACGGCTCGGACAACGACTCCAACGACGGTGGCAGCAGCTACGGGTCGGACAACGACTCGAACGGTGGCGACTACGGTCAGCGCGAGGACTCCGGGAACAGCTACGGCTCCGGCGACGACGACAACAACTACGGAAACTGAACGGGGATTTGGATCATGGGTGTTTTCGACAACCTCAAGGACGCTGCGGAAAGTCTGAAGGACAAGGCGTCTGACCTGGTCGACGGGCACGGTGACAAGGTCGGCGAGGGTCTGGACAAGGCCGGCGACTTCGTCGACGAGAAGACCGGCGGCAAGTACGGCGACCAGATCGACAAGGGTGTCGGCGTGGCCAAAGACCAGCTCGACAACCTGGACGGCCAGAACGACGACATCCCGGACAGCCAGGGCTGATCGCAGGCGGTGACCGAGGCGGTCGTGGAGCCCTCCACGGCCGCCTCAGGCATGTCAAGGTCGGAAACCCCTGCACAGCAAGCGATCTAGTCCTCTTCGACCGGCTCCGTAGTGGCGAGTTCGATGAGGCGTTCGGCTACTTGGGCGCAGCGTTCTTCGGCGTTGCGGGAGCTGCTGGAGAAGCGCAGGCGGGCTGTTGCGCTGAGGGGCTCGGCGCGGACCTCGATGATCGCGCCGCCTGGGCGTGCGTGCACCGAGATCCAGATCCGGACCCATCCACCGAGGCCGCTGCGCAGCCGCAGGATGAGTTCGTCCTCGGGGCGCCAGCGTTCGACCAGGGCGACTGTCAGGTGCCGGTTCTGCGCGTGCCGCATGCGCGGTTCCTGGCCGTCGTACCGCTGGACGACGCTGCCCTTCTGCGGCCAGTTGGGGCTCGCGCGGACTTGAGGTGGTACACCGGCCATCCAGTCCGCGAACGTCGACGGGTCCTGGATCACCGCCATGACGGCGTCCACGCCAACGGCGCCGAACCGCCATGCCATCACCATCGGAAGCCGCTTCCCTGTCCGCCACACGTACCAGTCCCGACTGGCACCTTAGTTCAGCGTGAGGCACGGAAGTGCGCGGCGTCCAAGGCCGACTGCAAGGAACGGCGGTAGCCGTCCGAGGTGAACGTTGCCCCCGACACCGTATCGATGTGCGCGCCCTGCGCGGCAAGCGCTTCCTGCCGGAGCTGTGGCAGCGCGAACGAACTGATCTCCCGGTCGCGACCACCGGACGACGGGTAGACGAGCGCGTCGACCGCGACCAGCCGGTTCGCGCGGAGAGTGATCCGGACCTGCACAGGTCCGTAGCGCGTACCTTCCGACGTACCGTTCACCGTCACGTCGCCGGTACCGGAATGCACCACACCCGGTGCCGCAGCGGCCGCCGCGGGATGATCCACCCGGTTCGTACTCGTCGGATAAAGGAACAGCAACAGGAGCAGTACGCCGGTACTCCCGCCGACGACGAGGTTGCGCCGCAGCCGCGTCATCGGCGGAGATGCGCGGCGTCGAGCGCGGACTGCAGCGACTGCCGGTAGCCGCCGGACGTGAACGTCGCCCCGGAAACGGTGTCGATGTGGGCGTTCTGCGCCGCGATGGCTTCGTGGTTGAGCTGCGGTACGGCGTACCCGTTGATCCGATCGGTCTGCCCGTCACCGCTCGGATGCTGCACCGCGTGCGCGTCGACGATCCGCCCGCCGCGTACGGTGATCTGCACCTGCACGGGTCCGTACTGTGTGTCCACGACAGGTCCTGCCACAACAGCATCGGCAACTGGCGCTGCCGTTCGGCGGGTCGACCTGGACGGAGTTGTCGGTTTACGAGCCGGGCGTGTTGTTGGCCTGGGAGTCGGTCTCTCGGAGGTGACCACGACGGCTGGACCGGCGACAGTGTTCGGGTGCGTGCTGGCACGGAACGCCACCGCGACCACCGCGGTTGTCACCACCGTCATCAACAACCTGAGTCCGCGCCTCACGCAGCTTCTCCTCTCACCATGAGAACCGTTCCTGGTGCAACTGGTTCGCCGGCAGCCCGACCGCGAGGACCGCCTTCGCGACCGCGTCCATCCAGCTGTCCGGCCCGCACACATACACGTCGTACTCGGAGACCCCAGGAACCAGCCGTCGTACGGCATACTCGTCCGACCATGCCGCCGCCCCGTCCGGCAGCCAAGAGACGCGGCGCCGCAACCGCGGACCGAGCAAGTAGTGCACCGCGATCCCCCGCCGGCGGGCGAGCTGCTCCAGCTCGTCCCGGAACACGAGATCGTCCGCGCTGTGCGCGCGATAGACGAGGACCGCGTTCCCCGGCTCGTACTCGAGCTCCTCGAGCAGCGCGCGCAGTGGCGTGATTCCGATGCCGCAGGCAAACATCGCGACCCGTTCGGTGACGCGCCGCTCGGCGGTCAGCCGCCCGTACGGCCCCTCGACCACGACGCGGGTTCCAGGGCGCAACCACGCGAGCCGGCTGCTCCCGTCGCCGGCCGCCTTCGCGGTGACGCGGAGCCGGTCGGGCGACGGTGAGGCCGACAGCGAGTACGGGTTGCCGCGCGACCAGCCCGGGCCGTCGAGGAAGCGGAAGACGAAGTACTGCCCGGCCCGTACGGGCAACCGGTGCAGCCCGCGACCACCGAGGACGACGGTGACGACACCGGGCGCCTCGTGGATCACCTCACGCACGGTCAGCCCGTGCCGCAACGTACGCCACGCAGGGAGCAACAGCCGGTACAACACGATCGCGCCGGCGGCGACACCGTACGCGGTCCACCAGTACAGCCGGGCCACGTGGGAGGTGGTGAAATCCGCACCGGTCCAGATCTCGTGCGGCACCGAAAGCCCGACACCGACGTACGCATACAGATGCAGCAGGTGCCACGACTCGTACCGCAGGACCTTCCGTGCGGCGCGCACCGAGGTGACCACGACGACGGTCAGCGCGATGGCCGCGGCGGTCGCGAGCAACATGCCGCCGTACGTCGTCACCACCGTCCACGTCTCGTGCACCAGGTCGTTGTGATCGCGCAGCGTGTAGCCGACCAGGATCAGCACGATGTGTACGAGCAGCAGGTTGAACGACCAGAAGCCCACCAGCCGATGCCGCCGCGCCAACTCGTCCTGCCCGTAGCTGCGCTCGATCATCGGAACCCGCGCCATCAGGAAGACCTGCACGAGCAGCAGATCAGCCGCCACCAACCCACACAAACGGCCGAGGGACGTGATCAGGTCAGCCGGGCCGTTCGCCAAACTCTGCACACCACGCCCCGAAACCCAGAGCGCAACGACCACAAGCACGCTTCCCCAGCACAGGACACCGATGAGATCCCGCCACCAAATGGGTGTGTTACGCAGACGCCGCCTGAGATGCGGGCGGCGGCGGTCACCCGGGGCGACCGCCGTCACCGGAGCTGCTCCGCGGGACGTCATGCATCCGACGATGCCTGCGGATTCTTAGTTGTTTCTGGGAGCGCAGGGAGGACGAGTTCGAACGTCGCGCCCACGTCGCCGGGGACCAGGCGGAGTTGCCCGCCCAGGCGGTTGGCGACGTCATGCGCCAGCGCCAGGCCCAGGCCGTAGTGTGCGCGACCCCGGCGCTGTCCACCGGAGTCGAACCGCCGCAACACCCGCTGGGCTGCCTCAGGCGCCAGGCCCGGCCCGGTATCGCTGACCGACAGGATCACGTCCCGGCGGTGCCGGCGTACGGTGATGCGTACCTCTCCCCCGCGTGGCGTGTGGTCGATGGCGTTGTCCACCAGAGCGATCGCCGCCCGCCGGATCGCGGTCACCGACCCGAGCGCGGGAGCGCTGTCGCGATCGGCGGCCGGCAGCAGCCGTACGCCGACCTGTTCGGCGTGCGCGCTCGCCGCATCGGCCACCTCGTGCGCCAGGCTCACCAGGTCGACCGGTTCGTGCGCCTCCGACCGCCGAGGATCGGCCGCCGCCAGCAGATCGTCGACGATCCCGGTCAATCGCCGCGTGTCTCGGATCACACCGTCCGCGTCGTCGATCACCTGCTCGCTCGCCCCGTCGCGGTGCAGCGCCCGCCCGAGCAACTGTGCCCGCGTGCTCAGCAACGTCAACGGCGTCCGCAGCTCATGCCCCGCGTTCGCCACGAAGGCACGCTGCAGCGTCAACGCCTGCGCCAACGGCCGTACGGCGCGCCGCCCGATCAGTACGCCCAGCAGCCCGGCGAGTATCAGCGCCAGGACAGCCGCCAACCCCATCGCCTGCAGCATCCGCACCCGTTCCTTGCGTGCGGATGCCAGGTCGAGGACAGCCTGCACCGGCCGGCCCTTCACCAGACCGGTCGCGATCCGGTACGCGCCGTCGTCGTCCTCGATCGTGGTCACGTCGACCTTCACCACGGCGTCGGTGCGGAGCGCCGCGAGGTCGGCCTTCAGGTCGTCCGGAAGACCAGGAGAGGCCGACCCTCCCATCACCAGCCAGGTCCCGGCCGGCGGATCGCCGACGTCGTCCGCGGTGGCGATCGCGGACCGCAGCAGGTCGTCCTCCGCACCGGCCTGCCCGCGCACCATCACGACCGTGACGAGCGCGATCAGCAGCAGCATCGCGGCCGCCACCAGCGCCGCGGCCTGGACGGCGACTCCACGCGCGGCGCGCCGGACCAGCACCTCGTCGCCGATCGGACGTCCGCTCATGTGCCGCCCAGCCGGTAGCCGAGCCCGCGCACCGTGCTGATCACGCCCTGCCCGAGCTTCCTTCGGCAATAGTGCACGTACGTGTCGACGACAGTCTCCGACTCCGCGTCGTCGAAGACGCGGTCGAGCAGGTCGGCCCGGCTGAACACCACCCCGGGCCGGGCCGCGAGCAGTCCGAGCAGGTCCGCCTCGCGCTCCGACAGTTCCACCCGCCCACCTGCAGCCTGCTGCACCGTCCGGCTCGCGAGGTCCAGCAGTCCTCCGGGTACGGCGAGTTGCACCGCCTGGTCGAGGTGCCGCCTCAGCAGCGCCCGGACCCGAGCGAGCAGCTCGGTCAGCTCGAACGGTTTCGTCAGGTAGTCCTCGGCACCGGCGTCCAGCCCGTCGACCCGGTCCTCCGTGCTGTTCCGGGCCGACAGCACCAGGATCGGCGTACCGACCCCACGGCTGCGCAGCCGGGCGATCAGGTCCAGGCCCTCGACGGCCGGCAGTCCACGGTCCACGATCATCGCGTCGAACGGGCGGGTCAGCGCGAGATGCAACCCGGTATGACCGTCGGCCGCCCGCTGGACGGCGTACCCCTCGTCGCCGAGCACCCGGGTGAGCATCCCGGCCAGGTCGGTGTCGTCCTCGATCAGCAGGACCCGCGGGCTCATCCCGTTCCCCAGCCCGCCGTCGCATGAAGGTGGCCGTCGGCAAGGACACCGAGTCCTTCGTACCCCGGCGGCAGGACCGCGGGCCACTCGTCACCGGCGACGAACGCCACCGTCGCGAGGATGTCGGCGTACTCCAGCGACGCCCCACTCACCGACACCGACAACCACCGGCTCCGCACCGCCCGCCCGGTTCGCGGATCGTACAGATGCGCGCCCCGCGCCGCCGTACCGCTCGTCGCCACCGCTCCCGATTGCCGCGCCAGGGCGGCGACCACCCGCCCGGGATCCCGCGGGTCCTGGATCCCGACCGTGAACGGCTCCGCACTCGGGCAGACGACCAGTACGTCGCCACCCGCGTTCAAGCACCAGTCGAGCCCGTCGACGGAACGCAACAGCTCGGCCGCGCGTTCGACCGCCCAGCCCTTGACCAGTCCGGACGGATCCCACCCGCCGTCGGGCAGCTCGGCGGAGAACAACCCGTCGGTCAGCTCCCCCGCCGCGGCGCACCGCTCGCGCACGTCCTTCACGTCCGGGGAGACGTCGTCCCACCCGATCTCGCCGCGCCCCAGCCTGCTCACATCGCTGTCCGGTTTGTACGGGGAGAACACGCGGTCGACCTCGCGCAACGAGGTGAACAGCGCCTGTACTGCCGTGTCGGCCGCATCCGACCCCGCGGACGAACCCCGGGCGAGCACGCTGACGGGCATCCCCATCACCTGCTCGACCCAGCTCCGCCTCATGATGCCGACGCTAGAGCCCGCTCCCTGAGGACAAGCTGAGCCTGGTACGCGGCAACATGCTGCGCCACCACTCGCTCCCACGTCATCCGAGGTGTCGTGTGCCGGTTGTGCACCTGCAGCCGATCGAGTACGGCGGGCTGCGTCAACAGCGCCGCCGTCGTACGTGCCATCTCCGCGTCGGTGTCGACCAGGAACCCCTCGACGCCGTTCCTGATGAACTCACCCACCCCACCGGTCGACATCGCCACCACCGGCAACCCGGCACAGCGTGCCTCGAGCGCCGCGACGCCGAACGACTCCAGCTCCGCCGGCGCCAGGTACACATCGGCGGACGCGTACAACTCCCGCAGCTCGAACCGGGTCAACCGCCCCGGCAGCTCCACCCACGGCGCCAGGTCGCGCCGCCGGGACTCCAGCGCCCGCTCCCGCGGCCCCGATCCGGCGATCACGCCGCGGAGCCGAATCCCGGATGGAACCATCGCGCGAATCGCCGCGAGCGTGTCGAGCAACGCCAGCGGCCGCTTCCGCCGGGCGAGTCGCATCGTGCTGACGATCGTCAACGGATGCGGCTGCCGCGCAGCCGGTCGCCACGCCGCCCGATCCACTCCGTTGTGCAGAACGTCGACCACTCGCCCCGGCAGCGACCGCCGCATCACGGAGGCGACCGCCGCGCTCACCGCGGTCCACCCGACGTCGCCGACGTACCGGTCGAGCTGGGCCAACGGCCACGGCATCGTCGGCCCGGGCAACGAATGCACGGTGACGATGGCCGCCCGCGCCAGCCGGGCCGCCCGCCAGGCCAACGGCGACACGATCGACGAGTGCGCGTGCACGATGTCGTACGAGGTCAACTCCCCGCGCAACCGATCCACGGCCGCCCGGACCGGGAAGCCCGCCGTCGAAGGCAGGCGCACCACCGGAACGTCGTCCGAAGGTCCTTCGGACAGCGTGTAGACCGTGACGTCGTGGCCCGCGCGGATCAGCTGTACGGCGAGATCGTGGACCTGCAACTCGATCCCGCCGAGCTGCGGCAGGTAGACGTCGCTGACCAGCGCGATCCTCACGCCGCCACCGCCTCCGGACCACCGGCCGAACGGCGCTGCAGCGAGGTCCAGATCGCGAGCAGGACCCCGCCGACCGGAATCTCCATCAGGAACGTGAACCCGCGGAACAACAACAACCCCGCCGCCACGCCGGCCGGGTCCCCACCGAGCGCGACGAGCGCCGCCGACGTCCCGATCTCGACGACGCCCGCGCTGCCAGGCGTGATCGGTACGAGGGTCAGCAACCGCTCCACCGCGAGCGCCGTGAACAGCACCGCCAGGCCGAGCGGGACGTGCAGGACCTGGAAGCACAGCCAGAGCAGGGTGAGCTGCAGCGCGAGGTACGCGACCATCCCGCCGGTCATCGGCCGCCAGCCGGTGCGCATCAGGTGCAGGGCCGTCCGCCGGAACCGGGGAAGCCGTTCCTGCAGGCGGGACCGGCGCAACACCTGGTCCAGCCGGCGGCCGATGGTCTCGGCGACCCGCTCGTCGGCGAGGATCCACACCCCGAGCAGGACGGCGGCCGGTACCGGGAGGAAGAGCAGACTCCCCTTGCCGAAGGCCGCCGCGCTGTGCAGGATCGGCGTCAGGCCGAGCGCGACCGCGATCACGCCGAGCTTCGACGCCACGTTCAGCAGCGTCGTCACGGCGAGGAATCCGCCGAACGCGCGCCGGGTGAAGCCCCAGCGGCGCACCATCGTGAAGTTCAGCGCCGTACCGACCGCGCCGCCGAGCGGGAGAACGTTTGCCACCGCGCTGCCGGTCAGGCTCAGCGTCAGCCCGCGGCGCTTGGTCAGCCCGGGCAGGGACGCCGCGAGCACGAACGAATGCGCCCACAGCCCGGCGATCCAGACGACCGCGAGCAGCACCAGCGAGCCGACCGACACCCGTTCGAGTACGTTCCCGACCTCGCGCCAGGTCGACCCGACCGCTCGTGGCAGGAACACCACGAGGGCCCCCGTTACCAACGCACTCAGGACGGAGGTCAGCAGCCGCCGTTGCCATCCCGCACGCCGTTCTCGCTCGTTCATCAGGCACAGCCTGTCGCTCCGACGCTGAGAGGGTGCTGAGAGCAACTAGCCCGGCCGCGAGCGGCGTGACATGCTCGTCCGATGGCGGGGTCCTACACCCTGGTCGCGTTCCACGCGCATCCGGACGACGAGGCCCTGCTGATGGGCGGCACTCTGGCGCGGCTCGCCGCGGAGGGACATCGCGTCGTGCTCGCGGTCGCCACGGACGGCGAGGCGGGGGCGGCCGCTTCGCCGTACCGTTCCGGAGCCGGACTGGCCGCGGTGCGCCGGGACGAGCTCGAGCAGTCCGCGGCCGCGCTCGGCTGTGCGCGGGTGGTCCGGTTCGGGTTCAAGGACTCGGGGTCGTCGGGGCCGCCGACCGACGGCGGCTTCAGTACGCTCCCGGTCGAGGAGGCCGCGAGGCCGTTGATCGAGCTGCTGCGGGAAGAGCAGGCGGACGCGCTGACCATTTACGACCCGGCGGGCGGGTACGGGCATCCGGACCATCGCCAGGTCCACATCGTCGGTACGTACGCCGCGGCCGCGGCCGGCACCCGGTTGGTGCTGGAGGCAACGATCGACCGGCGGCTGATCCGCCGGCTGATCCGGATCGTCGAGGCGATCCCCGGCGTACTGCCCGGGGTCACCGCGGCGTCGTACGACCATGCCTACGCCGACCGCGACGCGATCACGCATCGGGTCGACGTACGCCGCTACGCCGAACAGAAGCGTGCGTCCTTCGCGGCGCATGCCAGCCAGGCAAGCTCCGACGAAGGCGCACGCACGCTGTCGTTACTGCTCAAACTCCCACGCCGGCTGTTCCGCTCCATGCTCGGGCGGGAGTGGTACGTCGAACACGGCCGCACCCCGGGCGCACCGCTCGACGACCTGTTCGCGTCGCTCAGACCCGACGCGTGAACTGGTACGCCGGTACGGCGACCGCGGTCACCACCACGTGCATCAGCATCAGGCCCGCGACGCCGGTCACTGACGCCGACGGGATGAACTTGGTGGCCATCAGCAACAAATCCGGAATCATGGACAGCAAAAGTACGGCTGGGACGAGCACCCGCAACACCACGGCCGGGCGGGCGGAACGCCGGACGACCGCCGTCCAGCCGGCGTAACCGGCCGCGGTCCCGATGAGCGTGAGCGGGACGAACACCTGTGGGGTCAGCGGCGCGAAGCCGGCGTCGGCGCCGAGCGCGACCACACCCTGCGCGACCAGGTAGTTGAGACCGGCCGCGACCAGCGCGGCGGCGAACAGCACTAGTGTCCGGCGGCCGACCGCCACCGGCTGGACATCGATCGAAGCCATCGGAACACCTCCGCAATCGGTACGCATCTCGTACTAATTCGAAGGTAGCGGACGGCCCGGGCGATGGCCAGGGGTTCGGCCGAATCAGTCCGAAACTCGTACTGTTAGTCCTCGTGGCCGGCGATCACCGCGGTCAGCAGCACGGCGAGCGTGTCCCGCTCGGCCGGCTCGAGCACCGCGAGCATCCGGCGTACCTCGGTCCGCAGCAGCCGCTCGAACTCCTCGGCCACCTGCGCGCCGCGCTCGGTCGGGGTAACCACGAAGTTGCGCCGGTCGGCCTCGTCCGGAACCCGGACGACCAGGCCGGCCGCCTCCATCCGGGCGACCACTCCGGTCATCGTCGACTTGGTCAGCCGCAGCGCCGACCCGAGGCCGAGCATGTTCGTCGGCTGCCGGTGCAGGATGAACAGCAGCCGGGCCTGCTGCATGGTCAGGCCGAGCTCCGAGCTGATCCGCTCGTACTCCTCGGTGACCGCGGTGGCCGCCCGGATCAACGCCGGACCGGCCGCCAGCACCTTCGGCTTCACCGCCATCTGCACCCCTTTCCAGGACCCCACGATAGTGCCTGAAATTCAGCTGAGATCGGCGGCAACTTTTCGGGCACGCCCGGATTCCAATCCGGTACGACGGAGGCCGGGGATGCCTCCGCGTCAGGGGAGGACACCAGCATGATTCGCAAGACCGTAGGACTGGCCGCGGCCGCCGTACTGGCCGTCGGGATCGGGTCTGCCGCGACGGCTCAGGCGCAGCAGAACAGCACTGCAGGGACAACAGGGACCACCGCGACCGCTTGCGCGCTCCGGCTCGGCTCGGTGACGTCGACCGGCGCGTTCACCAGCCGGATGATCAACGCCACCGCGCCGATCACCGTCGGCGGGGTCCGGGGCACCGCCGGCGTGTTCGGCGCGAACCAGGTCCAGCACCTCAGCACGTTCAACGGCACGCTGCTCGGCGCCGGCGGCGAGACCCGGACCGGGCTCACCGTGATGGGCGGCGCGCTGTACTCGAGCACGTTCACCGTCGACAGCGAGAGCCAGCTCGACCCGCACTACCCGCACAACAACCTCCGGATCGGCGGCGGCTGGGGCAACTACCGCTGGATCGAGCAGTCAGTGCTGCAGCCGCACGACGCCCAGAACCCGTCCCGGATCCAGCTGTACGGGCAGCGCACCGACGGCACCACGATGCGCTGGACCTTCGACGGCACCGGCTGGCGGGGCACCGCCGGTGCCGGTGGCCTCAGCACGGTCAAGGGCATCGCGCTGATCGGGCGCACCGCGACCACCGAGACGTTCCTGGCCAACACCCGGTCCGGTTCGCTCGTCACGGTCACCTGGCCGACGAAGTACCTGGCCGCACCTTCCAGCAAGGTCGTCCGGGGCACCACCTGGCAGGGCTTCGAGCAGCTGATCGCGACCAAGTGCGGCACGAACGGCACGCTGCTGCTCGGCATCGACCGCGACACCAAGTCCGGTTACCTGTACGCCGTCAGCCACGCGAACGGCACCAGCACGGTGATCAAGAGCCTGGGCAAGGTCCCGCTGACCTTCTCCGACCCGCAGTACTTCCGGATCGCCCCGAAGTACGACGTGCTCAACGGCGGCTGATCACTCGCACGCCCCCCACCACGCCACCCTCCGGCCCACCACGTCCGGAGGGTGGCGGCCCGGAGGGTGCAGACTCGTCTCTAGAACCCCAGGCGGAGGGAGCACGAGACGATGAGCGATGCTGATTGGTCGCAGAAGGACTATCACCACCCCTCCGCGGGGTGGGGCGCCGCGAAGTCGGTGGCCAAGGTCCTCGGCCGCGAGCACGCGGTCATGTCCGGCCCGCGCGCGATGCTCCGCATGAACCACGAGAACGGCGGCTTCGACTGCCCCGGCTGCGCCTGGCCGGACGCCATTGACGGGCTCAAGCTCGACCTGTGCGAGAACGGCGTCAAGCACGTCGTCTGGGAGATGACCCCGAAACGCGCCGGCCGGGAGTTCTTCGCCGCGCACACGGTCACCGAGCTCGAAAGCTGGACCGACTTCGCGCTCGAGGACGTCGGCCGGCTGACCGAGCCGATGGCGTACGACGCGGCGACCGACCGCTACGTACCGATCAGCTGGTCCGCCGCGTTCGACCTGATCGGGACCGCGCTGCGCGCGCTGGACTCCCCCGACCAGGCCGCGTTCTACACGTCGGGCCGGCTCAGCAACGAGGCGACGTTCCTGTACCAGCTGTTCGCCCGGGAGTTCGGCACGAACAATCTCCCGGACTGCTCGAACATGTGCCACGAGGCGTCCGGCCGGGCGCTCCAGGCCGCCCTCGGCACCGGCAAGGGCACGGCGGACCTGAAGGACTGGGAGACCGCCGAGGCGATCTTCGTCGTCGGCGTGAACGCGGCGTCGAACGCGCCGCGGATGCTGACCGCGCTGTCGGACGCCTACCGGCGCGGTGCCCAGATCGTGCACGTCAACCCGCTGGTCGAGGCCGCGGCCGGACGGACGATCGTGCCGCACGAGTTCGTGGACATGGCGCTGAACAAGTCGACGCCGACCAGCACGCTGAACCTGCAGGTCCGGGTCGGCGGCGACCTCGCGCTGCTCCGCGGGATCGCGAAGGCGGTCCTCGAGGAGGCGGAGACCGACCGGAAGGCCCTCGACGAAGTCTTCCTCGAACGGTACACCGACGGCTTCGCGGCGTACCGGAAGATCTGCGAGCAGACCGACTGGGCCGAGCTGGTCGAGCAGTCCGGGCTGACCGAGGCCGACATCCGCCGGGCCGCGACGATCTACTCGCGGTCCCGCCGTACGTTGATCAGCTGGTGTCTCGGGGTCACGCAGCACGAGCACGGCGTCGACACGGTCCGCGAGATCGTCAACCTGCTGCTGCTCCGCGGCAACCTCGGCCGCGAAGGCGCCGGGCCGTCGCCGGTCCGCGGGCACAGCAACGTCCAGGGCAACCGGACCTGTGGGATCGACCACCGGCCGAGTACGACGTTCCTCGACCGGCTCGAGGCCGCCTGCGAGATCGTCCCGCCGCGCCACCACGGGCTCGACACGGTCCGGACGATCGCGGCGATGCGGGACGGTTCGGTGCGGGCGTTCGTCGGGATGGGTGGCAACTTCGCGCTCGCCGCGCCGGACACGGTCGCGACCGCGGAAGGTCTGCGGGCGTGCGAGCTGACGGTTCAGGTCAGCACCAAGCTGAACCGCAGCCACCTCGTCCACGGCCGGCAGGCACTGATCCTCCCCTGTCTCGGCCGGACCGAGGCGGACGTCCAGTCGACCGGCCCACAGTCGGTGTCGGTCGAGGACTCGATGAGCATGGTCCATCTGTCGAGCGGCCGGAAGCGTCCAGCGTCTCCGGCGTTGCTGTCCGAGCCCGCCATCATCGCCGGCATCGCGCAGGCGACGCTGCCCGGGACCCGGACCCCCTGGGCGTCGTACGTCGAGGACTACGACCGGATCCGCGACATCATGTCGAGGGCCCTGGACGGATTCGAGGACTTCAACCGGCGGGTACGGCATCCACTCGGTTTCCGGCTGCGCCAGCCCGCGCGCGAACTGGTCTTCCTCACGCCGAGCGGCCGCGCCGAGTTCTCCACCGCGGACCTCCCGGACCTGCTGCCCGCGGACGACGACGTACTGATCCTGCAGACCATGCGGTCGCACGACCAGTGGAACACCACGATCTACTCCGACGACGACCGCTACCGCGGCGTGAAGAACCTGCGCACGCTGATCCTGATGAACGCCCAGGACATGCAGGCCCGCGGTATCGCGCAGGGCGACCTCGTCGACATCGTCGCCACCGCCCGCGACGGCTCCACCCGAGAGCTCCGCCAGTACCGCGCACTGCGCTACAACGTGCCGCGCGGGAACGCCGCCGGGTACATGCCTGAGATGAACGTCCTGATCGCGGCGACCGACTACAGCACGCAGAGCGACCAGCCGCTGATGAAGAACATCCACGTCCGCGTCACCCGGTCCAGCTGAAGCACGCCACAGGTCTTCCCATAGCATGTGACCGGGAGGATCTGTGGAGCAGCAGCCCGTCAGCCCCTTGCCCAAGGGGGCGGTCGACTCTGACGTCGACCTGCGCATCGACGGCCGGGACCGGCGGACGCGCGACCCGGTGATCGTCGGCGTGATCGCGGTCGGCGGCGCGATCGGCGCGACAGCGCGTTACCTCGTCGGCCTCGGCTGGCCGACTCCGCCGGGCGGGTTCCCGTACGGCACGCTGACGATCAACATCGTCGGCTGCGGCCTGATCGGGATCCTGATGGTGCTCGTCACCGACGTACTCACCCAGCAGCGCTTGCTCCGTCCGTTCGTCGGTACCGGCGTCCTCGGAGGCTTCACCACGTTCTCGACGTACGCGGTCGACATCGAGCAACTGATCTCCGGACGGCATGCCGGGACCGCGCTGCTCTATCTGGTCGCGACGGTCGTCGGTGCGCTGCTGGCGGTCCGTACGACCGTGACCGCGACGCGCGCACTGATCACCTGGAGGAGCCGATGACGCGCCTCCTGCTGGTGATCGCCGGTGGCCTGCTCGGCGCCCCACTGCGGTACCTCGCCGACCGCGCAGTCCAGTCCCGGCACGACTCGCTGTTCCCGTGGGGAACGTTCAGCGTGAACGTGGTCGGCTCACTGATCCTCGGGTTCCTCGCCGGAGCGTCGACGTCGCTGCCGCACAACGTCCAGCTGTTCGTCGGCACCGGGTTCTGCGGAGCGCTCACGACGTACTCGACCTTCTCCTACGAGACCATCCGGCTGTTCGAGGACCGGGCGCGGTTCCTCGCCGTCGCCAACGTCGCCGCCAGCATCGTCGCCGGGCTGGGCAGTGTCTTCCTCGGCGTCGCCGTCAGCCAGTCGATCTGGAGCTAGCGGTCGCGGACCGCGATCCCCGGGTAGTCCAGCACGAGTCCCCGCCGCGGTGCCCCAGTCCGGGTCGACCGCGATCTCGTAGCCGACGTGCGTCCACGATGCGGCTACCGGTAGGGCAGTCAGTTTCATGCTCCGAACCCTAGCCACCTATCGTTTGCGGGTAGGCGTTTTCCAGGGAGGATCGATGCACAACCGGCCGGAGTCCGCGCTCGGCATCGTTCTCCGTTCGCGGTTCTACCGCTCCGCGTTCCTGTCGTTGCTGATCGGCGGTGTCGGGGTCTCGGCGGCGACGCCGCAGCTGACGCTGTTCATGGTCCGCGAACTCCACACGCCGTTGCCGGTGGCCGGTCTGTACTACGTGACGAACCTGGCCGCGCCGCTCGCCGGGTACCTGGTCGGACGCTGGTCCGACCGGGCACACGACCGGCTGCTGTGGTTCCGCGTATGTGCGTTGATCGGGACGGCCGGCTGGCTCGCGATGGCGGCTTCGACCGCGGTGTGGATGCCGTTCGCGATCAGCGCGCTGCTGCTGAGTGTCGCCGGTGGCTCGATGGCGCAGCTGTTCGCGGCCTGCCGGGACGAGCTCACCCGGCACCCGACGCGCGCCGAGAACCGGGTGGTCGCGACGATCCGGATGGCGTTCACCACCGGCTGGATCCTCGGGCCGGTGTTCGGCAGCTGGTTCGGCGGCGTCTTCGGGCTCCGGCCGTTGCTGGTGGCAACGGCTGTCGGCGTGTTCGCGCAGCTCCTCCCGCTCGGCCGGCAGCGCGTCGAGCGGTACGCCGCCCCGGCCCGCGACACCTCGACCGAGCGGCGGCAGCTCGACCACATGCTGCCGTTGCTGACGTTCACCGCGGTCTGCGTACTCGCGATGACCGGCGACACGATCAAGTTCGGCTACCTCCCGCTCTACATGGCCGACCAACTGCACGTGTCGGACTCGGTCCGCGGCGCGGTGATCGGGATCCAGCCGCTGATCGAACTCGCCCTGCTCCCGGTGGTGGCCCGCGTCGCCGACCGGTTCGGCGCGATCCGCGCGATGACGGCCGGCGCCGTACTGGGACTCGCCGGCAACCTCGCGTACGCGCTCAGCACCTCGGTCGCCGGCCTGTTCCTCGGCCAGGCCCTCACGGCCGGGCTGTGGTCGTGCGTCGGTGCGCTGGGCGTGACGATCGCCCAGCGCCTCTACCCCGAAGGTGTCGGCACCGCGTCCGGGATCTTCCTGAGCGCGATCTCACTCGGCTCCGCGATCGGCGGCACCATCGGCGGCATCGGCGTCGCCGCCATCGGCCTCCCGCACGTCTTCTTCATCCCCGCCTGCCTGACCGCTGTCTCGATCGTCGGCTTCACCCTGCTGAGCCGGCGCGAGCAGACCTAGACCCTGCGACACACTGAGCGGTGTGCCGGACAGGTATGGGCCATGAGCAACCATCACGAGGAGCGGTTCGTCGCGCTGTTCGAGGCGACGTACGCCGATCTGGTCCGGTTCGCGCAGCGGCGAGTACCTGAGCCGCAAGCCGAAGACATCGTCGCCGAGGCGTTCCTGGTGGCCTGGCGCCGACCGGACGACATCCCGAAGGGGCCCGCGGACGCGCGGGCGTGGTTGTTCGGCATTGCGCGCAACGTCATCCTGAACACCCATCGCGGGGCGCGGCGGCAACACGCAGTCGCAGTACGGCTGGCCGAGACGACAGCTGCCTTCGGGTCCGGAGTGGACGACGACGCCGACCTGGTGGCCCGGCAGGTCGACCTCACCCGGGCATGGGGCCGGCTGACCGAGGTACATCAGGAGGCGCTTGCGCTCGCGGTTCTCGACGACCTCACCGCGCCGCAGGCCGCCACCGTACTCGGCATCTCCCCCGTCGCGTTCCGGCTGCGTCTCAGCCGCGCACGCCGGGCGCTCCGCTCGTTGCTCGACCACCTCCCCGCACCGACTCCCGAAAGGCATTCGTCATGACCACACTCGACGACCTGGCTGTCCTCCGAACTCTCGACCCGGCCACCGGGGCCGACCCCCGGAGCCCGCGAGCCCAAGCCACGCTCCACCACGTCCTCACCTCGCCCGTTCCACCACCGGCCCGTCGCCCCAGGCGCTGGGTACCGCGGGTCGCGGTCGGCACGGGCCTGGTTGCAGCAGCGACAGCGGCGGTATTCCTCCTTCCCTCGGCTGTCGGCGGCGATCAGGCGTTCGCCACCTGGACCGGGACGCCGAGCGGGCTGACCGGAAAGGCCGCACTCGACGCATCCAAGGCCTGCCGTGACAACTCCCGGCCGGAGTACAAGAAGCAGTTGGCGACCGCAAGCACCGCGATCGCAGAACGTCGCGGCGCGTGGACTCTCGTCGTGCTCGCGGATCACCAGGGCTTCGGCGCCCTCTGCATCACCGACGAGTCCCGGCACCTGTTCCGCGACCAGTTCGGCGCGATCGGAACCACACCGGGCCTTCCGGCGGCCCGCGCACTGTCCCCGGTCACCCTCGGCACCGGTTCGAGCGACGGCCGCGACCTCTCGGTCATCACCGGCCTGGCAGGCAAGGACGTCACCGCGGTCAGCTATGCCAGCGCCTCGCACGGCAAGGTCGTGGCGAGCGTCAATGCAGGGCAGTTCGCGCTCTGGTTCCCTGGCGACGAGCTCCTCGACGCGAACCGGGCCGGCGTACCCGTGCAGGTCACCTACCGCGACGGCTCCACGGCGACGCTCAAGTTGAAGCTCTGAGCCGTTCAGGCGTGGGCCGAGAGCGCGGCAACTAGTACCGACACCGCGACGCCACCCAGGATGATCAAGGCAACGACCAGGAGCGGGCTCTCGCCACGTGGGCTGTGCCGACCCAAGTTGTCGAGACGGTTGAGGTTCGGCCCCCAGCCGAACGGTGGCGACGGACTCTTCGGCATGGTGTGACGGCCGTACGTCGGCATTGACCCGTCAGGCAATGCCGGCGGCGGCCGGTACCCCGCCTGTTCCTCAGCAGGCATGTCTCCTCCCCAAAGACCCTCTTACTGTGCCGCATGCCAAGCGCTCTTGGCACCCCCTGATTCGGGCTTTCACCGACGGTCAACCTGTAGCCACGTGACGTATAGGCGCAGGTGGCCTCGCCCTGTCATTGTCGTGTAGTTCCTTTCCGCCCTGAAATAAGTGAGGAGCAAGCGATGCATCTCAAGAGAGTGCTCGGGGTCGCCCTCGGCACCGCGGCGCTGATGGTCACCTCGGCCGCGATCGCGTTCGCCGAACCGCCGCACAATCTCCCGCAGAACGCGGACGGCTACGAGCAGTCGTTCTCGCCCGCGTACGACTACGACACCGACGGCTGCTACGCCACCCCCGCGATCGGACCCGACGGCACGCTGAACCCGGGCCTGAACCCGACCGGCGCGCTGAACGGCAACTGCCGCGACCAGTCCGACCTCGACAACTCCCAGACCTACTCCCGGGAGAAGTGCAACAACGGCTGGTGCGCGATCGTGTACGCCAGCTACTTCGAGAAGGACCAGGCGTTGCCCGGCAGCAGTCTCGGCGGCCACCGGCACGACTGGGAGCACGTCATCTCCTGGGTGAACCAGGCCACCAACCAGGTCGAGTACGTGACCACCACGCAGCACTCGAGCCAGGTCACCTACGCCCGTTCGCAGGTCCGCTTCGACGGTACGCACCCGAAGGTCGTGTACCACAAGGACGGCGCGAGCACGCACTTCTTCCGGCTCGCCAACAGCAACGACGAACCGCCGGAGAACCACTACCACAACTGGCGCTACCCGCCGCTGGTCGGCTGGAACGGCTACCCGAGTACGTCGTTGCGCGACACGTTGATGACCGCGGACTTCGGCGCCGCCACGATCAAGATCACCGACAAGGACGACCGGTTCCGCAACCTGCTGAACGCGTCCAAGCCGTCCGGGATCCCGTTCGACCCCTGGGGCTGATCAACCCGGCGGGCTGGTCAGCGTCTCCACAATGAGGTCGATCATCGCCGCGTGCCGCTTGGTGGCGGGCTCGACCTGCCCGAGTGCGACCGTGTCCAGGAACACCCGGCTCACCACCAACTCGGCCGCGGTCCGCACTCGGGCCCGATCCGCGATCACGTCGTCGGCACCCGCCAGTACGTCGGCCACGGTCGCGCTCGCGTCCGCGAACATCTCACTCGCCCGCGAAGCGATCTCCGGCCGGCCCTGCGCCTCCCGGAACACGATGATCCGGACGGCACGGTCGTTCTCCAGTTCCGCGGCCATCGTCGCGACGATCGCCCGCAACCGTCCCCGTACGGTCCGGCCGCGGGCCGCGGATCGCAGTACCTCGCTGGGCGCCGGCCGTTCCTGCACCACTGCGAGCAGCAGGTCGAGCTTGGTCGCGAAGTGGTAGAACACCAGCCCCGACGGCACGCCCGCCTCGGTGGCGATCCGGGCCGTCGAGGTCGCGTCGTACCCGTGCTCCGCGAACAGCCGCTCGGCGGTCTCGATGATGACCTGCCGCTTGGTCGAGCGGGTGCTGTGGTGGTGTGCCGACGCGGTCATGAGGGTTGAGGAGCGGGCCAGACCTCACCTTTGCGCTCGGCAGCGAGCACGGCGGCCCGCTTGAGGGACTTGAACACGTAGTCGGGTACGCGGAGACCCCGGCGATGTGCCCACAGCAGTTCGTGTTCGGCCCGCCCGACCTGCTGTGCGTACTTCCGCAGCTCCGCTTCGCCGCCGTTGCTCAACTTCAGCTTGTCCATCACGTCCCCGAACTGGGTGACCTGAAGCTTGTTGTAGGCACCCACTACTTCGAACGTACGCTTCCGCAGCCCGCGCGTCAGCCATTTCTGCCAACCCGACAGCTGTTCCCACAACTGCTGGGCGGCCAACTGGTAGTACGCGAAGTGGCCGGGCTCCTGGCGGCGGATCGGCGCGACCACCGTGGCGGCGATGGCGCGCTCGCCGAGCTCGACCAGTCCGGTGTGCAACTTGTTGTACGCGAGTACGGCGGAACGCTCGGTCGCCAGGCCGGTCAGGTAGTAGAGCATCCGGCTGACGTCCTGCACGCCCGGCACCTTCCCGAGCGCACCGAGCAGCTTGAGGCTGAACGACACCTCGTCGAGGTTCGCCTCGTGCGGTTCGACGCCGAGCAGTTCCTGGAGTTTGTCGAGGATCTGGCCGTGGCGGGTCTCCTGCGGCATCCAGACGTCGGCGTAGAAGTGCCGGTCGACCTCGGGCGGGTCGGGCAGCAGGATGTTCAGCTCGAGCACGTTCCGCTCGACCTCGAGTTCGACGCGGGTCATGTAGGCCAGCACCGGGCCGAAGCGGTCGGCGAGCAGGCTGGGCTTCTTCATCGTGTAGTCGACGCCACCGAGCGGGATCGGCGGGTGCTCCTCACCGAGCCGGTCGACGTGGTCGGCCAGCCGTGAGTCCTCCCTGCGGCGGGCGCGGCGGCGCGGGATGGTCAAGTCACTCAAGGACACCGCTCAAGGTTAACCACTAACTGACTGATCAGTCAGTTCCTCAGGTGTGACTCAGGGAACAACCAGGGACAAAGACCGAAGGACCCGCCCCCTCGCTTCGCTCGGGGGCGGGGTTGTATCGGTGGCGACCCTGGTTGTTCCCTGGCGGTGGTTACTTCGCGAGTGTGTAGCGGATCATGTCGTTGCGGAGGACGTCGCCGTTCACCTTGACAATCTTCAGCACGTGCTGGCCGTTCTTCAGGGTGGTTGTGGTGAAGACGGTTCGGTTGGTCAGGCGGGCGTCCGCGTGCAGGTTCACCCGCTGTACGAGCTTCCCGTCGACGTACACGTCGGCGTCGCCCTGGTCCGGTGCGAGCGCCGTACCCCAGGCGACTCCCGTGCCGGTGAAGGTGAAGCTGACCGAAGCACCATCGGCCTTCGTGGCGTGGATGTCGTCGCGGTAGTCACCGCGGAACCGGACGTCGAGCGCCGCGTTCCCGACCGGCAGCGTCGCGAGGTACGTCTTGCTGATCGTGACGACGTTCCCGTTCACCGTGTAGTCGGTGCCCTTCACCAGGTCCTTCCCGCCGTACGCGATCCCGTCGAGCTCGCCCGGGTCGCGTCCCAGCGTCACGTTCACGTCGGCCGGCGCGTTCTTGTCGAACGCCGCGGTGTCGGGGTTGAGCAGGCTCTCCTGGCGGATGTTGAGCTTGTCCAGCAGCATGAACTGTCCGGACTTCTTCACGCCGCGGATCGTGTGCGTACCGTTCGGCAGGTCCGAGATGCTGTACACCACCTGCTGCGGCTTGTTGTGCCCCTGCGACGGATCCAGGTACGTACTCACGGTCTGCTTCAGCTCGCCGTCGATGTAGATGTCCACGTCACCCTGACCCGGATCCGTCTCGGTCACGTAGTCCA
The DNA here is from genome assembly GCF_042873835.1 of Kribbella sp. NPDC004536. NCBI lineage: Bacteria > Bacillati > Actinomycetota > Actinomycetes > Propionibacteriales > Kribbellaceae > Kribbella > Kribbella sp. NPDC004536. The sequence goes on along the minus strand of NZ_JBIALY010000002.1, from coordinate 762,445 downwards.
CACCCGTACCGACGAACTGGTACGAGAACGAGTCGCCGTTCGTCTCCGTCCACTGGACGTCGTCCTGGTAGTCACCGAGCCCACGTCCGGAGCTGTAGTTCCAGTTGCCGGTGTAGACGATGCCGGAGTTGTTGTTGTTCACCTCGATGGTCCGCGTCGGCAGGTCGGCGACCTTCGCCAAGTTGTTCGACAGAGCCTGCGAGGAGTCCGTCACGCCGACGGTCAGCGCCTGCGAGACCGCGGGCACCTCGTAGTTGTTGTTCCGCTCCCAGGCGCCGTCGTACAAGACCCGCAGGTCGTCGTCGTTCACGCTGATCGACGCGCCCTTCTGCGGCGTCACCTTGAACAGCCGGACGCCGTGGATCGGCACGCTCTTCGCGGTGTAGCCCGACGCGAACGTCCCGAGATCCTTGCGGTCCCACAGATCGCGCACCTTCGCGGAACCGTTCAGGCCGAGGTCGGCGAAGTTCATCGTCATGTCGGCGTCGGTCTGGCCAAGGTTGAACAAGGCAACGGTGTACGAGCTGTCCGCGTTCAGCGCGTACCACACCTGCCGGTTCGTCTTCGTCGACACCGGGTGCGCCGGACGGCCGGCCTGGTCGACCGCGATCACCTCGGGGTTGGTGAGCAGGCTGAGCCCGTACGAGTCCAGGTTCGTCATGTCGTTGCCGATGTACATCGGCGCCGCGGACACCGCCCACAACGTGGCCGCCGTCCGGCGTTCGTCCTTGGTCATGCCGTCCATCGAGCCGTTGCCGACGTCGAGCGAGTCCAGGTCGTTCCAGCCGCCCGGACCGGCGTGCCGCCACCAGTCGGCGAGCTTCGGGAACAGCCGGTTGATGTTCGGCCACGCGGTCAGCGCCGTACCGGTGCAGTAGCACTCGACGTCCCACTCGATCCGCCAGCCGTTCGCGTACTGCTTCCAGGTGTCGGCGTAGTTGATGTCCAGCGCCCAGGACAGCTCGAGCCAGATGTTGTACCGCTTGAGCGCCTGCGACCAGGCCTTGACGTCGTCGCGAGCGTCGACGGACAGGTCGCTGATCCCCGAGCCCGGGGTGACGCTGTCGAACTTCAGGAAGTCCAGGCCCCAGGAGCCGAACAGGTCCGCGATCGAGTCGACGTACTTCTGCGCGCAGGGCTTGGAGAAGTCGATCCGGTAGCCGATCCCCCAGTAGTCGCCCTTCTGCAGTGGCAGCACCGGAAGGTCACCAGTCGTACACTCCGGGGCGCCGTAGATCGGGAGTTTCGCGTCGATGACGGCCTTGCTGATGCCCGGGATCGTGTACAGGCCGACCTTCTGGCCGTTGGCGTGGATGTGGTCGATCACCGCCTGCAGGCCGTTCGGGAACAGCTTCTTGCTCGGGGTCGGGCGGCCGTACGCGTCGACGCCGTCGTTCCAGCCGGCGTCGATGTTGATGTAGTTGTACCCGTACTGCTGCAGCTTCGCGTGCATCGCGTCGGACTGCTTGATCAGCTGGTCGGCGGTGATCCAGCTGCCGCCGTTCGGGTTGAAGACCTGCATGCTGTAGCTGCTCCAGCCCATGTAGGGCTTGGCGGCCTTGTCCCCCGCCGGACCCGGCAGCGGGGTCGCGGCGGTGACGGCCGTTGCCGGCGCTGCTGACGACGTACTCAAACCTGTCGGCAGCAGCCCGGCGACGACGACTGCGGCAAGTGCAGCCCGTAACACCCTGCTCCGAATGGATCTGGTCATGGCGGTGACCTCTTCTTCTCAGCGAACCAGAGAAACCGAATCGGATAGGATATTGGAACTATTACTTAACCTTGTCAAGATTCTGTGCGAAAGTGGCGCAGTGATGCCTGGCGGCGAAGTCCGTCGAGAGCGTCGGTGCGGGGAGCTGGTAGGACACGGTTCCGTGCCCGGCGGTTGGCCAGGGGTTGCCGGTGGCCGCGAATCTCACCCAGTCGGCTCGCATGGTGTCGGCGAGCTTGGTCTGCGCTGCGTTCAGCGGCTGTTGGAAGGGGGCGTTCGGGAGGTCGAACAGGTACCAGAGCTCCGAGCCGTGGGTTGCTACCGAGATCGTGCCGGCGGGGGCGAACAGGAAGGGGGCGGTGTCGTCGTTGAATTCGTAGGCGTGGGCGTTGGTCCAGTTGTCGACCTGTGCTGCTGGGCAGGCGAAGGTGGCGTCTCCGACCAAGGTGCCGAAGGCCTTGTCAGGTGATGAGAAGGCATTGAGGGGGTAGGCCTGAGCGATGGCTGCGGCTTGGGTGGGGGTGGTGCGGAGGGCGGTGGCGATGTTTTGTTCGTAGTTCTCCGGGGTGACGGGGGTGGTGTACGGGATGTTGTAGCCGCGGCTCACGACGTGGCCGCCGAGGGTGAAGAGGGCTTCCTCGTCGTGGTTGCTGCCGTTGAGGATCGGGACGTGGTTGAAGCGGCCCGCCGCCAGGGCGGTGCCGATGGATTCCTTCAGGACCGCGCCGTCGATCGCGCCCGGGATGAGGTTGTCGAGGTTGTCGACAAGGGTCTGGACCGGGACCTTGCGGAGGCAGGCGGCGGACTGGTCCGCGCAGCCGACCTTCGTGGCGAACTCCTTGCCGAAGGTTTCCGCCTCGGCGAGCGACTGCTGCTCGAGCGCGAACGCGCCGCTCTCGACGATTGCCTTCTGGAACAGGCCCCGCGAGCTGCGCGAGGTGACGTGGGCGAGGACGGACAGGCCGCCCGCGGATTCACCGGCGATGGTCACGTTGTGCGGGTCGCCGCCGAACTGGGCGATGTTGCGCTGCACCCAGCGGAGGGCCGCTTGCTGGTCCATCAGCCCGTAGTTGCCGGCCGCTCCCCCGCGCGACGCCAACGCCGGGTGCGCCAGGAAACCGAGCGCGCCGAGCCGGTAGTTGATCGTCACCACGACGGCACCCGCCTTTGCGAGCTTCGTACCGTCGTAGTTGGACCCGCTGTCCGCGGTCAGCCCGCCGCCGTGAATCCACACCAGCACAGGCCGCTTGCTCACCGGGTGCAGGTTCGCCGTGGACACGTTCAAATACAGGCAGTCCTCACTCAACACCCCCGGCGGCGCAATCCCCGCCGCCTGCGGGCACCCCGGCGCATACCTCGTAGCATCCCGCACCCCCGCCCAACTTCGTACCGCCTGCGGCGCCCGCCACCGCAAGTTCCCAACCGGCGCAGCAGCATACGGAATCCCCCGAAACGCCGAGGTTCCATCAACAGACAGCCCCTGAACGGGACCGTTGCCAGTGGCTACTACTGGACTGTTGGTCTGGCTTGCGTCTGCGGAACCTGCGGCGTTCAAGCCGACTACTGCGGCCGCGAGGGTTGCCGTGGTTGCGGCGAGGGTGATGCGGGTGCGTCGGGACAGGACGGATCTCATGTGGTGCACCTTTTGCTGGGGAGTTTGTCGGCTACAACTCTCCAGCGAAGGGGTGATCCGTCGCCCCAGGGTAAATGCCTGGTGGTTACCAGTGGGTGGGGCCGTTCGAGCCCGCCTCGTACTCGTCCAGGGGGACTTCGCCGGTGCGCCACGTGTCCAGCGCGGGCTCCACGATCTCCCAGCAGCGTTCGGCCACATCGCCGCGGACGGACAGCAGCGGGTCGCCGCGGAGGATGCCGTTCAGGACCTCGCCGTACGGGAGGACCGGGGAGCTCGGCAACGTCGCGTCGAGGAAGACTTGGCCCATCGTGTACGGCCCGTCGACACCGAGCGCGGGCACCGACAGCGACAGCTCGCCCGGCTTCAGACCGATCCGCAAGGTCTCGCCGTCGCGACCACCGTGCAGACCGGACGGCAGGTGCCGCAGCGGCTTGAACTTGATCACGATCTCCTTGCGCCCGACCCCGAGCGCCTTCCCGGAGCGCAGCGTGATCGGCACACCGGCCCAGCGGTTCGTGTCCACCTCGACGGTGAGCTCCGCGAGCGTCTCGGTCTCCCGCGCCGGGTTCACCCCGGCCTCGTCGGCGTACGACGGAACTCCGCCGCCGGCCGTGTACCGCGCCCGCCGGCTCGCCGTCGACGGCGGCCCGTACAGATGCGTACTCCGCAGCGCCCGAGCCATCTCGCTCCGCACCTCGACCGCGTCCATCGTCGCCGGAGCGTCCATCGCGAGCAGCGCGAGAACCAGCAGCAGATGACTCTGGATCATGTCGACGAGCGCGCCGGCGTTGTCGTAGTACTGCGCGCGCCCCTCCAGCCCGAGCGTCTCGTCGTACACGATCTCGATGCTCTCGATGTTCTCCGCGTTCCACACCGGCTCGAACAGCCGGTTCGCGAACCGTAGACCGATCAGGTTCAGCACCGCGGTGCGTCCGAGGAAGTGGTCGACGCGATGCACGTTCTCCTCCGGCACCAGCGTGCCGACCAGCTTGTTCAGGGCGGCGGCGGACGCGGCATCAGTACCGAAGGGCTTCTCGAACGCGAGCTCGGTCCCCTCGGGGAGGTTGACGCTCTGCAGCCGCTCCACGATCGCGCTGGCGACGGCCGGTGGCAGGGAGAAGTACAGCACTGGCGCGGGTCCGGCCAGCGCGAGCAGCGCACGGAGGTGAGTGATGTCCGTCGGATCGCCGGCGACGTACTGCGTGCTCGCCAGCGTCTCTGCCGCGGCTGGGCTCAGCTCCTCACCAAAGGCGGATCGAACCCGCGAGGTCCACTCCTCCGCGGCGAGCGGCGACCGGCCGGTACCGATGATCCGCACGCTGGTGGCACGCGGCCCGGCGAGCAGGCTGCCCAGCCCAGGCAGCAACAGCCGCGAGCTCAGGTCACCACTGGCACCGAAGATGACGACGGTTCGTTGATTCGACACGCTCAAATCCAACCACGCCGACGGGAACCGCATTCCCTAACTGTCCACGGCTGGGAACGGACTGTCCGCCAACCCGAGATTCCGCCACACGAACCGCGGCACCCGCCCGAGAAATCCCTGCAGGTACGCCGAGCAGTGCTCGATCGCGAACTGATTGTGCTCCCCCGGCGTGAACCAGACCCAGTCCTGCACGATCCGGAACGGCATGCCCTGAGTCGCCATCAGGTACTCCATCTGCCGCGGGTGGATCATGTCGTAGGCATACTTCGGATCCGGTGCGAAGACCGCAAACTGCTTGTTGAACTCCGCACTCTCGAACTCGATCCCCCCACCCCTGCTCAGACTCCGACGCCCGACGGTCAGAGGTGTCCCAGGGGTGTCTGAACGCCACGAACGGGGGTCCGTCGGCGTCCCGTCCCCAGATCACGTCGGCGGTGCGATGGCCGGACCCGCCGCGGTTCGCGGGCGCGAGGTGCAGCAGGCTGTCGTCGCGGCCGATCCAGTACCAGTCCGGATGGTGGTAGAACGTCAGCCGCGCCGGCGGCTCCGGCTGCATCCACCGGTCGAGCGGCGTCTCGTCGATCGCGGCGGCGATCGCGTCGAGGTACCCGAGCCAGTGACCGAGCTGTTCGAGGTTCTTCCGCGGCGGATCGAGTACGACGAGCTGGTCGCCGTCGATGCTGAGGTTCACGCCTGGCTGAGCGAAGGCGAGCGCGATCAGCTGCTGGCAGAACCGCGACGTCAGCACGTCGTGCGCGTACGCCGGGTCGAGCGCACCGACCCGCCAGCCATGACCGAGCTGAGGCGGAGCAGTCATGGCATACGCGCGAATGCCGTACCGCAGCCAGGTCTCCCCGCCGGCGACCCACAGCTCCGGAAGGCGGCGGGTCAGCGTCACCATGCCGACCCACCCGTGCCAGTACGTCGTCCTGTACTCGATCACCTGGAACGGCCTGCCGGACGGGGTCGTCCCGGTGATCTGATCGTTCGGGTAACGGTGGAAGCCGACCCCGAACGGCGGGTTGCTCAACCTGCCGACCGACTCCCAGGTCGGAGTGTTCACGAACGTCCAGCCACGCTGCCGGATCGAGCTGATGTACCGCTGCCGGCGGACCAGCGCCACGATCCCCCAAACGATCCCGCCTGCCACCAGCACGATCGCGATCACCAGGAGGACGACCAAGAAGCTCACCCCGGGACCTTAGCGTCGCTCTCAGGTCAGTCCGGCGGGCAAGGCTTCGGCGTGCACGATCTGCAGGCGGCTGACCGCGCGGGTGAGGACGACGTACAGGCGGTGCAGGCCGCGGGGCTCGGCCGCGACGATGTGCGCGGGCTCGGCGACCACGACCGCGTCGAACTCGAGGCCCTTCGCCAGCGTGGCCGGTACGCAGACCAGGCGGACCGTGTCGATCTCGTCCTCGGTCTCGCCGAGCAGCGCGACCTCCAGCCCGTCGGCGACCAGGGCGTCCCGCAGTTCGGCGACCTGGTCGTCGGCGGCGATCAGCGCCACCGATCCTTCACCGGCCAGCGCCGTACGGCACTCCGCGACGATCCGGTCCTGGTACGACGTCTCGTCCACGGCGACGATGCTCAGTGCGTTCGCGACCGTACGGACGCCGGTCGGGGTGCTCAGCGTCGGGGCGATCGCGGGCAGCAGCTTCGCGGCGAAGTTGATGATCTGCTCGGGCACCCGGAACCCGCGGTCGAGTTCGGCGACGACGCCGTCGCTCTTGCCGAGATGGCCGAGGACCTGGTCCCACGGGCCGGCGGCCCAGGCCGTGGTCGCCTGCGCGAGGTCGCCGAGCACGGTCGCGGATCCGCTCCGGCAGCGCCGGCCGAGCGCCCGCAGCTGCATCGCCGACAGGTCCTGGGCCTCGTCCAGGACGAGGTGGCCGAGCGATCCGGTCCGGCGTTCGATCAGGTCCTCGAGTTCGTCGAGCAGGACCGTGTCCGCGAACGACCACTTCGCCGACTTCCACGAGCGGGCCGGCTTCGCCCACAAGAGTGCCGTCCGCTCGTCGTCGGTGAGCTCGGGGGCAGCCGCGGTGAGAAACTCGGCGTCGGAGAAGAGCCGGTGCAGGATCTGCTCGGGCGCCACCCGCGGCCAGACCTCGTCCAGGACCTCCTTCACCGGCTTCGAGCGGGCGACGGCGTTCTGTACGCGGTCGTCCGGCGACTCGGCGCGCTCCTCCATCCGGACCAGGACGACGTGCGCGATCCGTTGCGCGAGTGCGTTCCGGCCGGGGGCGTACCGGGTCGACTCGCGCAGGTCGGACACGATGTCGACGACCTCGTAGTCGTGCACCCGGTAGCGCCGGGATCCCTTGCTGTAAAGGACTCCGGCGGTCGGCGTACCGACGTACGACCAGAGCGCGCGGCGCAGTACGCCGGCCATCCGCGCGTCGCCCTTGAGCGCCTCCGCGGCGGGCTCGTCGATCGCGCCGGCCGGGCGCATCAGCAGCTCGTCGATGGTGATCTGGCGTACGTCGACCTCGCCCAGCGCGGGCAGGACCTTGCGGATGTAGGACAGGAACGACTTGTTCGGGCCGACGATCACGACGCCGCCACGGCCGAGGCGCTCGCGCTCGGTGTAGAGCAGGTACGCGACGCGGTGCAGGCCGACGGCGGTCTTCCCGGTGCCGGGGGCGCCTTGCACGCAGACGCTCGGGTGCAGCGGGGCGCGGACCAGGTCGTCCTGCTCGGGCTGGATCGTAGCGACGATGTCGCGCATCGGGCCGGTACGTGGGCGCTCGATCTCGGCACGCAGGAAGGCGTCGGCCTGGTCGATCTCCATCACCGCCGTCAGCGACTCGTCCTCGAAGCCGGTCAGGTCGGCGTGGTCGGAGAAGCCGTACCGGCGGCGCATCAGGACGCGCTGCCGGTCGGTCGTGGTGGCACGGTAGAACGGCACCGAGACGGGTGCGCGCCAGTCGATCACCAGCGGTACGCCGGTGCCGTCGTGGACGTGGCGGCGGCCGATGTAGATCTGGTCGTGTCCTTCGATCGTGCCGTGCTCGTAGTCGAGCCGGCCGAAGAACAGCGGTACGTCGGGCAGGTCGAGGAGCGCGTGGGTCCGCATCTCCTTGGCCCGCTGGTTGGCCTCGTTGGTGAAGCGCTCGTCGTTGTCCTCGCCGCCGATGATCTGGACCTCGCGGTCGACGACCTCGGCGTACATGGAGCGGAGTGCGGTACGAGCGGTGGAAAGGTAGGCGCGTTCGGCCGCCAACTCAGGTTCGACCATCTGCAGAGAGCCTCGAATCGTAAGCTGGGTCCCGCCCCGGAGCAGATCCATCCGGTTCGATTCGATCCCGAAAAGACAGGCGAAGGACGTTACCACCACGCCCCGTCGCCAACCACCGAATTAACCACAGCCCGCCACAGCCCGCCACAGCCCCGCCCGCACCCCACTCGAATCAGCTACGCATCCAACCCGGGGTGTTCTCGCGGTCTCGGGGGAATACGGACAAGTCGTCTGCGTAGATGCGCTCGTCTACCGGAAGGGACCAGTTCGGCTTGTTGTCGTAGTCGAAGTCTGTGGTGAAGTGGCCGTCGGACGTGATCGTCAGCTGAGCCGTCAGCCAGGTGCCTTTCGACGGCTGGTACATCTCGCGACGGAGTTCCTCGAAGTGGTCCTCGAGGCCTTCGGGCAGCGGGTCGACCTGTGCACCGTCGACGGTCGCGTCCAGTTCGGCGTACGACGAGGTTGCGCGGTAGACCGCGGTCACCGAACGCCAGCCCGCCGGAAGCGCCGCGACCAACGCGCGAGCGATCGTGTCGATGACGCCGATCTCACTCATCCGGCTCCCTTGCCGACGGGTTTGGTCTCCCTGAAGATACGCCGCGGCGACCGCGCGCCGTCATGGTGGTCGACCACGGTCCGGCTCGACGGCCGGAGGGTGCGCCGGTTCGGATGCTGGACGTCGATCGCGGCATGCACCTGGACGCCGGCGGCGCGCATCGCCTGCCAGCCTTCCTCCATCCGGCGCCAGTTGTCGGTCACGCCCTTCACCGCTTGGTTCTGGTTCTGCGACTGGGCGGTGAGGTTGATCGACTCACCGGGCCCGTCGAACGACGTGCCGAACAGATGGCCGCCCTGGTCGGTGCGCTGCCGGTCGGGTTTGCCGGCGTCGCGCTGCGCCTCGAGGTTGCGGCGGTCCTCGTTGTCCGCAGACGGGAGCCAGCCGAGCCAACCCTCCGCGTGCGTGACCCGGGCGTGTTCGTCGGTGACGTACAGGTAGCGCTCGTCGACGATGTACACCGACGACGGCTCCGGGTCCATCAGGGCCGCGTTCCAGTCGTCGCCGTGACCCGATTTCTCCTTGTGTACAGGGAGATCCGCGTACTTGTCCGGTACCACCGGTTCGTCGTCCGGGCCGTAACCGACGACGCGGACGTCGTCCGGATCGGCGGGTTGCTCGATCCGGGCCGACGCCCGCGTGCGCTGTGGCATGCAGTGTTTCTACAGGCCGGTTCTTAACTTGTGGTTACCGCAGAGTGTTCAGCTGAATGTTCAGCCGTCGTTCTCGGCGCCAGGGATGACAGCGCCGGGAACGTTCTGCGGCGCGACGATCTGGCTCTCACCGGGGTACGGCGTCGACCAGTTGTGCGCCTCGTACCAGTCGTAGTGGTTCATCTGCGACGGGTTCGCGAAGTCGGCCTTGGCGTTCGGGCCGGTCGTGTGCTGCTGGTCCTTCCAGGCCGACCACTGCGCCGCCATGGCCGTCATGCCGGCCGGGACGGCCGCCGTCGGAGCCGCTGCGACGTTCGGGTTCTGCGCCGCGGGAACATCCGCGCCACAGGTCGGCAGCGGGTTCACGCCGCCGGTCAGCGAGGTCCGGTTCGGGAGCGCGGTGAACGGGGCGAAGTTCGGCTTGGGAGTGAACGCACCGAACATCGGGGTGGCCGCGGTGTCCTTCTGGTTCATCGGGCTGATCCCGAGGATCTGCTCGATGGTCCGGATCATCGTGATCTGGGTGTAGTAGTGGCTGTCCGTGACGCCGTGCTGCGCGTACGGGCTGATGATCTGGATCGGCGCCCGGTGCCCGTCGACGTGGTCGAGCCCGGCCTGCGAGTCGTCCTCGACGATGAAGATCGCCGAGTCCTTCCAGTACTTGCTGTGCGTGATCGCGTCGACGGTCCGGCCGACGGCCAGGTCGTTGTCGGCCACCTGCGCCGGGCCGTTCGCGGTCCCGCCGGTGTGGTCGTTGGAGTACCAGAACATGTTCAGGTTGGCCGGGCCGTTCTTCTTGAAGTCCTTCTCCCAGACCTGTTCCTTGTAGATGTCCGGCACCGTGGTGTCGAACTGCGGGAAGCCCTGGACGGCGACCTTGTTCAGCGACGGGATCGCCGAGCCGACCTGGATCGGGTACTTCGTGTCGGCGCCGGTCTGCATCTGCTTGGTGTCGCAGTACAGGTTCTGCCAGCTCGCGCCGGCCGGCTTCTGCTCGATCGAGAGGAACTCGCCGAAGTCCTTGACGGACTTGCCGGCCGCCTGCGCGCCGGTCCAGATGAAGCCGCTCTTCTGGTGGCCCAGCGGGTCGTTCTCGGTGTCGTAGCTGCGCAGGTACTCACCGGCCGAGGACTCGGTGTACTCGGGGTTGTCGGCCTGCATCAGCCAGTTGTGACCCTCGGCGGAGTTCGTACCGATGTCGTAGGTGTTGTCGTACAGCCCGAACTGCCGGGCCAGTGCGTGCTGGTTCGGCGTCACGTTCTCGCCGTACTGCGTCAGCGCCGGGTTGCCGTTGCCTTCGGGCATGTCGCCGTACACCTGGTCGTAGGTGCGGTTCTCCTTGACGAGCAGGAACACGTGCTTGATCGTCGACGGGTCACCGAGCTTCGCCGGGACCGGCACCGGGTTGCGGTGGCCCTTGTCCGTGGCGACCTGCGCCGAGCCGTTCGTCCAGCCGTTCTGGTCGAAGACGGTCTTGGTGTACTTCTTGATCGTCTGGTCGTCCGGCAGCTGGAACTTGGTCAGGCTCGACGTGGTGTCGTGCGTGCCGTGACCGGCGGCCGTGGTGTCGCGGCGGGCGTCGATGCCGCGGGTGTTCGAGACGACGATGTCCTTGCCGACCTGCGCGAGCTCGGCCGGGAAGTAGTCGGTCGGCAGCAGACCCACGTAGCTGACCGGCTCCAGCGGGCTCTTGTACTTGTAGACCGCGATCGCGTTCGCGCGACCGAGCGACACCAGCAGGTGGCCGTCGTCGGTGAGCGTGGCGCCGTCCGGCTCGTAGCCGACCGAGGCCTGCGGCCACGGCTGCGTGGCGATCGTCTGGGTGACCTTGTCCCAGCGGGTGCTGATCACCGAGACCGTGTTGCTCGCGGTGTTGGTGACGAACACCGCGCCGTTCTTCGCGTACAGCGCGGTCGGGTGCAGACCGACCGGGATGCTGCCGACGGCGGCCGACGGGTCCTTCAGGTCGATCACGCTGACGGTACCGGTCGTGGTGATCGCGTTCTGGTTCGCGACGACGCCGGTGCCGTACGAGTCGAGCGTGGTGTCGCCGGCCTTCGCGGTCCGGCCACCCTCGTTGCTCACGTACAGCTTGTCGCCGACCATGACCAGGCCACGCGGCGCATTGCCGGTCGCCCAGCTCTGCTTGATGGTCCCGGTCGCGGCGTCGATCGCGACCACGCGGTTCTGGCCGTTCACCGCGGAGTACACGGTCGAGCTGTCCGCGGAGAACACGGCCGCGGCCGCGAGCGAGTGCTTCGCACCGTCGGCGGGGATCGAAACGAACGTCGGGTTCGCGAGCGAGCCGTCGGCGTTCACGGTGAACTTCCGGTAGCCGTCGGTCTGCCCGAGCCAGACCTGCTTGCCGTCAGGCGAGTACGACGGGCCTTCCTGGCCGATGTCGTTGCCGGGGATCTTGAGATCCGCGGCGGCGTTGTTGCCGATGTACTGCTGGACCTTCCAGTTCTTCAGGTCGACGATGGCCATCGCCATCCCGCCGTCGGTCACTCCGGCAGCCAGGTGCGTGCCGTCCGGGCTGACCGAGGACGACATGATCTTGCCCTTCTGGAGGACGAGACGGTCGCCGATCGGCTTGATGTACTGGTCGGACGAGACGACCTGGCCCTTGTCGGTGACCTGCCCGACCTGCTCCTCGCCGAACCCGGTCGTCGAGGCGACCGCGGTCCCGGCCAGCGTCACGGCAACGGCCGTGGCACCCGCCGTGACCAGTGGTACCCTGCGCCGGAGGGGGCTGGACGGGCCCGTCTCGTCACGCCTGCGGCGGCGTGTTACCTGCATGGGGATAGTCCCTTCGGGTTGGCACTACTTGACGGGTAGCAGTTCGATGTTGCCGTCGAACTGCCACAGTGGGTTCGGTTCGTCCCCGGACGGGGTACGGACCAGGAAGAAGCCGTTCACTTCTTTCGGTCCGTCCCCGTCGGCGACGTACCGACCGAGTGGGTTGATGTCGAGCTGGTAGATCGCCGAGCCGGCCACGGCCACCCCCGGCAGATGCCAGCTGACCACGCACCGCCAGTCGTTGCCGGGCCCGCGCGCGGCGACCTGGTCGCCGCCCTTCGTGCACTCGGCAGCGGTCTGCAGCTGAGCCTCGGTGACATCGGCCCGATTCAGCTGCTTGGTCTGCAGGCGGTACAGATGGGCGAACTCGATCGCGACCGAACGCTGCACCTTGTCCTGGTCGATCCCCGAACCGAAGCCGGTGACCGGTGCGAGCGCCGCGGTGCTGAGACCGAGCAGTACGACGAGCGGCACCAGGCCGGCCGTCAACGCCAGGCGGCCGGAGCCGTCGTGCGCCGGGTTCGTGAAGTCCCGGCGTACGAAGAGGAAGTACGCGAGGCCGGTCGCGACGACTGCCCAGACCAGGCTGACGACGACACCGATCACCAACGGTCCGCGCTGCGCGGGACTGGTGAACAGGCCGTTCCAGCTGATGAAGGCATAGCCCGGAAGCGCCAGCCGGACGGCGACCGCTACCGGCAACTGCTGCACGATCTGCATCGCGAGTGCGACGACCGCCGGAAGCAGCAGGCCCATCGGCGAGCGGCCCATCGCGACCGACCCGAGCAGACCGATGGCGGCCAGCGCGAGCGTCGGCGCAAGTGCGCAGAGCCAGGCGAGCAGAACCCGGCCGGCCGCATCGCCCGGCGAGAGCAGGTGACCGTCGAGGCCGATCAGCTGACGGTTGCCGACGACAAGCAAGCCGCTGACCGTACTCGACACAACCAGACCAATCACCAGCACGACGATCACGGTCAGGCTGGACAGTGCCTTCGAGACGAAGATCCGCCGGGGCGAGCGCACCGCGACCAACAGGTGCCGCCAGGTGCCGAGGCGGTCCTCGGACGCGAACACGTCACCGGCGACGAGCGAGGTCAGCAACGGCAGCGCCCAGGAACCGGAGAAACCCAACAGCACCAGGGGTCCGGCCCAGCCGGAGGCGTGCATCATCCGGCCGAACAAGGTGTCCGACGGCAGCGAAGCCTGACTGCTGATCACGGCGACGAACACCGCGGGAGCGAGCCAGCACGCGACGACCAGCACGCGGATCCGCCACTGGGACAGCAGCTTGGCGAGCTCGAAGCGGTACCCGCGGGTGATCGGTACCGGGCGGACGACAGGGGTGTCGGGGGCAGCCACTACGGCTGTCATCAGTTGGTCTCCTGCTGCTCGGTGAGGGCGAGGAAGGCCGCTTCGAGCGGCGACACCACCGGCGCCAGTTCGCGGACGGCGACGTCTTGCTGCACCAGTTGCTTCACGAACTCGTCCAGTGCGGGCACCGAGGCCGACATGATCAGCAACTCCCCGCCGTCGGATTCGTGCAAGCGGACGCCCGGGGTCGTCTGGGCCACGTGCCGGGCGACGGCCGGGTTCGACGTGAGGACGCGGTAGTCGAGTTCGCTGTCCTCCGACGCGAGCTTGCTGATCGGGCCGGTGAACGCGACCCGGCCGGTGGCCAGGATCGTCACCTCCGAGCACAGCGCCTCGACGTCGTCCATCCGGTGGCTGGACAGGATCACCGCCGTACCGTCGGCGGCCAGCTTGGTGAGTACGCCGTACACGTGCTTCTTGCCGGCCGGGTCGAGACCGTTCGACGGCTCGTCCAGGATCAGCAGCCGCGGCCTGGTCAGCAGTGCGGCCGCGAGGCCGAGGCGCTGGCGCATGCCGAGCGAGAAACCGCGCACCCGGTCGTCGGCGACATCGGTCAGGCCGACCTGGTCGATCGCCTCGTCGATCTTCATCGTGCCGTCCCCGCGCAGGGCGGCGAGTGCGGACAGGTTCTGGCGGGCGGTCATGGAGGGGTACAGACCTGGGCCGTCGACGAAGCCGGCTACCCCTTCGGGGACGGCCAGGGCGCGGCCGACCGGCGTACCGAGGATCTCCAACGTGCCCTTGTCGGCAACAGCGAGTCCGAGCAACAGACCGAGCAGCGTGGTCTTGCCGGCTCCGTTCGGTCCCACCAGGCCGTGCAGCTGACCTGGTGCGACGTCGAGGTCGACGCCATCGAGCGCCACGACCTCACCGAAGTACTTCGTGATGCCGCGGGCACGGACAGCGGGCGGTGTGTCCATGGTGGATACATTAGGAAGAGATGTACCGCCACGTGAAGACCGAACGTTAACTATTGGCGAACTAGCGGCAACCGATTGCAGTCAACGTCTCAGCGGCTTCTCAGTTCCATCACAGTCTCACGTCCGTTCGGCGGGCATAACGTAACGGAAGGTCGGGCCGGCTGTGGTCTGCGCGTCCTCGCTGAGTTGCATCAGTTTCAGTACTTCGGCCTTCAGCCCGAACATGGCGCGGGTGGCGTCCCGGATCATCGCGGGTTCGCCGGTGAAGGCTTGTTCGAGCAGGAACAGCAGGGTGCAGTAGGTGTTGTCGAACTCTTCCTGGGCGGCGCGGATCTGCGGGTTGTCCGAACGGCGCGGGTTCGGCTGCATCGGGGAGACGCCGGTCAGGTCGAGCGTCACCGGCTCGCCGGTCGGGCCGGACTGTGGGGTGTCGCCGCGCTGGTAGCGGCGGCCTAGTTCGAGTTCCTTGAAGCGGTAGTAGTGCGCGACCTCGTCGCGGTCCGGGTGGAAGATGTCGTGGTCGCCGTCCCAGACCTCGCCGCGGGCCGAGCCTTCGCCCTGCTCGACGATCTCGTCCAGTGCGGCCAGCGCCGAGTCGAGGCCGGTGACAGGCCGGACCAGGCCGTCGGTGTGGTGGAACGGGCCGGCCGTCACCTGCCGGGCCGGGTCGCCGGAGAACACCTTGTCCTCGCCGAGCGTCTCGCAGAGGTACCGCAGGCCGTCCTCGATCGCGTCGTAGAACTGCCCGATCGTCTCGTAGTGGTCGCTCTCCCCCGGCGCACCGGGCGCCTCGGGCTGCTCGAGCCGCAGGAACATCTCCAACGCCTCCGGGCCGAACGGCAGCAGCGAAAGCTCCATGGATCCGTGCGGCAGCCGGCGCGGATACCCGGGGAGCTGATCCGGGACGTCCAGCCGAGGCTCGCCGCCGACGGCGTTCAGCAGGTTGCACGCCAGTGAGAGATGGATCATCTCCTCCACGAAGACGCTGCTCACCACCTCGACCGCGTCCGGGTTCCGCGCCGGGTCGAGCGAGTAGAGCGCACAGAGATACGGCGGGAGCGTCGAGTGCTCGAGCTCGATCGCCCATTGCAGGTGCTGGTGAAGACTGTCGAGAGTGTCGATCCGCTGCGTCATATCTGTTCAGACAGGACACCGCGATCGTTTGTGACCGTCAGCGGTACGCGCGGGCCTGGAGTTCGAAGAGTTCGGCGTACCGGCCGCCGGCCGCGAGCAGGTCCTCGTGGGTGCCGAACTCTTCGATCCGGCCTCGGTGCATGACGACGATCAGGTCGGCCATCCGGACCGTGGAGAAGCGGTGCGAGACCAGCACGGTGATGCCACCGGTCTCGGCGGCCGCGACCTTGGCGGCCTCGGCGTACTGCTCGTAGAGGCGGTGTTCGGCCTCCGGGTCGAGGGCCGCCGTCGGCTCGTCGAGGAGGAGCAGCAGTGGACGTTCACGCATGAACGCCCGAGCCAGCGCGAGTCGCTGCCACTGACCACCCGACAGCTCGACGCCGTCGGCGAACTTCTTGCCCAGCTGGGAGTCCAGGCCGTTCGGCAACCCGGCGACCACCGACTCGGCGTCGCCGCGCCCGATCGCGGTCAGGACCGCGCCCTCGTCGCCGGCGCGGGTGAGATCGCCGATCGCGACCACCTCGCGGGCGGTGAACTCGAACTTCACGAAGTCCTGGAACCCCGCCGACAGCTGCGACCGCCACGCGTCCGGCTGGATCGTCGCCAGGTCCACGCCGTCGACCAGGATCCGCCCGGTGGTCGGGTCGTACATCCGGGCGAGCAGCTTGACCAGCGTCGTCTTGCCGGCACCGTTCTCCCCCACCAATGCGACCGCCGCGCCGGCCGGCACTGTCAGGTTGATCCCACTCAGCACCGCGGACTCCGAACCCGGGTAGCAGAATCCGACGTCCCGCAGCTCGATGCCCTCGCGGATCCGCTCCGGTGCCGGCGTCCGGCTGGAGCGCCACGAGTTCTGTTTGGCGTACTCGCGCAACCAGTCGTAGCGGCTGAAGCTCCGGATCACCTCGCCGACCCAGTACACGTTCTGCGCGATACCGCCCGTCATCTGATCGACCTGCGGCGCGAGCAGCAGCACGAGCACGACGTCGCCCGCGGTCGCCTGCCCGTTCCGCGCCCGCGCGACGACCCAGATGATCGCGACCGCGTACGCGAGCCCGAACACCAGCCGGACGGCGCCGTCGACCTTTCCACCCCAGCGCGCCGCGGCGACCCGGCGGTCGAAGCGCTCGGTCTGCAACGCGAAGATCCTGTCCAGCAGGACCTTCCCCAGCCCGAACACCCGTACCTCGAGCCCGGTCCGCGGGTCCTTCGCGACGTCGATCAGCCGGTCGACCAGCCGCTCCTGCGGCATCGAGTCCTCCCACGCCTTCTGCTGCCGCGTACTGCTCAGGTACGCAGACCAGATCCGGGCGCCACCGAGCAGCGGGAGGATGAGCAGCACCGGATGCACCGAGCCGAGCAACGTCAACACCGTCACCGTGTTGGTCACGGTGGCGAACGCCCACAGCAGTACTTCGGCGCCGACGCCCATCCGCCACGCCCGTTCGCGGACCAGCTCGAGCTTGTCCGCGACCTCGGGCCGCTCGTGGTGCGACAGCCCGGGGATCCCGGTCGTCACGTCCAGCAGGTCGGCGTGCACACGCCCGGCCATCCGCTCCTGCGCGGTGTCCTGCAACGGCCAGCCGAGTGTGTCGGCGATGAACGACACCGCGAGACCGCCGACGATGATGGCGATACCGAGCGCGATCGTGCTTTCCCGGTCCGACGCGATCCCGTCGACAAGGCGGCTCACTCCGTACGTCTGCGCTGGTGCCGTGATCGCCCGGAGCGCGACGAGCACGGTCGACGCCGTCATCAGCCAGGGCGCCGCGCGGAACGAGGTGGTGATCCACAGCCGGAAGATCCGCAAGCTCTGCTTGAACTTAGGCATCCACGGCCTCCGGTCCGGTCACGTACCGCTCGGCCTGCAGCTTGAACATCCCGGCGTACTCCCCGTCGACGGCAAGCAGTTCCTCATGTGTGCCGTCCTCGACGATCCGGCCGTCGGACAGCACGCAGATCCGGTCCGCGTTCCGCACCACGGAGAACCGGTGCGAGATGATCAGCGAGGCGACCCCCGACGTCAGCTCCAGGTATCGCTCCACCAGCTCCGCCTCGGCGCGTACGTCGAGAGCAGCGGCCGGCTCGTCCAGCACCAGAACACCCGCGCCCGCGTGGACGGCGAACAACGCCCGGGCCAGGGCGACCCGCTGCCACTCGCCGCCGGACAGGTCGACGCCACCGTCGAACGTCTTGTCCAGCACGGTGTCCCAGCCCTTCGGCAGACCGCGGACGACGTCGTCGATCCCGGACTCACGAGCGACCCGGGCCAGCGTCAGCTCGTCGCCTTCACGTTCGATCGCGCCGAACACGACGTTGTCCGTGACCGACAACGGGAACCGTACGAAGTCCTGGACGATCGCTGCGACCCGTCGCTGCCACGCGGCCAGGTCGAGCTCCGCGAGGTCGACGCCGTCGACGAGGATCCGCCCGCTCGTCGGCCTGTACGCACCGCCGAGCAGCTTCACCAGCGTGGACTTGCCCGCGCCGTTGATGCCGACGAGTGCGAGCGCCTCGTGCGCGTGGATGGTGAGGTCGAGGTCGCGCAGTACTGCCTTGTCCGAGCCCGGGTAGTGGAAGCTCACCTTCTCGAACCGGATCTCGCGCGCCGGCATCGTGGCGACCCGGTGCTCGCCGGCGACCTCCAACTCCGGGTGCCGGGTGGCGATCACCTCCGGCAGGTCGCGCATAGCGCGGTACGCCGACAGCCCGCGCCGGACCTGCACCACGCCGAACCCGTTGGCGGACTGGCCGATCGCGAGGATCGCGGGCAGTGTGGTCGCGACCTGCGTCAACGGCAGCGAGCCGTGCAGGGCTGCCCGGCCGACGGCGAGGATCGCAAGGCCGTTCACGGTCAGGTGCACCGCGCCGAGCACCAGCGTCCACTTGGTGTTGCGCCGGCGCCGGTCCCAGACCGGGCGGTAGCCGTCGGTCCACTCGCGCACGTACCGCTGGACGATCCAGTGGTGCAGGCCGAAGACCCGCAGCTCCTTCGGCGCGTCGCGCATCCCGAGGTTGAACGCGTAGCCCGCCCGGCGCTGCTCCTCCGTGTTGCCCCACCACGTGTCGATCTCACGCTCGATCAGCCGGCCGTGGTACCACTCGGAGAGCAGCGTCATCGCGAGCAGCATCGCCGCTACCCACCAGGCGAACATGGCACCGACGATCAGCGACGACCCGACCAGCGTGACCCGGCTGGCGAGCAACCACGGCAGCTGGCTCAGGCCCTGGGCGAGATGGAACCCGCCCTTGCCCTTCGCGCGCTCCTGCACGTCGAGTACGTCGGAGTCCTCGAGGTGGTCGATCCGGCGCGGCTTCAGCAGCGGCTCGGTGATGCCGGTGCCGATCGCGCGCACCAGGCCGGCGTCCATCACCATCGACGCGACCTGCTGCGCAGCCGGCTTCAGGCTGTCGACGACGAACACCACGAGCAACGCGGCGAGCAGCCAGCTGAACTCCCCGAACGGCATCGCGCCCGGGCCGCCGTTCACCACACCTGGAACCGCCCCGACGACCCGACCGGTCAGCAACGTGACCGCCAGCCCCAGCAGTGAGCCGAGGACAGCCAGACCCATCGTCAGCAGGGTGCTTCCAGGTGCAACTCGAACGCCGTATCGGAAGAGAGTCAGCACGTGACCGACCGTAGACCGGCCCACCGACAGAATGCATCCGAGTTTCCGGACAGGACCGCAATCAGTCAGAGGATTCCGCGATCAGCGAACGCCTTCTGCGCGACTGCTGCCTGGCTCGGCCCGTACAGCGACCGCGCGGTCGCGACCGTCTGCTGTGCCGCCGCCGCGAAACTGGTGTCCGGCGCGAACCCGAACTGCGCGTCGATGATGATCCGGTCCGCTACCGCCGGGCCGAGCGCCGTACGGAGCTGGTAGAGCGCCTGCGACCAGATCTCGCCGTCCGCGTGCACCTCGCCGACCACGTCCTGCGGATAGTGCTTGTTCATGTCGAGCCGCCGCAGGCAGTGAATCGGACCCGAGGTGTACGACGTCGAGTCCCAGTCCGCCACGCACGCCAGGTCCTCGCGTTCGGGTACGCCGTACTGCTTGGCCACCCAGTCGCCGACCGTGACCGCGAAGTAGTCGCCGAACGCCTCACCGATCGAGCCGGCCTGCTCTGACGACCCGAAGCCCGGCACCTGCGCGGCGTGTACGGCGTGACCGGTCTCGTGCACGATCACCTCGCCGTCCTCGGCGTCGTCCACGCCGCCCTTGCCCAGTGTGATGATGTCGGGGTTGTCCCGTTCGAACGAGTTGTCCTGGCCGTACTGGTCGACCCTGTAGTCCTGGCTCTCCGCGTTCACCGGCGGCAGGTCACGCCCGAACCCCAGCGACTGCAGGTACTTCTGCGACTGCGTCCCCCAGAAGTACGCCATCACCTGCTCGAACTGGTCGTCGTGGCGGTTGTAGAAATACGTCCCGTTCGTCGTGTACGCCGGCGTACCAGTAGTACTGCGTACGTTCGCCCAGGTGCCCCGCAGATAGCCCGACCCGTCCAGGTCCGTCAGCGTCACCTGGTAGTAGTCGCCCTGCGGGACCGCGGTCGCCGAGTCCTTCTGGTCGGTCAGGTTCTCGTCGCCGCTGGACTGCACAGGGTTCGGGATGAAGACCCATGCCTTCGCGGTCGTCGTGCCGGTCGGCGGCTTCGCGGCGGCAGGTGCGGCAACGGCAGCCAGGGTGAGCGCCGCGGCCGAGGTGAGCGCAACCGTCGTTCGGGTCAGGTGTCGCATCTCGTGCTCCTCGCAGGGGAATGTGCCCACAAGGTAGATCGTTGCCTCGACCTACGGAAGATCTCAGCCGACGATCGGCTCCGCGCGCGCCTCGTCGTACCCGGCGGCCGCGAGCCGGTCCAGGGTCCGCTGCAGCACCGCCGTGTCCTCCAGCGTGCGGACCTCAGTGATCTTCCCCCAGCGGATCCGCAGGAACTGGTGCACGACGTTCTCGTACGTCGACCCGTCCACCACTTTCACGTGAACAGTCACCGCCGTCGCGACGTGCGTGTTCCACGGCCAGCCACTGACGATCACGTCGTCCACGTCGAACCGCGTACCGGGCAGCAGCCGGAAGCACCGCTCCCACCAGCGCCGGAGTGCCTCGTGTGTACGGCGTTCGCCGCCGAGCGCGTGCTCTCCGTAGAAGCGGTACGTGAACGACGGCGCCATGCCGGCCACCATCGCCTCCCAGTTCCCCGCACTGATCTGTGCGAACGCGTTCCGCACCTGCCGCGCCACGATCCAGTGGTAAATGCCCATGTCACCCACCGTAGAGGTAGTGAGTTCAATGCCGCAACTGACTAGACTGCGGGGCATGCGGAACACCAGCTTCGCCTCGATGCACTGTTCGCTCGCCCAGTCGCTGGAGCTGATCGGCGACTGGTGGACGCCGCTGATCCTGCGCGACCTGTACCTGGGCATGGACCGGTTCGACCAGTTCGCCAAGGATCTCGGCATCTCGCGGAACCTGCTCACCGACCGGCTGGCGACACTGGTCGACGGCGACCTGGTACGACGTACGCCGTACCAGCAGAACCCGGTCCGCTACAGCTACGAACTGACCGACGCGGGACGGGAACTCGTACCGATCCTGATGGCACTGACGGCATGGGGCGACCGCTGGGCCACGCCCCCGGCCGGCCAGCCGATCCGCTTCACGCACAGGACCTGCGGCAAGGTCACGACGCCGACGGTGTGCTGCTCCGAGTGCGGCGAGACCCTCGCGATGCAGGACGTCGTACCGTCCCCAGGCCCAGGCGGCCGGACCGCTCCTGGCACGGCGTTGATCGCGAGCGTGTTAGGACTCGAGGCGAAGGCGTAGTAGTTCGGCGAGGGGCATCGACTCGCCGTCGCGGGCGCCCTGGCCGACCACGAGCGGCGGATCGGACGGCTCGACGTGGACGCCGGCGACCCGCGCCTTGAGGCTGGCCGGTACGCCGAGGATGTAGAAGTTCCCGTCGACGTCGACGGCGAGCGAGCGGTTGCGGCGCAGGTACCACCCGGTCAGGTTGGTCCGGTAGCTGGCGCTGGACCCGACGACCTGGGCGCGCAGCGGCTCCGGCTCGACACCGCGTTCCCGCATCGTCTCGATGAAAGAGGTGAGCAGCACCCGCGCCTGCGCGGTCTCGGCGGCCTTCTTCCGTTCCAGGGCGGCCGCATGTTCGACCGCCGCCTGCCGTCGTTCCTCGCGCCAGCTCGTCACACCCTCACTCTATTTGTCAGTCCACACACAGACAGAACGGGTGTCCGGCCGGGTCGAGGAACACGCGGAACGTAGTACCGGGCTGATGCTCCGCCTTGGTCGCCCCGATCGCGAGCACCTCCTGCTCGGCCTCGTCGAGATCGCGCACCATCACGTCGAGGTGCAGCTGCTGCGGCACGTCCTGGGTCGGCCAGGTCGGCGCCTTGTAGTCCTTCACCTGCTGGAAGTTGATGCAGTTGCTGCCGTCCTCCGGACGGATCTCCGCCCAGCCCTCGTCGGTCTTGACCTTCCACCCCAGCAGCTCGCCGTAGAACTGGGCGAGCACCGCCGCGTCCGGGCAGTCCAGCACGAAACTCGGGTACATAGCGATAGTCATGGCTCGCACAGTAATCCGGGTTGCGGACGGTTTGCGTCCGGTTCTTACGCAGAGTTTCCGACCAACGTCTGCCAGGCGCGATCGAGCCCGGCGGCGATACATCCGGCCACCACTGTTTCGGTGCCGAGCACGCTCGCCTTCACCTCCGGCATCACCGGCGCCAGCACGCGCAACTGCTTGGTGACGGCCTCGAGGAATCCAGGTGCCTGACCGATACCACCGCCGAGCACGACGAGGTCCGGGTCGACGACAGTGATGACGGTGCACACCGCCTTCGCCACCAGCAACGCTTCCTCGGCGACGACGGCGGCGGCGAGAGCATCGCCGCGCGCTGCGGCCGCGAACACCTTCTCGGCCGTTGGTGCGCCGCGCATCCCTGCCCGGCGAGCCGCACGTACGACGGCCGCGGCCGAAGCGGATGCGTCGAAACCTCCACGTTTACGGGCGTCCCGCGGATCGCTGCCGCTGCCTTCGGTGAACGGCAGGTACCCGATCTCGCCCGCGACGCCGTGCGATCCGTGCCGCAGCTTCCCGTCCAGTACCAGGCCCATGCCGATACCCGTGCCGACGCTGACGAACGCGAAGCTGTCGACGTCCCGGCCGTGACCGTGCACCCGTTCGGCGATCGCGGCCGCGTCGATGTCGTTCTCGATCATCAACGTCGGCCCGAACCGATCGCGCAACGCGGCGAGCGTCGCCGGCGAATCCCATCCGGTCAGCCGCCCCGTCAACGTCAGTGCATCGAGCCGGGGGTCGTACACACCGGGACTCCCGAGCACGGTCTGGGTGAGCTGATCGGCATCGATCCCCGCGTCGGCCGCAAGCGTCCTGGCCAGGTCGACGAGCTCCTGGATCCGCGCCATTGCGTCGCCGGCCTTCGTCCGCACACTCAACCGGGACCGGACGGTTCCGGCGAGATCCGCGATCGCTCCGCGCAGGTACTCGCGTCCGACGTCCAGCCCTAGGACGAACCCGGCCTCGGGGCGTACCTCGTACAGGTTCGCCGCCGGCCCTGGTACGCCGGTGCGCTGACCGGTCACGTGCACGAGACCCGTCCGCTCCAACGAGCCCAGCGCCGCGGACACCGTCGGCTTGGAGAGTCCGGTCAACCCGGCGAGCTCGGTCCGCGAGATCGGGCCGGATCGCCGGATGTGGTCGAGCAGTACCTGCTCGTTGATCTCGCGGATCAGCTGCGGGCGTGCTCCCCCGGCAGTAACCGTCACAGTCGGCCCCCTCGTTCCCCTCGTTCGCTAACAACTCGGCCAACAAGTTCCACTGATCCCTTGTGGTGCCGGTGATAGTTAAGTTAGTTTCCTATCGATTCTATTGGTCGGCGCGAGGAGGTGCCACCCCGTGGTTTCGACACCGGTCGTCCTCGGACTGGACTTCGGCGGGACGAAGATCGCCGTCGCGGTCGGGGAGCTGTCCGGCCGCCGGCTGGGCGCGACGACCGTCGACAGCCAGGTCGAGTCCGGCGGCGCCGCCGAAGCGATGACCCGCGGACTGACCGCGGCCCGCGACCTGCTCGCCGAGGTCGCGCCGGACCAGGAGCTCGCCGGTGTCGGCGCCGCCACGCTGGGCATCCCGTACGACGACCGTGTCGAACTGGCACCTACCTTCCCGGGCTGGGGTGAACTCCCGTTCGGGCGGCTGATCCGCGACGGCTTCCCCGGTGTACCGGTCAAGCTCGCGACCGACGTCAAAGCGGCGGCCGAAGCCGAACTGCGCTGGGGCGCGCTGGCCGGCTCCGACCCCGGGCTCTACCTCAATCTCGGCACCGGTCTGGCGATCGCGATCGTTGCCGGCGGCACCGTGATCACCGGGGCGCACGGCGCCTCCGGCGAGATCGGCTACAACCTGCGCTCGCCCGCCGACGTGTACGTCGGTCCGGACGAACGCACGATCCTGGAACACGTCGTCAGCGGCCAGGCGCTCGAGACCACCGGGTCCGCCCGGCTCGGGCGTACCGTCACGGCCGCCGACGTCTTCACGATGGCGCGTACCCAGCCGGATGCCGCCGTCCTCACCGACGAGTTCGTCCGGGAGCTGGCGACGCATCTCGCCAACCTGGCCATCGCGATCGATCCGGACCGGATCGTCGTCGGCGGCGGCCTGGTCCGTTCCTGGGACCAGCTCGAACCCGGACTGCGCCGCGCTCTCGACGCAGCCGTCCCGTTCCCACCGGAGCTGTCGGTGGCCCGGTTCCCGACGGAGGCACCGCTGATCGGAGCGCTCGCCCTGGGCGTCGAGGCCGCGGGGGTCGTCCTCGGTGCGGAAGCATTCGCATGAGCAGGAATCCAGTAGCGAAAGGCAGAAGACGATGAGGGGCAGCATCACACGGATCGCGGTCGCCGCGATCGCGGTCGGGGCACTGACCGCGGCCTGCGGTGGCGGCGACAAGCCGATCGGGAGCGCGAGCTCGTCCAACCCGTCCTCGTCGACGAGCAGCGGCGGAGGCGGGGGCACCGGCGAGCACAAGCAGGGTGGCACCGTCACCATCGCCAACGTCGGCGGGCAGACCTGGCCGTGCCAGTTCAACCCGTTCAACCCGGCGGTGAACCAGGAGGCGAACGGCTTCGTCTACGAGACGCTGACGTTCGTCAACGTACTGAAGGCCGGCGCCACCACGCCGATGCTGGCGACCGACTTCACCTGGTCGCCGAAGAAGGACTCGATCGTCTTCACCATTCGCGACGGCGTGAAGTGGAGCGACGGGCAGCCGTTCAGCGCCGACGACGTCGTGTACACCTTCAACCGGATGAAGGAACAGCCGGCCCTCGACCTGTACTCGCTGTGGAGCGGCGCCGGGCTGACCAGCGTCACCGCGGCCGGCAACAAGGTCACGCTGAAGTTCAAGTCCGCGGCCGAGCCGTACTTCTTCAACTTCGCCGGCCAGGTCGGCATCGTGCCGAAGCACATCTGGTCCACCGGCGAGGCCGCGTCCAAGCCCGCGACCTGGGCGGACCCGAAGCCGGTCGGCACCGGGCCGTTCACGGTCGAGTCCTGCAGCTCGAACAACATCTCGTACGTCGCGAACCCGTCGTACTGGCAGCCCGGCAAGCCGTACGTGCAGAAGGTGCAGTACCCGGCCTACCTGGACAACAACCCCGCCAACCTCGACCTGGCCAGCGGCAAGGCGCAGTGGGGCGGTCAGTACATCCCGAACATCGACAACTTCTACAAGGCGAAGTCGCCGGAGAACAACTACTGGTTCCCGCCGACCGCGAACGTCGCGATCGTCCCGAACAACGACCCGTCCCGCCCGGCGACCAGCAAGCTGGCGGTCCGGCAGGCGATCGCGTACGCCCTCGACCGCGAGCAGATCTCGAAGATCGGTGAGAGCGGGTACCAGCCGGCCGCGAACCAGACCGGTGTCGTCTCGCCCACGTTCGACAAGTACTTCGACAAGGACGCGCTGAGCGCGGCCGGGTACGACAAGCCGAACCTGGACAAGGCCAAGCAGCTCCTGCAGAGTGCCGGGTACTCCGACTCGAACAAGCTGAAGCTCAGCATCATCACGGTCACCGGCTACACCGACTGGGACGCGTCGCTGGCGGTCGTGAAGCAGCAGCTCGCGAAGGCCGGCATCGACCTGACGATCCAGGACCTGCAGCAGCAGTCGTACAACCAGAAGCTGTTCACCGGTGACTACGACCTCGCGTACGCGAGCCAGTCCGGCGGCCCGACGCCGTACTACGAGCTGCGGCAACTGCTGTACTCGAAGAACTCCGCGCCGATCGGCAAGCAGGCCAGCAGCAACTACTCGCGCTACATGAAGCCCGAGGTGGACAAGCTGTTCGACCAGTACGCCTCCGCCGACCCGGACACGCAGGTCAAGCTGATCAAGCAGATCTCGTCGTACATGATCAAGGACGTCCCGGTGATCCCGACGACCGAGTCGGTCGACTGGTACCAGTACAACACCAAGGACCTGGACGGCTGGCCGACACAGGACAACCCGTACGCGCAGCCGGCGCCGTACAACATCCCTGACGTCGGTCAGGTGCTGGCCAACCTGTACTCGAAGTCCGCCCAGAAGTAAGGACTGTGTAGAACCAAGATGGGTAAAAGCGTGAGCACGAGGAGTTGGTGGGAGTGCGATACCTGATACGACGTCTCGGGTTCTTCGTGCTCACGTTGTGGGCGGCGATGACGCTGAACTTCTTCATCCCGCGGCTGATGCCGGGCAGTCCCGAGGAAGCACTGCGGGAACGCCTCAGCAAGGGCGGCGCGGTGGTCACACCCGAGCAACTGCGCACGGTGCTGGCGGAGTTCGGCTTCGACCCGGACAAGAACGTCCTGTTGCAGTACGGCGAGTACCTGAGGTCGATGGTCACCGGGCACTGGGGTGTCTCGATCGGCAGCAGCCTCGGCGTACCGGTGACGACCCTGATCGGCAGCGCGCTGCCGTGGACGCTCGGCCTGGTCGGCATCGCGACCGTACTGGCGTTCGCGATCGGCACGCTGATCGGGACGGTGGCCGGCTGGCGGCGCGGCGGCCTGATCGACGGCATCGTGCCGCCGGTGTTCATCGTCACCTCGGCGCTGCCGTACTTCTGGGTCGCGTTGCTGCTGATCTCGCTGTTCGCGATCGGCGACAACCCGATCCTGCCCAACGACTTCAACTACGACCAGGGACTCACCCCGGCGTTCAGCGGTGAGTTCATCTGGAGCGTGATCAAGCACGGCATCCTGCCGGCCTCGACGATCCTGGTCACCGCGGTCGGCGGCTGGATCCTGACCATGCGGAACAACATGGTCACCACGCTCGCCGAGGACTACGTCCGGATGGCCCGCGCGAAGGGCATCCCGGGCCGCAAGATCATGTTCGGCTACGCCGGCCGGAACGCGTTCCTGCCCAACCTGTCCGGGTTCGCGATGTCGCTCGGCTTCGTGATCTCCGGGACGATCCTGGTCGAGTACGTGTTCAACTACCCCGGCCTGGGTTACATGTTCTACAACGCCACGGTGAGCACCGACTACCCGTTGCTGCAGGCACTGTTCCTGCTGGTGACGCTCGCGGTGCTGATCTGTGTCCTGCTGTGCGACTTCGCGGTGTTCCTCTTGGACCCCCGCGCCCGGACGAAGGGATGACCAGATGAGCGCCGTCGTTGCTGGTGCGTCCGCGCCCGTCGCGGGTGCCACGCGCCGCCCGCGCGGTGGATTGATCCGCGCCATCCTGCGCAATCGCAAGGCTGTCGTCGGGGCCGCGCTGCTCCTGTTGTTCATCCTGCTCGCCGCGTTCCCGGGGTTGTTCGTCCCGGGCGCGCACCACGATCCACAGGCGATCGGCGACCTGCCGCTGCAGCATCCGTCGGGCAGCCACTGGCTCGGTACGACGGGACTCGGGCAGGACGTCTACGCGCAACTCATCTACAGCACCCGTGAGTCCTTGGTGATCGCCGTGGTCGCCGGGCTGGGTGCCACGATCTTGTCGGTCATCATCGGCGTGTCAGCGGCGTATCTGGGCGGGTTCGCCGACGACGGTCTGTCGATGCTGACCGACATCTTTCTCGTCCTCCCGACGTTCCCGCTGATCATCGTGCTGGCGACGTACGCCGGCAAGGGCAACCTCACGGTGATCATCATCGTGCTGGTCCTCACCGGGTGGTCGTACGGCGCCCGGCAGATGCGGGCCCAGGCGCTGTCGCTGCGGAACCGGGACTTCCTGGAGTCGGCGCGGGTCCGCGGCGAGCGGCGTTCGTACATCATCGTGGTCGAGGTGCTGCCGACGATGATCTCGCTGATCGTCGCGAACTTCCTCGGCGCCGCGCTGTACTCCGTACTCACCGCCGCCGGGCTGCAGTTCCTCGGGCTCGGCGACCCCAACTCGCTGAGCTGGGGCACGATGCTCTACTGGGCGCAGAACCAGGGCGCCCTGGTGAACGGCCTGCCCGCGTGGGCGCTGTCGCCGGGTCTGGCGGTGGCGCTGCTCGGCGTTTCGTTCGCCCTGCTCAACTACGCGTTCGACGAGATCAGCAATCCCGCGCTGCGGCCGGTTCGGAGGCGACGTGCCAGATCAGCTTCTTGAGGTCCGCGATCTCACCGTCGAGTACGACACCGGCGCCAAGCCGGTCGTCGCGGTCGACCACGTGGATCTCGACGTACACGCCGGTGAGTTCGTCGGGGTGGTCGGCGAGTCCGGCTGCGGCAAGTCGACGCTGCTGTTCGCGATCGCGCAACTGCTGACGCCGCCGGCCGCGATTACCGGCGGCAGCGTGCGCTTCCAGGGCCGCGAACTCGTCGGGATGAACGAGAAGCACCTGGCCGAGATGCGCTGGCGGGACTTCTCGGTCGTGATGCAGAGCGCGATGAACGCGCTGAACCCGGTGAAGAGCATCGGCGCGCAGTTCCGGGACACGATCATGGCGCACGACGAGGTGGTCGACGAGGGCCGGCCCGCCGAGGTGCTGCGGTTGGTCGGCATCGACCCGATCCACCTTCGCAGTTACCCGCATCAACTCAGCGGCGGGATGCGGCAGCGGGCGATGATCGCGATGGCGCTGCTGTTCACCCCGGACCTGATCATCATGGACGAGCCGACGTCGGCGCTCGACGTGGTCGCGCAGCGGTCGCTGATGGTGCAGATCAAGGAACTGCAGCGCAAGCTCGGGTTCGCGGTCATCTTCGTCACCCACGACATGTCGCTGGTCAGCCACTTCTCGGACAAGCTCGTGGTGATGTACGCCGGTCAGGTGGTCGAGTTCGGCGACACCCGCGCGGTGTTCGATCACCCCGAACATCCGTACAGTGCTGGGCTGCTGGATGCCTTCCCATCGATTCGTGGTCCCAAGGTGCCGTTGACCGGGATTCCCGGGGCGCCGCCCAACCTTGCGTCCCCGCCGCCGGGGTGCCGGTTCCAGCCGCGCTGCCCGAAGGCGTTCGAGGACTGCCCGAAGATCGAGCCGGAGCTCTACCAGGTGGGCGGCGTGCAGGCCCGGTGCCTGCTGCACGCACCTGATCTCGTCCGGGAGGCCAAATGACCACGACCGAAGCAGACACCGCGGGCGTGACCGAGTCGGCCGCCGCGCCGTTGCTCGAGGCAAGAGACCTGACCCGGCACTTCCGGGTCGGGCGTGGGTTCTCGCGGCAACTGCTGCACGCGGTCGACGAGGTCAGCTTCTCGATCGGGCGGCAGGAGATCGTCGCGCTGGCGGGCGAGAGCGGCAGTGGGAAGAGTACGATCGCGCGGCTGCTCGCGGGCGTGTACAAGCCGACCAGCGGCGAGATCTTCTACCAGGGCCGGGCGATGTCTACGTACCGTTCCCGCAAGGACCAGCTGTCCTACCGCGGCGACGTACCGATGGTGTTCCAGGACCCGTTCAGCTCGCTGAACCCGGCGTTCCGGGTGTCGCACGGCGTGCTGCGTTCGCTGAAGCTGCACCGGCCGGAGCTGGACCGGGCACAGCGGTACGCCGAGGCGGAACGGGTGGTCGAGGCGGTCGGGCTGTCCCCGGCCGCGGACATCATGAACAGGTTCCCGTACGAGCTGAGTGGTGGCCAGCGGCAACGGATCGGATTCGCGCAGGCCCTTGCGCACAAGCCGAAACTGATCCTCGCCGACGAGCCGGTGTCGATGCTCGACGTGTCGATCCGGATCGGCCTGCTCAACCTGATGGCCGAACTGCGCGAGTCGCAGGGCGTCTCGTTCCTCTACATCACCCACGACATCGCCAGCGCCCGGTACGTCGCCGACCGGCTGATGATCATGTACGCCGGCCACGTGGTCGAGACCGGTCCGACCGAGTCGGTGCTGCAGAACCCCAAGCACCCGTACACAGATCTTCTGCTGGGCGCCGTCCCCGACCCGCGCGCTCCGCTCAGCACCGGTATCGAGGGCGACACCGGCGAACCGCCGAAGGTCATCGACCCCACCCCCGGCTGCCGGTTCCGCTGGCGCTGCCCGCTCGCCATCGACAAGTGCCACGACGTCACCCCGACCCTCCGGGTCCTCGGCCCGAACCACCAGGCCGCCTGCCATGTCGCCGAACCGGACATCACCTCGGCGTGATCCGCAGGCCCACCGACCGGCCCGTGCCCGCCGCCGACTCCCCCGTATCGGCGGCGGGCCGGGTCAACTCAGCACCACCTCCAGGTGGTTCCCTGGGGTGATCGCCGTGGGCTTGGCGAGCGTGACGACCGCCCGGTTGCCAGCAGCAACCACCGTCGCGGCGAGGCGCTCAGGCCCGCGGCGGACTTCGGCCCGCCGTGCAGGTGTGACGGTCTCGAAGGACAGTGTGGTGAGGTTCAGCCGGCCGTAGCGGACGTCGATCGTTGCGTCGAGCAACTTCGGCGTCCGGCGCTGGCTGTAGAGGCCCCACCCTTCGGCCCCGGTGAACGCACTCCGGAAGTTCTCCGGACGAATGCGTGGGGCGAAGCCGAGGTGACCGCGCGGGCCGTGGTGCTCGTAACCGCAAGCAGCTAGGTAGACGCCGTAGCCCATCATCGCGCGGGCGTAGTGGTCGCTGGCCTCGATCTCGTTGTACGGGTTGCGTTTCTGGCCGGAGTACCTGTCGTACATGGCACGGGTGACGGCCAGCGCCTCGTCGGTCATGCCCTCCGCGAACAGGTGGGCGGCGAACTGGTACTCCTGGCCGGTCCACACCTCGTTGAAGTACATCAACCCACGTGTCTCGGTCGAACCACCGTGCGGCCAGGTCGCCATCAGTACGCCGCTCTCCCCGTCGGTCGTGTAGACGCGTCCCGCGTCGATCCCCGGCGGCCGGTACGTACCCGGATCCTGGCGGAAGTTCGTCTCGTACAGCTTCCGCAGCGCGGTCCGCGCCTGGTCGGCCGGGAACACCCGCGGCAGTCCGAGCTGCGCGGCGTACGTCTGCCCGTACATCTGGTCGATGAACAACCCGCGGTTGCTGTTCTCCGCGGTCGCGTGGGCCGGGTCGACCTTCTGGACGTAGTAGCCGTACTCCTCGTTCCACAGGTTGCTTCCCAGGTACTTCGACCCGCGGTCGGCGATCGTTCCGTAGCGGGTCGCGCTCGCGGTGTCGCCGACGTCGGTCGCCATCGCGGCCGCGGCCCGGAGCGCGGCGACGTACAGGCCGCTGATCCACGGAACCTCACCGAACCATTCGGTGTCGAGGGTGTTCCACTGGCTGCCACGGAAGATCCCGTCCTCGTCTGGACCGTCTCGGTGCGTGACCAGGAACTCGACCGCCGTACGGACGCGCGGCCAGACGCGGTGCAGGAACGTGAAGTCCTTGCTCATCTGGTGTTCGCGGTAGAGGCGCAGGATCGTGCCGGTCTGACCGTCCGCGAACGAGCTCGACGCGTCGCCGGCCTCGCCGCGGTTGCCGATCTCGCCGGTCGGGCGGAACGCGATGCCGAGGTCGACGCGTTCGCGGGTGTCGCGTTCGAGATCGGGGAACAGGCGGGCGATGGCCTGCGCGTAGTTCCAGACATGCTCGCAGGTGCCGGCGCAGCAGTACGTACCTTCCCACGCGTAGAAGCGGCCGTCGTCCCAGCGGTAGCAGGTGCTCGTCGCGATCGTGGAAGCCGTCGCCAGGGTCCGTTCGAGGAACCAGTGCGGGAGGGAGGAGTCGTCGTACCAGGTCTGCACCCAGAGCTTGGTGTCGCGCTCGAGCCGTTCGAGGTTCTTGCCGACGTACTGGACGACATCGCGAGCCGACGCGAACCGGGTCGCGTAGTGCCGGCGGAAGGTCGAGGCGCCGACGAGTTCGGCGAACAACTCGCGCTCCGGGTTCGGGAAGAACCAGCCGTACGCGAACCGGATCGTCCGCGACTCCCCCGGCCGCAACGTCACCGTCACCGCAACAGTCCCCGCCTGCGGCCCGTCCGAGTCCGCCGGAGCATCGGCCGAGTCGAACAGCCCGTCGAGGGTCGTCCAGTCAGCAATCGACGGCCGGACAACGGAGCCCGGGGTGAGCGCGGCGAGCGCGAAGGTCCCGCCGTCGGGGCGTTCCGCGACCGGCCGCCGGCGGATCGGGCGGTTGCTGAACAGGATGCGGTCCACGTTCACGTGACCCCAGCCACCCGTGTGACTGTCGACGATCTGAAGGTGGGCACGCCGCCCGGCGTACTTCCCGACATCCATCGACACCGCGGTCAGCGGCTCGATGTCGGTCCCGGTCGCCGACGCCACCACCTCACCGTCGACCACCACGTTCAGGCAGGTCTCGCCCTGATGGCTGCCGCCACCGACCCACGCCGTCACGAACCGCCGTTCGACGACGAACTCCCGGCTGGTCAGCGACCCCGTGAACCGGTCCGGGTCCCCTGTCCCCCGGAAGTTGTACGACGTCACGAACCGTCCGCTCACGTTCAGCTCGGTCCGTACGCCGAACGGCCGCCGGAACCCGTCCGGCGTCTCCGCCGCGGTCACCGGCCCCGAACCGAACGCATCACCCGTGACGGTCCACCCGTCGTACGTCGTCCTGTCCCAGTTCTCGAACAGGATGTCGGCCTGGTCGGTGAACACGATCGCGTCGCAGCTGACGTGTCCCCAGGCGCCCGTACCGTTGTCGACAATCTCGATGTGGGCGATCCGCCCCGCGTACGCGCCGACGTCCAGCAGCTGCGGAACCAGCGGCTCGCTCTCGTCACCCGTCGCGGTCGCGACCACCTGCCCGTCCACGACGACGTTGACGCAGGTGTCGCCCGGGTGCCGGCCTCCGCTCAGTCCGATCGCGACGTAGCGGCGTTCGATGGTGAACTCTCTGCTGGTCAACGATCCGACGGCGGCATCGTTCGTGCCGCCGCGGAAGTCGTACGAGGTGACGAACCGGGTGCCGGACACGTTCAGGTCGCCGAAGCGCTTCATCAGGTTCGGTACGTCGAGCGGTCGCACCGGGCCGGATCCGAACGCGTCGCCGGTCACGGTCCAGCCGTCGTAGGTGTCCTTCTCCCAGTCCTCGAACAGGATGTCGCCCTGATCCGCACCCAGATCGTCGACGGCGCCGAACTGGACACCGCCGTCGAACGCCCGCGCCTGCAAGGTGGTCGGCTGGCTCTTGCGGCTGTCGATGCAGACCGGGTTCGCGGCGTACCCGAGCAGGGTCGCGCGGACCGGGGCCGCGGACGTGTTCCGCAGCGTGAACGACATGATTGTCGTGGGCAACGACGAGTCGAGCGTCGCGAGTGGGACGAACGGCGAGTACGCCTCGAGTTCGACCGTCACCGGGTTGCCGGAGTAGGCGACCCGGCCGATCGGGTACGAGCCGGTGAAGCGGATGCCGGCGAAGCCGTTCGCGTCCAGGCTCCGGGTCGTCGTCCGGCCGCGGGTCGACGTACGCAGCGCGAAGCCTTGCGCGAAGTGCGACGCGCCAGGCTCGTCCGCGGACAGTGGGAACGCGTAGTGGTGGCCGGAGAAGTCCGCGCCGCCGAGCGGGAACGACGTCGGGTTGAAGATGTCCCACGCCCAGAGCCGGCCGTCGCCGGCCAGGTACACCTGGCCGGTCGTGCCGCCCCCGACGGGCATGCCGATCTTCTGCAGGGCGGCGCCGGCGTAGGACGTCGGCGTACCGCGGTCGTACAGCACCGCACGATCGGTCCTCGGTGGAGACGCGAAGGCCTGATCCGGTACAGCTGCGGCCGGGTCGGCCCCCAGTGCGACTTGGCCGACGGCGCCCAGCGCGGTGGCGCCGAGCGCGATGAACGTGCGGCGGCTGAGGTGCGCGCGGGGGCAGTCGCCGGCGCAGGAACGGTTCGCACAACCGGCCGGGAGCTCGGGGACGGTCATTCGGATTCTCCTTGACTGGGCGGGCGGACGCGGGAGAAATCGATTTCCGAGATACGGTTCGAACACCGTAGCCAGCCCGCGCGCCCGGGTCAACGGTCCGCTCGCCGAGAAATTGTTCGACGTACATCGAACAGCGACGTAGGGTGGGCGGCATGCCCCCAACCCGCCGGTCGGTCGTCGCGCTCGCGTTGATCGCCTCGTTCATGGTCTTCGTCGACAGCACGATCGTGAACGTCACCCTCGCCCAGCTCGGCACCCATCTGCAGGCCTCTCGCGCCGAGCTCGAGTGGTCGCTGAACGCGTACACGCTGTCGTTCGCGGCGCTGATGCTCGGCGCCGGCGCGATCGCCGACACGCTCGGCGCGAAGCGGGCGTTCCTCACCGGGCTGCTCGTGTTCACGCTGTCGTCGGCGGTCTGCGCGGCGGCCGGCTCGATGCTGATGCTGAACCTCGCCCGGCTCGTCCAGGGTGCCGGGTCGGCCCTGCTGCTGCCGAGCGCACTCGTGCTGGCGACGGCGTCCGCGACCGACGAGCACACGCGGCACCGTCTGGTCAGTTGGTGGGCCGCGGCCGGTGGCGCCGGGATGGCGGCCGGGCCGTTGCTCGGCGGCGGGCTGGTCGCGCTCGCGAACTGGCGCGCGGTGTTCGCGGTCAACGTGGTGATCGGGATCCCGGCCGCGCTCTGGGCGTGGCGGGCGATGCCTACCGTTCGCCGCGGGTCGCGGCGGCTGGACGTTGCCGGGATGAGTACGGCGACGGCGTTCATCGGTGGGCTGGTGTTCGCGCTCATCGAGGCACCGGTGCGCGGGTGGTCCGATCCGGCGGTCCTGGGCGCGGCGGCGCTGGCGGTTGCTGGACTGGTGAGCTTCGTGTGGGTGGAGCGGTCGGTACGGTCGCCGTTGCTGCCGCCGGGGTTGTACGCCGATCGCGGGTTCGCGGCCACGGCGATCCAGGGTTCGTTGCTCAATTTCGCCTTCTACGGCGTACTTTTCTCGATGAGCCTGCTGCTGCAGCAGGGCCGGCACCTGAGCGCGTTGGTGACCGGGTTGCTGTTCCTGCCGTTGACCGGGCTGATCTCGATCGCGAACATCGGGTCCGCACCGCTGGTCCGGCGGATCGGGCGTCCCGCCGTACTCGCACTCGGGCAGGCGGTGATCACGGTCGCGATGCTCGGGCTGGCATGGGCGAGTACGTCGTCCGCGGTCTGGCCGATGGTGCTGGCGCTGGTGCCGATCGGGTTCAGCTCCGGACTGCTCGTACCGACGATGACAGCGCAGTCGATCGCCGCCGTCGAACCCGCGCTGCACGGCGCCGCCTCGGCCGCGTTCAACACCTCCCGACAGATCGGCGGAGCAATCGGCGTCGCCACGTTCGGCCCCCTGCTCGGCACGGCCCACAACCTCGCCCGCGGCTTCGTGACGTGCGCAGTCGTCGCCGCCGGCGCAAGCCTTCTGGGACTGGTCGTGACGGCACTCGGCCGCCGCGCGCCGGAACTCGTACGCTCGGCCACATGACTCGCACGCGGTTCCTGATCCGGGACGGCTACGCGCGCTACCAGGGCCCGGTCGCCGGAGCGAGCCGCCACCGGCACGCGGCGTACCAGCTGGCGATCGGCGCCGAGGTCACGATGATCGACGACGCTGGGGTCGAACACCACGGTCCGGCACTGGTCGTACCACCCATGACCTGGCATCGCTTACTCCCCTGTACGGACCTCCTCACCTACTTCATCGAACCGCAGTCAGTGTTCGCCGACGCGTTCCGCACCTACACCACGATCACGACCCTGTCCGCTCCACCCGAGGAGCTGTCGTGGGAGGCGACCGGGGCGGGGCGGGTGGATTCGCGCTTGGTGGCGGCGATGGAACTGGTGGTGGCGGAGCCGGGCTTGGGGATGGGAGAAGTCGCCGGGCGGGTCGGGTTGTCGGGAGCGCGGTTGCGGGCGGTCGCTCGGGAGGGGTTGGGGATGTCGTTGGCGCGGTGGCGGGTGTGGGCGCGGTTGCGGCGGGCGGCGGAGGAGCTGGCGGCCGGGCGTTCGTTGGCGGAGGCGGCGGTGGTGGCCGGGTTCTCCGATCAGGCGCATCTGAGCCGGTGGATGCGCGAGATGATGGGGCTCACTCCGCGGGAGGTTCTTCCGGCGCTCCGCGGTACGCCGTCAGCACCGAGATCGAACCGGTGACCGTCAGCACGACGCTCACCTCGCGAACGTCCAGGAACCCGGCCGCGGTGATCAGCTCCGGCAGGATCCCGTCCGCGTTCGGCTGGGTGTCCTCGCGCCCGTCCACCAACTGCACAATCCGGAACGCCGTCCGCATCAGCCGCGTTCGCTGCAACCCGTAGTCCGCGATCACCAACCGCCCACCGGGCCGCAGTACGTCATACGCAGCCGCCAGAATCCCCCGCTTCACCCCCAACGGACACTGATGCAACACCAAACTCGACACCACCACATCCGCACTCCCCGCCCCAACCACTCCCACCAACTCATCCCCGAACCCCTCCCGCCACTCGACTCCCCGACCGGCTGCCTTCTGGCTGGCTTGGGCGAGGAGCTGGGGGTCGGGGTCTACGCCGATCACCTGGGCGGTGGGTTCGGAGCCGTGGAGGAGCAGGGCGAGGGTGCCGGTGCCGCAACCCACATCCACGGCCACCTCTCCGGGCTGTAAGGCGGCCATGGTGACCACCTGGGTGCGCCAGACGGGTTGGCGCAGGAGCAGGGCTACCAGGTCGAAGAAGCGGGCGGGGAGGAAACGGCCCAGGGCCGGAGTGAACGTGTTTTCGGGCATGCGGGTAGCTTTCCTCCGGGGTGGGTGGTCTGGCTTGAAGAAATCGCTCGCAACCTGGCGGGTGGGTTGCGGCGTCTTGTTGATGGAGAGGGGGGCGAGTGGCGCAGCGGAAGAGGCGGTTGGGTGTGACCGTCGCGCTGACGCTTGCCTGCGTACTGGTCTGCGGCGTCGCGTTCGCCGGCGCGGTGCTCGTACTGATGCCGGGCACCCGCAGTAGGACCACCGCCAGCTCACCAACCAGCACCACGCCGAAGCCGCCGACACTGACACCAACCCCGACCGTCCCGCAGTCCACCGACGAGCCACTGCCGGGTGTGGACACCCCGGCGACTCCCCCGCCGTCGACCCCGGTCGCGAACACCGGAACGTACGAGTGCCCGGGCTACAGCGGTATCCAGGTACCGGTCCCGATGCTGATGAGCGACACGTTCGCGTGGGGCGACGACCCGCCGTACAAGGTCGGCAACGGCAGCGGCGACATCAACTGGCGCTCCAACCCGTACAAGAAGCCCAGCTGGTACATGTGGCTGCACTCGCTGCGCTGGCTCGGCGCCGGGATCGAGGCCGGTGCGCGCGGCGACCGCAAGACGCTCGATCACGTGCTGGCGATCATCCACGACTGGGTCCGTGACAACCCGTACAGCTGGAAGGGCGACGTCGGCGCGTGGGAGGCGACGATGCACCGGACCAACGTCCTGCTGTGCGCCCGCCAGGCTGTCCTCACCGGGACGCACGTCACCAAGCTGCCCACGCAGTACGCCTGGCTCGACAAGGCGCTCGTCGACCACGCGCAGTTCATGATCGTGAACTGGAGCGGCCAGTCGAACCACGGTACCGACGAGAGCATCGCGCTGTTCGGTGTCGGCTGCACGCTCAAGCGCCCGGAGCTGAAGGTGCTCGCCGTCAACCGGCTGACGCAGGCGATCACGACCGCGATCGATCCGCAGGGTTCGACCAACGAGCAGTCCGTCGGGTACGCGATGTTCAACTACCTCCTCTGGGGCCGCGCCACGACTGCCCTGCAACGCTGTGGTTCCAGCCCCGGTACAGTGATCGCCCAACGACGAGCCGCCCTCTCCGAATGGCTCGCGCTCGCGACCAAGTCCACCGGCGAACTGCAGCAGGTTGGCGACGCCGTACGGCAGAAGCCGACCGGTGCGGCCGGGACGGCCCTCGACTACGTCGCCTCCCTGGGCAAGCACGGCGCCAAGCCAGGCAAGCGTGTCGCGGTCTTCGACGCCGGGTACGTCTTCGGCCGCACCGGCTGGGGCGAGACGCGCCCGTTCGCGCAGGAGTCGACCTACAGCATCCGGTACGGCGCTGCGCGGACACTGCACGGTCATGACGACCACACGTCGATCACGTACTCGTCGCACGGCCGCGACATCCTGATCGACCCGGGCCATTCCGGGTACCAGCTCGACAAGTGGCAGGCGTGGTCGAAGAGCGCTGCCGCGCACAACGTGATGACGATCCCGTCCGCGGACACCGCGTCCGTTCCGACCCAGCTGACCCGGGCGTCGATCACCCCGACCTGGGAGTCGTACTCGCTGGCCGACTCCCCCGCGCCCGGCATCACCCGCAAACGCGACGTCCTCGTGCTGAAGGACCCGGACCTGATCGTCACCCTCGACCGTGGCCAGGCGACGAGCACCCAACGGTACGAGACGCTCTGGCACCTCGCACCGGGTCAGAAGGTGACGGTCCAATCGCCGACGGAGGCGGTCGCGACCAGCCGCGACGCCAAGACGTACCTGCTCCAGATCCCGTACCAGCAGCAGCCGGCCAAGGACGGCATCACCGTCGTCGAAGGACAACAGGACCCGGTCCAGGGCTGGTACTACCCGGACATCTTCCACCGAGAGTCGGCCCCGGTGGTGAAGTTCAACCGCAACGGCAACGACGCGACAATCCTCTCCGCGATCGTCCCCACCGCTCCGACCGAAGCCGTCACGTACAAGACCCGTACGGTCGCCGGCATGTACTTCGTGGACCTGACGGTGGGATCCCGCAAAACCACCGTCCGCATCACGCAGGACGGCCGCCTCACGCGCATCAACTGAGACCCGTTTGCCCGGCCGCTAACCGGTTACCAAGCATCTATGGGTGTTGCTCTGGCGCTGGCCTCCGCGCTGTGTTTCGGGTTGTCGGACTTCGCGGCCGGCCTCGCGGCCCGTCGGCTGCACAGCGCGGCGGTCGTGCTGATCGGGCAACTCTGCGGCGTCGTCCTCGTCAGTGTCCTCGCGCTGTTCGTCGCCGCGCCGAACCTCACACCGGTCGCCGTCGGGTGGGGCGCGTTCTCGGGGATCGGTACCGGGCTGGGCGCGGCGTTCCTGTTCCAGGCGATGAAGGTCGGCCGGTTCAGCCTCGTCGTACCGCTCAGTGATGTCGCCGGAGTCGCGATCCCGGTGGTGATCGGCGTGGCGCTCCTGCACGACCGGCTCGGCTGGTGGGCCTGGGCCGGTTGCGTGATCGCCGTCCCCGCGATCTGGCTGATCACCAGCGGTCGAGGAGCACGGACCACGCCGACCGCGGGCGCCGGCTGGGCGTTGCTGTCCGGCGCCGCGTTCGCCTTGCAGTACGTCGCTCTGGCCCGCGCCGACGCCGCCGCCGGATTGTGGCCGTTGGCAATGAACCGGCTCGTCGCCGTCCTCACGGTCGCCCCGATCGCCGTCCGCCGCGAACGGCTGCGGATGAGCCGCCGGACCGCGTTGCTGGCGATCGGATCCGGCATCCTCGGTACGTCCGCGATCGCCGCCTTCATGATCGCCACCCGAGCGCAGGCACTCTCGGTCGCGGTCGTACTCACCTCGCTCTACCCCGCGGTCACAGTCCTCCTCGGCCTGACCGTGCTGCGCGAACGCCTGACCCGACGTCAGGCAGTCGGACTCGTTTGTGCCGCGGCGACAGTAGTACTCGTTTCACTCTGAGCGGTGCGGGCCTTCGCCTCGGTCTGGAACGCCTCACGTGGGCTCTGGACCGAGGCCAGCGACACGATGTCGCGGCCGTAGAAGAACGCCACCAGCCAGATCGCCAGCACCCGCATCTTGCGGTCCCACGTCGGCACCGCGAGCACGTGGTAGCCGCGGTGCATCAGCCACGCGAGCAGGCCCTTGATCACGATCCCCTTGTACTGGAAGATCCCGGACCCGAGCCCGAGCGTCGCGATCACGCCGAGGCTGTGGTGTACGTAGTTCTTGGGGGCCTTCCCGCGCAACGACCGCAGCAGGTTCTTCGCCAGCACCTTCCCCTGCCGGACGGCGTTCTGCGCGTTCGGCACGGTGTACCCGGAACCGGTCGCGAGGTCCGGCACCGCCGCGTCGTCGCCGGCCGCCCACGCGTCCGGGATCACCTCGGTCTCGGTACCGATCCGCAGGTCCGCCCGCACCTGCACCATCCCGCGCTCGTTGTGCGGCAGGTCGGTGTGGTTGCGCAGCAGCCGGGTCGCGGCGTTGCCGGCCGTCCAGACGATCAGCTCCGAGTCGAACTCGGACCCGTCGGACAGGACGACATGACCGTCGTCGGCCGAGTCCATCGTGGTGTTCAGGTGCACGGCCGCGCCACGCTTCTCCAGCATCTTCACCACCCAGTCGCCCGGCTTGTCGCTGACCTCGGGCAGGATCCGCCCGGACGCCTCGACCAGGTGGAACCCCAGGTCGCTCTCGGACAGCTCCGGGTACTTCTTCAGCAGCGCCCGCGCCAGCGACAACAGTTCGGCGAACCCTTCCACGCCGGAGAACCCACCGCCGACGAACGTGACCGTGAGCAGCTTGCGCCGCTGCGGGCCCGGCGCCAGCCCGGCCGCCTCGTCGAACGCGGTGAACAGCCGGTCCCGGATCGCGACCGCCTCCTCGACGTGCTTCATCCCGATCGCGCGCTCGGCCACGCCCGGTACGTCGAACGTCCGCGTCACCGCGCCCGCGGTGACCGCGATCACGTCGTACGTCATCGTGTACTCGTCGCCCGACGACGGCCGGATCGTGACGGTACGGTCCGCGTGCGAGATCCCGGTGACCATGCCGGCGATCAGCTTCGTGTGCCGCAGGTTCCGGCGCAGCGACACCGCCGCGTGCCGCGCCTCGACCGAGCCGGCGACCACCTCGGGCAGGAACGGCTGGTAGGTCATGTACGGCCGCGGGTCGACGACGACCACCTCGGCCTCACCACGGCGCAACTTCTTCTCCAGCCGCCACGCCGTGTAGAACCCGGCGTACCCGCCACCCACCACCAGGATCCTGCGCACCGGAACTCCCTTCGTCGCCTGTCCCCGCAGACGCTAGCCGACCCGTCGCGCGGATGGGGTACTTCGGTCCGGGTCGCACGGGTGGTGGAGCACCGATGTGCTTCACCCCGAGAGGTGACTGACCGCCGCCACCGATCGGGGCTGCCATGGAGGGGCAAGCTGTCCCGGCCGAGCGAGGAGGGCCACCATGGCGCGTCAGACCACGGATTACGAGGACGAGTTCGAGACCGAGTACGAGGCCGAATGGGAGGCGGAGTACGAGACCGAGGACGAAGCCGAGTGGGAGGACGAGCTCGAGGACGAGTCCGAGCTCGAGGAGGAGTACGAGGACGAGGACTTCTTCCCCGGCCTCGGCGGCGTGGTGAACGCGATCGGCGGCCTGCTCGGCGAGGAGGAGTACGAGTGGGAAGAAGAGGGCGAGGACGAGTACGAGGACGAGGCCTTCCTCGGGCTGCTCGGCCCGATCGCCAAGGTCGCCGGCGGATTGCTCGGCGGCGGTGGCGACGGTGAGTACGAGGACGAGTTCGAGTCCGAGGAAGAGGCCGAGGAGTTCTTCAAGCGGCTGAAGGGCGTGTTCCGCAAGGCCGCGCCGTTCCTCCGGACGCTCGCCAAGACCGCCGGCCCGCTGGTCGCCACCGCCATCGGCGGACCGGCCGCCGGGGCACTCGCGCGAGCCGTCACCTCCCAGCTCGAAGGCGAGTACGAGGACGAGTTCGAGGCCGAGTTCGAGGACATGGCCGCGACAGCCCTCGCACCTTCGCAGTCGTTCGCGGAATACCTCGCGGCGCAGGCCGCGGCCAGTGAGTCCGAAGCCGAAGCGGAGGCGCTCGGTGGCGCGGCGGCCTACTCGGCGATCAGCCCGCAGGACCGCCGCGAACTCGAGCGGCTGCTGCCACACCTGCTGCGCGGCGCCGCGACCATCACGCGGATGCTGCACGGCAACCGCAGCACGCGGCAGGCCGTGCGCCTGGTTCCCGGCATCGCCGACGGGGCGGCCCGGACCATCGTCCGGCGGATCGCCGCCGGCGAGCCGGTCGGACCGGTCGAGCTCGGACAGGTGATGGGCGCCGCGACCTCCCGCGCACTGATGCCGGGCCGGGTACGGCAGGCCGTCCTGCGCCGGCACGCCCGCGGCCTCGGCCGCAGCCGCCGGTACCACGGCCGCTCGCGTCGCGGTTACGGGGGCGGCTACGGGGGCCGAGGCTGGTACGACGGCTCGTACCGCCGCGGGTACGGCAGCTACGACGGGTACGGGCGCCGTACCGGTCACCGCCACGGAGGTCCGCGCTCCGGGGCGAGCCGCCGGACGCTGACCGTACGCCGGCAGCCGCTGCGCACCCGCACCGTCGGCGCCGGGCGGGTCCCGCGGCCGCGGCCGGGTGTCGTCCGGATCACCACCCCGGTACGGATCCCGCCGAAGGGCGGCCGGCCCGCGCGGGTCGTCCGGGTCGTCAGCGACGTGAAGGTCCCGCGGGGCGCCGTACCGGCCGGGCGGCCGACCAGCGCCGGTGGACACCGGCCGCGGCGCTGAACCACATCGAGCTGCTGAACCACATCGAGCTGGGAGGGACACCGACCATGGCATCCGCGCTGAAC
Organism: Kribbella sp. NPDC004536; assembly: GCF_042873835.1. Taxonomy (NCBI): domain Bacteria; kingdom Bacillati; phylum Actinomycetota; class Actinomycetes; order Propionibacteriales; family Kribbellaceae; genus Kribbella; species Kribbella sp. NPDC004536. Next base: position 720,081 of record NZ_JBIALY010000002.1, on the reverse strand, counting down.
CGGAGCTACCCGGAGATCCAGGGTGAGTTCGAGCAGGAGGACGAGTTCGAGGACGAGGCCGTCGCGACGGCGGAGTACGAACTCGAGGACGAGTTCGAAGCCGAGGACGAGGACGAGGACTTCCTCGGCGCGATCGGCGGCATCGGCAAGGCGCTCGGCGGGCTGCTGGGTGGCGGCGACGGCGAGTACGAGGCCGACTTCGAGTTCGAGGCGGAGGCGGAGACCGAGGACGAGGCCGAGGAGGAGTACGAGGACGAGGCGTTCGTGAACCCGGTCCGGCGGATCTACCCCGACGCCGAGCTGATGGCGCACCTGTCGGCCCGCGCCGCGCAGACCGCCAGCGAGGGCGAGGCCGAGGCGTTCTTCGGTGCGCTGGTTCCGCTGGTCTCGAAGCTGATCCCGCGCGCCGCCGGCGTCCTGGCCCGCAGCGCACCGGCGTTGATCCGCGGTACGACGGCACTCGGCCGGAGGCTGCGCCGCAACCCGGCGACCCGCAGGTACGTGCTGGCGCTGCCGGTGATCCTGCAACGGACCGCGCAGAGCCTCGCCGACCAGGCCGCCTCCGGGCGCCCGGTCACGCCGGAGACCGCGATCGCGACGCTGACCCGGATCGCCGGGCGGATGTTCCGCCAGGCCCCGGAGCGTACCCGCGCGATGCGGGCCGTGAGCACCTTCGACCGCCGCTACCGCCGCCGCGCGACCGGTGCGACCGGGCCGGCCGGTCCCGGCGTCCGTCGTACCCGGCCGCCCGCGCCGAGGCGCCGGCGCCGGCGCTGAGCGTACGAGTTCCGGCCGGACGAGTTCTGACCGTACGACTTCTGGTGGGGAGGGACGATGCCGTACCTGACGGACCTCGCGGGCGTCGCCCGCAAGACCAGCCTCGAGGTGATCGAGGTGCCCGGCTGGGAGACCCGTGGGCGGGGCGAGATGAGCGACGTCCGCGCGGTGGTCTGCCACCACACCGCGACGCTGAACCGGACCGCCGACATGCCGTCGCTGGACACCCTGGTCGACGGCCGCCCGGACCTGACCGGTCCGCTGGCGCACTTCGGGCTGTCGAGGTCCGGCAAGGTGTACGTGATCGCAGCCGGCCGCTGCAACCACGCCGGTACGGTCCGCGATCCGTCCTGGGGCAACAGCCACGCGATCGGGATCGAGGCCGAGGCGACCGGTACCGACGCGACCTGGCCCGAGGTCCAGCTGGCCGCGTTCGCGCAGCTGTGCCGGGTGCTGATCGACCACTTCGGCCTCAGCGCGAGCGCCGTCCTCGGCCACAAGGAGGTCGCCGATCCCCCGGGCCGCAAGATCGACCCGAACTTCGACATGCCCGCCTTCCGCGCCCGCATCAACGCCCTGAGCGGTACGGCGAACCCCCCGGCTCTCGCCCCGGCCGCGGCCCTCTCGAGCTCACCCACCGTCCCGGTCTCGCCGACGCTCCCGGTCTCCCCCGCCCTGCCGCCGGCGCCGGCATCCGACAGCTCCTGGCCGTCGTGGTTGCCCTCGCTGCCCTGGTTCGAGGGCGAGTCCTCCGGCCCGGTACCCGTCACCGCTCCGAGATCCGTGGAGCACGACGTACTCCCGGCCTACCTCTCCGGCCAGGCGCTCAACGTCCGCCGCCACCTGACCGCCCTCCGTGACTTCCGCCGCGACGAGTTCGGCGGCCAGCCGGCCCGCCCGAGCGAGGGCCACGTACAGGCCGTCAACGCGTTGCTGGCAACCCTTCGCGGCCCCTTGAACACCCTGGTCGAACGCCTCGACCGCGCCGCCGACGCCGCCCAGACCAACCCGTCGCCACATCGCATCGGCCTGGCCCTCGACCTGAAGACGCAGGCCCACGACCTGGTCCGCGCCACGGAGCGGGTGTGGGACTTCTACTTCGAACTGTTCGGCCAGCGGCAGAGCGCGTTCGGCGACTGGCTCGACGCCTGCGACCGGATCACCCTTGATTGCTATCAGCACGTGTTCATGCACCTGGGCAACGAGCGCAGTATCCCGGCGCCACCGCCGTTCTGCTACATGCGTACCGGGTTCTCGCCGGCGACGTTCCGCCGCGGCATTCCGCTGCGCAGGCTGGGACGGCAACTGAACCCGTTTCCCCTGGTCCAGTTGCCATATCACCGGCTGGTGAACCCGTGGACCATCGGTGCGATCCTGCACGAGGTCTCGCACAACCTGCAGAACGAGCTCCAGCTCGAGCAGGCCGTTCCCGCCTCGATCCGGCACCGGCTCCGCGCCGCCGGGGTACCTGTTGCCATCAGCAACATCTGGACCAGGTGGAACCGGGAGATCTTCGGGGACATGGTCGGCTGCCTGCTGGGCGGCGAGGCCTTCGTCTCGTCGTTGATGGACGTCATCGGCCGCGCGCCGGCGCAGGCGTTCGGCTACACGTCGCGGTCGGTACATCCGACGCCGTACCTACGGACGTTCCTGTCCTGCGAGCTGTTGCGGCGGATGGGTTTTCCGGAGCGCGCGGCCGAGTTCAGTCGCGCGTGGTCGGAGCTCTACCCGGTGCCGCGGGAGTCGATGCTGCCACCGAAGTTGCTGTCCACTGCGCGGACCGCGATCCCCGCCGTCGTCGAGGCCGTCTGCTACACCCCGTTCAAGGGCCTCGGAGGCAAGTCGTTGCGGCAGGTGATCTTCTTCGAACCACGCCACCAGGCGATGATCGAGGAGGCCGGCGTCCGGCTCGCGAAAGGCGTCGACCCCGGGGTGGTGCCGGAACGGTTCCTGATCGGCGCCGTCCGGTCCGCGCTGGACCAGCACCGGGCCGAACCCGACCGGCTGATGCGGAACTTCTACACCCAGCTGGCCAGGCGGTGAACGCGATGACGATCGCAGACCGCCGTACGGCCGTGCAGCAGGCGCTCCGCACCCTCTGGCTCGCGGTCGCCGAACTGGTGCTGACCGCGAACGACGACCAGCCGGTCGAGAGCGACCTGGCGTCGGCCGAACACGTCGCGCAGCTGACCGTCGAACTGCAGGCCCGGCTCGCCGAGGCACTGTCCGCGGTGAGCACCCCACCCGCCGGTACGGGCCTCGAGCTCGCCGCGGTGGAACGGCTGCTCCGCGAAGCGAACCTGATCTACTGGCGCGACCTGCGCGCCCACGAGGCGGTCTCGCGACTGCGCGGATCGACCCGGCGCCGGGGTGGTACCTGGCCGTCGTGGTGGACCGGCGTCGAGCAGAGCCTCGAACGCTGTGAAGACCCGCTCGTCGCCGCCGGTACGGCGGTCGGCGACGCGTGGCACGAGCTCGTCACCGGACCGTCTCTCGCGACGGCCCGGACGAATACCTCCAGGAGGTCGTCGTGACCGAAAAACAGGTGCAGCCAGGACTCCCGGTCGTCGAGGTGGACCAGGCCTTCCCGTTGCTGACGACAGCCGCGGTCGCCCGGCCGGCCGCCGCGGGCGGCACCAACGACCAGGCCCCGGTGGTGGCCGCCGCCATCCGGGACGTGCTCGGCTGGCGCCCGCGGGTCGAGGACCCGCAGGCCTTCACCGCCGCGCTCTCGGCCTCCTTCGAGCTGTCCACGTTCGAGGACCACGTGATCGCGAAGTACGTCCCCCGCGGTGTCGCCGTACAGGCCGACCTCGGTGGCGTCACCGGCGGCCAGGCGTCGCTGTACCTGCGGGCCAAGTCGGCGCACGAGCAGATCACCCGGATGCTCGACAGCCTGAAGCCGCTGCGCACCGACGCCGACCCACAGGACTGCGAGGCGTACCGCACCCTGGTCCGCGACTCGGTCCGCCGCATCGTCACCGAATTCGGGCGCGAAGGCGGTCCGCGGGTGGCGCTGGTCGACTCTACGTTCAATGTGCTGACCGGCGTCGACCCGTCCGCGGAGCCCTCCGCCAGCGTCCCGTTCGGTGTGCTCGACGACGACTTCAGCCATGTCACCGCGTGGCGCCACGGTGGGCGGAGGGTGGCGGCGAACGGCAAGGTGCCGACGGTCCCGGCCGTGTCGCCGGGAACCGACCCCGACACCATTCCCGGCCAGCTCGGTGCGCTGCGGGACCGTTTCGGTCTCGACGACAACCACGTCAACACGGTCGACGAGGAGAAGCAGCGGACGAGCTTCTGGACGCTGGTCGATCTGGTCGTCGACCTGCAGAACTCCTGGACGAACCGCCGGATCGGCTTCACCCTCGGCAACGGCGCTGGGTTCCTCGGCACCGACCTGGTCCAGATCAGCCGCCTGCTCGCCGCCACGTCCGAGCAGGTCGACGAGTTCGAAGCCGTCCTCGACTCGGTCCTGGTGTCCGGGGCCGAACGCCAGACCGTACTGCTCGACCGCAGCACCGGCCTGACCCTCGACGACCTCGTGCAGTGGCTGCGCGTCTTCGTCACGCAGGACGGCCCCAACATCGTCCGTGACACCGGTCGCGACGGGCTGGTGTCGACGTTCACGCCGACCGTGAAGGAGCTGATGCTCACGCTCCGGACCGAGCTCGTCCAGCGGCTCGTGCCGTGTGCCGGGCCGGGGTGCGCGAACGGCTGCCACTGCGGCGCACAGAACCGGACCAGCTGCATACCGCTCGGCTGCTACACGCCGCTCCCACCGGGCATGTACTCCGGTCGCGTCAAGATCGCAGCCTCGACACTCTGCGGCCTGATGGAACGCCTGACCGCGAGGTCGATGCGCATCGGCCGGTACGCGGGCGCGGTCCTGCTGGATGTGTCGGTGGTCCCGTTCGAGACCCGGCCGGAGTTCGCGCGGGTCGAAGTACGAGGCCTGAACCTGCAGCCGACGTACATCCCGGCACTCGTCGTCGGGGACGGTACGTCGCTGTCCGACTTCCTGCTTCCACTGCAGGGCAGTGCAAGCGCCGACGACGATCACCTGTCAGGCATCTTCCAGCTCCACCAACTGCCGGCCGAGCTGCAACGGCTCGTCCAGGTCAACCCCGGTGGCGTGCTGACGGCGGCGAGCGCGGTCCCGATCGCTGTCCTGGACGGCGAGCTCGGTCGCGTGGTCGCCGGCCCGGCCGTCACCACCTGGCCGAGGCTCCGGCGGGCCGACGACCTCGACGACACGAACGTCGACGACCTGCCGGACGCCTGGGGCAGCATCCCGTCCGACCAGCGGTTCGTCCCGGAGGCACCACCCGGCCCGATCGAGCCGGCCGTCGACGAGGCCGACGAATTCGACTTTCCGGCGGACTGGTACGTGGACGACGAGAACGACTCGCACCCCGCGAACGACGACGCACATCCCGCGGACGACGGCCGGAGCACCCCGACGCCGTCCGGCAACCCGTCCGTGTGGCAGGCCGGACGCACGTGGCAGGTTCCGCTCGAAGCGGTGCCAGACCTGGAAGTCATCCGCCAAGAAGTCAACCAAGGGAGGGGCAAGCCGGCGACGAAGGTGGCCAGACTCACCACGAAGCCGGAACTCCAGCGGCTCCTGTTGAGCCTCCTGGAGGCACCGACGGACGGCCGACCCAGCTCCAACGGAGAGGAGCGCTGACATGTTGACCGAGCGGGACTACCAGGATCTGCTGGATCGGGTGCAGGCGCTGCGCAGCCAGGTGGCCGAGCGGTTGTCGGGCAGTCTGGTGTCGAACCCGGCGCTGGCCGAGGAGATCAACAAGCAGCTGGACGACCTCGTGACCGCCGCGGAGCTCGCGGATGCCAAGGGTCCGCAGCCGCCCGACCGTGGGCTGGCCGAGTTGGTGGGCGTCGGCCCGGACGCCGCGCAGAAGTTCGGGGACGTCAAGATTCCGCAGGGCGTCGCGGAGTACGACGAGAACGTCAACTCCGAGCGCGTCGTCGCGGTCGGGGATCTGTACTACATCTACCAGCACGAGAAGATCGGTGTCTTCAAGGTCGTCCAGCGCTTGAAGCAGCTGTTCGAAGGCGGCGCGATCCGGCTGTCCGGCGGCGAGGGCGCGTACCGGCTCTACCAGTTCGACCGCAGAGATGTACTGCGCTACACCGCGAAGGACCGCACCGCCGCGTACCGCCGGGTGCTCGGCTACGGGCGCGGGCTCGGCGCCGGGCAGAGCCGGCCGAACACCGACTTCCACATGTTGTTCTCGCACTTCATCAACCAGGTCACGCTGTTCTGGCGGGACAAGCGGATCTCCGACGTGATCCGGGAACGCGCGCTGGACCCGAGCTTCGGGTCGATCGCGGTCGTCCGGCGAGCCGGGCTCGATCTGCGCAACAACCTGAAGTTCACGTCGTACGGTCACCTGAACGTGCTCCGGGTCGAGGTCATGCAGCTGCTCGAGGAGTGCTTCGCGATCCTCGGATCCGACGACGTGAAGGACCTGTTCGGTGCGGCCAACGCGTGGGACGTGGTCGACGAGGTCCTGATCAGGTACTTCGACGTACGCCTGCAGAGCAGCCCGCGGCAGCGGATGGCGGTCAACGGCCGCGAGGTACTGCGCTGGTTGTCCGGCAACCACGTGATGGAGACGGGCCGCGGTCAGTTCGAGACGCTGCTGATGGAGATCGCCGAACCGGCCGAGGAGTGGTTGACGTCCGCGCAGGCGATGAGCCTGGCCCGGCGGACCGGGACCGACCGCGTGATGCCGTGGGAGCAGCTCGGGCAGTCCGGCGTCGCGGCCCGGTACGGTGAACGTTCGCCCGCCCAGATGCCGTCGTCCGCGCGGTCCGGCGGACCGATGTATCCGCAACGCGGCGGCCTCGGCACCTATCGCGGTGGTCAGGGTGGTGTGCCGGTCAGGGCACGCCAGTGATTCCACCGGGCGTGCTTGCCGCTGCCGAGCAGCGGCAGGCACGACGCCTGATCGAACTCCTGGACTGGCTCGCGATGCCCTCGATCAGCGCGGATCCACGCCACCAGCCCGACGTCCGCCGCGCGGCCCGCTGGCTCGCGTCCTGGCAGCGGGCACGTGGCGCGACCGTCGACCTGCGCCCGACCCGCCTGGGACGTGATGTCGTGGTCGCGCGATGGCCGGCGCCGACGGGTGCGCGGCAAGTGGTGATCTACGGGCACTACGACGTACAACCTCCCGGTCCTGGCTGGTCGTCGCATCCGTTCCGGCCAGTGATCCGCGACGGCCTGATCCACGCGCGTGGCGCGAACGACGACAAGGGCCAGCTGTTCGCGCATCTCTGCGCCCTCGATGCGTGGCCCGGTCTCCTCCCGGTCGAGGTCGTCGTGATCGCGGAAGGTGCCGAGGAGGTGGGCAGTCCCGGCTTCGCCGAGGTCGTCCGCGAGCTGCGGCTCCGCCCGGCCGCGGTGATCGTCTCCGACACCGAGCGGTACGACGACCGCACCCCGAGCGTGACGATCAGCCAGCGTGGTCAGCTCACCGCGACGCTGGTCGTCGACACCGGCGGTACGGCGGTACACGCCGGCCGCCTGGGTGGTGCCGTCGTCGACCCGAGCCTGGTCCTGGCCGACGCGCTCCGCGTCCTCCGCGAACAACTCTTCACGGTCCGGCCGGCCGCAGGTACCCGTACCGACGACGCCGTCCGTCGGGCCGCTCGCGGCCGGGCCACCGTCGGGACCGACCTCGACAGCCGCATCACCCGGAACGGATCGGTCGGCGTCACTCGTCTCGCCGCCGGCTCCGGCCGGGCCGCGCTCCCGTCCCGCGCCGAGGCAACCCTCGACCTGCGGCTGCCACCACGGTCGGCCCCGGCGGAGGTCGTACGCCGTGCCCGTCGGCTGCTCGACGGCCGCGCTCCGCGAGGCACGCGGGTCGAACTGCATTTCACTCGTGGAATAGCCGCACAAGAGAGCGTGCCGGACGAATTTACCAGGAAATCCGTTCATCAAGCGTGTGTTTCGGCGATCGGCCGGCCACCGGTGTACGTCGGGTCCGGCGGCACCGTTCCGGCGGTCGGCATGCTCCGCCGCGCGTTCGGGATCAACCCGCTGTTGCTGGGATTCGGGCCACCCGGCGGGAACGCGCACGGACCGGACGAAACGATGGACATCGCCGGCTGGGCGGCCGCGGTGAAGGTTTCCGCGGCACTGTTGTGCGCATTGTCCGGCCCGATCCGAGCCGATCCGGTACCGGTATTGCGGCGAAAGGATCACCATGGGAAGCACCGGCTGTTTCGCCACGGCGAATTGCCGGTGCATTTCGAGGGGGAGGAACAATGACTGCTACCGTCACACCTGCGTCAGCCGGGGGGCCTGTCGTTGTGGGACCGTCGCCGCCGCCTGCCGACGACGAGAGTGACACCGCGCTGCGGCAGTGCATCGTGGCGGCGCTCCAGGCGATGCTGGACCACGTCGAGCTGTACTCGGTCGAGACCACCACCAGCGACAGCGGGGTGTCGGTGATGCTCGAGCACGACAACGTGCGCTGCGTCCTCGTCGTCTCGTCCCAGGTCCCGCGGCACACCCTCAGCCCGCGGGAACTGCAGATCGCCCGCCTGGTCGCGGACGGTGCCACCAACCGCGCGATCGCGAGCTCACTGGACATCAGCCCCTGGACGGTCTCGACCCACATGCGCCGGATCTTCGCCAAACTCGACGTCACCAGCCGCGCCGAAATGGTCGCCCAGTTCTTCGGCGCCTGATCAGCCGGGCGCCAGCAGGCCGAGCAGGAACGTCAGCGGCGCCCAGCCGGTGCGGCCGCGGCGGGTGAGGGCGACGGCACGCATGCGGGGCTCGGGGTTGCGGAGGCGGCGGAGGGAGATGCCGGTGGTCTTCGGGTAGGCGGCGGGCATCAGCGCGACGCCGAGGCCGGCGCTGATCATTTCCTGGACCAGCTGCAGGCTGTCGGCGCGCTGGGTGACGCGCGGCTCGAAACCGGCCAGCGCGCCGAGGGTACGGAGTACCTGCTCGTCCGCGGTGTGCCGCGAGTTCACGATCCAGTCGTGGTCCGCGAACGCCGCGACGACCTCGCCCGCCGTACCGGAGCTGCGGCGTGAGCGCGACGGGACCGCGAGGCTCCAGCTGTTCTCCCACAGCGGGGTGGCGTGCAGGGCGGGGTCCAACGGCGCCGGTGCGAGGTTGTAGTCGTAGGTGAGCGCGAGGTCGACCTCGTCGCGTTCGAGCAGTGCGATCGCGTCGGGTGGTTCCTGTTCCTGGATCTCGACCCGGACGGCGGGTGGCAGTCGCGGTACGACGGGCAGCAACGTGTCCCGGATCGCGGTGTGGAACGCAGCGATCCGGACCGTTCCGGCGGGTTCCGCGGACGGGTCGAGATCGGCGCGGGCGGCTTCGTGCGCGGCAAGGATGTCGACGGCGTGACCAGCCAGCCGGCGGCCCGCCGGCGTGAGCCGGACGCGGCGGCCGTCGGGCTCGATCAACGGGAGTCCGGCCTCCTTGGCGAGCGCGGCGATCTGTTGCGACACGGTCGAGGTGGTGACGCCGAGGGTCTCCGAGACCGCGTGCATCGAGCCGAGCCGTGACAGCGCGAGCAGCAGTTCGAGGCGGCGTACGTCCATTCATCAATCATGAACGATGTGTCCAGGATTCTCACGTGGACGCAAACGAATGCGCAGGCTTCACTGGACGGTATGCGCACACGTGAGACCGGGATCGCCTTCGCGGTGCTGTCGATGACGATGGTTCAGTTGGGGCTGGCCGCTTCCGTCGGGCTGTTCGACCGGGTCGGTCCGGAGGGTGCCGCCTGGCTGCGGCTGGCGTGTGCGGGGCTGATCGTCCTGGTGCTGTTCCGGCCGCGGCCGAGTTCGTTCGACCGGAACTCGTTCCTGGCGGCCGTCGGTCTCGGGGTCGCGACGGCCGGCGTCACGTTGCTGTTCATGGCGGCCGCGGCCAGGTTGCCGCTCGGAACGGCGAGCGCGCTGGAGTTCCTCGGTCCGCTCACGGTCGCGGTACTGCGAAGTCGCGGGCGGCTGATCTGGCCGGTGCTGGCATTCATCGGCGTACTGCTCCTGACCCAGCCGTGGCACGGCTCGGTCGACGGCGCGGGCGTGCTGTTCGCGCTCGGCGCGGCGGCGTGCTGGGCGGCGTACATCGTCCTGACGCAGCACGTCGGCAGCACCGTGACCGGTCTGCAGGGCATGGGCGTCTCGCTCCCCGTCGCCGCCGTGGTGGCCACGGCCGTCGCCGGACCGGCCACGATCCCGGTCATGACCTGGCAACTGGTCGCGATCGGGTTCGGGCTCGCGCTGCTGCTGCCGGTGATCCCGTTCAGCCTCGAGTACCTGGCGCTCCGTCGGCTCGACGCGGGCGTGTTCGGCACGCTGATGAGCCTCGAACCGGCGCTCGCCCTCCTGATCGGCTGGCTACTCCTCGGGCAGTCCCCCGGCCTGCTCCAGGTCGTCGGCATCGGCTGCGTCGTGGCCGCGGGCATCGGCGCCGAGCGCGCGCAGGTGAATCAGCTCGCTCGCGTAGTCGCCGGTCAGGTCGAGGACCAGGCCCGCGGACATGAGTGCAGCGCCTGAGAGCTCGCCGTACGTCGCCTGCGGATCGAGCCCGCGCAGCCGAAGCGGGAACGGTGCCGCGTCGTACTGCTGCGCCTCCTGGTACACGAACACGACTGTCTCGCGCCGGTCCGGGCTGACGTACTGGACGGCCGACGCGGCCCGCCCGGGCTCGCCGAGGCGGTACTGCGCGCCGTGCTGTACGAGATGCCGGATCCGCTTGTAGTCGGCAACCAGCTCCCGCGCCTCGGTGAATTCGTCCGGCGACCACGCCGTCAGGTCGCCACCGATCCCCAGTACGCCGGCCATCGCCACGTGGAAGCGGTACCGCAGTGGTACCGACCGCTTGTTGATGAACGTCGGTACGTCGGTCACCCAGCACGACATCGTCCGCGCCGGGTAGACCTGACTGAACCCGTGCTGGATGTAGCGCCGGTCCAGCGCGTCGGTGTTGTCCGACGTCCAGAACTGGTCGGTGCGCGCCATCATGCCGAGATCGACCCGGCCGCCACCGCCCGAACACCCCTCGAACGCCACCGCGGGATGCTTCGCCCGCAACGCGTCGAGGATGCCGTACACCGCGGTCACGTGATCGAACCAGATCCGGTTCTGCCTCGACGGCTCGGCCGGCCAGCCGGTGTCGGCGAACGGCCGGTTCATGTCCCACTTCACGAACTGCACGTCGTGCGCGGACAGCAACGCGTCGAGGGTCTCCAGCACCCAGCGCGCGACGTCCGGCCGGGCCAGGTTCAGCACCAACTGGTTGCGGCGCAGCGACGGCTCGCGGCCCTCGAAGTGGTAGACCCAGTCCGGATGCGCGCGGTACAGGTCGGAGTCGGGATTCACCATCTCCGGCTCGACCCACAGACCGACCCCCATGCCGAGCGCGTGCACCTTCGCGATCAGCGGCTGCAACCCGTCGGGGAACCGGTCCCGGTTCACCCACCAGTCGCCGAGGCCGGCGCGGTCGTTGGTGCGACCACCGAACCACCCGTCGTCCAGCACGAACAGCTCGCAGCCCAGCTCCGCGGCGCGACCGGCGAGCTGGAGCTGTCCCGTCTCGCCGACGTCGAACCCGGTCGCCTCCCACGAGTTGAACAGCACCGGCCGTACCTCGTCCGCCCGCGGGAGGACGTGCCGCAATGAATACGTATGCCACGCGCGACTCGTGGTACCGAAGCCGCCCGGACTGAACATCCCCGAGCTCACCGGGGTGACCAGCTCCGATCCTGGCTCCAGCGCGAGCGGTCCGAAGTCCTCGTGGCCCCAGCCGAACAACGCCTGCACCGGCTCGCCGAGCTCGTGCTGCGCGAGCATCCGCCACGACCCGCTCCAGTGCAACGCCGCGCTGTACACGTCGCCGTATTCCTCGGTCGCCGTCCCGTCGTCGATCGCGAACCACGGGTTCACGTGGTGACTGGTGATCCCGCGACGACTCTCCAGCACGAACCGCCCCTCCGCGAGTGCGTGCCGGCTCAGCCGCGTCTCGGCGGCCCACCGCCCGGTCAGCGTCGACATCCGGTACGCCGGCTGCTCCGGCAGCACCCAGGCCGCGGAGTCCAGCCGATGTACGTCGACCTCGGCGCCGGACTCGTTCCGCACCGACACCCATCGATCGATCACGTCGCAGTCGTCGTAGACCTTGTAGTGCAGCGAAACCCGTACGCCGTGCGCGTCGAACACCAACTGCGCATCGTTGCCGTCGACAACCGCCTCGACGAACGACCACTCGGTGCTGCGGATGTCGCCGTATGCGAGCGACAACGCTGCCCGCCCGAACTGCAGGCGCCCGTCCAGCGGGTACTCCTCGTGCCCGTTCGCCGCCGACCGGAAGCTCTCCCACTCCCCCGCCAGCCGTTCCGCCGTCGACCTTGCCAGCCACACCGCGTCGGCGAACGTGATCCGGGCACCCCAGTGCGTGTGGATCGGGATGCCGTCGTCTCCGACGTACGCCGAGTACGACGTACCTGGCGTACCGACCAGCAGGACTCCATCGGCGAACTGGATGCTCATTTGACCGCCCCCGCGGTGAGACCGGCGACGAACTGCTTCTGCAGTGCGACGAAGAACAACAGCACCGGCAGCGACGCGAGGAACGAGAACGCGTACAACGTGCCGAAATTGGTCGAGTACTCCCCGACCGAACGATAGACCCCGACGGTCACGGTCGTCCCGGACTCCGGGCCGAGCACGATCAACGGGGTGAGGAAGTCGTTCCACACCCAGACGCCGAGGAAGATCATCACGCTGGCCGCGGCCGGCCGCAGCGTCGGGAACACCACCTGCCAGAACAACCGGAACCGGTTCGCGCCGTCGATACTCGCCGCCTCCTCCATCTCGACCGGTACCCCGCCGATGAAGCCGGCGAACACGAACACGCCGAACGGCAGGTAGTACGCCACGTTCGCACAGACGACGCCGACCACCGAGTTCATCAAGCCGACCGCGCCGAGGACCTGCGTGACCGGCTGCAGGATCACCGCGGGCGGGATCATCAGCCCGGACAACAACATCAGCAACGCCGGACGGGTCCAGCGTGCGGTCGAACGGACGAGGTAGTGCGCCAGCATTGCCGACAGCAACGTCAGGGCGACCACGGACAGTACCGTGATCTGCACACTGTTCAGCAACGCCGACCAGTACAGCCCGTCCTCGCGACCCAGTACGGCTTGCAGGTTCGCACCGGTCGGTGGTGCCGGCAGGCCGAGCGGCGACGACTGGATGTCCTTGACCGGTTTCAGCATGCCGGTCACGGCGACGTACACGGGGAAGAAGAACAGCGCGGCGAGGGCGATCGCGGCGATCGGTCGCAGGGTCCTCACAGGTGAACCTCCCGGCGGCGGAGCAGCCGCAGTACGACGCCACTCAGTACGACGATGATCGCGAGCATCACGGTCGCCTCGGCCGCGGCGAACCCGATCCGGTCACCGCGGACACCCTTCTCGATCACGTCGAACGCGATCGACGCGGTGGTGTTCCGCCCGGGGCCACCGTTGGTGAGCACCAGGATGTGCTCGTACACCTTGAAGCCGCTGATCAGCAGCATCACCGTGTTGATCGTCACCGCGGACGCGATCAACGGCCAGGTCACCGATCGGAACCGACGCCACCAGCCGGCCCCGTCGACGATCGCCGCCTCGTACAGCTCCCGCGGTACGCCGTTCAGCCCCGCCAGGTAGACGACCACGCAGAAGCCGAGCATCTGCCAGCAGATGATCCCGGAGATCGAGTACAACGCGATGCTCGGATCGGACAGCCAGCCGACCTGGTCGAGCACGCCGCCGGGGCGCAGCATGCTCTGCCAGATCACGCTGACCACGATCCCGCTGAGGACCACCGGCGTGAAGAAGACCGACCGCAGCAGGCGGTAGAGCAGCGTGTTCCGGTTCAGCAGCAGCGCGAGGGCCAGGCCGAGCAGGTTCGGTACGACGACCACGATCGCCGTCACGACGAAGGTGTTCCGCAGTACCAGCCAGAACTGGTCGTCGGTGAACAGCTTGTGGAACTGCCCGAACCCGACCCAGTGCGTCGCGGCGGCGAACCGGTTCCGGTCGGTGAACCCGAGAGCCACGGTCCAGCCGATCGGAACCAGCACGAGCAGCGTGTAGAGGAACAGTCCGGGCAACGCGAAGCCGGCGAACTCCGCCTTACTTGAGCGACGCATATTCCTTGTTCAGTTTCGTCACCGCGGCCTTGGCGTCGGACTTCCCGTTCAGCAACTCGACGGCGATCTGCTGCACCGGCACGGTCAGGTCCGCGGGCAGCCCGTTGTCGCCCTGCTCGATCGACAGCGCAGGCGTCACGGTCCCGTCTTTCACGGCCTGGTTGTAGATCGCCAGGGTCTGCTTGAACAACGGACCCATGTCGGCGGGCGGCTGGTAGCCCTTGATGGTGTTGAACGTCCCGTCCGCCTTGGTGAAGGCGTCCGACGTCTCCTTGTCCTTGGTCCACTCCAGCGCGAACTTCTTCGCCAGGTCGACGTTGTCCGCCTTGGCGCTGACGCTCAGCCCGCCGCCGGTCAGGTTCGGTACGACGGCCTTCCCGTCGTCGGACGGCCACGCGAACACGCCGACGCCGAACTTCGGCTTGTCGTTGTCGGCCGACGTCGCGAACCACGAGCCCATCGGGTACATCGCCGCGGACCCGGCCCGGAACGCCTTCTCGTGGTCGGCGTACGAACGGCTCGTGCCCTGCTTGTCCAGGTACCCCAGCTTGGCCAGCTGCGCGACCTTGTCGGTGGCCTTCACGAACAGCGGGTCGTCGAACGTCTTCGCGCCGCTGGTGATCTCCTTCGAGAAGTCCGGATCGGTCAAGTACACGTCGGTACCGACGGTGCCGACCCAGGTGTACATGCTCGCGAACGTGTCCTGGCCACCGCCGCCGACCGCGATCGGCGTGATGCCGGCCGCCTTCAGCTTGGCGCAGTCGGCGAGGAACTCGGACCAGGTCTTCGGCGGCGCGGCGATCTTGGCCTTCGCGAAGTCGTCCTTGTTGTAGTACAGCAACGACTGCGGCTGCGCGTTCGTCGGCAGCTGGTAGATCTTGCCCTTGATCGCACCGGACGCCGGGTCGGCGAAGTCCTTCAGTTCGTCGGGCGTGAACGCGGCCAGCTGACCGCCCTCGGCGAAGCCCTGCGGGTTCACCGCGATCATGATGTCCGGCAGCTGCCCGGAGCTGGCCAGCTGTTTCGCGTACGTGGTCCGGTCCACGTTCGGCGTGACCAGCTTCTTGATCTTCACGCCCGGGACCTTCTGCTCGACGCGGGCGATCGCGGAGTCCCAGAGCGAGGCCGGCAGGTTCGGCGTCTCGAAGGTGAGCATGGTCAGCTCGACCGTTCCGCCGCTCTTGGCACTGTCGGCGGGTTTGCCCCCTTGGGTACAGCCGGCAAGCGCTACCGTCGAGGCAGCCAGGAAGGCCAGGGCGACCGTCAACCGTGAGCTCATCAGGGTTCCTCTCGGCGGTAATATGCAATCTAGTTAGCAATATCGGCGTGAGCATAAGGACGACTGATCGGATGAGTCAAGATCGAGTGACCGGACGGATGGGCGACTCGTCGCTGCTGCGCAGGCTCAACCTGGCCGCGGCCCTGGACGCCTTCCTGTCCGCCGAGTCGCTGACCCTGCGCGAGCTCCGCGCGGTCGTCGGCGTCTCCCGGCCGACCGCCGAGGACCTGCTCGCCGAGCTGCTCACCGAGGGGCGGGTCGAGGAGACGACCGCCCCGCGTACGCCGTCGTCGTCGCGCGGCGCCGGCCGGCCGGCCCGGCACTTCCGCTTCCGGGCCGAGTCCGGGTACGTGGCCGGGCTCGACATCGGGGCGCACAAGGCGATGGCAGTGGTCACCGATCTGCGCGGCAACCTGCTGGCCACGCACCGGGTCTCGCTGGATCCGGCGCTCGAGGCGCGGGACCGGATCCGCGCGGCGATCGACGTGGCGCGGGCCAGTTGGGCGCAGGCCCGGATCGATCCGGCGGACATCACCGGGATCGCGTGCGGGGTGACCGGTGCACTGCGGGCGGGTGAGGGGGTGCACGACGTCCGCGAGGGGCCGTTCGGGTCGGCGTTGGCGCCGTACTCGCTGCCTGGTTTCACCGAGCTCGATGTCGCGGCGGAACTGTCCGCGGGACTGGGAAAGCCGGTCGTGGTGGCGAACGACGTGAAGCTGGCGGCGCTGGCCGAGCACTGGAAGGGGGCGGCGCGGGAGTACCGGGATGTCGTGTACATGTTCGCCGGGCATCGGGCGGGTGCGGGCGTGCTGATCGACGGTCAGGTACACCAGGGCAGGCACGGCGCCGCCGGCGAGATCGGCGTCTTCCCAGCCCTCGGCTGGGCCCCGGCGATGGAACGCCTCCACGCCCGCGGCCGCGAGCTCGCGCGCACCGAAGCGAGCGACCGCGGCCGCACCGGCCAGGACGCGGGCGGCCCTGAGCACGGCGGCCCTGAGCGCGGCAACGCCGGGAGAGCGGCGGGCGGGCGGGAGGTGCCCGAGTCCGGGCGGGAGGGTGAACTGGTGATTGCTTCGGCGGCTCGGCAGGATGCGGAGAGTCTTGCGGTGCTGATCGAGTTCGCGGAGGTGCTGGCGCGGGGTGCGGCGGTGCTGGCGCTGGCGGTTGACCCCGAGGTGATTGTGCTCGGCGGCGGTATGTCGCGGGGCGGGGCGATCATCGCCGAGCCGTTCCGGCGGGAGCTGGCCAAGCTGACACTGGTCCCGGTCGACGTCGTCACCTCGACCATGGGCGCCGACTCGGTCGCGCTCGGAGCCGCCCGGACCGCACTCGACGCCGTCGTTGCCGACCTGTTGGCCGTCCCGGGGTCTTGACCTGGACCGGCCGGGCAATGAAAGATCGGATCTCTAAATAGGCAATCTAGTTGCCGTAATTCTTCCGCCCACCCTGGAGATCCCCCATGGCCCTCCGACCCCCGAGGCGATCCCGTGCCCTCCTGCTCGCCCTGGCCCTGCTCTCGACCTTCCTCGTCATGACCTCGGCCCGCGCCGAGGTCGAGAACCCCCGCCAGCAGTGGCTGCGTGACTCCACCGCCGGCCTGTTCCTGCACTGGGGCATGTTCACCGCGCCCCGGCACACCGACTGCGCCGCCTGGGAGCGCGACGTCACTGCCGGCGGCTGGGACGCCGGCTACTGGGTCGACGAGGCCCAGAAGCTGCACGCGTCGTACATCGTGCTCGCGACCTTCCACAGCCGCCTCGGTTACGCCCGCCCGTGGCCGTCCAAGATTCCCGGTAGTTGCGCGACGCAACGAGACTTCCTCGGCGAACTGATCGCCGCGGGCAAGGCGAAAGGCGTGCACGTACTGCTCTACATGACCGACGACCCGCAGTGGCACAACGAGGTCCCCGGCGTGGAGACACTCGACTCCGCCGCGTACTCGGCTTACAAGGGCCAGCAGGTCGACCTGACCACCCGGCAGGGTTTCGGGATGTACAGCTACGACCTGTTCCATGAGGTGATGGACAACTATCCGGACCTCGGCGGCTTCTGGATCGACAACGACAACGAGTACTGGGAACAGCACGGACTCTACGAACAGATCCGCCAGCAACGACCCTCGTGGTTGCTCAGCAACAACAACGAGGACACGCCGATCATGGACACGGTCAGCAACGAGCAGAAGACCGGCATGACCCCCGCGTACGACTATCCCCAGGCCGTCTGGACGCCGATGCCGCGGCTGACCGAGGCCGACTACAAACTGCCGACGTCCGGCCAGTGGTGGTACGACGGCAGCGACAGCAAGGTCGACGTCGGACTGAGCGTCGGCCGGTACGTCGCGAACGCCGGCTCGTCGATCAAGTCGCTGATGGCCGAGACCGCGATGGTGAACGGCAAGTTCCCGCCGCAGCAGGTCGCGTTCAACAACTTCATGGCCCAGTGGCTGCCGCCGATCTGGCCCTCGCTGGCGAAGACCCAGGGCGGCGGCTACATGTACGGCGGCATGCAACCCGGCTTCTGGAACGACGGCGCGCACGGCGTCATCACGCTGTCGGGTGACGTGCAGTACGTCCACGTCCTCACCAAGCCCACGTCGCAGAACCTGATCCGCCTCCGTGACAACGGCTACCTGGTCACCTCCGTCACCGACGTCCGCACCGGCAAGCAGTTCGCCTTCAACCAGTCCGCCGGCTACCTGACAATCCTCGGCATCACTGACGGGGACCCGTACGACACGGTCTTCAAGGTCACCACCTCCGAACAGTCTGGGGTGTATCCGAACAGTTTGCTCAAGGCAACCGCTTCGTCAGCCGCGGCGGGACATCCCGCCTCCGCACTGGTGGACGGCAGCTACCCGAGCTACTGGGACGCCGACGGCAAGCTCCCGGCCACGATGACCCTGGATCTCGGCCGCCCGCGCCCGGCGAAGTACCTCGCGGTGAACCAGACCGAGTGGTCCCCCACGCAGGCCCGCGAATCCTTCGGCCGCCCCGAGGACTCGGCCCGGATCAAGGACTACCAGATCTCTGTCAGCGTCGACGGCCGGCGCTGGAAGCAGGTCAGCGCCGCCGCGATGCCGAGCCGCCGCGGTGTCCAGTTCATCGACATCGGCAACCAGGTCGCGCGCTACATCAAGCTGGACGTGCTGAACACGTGGGCCGGCCCGCAGTCCCCCACCTACTACGGCAAACTCAGGATCGACGAGATCCGCATCGGGTACGCGTACCCCCAGAACCTCCGCAACCCACTCCCGCTGGAAGCCGAGTCCGTCCCCGGTGTGCACGTACGCAAGTGCGACGCATGCTCCGGGTCCGCCGCCGCGGTCGGCACCATCACCTACAAGAACGTGCAAGCCCCGACCGACGGATCCTACAAACTGGAGCTCCACGCCCTCCCCACCCAGACCCGCACCTACGAGGTACGCACCAACGGCGGCGCACCCCGGCGGGCAACTCTGGACCCAGGCAACCCGGACGTACCAACCACCCTCGCGCTTCCTGTGCAGCTCCGGGCAGGCGCGAACATCGTTCAAATCAAGGGAGATTCGCCCCTCGACCGCATCACAGTAGGCCCACTACCACCCACCTCGTACATCCCGAAGACAACAATGACTGTCCAACCTTCAGGCATAGTCTGGGTAGGCCCAGGCGAACAACAAGTCAAGCTGACCGCAACCCTCCGCCTGGACGAAGACGCCATCGACAACGTCAAACTGACCCCGACCCCTCCAGCAGGCTGGACCATCACCGGCGCCCCGGTCACCACCACCCGCCTGCGCCTAGGTCAAACCATCACCGGCACCTGGACCCTGACCGGTTCGACCGCCGCGCAGATCCCGGTGGACGTCACCTTCGACACCGTTGGCCTCCCCCACAAGATCAGCAAGACGGTACCGATCCAGATCCGCCCCGCCGACCGCGTCTTCATGCGCGAGGCGGAGAGCTCGCTCAATCAGATCGGTTCCGCAGGTATCACCACCTGCTCACCGTGCTCCGGCGCGCAGAAGGTCCGCAACCTGGGCGGGGCACCGGATGCCCACGTGGTGTTCCCGGACGTCACCGTCCCGGCGGCCGGCGACTACACGCTCTACCTCGACTACACCGTCAACGGCCCGAAGTCGTACTTCGTCTCCGTCAACGGAGGACCGCCCGCGGAGGTCAAGGTGGACGGCATCGGCAACAACACCGTCCAAACCGCCCAGCTCCCCCTCCACCTGACCGCCACCACCAACACCATCCGCATCTACAACGAGACCTCGGCCGCCCCAGACCTGGACCGAATCTCGATCGGCTGAGGCGTCAGGTGAGTCCGAGGACCGGGAGGCAGGCCTCGACGCCAGAGAGTTCGATGTCGTCGCGGCGGGTCTGCAGCCAGGTCTCGCGGGTGAGGCGCCAGCGTTGGATGGGGGCGACCTCGCCCCGGCGGGTGTCCCAGGTGGTTCCGTTCGGCTCGTAGCCGAGCGCCTGGGACACCCGGTTCGACGCATGGTTGTCGATGAACGCGTCGCTCTCGGCCTCGCGTGCGTTGAAGCCGTCGAAGGCGAGATGCAGTACGGCC
Organism: Kribbella sp. NPDC004536; assembly: GCF_042873835.1. Taxonomy (NCBI): domain Bacteria; kingdom Bacillati; phylum Actinomycetota; class Actinomycetes; order Propionibacteriales; family Kribbellaceae; genus Kribbella; species Kribbella sp. NPDC004536. Next base: position 700,258 of record NZ_JBIALY010000002.1, on the reverse strand, counting down.
GCGCGGGCTTCCTTCCCGATCCCCCGCCCGCGCTGCCCCGGCGCCAGCCACGAGAACGAGGTCACCGTCCCGAATCTGTCGAAGTCGACGCCGGACACGTCCTGCATCCCGACCGGCTCACCGTCGACGACGACGGCGAAGTACAGGCGCCAGGAGGCCGGCTCCACGCGGGAACGCCCGCGCCAGATGCTCCGCAGCCACCGCCACTCGCGCTCCGGGCTGTCCTCGTAGAACGAGATCGGATCGTCGAACGGCAACGGCTCGGTGTCCGCGATCCCGGCCCGGACGATCGGAACCAGTTGCTCGAGCAAGTCGTCTGTTGCCCCGGCCAACGTCAGCCGAGGAGTCCGCACTTGAAGGTTCAGTGGAGGGTACATGGAGGTCACCATCGGACCGTATGCGCCGGACGAAGCCACCCACAACCGCTTTCCGGGAGGTGCGGCTAGGACACAGCTCGGGCGTGGGCGATCTCCTGGCCGCGGACGGTTCGTGGGTAGCGGTCGAGCATGGCCTGGAGTTCCGTGGCGTCGACGTTCGCCCCGAACGGTTCCGTACCCGGCTCCAGACGCTTGCCCTCGGCAAGCGGACCGGCGACGACCGGGTCGAAGCCCAGCGCGTCGACCAGCGCCGCGACCTGCTCGACGTCGGCGGGGGAGCCGGCGAGCGCGATCGCCTTGCGGTCCGGCGCTCCGGCCGGCCGAGGTCCTTCGTCCAGGTCGTGGTAGCCCATGTGGTTGAAGGCCTTCACGACCCGCGACTCCGGCAGGTACTCCTGCACGAGCTCCGACGACGAGGTTCGCGGATCGGTGAGGTCGTCGCGGATGCCGTCGACCTCCCACCAGTAGTTCATCGCGTCGACAACCAGCTTCCCGCGCAACGCGTCCACAGGGATCGTCCGGTACTTCCCGAGCGGCAACGCCAGGATGACCACGTCGGCCCCGGCAGCTTCCTCGGCAGTCACCGCCACCGCGCCAGGCGTCACGACCTCCACGATCAACGAGATCTTCGAGACCTCACCCGACCCGGCGATCAGCACCTCGTACCCGGCCGCGACCGCGAGCCGCGCCAGCACGGTGCCGACCTTGCCCGCCCCGAGAATCCCAACGGTTGTCACTTGGACTCCGCCAGGATCTCGCGGACCAGCGGGACGACCTTCGTGCCGTACAGCTCGACCGCCTTCATCCGGGCGCTCGCCGGCAGCGGGCCGCCCGAGTAGATCAGGTCGAACCGCGCCACCCCGAGCGCCTGCACCGCGGCGGCGATCCGCTTCGCGACCGTCTCCGGCGACCCGACGTACATCGATCCGTGCAGCACCTCGGACTCGAACTCCTCGCGCTTCAGCGGCGGCCAGCCGCGGAGCGCGCCGATCCGGTCGCGCATCACCTTGTACGGCGCGTAGTAGATCTCCTTCGCCTGCTCGTCGGTCTCCGCGACGAACCCCGGCGAGTGCATGCCGACCGGGTGCGCGACCGTACCGAACTCCTGCGCCGCCCGCTGGTACAGATCGACGTACGGCGCGAACCGCTCCGGCGAGCCACCGATGATCGCGAGCATCAACGGCAACCCGTAGTACGCCGTCCGGACGACGGACTGCGGCGAGCCACCGACGCCGACCCAGGTGGTCAGCCGGCCGGACTCGGTCTTCGGGTAGACGTCGGCGTTGTCGAGCGCCGCCCGTACGGTCCCTTCCCAGGTCACCGGCTTCTCGTCGAGCAACTGCACGAACAGCTGCAGCTTCTCCTCGAACAGCTTGTCGTAGTCGGCCAGGTCGTACCCGAACAGCGGGAACGACTCGGTGAACGACCCGCGCCCGAGGATCACCTCGGCGCGACCGTTCGACAGCGCGTCCACGGTGGCGAACCGCTGGAACACCCGCACCGGGTCGTCCGAGCTCAGCACCGTCACGCCGGACCCGAGCTTGATGTTCGACGTCTTCGTCGCGATCCCGGCCAGCACCGTCTCCGGGGTCGAGATCGAGAACTCCGGCCGGTGGTGCTCGCCGAGCGCGATCGCGTCGACCCCGATCTGGTCGGCCAGCACCGCCTCGTCCACCACCTGCCGGATCGCGGCGGCAGCCGTCACCGGCGCACCGCTGTCGTCGACCGGGATGTCCCCGAAGGTATCCAAACCGAACGCCGTCCCGACGCTGTCGGCCATCTCTGCACGCTCCTGTTCACTCACCACGGCTGAAAGTCTAGGTTGACATGTCAACACCAGACCGGCCGGGGTTCATTCCCAGTGCCGCAGCTTGTCCGGATTCAGCACGATCCAGACCGTGGAGACCTTCGGCCCGGTGACCTTCAGACTCATCACCGCGACCACGCGCTCGACGGACCGCAGGACCACGCCGGGCTCGCCGTTCACCGCCTCGACCGTCAGCGCCAGTTCCGGCTGCAGCAGCTCGGACAGGCACCGAGCGACCTGCACCGGCCCGTGGACCGGCTCCATCGCGGCCGCGACCTGCCCGCCGCCGTCGCTGACCGCTGTCACCTCGGCCGCGAGCAGACTCCGGATCGCCGCGCTGCTGCCGGCCCGGCACGCGGTCGCGAACCGATGGACGACGGCATGATCACCCCTGAACACAGCCACCTCCCGCTCAGGCGATCGCGCCGAGCTTGGCGCCGTTCAGCTGCCACAGCACGTCGTTGATCCCGTCGGCCGTCGCGATCACGGTGCAGACCGCGAACAGCCTGCCGTCGCGCGAGAGGAACGCGGCCGGGCCGCCGTTCGCCGTACCGAACTCCACCTCGACCCCGGTCCAGAAGTGCGACGCGAACGCCCGGTGAAACTTCGCGACCCGCTCCCGGCCGACGACGGGGAACTTCGACACCTGCCGCGCGCCGTTGCCGTCGGAGTAGCTGATCGCGTCCGCGGCCAGCAACTCCTGGAGCGCGCCCAGGTCGCCCGCCCGGGCCGCCGCGATGAAGGCCGTCAGCAACTTCTTCTGCTGCGTGCCGGACACCTCCGTACGGCCTTCCGCGCGGATCCGCTTCCGGGCCCGGCTGACCAGCTGCCGGACGGCGGGCGCGGTCGACTGCAGCACGACCGCGAGCTCGTCGTACGGGTAGTCGAACGCCTCGCGCAGGATGTACGCGGCCCGCTCGGTCGGCGTCAGCCGCTCGAGTACGAGCAGGACCGCGAAACTCAGCGCCTCCCCGTGCTCGGCACCGAGGTACGGGTCGGCGCTGGTGTCGACCGGCTCCGGCAGCCACGGCCCGATGTACGTCTCGCGCCGGGCGCGCGCGGACTGGCTCGCGTTGATCGCGAGCCTGGTCACCGCTGTCGAGAGGTACGCCACCGGGCTCTGGACCGTACTGCGGTCCGCGGCCTGCCAGCGCAGCCACACCTCCTGGACCAGGTCCTCGGCCTCGGCGTGGCTGCCCAGCATCCGGTACGCGATCCCCATCAGGCGCGGCCGCACCTGGTTGAAGACCGCGACCGCGTCGTCGAGATCAGTCATCACTGTGACGATACGGCTCCAGCGCCTCGATCGCGCCGTGCAGACTGTTCAGGTCCGCCGACTCGACCTGAGCCTCGTACGGGTCCAGGAGCCACTCGGCCGGCGACTCCTCCTCGGGCGGGACCGCGGAGGCGTCCAGCTGGATGTCGTCCTCGACCTCTACCTCGAGCTCGCGGAGGAACTCGTTCTCAGGGCCGGTCATTGGGCCGCGTACCAGTCGTCGTAGTGCAGCTCGCCCAGCGTGGCCTCGCCGATCGGGACCAGGCTGCGCTCGGTGAGCTCGGAGCCGAAGTACTTGGCGTGGACGTCCCCGACCACCTCGCGGGTGTCGCCGCGCTGTGCCAGCGCCTTCCGGAAGAACTCGTCCATCCGGTACTCGTCCGGCCCGGCGATGTCGATCCGCGCGTTCAGCGGCGCGCCGACGGCGACCCGGGCGAGGTTCTTCGCGACGTCCTCGGCCGCGATCGGCGCCCACGCCACCGGCGCGATGTGCACCTTGCCGTCGTCCCAGGTGCCCTCGTCGGCGATCGCCGCGACGAACTCCATGAACTGGGTCGCGTGCACCAGCGAGTACGGGCGACCGGAGGCCTTGATCAGGTCCTCCTGCGCGATCTTCGCGGCGAAGTAGGCGTTGTCGGCCAGCCGCTCGGTGCCGACGATCGAGATGCCGACGTGGTGCCCGACGCCGGCTTCCTGCTCGGCCGCGAGCACGTTCGCCGTCGACGTCCTGAAGAACTCCATCACCGGCCCGGCCTCGAACGACGGCGAGTTGGCCACGTCGACCACCACGTCGGCGCCCTTCAGCACGTCCGCCAGTCCCTCGCCGGTGATCGTGTTGACGCCGGTGTTCGGCGCGGCCGGCACCGCCTCATGCCCGTGCTCGGTGAGCTTCGCCACCAGCTTCGTACCGATCAGACCGGTGCCGCCGATCACGACGATCTTCATCACTGATCCCCTTCGCTTGTTTGAGCTGTCACAGGTAAGACAGGGCAGCCCGTCGAGTTGTGACGAGTCACATCCGGGCCTGCTGTCCGGTCTGTATCAGTGACGCCTGCGAAAGGAACGACCTGTGCCCACCGTCCGGATCCGCGTACGGATGTCGGCGCGCCCGATCGACGAGCCGCACCGGGTCTCCAGCCAGCTGGAACTGCTGTTCGACCTGACCTTCGTGGTCGCGGTCGCCGCGGTCACCGAACAGTTCGCGCACACGATCTCCGCCGGTCACGCCGGGGTACTGCCGTTCCTGCAGGTGTTCTTCGCGATCTGGTGGGCGTGGATGAACTTCACCTGGTTCGCCTCGTCGTACGACACCGACGACGTCACGTACCGGCTCCTCACCATGGTCCAGATGGCCGGCGTACTGCTGCTCGCCGCGGGCGTCCCGGCCGCCGCGGACCACGGCGACTACCTGCTGATGACCTGCGGTTATCTGGTGATGCGGCTCGGGCTGATCTCGCTCTGGCTGCGCGCGGGCATCGAGGATCCGGCGTCTCGTCGGACAGCGTTCCGGTACGCGGTCGGAATCGGGGCGTTGCAGGTCGGGTGGTTCGGCCGGCTGTTCCTCGCCGACGCCGGCGCGTCCCAGGGAGTACTGCTCGCAGCATTCGTCGCGCTCGCAGTACTCGAGTTGTCGGTGCCGCGCTGGGCCGAGCGGCACTGGACGACGACCTGGCACCCGCATCACATCGCTGAGCGGTACGGGCTGTTCACGATCATCCTGCTCGGCGAGGCGGTGCTGGCCGCGTCCAACGCCGTACGGCGGGCCGTCTCGCAGGCCGGAGCCGAACTGTTCGCGGTCGCGGGGTGCGGACTGGTCATCCTGTTCGCGCTCTGGTGGCTGTACTTCCTGCATCCGGCCGGCCCGCGGCTCGAGGACCGCCGCGACCGCTCGTACCGCTGGGGCTACGTCCACTACGGCCTGTTCGCTTCGCTCGCCGCACTCGGGGCCGGGCTGGAGGTCGCGGTCGAGCAGACCGGGCGGGACCTGCGGCTCTCCCCTACCGGCGCGAGCTACGCGGTCGCCGTACCGGCCGCGTGCTTCATCGGGCTCCTGTGGGTCATCCACCACTCGCTCGCGGCGCCCTCTCACTTCGGAACCGCGCTCGCCGGCGTCGCGACGCTGCTCCTGCTGCCGCTCGTCACGCCGGCGATCGGAGCGGTCGCGGACCTCGCGCTGATGGCGGCGACCTGTGTCGCGGTCGTCGCCGCCTGGAACGCTAGGCAGTGAGCGCGGCGAGATTCTTCAGCGTCGACTGAATGACGTCCACGATCGGCACGTCGTCCGCCGCGGCGATCCAGCGCTCGAACGACACTCGGAAGACCGCGACACCGGTCTCGGCCGCCAGCGCGGCCACGTCCGGCGCGACACCACGGTCGAGCAGACCCTGACTCAGTGCGGTCGTGAGCTTGGCCATCTTGATCAGCTCGCGTTCCAGCAGCTCCGGGGTCGAACTGATCACCGCGGCGCGACGGCGTGAGTAGTCGCGGCGGATGTCGTCGAAGAACGCGGCCGACGAGAGCACCGCGGTCGTCATCGCCTCCATCGGCGTCGCGTCCGCCGGCGCGGCCGCGAGCGCCGCGACCATCTGCTCCTGGAGCAACTCGGACCCGGCGAACAGCACCTCGCGCTTGTCGGCGAAGTGCCGGAAGAACGTCCGCGCGGTGACTCCGGCACGGTCGGCGATCTCGGCGACGGTCGTGCCGTCGTACCCGCGCTCGGCGTACAGCGCCATCGCGGCCTCCCGCAGCCGTCCCGCCGCGTCCGGTTCCCACCGTCCCATGAGGTCGATCCTAACCGATGTCATCGAATGACATCAGGGTGTAGCATCACTGATGTCAGTCAATGACATCACTCGGAAGGAATCTCTGATGCGCGTCTTCATCACCGGAGCGTCCGGACACGTCGGCTCGGCGCTGGTCCCGGAGCTCCTGCACAACGGCCACCAGGTGCTCGGCCTGGCCCGCTCCGACGAGTCGGCCAAGCGGCTCACCGACTGGGGCGCCGAAGTGGTCCGCGGCGACCTGCACGACCTCGACCGCCTGCGCGCGGCCGCCGCGGCTGCGGACGGCGTCGTGCACCTCGCGTTCCGCCACGACGCGATGATGGTCGGCGACCTGGCCGGCGCGGCCGAGTCCGACCTCGCCGCACTGCAGGCGATCGGCGACGCCCTGGCCGGCACCGACAAGCCACTGGTCAGTACGTCGGGCACCGGCATGCTCGCCGGCATCGTGCACGACCGGGTCGCGACCGAGGCGGACTACGACCCGAACGGCGGCTACCGCATCGACGCCGAGAACTACGTCGTCGAGCTGGCCGGCAAGGGCGTCCGTACGTCGGTCCTGCGACTGCCGGCGATCACCCACAGCCGGCTCGACCTGCACGGGTTCGCCCCGTCGCTGATCTCGTTCGCCCGGCGCAACGGATTCGCCGCGTACGTCGGCGACGGCACCAACCGCTGGCCGTCGGTGCACACGCTCGACGCGGCCCGCGCGTACCGCCTCGCGCTGGAATCGGCGCCGGCCGGCAGCCGGCTGCACGCGGTCCAGGACGAAGGGATCGAGTTCCGGACGATCGCGGCGGCCATCGGCCGCGGGCTCGACCTGCCGGCTCGTTCGGTCACGCCGGACGAGGCGGCGGAGTACATCGGCTTCCTGAGCCGGTTCGCGGTGATGGACAACCCCACGTCCGCGGCCCGGACGAGTGAGCTGCTCGACTGGCAGCCCACTCACCCCGACCTGCTCGCCGACCTCGCGGAAGGCTTCTACTTCAAGGAGAACTAGACCTTCAGCACCGGCGCGATGGTCTTCGACTTCGAGCCCTCGTACGCGGCCAGCAGGATGCCGAGGACGGCGATCCCTTCTTCCTCGGTGTGCAGCGGGCGCTGCTTGCCGTCGAGGGAGTCGGCGAAGTGCCCGATCTCGGCGACGAACGTGTCGACCGGCTCGAACTCGAAGGTCTCGGTCTCGCCGGACCGCAGCCGGTACGTCAGCGTCGTACCGTCGCTGGTCAACGCGCCCAGCTCGCCGACGGCGGAGAACCGCTCGGTCGACTCGGCCGGCTGGTAGGCCCAGCTGGTCACGAGTTGCCCGACGACTCCGTTGTCGAACCTGATCAGTACCTGCGCGGAGTCCTCGCCCTCCATGAACTTCAACCGGTGCGTGGAGAGCATCGCGGTCGCCTCGACCGGCATCCCGCCGGCCAGGTGCAGCATCAGATAAGTGGGGTGGTACCCGGTGTCGATGAGCTCGCCACCACCACTTGTCTTGCTGCTCGCCCGCCAGCCCATGGAGCTCGGGTCGAAGTCGTTGTAGAAGCTGTCGGTCGTCCGTACCTCGTAGACGGTGCCGATCGTGCCGCCCTGCAACAGCTCCCGCGCCTTGGCGACCGCCGGCATGAACAGCTGGTTGTGCGCACACATCAGCGTCACGCCGTTCTCGGTCACCGCTTTGCGAACCTCCGCTGCCTCCTCGGCGGACAGGCACAGCGGCTTCTCGCAGAGGATGTGCTTACCGGCCTGCGCCGCGGCGACGATCGCGTCCCGGTGCAGGTGGTGCGGCAGACAGATGTCGACCGCATCCAACTCCTCGTTCGCCAGCATCTCGTTGTAGTCCGTGTACGCGGCCGCACCCAGCTCCTCGCCACGCGTCTTGGCGGTCTCCTCCACCGCATCCGCGACAGCCGTCACCCCGATCTTGCCGGAGTGCGCCCGATACCCCTTGATATGCGCCGAGGCAATCCCACCCGCCCCGATCAGCCCAACCTTGATCATGCGCCACTCCCCGATCAGCTGTAGGAAATCACTCGGTTGGACTCGGCCGCAGCATTCGCCGCCACCACCAGACGCGTCAGCTCGACGGCGCGCGCGATGTTGTCGTCCGCCCGCGTGCCGTCGTTGATGTGCGAAACCCACTGCGCGAACGCATCCGGCGAGTGGTCAGGTACGTCGACCTGCTCGCCGTTCACCAGGAGTACGTTCCCCGCGTCCGTGTACGTCAGCGTCCCCTCGGTACCGAACAGCTCGATCGTGAACGGGTTGTTGCTCGCGAACCCGGCCTCGATCACCCCGATCCGCTGGTCGCCGTACCCGGCGACGACGACAGCGTTGTCCTCCAGCCCGCGCCCGGCCACCGAACGGTAGGTCGCGCTCACCGTCTCGGGCGTCGCGCCGAGGAAGAGCTGGGTCAGGTACACCGGATGGCAGCCGAGGTCCGTGAGCGCGCCGCCGATCGCGGCCTTCGGCTCGAAGAACCGCTGCGGCAGCCAGCCCTCCTTGCCGTCGCGCCCGATCGCGCCGTCGTGCGACAGCCGGACCCGGCCGTACGTCAACGTACCGAGCGTGCCTTTGTCGAGCACTTCGCGGATCGCGGTCGTGTAGCCGTGGTACAGCCTGGGCAGCGAGACGATCAGCTTCACCCCGGCGGCGTCGGTGGCGGCGACGATCTCCTCGGCCTCGGCGACCGTCGGCGCGAGTACCTTCTCGGTGAAGATGTGCTTGCCCGCCTGGGCAGCCTGGACCATCACGTCGCGGTGGACATCGGTCGGCGTCGTGATCACCACGCCGTCGAGATCGTCGCGCGCCAGCAGCGCGTCCAGGTCGTCGACGTACTCGGCGCCGAACCGCTCGGCGCCTTCGCGGCCGCGCTCGGCGTCGTCGTCCCAGACGGCCACGAGCTCCGTCCCGGGATGCGCCTGGGCCTGTTTCGAGTAGTCGCCGGCATGAACGTGCCAGAAGCTGAGCGTCGCGATCTTCAGTGGATTGGACACGCTGGTCCTCCTCAGTGGAAACCTGCGGAAACGTTTCTGATCGACCGTCGGCTGATCACGGTACAACGTTGTCAGGAGTCCGCAACAGACTTCTTCCCGGGGCGTTCACACGGTGAGACCCGCGCGCAGTCCGGATGCTTATAGTTATCCAGGAGTCCAGGATTAGGAGTCGCGGATGAGCGAGGAGCCGGCCGGCGGGGATCTGTCGCGGTTGCGCCAACTGAACGCGACCGCCGTACTGCGGGAACTGCGCGGCGGCCAGCCGCTGACGCTCACCGAACTGTCGAAACGAACAGGTCTGTCGCGCGCTTCGACCGAGGACGTGGCTCGAGACCTGCTCGGCCGCGGCTGGCTGGCCGAGGTGGCACCCGCCTCCGGCTCGGTCGGCCGCCCCGCCCGGCGCTATCGCTTCAACGCCGGCGCCGGCCGGCTGCTCGGGATCGACGTCGGCGGCCACAAGGTGCTCGCGTTGGTGACCGACCTGGACGGCGAGGTCCTCCACCAGGCCCGCGTCGACGTACCTGCCGACGCCGGCCGCCGCGAGCGGCTCGCGGCGGTGGACCGGTGTGTCGATAAGGCCGTCGCTGGTGCCGGGGAGATCTGGGCGACCGGCGTCGCATCTACCGGACTGGTGGACGGCAGCGGGAAGGTGATGCTGTCGGACTCGTTGCCGGAGTGGACCGGGGTGGATCTGGCGGCGCACGTACGGCGTCTGGTCGCAGGACCGGTGCGCGTGGAGAACGACTGCAAGCTCGCCGCACTGGCCGAAACGTGGCGCGGAGTTGCGCGCTACGCCAAGGATGTCGTCTTCCTCCTGGCCGGCCTGCGCACCGGCGCCGGCCTGATCATCGACGGCAAACTCCACCGAGGCTTCGCCAACTGGTCCGGCGAAATAGGCGCCTTACCCGCAGCCGGCTGGCTCCAGGCCCCAACCCACCTCGAAACCTGGCTCAGTAGCAGCCAGGTAGGTGATTCGGGTGATGGGTTTGAACGGGTGTTTGTGGCTGCTCGGGGTGGGGACGAGAGCGCGCAGGGAGCTGTCGAGGCGTACGTACGAGACCTGGCCGTCGGTGCGTCCGCGTTGGTGCTCACGCTGGATCCGCAGCTCGTGGTGATCGGAGGTGGGTTCTCGCGGTCGGCGGACGTGATGGTGGAGCCGTTGCGGCGGGAGCTGGACCGCTGGTGTCTGCGAACACCCGAGATCCGGGTATCGGCGTTCGCGGACGAAGGGGTGGCACTCGGAGCGGTCCGGCTGGCGCTGGACGAGGTGGACGCGACCATCACCAGCGGACTCAGGCCTTGACATAATTTCCCTGGACTCCATGATTATCCCATCGCCCGCCAGCGAGAGGAAGCATCATGAGACGGCTTGCCACAGCGCTCACAGCCTTCGGCCTGCTGCTGCCGGCCCAAGCAGCGATGGCCCACGACGCAGCACCCGCGACGACGGTCACCTACACGACGAACGACGAGGTGATCGCCAACCAGGAACGCGGCTTCTACCACCACGCCGAGACGCACTACTACGCGAACAATTCCGGGTACGTCCCGTTGGACGTCACCAAGCTGCGCAACTTCCGCACCCAGGAGCACATCACCCAGATCCTCCGCCTGTTCTACCTGGAGAAGTTCAGCAAGCAGGACGTGATCGACAAGCACTACCTCGACCTGATGCAGGCCGACTTCGACACCGCACGCGCCGCCGGCGTGAAGATGATCGTCCGGTTCGCGTACGCGCTGCCAGGCGACGGCTGGCCGCCGCCCACGCCGTACGGCGATGCTCCGGTGTCGCGTGTCGTCAAGCAGATCAAGCAGCTGACGCCGATCCTGCGGGCGAACTCCGACATGATCGCGGTCGTCCAATCCGGGTTCGTCGGGCTCTGGGGCGAGGGCTACTACACCGACTACTTCTCCGACCCGGCCGACCCGAGCCAGGTCTCGAACCAGAACTGGGCGGACCGCAAGGCGGTCATCGACGCGCTGCTCCAGGCGCTGCCGAAGGACAAGATGGTCCAGGTACGGACGCCGTACATGAAGCAACGGATGTACGGCCTACCGACCGGGACCGCTGGTGGTCTGACCGCGGCGCAGGCGTACGACGGGTCCGCGGTAGCGCGGATCGGGCAGCACAACGACTGCTTCCTCGCGAGTCCCGACGACTACGGTACGTACCTGAGCGACCCGATCGAGCTGGACAAGGACTTCGTTGCCCAGGACACCAATTACGTGCCCGAGGGTGGCGAGACGTGTGGGGTGAACCCGCCGCGGTCGGAGTGGCCGTCCGCGTCGGCGGAGATGGCGCGGCTGCACTTCTCGTTCCTGAACATCGAGTACCACCCGGACGTGCTGGCGAGCTGGGGTTCGAACATCGAGATCGCCAAGCAGAAGCTCGGCTACCGGTTCGCACTCACGCAGTCCACGGTGTCGGCGCAGCGCGGGACGGTGAAGGTCAACGTGCAGCTCCGGAACGACGGTTGGGCAGCGCCCTACAACCCGCGCCAGGTGCAGCTGATCTTCCAGAACAGCAAACACACCTTCAAGTACAACGTCCCCGCCGACCCCCGCCGCTGGGGCCCCGGCACCCCGATCTCCCTGAACTGGACAGTGAACGCTCCCCCAGTACCAGGCCAGTACCACGTGCTGCTCAACGTGGCCGATCCGAAGCTCCAGGGCCAGGGCCGGCTACCAGGTTCGAGCGAGACATACAACGCGGTGTACGCCGTACGTTTCGCGAACAACGGAACCTGGCAGCCGGCCACCGGTTACAACGATCTACAACAAACGGTGACTATCGGCTAGCGCTGCCGTCGACCCGGGCCGCCTGGGGCTCGGGTACGCGCGCCACTCGGGCGATGCCGGCTGCCGCGTAGGCGTCGGCTTCGTCCAGGGTCTCGTGTTCGAGGAGCTGCTCCGCGATCGAGTCGAGCTTCGGACGGTTCTCTCGGAGCAGCCGGCGTGCTTCGGCGTAGCACTGCTCGATGAGCCGGCGTACCTCTTCGTCGACCGTGTTCAGCAGCTCGTCCGACACCCCCGCCGTCCGGGCGTCACCTTCGGCCGGCAGCACCGACACCGGGCCGATCGCCTCGGACATGCCCCAGCGGCCGACCATCGAGCGGGCGATCCGGGTCGCGGTCTCCAGGTCGCTCTCCGCGCCGGTGGTGACGACGCCGAGCACCTCCTGCTCGGCCGCCATCCCACCGAGCGCACCGATGATCCGGCCTCGCAGGTACTCCACGTCGTACCCGTACCGGTCGGACTCGGGCGTCGACAGCGTCACGCCGAGCGCCCGCCCGCGCGGGATGATCGAGACCTTCCGGACCGGGTCCGCGCCCTTCTGGATCATGCCGAGGAGCGCGTGACCGCCTTCGTGGTACGCAGTCCGCCGGCGCTCCTCCTCCGGCATCACGACGTTGCGCGCCGTACCGAGCTGGACTTTCTCGAGCGCGTCGGTGAGGTCCCGCATGGTGATCTGCGACTCGCCCTGCCGGGCCGCCGCGAGGGCCGCCTCGTTCAGCAGGTTGGCGAGGTCGGCCCCGGTCATGCCCGGTGTGGACCGCGACAGCGCGGCCAGGTCGGCGTCGGGTGCGAGCGGCTTGCCGCGGGCGTGCACCTTGAGGATCGCCTCGCGTCCAGGCTGGTCGGGCGCGTGCACGGTGATCGTCCGGTCGAAGCGGCCGGGGCGAAGCAGGGCCGGGTCGAGTACGTCGGCCCGGTTGGTGGCGGCGAGTACGACGACCCCTTCGGTACCGGAGAAGCCGTCCATCTCGGTGAGGATCTGGTTCAGCGTCTGCTCGCCCTCGTCGTGCCCGCCGACCGACCGCGCACCGCCCCGGGCCCGGCCGATGGTGTCGATCTCGTCGATGAAGATGATCGCCGGCGCCACCTTCCGCGCCTCGCCGAACAGCTCCCGCACCCGGCTCGCGCCGACACCCACGATCATCTCGATGAACTCCGACGCGCTCGCGGAGAAGAACGGTACGCCGGCCTCACCCGCGGTCGCCCGGGCCAGCAGGGTCTTGCCGGTACCGGGTGCGCCGGCCAGCAGCACGCCCTTCGGAGCGCGCGCCCCGAGCCGCCGGTACTTGCCTGGATCCTTCAGGTAGTCGACGACCTCTTCGATCTCGGCCTCGACCTCGTCGATCCCGGCCACGTCCGCGAACGTCACCCGGACCGTACTCGGATCGATCGGCTTCTTCTGCTGACCGCCGCCGCCGAGCAACCCGCCGATCCCGCCACCGGCGCGGCTGCGCCGGAACAGCCAGAAGTAGAACGCCGCGATCAGGATGAACGGGCCGAGCGAGATCAGCAGGTTCAGCAGCACGCCACGTTGCGCGACCACCGGGGTGGCCCGGACCGTGGCACCGCCCTTCTGCAGGTCGCCGTACAGGTTGTCGTTCGCGAACGTCGGCCGCTCGGTGGTGAACTTCGTGTACGTCTGGCCGGACTTGCCCGGCACCTCGGCGGCCTGCTTCAACCGGCCCTCGATGGTGTCGCCGCGGGAGAAGATCTCGGCCACGTTCTGCTTCTGCACCTGCGCGGTGAAGTCGGTGTACGCAACCGTCTGCTCGCCGCCGGCCAACTGGTCCTGCATCGTGGTGAGCAGGAACAGCACCAGGTAGCCACCGATGATCCACGCCGCCCACTTCCACCAACGCGGCCGACGCGGCTTGTCGTCGTCCCCGTGCCCGGCCGGCAGGCCCTCGGTGCGCCACGGTTTGTGCGGCGGGCGGGGCCGGTCGTCCTTCCGGTCGCCGTTCTGGTCGGCGCCGCTCGGCTCGGAGGCCTGGTCCTTGACCGGCGGTTCCTTCTCGCTCATGGAGTCAAACATAGGACCTTTCGCAACCCGCACACAGTAGATTGACACATGGCCACGCCACTGATCCTCGACTGCGACCCCGGCCACGACGACGCTCTGGCGATCCTCCTGGCCGTCGCCGATCCCGCGGTCTCCCTCCGGGCCGTCACCACAGTCGCCGGGAATCAGACCGTCGACAAGTGCACACTGAACGCGCGCCGGGTGCTGTCGCTGGCCGGCGTCACGTCGGTCCCGGTGGCACGCGGCGCCGACCGGCCGCTGGTCCGCCCGCTCCGGATCGCCGACGACGTACACGGGGGGACGGGGCTGGACGGGCCGACGTTCACCGGCTCGCCGTCGGTGCCGGAGTCCGAGCTGCCGGCGCAGGAACTGCTGGCCGACGTACTGCGTACTCCGGCAACTGTCGTAGCCACCGGAGCGCTGACGAACATCGCGCGGCTGATCACCGAGTCGCCGGAGGCAGCCGCCAACATCACCGAGATCGTGTGGATGGGTGGTTCGACGGACCGCGGCAACATCGCCCCACTGGCCGAGGCGAACGCGTACGTCGATCCGGAGGCGGCGGACCTGGTCGTCCGCTCCGGCATCCCGTTCACGATGTGCGGCCTGAACGTCACCCACCGGGCGCTGGTCACGCCCGACGTCCTCGAACGCCTGGCCCGGATCGGCACACCGCTGGCCGGGATCTGCGCCGAGTGGATGACGTTCTTCGCGTCGACGTACACGCGGTTGTTCGGCTTCGAATTCCCACCCCTGCATGATCCGGTCGCGGTAGCCCGAGTCATCGACCCCGCAATCGTCGCGTGCGTCGACGCCAACCTGGTGATCGAAACAGCCGGTCAGTGGACCGCCGGTGCCACGGTCGTCGACCTCGACGGTTACACCGGCCGCTCGCCCAACGCCCGTATCGCGGTTGCCCTCGACCGCGAAGCCTTCTGGAACAGGCTCCTCACCGCCATCTCCGTCTGCTGACAGCGGAACACCCTTCTCCTCACCAGCTCACTCCCCCAGGCTGGAGCATGTCGAAGGAGGACATGATGTACGTCGAACAGCGGATCGCCCCACTGCCGCCCCTAGGCCCCGCTTCCCCAGGACCGAGGTCAACGCGGGGTGATGTGCCCGGGCGGCCGTGGCCGGGGGTGCCGGGTCCTCGGCCGGGAGTTCCTGGTGCTCCGCCGAGCCCGGAGGCGCCTGCGCCGCAGCCGATCTTGCCTGCATGGTACGAGCCGGTTTCGGTTTCTGTGGAGCGGGAGGTGGCTGATCGGTTGCTGGCCGAGCGGGTGGTGCTGATCGGCGGGCGGCTGGATGATGGACTGGCCAATCATGTGGCGGCGCAACTGCTGTTACTGGATGCCAGCAGCAACGACCCGATCAAGCTCCACCTGTCGTCGACGGACTCGGAGCTGGAGGCAGCGCTCTCGGTAGCGGCCGCGATGGACCTGGTGAGCTCACCCGTCGAGGTTGTTGCCCGTGGCACCGTTCGCGGTCCGGCGGTGGCTGTACTCGCGGCAGCCGCGAAACGTGAGGCCCACCGGCATACGACGTTCACGCTGTCGGTCCCGCCGTTCACCGCGAACGGAACCGCTGACGAGCTCGCCGCTCTCGTCTCCCAGCACGAACGCGAAGTCGGCCGCCTCCGGGACCTCATCACCCAGGCCACCGGCCGCACCGATGACGAGGTGGCCGAGGACCTCAGCGCCGGCCGCATCCTCTCCGCCGAGGAAGCCGAAACCTACGGCCTGATCACCAACCTCCGCTGATCCAAGCCGAATCCCCGGAAGCATTTGCCTGGCAGACCCACCAAATCCAGGGTTCCGGAGCCACAGCCGGGGTGGGGAACCCGGCACCAGATGGGTCTACCCATCAAATTGGGTTCTTCCGGATCACCTTGCTGTGCAAGATCGACAGGTAGTACACCCGCGGGACGGTGTACACGCGAAGCCAGTCACGCTCAGGTGCACTACCTCAGCAGTCGACACATCCTGTCGAACTGCACGCTGCATCACCACAACTCCAACCGCCCACACCTCCAGCACGAACCCCACATTTGGTGGGTCTGCCAGGCAAATTGCCGGGTTGGCCAGGCAAACTGGCGCGGCTCAGTCGAAGGTAAGGACGAGGCGACCGGAGCCGGCGCCGGTCGCCTGCCGGGTCCATGCGTCCGTCACGTGCGCGAGCGTGACGGTCTCGTGGGCCACTCGGATGGCTCCGGTCGTGGCGTGCTGGAGTACGGCGGTCAACGCGTCGCGGCGCTGCGCCGCGGTCAGCGCGTTGTTCGTGTAGCCGAGTACGCTCGCGGACTTGCTCCGCAGTACGGCCGACGAGAACGCCGCCTCGTCGCCCGACGACCCGCCGAGGTTCACCAGTCGACCACCCGGCGCCAGTACGCGCGAAGCAGCCGTCGCCGCCACCCCGAACACCGGGTCGATCACCACGTCGTACGCCGGCTCCCCTAGCCGTGCCGTCAACTCGTCCACATCGTCGCTCAAGGCAACTACTTCGTCGGCGCCGGCCGCGAGCGCCCGCTCCCGCGAAGCAGCCGACCGTACGACGGCCACCACCCGCGACGCCCCGAGCACCTGCGCCGCCCCGATCGCGACCTGCCCGACCGCACCACCGCCGCCGAGCACCAGCACCTGCTCCCCGCTCCGCATCCCGGCCCGCCAGGTGAGCGTCATCCACCCCGCGACCCCCGACAACCCGATCGCCGCCACGGTCGCATCGTCTGCTGCTGCCTTCAGAACCACCAGATCCTCATCCGGTACGGCGGCCCGCTCGGCCAAGCTGCCATCTCCAGGAGCCATCCCGGCGGAGGTCGCGAAGAACACCCGCGTACCGGGCGCGACCGTCGCGGACTCCTCCACCACGCCGACGCCTTGCACACCGGGTACGTACGGCAGCACCGGAGCGCCGAAGTACGACGTACCGGAAGCGCACAACAGGTCCAGCGGCACGATCGGCGCCGCCGTCACGCGCACGATCGAGCGGCCCTCGCCCGCAACCGGATCGGGATGATCCGTGTGCGTCGGCGGTTCACCGTGGGTGTGCAGTACTGCGGCGCGCACGCGTCCTCCTCAGGTGGCGATGTCCGGATAGGGTAACGAGTGCGTCTGCAGCGCCCGTCCGTACGCCTTCTGGTACTCGAGCGGCCCGTTGTCCCGTTCGAACATCGCGATGAACAGCGTCAGCGTGAGAAACGGATGCGCGCCCAAGTCGAACAGCGCCACGTGGTCCTGTTCGCGCAACGCTTTGCGCTCCGCTTCGGTGAACGACTGCCACGTGGACTTCTCCGGGACGGCACAGTTGAGGAGCTGGTTCGCGACCTCCGCCTCCCACCACGTCACCGTCGCTCCCGGGTCCTCTCGGTAGCGCTCGACCAACTCCGGGTCCCGGTCGACCGTGTACAGAAACTTGTTCAGCAGGTACCTGCTCATGCGGGCACTCCGTTCGGGTACCAGGTGAAGTACGCCTCCATGGTGTGGAACAGGTCGAGCGAGTCCACGTGATCCGCCTTCGCGCCGGCGCCCGCGACGCCCATCATCAGCATGAAGTCCATGAACCCGTGGGTCGCGTTGCCGGGCAGATGCAGGCTGTCCAGCGTCACTTCGGACAGACAGCCCTCGATGTCCCCGCTCGCGATCCAGTCGACGGCCTTGCGGTCGAACTCCGGGTCCGGCCCGTGCGCGCCGAACTGCCGCGGCCCGCCGAGCTCCAGCGACAGGTGCCCGGTGCCGATGATCGCGACCCGCTGGTCGGTCGGCCACGACTCGACCAACTGCCGGATCGTCCGGCCGAGTTCGACGAACCGGCCCGGGCGGGGCAGCGGCGGGGCGAAGATGTTGGTGTAGATCGGCACGATCGGCAGGTCCGCGTCCGGGCGGAGCGTGATGATCGGGCAGGTGATGCTGTGGTCGATCCGCAGTTCGTTGCTGAAGGCAAGATCGAACCCGGCGTCCAGGCCGTTGCGGAGGATGTGTGACGCCAGCTGTTCGTCGCCCGCCAGACGCATCCGGGGCAAGCCGAACTCGCGTTCCTCGTTGTACCAGTTGGCGTCGAAGTACGGCGCCTTGCCGACGAGGAACTGCGGCATGTTGTCCAGCCACAACTGGTGGAAGTGGTCGCTGCCGACCATCACCAGGATGTCGGGGCGGGCCTTCGTCAGGGTCTCCCGGAACGCGGTGATCTTCGCGACCCACTCGTCGGCGAACGGCGGCCGGTCTGCACCGGTCGCGGTGCTCGCGCGGTAGTAGAACGGGTGGTGGGTGGAGGCGATCACCGCGGCGACTGTGGCCATCTGGTGCTCCTTAGGGTTCGACGTACTCGGCGTTGCGGTCGATGGTCAGGTAGGCGTCCATACCGATCGGCCGCCGCCGCTCCTCAGCGAGCTGCCCGAGCAACCCCGCCGCACGGGCCAACAACGCAAACCCACGCAACAGCTCGACAGGCAACCCCAGATCAGCCAGCGCAGCCCCACACACCCCTGCACCATTCAGAGGAAGCCGGCGCCCCAACACCTGCTCGTGCATTCGCCCGACAGCTTGAAACAGCTTCAGATGTGGGCCTTCCAGCCCTTCCGCACGGGCAATCCCAATCAGCACAGGCGTCCGAGGATCCTCTACTTTGTGCACCGGATGCCCCAACCCCGGGATGAACGTACCGTTGGCCTTGGACTGTTGGACGAGCTCTAACGCGAGGGTGTCCCACCCGGCGTCATCCATCGGCAGCCCGGCGTCCTCTGTCGGCAGCCCGGCGTTCTCCGTTCTGTCGGGGTGGTGGGTGGTTAGGGCTTGGTGGAGGAAGGTTGCGCAGTCTTCTGTCACCCCGAGGAAGCGGGAGCCTCCGCCGAGAAGGCCGGCCGCGAGTGCGCCCTGCAGTGAGTCCGGCGCCGACAAGTACGTCAGGCGTGCCGCGATCGCGGTCGGCGTGAAGCCGTGGTCGGCAAGAGCCACCAGGACCGCCTCGAAGACCCGCGTCTCGGACGGCGTCGGGCGGCGCATCGCGACCAGCCAGAAGGCGAGTTCACCGAAGCCGACCTTGCCCATCAGATCTGCCGTCAAGTCCTGCCCGAGCAGCCGGATCTCGTCCGCCGTCGACGTCCCCAACGACGTCGGAAATCTCGGCATGTCACTCATTGGTCAGCCACTTCCTCAGCTCGGGGCCGTGTTCGTCGAGGGACGGTGGGGGTAGGCGGTACGACGCGGTGGTGCCGGAGAACGTGATCGGGTTGCGGATGCCGGGGATGCCGCCGACCGTGACGACCGGGTCCAGGCCGATGTCCTCGGCGAACGCGACGCCTCCGTCGACGGTGTTGATCGGACCGCACGGGACGCCGGCCGCGATGATGTCGGCGAACCACTCCATCCGGGTACGTGTCCGCAGCCGCTCCACCAGCAGCGGGCGCAGTTCGTCCCGGTTGGCGGTACGTTTCTCGTTCCGGTCGAACCGCGGATCGTCGGCCAGCTCCGGCACCCCGAGTACTTCCACCAGCTTGCGGAACTGCCCGTTGTTCCCGGCGGTGATGATCAGCTCCCCGTCCGCGCAGGGCAGCGGCTCGTACGGGAACAGGCTCGGGTGGCTGTTCCCCATCCGCTGCGGTACGACGCCGCCCGCGACGTACGCGCTCGACTGGTTGACCAGCCCGGACAACGCCGACGACAAGAGGTTCACCTCGACGTGCTGCCCGCGGCCGCTCTCCGCCCGCACATGCAGCGCGGACAGTACGCCGATCGTCGCGTGCAGGCCTGCCATCACGTCGAACACCGAGATCCCGGCCCGGAACGGTTCCCCGTCCGGATCACCGGTCAGACTCATCAACCCGGAGATCGCCTGCACGATCAGGTCGTACCCAGGTAGTGCCGCCCCCCGCGGCCCGGACCCGAACCCGCTGATCGACGCGTAGATCACCGCGGGGTTGCCCTCGGCAACGGTCTCGTAGTCGAGCCCGAACCGCGCCAGCCCACCGGGCCGGAAGTTCTCCACCAGTACGTCGGCTCGCCGCGCCAACTCCTGCGCCGCCGCGAGGTCCGCGGGGTCCTTCAGATCCAGTGCGATCGACCGCTTGTTCCGGTTCACCGCGAGGTAGTACGTCGAGCTGCCGTCGCGGACCGGTGGCTGCCAGGACCGGGTGTCGTCACCGGCCGGCGCCTCGACCTTGATCACGTCCGCGCCGAGGTCCGCAAGCAGCATGGTCGCGTACGGACCGGCCAGGATCCGCGAGAAGTCGGCCACCAGCAGCCCCGACAACGGACCAGTCACTCGAGCCTCCCGCACGCATTCGCGGACATCTGTCCGCCTCAGTCTCAGCTGGCAAAGAAGGCATGTCAACCACTCGCGCCGAGCCCTTGACAGCACCACACGGCGAGCAGAGAGTGAGCTCCATCGCCCCGTTGACCGTGATACGGACGTATGTCCGGAGAGCTCTGGAGGGGATCATGACGACGAACCAAACGCCGGGCCCGGAGGGCGGCTCCGCGCCGGCGGCCGGGCGGCCGGTGCTGTTGCAGGGCGGGACCGTGCTCACGATGGACGACCGGCACACGGTCCTGCAGGATGCCGACGTCCTGATTGCCGGCAACCGGATCGCGGCCGTCGGCCCGGACCTCGACGTACCCGAGGGCGCGCAGATCATCGACGCGTCCGGCGGGATCGTGATGCCCGGGATGATCGACACCCACCGGCACATGTGGCAGACCGCGATGCGCGCGTACGGCGCCGACTGGACGCTCACGCAGTACTTCGTCTGGTACTACCTCGAGCACGGCAAGACGTTCCGTCCCGAGGACATCCGGGCCGGCAACCTGACGTCGGCGTGGGAGTCGCTCGAGGCCGGCGTCACCACGACGGTCGACTGGTCGCACGGCCTGCAGAGCGTCGACCACGCCGAGGCCGCGGTGGACGCGCTCCGAGCAGTACCCGGCCGGTTCGTACTTGCCTACGGCAACATCCAGGCCGGCCCGTGGGAGTGGTCCGCGGACCCGTCGGTCCGGGCGTTCCTCGAACGACTGCGCGACGACGACCGGATCGGACTGCAGTTGGCCTTCGACGTCACCGGCGACCCGGCGTTCCCGGAGCGGGCCGCGTTCGAGGTCGCCCGCGAGCTCGACCTCGCCGTCACCACGCACGCGGGCGTCTGGGGTGCGACCAACGACAACGGCATCAAGCTCATGCACGAGAACGACTTCATGACGCCGAAGAACATCTACGTGCACGCGGCCACGCTGACCACCGACTCGTACCAGCGGATCGCCGCGACCGGCGGCTCGATCTCGGTCTCCACCGAGTCCGAACAGAGCGCCGGCCAGGGCTACCCGCCGACCTGGCAGGTTCGCCGGCACAACATCCCTGTCTCACTCTCGATGGACACCAGTGTGTGGTGGAGCGGCGACCTGTTCAGCGCGATGCGTACGACCCTCGGCGCCGACCGGGCCCGCGAACACCTCGAGGCGCACATGAAGGGCGCCACCGTGACGCACAGCCATCTGCGCGCCGAGCAGGTCGTCGACTGGGCCACCCGCGGCGGCGCGAAGGCCCTCGGGCGCGACGACCTCGGCAGCCTGGAGGTCGGCAAGACGGCGGACGTGATCCTGATCAAGAACGACGCGTCGCCGGTTTCGTTCCCGCTGATCAACCCGTACGGACAGGTCGCGTTCCAGGCGCAGCGCGGCGACGTCCACACGGTGATCGTCGACGGCAGGATCGTGAAGCAGGACCACCAGTTGGTCGGTTGCGACCTGGCTGCCGTACGGCGGGAGGTCGAGGCGACCGTCGAGCACCTGCGGTCGGCGCTCGGCGAGGAGGCGTGGAAGAGCGGGATGAATCCGGAGCTGCCGGCGGGCGAGGTGCTGGACAACCCGTACCAGTACACGGACTACAAGTCCGACTCGACCCGCGAGGCACGTGGCACCATCTTCGGTGAAGGTCACTAGCCGACAGGAGGACAGATGGCAGGGCGTGGCTCGGGTCCGGATTTCGTCGAGTCGCTGGCTCGCGGGCTGGACGTGCTCGCCTGCTTCGACGCGGGCCACCGCACGATGTCGCTGTCCGAGGTCGCGACCGCGGCCGGGCTCGCCCGGCCGACGGCGCGCCGGTTGCTGCTGACGCTGGAGGAGCTCGGTTTCGTGCGCACCGCCGGCGGTGCGTACCAGCTGACGCCGAAAGTGCTCACGCTCGGGATGGCATACGTCGGTTCGCTCGGCCTGTGGGACATCGCGAAGCCGCACCTCGAGTCGCTGGTCGCGCGAACCGGCGAGTCGTCGTCGATGGCGCAGCTCGACGGGTCGGACATCGTGTACGTCGCCCGCGTGTCGGTGCCGAAGCTGATCGCGTTACGCGTCGACATCGGGACGCGCTTCCCGGCGGTGCAGACGTCGCAGGGCAAGGTACTGCTGTCGGCGCTCACACCCGACGAACTGGCCGACGTACTGGCGCAGCCCAGCCGCGCCGGGCTCCCGCCGTACATCGGCCGCACCCGCGACCAGCTACGCGACGAGCTGACCGAGATCCGGGCCCGCGGTTGGGCCCTCGCCGACGAGGAACTCGCCCCCGGGGTCCGCTCGGTCGCCGCGCCGGTGCGAGACGGCAACGGAACCGTCCGGGCCGCCATGAACGTGACAGTCCACGCCGCCGAAACCAGCGTCGACACACTCCTCCACGACCACCTCCCCCTCCTGCTACGCACAGCCGGAGACGTCAGCGCCGAATGGGCACTCTGGCAGTCCCGCCCCCACGTCGAACTCCCCCAACGCACCGAGACGACCGCTTGAACTAGGGCGTGATCCAGCCGGTCAGGATCGTCATGCCTGACCGCGTCGTGCATACCAAACGGTATGGAATGGTCGGCGGGGGGCCGAGGACGAAGAAGCCCAGTTCGTCGATGTCGGCGGCGAGGCCGGGGTCGAGTTTGCCGCCGTCGGCGCGGACGGTGACGGTGCCGACCTCGGGTGGGTCGAGTTGGCCGAGGATCGCGTTCGGGGTGAGTTCCAGCTCGACCGTCCAGCTGTCCGAGGCGAAGGTGAGCGATCGCAGGATCGCGCTCTCGGACCGGATCGCCAGCGGTTCCAGCGCGGAGTCGTAGGTGAGCGCCGCGAGCTCGGCGTCGATCGTGCGCCACGCGAACGCCGACTTGCCGGCCTCGACGAACGCCGCCGGTACGTCGTCCGTGGCGGCGAATGCCTCACGCAAGGCCTCGATCAACTTCTCGTCGTCGTTCCAGTCCGGGTCCATCACGGGTCTCACCTCCCTGTTCCGTCGTCGGGTCCGTCTGCTGCCAGCCGCATCAGTGCGGGGGTCTGCCGGAGCCGGCCCAGGCACCGCGCGCGGTTCGGGCCGATGCTGCCGATCGGTAGTTCCAGTCGCCGGCTGATCTCGTCGTACGGCGCCGGTGGGTCCTGCATGAGCAACGACAGCAGCTGCTGGCAGCGCCGCGACAGCTCGCCGAACGCGGTCCGCAGGATCGTGCCGCGTTCGTGCCGGAGGACCTCTTCCTCGGCGACGGCCTGCTCGGGTACGTCGGGCGAATCCGCCAGGTCGACCGGCTCGACGCGACTGCTCGCGCGGATCAGCCGGAAGCACTCGCGCTGGGTCGTGGTCGCGATCCAGCCCGGCAACGCGGCCGGCTCGCGCAGGCCGGGCAGGTGCTCGACCAACCGCAGCCACACGCTCTGCCCGACGTCGTCGATGTCAGGCTGCGCCAACCGGTACCGCCGGCAGATCGAGTAGACCAGCGGCGCGTACCGCTCGACCAGCTCGTCCCATGCGCTCTTCTCGCCGTCCCTGGCCCTGGCGACCAGGTCGACGACCGTCGGGTCGTCCCGCATGCCGTCCCCCTTTCACCGGACCGCTCTCTTACTGGTACAGAGCGCTCCGGACGACTGGTGATACATCAAGCGCCGAGGGCGACGAACGACCGGCCCGCCGCGTCCGCGACCGGGTCGCCGCGGGCTTCCTGGCGGGCGGTCGCGAAGGCTTGTGCGAGGGTCTGGCCGGCGCGCAGGTTCTCGTGGAGGGCGAGCATCAGCGGGGCGGTGGCCGGGTCGTTGACCGGTACGACGCTCGCGAGGATGCCGGCCGCGCCGAGTGGGATCAGGCTGCTGCTCAACCCGAGCAGCTCGTCCGCGCCGACCGGTTTCGCGAGTCCGGAGTCGCAGCTCGAGAGCACCATCCGGTACGGGGCTCTGCGCAGCCGCTCGAAGTCGTACACGGTCAGTGGTCCGTCGTCGAGCCGCAACGACGAGAACAACGGGCTGTCGGAACGGAAGGTGCCGTGCGCGGCGATGTGCGCGATCCACGCGCCGTCGAGGGCACGCAGTACTTTCTCGGCTGTCGCGTCGCCGTTGGCGAGCACAGTCGCGTCCGGGTACTGCTCGGCCAGCCGCATCACTTCCGTCCGTCCCGCCGACAACCCCGGCCCCAGCACCAGCACCACCCGCCGATCCCCCGGCGCCCGCAGCCCTCGCGCCCGCAACCAAGCCGCCGCCGAAGGCACCACGTTCACCGCCCGATCCCCCAACACCATCCCCCAAGGCAAAGCCTGCAACCGCCCCGGCGGCACAACCACCACATCCCGATCCCCGATCAGGGTCCGCGCAGGTCCCAGGATCGCCTCCCCCAATCGGTTCCCGAGCACGTCCAGCGAAGGCCCCGGAAAGGAGGTGTGAGAGGTGCCGCTCCGGCCGCTGTCCTCCCCACCAAGTGGGCGGGCGTGGGCGAGGCGGCGGAGGCGGAATCTTGAGCGTTCTACTTCGAGGGCGGCTGTTGTGAGGGGGCCTACTTCGTGGCGGGTGAGTTTGCCGTCTTTTACAACTACTGCGTGGAGGGTGCCGGCGATTTCTATCAGTTCGATCAGGACTGTTTCGCCGAGCGCTTCGATCAGCTCGTCAAGCTGTAGGCGGTTGGTGTGTTCGAGTGATCCGCCGGCGGCGCGGAGGGCTCGGTCGCGGACTGCTTTCTCCAGGCGTCGGCGTTCCTTGTCCAGTGACGGATCCGGCGCCGCGTCCAACCGCCGTACGACATCCCGCAACGCCGCCAGCTCCCCCACCAGCTGCTCGTCGTCGGACGGCCGCACAGGTGGTACGCCGAGCGCCGTCGCCCGCCACCGCTCGCCCCACAGCAACAACCGCCGCGGATCGTCGCGCCGCAACGCGTCCCGCAACGCCAACCCGGCCAACTCCGCGCCCTGCCCCGTGGCCAACGCCCGCAGCTCGGTAGCCCCCATCGTCAACCGATGCTCGTCCAACGCATCGAGCCCACGAGCACACGCCGACAACATCGATCGCACCTCGCCGCGAGCCTCGGCCCGCAACGCCTTCCCCAACCACGCCGCACTCCGGGCGATCGGCGGCGCGTCCTTGCTGTGCCGCCCGGCCAGCTCCAACTGCCGATCCGCGGCCCGGGCACGCCCCACGTCCAACGCCAACCGCCCGGCCAGCAGATGCGCGGCCGACGCCTCCGAAGCCCCCAGCACATCCAACCGCTGCGCCACCGAACGTACGCGCCGCAGCAGCGCCTCACCCCGCTCCCCCGACCGGTACCGCGCCTCCAGCACGACCATCGACGACCGGACCGCCCACCACTCGCGCCGCTGCGCCGAGAACAAGCGCCGCGCCCGTTCCGCCCGCTCCCGCGCCCCGGCGGCATCCCCCGCCGCCAGCGTCGCGGTGGCCGCCGCGAACCACAGCTCTCCCCGCTTGGTCGCCGTACCACCGAACGTAGCCAGCGCCTGATCCATCTCGGCAACCGCTTCGGCGGCGAGCCCCGCCGCCAGCAGGACGCCGCACCGATCGATCACCAGGTCCGGCCACACCACGCCGACCGCGGCGAACCGCCGGCCCGCCTCGTCGAAGTACCGCAGCGCGGCCGGCAGATCGCCTCGCGAGTACGCGACCAGCCCGCGGTTCTGCCGCGCCTCGGCGTACTCGAACTCCTGCCCGGTCGCGGCGTACAACTTCTCCGCGACCGCGAAGTCCGCGTCCGCCCGCTTGGTCCCGCCCAACGCCAGCTGGATGAAGCCGCGGTAGTTCCGCGACCGCGCCTCCCACACCTGATCGCCGGACCGCCGCAACCGCGAGATCGCCGCGCGCAGGTCGTCGAGCGCTTCGCGATGCCGCCCGAGCACCAGCAGTACGTCGGCCCGCCGCAGCAGCACGCGCCCCGTCAACGCACCCCGGCTGAGGTCCACCGCGCGGTCGAGCCGGGCCAGTCCCTCGCGGCTCCGCCCGGCCCGGCCGAGCGTTGCGCCCAACGTGGCAAGGACATCCGCCTCACGCTCCGACCGCCCGGACTGCTCCGCCAACCGCAACGCCGTCCGCAGTTCGCGAACCGCCGTCGGTACGTCGCCGAGCTGGCGCAGACCGATCCCGCATGCCTGGTGGGCGATCGACGCCTCGGCCGTAGCCGGGTCCGCGGCCAGCAGGGTGCGTGCGGAAGCGATCGCGTCGTGCGGACGCGACAACGCGAGCGGCAGCAGATTTTCTACTGCCTCGGCACTCCCCCCGGCCGGTGGCACTCTGTAATGATAACGAGCATTTCGTTGCTCGAGGGGGGAAACCAGGAGATGGAAAATCAATCAAACGAACGAAAGTACGTCGCCCAGATCGAACTGATTCTGGAGGCGTTCAAGGACGTCGAGGTCTACCCGCTGGACTGGGAGAAGGAGCCGGAGGGGGCTCAGTACCTGTACCGCGCCGGCGTCGTACTGATCCGCGACGAGGACCTCGGCCGGGTGATCGAACTGTTCGAGGGCGGCCGGCCCGCCGAGGGCGGTATCGGTGGCGTCACCCGCCTGCTGCTGCCGGAGCGGGTGCCGGAGCAGGCACCGGAAGATCGTTCGCCGACCCAACGATTCCTCCGGTACGCCGACCTGCGCCTCGGGCGTGGCGTGGTCACGCCCGAGCACCTCTTCTACGTCTGCCCGAGCGTCAGCCCGTGTCCCGCGACGGAGCCGGAGGAGGTACCGCCCGGGATCCCGCCGGACCCGGTGCTGCCGACCCCGTTCCTGTCCGCCGGCGCCGCGGACGGCCGTGGCGTCAAGGTCGTCGTACTCGACGTCGGCTGGTCGGACGCCCCGGCGGCGTACTGGCTGAACGACGTCACCGGTGACCCGGAGAACGCGTTCGACGGCTCCGGCCGGATCCGGCCGTACGCCGGGCACGGTACGTTCATCGCCGGCGTCATGCGGGCGATCGCGCGGAACGTGGAGATCGTGGTGAAGAGCTACTTCACCACGGCCGGAGCGATCTGGGAGTTCGACCTCGCGCAGGCGCTGGACGAGGTACTCGACCTCGCGCCGGACATCATCAGCCTGTCGGCCGGGACCCGGACCCGCCACAACCTGGCGCCGCTCGGGCTGGACGTGTTCGTGAAGACGCGTCTCGACCGGATCAACGGCCTGACGCTGGTCGCCGCCGCAGGTAACGAGTCGACCAGGGACTACTTCTGGCCGGCCGCGTTCCCGGAGGTGGTCGGCGTCGGCGCGCTCGCGGACAACGGCCGGGACCGCGCGTCGTACAGCAACTTCGGCGGCTGGGTCGACGTGTACGCACCGGGTACGGGCCTGGTGAACGCGTTCCTCACCGGCGACTACCAGTGCACCGAACCGCCGTACAGCGGCCAGGTTCGCTCGTTCCAGGGCATGGCGCGCTGGAGCGGTACGTCGTTCGCGACGCCGCTGGTGGCCGGCCTGATCGCCGGCCGGATGTCGGTCACCGGCGAATCGGCCAAGCAGGCCTCGGACGCGCTGCTCGCGTACGCGCTCACCCAGCCCGAGCCGGGCACCGGCCCGGTCCTGCGGGCCGGCGACGCCCTGGCTTCCCTGCCTTAGCTGGACGCGCCGACGCGGTGCGGACCTCCGGCCTGACCAACCGGACCCTCCGCACCGCGTCAGGCTCCCCCTCTACGCAGCCCCGCGCCGCCCTCCCCCCTGCAACGGCCCGAAGGCTTCCCCCCACATTTCTGCGGAGTCACCCTCGGCGCGGATTGATACACCCGGTGGTCCGGAAAGTTTTCAACGAACGGTCGGCGCCGGATGCTCACAGAGGAACGGTGCCCGGTGTGCGCTCGAGTGGTACGCGTACTGCTTGCCGTCGACCTCCAGAACGGTCCGGTTCCCGTTCACCAGCATCTGGGTGTAGAACATGCCCGGCTCCGGGCAGCCGAGGCTCCCGTCCGGCCAGGTCACCTCGGTCGAGCTGACCACCTGCACCGCGGCGGCGTCCACGCCCAGCCGCTTCACCAGGTCGGCCTTGGCCTGCTCGACCAGCCCGCCCGCGGGGGTGGCCGGTTCGGAACTGCTACTCGTGCTCGGCGTCATGGACGGTTGTCCTCCACTCGTCGATTCGTTGCCGCACGCAACCAGCAGTGCGGCCGCGGCCACCACGGTCAGTACCGTGCGCATCGCCATCACCTCTCACAGTAGACGCCGTACCGTGACCGTTCGTTGCACCACCGGAACTGAGAGTTGGCTGAGAGCAGTTCACCTGGTGTTTCCCGCGTGTCAGCCAATGGCCGGAAGGATTCGAACCTCGGGAACCGCCATTGCCAAGGAGTCAACACCATGTCTGTCGATCGTCGTTCCGTCCTCCGTGGTGCCGCTGTGGGTGCCGCCGGGGTCGGGTTCACCACCGTCGGCGCCGTACCGACGCTCGCCGAGGCCGCACCGGCAGCGCACGGCGGCCACGGCGGTACGGGCGCGCCGTTCCCGCAGCACCGGCCATTCCCGCCGCTGCTCGACGACCCGAAGGGCATCCTCGCGCTGCCGGCCGGATTCAAGTACAAGATCGTCACCAAGGCCGGCGAGACCAAGCTGAAGAGCGGCCACCCGACGCCGGGCCTGCACGACGGCACGGCGGTGTTCGCGGCGAACCACGGCCGCTACCAGCTGATCCAGAACCACGAGATCGGCAGCGCGAACGAGCTCGGCGTACCGCAGCTCGAGGGCACCGTCTACGACAGCGGCGTCGGCGCGGCCGGCGGCTGCACGGTCATCGACGTCGACCGCGACGGCAACAACCTCGGCGAGTGGGTCGGCATCTCCGGCACGCTGACGAACTGCGCCGGCGGTCCGACCCCGTGGGGCACCTGGATGACCTGCGAGGAGACCGAGAACAAGGCCAACGGCACCACCCGGCTGAAGGACCACGGCTACGTGTTCGAGGTCTGGGGCGACGGCAAGACCGCGCACCCGGTCCCGCTGAAGGCGCTCGGCCGGTACGCCCACGAGGCGCTCGCGATCGACGCGGACCGTACCCACGTCTATCTGTCCGAGGACGCCTCCGGCCCGAACGGTACGTTCTACCGGTGGACCGCGCCGCGCGGCTACAAGCTCGGCCCGCGCAGCTGGCAGGACCTGCAGAACAAGGACTTCGGCACCCTCGAAGCGCTGGCCATCCTCGGCGACGACGGCAAGCCGATCCCGGACGTCGCGTACCTGACGTCGGCGCAGCTGCTCCGCCCGTTCCGGGTCAAGTGGGTCGCGGTGCCGGACCGCGACGGCACCACCACGTCGGTCCGCAAGCAGTTCACCGACGGCCAGATCACCCGCGGCAAGAAGTTCGAGGGCGTCTTCGGCACCGAGCAGGGCGTGTACGTGGTGAACTCGTACGCCGAGTCCGGTACGGCGGACCTGCCCAAGGACGCCGTCCCGCACGACGGCATGGTCTGGTTCTACAACTACCGGACCGAGACCATCCAGCTGGTCACGTACTTCCCGGACAACGCGGCCGCCGACCTCGGCCCGGACGCCAAGTACGACGACTACAACTTCGACAGCCCGGACAACGTCACCGTCACCCCGTGGGGCTCGCTGGTCCTCGCCGAGGACGGCAACGCCAGCAGCCACGTGCTGAGCGCGACCCCGGGCGGTCCGGCGTACGCCATCGCGCGCAACATGCTGAACGACTCCGAGTTCACCGGGCCGTCGTTCTCGGCCGACGGCAAGGTCCTGTTCGTCAACATCCAGACCCCGGGGATCACGCTGGCGATCACCGGCCCGTGGCGCGACTACCTCGGCTGAGCGCCCGCAACAGGCTGACCGGACGCTCGTCCGGGGCGTTGCGTACTTCGTTCATCGAGTAGGAGAAGGTGGTTCCCCGGCTCGGCCAGGCGCCGTGCCGGGAACCACCTGCTCCCGCATGCCCGAACGCGTCCGGGTCGTCGCCCATCCGGCCGTCGCCGGTCTGGAGTTCGAAGCCGGCGCCGTACGCCATCGGGGTGCCCCAGTTCGGCTCGGTCCCCCGGCGGATCTCGCGTCGTCCCAGCTCGACGGTCTCAGGCGCGAGGACACCGGCCGGGTCCAGCAGCGATGCGTAGAACTTGGCCATCCCGCGGGCCGTCGCATAGCCACCGACCGCCGCCAGTCCGGCGCTCCGGTACTCCGTGCTGTTCCAGATCTTCTCCGCGCCCGGCACCCACAAGGGGTTCGGCCCCTCTACCAGCACCCCTTCCGGCGCCACCATCGTCGCCACCCGATGGTGCAGCTCCTCCGGCAACCCGATCCACACCTCAAGCTCGAGCGGCTTAGCGAACTCGTCAGCAAAGACCTGCCCAACGCTCCGCCCGTCCACCCGCCGCACAAGTTCGTCCAGCAACCATCCCCAGGTGATCGGGTGGTAGACGAACCCGGTACGCACATCCGTCGCCGGCGCCTGCGCAGCCAGACGTGCCGCCATCGCGTCGTGGTCCAGGAGATCGGCGTACCCCGCCTCCACCCCAGGCAGTCGCGCCTGATGCGACAGCACCTCCGCGATCGTCGTGTACTCCTTGCCCTTGGCACCGAACTCGGGCCAGTAGCGGCTGAGCGGATCGTCCA
This sequence comes from Kribbella sp. NPDC004536, assembly GCF_042873835.1. Taxonomy (NCBI): domain Bacteria; kingdom Bacillati; phylum Actinomycetota; class Actinomycetes; order Propionibacteriales; family Kribbellaceae; genus Kribbella; species Kribbella sp. NPDC004536. The sequence goes on along the minus strand of NZ_JBIALY010000002.1, from coordinate 669,417 downwards.
GCGTGATCAGCCCGCGCTGGACAAGCAGCAGGACGCACGCCGCGGTGAGGCCCTTCGTACCGGAGAACATCAGCTGGATGGTGTCGCGGTCCCACGGCCGGCCGGTGTCCGGGTCCGCCGTACCGCCCCACAGGTCGACCACCAGTTCACCGCGGTGGTACGCCGCGAACGCCGCGCCCAGCTCGTCCCGCTCGGTGAAGTTCCGCTCGAACGCCTCGGCCACCTGTTCCCACATGGAGTTGATAGTACCGATCGTTCTTATCTTGGTCCAGCTCGGTAGGGTGGACCTCGTGGAGGTGATCGCACGATGCCGGTGAAGGCTGGGGAACGACTCGATCCCGAGGCGACCCGCGCCCGGATCCTGAAGGCGGCCGCGGAGGTGTTCGGCCGGCGCGGGATCCACGCGGCCGGGATCAACGAGATCGTCGAGGCGGCCGGCGCGTCGAAGCTGACGATCTACAAGAACTTCGGCTCCAAGGAGGGTCTCGTCGAGGCCGTTCTCCTGGACCGTACGCAGCGGGTTCGGGCCTGGCACAACGAGGCCGTCGAGGGTGCGCCAGCTGGGCGCGGGCAGATCCTTGCGGTGTTCGACCTGATCGCGACCTGGTACGCCGAGCCCGGGTTCCGCGGGTGCGCGATGATGAACGCCGCCACCGAGGACCGCGGGCAGGAGGGTGCGCCGCGGCGGCTCGCGCAGGATCATCTGCGGTTCTACCGGGCGCTGTTCGAGCGGTTGCTGGCCGGGGCGCGCAAGCCCGAGGTGACGGCGCGGCAGTTGGTCGTCGTACTCGAAGGCGCGACGCTGATCAGCGCGATCGACCAGGATCCCGGGTTGGGCGCGGAGGCGCGGATCATCGTGGAGACCTTGCTGGACGCGGCATTCTGAGCAGTACGACGACACACGCGACTCCTGCACCGGCCGCGACGAGGAACGCATCCCGGAAGCCGGCTCGCTCCGCGATCAATCCGCCGAGCGGCCCCGCGACCATCACGCCGAGATCCCAGAACGACGTCATCACCCCCATCGACACGCCGGGCCTCAGTCCGCGTACCCGGTCCAGTGTCATCGAGGCACACGCCGGGTAGACCAACGCCATCCCGAACCCCGCGAACGCCGTCGCAACGACCACCTCCGCCGGGTTGCTCGCGACCGCGATCCCCGTCAACGCCACGATCTCCACCCCGATCGTCACCACAGCGACGATGCGTCCGCCGTACCGATCAACCAACGGACTCCCCGCGAACCGCAGCACCAGAAACGCCCCCGCAAACACACTCAACGCAAACCCGTCCACCCCCAACCGCCCGGCCCGCAACCACAACACCAGCAACGCAGCCACCGTCCCGTAGCAATAAGCCGCCAACCCCAAAACCACCCCCGGCAACGGCACCCCCACCGGCACGAACTCCCGCACCCCACCAATCCGCCCCACCTCCCGCCCCGCCTCTCCCCGAGTAGTAACCACAAGCCCAACCGACACAACACAAAGCAAAACAATCACCCCCCAAACCACCACCACCCGACTCCCCGCAAGGGCGGTTGCAAGGACCGGGCCGGCGGCTAGGCCGCCCCACATGGAGAGGCCGAACCAGCCGGCCAGCTTTCCTCGGTTGGTGGTCCGGGTGCCGGAGAGGACCCATGGGAGGGCGGCTGAGAACAGGGCCGCCTCGCCTGCGCCCATCACCAGGCGCGCGAGCAGCAGCACCAGCAAGGAAGGCGCAAGTAGTTGCCCGAGGCCACCGACGGCCGCCAGCACTCCCCCGGTGATCACGACCGGGCGAGACCAGCCCGCATCCGCCAACCACCCGGCGAACGGGCGCCCGCAAGCCGTTGCCAGGAAGGCGATCCCGACCGCGGTCCCGGACGCCAGCGCGCCGCCGCCGAACTTCTCCGGCACGTACGTCGGCAACACCTGCAACGCCGCCCCGAACGCCAGGTACCCGCACAACACCGCCACCCACAACCGCCGCACCGGAACCGTCACCGAGAGATAGTACCGCCCGTTACCATCTATCCGCATCCGCCTTTCCGGAACAAATTCGTCGCGGAGAGCGACTTTGTTTCCGGAAAGCACCGGCGGACGGGCCCGCGACCGTCACCTGAGCTGATCGTGCAGGACGACCTCGCAGTTGTAGTGCTGCGAGGCGGTCATCTCCCCGCGGAACCACAGCAACGGGATCCGGCCTGGGTCGCCCGGCGCGACGATCGGGCGGAGGTTGTCTGCCTGTGAGTTCTCGGTGATCGGGGTCCAGGTCCACGTTTCGCCGGCGTCCGCCGTACGGGCATGGAAGATCTCGTGATGGTTCAGCTCGGTGCTATCGCGTGGGTCGATCGGGGTGGAGACGTAGAGCGAGTCGAGGTCGTACGGGTCGATCGCGACCAGGCCGGTGTAGTCGTTCTCGTGCGGCAACAGGCCGGGGCCGGCCTTGGCCAGTTGGTGGACCTGCCAGGCGCCTTGGGTCAGGCGCGCGTAGAAGAAGCGGTGGTCTGGCACCGGATGCTGCCGTTCGTAGGTGTCCTCCGGGTTCTCCGGTGTGTCGTGCCGCGCCAGCATGACGGCCGCGACCGTTCCGTCTGGGGCGTTGCGGATGTCGACGGTCCAGCAGTGCGTCATCGGTTCGCCGTCCCACACCGAGCCGGCTTGGAGGATCGTGGTCAACTCGACCTGCGACGGCGCGTCGGCGTCCAGTGCCTTCGCGGCGATGGTGGTGCCATCGGTGCGGTGCAGGGCGCCGTTCTCCAGGTAGCCGTGGTAGATCGAGTTGTTGTAGTCGCGCGGGTGATGGTCCGTGGTGATCAGGTCGATCCGCGTCGGCGTGGAGACGTACCGCGTGTAGCCGTTGACGTAGCCGACCTTCGGGCGGGTGAAGAGCTTGCCCGCGTACGTCCACGTGTCGCCCTCGTCGTCGGACACCAGCGCACACGGGTCGTCGTTCACCGCCCGCGCGAAGCAGTACAGCCGGCCGTCGAGCTCGTGCAGGTTCGAGTACGTGACACCGCGACCGCCGGTGAACTCGCTCCAGTCGAACGTCCGCTCCGGCCCCCAGGTCCGCGGATCGCCCGGCTCACTCACCCGCCAGCGCGTCAGGTCGTCGGTCTTGTGCTTGGTGTAGACCGCCAGCCAGCGACCGTCCGTACGCCGCCACAACGCCGGCACGTCGTGGTCGTCGGCCTCGAAGCGTTCGTGCAGTACGACGACGTCGGCCGTACCGGTCCGCAGCTCGACGACCGTCAGCTCGACGTTCCCGGCCCGCGCGTCTCCACCCGGACCCTCGGGCGCCGCGATCGACCCGACGACGAGGACGCCGCTGTCCGGGTCGACCAGCGCCCGCTCGTCCTGGAACCAGCACCACGCACCGTTGTCGTTGATCACTCGCGCCATGGGCAGCCATGCTCGCAGACTTCGGCGTCCATGGGTAAGCGCTTGCCCAAATAGTGTCGGAACCTCGTGCGAGGATCGCGAACATGCCCGTCGAATCGCACCTGCTGCTCGCGTTCCTGCTGACCACCACGGTCGCGATGATCACGCCTGGGCCGGACATGCTGTTCATCCTCGGCTGCGGCATGCGGAACGGGCCGCGGGCAGGACTGCTCGCGACCGCCGGCGTCGCGACGAGCGAGCTGGTGCACGTCGCGGTGGCCGCGGCCGGGCTGGCCGCGTTGCTGGCGGCGGTACCGGTCGCGTTCACCGCGGTACGGATCGCCGGCGCGGCGTACCTGATCTATCTGGGCGTACAGCTGATCCGGCACCGCAACGATCCCGTCGACGACGCATCCGGCGACGTCGCCATGTCCGGCCGGAGGGTCTACCTGACCGGCCTGACCACGAACCTGCTGAACCCGAAGATGGTCACGTTCACGATCGCGTTCCTGCCCCAGTTCGTGTCCCCGGCGCGGGGTCACGTGTGGCTGCAGTTCGCGGCGCTCGGCGCGATCCTGATCGTCCTCGAGTTCCTCGTCGACGGGACGGTCGGCCTGCTGGCGGGGCGGATCGGGAACTGGCTGCGCACCCGGCGTACCGCCCGTCGCCGGATCGACACGGCCACGGGCGGGATCTTCATCGGGCTCGGCGTACGCCTTGCGCTGCTGCGTTAGACCAGGGCGAAACCGCCGGTCCAGGAAGTCTTCTCGCCGACGGCGAGGGTGAGCTGGAGGAAGCCGGCCGCTTCCAGCTCGCGGGCGCGCTTGAGGGAGCCGGCGTCGACCGCGCGCAGACCACCCGCGGAGACGATCCCGGCCAGTTGCGCCTTGGCGTCCGCGTCGTCGCCGGCGATCAGCACGGTCGCAGCGGCCTCACCGACCTTGCCGGTGGCAACGGTCGCGGCGAAGTTCGTGTTGAACGCCTTCAGCACCTTGGAGTCCGGGAGCTTCGCGGCCAGCTCGGCGGCCGCGGAACCGTCGGCGGGAACGGTCAGCGAGTCGAAGGTCTCGAAGTTCAGCGGGTTGCTGATGTCGACCACGACCTTGCCGGCCAACTGGTCGGCGCGGTCCGCGAGCACCTGCTCGTAGGCCGGGTACGGCGTCGCGAGGATCACGACCTCGCCGGTGACCGCCTTGTCCTTGTCGGTGGAGTTGAACAGCTCGACGGTGTTGCCACCCTTCGCGACGACCGCGGAGATCGCCTGGCCCATGTTGCCGCTGCCGATGATGCTGACGTGCGTCATGCTCTCGCTCCTTTTGGTTGTACCTTCAACCAATACGGTAGCGCACGATGGTTGTAGCTACAACCACTAGAATGGTGGCCGTGAGCACACGATGGCTGGACGACGCCGAGATGACCGCCTGGGTGCGGCTCGCCGCCGTACTGGAACTGCTGCCCGGCGTCCTCGACTCCCAACTACGCCGGGACGCCGAGCTGACCCACTACGACTACTACGTGATGGCGATGCTCTCCGAGGCCCCGAAGCGAACGCTGCGCATGACCGAGCTCGCGCAACGTACGAACGCCACCCTCCCCCGCCTTTCCCACGTCGTGAAGCGCCTCGAGGACCGCGGCCTGATCGAACGCTTCCCCTGCCCCCAGGACGCCCGCGCCACCAACGCACGGCTCACCGCGTCCGGCTGGAAGAAGATCAAGGCGACCGCACCCGGCCACGTCGAAACGGTCCGCCGGCACGTCATCGACGTACTGACTCCCGAACAGATCACCCAACTCGCCGGCATCACCGGCGCGATCCTCGAATCGGTGGACCTCGAAGGCAACCTCAGCGCGGTCTACCGCCGCTGACCCTGTTCCAGCACCTGTTTCAGCCTCGCCAGGTCCTTCGTGTTGGCGCGCCGCATCGCCGCCGCCATCAACGGCGCGGCGACCCCGGCGAACCCGCTCGGCTCACCACGGTTCCGCAACGTCATCCGGGTACTGCTCTCGCTCATCGGCTCCCATTCGTAACTGGTCTCCATCGGAAACGGCCCCTGCGCGGTCCGCATCACCAACCGCCGGTCCGGCACCAGTTCGACGACCTCGTACGTGTACGCCAGCCGCCTGCCGAGAAAGTGCGCGACGAAGTCCATCCGCGACCCGACCGCAACCGGCGGCTCGGTCCGCCACTGCACCGACTCGATGTTCGAGTACCACTCCGGCGCATTCGCCGGATCCCCCGCATACCCGGCCACCACCCCAACCGCCCGCCCGATCACCGTCTCCGTCACCACATCGACAGCCATACGTTTGACTGTACGACCACCCTCCCGAGCCATTTACAGCACGTGACCACACGTCCATTCTCGGTCTCAGGGGGCGGGGTGGGGCTCATGTCCGACAATCAGCAGGAAACGAGCCGGAGGCCTTGGTGGCGCTTCTGGCGAAGCCGTTCGACACGCGACGCGACGCCGGGATCAAGGGTCTCGGCCGTCTACGCCGTCGAGGGAACAGACATCATCGGCGGCCTCCTCGCAACCATCGCGTACGCAGCAACCGGCCCGAAGGCGAGTCTGACCGTCGTGTCCGCCTCCGTGATGATCGCGGTCGCCGCACTCGGCAGCGGTGTCCTGATCGGGATCCTCTTCGGCGTACCGCGGACCACCGCCGGTACCGATCGGCCGGCCGAGGGACATCCCGTCGTACCGGGCATCGGTGCGAACACCAATCTGGAACAGATCTCCGACTGGCTCACCAAGATCCTCGTCGGCGTCAGTCTGACCCAGTTCCCGGCGATCAAACGTGAGAGCGCGCAACTCTTCCATGCGCTCGCTCCCGCGCTGGGAGACGGCAGCGGACGGACCTCGTTCGCGGGCAGCGTGGTGATCTACTTCTTCGTGGTCGGCTTCCTGAGCGGCTGGCTGTACGCACGGCTCCGGCTCAGTCTCCTGATGAGCAACACCGACGCCCTCCTGCTGCTCGCGCTCCGGGCGGAGCGGGCAGGCGATCCGCTGACCGCGGAGACCGCGCGCCAGGAAGCCAACCGCCAGGTGAGCCTGGCCAGCGACGCTGCCCCTGCCACCCCAGTCGGGACGACCGACCTGATCCAGCAGTACAACCGGCTGCGTGACACGCCGGCCGGTACGCGGCGTACCTCGCAGATGTCCGAGATCGTCCGCCAGGCAAGGCGCCTGACAGACAGCCAGCCTTTCACCGCGCTCGATGTCGTCCAACTCTTCAACGAGGCCACCCACGGCAGCCGGATCGTCGCGCTCGCTCTGATGGAGAGCGACCTGCGCCTGGCCGACTTCCCGTCGGTGCTGAGCGCGATCCGGAACTCGCGGTCCGCGTTCGAGCAGTACCACGCGCTGACCGTCGCCAACATGATGGCGGACTCGCTGTCCGCGGACGCCAAGGCACAACTACGGCAGACCCTGGAGGCGGACGAAGTCCGCAACAAGTGGGCAGGCGACACCAGCCGTTCCGTGCTTGCCGCCTCCATCCTCGACCGCCTCGGAGGCTCAAACAGCTGATACATGTATCGCGCCGCCCGTTCGCGACTCCGACCTAGTGGGGGGAGGGGTTGTTATGGGGAACACAGTTCGGGTGGGGCGGGTTCGGTTTTTGCGGCGGGTGATTGTGGGGGTCAACGTTGTCGAAGCCGTGGTCGCGTTGCCGTGTTTGATTGTGGCGTACGGGTTGGCTGAGCGGCTTGTTGCTGCACAGGAAGTTGCCGGGGCTCATCAGGTCGCGAATGTGTCGGTCGTGGGCGTCGCCGTCACGTTGAACATGAGCCTGTTGATCGTGGGTGCGGCCGCGGGGGCGGTCGGGAGTGTGATCCGGCAGAGCATGGCGTTCGGACGGAGCAGCGCACCGGATCATCAGGTGAGCTGGTACGTGATGCGCCCACTGTGGTCCGCATTGCTCGGCTCTGTCTCGGTCGTCGCCGTGAACACCGGTCTGTTGAGCATCGGCGACGAGACGACCTCGAGCGCCGCGGTCGCCGTACTCGTCCTGACCGGCTGTCTGGCCGGTCTGTTCACCGACCAGGTGCTGGGCCGGTTGCGGCGGATGCTCAGGCCTCGTTCGGGGTGAGGTGTATCTGTGGCCGGTTCTCCGGACTCCGAGGTGACAAGGGGCCTGAGGACTAGGGGGAATCGGTCATGGTGACGACGTACAAGGTTCATCCGGCGATCGGGATCGCGCGGGTCGGGAACAGCCCGGACGAGTTCTTCGTCGGGCCGGAGCATCTCGGTGAGCGGCCGGATCCGGCGGGCGGGTTCAAGGACGCGCAGTGCCGGGTGAAGCGGCAGGCGGCGCGGTTCCGGATCTTCGCGCACAACGACGACGGAACAGTCGAGGAACTGACCGACGCGACCGCCGAGATCTCGTGGACCGTGCACCTGGTGAACGCGAAGGCCGCGCACCCGAGCCGCGGCAACAGCGAACCGGCCGGGCAGGTCACGATCGATCCAGGCCCGCGGACACTGACCGGACCGGATCAGCGGCAACTGTTCGACACCGGGACGATCAGCTTCGCCGGGCAGTCGACGGTGACCGTACCGCTCGGCGAGCTCCGCAGCGACGACGACAACCACCTGCTGGTACTCGGCGGGCACGGCAGTTCCGCGTCCCCAGCCGGCAACGTCATCGGTACGTTCTGGGGCAACGCGGGCTGGTACGACGACGTGTCGGACGGGCCGGTGACCGCGACGATCACGCTGCGCGCGGACAACTCGACGCCGGCGGTCGAGGGCGCGTGGGTGATCGTCACACCGCCGAAGTTCGCGCCGCACCAGGACAGCGTGACCACGTTGTACGACCGGGTGCTACAGCGGATGATCGACCTCGGACTGGCCCCGGCGCCAACGACCACGTCGTACACGAACGACATCTACCCGATCCTGCAGCGTGCCCGCGACATGCGTTGGGTGGAAGGGATCTTCGGCGCGCACACCTGGCCGGACCCGGTCACCTCGCAGCCGGTGATCGACGCGATCTTCGCGCGGCTGCGTCCGTCCGGCGACATGCCGCGGCTGAACGGCGGCGACTCCGCGCTGACGCCGACGCAGTACGCGCACATGCAACGCTGGCAGGCCGGCAACTACACCGCGGACTGGACCGGCGTACCACCGGCGCAGACCGACCTGACCCCGGACGGCATGGACCGGGCCGCGCTCGAAGCGTGCGTCGGCGGCGCGTTCTTCCCCGGGATCGAGGCCGGTGGCCTGTCCGCGGGCGACCGGCCGATCATCGAGACGTCGTACGCCGGGGCGTTCCGGATCGCGTCCTCGGTGCCGGCCGGCACGATCAGCCAGGCGATGGCGCTGCCGTGGCAGGCCGACTTCAAGGCGTGCGGCGACAACTGGTGGCCGGTCCCCCGTCCGAACGACGTCATCCCTGAGGGAGGCGGCACGGCCCGGTGGGACCGCGACGTGGCCAGCATGGACGACATGGTGTCGTTGTGGCACACGCTCGGATTCGTTGTCCAGCAGGGATCCCAGCACGTCGAGGTCGAACACTGCGACGAGGCATCGATCACGTTGCTGACGCCCGAGTTGCATTTCGTCGACGTACCGCAGGGCCCTCTCGGCATGGTGCGGGAAGCAGCACTCGCGATCGCCTTCGAGGTGATCTCGCCGTCGTCCGCCGTGACGATCGACTATGCGGCCGGCGGCGCGCCGTCGCATCCGCAACTCGTCGCGGTCACCACGTCGGTCACCGTCGGCCCGACCGCGCCGAACGCGGTCGCCACCGCCCGGCTGTGGGTCGTCTACCGTACCGGCGCGGCGCCGTCCTCGATCCCACCGCAGGTGCTGACGCTCGAGGGCGCCGGGCAGACGTGGCAGGTCACGGTCACCGGCAACACGGTCGCCCGTACTACGGCCGCGACCGCGCTCGTACTCGACCGTTCGGGCAGTATGAGCGAGGACCGCGGCGACGGGCAGAGCAAGCACACCGCGCTGCAGCAGGCCGCGAACATCTTCGTCGACGTGATGCTCGAAGGCGACGGCGTCGGGATCGTCCGGTTCAACGAGGACGCGCAGCCGCTGCAGTCCGTCCTCGAACTCGGTCCGGGCGGGCTGTCCGACCTGAACCGGAACGCGACCCACGACACGATCAACGGCACCGGCCTCGACCCGTCGGGTTCGACGTCGATCGGCGACGGCATCTTCGAAGGACGCGGTCTGCTCGACGCGGCGCCCGCGTACGACGTGAAATCGTTGGTTGTGCTGACGGACGGAATGGAGAACAGCCCGCGCTGGATCTCCGATGTCGCCGCGCAGATCAACTCGCGGACGTACGCGGTCGGGCTCGGGCAGCCGCAGAACATCAGCGTTCCGGCGTTGCAGACCATCTCCGGGAACAACGGCGGGTACCTGCTGGTGACCGGGGCGATCACCGCGGACAACCGGTTCCTGCTGCAGAAGTACTTCCTGCAGATCCTGGCCGGGATCAGCAACGCCGAGATCGTCCTGGACCCGGACGGCGTACTTACCCGCGGCACGGTGCAACGCATCCCGTTCCAGCTCACCGACGGCGACTCGGGCGTGGACGTCGTACTGCTGACACCGCGGCCGGACATCGTCGACTTCCGGCTGCAGACTCCGAACGGGCTGCTGCTCGAGCCGTGGCGGGCGATGGCCGAGCCGGCGATGCGGTACGTGGCCGGCGACGGTGTCTCGTACTACCGCCTCACGCTGCCGACCCAGCTCGTACCGGGCCGCTTCGACCAAGCCGGCACCTGGCATGCGCTGCTGACCATCGGACGACCGCACACGGACCCTGATCCGGACGGCACCGACGGGGCGGACCTGTCGATCCTCCGCGGGCGGAACGCTCCGGCGGTCGCGTCACGCCCGTTCGAGTTCCAACGGGCGTTCGCGGTGGCGAACGAACCGGCCGTCGTCCAGCGCGGTCTGCCGTACAGCCTGGTGGTGCACTCGTACTCGAACGTTTCGCTGAGTGCGACCGCCGACCAGCGTTCGTACGAGCCCGGCGCCGAGATCGTGGTGCGGGCGACCTTGACGCAGTCCGGCGTACCCGTCGACGGCGATCCGTACCTCTGGGCCGAGGTCACGCAGCCGGACGGCTCTGTCCTGAACGTCGAGCTGAGTTCGCTGGTGGGTAGCTTCATCGCAACGCTGCCCGGCGCGTACCGGATCCGGGTCCGCGCACGTGGGCGTACGCGCTCGGGGCAGCCGTTCACGCGCGAACGTTTGCTCACGGCAACCGTCTGGCACGGCGGCGACACGCCACCTCCGCGGCCCGAGACCAACTCGTTCTGCGATTTCCTGTCCTGCCTGTTCAAGAACGGCGTGATCAACGACAAACTCATCGAAGAACTGCGCCGCTCGGGCCTCGACCTGGGTGCCCTGCATAAGTGCCTCGAAGCCTGCGGCTGTAGCGGGGACTGACATGTCGAGCGCACCGCACACCGTCCCGTCCCACGTGCTCCACCACGTGGGACGGGACGACCACGGCGCCGGGTACGACGTCGTCGTTGCCGGCGGGTATGACGTCGTCGTTGCCGGCGGTGGACCCGCCGGCGCGGCGACAGCGCTCCGGCTGGCCCGGGCCGGGTACTCCGTCGCGCTGCTGGAACGCACCACCTTCGACCGTCCCCGCGTCGGCGAAACTCTTGCCCCGAGCATCCAACCGCTGCTCCGCGACCTCGGAGTCTGGCAGGAGTTCGTTGCCGCGGGCCACCTCCCGTCCTGGGGCACCCGCAGTCTCTGGGCGGAACCGGCCTCCCACTCGCATCTGATGAGCGGCTACGACTCCGGCTGGCACGTGGACCGCCGTACGTTCGACCAGATGCTCTTCGACGCCGCCGCCATCGCTGGCGCCTCAGCGTTCCCCGGCACTTCCTTAACCAGCTGCCTCTACACCTCCGGCATCTGGCACCTGACGTGTGCCACCGGCCTCCGCCTGACCGCTCGAGTCCTGATAGATGCCACCGGTCGCCAAGCCACCATCGCGCGTTCCTTGGGCGCCCGCCGAATCCTCTTCGACCACCTGGTCGGCATCACCGCCCGCTACCCCGACAAGGACACCACGAACGAGCAATACCTACTGATCGAACCCACCCCTCTCGGGTGGTGGTACACGGCCCCGCTCCCCCAAAACCAGCTGATAGCCATGCTCATCACCGACACCGACCTCTGCCGTCACCACCACCTGTCGACTCTCGCCGCCTACCACTCCCACCAATCCCAAGCCCCCACCACCGCAACCCGCCTAGCAACCAACAGCACAACCAAACCCCACCACCACCCCCCAACCGCCGACACCAATCTCCCCGCGACCCACTCGCCCGACCGCGACACCCCGAGCCGGCCCCATCCCCCGCTCAACCCCGACACGCCGAACCAGCCACGTCCCCCGCTCAACCCCGACACCCCGAGCCAACCTCATCCCCCGCCCAACCCCGACCTCTCGAGCCGGCCCCATCCCCCGCCCAACCTCGACCCCTCGAGCCAGCCTCATCCTCCGCTCAACCTCGACACCCCGAGCCGGCCCCATCCCCCGCTCAGCCTCGGCGCTCCGAGCCGGCTCCGGGTCTACTCGGCCGCCAGCCACCGAGTCATTCGCCCGGACGACCCACGCCCCTGGTTGGCAGTAGGCGACGCTGCCCTGGCGGTCGACCCCATCTCCGGCAGCGGAGTCCCCCGAGCCCTCCGCACCGCCGAATCCGCCGCCCGAACCGCCGCCGCCCTTCTGACCCACCCCGACCAGGCCGCCGCGCTGATCGAGGCCTACGAGTCCACCCGAAACACCGAATGCACCACCTACCTGACAACCCGAGCCGCCTACTACGCAGCCGCGACCCCACACCCCACCCCGTTCTGGACCCGCCGCCGATCACCCCAGAACAGCAGTCTCGCTGGGTCGTGACACCTTCGTACAAGCCGATTTCCGGAAGTTTTTCGGCAGCAGACGACGAACAGTTTCCGATAATCAACCGAGCCCCCACGACCCAAGACGCACAACAAGACCCGAACCGGGCCGGGTGATCCAGGCCGGGACATGGCGAGCCGAGTCGGCGCGAAGCGTGACGAGCCGGGACGGAGCGGGCCGGGACGAGGCGAACCGGGGCGAGCCGGGACAGAGCGGGCGTGGCGAGCCGGGCGGACGGGCGTGGCGGGGCGAACCGAACCGGGCCGGGCGGGCATGGCGGGGCGGGCGGAGCGGGCATGGCGGGCCGAACCGAACCGGGGCGGGGCGGGCCGAACCGGGGCCTGCGAACCGGGCCGGGCCGAGCCGAGGCGGAGAACCGGGGCGAGACGAACCGGGGCGGGACGAACCGGGGCCTGGCGAACCGGGACGGGACGGGACGAACCAGGCCTAGGCGGGACGTGGCGAACCGGGGTGGGGCATGGCGAACCGAGCCGGGCCCGGGCAGGACAACCGGGACGGGGGGACGAACCAGGCCGAGGCGGGACGTGGCGAACCGGGGTGGGGCATGGCGAACCGAGCCGGGCCCGGGCGGGACAACCGGGCGGGCCGGGGCGAACTGGGCCGAGGTGGGGTGCGGTGGGGCGGGGGGGTCGGGGTGGGAGGGGTTTATCTGAAGTCTCGGGATTTGGTGCGGGCGGTTAGGGGGAGGCGTTGGAGGTGGTCGGCGGAGAGGTTGGTTACTTCGCCGGCGCGTTCTACCCGGCCGCGGATGATGAGGGCGGCGGCGTTGCGGGCGACGGCGGCGTGGTGGTGCCAGCAGCCTACGGTGATGACGATGTTGGCCATGCCGGTTTCGTCCTCGAGGTTCATGAAGGTGACGCCGGAGGCGGTGGCAGGGCGTTGCCGGTGGGTGACGACGCCGGCGACGCGGACGCGGGCGCCGTTGGGGGCTTCGCGGAGTTCGGCGGCGGAGAGGATGCCCTCGGCGCGGAGTTGTTCGCGGACGCGTTGCATCGGGTGGCTGGTGGTGGTGATCGCGGTAGACCACAGGTCGGCCATGTCGGCTTCGATGTCGCTCATCCCGGGCAGGGTCGGCGGTGGGCCGGCGGCGGTGATACCGGCGAGCTGGCCGGGGCGTTCCTCGGCGGCGCGACCGGCTTCCCACAACGCCTGACGGCGGTCGAGGCCGAAGCAGTCGAACGCGCCGGCGGTCGCGAGCGCCTCGACCTGGGCGGCGGTGATGCCGGTCCGCCGGACCAGGTCGGCCATCTCGGTGAACGGCCCGCCGCGGTCGCGTTCGGCGACGATCAGCTCCGCCCCCTTCTCCCCCACGGTGCGTACTTCGGCCAGTCCGAGCCGGACCGCGAACGCACCGTCGCGCCGGTGCACGGTGGTGTCGAACGGCGCCTTCGGGTCGAACTCACCCACCGGTGGTTGCGGGTCCGCGAGGCAGTCCGGGGACCCGGTCGGCCCGGTGAGCTCCTGCCCGTCGACCAGGTACTCCAGCCCGGCGTCGACACCGGACAGGTGCAGGTGCGGGCGGCGTACCTCGACACCGTGGCGGCGGGCGTCCGCGACCAGCGACTGCGGCGAGTAGAACCCCATCGGCTGGGCCCGGAGCAGTGCGGCGAGGAACGCGGCCGGGTAGTGCAGGCGCAGCCAGGTGCTGGAGTAGACGAGCAGCGCGAAGCTGATCGAGTGCGACTCGGCGAACCCGAAGTTCGCGAACGCCTCGATCTTGGCGTAGATGTCGTCGGCCAGGTCGCCGGTGATCCCGTTGCCGGCCATCCCCGCGTACAGCTTCGCCTTCAGCGAGGAGATCCGTTCGATGCCGCGCTTCGACCCCATCGCGCGGCGGAGCAGGTCGGCCTCGTCGCCGTCGATCTCGCCGACCGCCATCGCCATCTGCATCAGCTGTTCCTGGAACAGCGGTACGCCCATCGTCCGTTCCAGCACCGGCTGCAGCTTCGGGTGCAGGTAGGTGATCGGCTCCTCCCCGGTCCGGCGGCGGATGTACGGGTGCACGGCGCCGCCCTGGATCGGGCCGGGGCGGATCAGCGCGATCTCGGTGACCAGGTCGTAGAACCGGCGCGGTTTCAGCCGCGGCAGGGTCGCCATCTGGGCCCGGGACTCGACCTGGAACACCCCGACCGAGTCCGCCCGGCAGAGCTGGTCGTAGACGCCGGCCTCCTCGCGCGGGATCGTGTGCAGCTCCCAGTGCTCCCCGAGCTGCTCGCGGACCATGTCCAGGCAGTACTGCAGGGCGGCGAGCATGCCCAGCCCGAGCAGGTCGAACTTCACCAGCCCCATCCACGCGCAGTCGTCCTTGTCCCACTGCAGGACCGTGCGGTTGTCCATCCGGGCGTGCTCGATCGGCACCACCTCGCCGACCGGTCGCTCGGTCAGCACCATCCCGCCGGAGTGGATCCCCAGGTGCCGCGGGAACTTCAGCAGCTCACTCGCCATCGCCACCACCTGCGGCGGGATGTCGTGCTCGGTCGAGGTGATCTCGGGGCTCCAGCCGTCCACCTGTTTCGACCAGGCGTCCTGCTGACCGACGGAGTACCCCAGGGCCTTGGCCATGTCCCGGACCGCGGACTTCGGGCGGTAGGAGATCACGTTCGCCACCTGGGCCGCGTTGCGCCGCCCGTACTTGGAGTAGACGTGCTGGATCACCTCCTCGCGCCGCCCGGAGTCGAAGTCGACGTCGATGTCCGGTTCCTCGGCCCGGGTCGTCGCCAGGAACCGCTCGAACGGCAGGTTGTAGAGGATGCTGTCCACCGCGGTGATCCCGAGCGCGTAGCAGACCGCGGAGTTCGCCGCGGATCCCCTGCCCTGGCAGAGGATCCCGTTGTCGTGGGCGAACCGGACGATGTCCTCCACGATCAGGAAGTACCCCGGGAACTCCTTCTCCTCGATGACGGCCAGCTCCCGCTCCAGCCGCTCGTACGCGTCCGGGCGCTGCGCGCGGGTCCCGTACCGCTTCGCGGCCCCGCGGAACGTCAGCACCCGCAGCCACGACATCGGCGTCTCCCCGTCCGGCACGTCCCGCAGCGGCAGCTTCGGTTTCGCCCGCGCCAGGTCGAACGCGAGCTGGTCCGCCAGCGTCACCGAGCGGGCCACGGCCCCGTCGTACCGCTGGAAGCGCGTCGCCAGCTCCGCGCCGGAGCGCAGGAACGCCATCCCGCTCGACGGCAGCCAGCCGTCCATCGAGTCCAGGTCCCGGCGAGCCCGTACGGCGGCCAGGGCCGCGGCCAGCTTGTACTGCGCCGGGGTCGCGTAGTGAACGTTGTTCGTGGCAACTACCGGGAGGCCGCGGTCGGCGGCCAGGCCGGCCAGGATCCGGTTCCGGGTGGTGTCGGCGGGAAGGTGGTGGTCGATCAGCTCGACGACCACGCGGTCCCGGCCGAACAGCGCGGTCAACCGGTCCAGCTCGCGCCCGGCCGCGGCCGGGCCGTCGGCGTGCCCGCCGAGCTCGAGCGCCTGCCGGACCAGCCCTTTGCGGCAACCGGTCAGGATCACCCAGTCCGTCCGGCCGACAGCGGCCAGCTCCTCCAACGAGTAGACCGGCTTGCCCTTCTCGCCGCCCTCCAACTGCGCCTCGGTGATCGCACCGGCGAGCTTGTGATACCCCTCCTGTCCCTCGGCGAGCACCAGCAGGTGACTGCCCTCCGGATCGGCCACCCCGTTCTGCGGGCCGGTCAGTCCCAGCGACAGCTCCGCCCCGAACACCGTGGGCAGCGAGTACGCCGCGGCGGCCTCGGCGAAGCGCGCCGCACCGTAGAACCCGTCGTGGTCGGTCAGCGCCAGCGCGTGCAGCCCCTGCCGGACCGCGGCCGCGACCAGGTCCTCCGGCTGGGAGGCGCCGTCCAGGAAGGAGAAGTTCGAATGGACGTGGAGCTCGGCGTACGGCACCGAGTGCGCCGGCCGGTGCACCGGCTCCGGAACGTACGGCCCGCGGTGCTGCGACCAGGCCGGACTGTCCCCACCGTCGGCGGTCACCGGCCGCCCGCCGTGACTCCCCGGCCGCGAGCGATCCGACAGCTTCCGCTCCAACTCCGACCATTTGATCGGAGGGTTGTTGTACCCCATCCCAGCACCTCCCTTCGAGATCAAGAATAGAACACCTGTTCGAGGAATCAAAAACCGGTTGGCCCGCGCAACCGGCGGGTTGGTACGGTTCTCCGGTCCGTGACATCACAGTTGGAGGTGAGGCCCGCATGAACGCTGAAGCGCTGTGGGTGCTCCCCCTCTCGTGGTCACGGGCGGGCGATTGACGTAGGTGTCGTCGGGAGCGCCGCTACTCCCGAAAGGAAACACCTATGAACCCTTTGCCTATCCAGCGGCGCCACCGGACCGGCGTGACGATCTCGCAGGTCGCCGGCAACCAGTGGCACGCGATCCGGAACGATCTGACCGTCGGCCGCGGCTACGCGTCCCGGCGGCTCGACGGCCGGATCTTCCTCAGCATCGACACCTGGCAGGACGCAGTCTTCGACCAGCTCGCCGCGGTGATGCTGGCCAATCAGCCGGACCCGTTGTACACCGTGGTGGACGAGACCGACCACGAGCTGATCGCGAACTGGGAACGCGCCGGCCTCACGATCTGGCGCCGCGAGTCGGAATTCCTCGTACCCACCCGCGACAAGCCGGCACCAACCCCA
Organism: Kribbella sp. NPDC004536; assembly: GCF_042873835.1. Lineage (NCBI taxonomy): Bacteria > Bacillati > Actinomycetota > Actinomycetes > Propionibacteriales > Kribbellaceae > Kribbella > Kribbella sp. NPDC004536. The sequence continues at coordinate 652,493 of NZ_JBIALY010000002.1, read as the reverse complement.
CCCGGCGTCACCATCACCACCGCCGACGAAGCACCGTTGCGTGAACTCGACAAGGCGATCCGCGCCGAGATCGAGGCCGGCCCCGGCTGGCACACGATGCCGGCCGAGGTGCTGCCTTGGCAGGGCGGAACCCGACCGCTCGACCCCTCGGCCTATACGGTCGCGATCCGGGACGGCAGGTATGTCGGCCTGCTCCGCGTCGCCACGCACACCCGCCGCCCGCGGATCGGCCTCCTGGCGGTCCTGGAAGCCGAACGCAGGCAAGGTGTCGGCCGAGCCCTCCTCAGCCACACCCTCAACCAGCTGAGCGCGGAAGCGGCCACCGTGGAGGTCGACGAGACCAACACGGCCGCGATGGCTCTGTTCGGAGCATGCGGGGACCGCACCGGCCGCAGTCTCGAACTCACCACCGGGAGGGCCTGACCATGCCCAGAAAAGCAGGTGGTATCGAGATGGAGGGCACCGTCGTGGAGTGCCTGCGGAACGCCAACTTCCGGGTCGAGCTCACCAACGGTCACCGGGTGCTCGCGCACATCAGCGGGAAGATCCGGAAGAACTACATCAAGATCCTCCCCGAGGACCGCGTCCTGGTGGAACTCAGCCCCTACGACCTGGACCGCGGGCGGATCGTCTTCCGCTACCGGACCTGACACCACCGAACCTGAGCTGTCAGCCATCACACACACCTCCCGTCCCGATCAAGACTAGAACATGTGTTCGATGAAGCGCTAATCTGAAAACATGCTTGGTCGGTTCACGGTTCGCCCGTCCGACGACGGATCCAACAGGTTCGGCGTCTGGGACGGTGCGGTCAACGGGTGGCGTGCAACAGGGATCGACGACGAGGCGCGGGCCCGCGAGCTCGCGTCGGATCTGGACGTGCAGTACGACGCCCACGGCCCCCGCGCCGCGGACGCCGTACGGCACGTCGATCCGGCCCAGGAGGTGCAACGGGCGACCTGGACCACCGGTGAGCTCGACGTCTGGATCCGGCACAACGGCGAGTGGCTCGGCCGGTTCCGGACCAAGGACGGCGAGCTCACCTGGGTGTCCGGCAAGGACCTCCGCCCGCTCTAACCGTGCGGCTTCGGTTTGGGGTTCGGTTTCGGGTTCTTCGGGTCGTTCTTCTTGCTGGTGTCCCCGACGGCGTTCGGGTCGCCGATCATCTTCTTCGGCGGCGCGACGAACCGCTCGACCGGGAGGCCGTGCAGGGCGCCCTGCATGGCGGTCTCCCACAGCGGTCCGGCGGTGCCGGAGCCGGTCGGGTCGGCGATGCGCTCCCCGTTCAGGGTCTGCCGCATCAGGTTCTTGTACGGCAGGCTGGCGTCCGCGACGACCGCGGCCGCGGCCAGGTTCGGGGTGTAGCCGGAGAACCAGACGGCCAGGTTCTGCTGGATCGTTCCGGTCTTGCCGGCCATGTCGCGGCTCCCGAACCGCAGGTGCCCACCTGTCCCGCCCGGCATCATCACCTGGCTGAGCATCCGGTTCACCCCGTCGGCGACCTGCCGCGGAATGGCTTGCCGGCAGTCGAAGCCCGGCCCGGGCACCGGCCGTCCGGCCTTGTCCCGCACCGACGTGACCACGAGCGGCTTGCAGTACTTCCCGCGCGCCGCGAAGGTCGCGTACGCGTTCGACAACATCAGCGGCGTCACGTACCCGACGCCGAGCGTCATCGACATCACCTGGTCCAGCGGCTCGCCGGTCTGCGCGTTGTACATCCCGAGCTTGCCCGCGATCTTCGCGATCGAGCACAGGCCGGTCCGTTCCGACAGCTGCAGGAAGTACGTGTTCGTCGAGAACCGCGCCGCCTCGACCATGGTCAGGTTGCCGCTGTGGGTCGAGTTCTTCGGCCGGTACGTCGGGTCCCGCGTCCACCCGTGGCAGGTCTGGAACCGCGCGTTGGTCAGGTCGATCTGCTCCGGCGAGTTGATCCGGTAGTCCATCGGGATGCCCTTGGCCAGCGCGGCCGCGATCGTGAACGCCTTCATCGTCGAGCCGTTCTGGAACCCGCCGTACCCGCCGGCGTACGACTTCTCGACGTTGTAGTTGTAGTTCGTCTCATGCCGCCCGTTCCCGTACGGCTTGCTCTGCACCATCGCCTTCACCAGACCGGTCCCCGGCTCGACGATCGTGATCGCGGCGATCGTGCTGTCGGTCCGTTTGCTGTGCTTGTCGATCGACGCCTGCGCGGCGGCCTGGATCTGCGGGTCGATCGAGGTCCGGATCAGCAGCCCGCCGGTCTTCAGGTAGTGGTCGCGGTCCTTCACAGTGGCACCGAGCGCCGGGTTGGCGAGCAGCTTCGACACGACGTAGTCGCAGTAGAACGGGTACCGCGAGTTCGCGCAGCCGTTCGGCACCGGCTCGATCTGCGAGAGGTCGATCGGCGTCCGCAGCGCCTGGTTCGCCTGGCCCACGGTGATCACGCCGAGTTCGAGCATCCGTTTGATCACCACGTCCCGGCGGGCCCGGGCGCGGGCGCGATCGCGGGTCGGGTTGTAGCCGGACGGGTTCTTCACGATGCCGGCCAGCATCGCCGCCTGCGGCAGCGTGAGCTTGGCGGCCGAGGTCCGGAAGTAGTGCTGCGCGGCGGCCTGTACGCCGTACGTCCCGGCGCCGAAGTTCGCCAGGTTCAGGTACCGCTCGAGGATCTCGTCCTTGGAGAACTCGCTCTCGACCGCGATCGCGTAGCGCAGTTCGGTCAGCTTGCGTTCGTACGAGACCTCGGTCGCCTTGGCGCGTTCGGCCGCGGTCTTCGCCTTCTCGACCAGGCTCATCTTGACGAACTGCTGGGTGATGCTGGACCCGCCCTGCTGCACCTCACCGCCGGTCTGGTTGCGCACCATCGCGCGCAGCGTGCCCTTCAGGTCGAGCGCGCCGTGGTCGTAGAACCGGGAGTCCTCGATCGCGACGATCGCCTTGCGCATGATCGGCGCGACCGAACTCAGCGGTATCGGTACCCGGTTCTGCTCGTAGAGGGTGGCGAGCAGGGTGCCGTCCGCGGCCAGGATCCGGCTGCGGACGGCGGGTGGATCGCTCTCGAACTCTCGGGGCAGGTTCTCAACGGTCGCCGCGACCTGTGCCGATCCCTGCCCGACGAACCCCGCGAACGGGATCGCCAGTCCGGCCGCGAGCGCACCGGAAAGCGCGCTCACGCCGATGAACATGATCAACGACCGAGCCCAGTTGCGACCGCCCCTGTCGGCACGCATTACTCAAGGCTAGACCACCGATCACTGTCCGGGTACCCCGGAACTGATTGCCTCGATCAACTTCGGCCGCAGCTCGCTGGCCTTGATCACCTCGTCGACCGACCCGACCTCGCGGGCCCGTTCGATGCTGTGCACCCGGTCGAACTCGGTCGCCACCTCGCCCAGTTTCTCCGCCCGGACGACGGTTCGTACGTCGGCGAGCTCCGTCGCGAGGGCGGCCCGCTCCGCACCGGACGCCTCGCCGACCCGTTCGGCCAGCGACGCGACCCGCGGGTCGGCGGCCGTCCGGGCGTCGACCTCGCCCGCGAACACGACCGCCGCGGCCGGCGCGCCGCCGAGCACCGAGGCGAACGATCCCTCCACCGCGAGCACGGTCATCGACGGGTTCAGCGACTTCGAGAACACCACGAACGCGCCGCCGTGGTACCGGGAGACGACGCAGAACACGATCGGCCCGCGGAAGTTGACCATCGCGCGGCCGATCTCCGCGCCGTACTCGAGCTGCAGGTTCCGCATCGAGTCCGGCGAGCCGTCGAACCCGGACAGGTTCGCCAGCACCACCAGCGGCCGGTTCCCGCTGGCCGAGTTGATCGCCCGGGCGACCTTCTTCGACGACCGCGGGAACAGCGTGCCCGCGGTGTAGGTGTCCGGGCCGTCGGTGGGCGGGAAGCCCCGGCGCGGCACCGACCGGGACTCGATCCCGACCAGGCAGACCGGGAACCCGCCGAGCCGCGCGTCCACCACCACCGCGGTGTCGGCGTCGGCCATCCCGGCCCAGCGCTCCAGCACCGGGTGGTCCTGGTCGGTGACCGCCCGCATCAGCGTGCGGATGTCGAACGCCTTCTTCCGGTCCGGGTTGGTCGCGGCCGAGAAGATCTCGCCGACGGTCTTGAAGTCGCTGCCGGCCGCCTCGTGCGGGTACGGCGTGACGTCGCGATCCACCGGGTCAGTGGAAACCGCCCGCCGCGGCGCACGCTCCCCCGGCGCGATGTAGGTGTGGTCGTAGTACGTCATCAGGACGTCCCGGGCACCCTTCAGGTCCGCGGCCCAGTACTGCGCCTGGCCGTTCGGGCCCATCACCCGGTCGTACCCGCCGATGCCGAAGTTGTCCTCGGCCGACACGCTGCCGGAGAAGTCCAGCGTCTGCTTGCCGGTCAGCACCATCGCGCTGTCCGGCGTCATCACCAGGATGCCCTTGGTGTGCATCAGCATCGTCGCCTCGGCGTTCCAGTACGGCTGCGCGCCGACGTTGATGCCCGCGACCACGACGTTGATCTCGCCGCCGTCCTGGGTGAACTCGACGATCCGCTTCAGCGCCTTCGCGACCCAGTCCATGTTCTCGGTGCCGGAGTCCATCGAGATCCGGGCGCCGGCCGACAGCGAGTACCACTCGACCGGGATCCGGAGCCGCTCGGCCAGGTCGAGCGCCGCGATGATCCGCGAGCACTCCGCCTCGGCGACCGCGCCGAGCGCCTTGGTCGGGTCGCCGCTCATCGCGACCCGGGTGACGCCCTCGGGGTACCGCTCGGTCGGCGTGGTGACGATGCCGACGATCAGGCCGGCCTTGTTCAGGCCCTTCGGCCGGTCCACCGGGACCAGGTTGCCGGCGTCGTCGAGGTCGTGCTCGACGAACGACCCGCCCTGGCCGGCCACCATCCCGCTGACCTCGTACGGGTAGATGGTGTTGCGCCGCCGGGACCGCTGCACCTTCTGCGCGTAATCGTCCAGCGGCAGCAACCGCCCGGTCGGCGGCTGCTCGATCGACGTCACGACCCCGGCGCCGTGCTGGTAGTAGAACCGGGCCGCGACCGGGTTGACCGAACCGTCCGGCGCGACCACGTCGCCCTGGACCAGGACCTCCTCGATGCCGGCGCCCGCGGTCATCGGGGCGATGTTGCGCTGCAGCGCGGTCACCTCGTCGACCTGGACGTCGACCACCGGCCAGATCTGCACCCACACGTGGTTCATGTCGAGCTTGGCGCCGGCCGCGCCGCGCGCGGTCCGGGCCCGCCGGATCGCCTCCAGGCAGTTCGAGATCGCCCGCTCGGCGTGCGGCAGCGACGTGACCTGGCCGTCCTCGTCGCGGGCGACCGCGAACTGGCGTACCTGGGCCAGCGCGACCAGCCGCCGGTCGGCCTCGTTGTCGCGCGCGACGCAGTAGTAGAGCAGTACGTCCTCCGGCGCGTCCAGGCGGGTGATCCGGAAGTCCCGCAGCCGCCACAGGTTCAGCCGGCGGCCGACCATCGGGTGCACGCCGCGGACGTTGTCGTCCTCGGCCATCGACCCGCCGGCCGGGCGGTAGGTGAAGTACGAGACCGGGCGGCCCTGCCCCGGCGCGACCGCGACCGAGATCCGCCGGACCCGCTGGGCGATCGGCAGGCCGGCGACCATCCGGCGGTACAGGTCGGACGCCTCCTGCTGCGACTCGGGCAGGTCCGGGCCGTACAGGTACAGCTCGACGACGGCCTCGTGGCCCGCGGTCCGGGCGTCGATCCGGTCGGTCAGCGCGCGGGACAGGCCGCTGTCCGGGTCGGCCAGCTCGGCGACCGTGCCGACGGTCGTGACCAGGTGGCTCGGCTTGTCGTCGATCGAGTAGTCGGCGGTCGCGAACGGCCGCCCGTCGACGGCGAACGCGCGCAGGTCGTGCAGTTCGTACTCGCGGTAGTGCCGGCGCACGAGCACCTCGAGCATCGGCTCCCGCTCGCCCCAGCCGGCCTCCAGCCGCTGGGCCAGGAACCGGACGATCGGCTCCGGGATCGCGGCCAGCGCGTCGATCCGCTGCTGCCGGTCCGGCGCGTCCGGCCGCTCGGCCAGGTCCGCGACCTCGTCACCCACGCCCGCGATGATCGACGCCCGCTCGGCGTCCACCTGCGGCTGGTCGAACCACCGGAACCGCACGCTCCGGGCCAGGTCCCCGACCACCGGGAACCGCAGCTGGGTGGCCAGCACGAGCCGGTCCAGCAGGTCGTGCACGGACTCGTCCAGCGGCAGCGGCTCGGCGATCCACCGCTGCAGCACCGACGTGACGATCAGTACGTCGGGCGTCGACCGCTGCTGCGCCAGGAAGATCCGGAAGACCGCCTCTTCGAGTTCCGGGCTCCGTTCGAGACCGTTCACGCCGTAGTGGCTGAGCACCCGGGTCAGCCGCGCCTGGAACTCGGGCGGCAGCCCGCCGCGGTCCGGGTCGAGGCTCTGCAGGTACGTGTAGAAGTACTCGCGCGGGCTGTGCACCCGGTTCTCGATGCTGGTGTCCGCACCGGCCGGCCGGTTCCGGCTCAGCTCGGCGAAGTCCGCGAACACGGTCAGCAGCTGGATCTCGGAGCCGACCGGCGGCCCGGACTGCTGATGCGCGAGCTCCGACCGCGCGGTCAGGTAGTCGGCGAGCATGCCGCCCTCGTCCTGCGGGTCGATGTCGAACCCGAGCAGCATGCTCCGCAGGTCGTCCAGCCCGCGCTCCACCCGCTCGGCCGCGGACTTCTCGCCGCTCCCGTTCGGCAGGTCCAGCTCGACGCCGTTGTGCACCGGAGCGGCCTCGGCCGACTCGCCCTCGTCAGCGACCGGCTCCAGCCGGAGCAGCGGCGCGCCGGTCTCGACCTGGCTACCGGTGGAGACCTGCAGCTCCTTGACGGTGGCCTTGAACGGCGCGTACAGCACCGTCTCCATCTTCATCGACTCGAGTACGAGCACCGGCGCGCCGGCCTCGACCTCGGCACCGGCCTGTACGGGCGTCGCGACGACCAGCGCGGGCGCGGGCGACCGCAGTACGCCGCCCTCGTCGCGGCTGACCCGGTGGGTGACGCCGTCGACCTCGATCAGGTGCACCGGGCCGTGCGTCGCGGTCACCAGCCGGAACCGCTGCCCGCCGACGACCAGCCGGCTCGTGTACTCGTCCAGCCGCTCGAGCTCGGCGTCCACGATCTTCAGCTGCCCGTTGCCGACGCCGACCCGGAACCGCTCGGGGCCGATCCGCGCCACGGTCACCTGGTAGCTCGCGCCGCGCAGCTTCAGGTCGATCGCGCGGCCGACCTCGTGCTGCACCTGCGGACGGCCGCCGTGCGCGGTCTCGAACAGCCGGGTCCGCTCGACCTGCTCGGCGTCCTCGTACCCCTCGATCGCGGCTGCGACCAGCGCGATCCCGGAGTGCCGGTGCGAGACCAGCCGGCCCTCGCCGCGGACCCGGTCGATCCAGCCGGTGTCCGCGCTGCCGTCGATCACCTCGGGCTGGTCGAGCAGTTCGAGGATGAAGCTCTTGTTGGTGGCGCCGCCCTCGATCAGTACGGTCGTCGCCTGCATCGCCCGCCGCAGCCGCGCGAGCGCCTCCTCGCGGGTCCGGCCGTACCCGATGATCTTCGCGATCATCGAGTCGAAGTCGGCCGGGATGCTGTCGCCGGCACTCACCCCGGTGTCGACCCGGATCCCGGGACCGGCCGGCAGGTCCAGTACGGCGATCCGGCCGGGCGACGGCGCGAAGTCGCGGTCCGGGTCCTCGGCGTTCAGGCGGGCCTCGACCGCGTGCCCGCTCTCGACCGGCTTGGTGCCCTCGAGCCGGCCGCCGTTCGCGACGTGCAGCTGGGCCTTGACCAGGTCGAACCCGGTGGTCAGCTCGGTGATCGGGTGCTCGACCTGCAGCCGGGTGTTCACCTCGAGGAACGCGAACGACTTCTCCCCCGGGTGGTACAGGAACTCGACCGTGGCCGCGCCGCGGTACCCGACCGCGATCGCGAGCCGCTCGGCCGACGCCTTCAGGTCCTCGACCTGGGACGCGGACAGCAGCGGCGACGCCGACTCCTCGATCACCTTCTGGTTGCGGCGCTGCACCGAGCAGTCCCGGACGCCGAGCGCCCACGCCGTACCCTGGCCGTCCGCGATCACCTGGACCTCGACGTGCCGGGCGCCGGTGACGAGCCGCTCCAGGAAGACGATGCCGCTACCGAAGGCGCGGGCCGCCTCCTCGCTGGTGCGCGCGTACGCGTCGGACAGCTCCTCCGCGGACCGCACGACCCGGATGCCGCGGCCACCGCCGCCGGCCGTTGCCTTGAGCATCAACGGGTACCCGATCCGCTCCGCGGCCGCGAGTGCCGCGTCCAGCGACTCGACCGCGCCCCGGCTCCACGGTGCGACCGGTACGCCGACCTCCTCGGCGATCAGCTTCGAGCCGATCTTGTCGCCGAGCTTGCGCATCGCCTCGGCCGACGGGCCGATGAAGGTGACGCCGATCCGGTCGCACAGCTCCGCGAACGCCGGGTCCTCGGCGACGAACCCCCAGCCGACCCAGGCGGCGTCCGCCCCGGTCTCCAGCAGCGCACGCTCCAACACGGCCAGGTCCAGGTACGGCCGGGCCGACGCCGGCCCGAGCGGGTACGCGATGTCCGCGGCCCGCGCGAACGTGGCCGTGCGCTCGCCGTCGGTGAACAAGGCCACGGTCTCGATCGGGTCACCGCCTTCGGCGTTGACCTCCCGGACCGCGTTGATCAGCCGCATCGCGGCTTCTCCCCGGTTCACTATTGCGATACGCTTGAACATAGACCGCCTCCGTGTCTCACCCTGCGTCCGCCAACGGGCCGTTTTGGATCGCAAAAGCTTGGCCGTTGCTGGCACAGGCTTTCAGGCTTGGCCTGTTACCGTCGAGTCGGCCCCCTTCCAAGGCGTGTTCTCAGCTCTGCTAGAGCATGACCCCGGTGTGCGGAAAACTGCCGCGCAGGAGGGGAAACCACATGACTGAAGAGCTGATCACCCGGCTGCGCAACGAGGTTGCCGGACCGGTACTGACGCCCACCGACGACGGGTACGCCGAGGAACTGTCCGGCTTCAACCTGGCGGTGACGCACACCCCGGACGTCGTGGTCGGGCTGACGTCCGAGGACGACGCCGTGGCGGTCGTACGCGCCGCCGCCGCGACCGGTACGCCGGTCCGCGTGCTGGCCACCGGCCACGGCATCCCGAACCCGATCCAGGGCGGGATCGTCGTCACCACGACCCGGATGACCGGCGTGACCGTCGACGCCGAGACGCAGACCGCCCACATCAACGCAGGCTCCCGCTGGGCCGAGGTGATCGCGGCCGCCGCGCCGCACGGGCTCGCGCCGATCACCGGCGCGTCCGACGCGGTCGGCTGTATCGGGTACACCCTCGGCGGCGGCCTCGGCCCGCTGGCCCGCACGTACGGCTTCTCGTCCGACTGGGTGCGCAGCTTCCGGGTGGTGACGGCGACCGGCGCGGTGACAGCCAGTACGACCGAGAACGACGACCTGTTCTGGGCGTTGCGCGGCGGCAAGGGCGGGTTCGGCATCGTCACCTCGATGGACTTCGCGCTGGTCGAGCTGAGCACGCTCTACGGCGGCTCGGTGTTCTTCGACGCCGAGCACATCGCGCCGGTGTTCGGCACCTGGGTCGAGTGGACCAAGACGCTGCCCGAGGAGGCGAACTCGTCGGTCGTCGTCCTCCGGCTGCCGCCGCTGGAGTTCATCCCGGCACCGCTGCGCGGCAAGACCGTACTCAGCGTCCGGTTCGCGTACGTCGGTGACGCGGCCGCGGGCAAGCGCCTGTTCCAGCCGATCCGGGACGCCGGTACGACGCTGATCGACGCCGTCGGCGAGATGCCGGCCGCCGACATCGCACTGATCCACAACGACCCCAAGGACCCGACGCCGGCCTGGGACCGTGGGCTGTTGCTCGACGAACCCGACGCCGACTTCGTCGCGGCCTTCCTGGACGTGGCCGGCCCGGACCAGCAGCTCCCGCTGATCGCGGTCGAGGTGCGGCACCTCGGCGGCGCCACCGAGCGCGACGTCCCCGAGGGCAGCGCGGTCGGCGGCCGCGGCGGGGCGTGCACGATGACGATGATCGGCGTACCGGACCCGAGCCTGTTCGAAAAGGTGCTCCCGGCAACGGTCGACGCCCTGCTCGCGAAGCTGGCGCCGTGGGTCTGCGCCGAGACCACGGTCAACTTCGCGGGTGGGTTCGCGCTACCGGGTTCGTACGAGGCGTCCTGGCCGGCGGACACGTTCGCCCGGCTGGCCGAAGTACGGGCCGCCTACGACCCGGACGGGCTGTTCCCGTTCGGGCCCCGCCAGGAGTACTCGGGCTCGTAGCCGAGCAACCGGCGTGCCTTGTCGATCGACAGCAGCGTCTCGTTCGGTCCGAACGGTCGTTTGACCGGCACGCCGGGGAACACCTCGGCGAGCAGTTCCTCGTTCGGCCGCGACATCACCGTGTCGGCGTTGGCGACGATGAACACGTCGGTCCCGGTCACGTCGTACTCGAGGGCCTTGCGGACCGCCTGCGCGCCGTCGCGGGCGTCGATGTAGCCCCACAGGTTCCATTTCCGGGCCTGCGCGTCGGCGTCGAACGACGGGAACCGCGCGTAGTCCTCCGGGTACATCACGTTCGAGAAGCGCAGCCCGATCAGCTTCAGGTCCGGGTGCCACCGGCACAGCTGCCGGGCGAGCTCCTCCTCCAGCGTCTTGACCAGCGAGTACGTGCTGTTCGGCCGCGGCGGGTAGTCCTCGTCCACCGGCACGTACGGCGGGAACTCGTCGAACGGCAGCCCGAGCACGGTCTCGCTCGACGCCCAGACGACGTTCCGGACGCCGGCCCGCAGCGCCGCGGAGAACACGTTGTACGTCACGGTCATGTTGTTGTGGAACGTCGCCGCGTTCGGCCGCAGGCCCGGCGCCGGCACCGCGGCCAGATGGACCACCGCGTCGACCCCGTCGTGCCGGTCGTCGAGGCCCGCGATCGCCTCGTAGGTCTGGCCGAAGTCGGTCAGGTCCACCCGCGTCGACGTCACGTCGGTCCGCGCCGGCGGCGCCTGGTCCAGCGCCACCACGTCCCACCCGTGCTCCGCGAGATGGTCGACGACCGCTCGCCCGAGCTTGCCGCTGCTTCCGGTAACCGCTACCTGTGCCACGTAGCAATCCTCGCAGGCCTAGGGTGGTGGCGTGAAACTTGCTCAACGGATGGACCGGTTGGGAACCGAGTCGGCGTTCGAGGTGCTGGCCAAGGCCAAGGCGCTGGAGGCACAGGGCCGCGAGATCGTGCACCTGGAGATCGGCGAGCCGGACTTCGACACGCCGTCGCACGTGATCGCCGCGGCACAGCAGGCGCTGGACAAGGGCTACACGCACTACGTGCCGGCGCCCGGCATCCCCGAGCTGCGGACCGCGGTAGCGGACTTCCTGGAGCGGACCGACCGGCTGCGGACCACGCCCGACCGGGTTCTGATCACCCCGGGCGCGAAGCCGATCATGTTCTTCACGATCCTGGCGCTCTGCGAGCAGGGCGACGAGGTCCTCTACCCGGACCCGGGCTTCCCGATGTACGCATCGATCGCGTCCTTCGCCGGCGCCACCCCGGTCCCGGTCCCGCTGCGCGAGGAGAACGGGTTCGTCGTCGACCCCGAGGAACTGCGCTCGCTGGTGACCGAGCGGACCAAGCTGCTGATCCTCAACTCGCCGCACAACCCGTGTGGCAGCGCGTCCACGCCGGAGCAGTTGCAGGCGATCGCGGAGATCGCGATCGAGCACGACCTGGTCGTACTGAGCGACGAGGTCTACTGGGCCCTGCGGTACGACGGCGCGCACCACAGCGTGCTCGACGTCGACGGCATGGCGTCCAGGACCGTGCTGCTCGACGGCTGGTCGAAGACGTTCGCGATGACCGGCTGGCGGCTCGGGTACGGCGTGTTCCCGGAGCCGCTGGTGGAACCCGTGACCCGGCTGATGATCAACTCGGTGTCGTGTACGTCGGCGTTCAGCCAGTACGCCGCGATCGCCGCACTCGAAGGTCCGTGGGACGACGTCGACCGGATGCTCGAAGCGTTCCGCGAACGGCGCGAGGTGATCGTGTCCGGCCTGAACGCCGTACCGGGTGTGTCGTGTGTGCAGCCCGGCGGCGCGTTCTACGCGTTCCCGAACATCACCGAACTCGGCGTACCGGCCGCAACCCTGTCCGACCGCCTCTTGGCCGAGGCCGGCGTCGCCTGCCTGCCCGGTACGTCGTTCGGGGTGTACGGCGAGGGGCACCTGCGGTTCTCGTACGCGAACTCGATCGACAACATCAACCATGCCCTCGAAGCGTTCACGGCGTTGGTCGAGTCATGACCCATACCCATCGGCTCGACCTGGACGACGCATCGGTACGGGAGTGGGACGCGACGGTCGTCGGCGTGGACCCGGAGCGCGGGATCGTACTCGACCGGTCCGCGTTCTACCCGGGCGGCGGCGGCCAGCCGCCGGACGAAGGCGTGTTGCTGTGGGGCGGCGTCCGGACCCGGATCACCGGAACAGTCAAGGGCGACGACCTGTACCTGGTCCCGCACGAAGGCGACCCGGTTCCGGTCGTCGGTACGGCGGTCCGCGGCGCGCTCGACGACGAGCGGCGTACCCAGCTGATGCGGACCCATTCCGGGCTGCACGTGCTGACCGGCGTGGTGTTCCGCGACTTCGGGGCACTCGTCACCGGCGGGAACATGGAGCCGCTGTCGGCGCGGATGGACTTCGGCCTGGACGAAGTGCCGCCGGACTTCAAGGACCGGGTCGCGGAGGCGGTCAACGCCGAGATCCGGACCGACCGGGCGATCACCGTCAGCAACCTGCCGCGGGACGAGGCGTTCGCGATCCCGGACATCATCCGGACCGCGACCAACCTGCTGCCGCCGGACCTCGAGGTGGTCCGGATCGTCGACATCGCGGGCCTGGACACCCAGGCCGACGGCGGCACCCATGTCGCCTCGACCGCGCTGATCGGCCGGATGGAGGTCGTGAAGATGGAGAGCAAGGGCCGCGGCTTCCGCCGGCTGCGGGTCCGGATCAGCTAGAGCTGCGGTTCCGGAGTTCGGCCTCCTGGCGGCGGACCTCGGCCTGGGTGGCGCGTTCGCGCTCCAGCCAGTCGGGGTTCTCGGCCCGGATCGCCTCGATGTCCTCGGTCGTGAGCGCCTCGGTGATCCCGGCCCGCGCGAGCCCACTGATCGACACACCGAGCCGGGCCGCGACCACCGAGCGTGGGTGCGGGCCGTTCTTGCGGAGCTCGCGGAGCCACTCCGGCGGGTCCGTCTGCAGCGCGTTCAGCTCGTCCCGGGACACGACGCCTTCCTGGAACTCGGCCGGCGTGGCCGGCAGGTACACGTCCAGCTTCTTCGCCGCGGTGGCGGGCTTCATGGTCTGGGCCTTACGCGCTGTCATGGCAGCAGCGTAGTGCCCGGTAGCCTGGCGACCGTGACCGGATTCCGGCTGGGCTACGTCCCCGGCGTGACGCCCGCCAAATGGTCCCGGATCTGGGCGGAGCGACTCCCCCGCATCCCGCTCGAGCTCGTCCAGGTGGGCGCGGCCGACGCCCCCGACCTGGTCCGGCGCAGCGAGCTCGACGCCGTACTGCTCCGGCTCCCGATCGACCGCACCGGCCTGCACGCGATCCCGCTGTACGTCGAGCAGAGCGTCGTGGTCGTGCCGAAGGACCACGTGATCACGGCCGCGGAGGAGATCGGTACGGACGACCTCGCCGACGAGCTGATGCTGCACCCGCTGGACGACGTACTCGACTGGGCACACCCACCCGGCCGGCTGATCGAGGACCGTCCGGAGCGGACCCGGGACGCGGTCGAACTGGTTGCCATGGGCACCGGTCTGCTGGTGGTCCCGCAGTCGCTGGCCCGGCTGCACCATCGCAAGGACCTCACCTACCGCCCGCTGACCGGGGTACCGGAGTCGCAGGTCGCGCTCAGCTGGCGGGAGGGCGACGACCGCGAACTGGTCGAGCACCTGATCGGGATCGTCCGCGGCCGGACCGTGAACAGCTCACGTGGTCCAGATCTCCCCAAGCCCAAGCGCGCGCCCCAGAAGACCGCCCAGAAGACCCCGCAGAAGAAATTCAGACGCCGGCGCTAGAAAAAAGTTTAGCCTTCAACTATCATCGGTGACATGGCGATCTTCCGGTTGAACCACGCGGTCCTGTACGTGCGCGACGTCGCGGCGAGCGTCGCGTTCTACCGAGACGTCCTCGGCTTCGGCTACACCGAGACCGGCGACGCGATTCCCGGCGCGGCGTTCCTGCGCGCGCCCGGGTCCAGCAACGACCACGACCTCGGCCTGTTCCAGATCGGGTCCCAGGCCGGTCCGTCCGGCGCGGGCCGGACCACGGTCGGGCTGTACCACCTCGCGTGGGAGGTCGACACGCTCGGCGACCTGGAGTCGCTGGCCGGTGCGCTGAGTGAAGCCGGTGCGCTGGTCGGCGCGTCCGACCACGGCACCACCAAGTCCCTGTACGGCAAGGACCCCGACGGTCTGGAGTTCGAGATCGTCTGGATCATCCCCGCCGACCTGCTCACCGACGAGGACCGCAACAAGACCGGCATCTCCCGGCTGGACCTGCCCTCCGAGCTGGCCAAGTACGGCGCCGACGCCCGCAGCGGCGTGGGGATCTCGCGGGTGGGCTGAACGACAGGAGGTGTCCGGCTTGCCGGCCTCATCCGCGGCCCGCTTAGGCGGGGACCGGGACGTACGTATACGACTACGTCCTGTCGTTAGGGACCGCAGATCCCCTGGGCGGTCCGCAGGGAAGTGGCCAAGACGGTCAGCACGGGGTTGACCCCGCCGTTGGTGACGTGGACCGAGGCGTCGGCGATCCACAGGTTGTCGTGGCCCCAGACGCGGCCGTGCGGGTCGGTGACCGAGCGGGCCGGGTCGTCGCCCATCCGGCACGTCCCGGCCTGATGCTGTCCGATGCTCGGCCTTCCCAGGCTGCCGAGCCTCGAAGCTGACACCCGGACGGCACCGGCCGCGGTCAGCCATTCCAACGCCTTGTCACTCATGTAGTCGTGTACGCGCGCGTCCTCCGGATGGATCGAGCCGCTCGACACCACCACCGGGTTCCCGTACCGATCCACCACGGACGGGTCGACCCGGACGCGGGAGTCCGCCGACGTCATCTCCTGGATCGGCCCGACCACCCGGACCATCCGCCGTACGGCGTACCGCATCGCCCGCACGCTCTCGGCCCCGGCCGGCGGGATCAACCCGGCGCCGGTGAGGTAGTCGTACGTCGACGCGGGCGTTGGTACGAACTCGTTGGCGAGCATCCCACCACCGACGATCCCGTCGTTCCCGTGCCGGAAGTCGCAGGTCGCGATCGACACGCCCGGACCGACGAGGTCGAGCACCTCGTCCTCGAACAACCCGACCGCACCGGCGTACACATGCGCCTGCAGATGCCGCCCGACCTGGTCCTGGTTGTTGCCGATCCCATGCGGCTCGCTGTCGTGCGCGCTGTTCAGCAGCAGCCGCGGCGTCTCCGAGGCACCCGCGGCCACCACCACGTCGTCGCACAGAACGGTCCGTCGTCCGAAGGCGCCGACCAGTGCCACGCCGACGACGCGGCCGGCTGAGTCGGTGACCAGACGTTCGGCGGTGGTCTCGACGACGAGAGTGCAGTTGCCGGTCGCGAGGGCGGCGGGCAGCGCCGTGTTGTGCGTACCGCTCTTGGCCTCGACCGGGCAGGCGAACCCGACGCACTGCCCGCACCGCACACATCCCGCGCGTCCCTGGTAGTCGACCGAGTTGATCAGAAGCGGTACGTCGAGCGTGCCCCATCCGAGCCGCTCGGCGGCACCGGCCAGCAACTCCGCCGGTCCGGTCCGCGGCAGCGGCGGCATCGGCAACGGGATCGACCGCGGCCCGTGCCACGGATCCGTTCCGCCACCGCTCACCCCGAACCGCTGTTCCGCCAACGAATAGTAGGGCTCGAGGTCGTCGTACGAGATCGGCCAGTCGGCGAGCGAACTGCCTTCCGGTACGCCGTACGTGCTGGCCATCCGGAAGTCCCGCGGGACGAACCGCCACGCCTGCGCGCCGTACACCCGGGTGCCCCCGCCGACCGTGAACGCGTTGTTCCCCCACGCTCCGTCAGGCGGCAGGACCTGCGAACGTACGCCGTCCGCGATCGCGACCCGTGGCCGCCCGGTCGGATCGGGATCGGTCGGCGCCGGCAACCCGAGCGTCGACCGTGGATTGCGCAGGTGATCACGAGCCAGCGCATCCGTCGACGGGTAGCTGCCCAACTCGACGACCAGGACGGTACGCCCCGACTCCGCAAGCACCTGAGCCGCCGCGCCACCACCGGCGCCGGACCCGATCACCACGCAGTCGTACCGGTCCCCCAGCGCTTCCCAGGGCGTCACCCGCAGCTCGGTCTGTACAGTCGCGAACTCCCCCGTCCACCACCCGACCGACTTCCACGCCGAAGGTTGCGCGTAGTAGCCCTGCGCAACCAATCGGGTCAGCCAGTCCCGGTCCGCACCGGCCAGCGCCCGCTCGACTCGCCCGGTCCAGTCCGGCCGGTCCTCCGTCAGCACCCGCTCGACGAACGCGACCGCGGACCGTTCCCAGCCCTCCCCTGGTACAACAGACTCCGCAAACCGCTCCAGCTCGATCCGTTGCTGTTCAGACAGGCGCACCCCTGAATCCTTTCACGCGACCACGGAGCAGTTTGTACTTGCTGGTCCATTTTTGCCGCGTAACGCTGTGGGTATGGCACTTGACGACTACTACCTGCTCGGGCGGTCCGGACTGCGGGTCAGCCGGCTGGCTCTGGGCACGATGAACTTCGGACAGGACGGGTTCCACGCACCGTACGGGAAGACCGAGGACGAGGCGCGGGCGATCTTCCGTACCTATATCGATGCCGGCGGCAACTTCATTGACACCGCCGACTTCTACACCGCGGGCGAGAGCGAACGGATCGTCGGCCGGCTGATCGCCGAGGCCGGCGTCCGGGAGCGGATCGTACTCACCACCAAGGCGACCAACAGCGTCGACACCGGCGACCCGAACGCCGGCGGCAACAGCCGCAAACACCTGATCCGCGCGCTGGACGACTCGCTGCGCCGGCTCGGCACCGACTACGTCGACCTGTTCCTGCTGCACACCTGGGACCGGATCACCCCGGTCGACGAGGTACTGCGGACCCTCGACGACCTGGCCCGGGCCGGCAAGATCCGGTACGCCGGACTGTCCGACGTACCGTCCTGGTACGCCGCTCGCGCGCAGACGCTGGCCGACGCGCACGCGTTGACGCCGATGGTCAGCCTGCAGCTGCCGTACTCGCTGATCGAGCGCGGGATCGAGACCGAGCACGTACCGATGGCACAGCAGCTCGGGCTCGGGATCACCGCGTGGAGTCCACTCGGCGCCGGCTTCCTGACCGGGAAGTACCTCCGCGACGAGGCGAAGAGGATGTCCGGCGACGGCCGGCTGACGGGGGACGGCGCGGCCGGGCAGAGCTGGACCGATCGGCAGTGGGACCTGCTGCCGGCGGTCCGCGACGTTGCGGACGAGCTCGGCGTGACGATGGCGCAGGTCGCGGTGAACTGGGCCGCCACGCAACCCGGTGTCGCCTCGGCGATCGTCGGCGCGAGCAACCCGGCGCAGCTCGGGTCGAGCATCGCGGCGCTCGGGTTCGAGCTCCCGGCCGAGTTGCGGTCGCAGCTCGACCAGGCGAGCGCCGTACCGCCGTCGTCGGTCTATCGGATGTTCACGCCGGAGTACCAGGGCTGGATGGTCAGCCCGGGTGCGAAGGTCGCGGACAAGCCGGCCGGCTACCGGCCGCCGGTCCTCAACTGGCGCTGAGGTAGTCCAGGCAGAGGTCGAGCGCGTACTCCAGGTGGGTCGCCGATCCGGACGACATCAGGATCGCGACCCCGCCCTGGATCGCGGCGATCAGTGCGGCCGCGGCGCGGGCGGGATCCACATCGGTACGGATCTCGCCCGCCGCCTGCATCTCCTCGATCCCGAGCTCGAGCCGCCGCTGCCACTGCGCGAGCAGCTGCCCGGTGACCGCCTGCGCGGCCGGGGTGTGGCGGCCGATCTCGGTGATCAGTACGCCGAGCGGGCAGTTCACGCCCTGCCGCCGGTACTTCTCGACGACCGCGTCCCGCCAGTCGCGCCACGCGCCCCAGCTGGTCAGCTGCCCGAGGTGCGGTTCCTGGTCCTCGAGCACCTGCTCCGCCTCGCGCTGGGCGACCGCGAGCAGCAGTTGCTCCTTGCCGTCCGGAAAGTAGTGGAACAGCTGACTCTTCCCGGTCCGGCTGCGGCGGCCGATGTCGTCGAGCTTCACAGCGGCGATCCCGCGCTCGCGGATCTCCGCCGCGGCGGCCGCGACGATCCGGTCTCTGGTCGCGGCACCCTTCGCAGTCAGCACACCGTCGAATGTACCCGTCAGTCCAAGACCGGGTGCGGCCGGTACGGCGCTTCGAGCCGCGCACGCTCCTCCGCCGACAGCACCAGCTCCACTGCGGCCACGCCGTCGTCGATGTGCCGCGTCTTGGTCGCCCCGAGGATCGGTGCGGTCACGCCGGCCGAGCCCAGCAGCCAGGCGAGTGCGACCTGTGCCGGTGGTACGTCGCGTTCGGCGGCCAGTGCATGGACGGCGTCCACCACCTCGCGGTCGTTCGCGCCGTACAGGTCGTCGGCGACAGGATCCGTACCGGCTCTCGTCGTACTGCCGGTCCGGGCGAGCAGGCCGCGGGCGAGCGGGCTGTACGGGATCACGCCGACGCCCTGGTCGATGCAGAGCGGGATCATCTCGCGCTCCTCCTCGCGGTACACGAGGTTGTAGTGGTTCTGCATCGCCACGAACGGGACCGGCGCCACTCGTTGAGCCTTGGCGAACTGCCAGGCCGCCATGTTCGACGCGCCGAGATACCGCGCCTTGCCCGCGCGGACGACGTCGGCGAGCGCGTCCATCGTCTCCTCGATCGGCGTCTCGTCGTCCCAGCGGTGGATCTGGTAGAGGTCGACGTACTCCGTCCCGAGCCGTCGCAGCGAGGCGTCGATCGCGTCCAGGATGTGCTTGCGGGACAGACCGCGGTCGTTCGGGCCGGGGCCGGTCGGGTAGTAGACCTTGGTGGCGAGTACGTAGTCCTCGCGGCGTTCGAAGAACTTGCGGAGCAGCCGGCCGGTCAGCTCCTCGCCGGTGCCCTTCGAGTACGCGTCCGCGGTGTCGAAGAACGTCACGCCCGCGTCGACGGCCCGCCGTACGATCGGCTCGGCCGCGTCCTCGTCGAGATGCCACTCGCGGGCGCCGCCGGTGCCGAAGCTCATCATGCCGAGGCAGATCCGCGACACCCGCAGACCGGTCCGGCCGAGCCTGACCTGTTCCATCAGCGGTCCGCGTTCAGCTCGGCGAGCTTGCCGAAGACCTGCTTCGGCTGCCAGTTGCCGTCGTCGTCGACCGCGACCAGACCATACGCCGCCAGATCCAGGTCGTGCTGCGGATCGTCCGGCCGATGCGGCAGTTCGAAGCCGGCGAAGCTGAACCAGAACGCGGCCGCGAGGTTGATCCGTTCGAACTCCTCGACCAGCTCGAGCAGATACTCCACTTGTTCCTCCTCCCGTCGCTCGTACGCGCCGTCGAGCGCGGGCGGGTCGGACTTCGGGTCGACGATCGCCCAGCCCAGACCGCCGCGGTCCGCGGCACCCCGGTACGTACAGCAGCCGAACTCGGTCGCCACCACTGGCTTGCCCCACTTCGACCGCGACGCCAGTTCGTCGGCGAACGTCGCAGTGTTCTGCGCGTCCCGGTACGCGTCGACGGCGACGATGTCGAACAGGTCCCAGTTCACGTCCTCCCACATTCCGGCGGCGTACGTGATCCGGCCGCCGAACACCTTCCGCGCGGCTGCGGCCAGCTCGGCCTGGACGGTGGCCCACCGGGCCAAGCCGGCCTGGAACTCGCCGACCTTGACCGGGTCGGTCCAGGTCGCCGGATCCGACATCAGCGCGATCCGCTCCTGCGAGGTCTCCCCCGGTATGAATCCCTTGCAGAACAGCGTCAGCTCACAGCCGAGGACCATGACCACCTCGCCGCTTGATCGCAGCGCCTCGGCGCGGGTGGCGCAGTGGGCGAGGAACGGGATGAACTCGCCGGGCTCCAGGTCGATCGGCATCGGCGAGAACCACACCTCCAGGCCGACGGCGAGGGCCGCCTCGGCGGCGGCGACCAGCCGGTCCGGGTTGTCGCCCGAGATCCGGACCGCCGGCGCGTGCAGCTGCTCGGCGATCACCGTCATGTCGTTGCGCACCGCGTCCGCGTCGAAGTGCCGCCGGGTGTTTCGTCCGCCGTACACGAATCCGGTGTCGTAGTTCACCCCGATCGAAACCATGCTCGGCAGCCTACAGCTGAAGCCATACTCGGTACATCTTTTTATCCAGTATGGTTACGCCGTGGAGCACCAGGGCCGCCGGGAGCGGAAGAAGGCGGAGGTCCGGGCGCGGATCTCCGACGTCGCGACCGGGCTGTTCCTCGAGCGCGGGTTCGACGCGGTGTCGGTGTCGGAGGTCGCCGAGGCGGCCGATGTAGCCCGGCCTACGGTGTTCGCGCATTTCCCGCGCAAGGAGGACCTGCTCTTCGACCGGTATCCGGAGGCCGTGGCGCTGGTCGTTGCCGCGGTCAACGATCGGCCCGCTGGTACGTCGGCGGTGGCGGCGTTGTCCGGGCTGCTGGTCCGCCTCGCCGACGAAGGGCATCCGTTGTCGACGATCCGCGGGCAGTTCAGCCGGTTCTGGGAGGTGGTCGCGGAGTCGCGGGCGTTGCAGGCCCGGGCGCGGGAGCTGCTGCAGCACCTTGAGGAAGCGATCGCCAGCGCGATGGAGCGGACCGGCGTACCCGATCCGCGGTTGACGGCGGCGTTGACGGTTGCTGCTTATCGGGTCGTGCATCTGGAGGCGGTACGGCGGATCCTTGCCGGGGAGGACGCGGCGGTCGTTGCGGCGGACCACCGGGCGCGGATCATCAGTACGCTCGCCGCTGTGGATCAGCTCTGCAAGTAGGCGGCGATCCGGCGGGCGCAGTCGATGGACTCGGTGTGGGAGCTGTCGACCTCCACGTCGTACTCGATGCCTTCGTGGACGACGTACGCCTGTTGCTCGGCCATTCCACGGGCGCGGTCGCCGCGGGCGATCTCGCGGCCGGCCGCTGTCTGCGGGTCGCAGTGGACGCCGACGAAGACGATCTCCAGGTCGCCGGCCGCGGTACGCCAGCGTTGCTGGGACGACGCTCCGCCGAGGAACACGTCGTCGACGATCGCGCGGCCGCCGGCGCGGCACAGCGCGACGATGCCCGCGGTCCAGGCCGCTTCGAGTTCGCGGAACGCCGGCCCGACGGACACGCCACCGTCCGGGCCGAACTCGATCCCGCCCTCCATCACGGCCGGCAGCGCGTCGACGAAGTCGTCCACGCTGAGCCCGAGCCACGGGTCGGGCAGCACGGCTTGCAGGCACCGTACGATCCCGGTCTTCCCGGAACTCGAACCGCCGTTGACGATGATCAGTCGGGCTGTCACGCCCGCAAGGCTAGAGGTTGGTCGCCCGTGGTCTCGACCGGTTTACTTCGGGCGAGGACCGGTACGGCGAGCAGTTGGACGACTGCGGACACGACGTACGCCGGTCCGTAGCCCCAGACGTCCGCCGTACGGCCGAGCGCCGGCTGCAGCACAACCCCACCCGCGGACCCGAGCAGGTTGTCGAACGACAACACGGTCGCCCGCTGCCCGGACGGAATATGACTGTTCAAATACGCCTGCCGCACCGGCCCCATCGCGGCAAACATCGAACCCCAAACCATCAACAACAGGAGGGCGGCCCAGAAGTGGGTAACCAGTCCGAGGCCGGCGATCACCACCCCGGACACGACGACCGCCGCGACGAGTGTCCGGATCCGGTCCCGGAACAGGCGAGTGAGGTGGGGGGCGGTGGTGCCGCCGGTTATTTGGGCGGCGGCTACGACGCCGGCGGAGAGGCCGGCTATGGCGTAGGAGTGGGTGTGGCCGTAGAGGGCCAGTAGGTAGGGCTGGGCGGCGTAGAAGCCGTAGACGCCTACACCGGCGGTGAAGGGGCCGGCGAGCATGACCCAGCGGACTCTGGGGTTCTGGAGGCCGTGGCGCAGGGATGCCCGGACGATCGACGTCAGCTCGCCGCGGACCGACACGCGGGGCTTCGGGGCGAAGCCGATGTCGTGCATCGCCCGCCACGCGACCACGAACGTGGCCGTCAGCAACAGCGCACGCACGGCGTACGGCACACCGAGGTTCGTCACTTGGGCCAGCACACCACCGCCGATCGACCCCACCATCATCGCGACACCGTTCGCCACCTGCCCCTTCGCGAACGCGGCATCCAGCGACCCGCTGTACCCGGTCGCGTGCAGCCCGTCGACCAGCCACGCCTCGGTCGCCCCGCTGAAGAACGTGAACCCGAGCCCGAGCAACGCCGACACCACCGCCCACCAGACGAACGGCGCATGCACCCGCCACAGCAGCAGATACGCCAGCGTCGTACCGATCAACGTCGCGGTCCCCAGCAGGTACGACGTACGCCGCCCGACTGTGTCCGCGACCACCCCGGTCGGCACCTCGAACAGCACCATCCCCGCGGTGAAGAACGCGTTCGCCGCGAACGTCTTCCCGACGCTCAGCCCCGCGTCCAGCAGGAACACCGTGTTGATGCCCCAGATCATCGACGACGCCCCGGTCGACACCACGACCAGCGTCAGGTAGGTCCGCAGTACCCGTTCGGCTGTCATGTCCGGTACGTCGGAGCCGTCCGCCGATGCTCGACATGCGCGTCGATAGCTCCCTGGGCGGGTATCGTCCGATCCCGTGACGGATCAGCATGCCCACCCCACGGCGCGCGACACGGTGAAGCTCGCCATCGTGGTCGGCGCCCTCGGTGTCGTGTTCGGCGACATCGGCACCAGCCCCATCTACACCCTGCAGACGGTCTTCAACCCCGAGGACCCGCATCCGGTGCCGCTCAGTGACCACAACGTGTACGGGGTGGTGTCGCTGATCTTCTGGTCGGTGATGATCGTCGTCACCGTCACGTACATCCTGCTCACGATGCGCGCCGACAACAACGGCGAGGGTGGCGTGGTGGCGCTGATCACGCTGCTCCGCAAGTGGCGCCGTACGCACCCGAACCGGAAGGCCGCCGCGATCCTGGCGACGGTCGGCCTGTTCGGCGCGTCGCTGTTCTTCGGCGACGGCATGATCACGCCGGCGATCTCGGTACTGTCCGCGGTCGAGGGACTCAAGACCGTACAGCCGTCGCTCGGCGAGTACGTGATCCCGATCACCGCGGTGATCATCATCGGGCTGTTCATGGTCCAGCGCCGCGGCACCGAGTCCATCGGGCGGGCGTTCGGGCCGGTGATGATCGTGTGGTTCGCCGTGATCGGCGCGGCCGGGATCGGCGGCATCGTCGAGCACGTGCAGATCCTCAAGGCGCTGTCCCCGACGTACGCGATCAGCTTCCTCGCCGGGCACTTCCACATCGCGTTCTTCGCGCTCGCGGCGGTCGTGCTGTCGATCACCGGCGCCGAAGCGCTGTACGCCGACATGGGCCACTTCGGCCGGAAGGCGATCAGCCGCGGCTGGCTGTTCCTGGTGCTGCCGGCGCTGACGCTCAGCTACCTGGGCCAGGGCGCGCTGATCCTCAAGAACCACGAGAACATCAGCAGCCCGTTCTTCCTCCTGGTACCGAGCTGGGGCCGGCTCCCGCTGGTACTACTCGCGACCGCGGCGACGGTGATCGCGTCGCAGGCGGTCATCACGGGCGCGTACTCGGTGATGGCGCAGGCCGCGCAGCTCGGGTACCTGCCGCGGCTGCGGGTGACGCACACGTCGGCGACGACGATCGGGCAGATCTACGTACCGTTCGTGAACTGGCTGCTGTTCGTGTCGGTGCTGACGCTGATCTTCGCGTTCCGCAGCTCGGCCGCGCTGGCGTACGCGTACGGCATGACCGTCACCGGGACGATCACCATCACCACGCTGCTGTTCTTCTACGTCGCGCACTACCGCTGGAACGTGCCTCGCTGGCTGATCCTCGCCGGCGCGATACCGCTGCTCCTGATCGACGGGCTGTTCATCGCCGCCAACCTGACCAAGCTGTTGCACGGCGCGTGGCTGCCGCTGCTGATCGCGCTCACCTCGTTCACCGTGATGACGACGTGGCAGCGAGGCCGCGAGGTCGTCACCCGCGAGCGGGAACGGGCCGAGGGCTCGCTGCAGGAGTTCATCGACGAACTGAGCTCCGGCAAGCTGCCGGTCCGGACGGTCCCGGGTACGGCGATCTTCCTGAACCGTGGCGGTGTCAGCGCACCGCTCGCGCTGCGGGCGAACGTCGAGCACAACCAGGTCCGGCACGAGCACGTGGTGATCGTCGCGATCGAGACCGAGCCGGTGCCCCGGGTCCCGGACGAGCACCGGGTCATGGTCGACGACCTCGGGTACGGCGACGACGGGATCACGCACGTCACGATCAAGTTCGGCTACATGGAGTCGCCCGACGTACCGGCCGCCCTGGCGCGACTCGATCCGTCCGACTCCGAGGGCCCGCTCGACCTCGACAAGGCGTCGTACTTCCTGTCGAAGATCGAGCTACGCCGCGGCAAGGAACCCACAATGGCCGGCTGGCGCAAACAACTGTTCCTGGCCACCTCCCACATCACCGCCGACGCAGCCGAACACTTCGCCCTCCCCCGCGACCGCACCGTAATCATCGGCTCCCACATCGAACTCTGATCAGAGCCAGGGCGGGAGTGGTTCCGCGGGGGTGCCGTCTGAGGTGGTGACGTTGGTGTAGGGGCGGCCGGACAGGTAGGCGGCTAGGTCGGGTAGGGGGCCGGTGACGGGTGGTACGTCGGCTCGTTGGGTTTGGATGTCTTGGCAGAGGGTGGTGAGGAAGTCTTCGGGGAGGTCGGCGAAGGTCAGGCCGGTGTTCAGGTCTACGGCGTGGATGAGGACTTCGCGCGAGCGGAGCCACGGGATGCGAGTGGCGGGGATCGGGTCGCCCTGGGCGGTGCGGACCTGGGTTTGCCATTGGGCGTCGGACAGCGTCGCCAGCTCGGCGTTCAGTGCGGCGGCCGAGCGGTCGAACCAGCCGCGCAGGAGGACGGCGTCGCGGGTCGCAGCCTCCTCGATGTCGGCGTTGCGCGCCTCGGCGGACAGGTACATCGGACGTTCCTCGCCGGTCTTTGCCCAGTGCACGAGGTTGCCGAGGGCCATGGCGTTGAGGGCCAGGTGCGCGGCTACGTGGCGTCGCGACCAGCCCGGGAGCAGTGACGGCGCGTCCAGGTCCTTGAGCGCGCTGCGGCACAACTTCGTACCTTCGTCGATCCAGTCCAGCATCCGGTCCATGAGGGGAACGTAGCCCACGACGGCGCGGGTTCTTGCAGCGGTGGGGTCTTGTGGTGAGACTGACCCGCATGAAGGAGGGGACCAGCGCATGGTGACGACGATCGGAGTGGTGGGGCCGTCGGACCTGGTCACCTCGAGCAGCCGGATCGTGAAGGGGCTGCGTGGTGTCGAGGTGATCCCGCTGCGGTACCGGCGGGAGACCGACACGCCGAAGGTGATGGCCGACGCGCCGGGCAGCGTGGACGCGTGGCTGTTCACCGGCGTGGTGCCGTACCAGATCGCCGCCGCGCAGGACCTGCTCGACCGGCCGGCCGCGTACGTCGAGTACACCGGCGCCACGCTGATGCGCGCCCTGGTGCAACTGCTCCGCGAGGGCCACGACGTGACCTCGCTGAGCATCGACGTACTGGACGAGGCCGACGTACGGGAGACGTTCGACGAGGTCGGGCTGCCGATGCGTGGCGTCCAGGTACTGCCGTACCGCCCCGGCCTCAGCGTCGACGACATCGTCGAGTTCCACCAGCAGGCGCGGGCGAAGGTCGCGATCACCTGTCTGCGGTCGGCGTACGAGAAGCTCCGCATGGAGCAGACCACGCTGCGGCTCGCGCCGTCCGTGCACTCGGTCCGTTCGGCGGTGAACAGCCTGCTGCTCGTCCATGACGCCCTGCGCAGCGACGACGCGCAGATCGCGCTTGGTCTGGTAGAGATCTCGCCGGACGCCGAGAGCGCGCTGCGCCGCGAGGCCGGCACGCTCGGCGGCAGCATCATCCGCTACGACGACAAGCGCTGGATGCTGGTCGCGACCCGGGGCCCGCTCGAGCAGGCGTCGTCGGCGTTCACCGAACTGAGCATGCTGACCCGGCTGAAGGAGCAGTTCGGGCCGGTCCGGATCGGCTTCGGCATCGGCGGTTCGGGGACCGAGACCGAGGCGCTGGCCCGCCGCGCCCTCGGCCGCGCGAAGACGGCCGGACGTACGGCGGCCGTCGTGTCGCTGCGCAACGACATCGACCTCGTCCTGGTCGGCGGCGCACCGCCGCGGGCCCAGCAGCGTTCGAAGCTGCAGCTCCTCGCGCAACGCGCCGGCCTCTCGAAGGCGACGCTGGAACGTCTCCAGGAACTCGTCCGCGCCACTCCGGAGGACGGCCTCACCACCCGCTCGGTCGCCGACCACCTCGGCATCCAGCCGCGGACCGCCCGCCGCGTCCTGAACCGCCTCGAGCGGGCCGGGCTGGCCGATGCCACCGGCACCCAACTCGGCACCGGCAGCGGCCGCCCACTGGTGGTCTACCGCGTACACCTGTAAACCTCGGAACGGTTGACGGACTCACGCACGTCCGGCTAATTTCAGCCATGACCGTAATTCGGCGCGCACCGTCCCAGGAGGCCTTGTGGACAAGCGATCCAACAGCCGGCTGGCAAGGGACGGCGGTACGCCGGTCCGAACCGATCCGCTACCGTCGACGATGGACGCCAGCGGGCGGCGGTTCGATGACGACGAGGTGAAGGCGGTCGAGCGGGTGCTGCGCAGCGGCATGCTGTCCGGGACCTGGGGTACTGAAGTACCCGCGCTGGAGCTGGAGTTCGCGTCGCTGCTCGGCGCCGGGTACGCGGTCGCGTGCAGCTCCGGTACGGCGGCCCTCCACCTGGCGGTCGCCGCGGTGAACCCGGAGCCGGGTGACGAGATCATCACCACGCCGATCAGCGACATGGGTACGGTGTTCCCGATCATGATGCAGAACGCCGTGCCGGTGTTCGCCGACGTCGACCCGATCACCGGGAACCTGACGCCGGAGACGGTCGCGGCCGCGATCACGCCGCGTACCAAAGCGGTGATCGTCGTCCACCTGTTCGGCAAACCGGCCGCGGTCCGGGAGTTGCGCGAGCTGTGCGACCGGCACGGGATCCTGCTGATCGAAGACTGTGCGCAGGCGTACCTCGCGCCGGTCGGCGACACGTACGTCGGCCGAATCGGGCACATCGGCTGCTTCAGCTTGCAGCAGACGAAGCACATCAGCGCCGGCGACGGCGGGCTGACCGTCACGGACGACGCGCAGCACGCGCGGCGGATGCGGCTGTTCGCGGACAAGGGCTGGCCGCGCGACACCGACGAGCGTACGTACCTGTTCCTCGCGCTCAACTACCGGATGACCGAGCTGGTCGCGTCGGTGACCCGCGCGCAGCTCACCAAGCTCCGCGGCGTCGTGCAGGATCGCCGTACGGCGGCCGCCCGGCTGTCCGCCGCGATCGTGGATCTGGCCGGGGTGACGGCACCGCCGGACGGCGGCGATCACGTGTATTGGCAGTACCCGCTGATCGTCTCCGGTGACGTACGGGAGTGGGCGGCCGCGCTCACTGCCGAAGGCATTCCGGCGAACGGCGGCTACCTGACCAGCCCGCTGTACGCCGCACCCGCCGTCCGGGAGCGGATCACGTACGGCCGGTCCGGGTTCCCGCTGCGGGACGTCGAGTACCCGGTCGGCCTGTGCCCGAACGCCGAGGAACTGATCGGCCGGACGCTGCTCGTCCTGCCCTGGAACGAGAACTACACCGACGCGGACGTGGACGACATCGCCGCCGCGATCCGAAAAGTCCACCACGCCCTGGAGCCCTGATGAGTGACACTCCCCCGCTGCTCGACTGCGACCTCCTGGTCGGGCACGACGTGACGACCGGGCGCTGGGGGCGGCCGGAGAACATCGCGAAGGTGCTCGCGGACAGCGGGATCTCGGGCGGTCTGGTGGCGGCGCTGCGGGCCGTGCACTTCGACGTACCGTCCGGGAACGACGAGGCGTCGCAGGTTGCCGACGGCAACGGATGGACGGCGGTCCCGGTGCTCGACCTGCGGGATCCGCTCGGCGCGGAGCAGGAGCTGGAGCGACAGCTCGCCGGTGCGAAGCCGCCGCGGGCGGTGCGGTTGGCGCCGACTGCGCAGGCGGTCGAGCCCGGGTACCCGGCGTTCGGGCACGTCGTACAGCTGCTCGTCGACGCAGGACTGACGATCTTCACCGAGGGCGACGTACGAAAGGTCGGCCCGGCGCTGCGTGGCCTCGGGGCGCGGGTGGTATTCCTCGACACGCACTTCTACTACCTGGGCGACTTCGTACTGCTGGCCCGGTCCGAGCCCGGGTTCCACACGTCGACGCGGATGCTCACCGGGCCGGACTCGCTGGAGATCGTGGCCGCGGAAGTCGGCGCGGAGCGGCTCGTCTTCGGCAGCCGTACGCCGTTCCACGAGACGCGTTCGGTCGTCCGGCGATTGCTCTCCTCGAAGCTCACCCCGGACGAGATCGCACAAGCCGGCAGCCGCAGCCTCACCACCCTCCTGGAGCCGGCATGCTGATCGACGTGCACGCCCACTGGGGCCCGTGGTTCTTCTCGATGGACGTGGCGAGCATCGACGTCAACGTCGACGGTCTCGACCGGTTCGGCATCGACCTCCAGCTGGTCTCGGCGATCGAGGCGATCGTGTACGACGCTCCGCTCGGCAACCGCTCGCTCGCCGCGCAACTGCCGGCGGACCCGCGGTTGCGCGGGATGATCGTCGTCGACCCGCGCCGGCTGGACGAGGCGCGGAACGACCTCGACGAACTGCTCGCCGGGGACGGGCGGACGCGGTGGGTCGGCGCGAAGATCCACAGCGAGTACAGCCGGACGCCGATCCGCACGCCGCCGATGCAGGCCGCGATCGAACTGACCACGGAGTACGGCCTGCCGACGCTCGTCCACACCTGGGGCGACACGGTCGTCGATCTCGCGGACGTCGCCGCGCGGGTCCCGGGCGCGCGGGTGCTCGCCGGTCACATGGGCGCGAACGGCTGGCCGCGGGTTCCGGAGGCCGCGGACCGCTCCGACCGGATCTGGTTCGAACCGTGCTGGTCCGCCCCCGAGGCGAACCGGATCCGCTGGATCCTGGACCGGATCGGGCCCGACCGGATGATGTTCGGCACCGACGCGACCTTGATCGACCCGTCCGTCGCGCTCGGCGCCCTCGAGGCCGCCGAACTCACACCGGACGAGCACGCCGCGATCACCCACCGGAACGCGCAGGCCCTGTTCGGGCTCTAACTGTTCACGAACACGAGAATGTCGCGTTCGGGGCCGCGGACCTCGGGCTCGTGCCAGCCAAGGTGGCGGTAGAAGGCGATCGCGGCGTGGTTCTGGTTCCAGGCGAGCAGCCAGGCGCGGGTGTTCGCCTGGGTCGCAGCTTCGAGGAGGCGACGGGCCAGGCCGGTGCCGCGGGCGTGCGCGCGGACGCCGAGCTCGTCCACCTCGAACGCGCCGATCAACAACTCCTCGACCTGCTCCGCGCCGAGCCGGTCCAGCACACTGCCGTACGACCGGTCGGTCCGGAACGGCGCCGGCGTCGTCCACCCGGTCACGAACCCGGCGATCCGCCCGTCGTCCGAGCGCTCCACCCACGCCTGGAACCCGGCCCGCTCGGCGTCACCGTCCAGCCGCTTCCGGAACGCGATCCGGGTCTCCTCCGGGTGCCGGCGCTCGAACGGCGGCGCCGTGAACACCTCCACGTACGCCGCCGTCAGTTCGTCCGCGATGTCCAGGATGTCCCGCCCATACGTCTGCACCGCTCCAACCTAGGCGATCGAGCGGTGCGTCGTACTGCGCGTCTACTGGGCCGCGGCCGCCTCTTCCAGGTCCGCCGGAGCCGGCGGTGGAACCGGAATCGCGTCGGGCGTCGCCGCGATCGTCTCCAGTTCGGAACGGAACTGCGGAAGCATCCAGCGCAACGGCTGGTCCAGTACGCGTGCGATGGTCGCCTGGTCGACCTTCAGCAGGCCGCCGATCCGGGCGAGCGCGTCCGGCTCGTCGGTGGCGGCGTACAGCAGATGGACGACCTCGTGCCGGTGCGCGAACACGGCCAGCGCGGCGGCGGCCAGTCCGGCATCGATTTCAGGCGGATTCGTGATTTCCCCGTTGACTGTCACGACACCAACAACCCGCCGGGGGGCGGATCGGTTACGTGTGACTCTTGACAGTTGACTAACGCTCAACAGGGGTCAGCTGGGGAGCCAGGAGACCTTGCCCAGCAGGTACGTCGCGCCGATCAGAGCTGTTGTATCGATCAAGGTGTGGGCGACGACGAGCGGCATGACGCGGCCCCAGCGGCGGTACAGGTACGTGAAGATCACGCCCATGATCACGTTGCCCGCGAAGCCGCCCAGGCCTTGGTAGAGGTGGTACGAACCGCGGAGCAGGGCGCTGGTCGCGGTCGCGCGGCGGACGGACCAGCCGAGCTGGTCGAGCCGGTGGTTGAGGTAGCCGAGTACGACGACTTCCTCGAGTACGGCGTTCTGCGCGGAGACGGCGATCAGGATCGGGATCCGCCACCAGTAGTCCGGTAGTTGCGACGGGTCGACGGTCAGGTTCGCGCCGGTCGCGTGTGCACCGATGTAGAACAGCAGACCCGCACCGCCGATGATCGCGGCGATCGCCGTACCGCGCCCGAGATCGCGGCCGCGTTCCCGCAGGTCGAAGCCGATGGTCCGGAACGACTCCTTCGTACGAACCAGCAGATGCCCCACCAGCGCGACCGGTACGAGAGCGGTCGCCACCGCGAACACCTGCCACGCCAGATCCAGCCACGGCCGCCCCGGCGCCCGAGACCCCACAATCACCGCCGTCTGCCCACCCAGCGGCTTCCCCGAGGTCAACACCCCCGCAAACGAAATAACAGCCGCCACCCCCGACGCCCCCAACGACAGCGCCAACACCAACCAAACCTCTTTGGTCAGTAGGCGCCGCTCGACACCCACCGGAGCTTCAGGCGGGTCAGCAGACTTCGTCATGGGTCAACTATTGCGCGGTGGGGCGGACAGTAGGTCGAGGAGGTGGTGGAAGGCGTCCGCGGGGTCGGTGGTCAGTTCGTACTGGGATTGGACCTGGAGGCCGTCGGAGAGGGCGATCAGGAGGGTGGCGATAGTGTCCGGGTCGGCGTCGGCGGTGAGGGTGCCTTCGGACTGGCGGGTGCGGACGGTTTCGGCGAGGCGGCTGCGGAGGGTGGCGTAGCGGTCGACGAAGAAGTCGTGGGAGGTGTGCTCGGGGTCGCCGGCCTCGGCGGAGAACGTGGAGTAGAGCTGGACCAGCCCCGGAACGGTCCCGTTGTGCCGGATGACCGCCCGCAGGCCGTCGATCGAGTCGGTGGCGTCGATCCGTTCCATGTCCGCCTCGTCGCGGGCGCGCAGCACCTCCTCGAACAGCTTCTCCTTGGAGCCGAAGTAGTGCAGCATCCCCGCCTCGCTCAACCCGGCGGCTGCCGCGAGCTCGCGCGTCGACGTCTTCCGGTAGCCGTGCCGCGCGATCACCTCCAGCGCGGCGCGCAGAATCTCGGCGCGCTTCGCGACCCCTTTCGCGTACGGACCCCGGGAAGTAGCCATATCCAAAACCTAGCATCACTCGGTTTTCAGTCGTAGCATCGTCGCCATGAACTTCGACGAGCTGCTCGGCCGGCTCTCCCTGGAGGAGAAGGTCCGGATCCTCACCGGCCAGGACTTCTGGTCCACCCACGCCCTGCCGTCGATCGGCCTCCGCTCGATGGTGCTGTCCGACGGCCCGAGCGGTGTCCGCGGTGCGGTCTGGGACGAGCGCGACCCGTCGCTCAACCTCCCGTCCGCGACCGCGCTGTCGTCGTCCTGGGACGTCGGCATCGCGCATCGGTACGGCGTGGTGTCCGCGCTCGAGGCGCGCCGCAAGAACGTCGACGTCGTACTCGGCCCGACCATCAACCTCCATCGATCGCCCCTGGGCGGCCGGCACTTCGAGGCGTTCAGCGAGGACCCGGTACTGACCGCGGATCTCGCCGCCGCGTACGTCGCGGGCGTCCAGGAGCTCGGCGTCGGCGCCACCCCGAAGCACTACGTGGCGAACGACTTCGAGACCGACCGCTTCACCGCGAACGTCGAGGTGGACGAGCGCACACTCCGCGAGGTGTACCTGCTCGCGTTCGAGAAGGCCGTCACCGAGTCGAAGGCGTGGCTGGTGATGAGCGCGTACAACTCGATCAACGGCGCCACCGCCTCGGAGAACGAGCTGCTCGAGACGCCGCTCAACACCGACTGGGGGTTCGACGGTGTGGTGGTCAGCGACTGGACCGCGGTTCGCAGCATCGAGAGCGCGAAGCACTCGCAGGACCTGGCGATGCCGGGGCCGATCGGCGCGTGGGGTGATGCGCTGGTCGAGGCGGTTCAGTCCGGCGAGGTGAAGGAGGACGCGATCGACCGGAAGGTACTACGCATCCTGGCACTCGCGGCTCGGGTCGGCGCGCTCGAAGGCACTGCGAAGCCGGCCGATCTACCGCAGGAAGACGGACAAGCCTTCGCACGAACGGCAGCGGCCGAAGGCACCGTTCTGCTCCGCAACGAAGGCGCCCTCCCCTGGAAGAACGTACAAAAGGTTGCTGTTATCGGGCACAACGCGCGGGATGCTCGTACGCAAGGTGGTGGTAGCGCGACCGTCATCCCGAAGAAGGTGGTGTCGCCGCTGGACGGTTTGCGGGCGGCGCTTCCGGATGCGGAGATCACCTACTCGATCGGTGCGGTTGTTCAGGAGGGTGTCGCGGAGTTCCCGCTCGGTACGATCACCAACCCGCAGTCCGGTGCGAACGGCGCCCGCGTCCGGTTCCTGGCGGCCGACGGCGCGGAGCTGTTCGCCGAGGACCGGTTCTCCAGCGCGCTGGTGTACCTCGGCGGCAACGCCCCGATCGGCGAGTCCGCGACGTTCGAGTTCCGTACCACCTGGACCCCGGCCGAGTCCGGTACGGTCAACCTCGGGTTCGCGTCGGTCGGCCACGGCCGGATCTTTGCCGACGGCAACCTCCTCCGCGAGGACACCGCCGTACCGGTCGGCAACGACCTCGGTGCCGCGCTGCTCTCCCCGCC
Source organism: Kribbella sp. NPDC004536 (assembly GCF_042873835.1). Lineage (NCBI taxonomy): Bacteria > Bacillati > Actinomycetota > Actinomycetes > Propionibacteriales > Kribbellaceae > Kribbella > Kribbella sp. NPDC004536. The sequence continues at coordinate 619,206 of NZ_JBIALY010000002.1, read as the reverse complement.
GTCGATCTCGGCGCCCCTGGAGGTGACCGCCGGTCAGCCGGTCGACGTACGGATCGAACTCGATCTGCCCGAGCGCGACGGCGGTCTGAGCAACGCGCTCAGCATCACAGTCGGCGTCGAGCCGGCCAACGACGACCCGCAGGCGCTGATCGACGAGGCGGTCGCGGCGGCTCGCGACGCGGACGTCGCACTCGTTGTCGTCGGCACCAACTCGAAGGTCGAGTCCGAGGGCTACGACCGCACCACGCTCGACCTCCCCGGCCGCCAGGACGATCTGGTCCGCGCTGTCGCGGCTGCGAACCCCCGTACAGTCGTCGTGGTCAACGCCGGCTCCCCCGTCCTCCTCCCCTGGCGCGACGACGTCGCCGCGGTGCTGGTGACGTACTTCGGTGGTCAGGAGTACGGCGACGCGCTCGCCGACGTACTGCTCGGCCGGACCGAGCCGGGCGGCCGTCTTCCCACCACGTGGCCGCGGGAGCAGGCCGACGTACCGGTCATCAACGTCACGCCGGACAACGGCGTCGTCCGGTACGACGAAGGCATCCACATCGGGTACCGCGCCTGGCTGAAGGCTGGGACCGAACCGGCGTACGAGTTCGGCCACGGTCTCGGCTACACCACGTGGGAGCTGTCGGACCTGCGAGCGAACGACCCGTCGTCGGTCGCGCTGACCGTTCGCAACACGGGCGACCGGGCCGGCAAGCACGTCGTCCAGGTGTACGTCGAACGCCCGGACAGCGCGGTGGACCGTCCGGTGCGCTGGCTCGCCGGGTTCGCCGTCGTACGGCTCGACGCCGGGCAGGCCCGCGAGATCACCGTCAACCTGCACCAGCACACCTTTGAGCACTGGACGAACGGCTGGACCACAGAGCCTGGTGCTTTCACGATCCGAGCCGGCTCGTCGGTTTCGGACCTGCCGCTCTCCACGGAGCTGCAGGTTCGTTAGCTGCCCGGCTGAACGAGCTCTAACCGGGCTCGGAAGGGTTCGATGCCGGCCGTCGTACGACGCGGCGGCCGGTATCGGACTGCCAGTACAGCACCGACCGACCGGACCGCCGCCGCTCCAGCAGGCCGGCATCGGTCAACACCCGTAGGTGATCCGAGATCGTTGCCAGCGACAACCCAGTAGTTGCCACCAGCAACGTCGTACTCACCGGCGACGCCGCCTCGACCAGGATGCGCGCCCGGTTCCGCCCGAGCAGCTGCACCAACGGCTCGGCCGGTTCCTGCGAAGGAGCAGCGAAGATCCCCGTCACCGGATAGGTCAGCGCGAACCGGTCCGGCAACCGCCAGCTCACGTTCACCCGCTGCGTGTGCGCGGCGATGAACATCAGATCGCGCCCGCGGACATCGGTCACCGGGTAGTCCCAGCGGTTCACCTGGATTCGCCCGTCGCCGAGCCACTGCACGTCCGGCCCGAGCCCACGCAGTACGCCGGACCAGCCCTGCTCACTGAGCCGCGACGTCCGGGACACCACGTCGGCCTGCAGTACCCGCAACCGCCGCGGCCAGTCCGGCTCTACCGTCTCCTTCCACACCCACCGCAGCAACTCCGCCGCCTCCGCGGCGAGCCCTGAAGCCGAAAGGATCGTCGCCGGCAGCGGCGTACGTACGACGCTGAGATCGGCGCGGATGTGGTCGTCGTCCAGCGAGGTCAGGTACTCGAGCTCCTCCTCCAACGTGAGGTCGGGCTCGAGAGGTGGGAAGGTCAGGAAGTCCGCGGCCCAGCTCACTCCGAACGAGCAGTCGATCAGCGTCGCCCACAACGGGTTCGCCTCCAGCACGGCCTCGTACGCAGCCACGTGCGCGTCCTTCCACGGCCGGTACCACGGCTCTACGGGCATCCGCAGCAGCTTCAGCGCAGACACCGTCTCGGTGAGCTGCGACGTACCGAACCTGGCGTTCGCCAGGGTGTCGGCATCGACCAGGAATTCGGACACGTTTCGCCTCCACCCGAAACTCTAGGCCGCATCCGGCGTGCCGTCGATCCTGCACACCATGAGCACCTACCGGGCGATCTTCGCCAACTCCGAGTTCCGGAACCTGTGGATCGGCAGCGCGCTGAGCAACGCGTCGGCAACGATGACGAGCCTGACGCTTGCGCTGCTGGTCGACACCACGACCGGTTCCGCTCTGCTCACCGCGATGATCATGTTCGGCCCGTCGCTCGCGCAGGTGCTCGGTATCTCGACCCTGATGTCGGCCGCCGACACCGCCCGCCCGCGGCAGGTTCTCACGATGCTGAGCGTGCTGGCGACTGTCGAGGTCTCGGCCCAGGCCGCCTTCGACCTCCCGCCGGCCGCGCGGCTCGTGCTGGCGCTCGCATTGGCGTACGGCCTGTCGATCGGGTCCGGTGCGCGCTGGGGCCTGCTGAGCGAGGTGGTCGACGAGCGCCAGTTCGTCCTCGCCCGGTCCGCGATCAACCTGTCGGTCGGCGCGATGCAGATCGCCGGTTTCGGCATCGCCGGCATCCTGCTGCAGACCCTCAGCCCGTCGACCGTCCTGTGGCTCGCCACCGGATGCTCGGCGGTCTCCGTACTGGTCAACCGTTTCGGCCTGCGGGACCGCCCGCCGCGCCGGACCGCGCGGACCGGGCTCGCCGAGACCTGGCGCGGGAACCGCACACTGCTCGCCCAGCGCCGTACCCGGCCGTTGCTGCTCGCGCTCGCGCTGCCGAACGGTCTGATCGTCGGCTGCGAGGCGCTGTTCGTCCCGTACGCCGGTTCGCGCGCGGGCTGGCTGCTCGCGGCAGGCGCCGCCGGGATGATGACGGGCGACCTCGTGGTCGGCCGGTTCCTGACCCGGAACGGCCGGCGGATCGCGGCGCGGTTCCTGCGGTTCGTACTCGCCGTACCGTTCCTCGGGTTCGCGTTCGGCCTGCCGATCCCGGTGCTGTGCGTACTCGTCGGGATCGGCAGCAGCGGGTACGCCGCTTCGCTTGCGCAGCAGGAGTTGCTCGTCGACGTCACGCCGGCCGACCTTCGCGGCCAGGTGCTCGGACTGGAGTCCGCGCTGCGGATGACGACGTTCGGCGTGGTCGCGATCCTCGCCGGCACGTTCGCCGACCTGACGGCACCCGCGCCGACGATGACGGCCTGCGCCGCGGCCTCGCTGCTGGTCTCGGTTGCCCTGACCCGCCCTCTAAGCTCGTTGCATGGAAGTGGCGCGGCTGCGGAAGGTCTCCAAACGGTACGGACGGCGGGAGATCCTGACCGACGTCGACCTGCACCTGAACGCGGGTGAACTGGTCGCGCTGATCGGCGCCAACGGTTCCGGGAAGTCGACCGTACTGCGGCTGCTGGTCGGACTGTCGCAGCCGTCCGCGGGTTCGGTGGAGCGCGCGGCCCGCATCGTCGGCTACGTGCCGGACGTCTTCGCGTCGCACGATCGGCTGTCCGCCTCGGCGTACCTCACGCACCTGGGACGGATCCGCGGCCTCGGCACCCGGACCGCGCACGACCGCGCGCACGAGCTGCTCGAACGGCTCGCGCTGTCGGGCGGTGCCGGTACGCCGATGCGCAAGCTGTCGAAGGGCAACGCGCAGAAGGTAGCGCTGGCGCAGGCCCTGCTCGCACCACCACAACTGCTCGTCCTCGACGAACCGTGGTCGGGCCTCGACGTCAACGCTCACAGCACCTTGCGCGAGCTCCTCACCGAGACCGCCGCGCAAGGTGCCGCCGTCGCGTTCACCGAGCACTCCGCCGAGACCGTCCGTACGACCGCGACCCGCGTCTGCGAGCTCGACCACGGCCGGCTCACGACCACGTCCGAGCAGCTGAGCATCACCGAGGTTTCGCTGATCCCAGGCGCAGACATCGACTGGTCCGAGCACCCCGACATCATCGACGTACGCCGCCAGAACGGCCACGTCACGCTGACCCTGCCGACGGGACGGCACGACGCCGCATTGCTGACTGCGTTGAACCACGGCTGGTCGGTCACGACCGTACGGCGGGTGCCATGACCTCCCTGTACCGGTACCTGATGAACAGCGTGCTGCTCTCCCAGCGCTACCTCCCGCCGATGCTGATCTTCTTCGGTGCGCTGGCCGTCGGTACGGCGTCCGACAACGGGCCGCTGCAGTCGTCGTACGCGTTCGGCGTACTGGTGATGCTCGTCTGCTCGACCTGGCTGACGGTCGCGATCGTCAACCACGAAGACCCGCGGCAGCGGCAGATCACGCTGGTCACCGTCGGCGACTCGCTCCGGGTGCTGGCGGTCACGATCGCCGTCGTCGTCACGTGGTGCGTTCCGCTGCTGCTGTTCGGGCTGATCTGCCCGCTCGTCACCGGCGACCACAAGGTGACGATCGGCGACCTGCTGATCGGGACCGTCGCGCAGCTGGCCTCGGCGATGGTCGGGATCGCGATCGGGGTGCTGTGCTCACGGCTGCTGATCCGCCGGATCGGGATCGCGATGCTGACCGCGGCGACGCTGATCCTGCTGATGATGGTGCGCCGGATCTCGCCGGTCAGTGCGCTGATGAAGGTGCTGTCGGACGAGAAGTCCGCCGCGACCAACGCGGTACCGGCCACCCTCCTCGCGGCCGTCTGCCTCGCGGTACTGGTCGCCGCCGTCCTCGTCGCGCGGACGATCTCCGACCGGAGGGAGTAGGGCCTAGTCAGGAGGCGGCGACCGACAGGCCGTGGTGGGCGGCCGAGCCGCGGACGATCAGGGTGGTCGCCAGCTCGACGTGGTGCGATGCGACCGGCTCGCCCGCCGCGAGCTGCAGCGCTGTCCGCAGGGCGACCGCGCCCATCTCGCGGAGCGGCTGGCGGACCGTCGTGAGCGGCGGTGACGCGAGCCGGGCGACCTCGGTGTCGTCGAAGCCGACCAGGCTGAGGTCCTCCGGCACCCGCAGGCCGCGTGCCCGGGCCGCCTCCAGAATGCCGAGTGCGACCTCGTCGCTGCCGGCGAAGATCGCTGTCGGCCGCTCCGGCAGGTCGAGCAGCTTGGTGCCACCGACCACCCCGTCGTCGTACAGGAAGTCGCTGAGCCAGACGTACTCCGCAGGCACGCTGGCGCCGACCGACTCCATCGCACTGCGGTAGCCGCTCATCCGCGCCTGGTTGCACGTCGACGTCGGCGGTCCGCCGACGTAAGCGATCCGGCGATGACCGAGCGACAGCAGGTGCTGGGTCGCCGCCATGCCGCCGGCGAAGTTCGTCGAGCCGACGCTGGTCACATCGGGCTCGGGGACGTTGCCCGGATCGATGACGACCAGCGACAGCCGCGCCCGCGCCAGCGCGGCCAGGTCGGCGGCGGACAGCTCGCTGGTGATACCGATCGCGGCCCGCCGGCCGTTCGCGATCAGCTGCCGGATCCAGCTCGCCGTCCGGCCCGGCGCCGCGGTGGCGGTGCCCGGTGGATGCTTCGGATGGGACGTCAGGACGACGTCGACGCCGGCCGCCTGACCGGCCTCGACCACGCCCTGGATCACCTCGACCGAGTACGCATTGACGACGCCCTGGTAGAACAGCTCGACCGTTTCCCGCTGCGCTGGCTCGGGCCGGCGTCCGACGTACCCGTGCCGCTCCAGGATCTCCTGCACCCGCGCGCGGGTGCCCGGCGAGACGTCGCTGCGCCCGTTCAGCACCTTGGAGACCGTGGCGACCGAGACGCCGGCCGAACCGGCGACCGTCGCCAGGGTGACGCGACCCTTCAACCGCGACACCTCATCACCCTCCTCCTGGGTCCGCGCTGATCGAGACCGGCGTCGTCAGGACCCGGTCGTGCCCCACCACCCTCACATCCCCCGTCATCCGCAGCATCGCACGACACGGCAGGTCCAGCGCAGACGTGCCGACCATCACTTCGAACTCGCCCGGCTCGACGATCCGGCGCAGGTCAGGGCCTGTGTACGCGGTGCGATCGGCATGCACGCGGAACGTGACCTCGGCGGCCTGTCCCGGCTCGAGCGACACCCGCGCGAACCCGGTCAGCAGCTTCAACGGACGCGCGACCTGCGCCACCACGTCCCGCAGGTACAACTGCGCGACCTCGTCGCCGGCCCGGCTGCCGGTGTTCGTCACCCGCACCGTCGCGGTGAACTCGCCGTCACTGGCGATCTCGTCCGCACTCAGCCGCAGCTCGCCGACCGAGAAGCTCGTGTACGACGCCCCGTAGCCGAACGGGTACAACGGGCGCGTCTCCAGCCCGCTGATCCCCGCACTCTCGACACTCCCGAGCGCCGGCTGCAGGTACGTACCGGGCTGTCCACCCACGTGCCGCGGGATCTGCACCGGCAACTTCCCGCTCGGCACGATCCGTCCGCTCAACACACCGGCGATCGCCGCGGCGCCCTCCTGGCCGGGCAGGAACGCCTGCACCAACCCGGCCAGCCGCCCGTCGAACTCACCCAACGCGTACGGCCGCCCCGACACCACAACAAGTACGACAGGCTTCCCAGTAGCAAGCAACGCGTCGACAAGCTCCCCCTGCACACCCGGCAACCGCAGGTCCTCCGCGTCGCACCCCTCGCCAGACGTCCCATGCCCGAACAACCCCGACAGATCACCAACGAACGCCACCGTCAGCTCACAGTCCTGGGCCAGCGCAACAGCTTGCTCGAACCCGGAGCGATCGTCACCCATCACCTCACAGCCCTTGGCGTACGACAACTCCGCCGCGGAAAACTCGTTGCGCAAGGCATCCAACGGGGAGTTGATCGTGATGCCCAGCCCACGCTCGGGGTAGCGCGGGAGGACGTGGTTCGGGAACGCGTAGCAGCCCATCAACGTCCGCGGGTCGTCGGCGCACGGTCCTACGATCGCGATCTTCGTCAGGTCGGTGAGTGGGAGGGCTGTGCCCGCGTCGAGGAGGACGATCGACTTCTCGGCCAGCTCGGCTCCGATGGCCCTGTTCTGTTCCGAGTTCAGGTCGATGGTCTCGGTGCTGACCGAGGTTTGGGGGGTCCAGTCGGCGTCCAGGAGGCCCAGTTCGGCCTTTTGTTGCAGGACTCTTCGGGCTGCTCGGTCGATCAGGTCTTCGGAGATCTCGCCGGCTCGGACCTTGTCCGCCAGCCCGGCGAAGCCGATCGTGTCCGGCAGTTCGACGTCGGTGCCGGCGGTCAGTGCGAGCGCTCCGGCGTCGGCGTCGTCGGCCGCGACGCGGTGCATCGAGGAGAGGAACGGCACCGCCCAGTAGTCGGAGACGACCGTACCCTCGAAGCCCCAGTCGTCACGAAGTACGTCGGTGAACAGCCACGGGTCGGCGCTCGCGGGCAGTCCGTCGAGGTCGGCGTACGAGCTCATCACCGAACCGGCGGCGGCCGTCGCGATCGCCGTCTCGAACGTCGGCAGGATGATGTCGAGCAGTTCGCGACGTCCCATCGACACCGGCCCGTGGTTGCGGCCGGCCCGAGAGGCGGAGTACCCGGCGAAGTGCTTCAGGGTCGCGATCACGCCCGCGCTCTGCAGACCGCGGACGTACGCCGAGCCCAGAATCGCTACCAGATAAGGGTCTTCGCCCATCGTCTCCTCGACCCGGCCCCACCGGTAGTCGCGGACCACGTCCAGCACCGGCGAGAGCCCCTGGTGCACGCCGACCGCGGCCATGTCGCGCCCGATCGCGGCCGCCATCCGCTCGACCAGCCCGGGGTCGAACGTCGCGCCCCACGCGATCGACGCCGGATACACGGTCGCGCCGTACGTCGTGAACCCGGTCAGGCACTCCTCGTGCACGATCGCCGGTACGCCGAGCCGCGATCCCTTCAGCACCACCTCGTGCTGGCGGATGACCTCGGCGACGCCCTGCCCGACCGTCTGCGGGTAGCTGCCCCAGACCCGGGTGAGGTGCCCGAGACCGTCCCGGCTCGCGTCCTCCAGCGACACCGACCCGCCGGTCGAGAACACGTCCTCCATCGGCGCGACGTTCATCGTCTCGTCCGCGGGCAGGTCGTGGTCGGCCATGTCGTTGCCGGCCCAGCGGCTGCCGAGCTGGGCGATCTTCTCGTCCAGCGTCATCGCCGCCAGCAGCAGACCGGCACGCTCGGCAGCGGGCAGGGCGGGGTCGCTCCAGGGGCGGTCGGTCGAGATGGACAAGAAAATCTCCCTTACTGAACTTTCGTTTCGGTGAGCAATTATCGAAAACTTTTCGATGCTCCCCGGGCGATCGAGGCTGCCGGTCGCCGGTCTCTGTATCCCCTGTATGACCAGGCGATTACGTGACCTCACTGTGACCCTGAAAAGTCCTTAGTTCAAGTCTTGACAGCACAATCCTCGAAATCTATGTTTCGAAAACAAGTCATATCGGCAGGTGCTTCCGCAACCTGTGGGGGCAGCACGGAGTACGGAGATCACTGTGGATCCCAACACGACATCCCGGCGTACTTTCCTCAGCCTGGTCGGCGGTGGCGCGCTGGCAGCCGGCCTCGCAGCGTGCGGTAGTTCCGGGCCGACCAGCACGCCCGGTTCCACCACGAGCGCCGGAGGCGGCGGGGGCGCCGGCAGCGGTGCGTCGTACTGGTTCCTCACCGGACAGCCGCAGCAGGCCATCCGCGAGGCCCAGGTCAAGCGGTTCAACGACGCGAACCCGAACACCAAGCTCAAGACGAGCGAGTTCCAGAACGACGCCTTCAAGCAGAAGATCAAGACCGCCATCGGTGCGGGCCAGGGCCCGACGCTGATCTGGGGCTGGGGCGGCGGCGGCCTCAAGGCGTACGTGGAAGCCGGCCAGGTCGAGGACCTGACCGACTGGTTCAACACCGAGCAGTCCGCCCTCAAGAGCGAGATCTTCCCGTCCGCCTTCGGGGCGGCGACCGTGAACGGCAAGCTCTACGCGATCCCGGGCGAGACCGTGACGCCGATCGTGCTGTTCTACGACAAGCGCGCGTTCGAGAAGATCGGTGCCCAGCCCCCGCAGTCGTGGGGCGACATCATGGACCTGGTGCCGAAGTTCAACGAGAAGGGCATCGCGCCGTTCTCGCTCGGTGGCCAGTCGCGCTGGACCAACATGATGTGGCTGGAGTTCCTGTTCGACCGGATCGGCGGCAGCGAGGTCTTCCAGAACATCTTCGACGGCAAGAAGGACGGCTGGTCCGACCCGTCCGCGCTCAAGGCGCTCGACGAGATGCAGAAGCTGATCAAGGCGAACGGCTTCGTCAAGGGCTTCTCCTCGATCACCGCCGACTCCAACGCCGACCAGGCCCTGCTGTTCACCGGCAAGGCCGCGATGATGCTGCACGGCGCCTGGACCTACGGCAACATGAAGTCCTCCGGTGGCGACTTCGTGACCGGCGGGCACCTGGGCTACATGAACTTCCCGCCGGTCGACGGCGGCAAGGGCGACCCGAGCGACACCGTCGGCAACCCGGGTCAGTACATGTCGATCTCCTCCAAGGCCACCGCGGCCGAGAAGGACACCGCGAAGAAGTTCATCGCCAACAACACCCTCGACGACGCCACGGTCGACGCCTGGGTGAAGTCCGGCAACATCCCGGTCGTGAAGAGCGCCAAGGACAAGCTCTCCTCGATCACCGACAAGAACGACAATGCCTGGCTGAACTTCGTCTACGACACCGCGGCGAACGCGAAGAACTTCGCGCAGTCGTGGGACCAGGCGCTCAGCCCGACCCAGGCCGAGACCCTGCTCGACAACATCGCCAAGCTCTTCCAGCTGTCCATCTCCCCGCAGCAGTTCGCGACGAACATGAACGCGGTGATTGGACAGTGACAGTTACCGCTCCGCCCGTCGCGCCGCCGACCGGCCGCACCGCAGCGTCCCGCGCCGGCTCCTCCGGCGCCGGGCGGAGCGGTGCGGTCGCCTGGATGGTGCTTCCCGCACTGCTGCTGTTCCTGGTGTTCGGCGTCGTCCCGCTGGTCGGCGTACTGGTCCTGAGCTTCACCCAGTGGGACGGGCTCGGCCCGATCCACACCGCGGGGCTGGCCAACTGGAAGTCGGTGCTGACCGACTCGCAACTCCCGCACAGCATCCTGGTGACCTTCGAGATCATGATCCTCTCGTGGGCCGTGCAGACCCCGATGAGCCTGTTGCTCGGCACGTTCCTGGCCGGCCGGCAGCGCTATCGCGCGTTCCTCGCCGTGCTGTACTTCATCCCGCTGCTGCTCAGCTCGGCCGCCATCGCGATCACGTACAAGGCGCTGCTCGACCCGAACTTCGGGCTCGGGCCCGGCCTGAAGCTTGGGTTCCTCACCCAGGACTGGCTGGGCCGGAACAACCTCGCGATCGGCGTGGTGATCTTCATCGTGTCCTGGCAGTTCATCCCGTTCCACTCGCTGATCTACCAAGGCGGCGTCCGGCAGATCCCGACCACGATGTACGAGGCGGCCTCGATCGACGGCGCCGGGCGGATCCGGCAGTTCTTCAGCATCACGGTGCCGCAGCTGAAGTACACGATCATCACGTCCTCGACGCTGATGGTCGTCGGTTCGCTGACCTTCTTCGACCTGATCTTCGTCCTCACCGCCGGTGGTCCCGGTGACGCCACCCGGGTACTCGCGCTCGACATGTACAAGCGCGGCTTCATGTCCAACCAGATGGGTCCGGCGAGTGTGATCGCCTCGTTGATCGTGCTGCTCGGCCTCGCGCTCGCGCTGATCCTGCGACGCCTCGGCGGCAGTACGACGGCCAGCCAGCAGGAAGGTGCCTGAACGATGCAGGCTCGCAAACTCACCCAACTGAACTGGGCCGGCGGTTTTGCCGGCTGGATCTGGCTGGCGATCGTACTGATCCCGCTGTACTGGATCGTCGTCACCAGCTTCAAGGACCAGACCGCGTACTTCGCGCAGAACCCGTTCGCGCTGCCGTCCGCGCCGACCACGAACAACTACAAGCTCGTGATCCAGTCCGACTTCCCGCGGTACTTCCTGAACAGCGTGATCGTCACCGCGGGCACGATCCTGCCGGCGATCGCGATCTCGTTCATGGCGGCGTACGCGATCATCCGCGGCGCGGGTAGCAGGTTCCTCGCCGGGGTCAACGGCCTGTTCCTGATGGGGCTGGCGATCCCGCTGCAGGCCACGATCATCCCGGTCTACCTGCTGATCATCCGGATGCACCTGTACGACAGTCTGCTGGCGCTGATCCTGCCGTCGATCGCGTTCTCGATCCCGCTGTCGGTCCTGGTCCTCGCGAACTTCATCCGCGACGTACCGAAGGAACTCTTCGAGTCGATGCGGGTCGACGGCGCCACCGAGTGGGGCATGATGCGCAAGCTCGCGCTGCCGCTCACCCGGCCCGCGCTGGTCACCGTCTCGATCTACAACGGCCTCGGTGTGTGGAACGGGTTCCTGCTGCCGCTGATCCTGACGCAGAGCCCGGACAAGCGCACCCTCCCGCTGGCGCTGTGGACGTTCCAGGGCCAGTACAGCGTCAACGTCCCGGCGGTGCTCGCCTCCGTCGTCCTCACCACGCTCCCGATCGTCATCCTCTACGCCGTCAGCCGCCGGCAGCTCCTCAGCGGCCTCACCGCAGGCTTCAGCCGTTAATCAGTGCTTGCGGAACCAGCGCTTCAATTCTTTCGCCCGGGAGGCAGAAGTGCAGTATCGCCATGCGCGCATGACCAGTTCGACCGATCCGGCATTCCAGATTTCCCGCCGCATGTTTCTCGGTGCGGGCGCAGCAGTCGCTGCGGGCGTAGGCCTCGCGGGGCCGGCGTTCGCAGCCCCGGACAGTCCCGGTGGTGAAGTCCCGTTCGGGCCCGTCGTCGTGGCTGGTCAAGGCGGGCGCACGTCCTACGCCCGCGCTGTCCGGCTCGGCACCTCGGCGCCGGGCAAGTCGCGGACCCTGCTCGCCACCTATCAAGGTGGCGGCCCGGGGTTCCCTGTCTACCGCAGTGACGACGACGGCCGCACGTGGACGAAGCAGAGCAGCGTCCCCGCCGCGCCGTCCGGGGTGTATCTGCAGCCCTACCTCTACGAGTTGCCGCGCGCGTTCGCCGGTTTTCCGAAGGGGACGCTGCTGTTCGCGTGCAACTGGCTCGGGAAGAACTTCGGCAGCACGAACATCCAGCTGTACGCCAGTACGGACAGCGGCATCACGTGGCAGTTCCTGAGCACCGTGGCCCAGGGCGGACCGGCCAACACGACGAACGGCGCGACGCCGGTGTGGGAGCCGTTCCTGCTGCTGCACAACGACAATCTCATCTGCTACTACTCCGACCAGCGCGACCCCAACTTCGGCCAGAAGCTCGCGCATCAGACCAGCACGGACCTGTACACATGGGGCCCTGTCGTCGACGACGCGACCGGAACCGCCTACGCCGAACGGCCCGGCATGACCACGGTGGCGCGGCTGCGGGGCGACCTGTGGATCATGACCTACGAATTCGGGGAGCCCGACGACCCGGAGCACCCCGATCAGAACAACTACTCGTACCACGTGCACTACCGGATCGCGAAGGACCCGGAGTCGTTCCGGTTCTCCCCCGACATCCCGCTCGTGGACCCGTACGGCTACACCCCGAACGGGGCTCCCGTCGTCACGTGGTCGCAGTTCGGGGGCGCGAACGGAACGATCATTGTCACGGGCAACGACGACCAGGACTTCCTGATCAACCGCAACCTCGGCGACCCCGCGGCATGGCGGCGGTTCTCGTCGCCGATGCCGGCCGGCTACAGCCGGTTCACGATCCCGCTGGAAGGCCCAGGGGACCCGCACAACCGTGGCCTGGTGTTCGTCATCACGGGCGCGCAGTACGGCAAGTCCGGGCCTGTCGAGGCGGGCATCATCTCGCTGGCAGGCTGAGCTTCCGGCTCCGGGGCCTGGTCGCCCACGACGCGAGCGCCAGTACGGCGAACGCGGCGGGGGCGACCGTCCCGGAGTACTGCTGCGCGGCGAAGTTCGAGGCCGCCGCGCCGGTCATGTTGATCAGCACCCCGGCGTACGCCCACTCCTTCAGCCGCGGAAACCCCGGCACCGCGATCACCACCGCGGCGGCGAGCTTCGCACCACCGAGCATCGGCGACAGGTAGCCCGGATACCCGAGCTCGATCAGCATCGGATAGAACGGCGCCATCCGGAACAGGTCCATCGCGCCGCCGACAGCACACTCCCCCACGACAATCGCGGTCGTGGCCCAGTAGGTTCTTCTTCGCATCCGACTCTCCGTGCGCGGCAGCGGATGCTCGAGGCGGCGCTGTCCGTACTCGACGAGTCCGGTCTGGCCGGGTTCACCATGGAGGCGGTCGCCCGCCGCGCCGGCGCCAGCAAGGCGACCCTCTACCGCCGCTGGCCGACCACCGGCGCTCTTCTGGTCGACGCGATGGACGCCACCTACCGCCCGTTCCCGGTTCCCGACACCGGCTCGGTGGCCAAGGATGTCACCGAGATCCTGACCGCGTTCGTCACCCTGCTCGAACGGACGCCGTTCCCCCGCCTGCTCGCCGCGTTCATCGACGCCGCCGAACGCGATCCAGCACTCTCCGAGATCCATCAGGACCTGACGAAGCGCCGTCGCGAACCCATGCTCGCCGTCCTGCAACGCGGCCGCGACCGCGGCGAACTCCCACCGGACACCGACCCCGAGCTGACCACCGACCTACTGACCAGCCCGTTCTTCTACCGTCATTTCGTTGCCCACCGCCCCATTCCCCGACGGATGGTCGGCGACGTGATCGCCCGCGTCCTGTTCCCGAAGATCTGAACCTTTACGGCACCGCTCCAAAGAGGTACCGTTGGGTGTTTGTGTCGGGAAATAAAAAAGAGCCCTCTTCGGGCTCACAGGTTCAGAATATCAGAGCTTCTCGGGTAATGCAAGAGAGGTCGGGGGTAGGCGTGCTGGAGCAGGAGATCGCCGCAGAACAAGGCGAAGTGACACAGATGTACGCACGGCTCGACGTGCTGCGGGAAAAGGCGCGCGGTGAACTCGGAAGGGTCCAGGTGGAAGAAACCACCGGCACCGACCAGGCCCGCTCCGAACGCGAGTCGTTCACCAAACTCTTTTCCGGCCGGTTCGGGCAATTGTCGTCGGTCGAACGTGGACTGTGTTTCGGGCGGATCGACGAGACCGCAGGCGAACGGTTCCACATCGGCCGGATCGGGCTGTTCGACGACGACTACAACCCGTTGTTGATCGACTGGCGGACGCCTGTCGCGCAGGTGTTCTACCGGGCCACCACGGCCGAGCCGCTGGGCGTCAAGCGCCGCCGGCACATCCGCTTGCACGGCCGTACCGTCGTCGGCGTCGACGACGATCTACTGGACGCCGCCGCGCTCGGAGACGGCGAACGCAGCACGCTGATCGGCGAGGCCGCGCTGCTGTCGTCGCTCGGCGCGAGCCGGACCGGCCGGATGAACGAGATCGTCGCCACGATCCAGTCCGAGCAGGACGAGATCATCCGCTCCGGGCTTCCCGGCGTACTCGTCGTCCAGGGCGGCCCGGGGACCGGCAAGACCGTGGTCGCACTGCATCGGGCGGCGTACCTGCTCTACACGTACCGCGAGCAACTCGGGCGTACCGGCGTACTCGTCGTCGGCCCCAACACCACGTTCCTGCGCTACATCGACCAGGTACTCCCCTCGCTCGGCGAGAACGACGTCGTCCTGGCGACGGTGAGCGAGCTGTTCCCGGGCGTGACCGCGACCGCGCCGGAATCCGCCGAGGCGGCGCGGATCAAGGGCGAACTGGCGATGGCGGACGTGATCGCGCGGGCGGTCGCGGCGTTCCGGATCGTGCCGGCCAAGGCAATCCGGTTCAAGGTCAACTCCGACGAGCTCGTCCTCCGGCCGGACGCGATCCGCAAGGCGCAGCAGGGCGCACTGACCGCGCAGCCGCTGCACAACCGGGCGCGGCCGATCTTCGTCCGGCGGATCATCAAGACGCTGACGAACCAGATCGTCGACCGGATCGGCAAGCAGTACGTCGGGGACGCGGACGTCGAGGACCTCGAGCAGGAGCTGTTCCAGGACGACCAGGTCCTCGAACTCCTCGACCAGTTGTGGCCCGAGCTCACACCCCAGCTGCTGGTATCGGTGCTGTTCTCGTCCGACGACCGCCTCGCGGCCGCTGCCCCGTACCTCACCAGCGCCGAGCGTGCGGCCGTACTACGACCTCTCGCGGCGGACTGGACCCCGTCGGACGCCGCCCTGCTCGACGAGGCGGCCGAACTGCTCGGCGAGACCGCGGACGTCGTCGTCGGCCGCAAACGCGAGGCGTCCGAGGCGGCCGCCGCGGCGGAGGCGAACCGCGAGTACGCGAGCGGCGTGGTCGACATCGAGCTGACCGCGGAACGGATCGAGATCATGCCGTGGGAGATCGAGCAGTTCCGCGACCTGATCGCCCAACGCACCCAGCAACTCGCGAACCCGGCCCCGGCGGAGCCCGGCGCCTTCGACCGTACGTCGGTCTTCGGCCACGTGATCGTCGACGAAGCCCAGGAACTGTCCGCGATGGACTGGCGGATGCTGATGCGCCGCGCCCCGCGCCGCTCGATGACGCTGGTCGGCGACATCGCCCAGACCGGATCGGCCTCCGGCGTACGCTCCTGGGCCGAGCTCCTCGACCACTACGCCCCACGCCGCTGGCGCACCGCCGAACTCACCGTCAACTACCGCACCCCCAGCGAGATCATGACGGTCGCCGCCGGCGTCCTGGCGGCGATCGACCCCACCCTCCAGCCCCCGGCGTCCGTACGCGACACCGGCACCGAGCCCTTCATCGACCCGATCCCCACTGGGTGCCTGGTCGACGCCCTCAGAGCCGCCGTCAAATCCGAACAACGAGCCGTCGACGACGGCCGGATCGCGGTCATCGTCCCGGCGCACCGCTACGACGAGTTCGCCGCCGCCCTCCCCAACGTTGCCCACACCCACGACCCGTCCGTCCTCGACGGCACAGTCGCCCTCCTCGATGTCCCCCAGTCCAAGGGCCTCGAATTCGACTCGGTCGTCATTGCCGACCCCGCAGGCATCGTCGCCGCCTCCGACCGCGGCCTCTCCGACCTCTACGTAGCCATCACCCGAGCCACCAAACGCCTCACCGTCCTCGGCAACCTCCCGGAGGTGCTCACTCAGGTACGACGTACTCCGCATCCGTGACGTGTTCGCCCCATTCGGTTTCCGGGGTGCCGTCGTCGGCGCCTTCCCAGATGGCGGTGTGGGTCATGAAGTTGTCCGGGCAGGCACCGTGCCAGTGCCATTCGCCCGGCGGCGTGTAGATGACGTCACCGGGGCGGATGACCGTGACGTCGCCGCCGCGCGACTGGACCAGGCCGATGCCTTCGGTGACGTGCAGGGTCTGGCCGTTCGCGTGGCGGTGCCAGGCGGTGTGGGCGCCGGGGGCGAAGCGGACGGTGTTCACCCGGACGCGCGACGGGGCTTCGCCGCGGATGATCACGTCGAACCAGACGTCGCCGGTGAACCACTCCGCCGGGCCCTTCGCGGTCGGCGGCTTGGGCAGGATTTCCACAGCACTATTCCTTGTCTTGGGCAACAGTATTTTGGGTGGCCGCCCAGCTGGCCAGTAATTTCAGGGCGTCGGCGGTGGGGGTGTTGGTGGGGGCGGTGTAGACGACCATGGTGAGGCCTGGGTCGGAGGGGAATTCCATTGCTTCGAAGTCGATTTCGAGGTCACCGACGACCGGGTGGTGCAGTTTCTTGCGGCCGGAGCGGTGGAAGCGGACGTTGTGGTCCGCCCATCGCGCACGGAACGTCTCGCTCTGGGTGGAGAGTTCGCCGATCAGGTCGCTGAGCGCTTTGTCGTGCGGGTTCTGGCCTGCTTGCAACCGCAGTACGGCGGCGATGTCGTCGGCGGCGCGGTCCCAGTCGACGAAGAACTTCTGGGCGGCCGGGTCGAGGAACGTGAAGCGCGCCGTGTTCGCCGGGCGGCGCGGGTCGGCGAACATCGACGCGTACAGCGCCCGGGACAGCTGGTTCGCGGCGAGGATGTCGAAGTGTGCGTTGCGGATCCACGCCGGCGCATCGGTGATCGCTTCGAGGATCTGCTGCAGCGCCGGCCGTACACCCTTCGTCGCCGGACGTCGCCGTACCGGAGTGGCATCGGACTCACGCGCCAGCGCGTACAGGTGGTCACGCTCCGCCTCGTCGAGCTGCAGCGCCCGGGCGAGCGCCTCCAGCACGCTCTCGGACGCGCCGGCAAGGTTCCCGCGTTCCATCCGGACGTAGTAGTCCACCGAAACGCCCGCCAGCAGGGCCACCTCCTCGCGGCGCAGCCCCTTCACGCGACGGTTGCCGCCGTACGCCGGCAGACCGGCCTGCTGAGGAGTCAGCCGCGCACGCCGGGAGCTGAGGAATTCCTTGATCTCGGCTCGGTGGTCCATGTCCTCCAGCCTACGGAGCAGTACGGCGGTAAGGGAGGCACTGCCATTACCTGGAACGACAGGCACTGCCACGCCCGTCCGGAGCAGCCTTCACTGGAGCCATGCGAGCGACTTACATCTACAGCGCCGGAGACGTGCGCGTCATCGACGTACCGGATCCGGTGATCCAGCAACCAACAGACGCCCTGGTGCGGGTCGTACGGTCCTGCATCTGCGGCAGTGACCTGCACCCGTTCCACAACCTGCCCGACACCCCGGGCGGCAAGACCATCGGTCACGAGTTCGTCGGTGTCGTCGAGGACGTCGGGCCGGACGTGCGCACGCTGCGGAAGGGCGACTTCGTGATCGCGCCGTTCGCATGGTCCGACGGCACGTGCGACTTCTGCCGCGAGGACCTGCAAACGTCCTGCTGGCACGGTGGATTCTGGAACGCGAACGGCGTCGGCGGCGGCCAGGCCGAGGCGGTCCGCGTACCGCTGGCGGACGGGACGTTGGTGAAGGTGCCGGGTGGTGCCGATCCCGCGTTGCTCCCGTCGCTGCTGACGCTTTCTGACGTCTACGGCACCGGATACCACGCCGCGCTGAAGGGCGGGGTGTCCGAGCGGACCACGGTCACGGTGATCGGTGACGGCGCGGTCGGGCTGCTCGCCGTGCTCGCGGCGAAGCAGTTCGGTGCCGAGCGCATCGTGCTGATGGGGCGGCACAAGGACCGTACCGATCTCGGTGTCGAGTTCGGCGCGACCGACGTGGTGGCCGAGCGGGGCGAGGAAGGAATCGCGAAGGTCCGTGAGCTGACCGGCGGAGACGGTACGCATGTCGTACTCGAAGCGGTCGGGCACCTGCCGGCGTACGAACAGGCGCTCGGCGTGGTCCGCCCGGGCGGGGTGATCAGCCGCGTCGGCGTGCCGCAGTACGACGAGGCGCCGATCGGTTTCGGCACGCTCTTCCTCCCGAACATCACCCTCACCGGCGGCCCCGCCCCGGCTCGCGCGTACATCGAACGCTTACTCCCCGGCATCCTGGACGGAACGGTTGCCCCAGGCAAGGTCTTCGACCGCACCGTCAGCTTCGACGACATCCCGGCCGGTTACCGCGCGATGGACGACCGGACCGCGCTCAAGGTGCTGATCGAGCCGTGACAAGTGCGGCTACCGGGTGAGGTGGGATGGGCCCGGTAGCCGCGGTACCTCAGCCGGCCAGGGCGATCGACGTGGTCGCCTTGTCGAGGACCTTCGTCAGCAGCACCCGGTCCTGCAGCCGGCCGCCGACGGTCAGCTCGATGTTGGCCGTCGTCATGCCCCACTGCGCGACGTACCGGGTGGCGACCCAGCGCGTCGTCGATCCGCTCCGATACGTGTAGACCAAGGTCGTCATCGTCAGCGGCCCCTGCTGGGCGTGCGTGTTCGTTGCCGACTTCCTGCTCAGGATCTTCAGGCCGCGCGTACCCTTGAGCGCCGCCTGCTTGTGCTTCGCGGCCGCCGCCGGGCTCGGACCGGTCAGGTTCATCCGGATCCGGATCATCCGCGGCGCCGACCGGTCCGCGAACCGGTACTCGTCGGTGCCCAGCCGGACCGCCCGCCACGTCCTCGGCAGTACGGCGGTCGCGAAACACCCCTCGTCGTAGTAACAGTTGAAATACCGCTTCACGAACACCGGCGATGCTGTACTCACCGCGGCGTACTTGGTTGCGCCGTCAACGGATGCCTCCGCCGGCAGTGCCGCCGACACCAGCAGCCCCGCGGTTCCCATCAGCGCGATTCCCGCTCCCCAACGCTTCATCCCGCTCCCCCTTGGATCGAGTTGTTCCCCTGCTGATGGGACGCCGCGTACGAGCCGTTGGTTGGGAGGTGGCATGATCGTCTGGCAGTGAGCCTGTCGTCACTGAGGGTGAGATCGTTGGGCTAATGTGTAAATTCCGTAACGAGGAGACTCCCGAACGGCTCTCTCGTCACGTACTCTGCCCAACCATGCACAGAGGCGAGCGACGGGCCAAGCGGCCCAATGTCGTGTGGTCGGTGTTCGTGTTCCTGGTGGCCAGTGCGGTCGCGGGAGCGCTGGCCGCCGGACTGGCCCTCCCGTTCGCCGGTCTGGTCGGCGTGACCACGGCGAAGGCGCACGACTCGGTCCAGTACCTGCCCCAGGACCTGGAGACCGCACCGCTGGCCCAGAAGTCGATCATCCAGGACTCCGAAGGCCGCACCATCGCCACGCTGTACCAGCAGAACCGGACGCCGGTCACGCTGAAGCAGATCAGCCCGATCATGCTCAAGGCGATCGTCGCGATCGAGGACGACCGGTTCTACGAGCACGGCGCGCTCGACTTCAAGGGCACGCTCCGCGCGCTGCTGCGCAACAAGTCCTCGGGAGGCGTCCAGCAGGGCGGCTCGAGCATCACCCAGCAGTACGTGAAGCAGAGCCTGATCAACAAGGCCCGCACGCCCGAAGAGGTCAAGGAGGCGACCGCCGAGACGTACGAGCGGAAGATCGCCGAACTGCGCTACGCGATCGCCGTCGAGAAGACCATGTCCAAGGGCGAGATCCTCAACGGATACCTGAACCTGGCGTTCTTCGGCGACCGCTCGTACGGCGTCGACGCCGCCGCGCAGCACTACTTCGGCGTCCACGCCGCGAAGCTCAACCTGCCACAGGCCGCGATGCTCGCCGGCATCGTGAAGAACCCGACCGGCTACGACCCGCTCGACAATCCGAAACGCGCCAAGGCCCGCCGCGACGTCGTGCTGCGCCGGATGCAGGAACTGAACGTCATCACCGCCAAGCAGGCCCAGGACGCGATCAAGACCCCGGTCATCGACCCCGCGAAGGTCCAGGTCGTCCCCAGCGGCTGCGCCAACTCCAGGTACCCGTTCTTCTGCGAGTACGTCGTCTCGAAGTTGAAGGCCAACAACGCCTTCGGCAAGACACCGGACGAGCGGGAGAACTACATCGAGACATCGGGTCTGGTGATCAAGACCTCGCTGGACCAGGACATGCAGGCCGCCGCCGCGACGGCGGTCGCACAGCATTCCAAGCCCACCGACAACGTGATCGGCGCGGTCACACTGGTCGAGCCGAACACCGGCCTGGTCCGGGCAATGGCGCAGAGCCGCCCGTACGGCGCCAAGAAAGGACAGACGGCGTACAACTACAACGTCGAGAAGTCCTACGCAGGTGGCTTCGGTGGGTTCCAGAACGGGTCCACGATGAAGGCCTTCACGATCGCGGCCGCGATCGCGAAGGGCGTACCGACCACGTACCGGATCCGCTCGCCCCAGACCATCGACCTGAGCGGCAAGAACTTCGAGACCTGCAACGGCCCGACCTCCGATCCGAACTACGTGCCGAAGAACTCGACGAAGACGATCCTCGATCCGTCGATGGTCGACGCGGCCCGGGCCTCCACCAACACGTACTTCCTGCAACTCTCGCAGCAGATCGGCCTGTGCCCGATCGCGACCATCGCGGGCCAGCTCGGCATGTACGACGCCCAGCAACTGAAACCGCTCAAGCAGGTCGTGTCGTACACGCTCGGCGCGGCCGGTTACGTCACACCGATGATGCTGTCGAACGCCTACGCGACGTTCGCCGCCCGCGGCATGTACTGCAGCCCGACAGTGATCCAGTCGATCACGTCGCTGAAGACCGGCAAGACGATCCCGACGCCCGGCCCGAACTGCCACCGCGTGCTCTCGCCGGGCGTCGCGGACGGTGTCAACTACGTCCTCCAGCAGGTGATGGTCAAGGGCGGTACGGGTGCGAAACTGAAGTTCGGCAACAGCGACCTCGCGGGCAAGACCGGTACGACCAACGACAACCTGTCGGTCTGGTTCGCCGGGTACACGTCGCAGCTCGCCGGCGCCGCCGTGGTCGCCGACGCGGATCCGCCCGCCAGGAACATGATCGGCCAGACGTTCAACGGCAAGAAGCTGAAGGACGCTTCCGGTTCGGGTACCGCGGGCCCGATCTGGGAGACCGCGATGCAGCTCGCGCTGCAGGGCAAGCCGAGCAGCAAGTTCGTCAAGGCCGACGACAAGATCATCCGCGGCAACGTGAAGGACCTCCCGAATCTCAAGGGCATGACCCCCGCGGACGCGGCCGCCAAGCTCCTGTCGATGGGCTTCCAGGTCCGCATGGACCACGGCCCCCAGGTCGACTCCGACGCCCCGGCCGGCACAGTCGCCTGGACGAACCCCCGCCAGGAGGACGGCGCACCCGCAGGCTCGATCGTCGTGCTCTTCATCTCCAACGGCAGCAAGGCCCAACCGCCGACCCCACCCATCACTCCCCCGGTCATCCCGCCGCCCACGATCAAACCCCCACCCAACATCCCCACCTGCCCACCCTGGGACCCCAAGTTCCCCAAGTGCAGGGGCCGCTGAGGTATTCACTAGGCTGGGGTCCGACACATAGCACTTGTGAAAGGACTCCCCCGTGAGTGTGGATGAGCTGGTTGGTCAGGTTGAGCGTGCGCGCCAGGATTACGAGGCGTTGGTGGCGAAGGGGCTCAAGCTTGATCTGACGCGGGGGAAGCCGTCGCCGAAGCAGTTGGATGCGGCCGAAGGGGTGCTGTCGCTGACTGGGGATCCGGTGTCGGCGGACGGGACCGACCTGCGGAACTACGGTGGGCTGAACGGGCTGCCGGAGGTGCGGGCGATCTTCGCCGCGGATCTACAGGTGCCGGTGGACCAGCTGCTGGCTGCGGGGAACTCGAGCCTCGAGCTGATGCACGACGCGGTCGTGTTCGCGCTGCTCGGGAAGGTTCCGGGAGCGGAGACGCGCTGGGCGGACGTCGAGGGGTTGTCGTTCCTCTGCCCGGTGCCGGGGTACGACCGGCACTTCGGGATCTGTGAGCGGTACGGGATCAAGATGATCCCGGTGCCGATGACGGCCGACGGCCCGGACATGGACGTGGTCGAGCGCCTCGTGGCCGGGGACGCCGCGATCAAGGGCATCTGGTGCGTGCCGAAGTACAGCAACCCGGACGGCACGGTGTACTCCGACGAGACGGTCCGCCGGCTCGCCGCGATGGAGACCGCGGCGCCGGACTTCCGGATCTTCTGGGACAACGCGTACGCCGTGCACCACCTGACCGACTCCCCCGCGCAGCTGGCCGACGTGCTCGCGCTCTGCGCCGAGAACGGGCACCCGGACCGGGCGTTCGTGTTCGGGTCGAGCTCGAAGATCACCTTCGCCGGAGCGGGGGTCGCGTTCTTCGGGTCGTCCCCGGACAACATCAAGTGGTGGCTGAGCCACACGGTCAAGCGGAGCATCGGCCCGGACAAGATCAACCAGCTCCGGCACGTCCAGTTCCTCCGCGACGCGGACGGACTGCACGAGCACATGCGTACGCTGGCCGCGCTGATCCGGCCGAAGTTCGACGCGGTCGACAAGATCCTCACCGCGGAGCTGGGCGGCACCGGGCTCGCGTCCTGGACCGCGCCGGCCGGTGGCTACTTCGTCAGCCTGCAGGTGCCGGAGGGCTGTGCCCGCGAGGTGGTCGCGAAGGCGAAGGCGGCCGGGATCGCGATCACCCCGGCCGGTGCCACCCACCCGTACGGTGACGACCCGACGGACCAGGTGATCCGGATCGCCCCGACGTACCCGGAGCTCCCTGAGGTCGAGGCCGCCATCACCGGTCTTGCCATCTGCGTGCGCCTGGTCTCTCTGGAGAAGCGCCTCGCGGATCAGAGCTGAGGTAGCTCGAAGATCAGGCAGTTCGAGGTTGCGTGGGCGAGGAGTTTGCCGCGTTCGTCGTACAGGTGCG
The DNA here is from genome assembly GCF_042873835.1 of Kribbella sp. NPDC004536. Taxonomy (NCBI): domain Bacteria; kingdom Bacillati; phylum Actinomycetota; class Actinomycetes; order Propionibacteriales; family Kribbellaceae; genus Kribbella; species Kribbella sp. NPDC004536. The sequence continues at coordinate 596,208 of NZ_JBIALY010000002.1, read as the reverse complement.
CTTCGGCGACCGCCGTACGGCGACCGCGGCTGATGATCCCGCCCTCGCAGCGCATCAGGCCCGACTCGACCGTGACCGGCTTGATGAACCGCGTCATCAGGTCGAGCGACGTATAACCGAACCCGGCCGGCAGCGTCGAGTGCACGGTGCAGCCGGCCGCGGTGTCGAGCAGTGTCGCGATGACGCCGCCGTGCACGGTACCGAGCGGGTTGTAATGGAACTCGGCCGCCGGCATCAGCACGGTGACCTTGCCCTCCTCGACCTCGATCCCGGTCCCGCCGACCAGGTGCAGGATCGGCGGCGCGGGCAGTTCGCCGTCGCGCATCGCGCGCAACATCTCCAACCCGGACGACCGTCCGAGCCGCGCCGCGGTCTGCGCCGGATCGCTCCACTCGAACGTCCGGCTCCGCAACCCCTGCTGAGTGTCCGTCATGGATCGAGCCTCACACCGCCGAGCTGAGTCTGTCAACGAGACTTAGCTCTCCTGGCCATCTTCCCGACGGATTGCGGATAGGCTGCCCTGCGGGAGGATCGAAGTGAGGCAGTTCAACGCACCGCCGGAGTGGCCGTCACCACCGAGAGCGGACTGGCGGCCACCACGGCGCTGGCAACCACCCGAGTCCTGGCCCGCCGCGCCCCGCCGCTGGGCGTTCTGGGTCGACGAGCACGGCCGGCCCGTCCGCGGACCGATCGGCAGGTACGGCGGCACTCGCCGGCGGACCGCGCTCGCGCTGGTCGTGGTGCCGGTCGCGCTGATGACGCTCGTACTGCTGAACCCGTTCGGCCACAACGAGTCGACGAGTACGGTGCCCCCGTACCGCGCGACTGTCGCCGCGACGGCGCCGCCGACCACTGTGGCGCATCCAACCGTGCAGCGGACCGAGCGCCCGGCCCGCCAGGAGATCCGTACCCCGACCCCCACGCCGACCCGGTCGAGCACCACAACCAAGGCGACGCCGACGGCCGCCACGTCGTCAACGTCAACGCCGGTAGTGACGCCGACGCCCACCCCGACCGTGGTCGTCTACAAGAACTGCGCCGAGGTCCGCGCCGCCGGCAAGGCACCACTGCACCGTGGCGACCCCGGCTACTCCGAGGCCCTCGATCACAACGGCGACGGCGTGGCCTGCGACCGCGGCAACTCCTGACGCAAACCCTCGTTCCACAGCTCGGCGGTCTGGCTGATCCAGAACGCCGCGAACAGCACGATCAGCGCGGCCTCGATCCCGAGCACCGCGTGGTCCCAGCCGAAGAGCTTCTTCCAGACGTACATCAGCAGCGGTACGACGACCATCGCGACCGCGATCACCGAGTACCGGTTGGCTCGCGAGCGCGGTACGCCGCGCTTGCGCCGGAGCTGCTCGGCGTTCGCCAGCACGACCACGACGATGCACGCGAACATTACGATCGCTGCCGCGTAGTGCGCGTGGCCGATGAAGCCGGACCGGTCGACCACGAACCAGGCCAGCCCGCCGCCGAAGATCAGCACCGCGACGCCCAGTCCCAGTAGGTACAGCGGTGTCCAGCCGTCCGGGTCGCGGATCCGGTCACGGACGATGAAGACCGCGGTCAGCAGCAGGCACGGTACGCCGACCACGAACAGCGCGAGCATGTTGTTCGAGACGTTGGCGGCCGCGTCCCCGAGCACCACCGGCACCGAATGACAGTGCCCCTGCCCCGGCGTCGGCACGAGCGCGACACCGGGCGCGAGGATGCCGGCCACGTTCAGCAGGATGTCCTCGGTCTCGGTGTTGCCCTTGAGCACCACCATGCAGACGCCGATCGTGATCAGGGCACCGACGAAGATCGCCCGGACCGGTGTGTAGTAGTACGCGCTGATCGAGGTCTGCAGGCAGTGCGGGTCGGTCTTCGACCACTCGATCACCACCGCGGCCCCGAGCAGCACGATCATCGCCACCATCGCCATCCGCAAGTAGCGATAGGTCTTGATCGGGTAACCGGTCATGGCGGGCCCCCTCGGCGTGCATGCGCTGATTCACTATCGCACGACGAGTGGCCGGAACGCCTCCTGAATCGTCGCGGTTGTCGGGGTCACGTCCATGTCCGGGTCGGGCGAGCCGACGCCGTAGTAGGTCGTGAACGAGATCGTCGCGGGACAGGCCGAGCCGCTGATCTGCACGGTCGTCTTCTTGATCAGCCGGCCGGTACGTAGCTCGTACACGTTGACCGGTACGGCGATCTTGTGGAAGGTCACCGACCGGACGCCGACGTATCCCTTGATGCCTTCGTACTGGCAGGTGCGGACCGCCGGGCCCTGGCTGTCCTCGCCCGCACAGATCACGAGCGCGGCGTTGTCGGCCGTCGTCCCCTTCCACTGCGACGGCAGCTTGCTCACGTAGTCGTCGGCACCCGTGAACACGGCACGATTCACGCCGGGCCGGAGCCGCGGCGCGAGGCTGAACTTGGCCGGCGTCTCGCAGTACTTACCGGAGGCGACCAGGCCGCGTACGCGCGCCAGTTCCGCGCGGATCTTCGCCTGCAGAATCTCGTGGTCGGCCTTCTTCATGCCGGCGCGGGCGCGGTCCGCCTGCTTCGAGTGCGGGTAGCGAGTCACCAGCTGGGCGTAGATGTTGCGCGCGTTCGGCCAGTCCTTGGCTGCGGCCTGGGCGTCGCCGCAGCCGAGCAGCGCGTTCGGCTCGATCCGCGGGACGGCGGCGTTCGCCTGGTCGAGGATGTTGTTGGCCTTCGTACGGGCACGCAGCCAGTCGCTGATCGCGAGCGTCTGGCACGGGTCCTTGACCGGCAGCCCGTTGAGGAACTCGTCCAGCGCGGTCTTGACCGTGTGCTCCTGGTTCGGCTGGGCGAGGACGGAGGCCAGTACGTTGAACCCGCCCTGCATCCCGGCGACATCGGCGGATGCCTTCGCGGTACGCAGGCGGTCGGACGCCACGTCGATCCGGTCGCAGGCGGCTACGTCCGTCTCGACCCGGGTCGTCCGCGGCGCGTCGCCGATCCGGTGACCGAGGTTGTACTTCGCCCGCGCGTCCCGTACTCCGTCGCAGCTGCCCGCGTCCCGCGACGCGACCGCCTCCTGGTCGATCCGGTGCGCGTCGTACCGCTCGAAGGCGACGCCCGCGAACACCAGCAGCGTCACGCCGAGCGCGACCAGTCGCTTGGTGAGGTTGGCCGCCCGGAGCGGTTGCCGGCTCGCGAGGAACCAGCCGTGAACGACCTGCAGCAGACCCCACGCGATCAGCGCGAACTCGTACCCCGGTTCACGCTGGCTGCACAGCAGTACGACCAGGACCGCGGTACCGATCAGACCGAGCGCGCCGAAGAGCCAGCGGCGGATCAGGAAGTAACCCAGCCCCAGCAGCGAAGCGTTGCCCAAGGCAACGGCCAGTGGATCGTGGATGTACTTCGACGGCTGCCTGGGTGGCGGTCCCAGGTACGGCAGACCGGTCGGGGGCGGTAACTGCTGGTAGCTCACCCTGCAATTCTGACCGGTCCAGTACGCAACCGCAGCTCGAATGACCGGTTCCTGTCACGCCAGCCGGATGCTCTTCTTGTTCATGAACTCCTCGATGCCGGCGGGGCCGAGTTCGCGGCCGAGGCCGGACCGTTTGATGCCGCCGAACGGGAGGTCGGCCTGCGATCCGCCAGCCCGGTTCAGGTACACCATGCCCGCGTCGATGCGGTCCGCGACCCGGCGGTTCCGGGCCTCGTCGGTACCCCATACCGACGCGCCGAGCCCGAACGGTGTGTCGTTCGCCAGCCGTACGGCGTCGTCCTCGTCGGCGGCCTTGAAGACGATCACCACCGGGCCGAAGATCTCCTCGTAGTAGGCGTCCATGTCCGATGTGACGTCGGTGAGCACCGTCGCCTCGAGGTATGCGCCGGGCGTGATCCGGTGGCCGCCCGCGCGCAGCGTCGCGCCTTGCTCGACCGCCTTCGCGACCTGGGCGGCGACCTCGTCCGCGGCGGCGTTCGAGGCGAGCGGTGGGAGCCTGGTCGCGGGGTCGGCCGGGTCGCCCGGTACGTAGTACTCCGTGACGCGCTTGGTCAGCCGGTCGACGTACTCGTCGTACAGGTCGGCGAGCACGATCATCCGCTTTGGTGCGTTGCAGGACTGGCCGCAGTTGCGCATCCGTGCGGTCGCGGTGGCGTTCACGGTCTCGTCGAGGTCGTCGGTGTCGAGCACGATCAGCGGATCGGAGCCGCCGAGTTCGAGGACGGTCTTCTTCAGGTTCTTGCCGGCCTCGGCGGCGACACTGATACCCGCTTGTTCGCTGCCGGTGAGCGAGACGCCGGCGATCCGCGGATCGGCCAGGATCGCCGGGATCTGCCGGCTGGATGCGAACGTGTTGACGTACACGTCCTCCGGTACGCCGGCCGCGTGCAGGAGCTCCTCGATCGCGCGTGCCGACCGCGGACAGATCGAGGCGTGCTTCAACAGGATCGTGTTCCCGAGTACGAGGTTCGGCGCGACGAACCGGGCGACCTGGTAGCACGGGAAGTTCCACGGCATGATCCCGAGCAGCGCACCGATCGGGCCCTTCGTGATGACGGCCCGGCCGCCTTTGATGTCGACCGGTTCGTCCGCGAGCAACGCCGGCCCGTGCTCCGCGTAGTACCGGAAGATGTCGACGACGATGCCGACCTCGCCGCGCCCCTCATTGATCCGCTTCCCCATCTCCAGCGTCATGATCGCGGCCAACTCGTCCACCCGCTCCGCGAACAACTCCGCCGCCCGCGCCACGATCCCCGCCCGCTCCCCCACCCCCCGCGCCCGCCACCCCGGATAAGCCCCCGCCACCCGCCCGATCGCCCCCCGAACCTCCCCCTCCGTCGAATTCGCCACTTCCTCCACCAACACCCCACACACCGGATCGGTCACCGAGTACACGAGCCACCTCCATCACGAGATCAGCGAAGGGCACATACTGTATACAGTGTTCTGCGATCCGGGAAGCGCGCCGGGACCGGTTGAGACCTGGGGGCTCAGGAGGCATGCTCGGGTGGTCGATGTCCGCCCCTTCGTCGATCGGATGGCTGTTGTGGCTGGGTTGTTTCGTCGGGTTGTTCGGGTGGTTGGTGTGTTGGTTGCGGTTTCGGTGCCTTCGGTGGCGCTGGCTTCGCCGGGTGGGTCGGCTCCGCCGGATCCGGTGAATGCCTGGCAGTACCCGCACTGGCCGCAGAAGCAGCCTTGGCAGACCTCGGGGAAGGACTCGCGGGTCGCGAAGACCTTGGCGAACGGGTTGCCGGGGCCGATCGACCCGCAGAACTGGGAGAACCCGGACCACATGACCTGGGCGGACTACGTGAAACCGCCGGGGACGAATTGGGCCGACCCGGCGGTGAAGGGGTCGGCCAGGACGTTCAAAGGCGCGCTCGTACTGCTCGACTACCCGAACCAGGACTTCGTCATCACCAAGCCCAAGGGATCGACGGTGTTCGGGAACCCGAGCGCGGCGGCGAACGGCGTACCGCGGGACCAGGTCGCGAAGTTCTACAAGGACTTCCTGAACACCCCGGAGCCGCTCAACCACGGTCACACGCTGCACGAGTACTGGATGGAGGACTCCGGCGGCCGGTACGGCGTGGACCTGACCGCGTTCGGGCCGTACCGGATGCCGGGCAAGTCGCACGAGTACGGCATGGAGTTCCAGGGCGGTACGGGCTGTCCGGCCGGCGACACGTGCACCAAGGACATCCGTACGGACGGCAAGGCCGCCTGGGTCGCGGACCAGGGTCCGGACGTACCGGCCGGGTACGACTTCGTGTTCTTCCTCAGCGCCGGGCAGGACGAGTCGTCCACCTGGCAGGAGTTCGGGATGATGAAGTTCCCGACCAAGGAGGACGTCACCGACGACTTCGGCCCGCCGGACCCGGCGCTGCCGAACTGGTCGAAGACGCGGTACGTCGACTGGACCTCGTGGGCGGCCGGTTCGTCGATCTGGCCGAACGCGGGCGGCGGTTCGTCGACCCAGGCGGAGAGTTCCGGGATGGCGGTGTTCGCGCACGAGTTCAGCCACATCCTCGGGATCGGCGACAACTACAACAACCCGTACGGCGTCCCGCCCCGGCGCGCGTACACCGGGATCTGGGAGATGCTCAGCCGGGGCAGCTTCAACGGGCCGGGCGGCCCGCACAGCCGGTGGATGATCCCGGCGACCGGCGGCGCGTCGATGGGCGCCCAGCACATGCTCCGCAACAAGATCAAGCTGAACATGGTCGCCGAGCAGAACGTCCTGCGACTCGACCGCGCGGGCCTTGCCACCTCCGGAGTCGTCGTCGCGAACGTCAAGGCGCGCAGTGTGCAACCAGGCCCGGCCGAGCTGTCCGGGATCAACATCGACCTTGGTACCGCGGGCGATCTGGACGCGCCGTGCGACGTGACGAAGGATCCGCTCTGCGACGGACGCGGGTACCAGAACTACACCGTCGAGGTGGTGGACCGGATGGGTACGGACTCGTTCACGCCCGATGCCGGCGTACTGCTCGCGAAGACCAAGAACCAGGACCGCGCGCCGTTCGAGTGGGTGATCGACGCGAACCCGCAGGACATCAACATGACCGACTACGTGCTGCCGGACGGTACGAATGTACCGATCACGATCGGCGACTACCGCCAGTTGTCGGACGCGCTGTTCCACGCCGGCACCAACTCGGGCAGTGAATACGAATACACGGACACGGCGAACCGGCTGCACTTCTACATCACCAACGTCCACCGCAATGCGAAGGGCGAGCTGTCGTACACCGTCGCGATCCGTTCCCTCGACGGCTCCGGACCCCAGAAGCGCGGCGTACGCGTCCTGCCCACGGTCGCCACGAACGGCACGTGCAACTTCCGCCTCACGAACACGGGCAAGCCCGGTACGACGCCGTACACGAAGGGCGATGTCTACCGCCTGACCGCGAAGACAAGCAACTGGCCGATCGCCCTCCCGAACGCCCTCGCCACCGCAACCGCCGGCCAGCAGATCACCGTCCCCGTCTACACGAAGCCAGGCACCGGCCCCCTCTCCAAGATCACCCTCACCGCAACCTCCGAAAGCGACCCGACAAAGTCATCCACCGCCACCTGCACCGCCATCAAGTAGCGACATCAGCGCGCCGAGCGTCCACCCAAGACCAACGCCCGGCGCCGCGTGCAAGTAGGAGGCCACCCGCTCGGCGTCCCACCCGTGCGCCTCGACCAGCCCGGTCGCGATCCACCGCAGGTACGACTCTGCGGGCGCGACCGGCACACCGATGGTCCCGTGCGTGATCGTGTACATCGGCAGCCCGTCCAACTCCCCCAGCCGTACGACGGTCTCGTACCGGCCGTCACCGACGGAATGCAGCGTCGTCACGGACGGCAGGACCGCGGCGACTGCCAGCGCGTACGCCCCGCCGGGCTCGCGCCACATCTCCTGAGCGGCGACGTCGGCGAACTGGTCCGCGGTCAGCAGGTACGCCCGTCCAGCCAGCTCGCCGTCGGCAGCAGGGTTGTAGAAGGCGGAGCCGCCGCCCCACACCTTCGACGCACCGGCGAAGGCCAGACCGCCTGGCACCAGGACGCCTGCGGAGCGCGCCGGGGCGGTGGGATTGCGGCAGCCGGGATACATCCGGGCGCCACCTGGTGGTTGTCCGCCGGACAGGTAGCAGGTGAATCGTGCCAAGGCGAGGTTGGAGCCGTAGGCGACATACCACACCTGATTCGTCACGCCTGCACCTTCCGTGGGCTCGGACGATCAGATTAGGGTGCCGGAGGCTCCATCCGCCCCGACAAGGAGACCCAGATGCCAGACATCAACCGCCGGAGGTTCCTGCAACTGGCCGGTGCGTCGGCCGCGTTCGCCGCGATGACGAACAGCATCGAGCAGGCCGCCGCGATCCCCGCGCACCGCCGGTTCGGCAACATCCAGGACGTCGAACACATCGTCGTACTGATGCAGGAGAACCGCTCGTTCGACCACTACTTCGGCACGCTGCACGGTGTTCGCGGGTACGGCGACCCGCGGCCGGTGACCATGCCGAGCGGGAAACCGACGTTCTACCAGAAGAACGCTCTCGGCAAGGAGATCCTGCCGTTCCGGCCGGAGGCGGACAACCTCGGGCTGCAGTTCATCCAGGACCTCGCGCACAGCTGGCCGGACGCGCACGCCGCGTTCAACAGCGGCCGGTACGACCAGTGGATCCCCGCGAAGACGACGACCACGATGGCGTACCTGACCCGCGAGGACATCCCGTTCCACTACGCGCTCGCGGACAAGTTCACGCTCTGCGACGCGTACCACTGCTCGTTCATGGGCTCGACCGACCCGAACCGGTACTACATGTGGACCGGCTATACGGGCAACGACGGTACCGGCGGCGGCCCGGTCCTCGGGAACGACGAGGCCGGCTACGGGTGGACGACGTACCCGGAGCGCCTCGAGAAGGCCGGCGTCTCGTGGAAGATCTACCAGGACATCGGTGACGGCCTGGACGCCAACGGCGGTTGGGGCTGGATCAACGACGCGTACCGCGGCAACTACGGCGACAACTCGCTGCTGTACTTCGACAACTACCGCAACGCGCAGCCCGGGAACCCCTTGTACGACAAGGCCCGTACCGGCACGAACGCGAAGGCCGGCGAGAGCCTGTTCGCGCAGCTCGCCGCCGACGTGAAGAACAACCGGCTGCCGAAGATCTCCTGGATCGCCGCGCCCGAGGCGTTCACCGAGCACCCGAACTGGCCGGCCAACTACGGCGCGTGGTACATCTCCCAGGTCCTCGACGCGCTCACCGCGAACCCCGAGGTGTGGAGCAAGACCGCGCTGTTCATCACCTACGACGAGAACGACGGCTTCTTCGACCACGTCGTTCCGCCGTTCCCGCCGATGGACGCCAACCAGGGCCTGTCGACGGTGGACCCGACGCTCGACCTCTACACCGGATCGAAGGCCGCGCACGGGCAGTACGGTCTCGGGCAGCGGGTGCCGATGCTGGTCGTGTCGCCGTGGAGCACCGGCGGCTATACCTGCTCCGAGGTGTTCGACCACACGTCGATCATCCGGTTCATGGAGTCCCGGTTCGGCGTGCACGAGCCGAACATCTCGCCGTGGCGGCGCGCGGTCTGCGGCGACCTGAGCTCCGCGTTCGACTTCGGTACGTCGGCCACGCTGCCGGCGAAGCTCCCGGACACCAGCGCGTACCAGCCGCCGGACAACAAGCGGCACCCGGACTACGTACCGACGCCGCCCGCGTCCGGAACGCTCCCGGCCCAGGAGCGCGGCCGGCGCCGGACCCGTCCGTTGCCGTACGCACCGGTCGTCGACGGGACGGTTGCCGACAGCAAATACAAGCTGACCTTCAGCTCCGGCCCGCACGCCGGCGCGCAGTTCCTGATCACGTCCGCGAACCGCACCGACGGCCCGTGGACCTACACCACCGAGGCCGGCAAGACCGTCGCCGACAGCTGGAACCCGATCTACTCGGGCGGCGTCACCGACCTCACCGTCCATGGCCCGAACGGCTTCCTCCGCACCTTCAAGGGCAAGCCCGCAACCGCCCTGGAGATCATCGCCCGCGAGAACACCACCACCGGCAACGTCACCCTGACGCTGACGACGGACGTCGCGCGCACCGTCACCATCACCAACGCCTACGGCGGCACACCGAAGAAGCTCACCCTCAAGCCGGGCAAGACCACCTACAACGTCACCAGCACCACCTGCTGGTACGACGTCTCCATCACCACGACAACCGACTCCACGTACCTCCGCCGCTTCGCCGGCCACGTCGAAACGGGCGTGCCGGGCCTGAGCGACCCAGCCATCAAAACCGTCTGAGATCGCACAAGGCAGCGCAGCCAGCAAGGTCTCAGCAGCAGCGGATCTGCTGAGACCTTGCTGCCCCCAGCACGCTTCGGCAATTCATGATTGGCTGAGACGTTGGTCACTCGCTGAAAAGATCTCCGTCGGCGGACGGCACCAGTGGCCTGCGAGCAGATGTGGGTGGCGGCAATAACTGTGCGGCCTCAAGCTCAGATATTCCAATCAGGTCGCCATCGAGGATCCGGGTCAGGAGTTCGTCTTGCGCCGGCTCCAGTGCGACGCATCGACCGAGAACATTGAGCAGTTCGAGCAACTCCGTCGTCGTCCTCGCAGTCCACCGCGTCGCAACAATGTCATTCAGCGGAGATGTTCGTTTGCCTGACGGCGTACTCCGCCGATAGTCGAACCAGTGTTTCAGGACCAGCATCCCCGATACCTGGTATTCGAAAACTTCCGGAGGGACCGGTGCGATCTCTCCCGCGCCAACAAACAAGGTGCAGGTCGCCGCGTCATAGTCCAGCCGTGTTGGCATGCCTTCCTCTGTATCCGGAATGCCTACTCGCACCTTCGGTCGACCGACAGACATCCGGGGAGGGCCAGGCGGCCGTCCTGCCGCTCTGCTGGTTGAACGCTCGCCATAGCTGTGCAACCAGAGGACCTCACGGCCTAGCTCAAGTGCATCCACCCACGCCCCGGCGTCAGCCGTCAACGGGATCCGGATGCCAGGTGTGGCAAGGAAGGGCGCGAATCGCCTGGCGAACCCGCCGTGGGCCGTGACAGCAGCGATGTACGCAACCAAGTCCTGCGCACCGACAGCAAAATCAAACTTGGCCTCGAGAAGCTCCAACAGTCCGCTGACGACATTGGGGGTCATGGCCGCAGCGTCCCGATAGAGCGGTGCCACCCGACCACCCCGCCCCATAAAATGGTGGACATCCGGAATCAAGCCGGGAAACATCAAGCCCGGACCCGCTGTGATCGGCCGATCATGCTGCTCCACAACGAAGATCTGCTGATCCGAGTAGGTGAGCCACAGGGGTGTACGAGGACGGTCGAGAACCCGCGCGTCCGCGATCAGCCATTTCCGATCGAACGACCTGTGGGCAACTCGTTGCAGCGTCGGAACTGGATCAGATTCGGTTGCGAGCGGTCTTGTATGAGGGCGCACGCCGGGTAGCTGGGAAACCTCCGAATGCACGGCTGTCGTCACAGTCTCCTTCAGAAGGAGCGGCTTGTCCTCAGGCGGCGCGACAATCAGGTCGTGCCAGCGCCGTTCGAGCGAGTCCCGATCAGGCGCATAGACCCAGCTTCGATTGGGCGTGACCCCAGGGGATGTCCACGGCATCAGGTCGTCCAACGCAGGCATCGAGGACCATTGGGTGTCGGCAACCGCCTGGAGTGGATCGGTCCAGCCGGCGGCGCACTCTACCCAACCATTGCCGTCGATCCCGATTGCCCTGAGCTTGGCCGCCTTCTCGTCGACTGATCCGGTCACCTCAATCCGGCGTATTCGCGCCGGAGTGTTTGCGTCCGGGCGGCCCCGGCGGATGAACACGGCAACACAGATCGGCTGCTGATTCGCTGTGAAGAATCTAGTGCGCATATGCGGCTGGTGCCCCTCCGGAGTAAGGTCGATCAACCAGCCCTCGTCGGTGGTCCTGCGGAGGTACTCTCGCATACCGGCAAATCCTCGACCGGTCGTGAAGCCGGCAGAGCAAACCATGGCAACCACCCCCGCAGGATCAGCCGGATGCGCGTCGAAGGCCTTCCATGTCGCCCAGCGCCAAAAGTAGACGTACTTGTTGGAGAGCACGTACTCGAGTTTCCCGTTGCCAGGTTTCCGGAACGCTGAGAGGCTCGGCGACGCCGCCGTCTCGGACGGCTCCTCGATCCAACTCGACGTACCCTTGGCCTTGTCCTTGTACGGCGGATTTCCGATGACGACCATCACTGGCTCGTCACGCTTCACTCGGTTGGCTCCGTGCCGCGACTGTTCGATCGCTTCGTACATCCGACCCAGTGGGAGAAGTTGAAGATCGGGATCGTCGAGGGTGTCACTCAGGAACCGCCGTTCCTTGGCCGGTACCTCGGCCCGATGGCGCTTCTTCAGCAAGGTATGGATGCGGAGCTCCGCGACCGCGTACGGCGCTGCTTGGTTCTCGAAGCCGATCAGTCGGTTCGAGAGCTCGCGCAGGTGCGGGACCACCGAGCCTGGCCCCTCCTCGTGCGAGACCGTCTCAGCGACCTTGTTGATGACGTCAGCGAGAAAGCTGCCCGTACCCATCGCAGGATCAACGACGATGACATCCCGTTCCGCGAAACCGAGCGATCGATCAAGCCTGTCCCGCAAGATGTCGTCCACAAACCTCGTCATGAACGAGACCAATGTCGCTGGCGTGTAGTACACGCCGCTCTTCTTGCGCAACTGCGGATCGTACTTCGCGAGAAAGTTCTCGTACAGCAGCTCGTAGGAGTCGTCGGGGAACGAGCTCCAGTCGACGACACTGAGTACGCGAATCATCGTCGCCAGTGCAACGCTATGCTCATCCTCCGGCTGATCCGTCAGGACGGTCAACGCTCGTCCCATCAGCGAATGCTTCTTTCCGAGCAGGCGAGCGATTTCGCCGATCGACTGATGATCAAAGCTGACTTCTTCGACGCGCGCGAGCAGAAGCGCGAAGGTTACTGTCTGCGCATATTGATCTGCGAACTCATCGTCAGTGAGGTTCGGAAACAGGACTTGCCGCCAGTCGGTGGCAAGTCTCGTGAAGTTGGGCGCTGCCTGCCCTCTTCTTTCCCTTCCCAGCTCCGTAGCAATGTCGTCGCGCAGAAGTCGACAGAGATTTGCGACCAGCCGAACCAGCTCGTCCAGGTTTCGAGGCCGTTCTGGCTCCCACAGCAGGAAGGTGGTCATGACGCGCGCAAACTCGGTCCCGACGGTCTGCAACCTTCCGGACGCATGGACGAGCCCAGGCTCCAGTCGGGCTACTCTGCCCTGCAATTTTCCAAAGCTATAGCGGGCGAACTGCTCGCCGTCCGAGTAGATAACATTCGGGAGCTGCTGAAACCGCTGCCACTGCTCCAGGTCGTGCTTGGCCGGGCGTTGCCAGGTCTCCGGGATGCCGAACCCCGGCCTCTTCAGCTCCACATACCCCACTCGAGCACCGGCGACGTCGACGGCGTAGTCGGGCCGGATCGACAAGTCCGGCAGTCGCGTTTCGCCGATCATCGTGACCGTGAGACCGAGGCTTTCGGCGATCGCGCGTGTCATCCGTTCGAACGGCCCGCGTATGTGATCCTCGGAAGATCCGGCCCCCGTTCGGAGCTTCCGTGTGACTTCACGTCCGAATCGTGCGACCGCAAGGTCGATCGGGGTCGTTCCATTTGGGTTCTCGGCAGCACTTGATCGGGGCATGCGCACCCTCCCACTGGTGTCAGACGCCCGAATTCACCTCACCACACAGCACCTCTTCAACCGAGTTTCCGATACTCAACTCTGCGTGGCGACTCGAATCGGCGCGCCACCTTTGACCGCAGGGGCGAGCGACGTCGTCAACGGGAAAGACAGCTCAGGCGCGGTGGACCTGGACTCACCAGCGCGGCGCGAGGCAGCGCAACACCCCGAGCAATGAGCCTTTGGAAAAACGGAACTACTGCCCGGGGGACTGAGTACGTGTACTCGCGCACTACTCGATCGACGGCAAAGAGCAACAGTGGGCGGTTTCGTGCCGGACCTCAATCCAGTCGCCGGCGAGACGACCGCCTGATATCCAAGGTTCGACCGGATCTTGCAGTTTCCGACGGAGGACAACAGGTGACTGGTTGCCTCCTCGCCGTCGGACGTTACTTCAGGTCCGCCCGTGACGCGAGCCGCCGGCGGCGCATCAAACCGGACCAAACACCCAACTCCCTCTCCCTCTTCTGTTTTTTCTCTGTCTTTCTTTAAATGTTCTCTTGAAGGTCACCACAGACAAATCTCCGACTCTCCACCAAGCCAGCCACTATTCTAAATTCTCTTTTCTTTCCTTTCTCTTCTTCTGTTCTCCTCTTCTTCTGTTCTCCTCTTCTTCCTTTGTCTTTCTCTCCCTTTCTTTGGGATCAGATGATCGGGACCTCCGGCGCCGTTGAGTCGCCGGGGGTCTTGTCGTCGAGGTGGTCGAGTTCGTCGACGGCGATGCGGGTGGTCCAGCGTTGGTCGGGGTCGGGTTGGGGGATGGAGTCGAGCAGGAGTTTGGTGTACGGGTGGGAGGGCTCGTGCATCACCGTGGAGACCGGGCCGCGTTCGACGATCTGGCCCTTGGTGATGACCATGACCTCGCCGCCGAGGTAGTACACCGTCGACAGGTCGTGCGTGATGAAGAGCGTCGTCATGCCATGTTCACGCTGGAAGTCGAGCAGGATGTCGAGGAAGTGCTTGCGCACCTGGGCATCCAGCATCGACACCGGTTCGTCGGCGATGATGAACGACGGCCGGAGCATATGCACACGGGCCAGCATGATTCGTTGCCGTTGGCCACCGGACAGCTGGTGCGGGTACCGGCCGAGGACGTTCTCCGGTTCGAGGCGGACCGCGCGCAACGACTCCTCGATCAGCTGGAGACCCTTGGTCCGGGAGTCGGCAAGCTTGAACTTCTTCACCGCCTTCCACAGCACGCGATCGACCCGGTAGAAGGGGTTGAAGATCGCGTACGGGTCCTGGAAGACGGGCTGTACGTCGCGCCGGTACTCGTCGTACTCGGCCCGGCTCAGTTTGAAGATGTCCTTGCCGCCGTACAGCACCGAGCCGGCCGTCGGCTTCTGCAGGCCGAGGACGTTGCGGGCGATCGTGCTCTTCCCGCTGCCGCTCTGCCCGACCAGGCTGACGATCTGCGGCGGCGACGCGGCCAGGCTGAAGCTGACGTCGTCGACCGCGGTGATGTAGCCCTCGGCGACCCCACGCGCGTGGAATCGTTGCTGTACGCCCCTTAGTTCGAGTGACGACTTCACGAGGCCCTCCTGCCGAACTTCGGAATCGAGTCGATCAGCTGCCGGGTGTACGGGTCCTGCGGATCCTTGAACACCTGCCGTACGTCGCCGACCTCGACGAGCTGCCCTTCGTACATCACCGCGACCCGGTCGGCGAGCTGCGCGTGTACGCCCATGTCGTGCGAGATCACCATCAGCGTGACGCCGAAGTCGGTCCGCAGGTCCGCGAGCGACTGCAGGATGACCCGCTGGATCGTGACGTCGAGCGCGGTGGTCGGCTCGTCCGCGATCACCAGGTCCGGTTCGAGCGCGACCGCGATCGCCATCAGGACCCGCTGCTTCATCCCGCCGGACAGCTCGTGCGGGTACATCCGGCCGACCCGTTTCTCCAGTCCGACCTGTTCGAGCAACCGCGGAACCAGCTCGCCCAAGGAGTCCTTGCGCGCGGGCGCGTGTTCCAGGATCACGTCCTTGAACTGGTCCTGGACGCGCATCACGGGGTTCAGCGAGCTCATCGACCCCTGCGGCAGATAGGACAACGCCGACCACCGAAGGACGCGCAGCTCTTCGCCGTTGACCTTGAGCAGATCCACCGGCGACCGTCCGGCGGGGTGGAACATGACCGATCCCCCGGTCACCTTCCCCGGCGCCTTGAGGAGCCGGAGCAACGCGACCGCGAGCGTGCTCTTCCCGCTGCCCGACTCCCCGGCGATGCCGAGGATCTCGCCGCGGCGTACGTCGAGATCGATCCCGCGGACCGCCTTCACATCGCCGCGGTTGGTGAGGTACGCGACCTCGAGCCCCTTGACTTCAAGGACGTTATTCACCGGCCACTCCCCTCAGCCGCGGGTTGTAGACCTCTTCGAGGCCGATGTTCACCATGTTCAGCGCCGCGAACAGCAACGTCAGCAAGGCGATCGGGACCACGAACATCGGCCACGCCCCCAGCGTCAGTGCCCCGGTGCCGATCGCGTTGAAGATGATCTGCCCCAGGTCGATCACCCCACCGGGCCCGAGACCGATGATCTCCAGGCCGACCAGGCCGAAGATCGCGCCGAGCGCCGAGGAGGCGAACCCGACGCCGATGAACGGCAGCAGGTTCGGCAGCAGCTCGGTCACGATGATCTCCAGGTCGCGGGCCTTGCTGACCCGGGCGAGGTCGACGTACGGCCGGGTCCGCAGGCTGAGTACCTGGGAACGGATCGTCTTCGCCGCGAACGGCCAGGAGAAGATCGAGATCATCACGCCGACCTGGAACAGGCTGACGTTCTTCGCGTACGCCGACAGCGCGATCAGCAACGGGAACGTTGGAATGACCAACAGGATCCCGGTGAAGGTGGACAGGATGCCGTCGATCCAGCCGCCCTTGTACCCGGCGACGAACGCGACGATCACGCCGACGACGGTGGAGATCACACCGGCGATCGCCCCGATCTGCAGGGACACCGCGAGCGCCTTCACCACCATCGCGAACACGTCCCGCCCGAACTGGTCGGTGCCGAGCAGATGGCCCGGTCCGGGGACGAGCCACTTGTCGTACGCCGCCAGCTCGATCGGGTCCTGGCCGTGGCCGATCGCCTTCGCGATCAGTGGGCTGAAGAGCGCGAGCAGGATCAGCAGCCCGAGGATGACCAGCCCGGTCGCCAGCCGCCGGCTGTTCCGGATCGTTCGCAGTACCGCGGTCAGTAGTCTCATCGTCATCACTTCCAGTACTTCACGCGCGGATCGAGCAGCGGCAGCAGCAGATCCAGCAGCAGGACGGCGGTCAGTACGGAGAAGATCGCGATGTCGGTGACACCGAGGATCGTGTTGAAGTCGAGCTGCTGGATCGCGGTGACCAGCGTGGTCCCCAGCCCCGGGTAGTTGAACAGCTGCTCGACCAGTACGTTGCCGTTGAAGATGAAGCCGAGCGAGATGCCGAACGCGGTGATCTGCGGCAGGTAGCAGTTCCGCAGCGCGTACCGGGTCAGGATCCGGCGGCCCTTCAGTCCTTTCGCCTCGGCGTACACCAGGTAGTCCTCGCCGAGGATCGGGATCATCAGCATCCGGGTGGACAGGATCCAGCTGAACGTCCCGATGATCACGATCGACAACCCCGGCAGCAACCCGTACTTCAGCACACTGCCGATGAAGGCGAAACTGATCCCTGGATTGATGTTCGAGTCGTATGCCGATCTCGCAGGCAACAGTCCCATCGAGTACGCGAAGACGTACACCAGAATCAGCGCGACGAAGAAGTACGGCACGTGCGACAGCGCGATCGACAGGTTGGTGGCGATCGCGGAACCGAGCTTGCCGCGCCGCCAGCCGGCGATCGCGCCGATGATCATGCCGAGGATCCACGCCATCACCGCTGAGATCCCGAGCAGACCGATTGTCCACGGCAACGACCGCAGGATCACGGTCTGCGCCGGCGTAGGATAGTTGATGAGCGAAGGCCCGAGATCCCCGTGCAGGATCAGCTTCTCCATGTACTTGAAGTACTGGGTCAGCAGGTTCCCGTCGAGCCCGAACTCGTGCCGGTAGCGGGCGATCAGCTCGGTACTGGCCTGTGCGTTGTAGACGTAGTTCTGCTGCAGGGTCTGGATCAGTGTCTGGACGGGGTCGCCGGGCATCATCCGGAAGAAGAAGAACGCGATCGTCAGCGCGCCCCACAACTCCACCAGGTAGAGCCCGAACCTCCGGATGGCGTACGCCGCCAGCGGATGCTGCGACAGCCAGGCCCGCACCCCGGACTGGGGTGCGGAGTCCCGGCTCTTGTCGACAGCTGCGACCGGCGGTGCCTCCGCCGTCACGCCGGTCCCTTCTGCCCGGTGGCGCTGATCTTGCCGAGCACGAAGATGAAGTGCGGCCACCAGTTCAGCGGCACCTCGTACAGGTCGTCGTCGGTCGGCCAGTCCTTCCAGAACGCCGTGTTGAAGTACGACGGGTAGCCGGTCTGGATCGAGGCGAGCAACGGCAGCTGCTGGAAGTAGATCTCCAGCGCCTTGTCGAGCAGCGGCTTGGCCTCCGGCGAGTCCGGGTTGAGCTGGCCCAGCTGGTCGATGATCTTGTCGAAGTCGGGGTTGCGGAACCGCATCTTGTTCTTGCCGGCCGAGTTCTTGCCGATCGGCTGGTACTTGTCGCTGGTCCAGTCGGTGTACAGCTGCACCGGGTCGATCGCGAAGCCGGCCCAGTTGGAGTCGATGTCGTACTGCCCGCGCTGGAACTTGTCGTCGTGGACGCTACCGGCCAGGCTGCGCAACGTGGCCGGCACGCCGACCTTCCCGAGCTGCGTCTTCAGCAGGTTCGCGATCGCGTACTCGGGACCGTCGACCGGCGAGACCGTGATGATCTCGAGGTTGATCTCCTTGCCCTTGTACGTGCGCTTGCCGGCCGCGTTCTTCGGCGCGATCTCGTCCAGCAACTGGGTCGCCTTGTCGGGGCTGAACTCGAACTTGTACTTGTTCGCGAGGTCGTCGTTCTTCCACTTGTCGTTGGTCGGGTAGTCCGCCCACGGGTACTGCGCCGGCGGCACCTTCACCGGCCAGATCGAGTTGCCGATCTTCTCCCGGTCGACGCAGTAGTTGATCGCCCAGCGCATCTTCGGCTCCGCCATCACGCCGCGGCCCGGGTCGCAGTTCAGCCACAGGACCCGTGGGTTCGGGTCGTGGAACTGCGTGGTGACGAGGTTCGGGTAGCCGGTGTTCCGCAGCTGCTTGGCGTGCGGCTCGTCGACCGAGCCGACGTCGAACTCGGCCCGCTCGAACGCCAGCGACGCCTGGTCGAGCTGCTTCGAGGTGCTCTGGAACACGACGTACTGGGGCTTGACGTCGAGTTTGTCCTTGTTCCAGTAGTTCGGATCCTTCTCCCAGATGAACATCTTCTGGTTGCGGATCGCGGTCTTCAGCTTGTACGGACCGCTGCGGACCGGCGGGTTGTCCTTGTACTTCGTCGGGTCCTGCGACTTCCAGATGTGCTCCGGCATGATGTTGTTCGGCGCACCGGCGATCGCGGCGATGAAGTTGTAGTGGAAGCGCGGCGCCGGCTTCAGGAACGTGACCTTCGCGGTGTGCGGGTCGGTCACGTCGACCGTCTTGACGAACTCCTTCAGGTCGCCGCCGCCGCCGAAGAGGTCCGGACGGTCCTTCAGCAGCATCACGGTGAACTTGAAGTCGTTGGCACCCAGCGGCTGGCCGTCGTTCCAATGGGCCTTCGGGTCGAACTTCATGGTCAGCTCGGTGAAAGCGTCGTTGTACTTGTACTCCGTGGCCAGCCAGGGCGTGAGCTTGCCCGTCGCGAAGCTGAGGAAGAACAAGGGCTCGGTGCTCAACTCGACGCCGGCGCCCGAGGGCGACCCGTTCGGGATCATGCCGTTGAAGCTGTCGAAGACCGTGTAGTCGACCTGACCGACGATCACTGTCTGGTCGCGTGGGACCGGGATGTTCGCCTTGCCGATCTGGATGGACTTGGTGGCGACGGGCTTGTTGTTCGCCGGCTTGTCGGAGTACGAGCCTTTGCCGGAGCAGGCGGCCAGGAACGCGGTCATCGCGGCGGCGCCTCCTCCCATCATGGCTCGGCGGCTCAGCTGGTACCGGACGACATCTTCGACGTCTTCGAACTGCGGGCGCGGCGCGTCATTCATGATGAATGTCACCTCCGTTGACGTTGCGTGGACGGGCGGATCACCGACCGAGAGGTGCCACGGACTATAAGTAGCGTTGACAACGTTGACAAGAGTTCGTTCCTACGTTGGAACCGCAACGTCATATCCGCAGATCAGTCGATATACCAACCTATGACAACGTTGCTCGCTCTGGGTGACGCCTCTAGGCGGAAACGCTTCCAGGCGTCGTCACGCGGTGTGGCGACCGGCCGGTTCCGGTCAGTCGAACACTGCGTCGACCAGAAGTTCGGCGGAACGGTCCGGTTCGTTGAGAACCGCGCGGATCACATGCCGCTGGTCCCACCGGCCGGCAGCCCAGGCGAGGGCCTTCGCCAGTCCGTCGAACGTCGCCGCGTGCGGAGCCCCGTCGGCGTCGACCCACCACGAGACTTCGACGCCGTCCACCGTGAGCTCCTCGTGCTCCCACCAGGTCGCCGGTACCTCGGGGACCAGTTCGCGGACGATCGGTGGTACGTCGGCCGCCGTGCCGGTGCCGTCGATCTTGCCTTCGGCAACTTCTTGGGCGAGCGGTACGTCGAACAGGTCGCTGAGCCCGTCCGCGGTCGCGCCCGACCCGACCACGAACCCACCGAGGTCCCCGCGCTGCACCCACATCGGACCGTCGACCACCACCGCATGGTCCGCGTCCGTGACCCGGGTCCCACCTTCCGGATCAAGTACCCGCACCCGGTCCGGCGCTTCGCCGGGGAACAGCGTGAGCGTCCCGAGCCGGGACCAGAGCCGCAGGACCGCGGCCTCGTCGACGTCCCGCTCCGGGTCGGCAAGCCGATCGAGCACGAGCGCGAGGCCCTCGGCGTCCAGATCCCCGACGTCGCGCACCAGCCCGATCGCCGTTCGAACCTCCGGGTCGAGGGCGGCGGTCCAGCCGGGTGCTTCGTCGAGGAAGGTCGCGAGCACCGGCTCGGCGTCCGGATCCCCTCGGCCGGCGAGCGAGTCGACGTGTTCGCGGATCCACCAGGCGGGGTAGGACGGGACGTCGCGGGGGCGGTCGTCGGGGCCGGTGATGCGGACCTGGGTGACGAGGGCGCGGCGTAGGTCGGGGTCGGAGGCCAGTGTTTGCAGGGCTTTCGGCCAGTCGGTGATCCAGTCGAGGTCGCGGATCACCTCCAGTTCGCCGATCGTCGCACCGTACGGCGAGCCGCCGGGCGCCACGTCGTACACCCAGTCGTCGATCCCGTCGAGGTCCTGAAGAGATTCGGGGAGCTGGTCGAGGACGACGTCGGAGGCAGTGACCACGGCGAGCGTACTCAGGACGGCTTCGAGGGCGGAACGGCCGTAGCGTTCGACGAGGTCGTTCGCGATCGGGGCGACCTCGTCGGGGTCGAGGATCGCGTGTGCGGGTGAGCCTGGGATGACGAGGGCGTTCGCGGGGACCAGTTCGCCGTCGGCGTCGCGCAGTACGAGGTCGGAGAGCCACCAGAGTCCGTCGGCCTGGGCGGGGTCGGCGGCGACCATGCCGAGTACGGCGTGGGCGATCGTGTCCGGGTCGTCCGCGTCGGCGGAATGCTCCACGGCGGTACGTACGGCGCTGTCCTCGAGGAGGGTACGCGGGGTGGCGGGGATCGCGCCGAGCCGTTCGAGGGCTGGGGCGACCGCGTCCGGATGTACGACGCGTACGCCGTACTCGCTGAACGCCGCGAGCGTGTCGAGCGGGATCTCCGGACCGGGCAACAGCAGCCCGCGAGCACCCCGCACCAGCCGTCCATCAGCGAGCGGAACGGGCAGCGTACCCAGCGACTCCCGGAGCATCGGGTCCGTCACCATGTTCGCAAGCGCCAGGTACAGGTCCCGCCACCACGCCGGCGACTTCTCTCCCCCGAGCTGGTCAACCACCTCGGCGAGCTCGATCCGCCTTACCTGCAAGGCATCCAGCGCCTGTCGATCCTCCCGCCGCCCATGAATCAACCCCTGCACAAGCGGCGCCAACACCCCCTCGAACTCCCCATCGGCCCCCTCCATCACCACAGCATCCACGGGCCGCAACAACCCGGCCCCCGACACACCATCCAGGGCACCGGCGTCCACGGCTCGAAGCATGGCAGTGCTGGGCAGGCGGTGCAGAATCTCTTCTCGGAGCATTCGATCCACGGCCCCCGCGGCGAGGCCTGTGGGTACTAGGTGAAGTACGTCATCACCAGCCGCGGCGCGGTCGTGAAGCAGTTCGGCGTACGCGATTGCCGCCTCCTGCACGAGCCGGTCCGTCAGCGGACCCTTCGCCACATGCCGGCGCGTCGAGTCCAGCGGGAAAGTTGCCAACAGCAACGCTGGAAGCGACAGCGGTTCGTCCGTGGGCGTCGGGGCGTGGACGACGGACGGTGGTGTGTGCTCACCACGAGGAAGCGCCCACACGACCGACCAGGTAGGGCGAGAGCGTTCTTCGGTGGGGCGGTCGGCGAAGAGTTGTTCGCGTTCCCCCGGACCGAACACACCGCCGGCGCGCTGAATGTGCCAGCGGGTCACGACGTTCTCGAGGACGCGATGGGTGTCGTCGGTCTCGATCTCGATCCGCTCGAGCCCGGGAAGCGCGAGGAGAAGCGCGTCGTCAGCTTCCGCAAGCAGTCGGCGTACGAGGGCGACCGCGGCCTCGTCCCGCAACGGAAGAATGACCGCGGTGTCGTACCCGGCCGGCGGCTCCCCCTCGGCCTCGAACGGCAGCCGCAGCGCCGGCACGTGCCCGTCCCGTCGCCGCACCTCCGTCTCCAAGGACGGCACCTCCGCGATCGCCGCCGACGTGTCCGCCTTCGAGAACCGCACGCCACCCGTCCGCGACAACACCACCGGCTCGTCCGTCACGGCGAGCACAGCCGAAAACCCCACCCCGAACCGCCCAACCGACGACGGTTGGGGAGGATTTCCGCCCGATCCGGGATCAAAACCCTCCCCGACCCGCTTCGCGGACGCGCGGAGCGTCGCCAGCGACTGCACACCCTCGGCGTCCAGCGGGGCGCCGGTGTTGGCGACCACCAGGGTGTTGTTGCGCAGCTCGTACAGCACCCGCCCCGGCACCCCGGCGCGGGAGGCGGCGTCGGCGGCGTTCTGGGCCAGTTCGATGACGACGCGGTCGGCGTATCCTCCGAGCGCCAGTTCCTCCTCGGCGTTGGCGTCCTCGCGGAAGCGGACCGGGGAGGCTGCCCAAGCAGCGAGGACCTTCTGGCGGAGCTGGGCCGTTCCGAACGCGTCGTCAGTCACGGCGGCAGGCTACTGGAACGGGCAACCCGGGTTCGGTGCGTCCTCGGACAGTGGGCTGCCGGTCGGCAGTACGTACAGGACGTCGAGTACCAACGGCTTGGTCCCGAGGTTCCGGCCGACGTGCACGTGGTCGGATCCGCTCGGCTCCGTGAACGCCGCGCCGGTCCGGTACACCCCGTCCGTCTTGCAGTTGGACCCCGAGTGCGTCAGCGTCCCAGCCTTCACGAACGCGTACAGCGTCCCGTCGTGGAAGTGCCATCCGGTGGTGCCACCTGGCTGGATGGTGATCTCGCGCAGGATGTAGTCGGTCCGCCCGAGCGTGGACTTGGAGATGATCGTCGCGGTCACGCCCGAACTCGGTGTCGCCTCGGCGGCGGACGGAACCAGCCCGACGGCCAGTCCCCCGGCAGCGACGGCGGCGAGTACTCCCCGAGTGAACATGCTCTCCCCTTCGTTCTATGGTGATCCGGTGATCGCATCCGGCAGTCGGTACGTCGCACTCGGCAGCTCGTTCGCGGCCGGGCCGGGGATCAGCCCGATCGTAGATCCGCCGGCGGGTCGTTCGGGCGGCAACTACGCGCACCTGGTCGCAGCCGACCGCGGTCTCGAACTGGTCGACGTGTCGTACTCCGGCGCCACCACCGCGAACCTCATCGACACCGCGCAGAACGAGGCTCCGCCGCAGCTCGAGGCGCTCACCCCGGACACCGCGCTCGTCACGATCACCGTCGGTGGCAACGACCTCGAGTACGTCGGTACGTTCCTGCGCGGGAGTTTCCTCAACACGATCGCGAAACCGGCCACGATCCTCGGCCGCCGGGTCGCGAACCGGATCCGCGCGCGCGTCAGCTACCTCAAGGACGAAGCGTCGTACCAGTCCGTCACCGACGCTCTGACCACCGTCGTCGAGCGCGCCCGGGAACGTTCGCCCGAGGCACGGATCATGCTCGTCGACTACCTGACCCTGGTCGGCCCGGCCACCCGCCCGCGCCTCGACGTACCGCTGAACGAGGAGCAGTTGCCGAGCATCGCGATGATGGCCGACGGACTCGCGGCGTCATTCGCGAAGGCGGCCGCCGCGACCGGTGCGGACCTGATCGCGGCGTCAGCAGCCAGCCGCGACCACGCGATCGGATCAGCCGAACCGTGGACCACCGGCTTCACGATGCTGCCGCCGAACCTCGGCGGCTTCGTCCCGTACCACCCGAACGCCGCGGGGATGCGCGCGGTCGCCGACCTGATCCTGGACGAGCTCGGCCGATGAAGGTGCGCGAGGCAACGGACGCGGACGTCGACGCGGCGGTCGAGACGCTGACGCAGGCCTTGCTCGACTACCCGATGACGCGCGCGTGCCTCGACCCGGACGGGTTCACCGACCGGCTCACGCAGTACCACCGGTTGTTCGTCACCGGCATCGGCCTGCCCCACGGCCGCGTCTGGGTCACCGACGACGTCAGCGCGGTCGCGATCTGGTTACCCCCGAACCTACCGGCCGAAGCCTTCGCCCCACACGCCGCCGAGTTCAAGACGCTCGCAGGCTCAAAAGCAGACCTCACCGCGGAGTACGGCCAGGCGATCGCACTCTTCCATCCCAGAACCCCCACCTGGCTCCTGGCCCTGGCCGCCGTCCACCCGGACCGTCAACGCCAAGGCCTCGGCCACGCAGTCATCAACCCTGGGCTGGCAATGGCCGACGCGGCCAACTCCCCCACCTTCGTAGAAACCCAGGACCCCGCCAACGTGGGCTTCTACGAATCGTTCGGCTTCACCGTCATCGCGGAACTGGAACTTCCTCATAACGGCCCCATGCACTACGCCCTCTACCGCCCAGCCTCCACAGCTTGATCTTGCGGCGCCGGCCCGCCGGAGTGCTGAGGCCGTGCTTGTTCTTCGGGTCGTCGTTGGCGAAGTGGCTCAGCGACACCATCAGGTTCAGGGGTTCCATCGGTCTGTCCTCTCTCGACGCTTACACGGGTACGTCGGAGGAGAGCAGGCGTTCTTGACATCCGGTGGCTACAAATTTTCTCCGGTGCCGACGACGAGCCGGCGGAGCAGGTTGTCGAGGGCGGTTCGGTCCGGGCCGGGAAGTTGATGGATCAGTTCCTCCTCGACCCGGCCGATGTCGCCGATGCTCCGTTCCCACAGCTCGTTCCCCTCCGCTGTGAGCGTGGCGACGACCTTGCGGCGGTCGTCGCGGTCGTGCGTACGTTCGACGTACCCACGGCGCTCGAGCGCGTCCAGCCGGTTCGTCAGCGCGGCCGGGGACATGTTCAGCGCCCGGGCGAGCTGACCGGGCGTCGCTCGGTACGGAGTACCGCCGCGGCGCAGCATGTGCAGCGTCTTGAACTCCCACAGCTGCAGCCCGTACGTCGCCAGCACCGCCTCCCGCCGGCGCTCGAGGTACCGCGTCAGCACCTGCAGGCGCACCGTGATCCCCTCGACGTCGCGGTCGAGGTCGGGCAGCTCTCCGGACCAGAGGTCGATGTGGGTGTCCACAAAATCCTTCACCGGACTAACTTTTCAGTGGCTAAAGGTTAGTTGTCAAATGTTTCGACGTCGAAATACTCTGCACGGCATGAGCCAACTCCCAGCCGCCGCCGTCGCCGACGCAGCCAGCAAACTGATGCTCGCCGGCCACTGGACCGCCGCCACCGCTCTCCTGACCGCAGCTCAGACCGACGATCCCGAAGAGCAGCAGATCCTCGCGCTGGCTCGCGCCACCGTCGCCGTCGACCACGACTTCGGCCAGCAGTCCGACCACGCCACGGCCGCGCTCGCCGCCGTCACCGAGGACTCGTGGGACCTCGCGATGCTGAAGCTCCGCAACGACTACGCGAACGCGCTGTTCAAGTCAGGCGACCGCGACCTGCGCGACCGCGTGCTCGGCCTCATCAAGGACGCCCCTGACGACGCACGGCGCGGTACGGCGAACTTCTGGGCCGGCGCGATCGCCGACAACATCTACGAGCAGCCCACGGACGCCATCGAGCACTACACCCTCGCGCTGGAGCTGGGTGACGAGCTGACGATGGCGCAGGCCCTCCGCCACCTCGGGCACCACTCGCACGCTGCCGGCGATCTGAAGCTCGCGAGAGAACAGTGGGAGCGCTCGACCGAGCTCCTGCAGCAGAACGGTCACCTACGTCCGACGCTCGCCCAGCAGACCCACCTGGCGATCCTGCTCCGCGACGAGGGCGACGAAGCCGGCTCAGCCGCGCTGGCGACCGAGGTGAACCGCTGGGCGCGTCAACTCGGCGTCGGCTTCATCATCCAGCAGACCGAGGAGCTGGTGGTACGGCGAACTCCGCAGGAACACCCGCGCTGAAAGCGACCTGATCCGGCGCCCGCCCGGGCGGCTCCAATCCCACCGAGCGCAGCAGGCTGTCGGCGTCCAGTGTCGTGAGCGTCGCAGCGTGCAGGATCCACGGCGGATGCCGGTTCGGCAGGTACCAGGTCCGCCCGGCGCGGTGTACGTGCAGCCCCCACCGTGCTGTGAGGAAGTCCTCCAACGGCCCGATCCGCAGCCGCTCCCCCATCTCGACTCCAACCGTCGCGGCAGCACCGGAACGTCGCACAGTCGTGCTGTAGTGGTGGTGATTGCCGTCCCGCTGATGGGTCATGCGAGCCCACCGGTACGGCAGCCCGAACACGCTCCGGGCGGTCGCCACCACGGCCAGCCGATCCGCGTCCAGGCTCAGGAACACCACGCCACGCCGACCGGTCTCGTCGACGGAGTACAACCGGATGTTCGTCTCCAGGAACGACCCGAAGTACGGCACCCCCGGCCCGACGGGTAGCCCGGTGTCGACCATCCGGAACGGCACCAGACCCACGTACGTACGACCCTCGAAGGTGTCCGGCCGCGTGCCCGGCGGAAAGAAGTGCGCGACCTCGTCCGGCTCGAAAGCCCAATGGACAAAGGTCAGATCGAGCCACCGCTGCCGCAGGATCCGCGGCCGCGGCAGCACCGGCGCGTCCGGCCAGGTCACTCCGCGCTGGACCGGACCTCGCAGGTCGGCCGGCCATCGTTCAGCTCGCACACGAGGAACCCGCCGGTGCCCGGCTTCCAGGGCATCACCGCGTCGCCTGCGAGCAGCGCGTCCAGCGTCTGCAGTTCCGGGTCCCGCTGCTCGGCGTGATGCCGGTACCCGGCCGCGCCGAGCGCCAACCCGATCGCCATCCCGAGCAGATTCACCTCGGTCGGCTGCTCCGGAACGGTGGTCCCCTCGACCGGCTCCAGCTTGATGCCGTGGTCCGGCACCTCCACGATCCGCGCAACGTACTTCATGAATTCGATCGTAGCGGTCAGTGGCTGTCCGGTACTGCTTCTACCGTCGTTCGTATGGAGTTTCGAGCAGAAGTACCGCAGTCAGAGTTGGACGAGCTGCAGCGCCGGCTGGATGCCGCCCGCTGGCCGGACCAGTTGCCGGACGCGGGTTCGTCGTACGGCGTGGAGCTCGGCCGGCTGCGTGACGTGACCGAGTACTGGCGGACGAAGTACGACTGGCGCCGCTTCGAGAAGCAGCTGAATACGTATCCACAGTTCGTGACCGAGATCGACGGTCAGCGGGTGCACTACGTGCAGACCGGCCACGGCGCACCACTGTTGCTGTTGCACGGTTGGCCGGGCGCCGCGTCCGACTACCTGGAGGTGATTGACGCGCTCGCGCAGGACTTCACCGTCGTCGTACCGACGATGCCCGGGTTCGGGTTCAGTGGGGTGACGACCGCGAGCGGCTGGGGCGTCGACCGGATGGCGCGTGCCTGGATCGCGCTGATGGAGCAGCTCGGCTTCGAGCGGTACGGCGTACACGGGTACGACTGGGGCGCCCGGATCGGGCCTGCCGTCGCGCGGATCGTGCCGGAGCGGGTGATCGGGCTGCACCTCGACGGGTACTTCGTGTTCCCGCAGGGCGAGGAGCTCACCGAGGCGGAGCAACAACGACTCGGCGGGCTGGACCGTTGGCAGAACGAACGATCCGGGTACGCCGCGATCCAGGGCACGCGCCCACAGACGCTCGCGTACTCGTTGCTCGACTCCCCGGTCGGACAGCTCGCCTGGAACCTCGAGTGGTACGACGACTACGGCCACCGGGAAGGTGCCATCAGCAACGACCACATCCTCGACACGGTCACGCTGACCTGGTTGACGCGGACCGCGGGATCCCAGGCGCGGCTGTACCGCGAGGCGCAGTCGGCGTGGGGCGCGCAGGTCTCGTACTGCCCGGTGCGCACGGGGCTCGCGGTGTTCCCGAACGACAGCACGGTCCGCAAGCTCGTCGAGCGCGAGTTCGACGTCGTGCACTACACCGAGTTCGACCACGGCGGGCACTTCGCGGCGCTGGAGGTCCCCGGGCTCGTCGTCGAGGACCTCCGCGCCTTCTTCGCGAAGCTGTAGTTACCGCACGCCGAGCAGGTGCTCCATCGCGAGCTGGTCCAGCTTCTCGAAGCCCAGACCGCGATCGGCCAGCGCATCACGGTCGTACTTCTCGTTGCGGAGCTCGTCCAGGCTCTCGCCCTCGCCCAGCGTCGGCTCGGACAGCTCCGCGACCCGCGCCGCGGCCAGCGCCTCGGCAACCTCCGGGTCAGCCCGGAACGCGAGGGCCTTCTCACGCAGGATGAGGTAGTTCCGCATGCACGCGCGGGCCGTCTCCCAGACGCCTTCCTCGTCCTCGGTGCGCGGCGGCTTGTAGTCGAAGTGGATGTGGCCGTCGTACGCCGGGTACTTTCCGGATCCCTGCAGCGCGTCGACCGTCCAGAACGCGCCGCGCAGGTTCCCGGCCCCGAACCGCAGGTCCTGGTCGAACCGCGGACCGTGCTGCCCGTTGAGGTCGATGTGGTACAGCTTCCCGTGCCACAACGCCTGCGCGATGCCATGCGCGTAGTTCAGGCCGGCCATCTCCTCGTGCCCGACCTCGGGGTTGATGCCGACCAGTTCGGGGTCGGCGAGGTCGTTGATGAAGGCAATGGCATGGCCGATCGACGGCAGCAGGATGTCGCCGCGCGGCTCGTTCGGCTTCGGCTCGAGCGCGAAGCGGATGTCGTACCCCTGCTCGCGGACGTACGCGCAGAGCAGGTCCATCGACTCCTTGTAGCGGTCCAGCGCCGCGCGGACGTCCTTCGAGCCGCCCGACTCGGCGCCCTCCCGGCCGCCCCACAGTACGTAGGTCGTCGCGCCGAGCTCCGCCGCCAGGTCGACGTTGCGCAGTACCTTCGCCAGCGCGTACCGCCGTACCTGCCGGTCGTTCGCGGTGAGGCCGCCGTCCTTGAAGACGGGGTGGCTGAACAGGTCGGTCGTCATCATCTCGACGCCCAGGCCGGTCTCGGCGAGCGCCTTCTTGAACCGCTCGAGCACCTGTTCGCGGGTGCTGTCGTCCGGTACGACGTCCTGGTCGTGGAACGTCACCGCGGCGGCGCCCAGCTCGGCCAGCTTCTCGACCGTGTGCACGGGGTCCATCGCCGGGCGTACCGCCGTACCGAAGACGTCGACGCCCTGCCAGCCGACGGTCCACAGCCCGAAGGAGAACTTGTCGTCCTTGGACGGGGTGTAGTCACTCATCCTGCAATCTCCTGCCATTGACGTGAGTTCGAACTGGCCTCGACCGCGGCCAGCACACGCTGGACCTGCAGCCCGTCGGCGAACGACGGCGCCGGGTCGGTGCCGTCGGCGATCGCCGTGACCAGGTCGACGGCCTGGTGGGTGAACCCGTGCTCGTACCCGAGCAGGTGGCCCGGCGGCCACCACGCGCCGACGTACGGGTGGTCGGGTTCGGTGGCGAGGATGCGGCGGAAGCCCGCCGTCCGCGCGTCGTCTCCTGCGTCGTAGAAGTGCAGGAGGTTCATGTCCTCGAAGTCGAACGCGAGACTTCCGAGGCTGCCGTTGATCTCGATCCGGATCGCGTTCTTCCGCCCGGTCGCGAACCTGGTGGCCTCGAACACGCCCAACGCACCGCCGCGGAACGTCGCCAGGAACACCGCGGCATCGTCGACCGTCACTGGACCTCTTTGCGTTCCGGCGGTGCCGGACAGTCCCGAGTGCTCCGCCGCGACCGGACGCTCCTTCACGAACGTCTCCAGCCGCGCGCTGACCTCGCCGATCGTGTCGCCGGTGATGTACTGCGTCATGTCGACGATGTGCGCGCCGATGTCGCCGAGCGCTCCGGAGCCGGCCTTCGTCTTGTCCAGCCGCCAGGACAGCGGCGCCTCCGGGTCGGCGATCCAGTCCTGCAGGTACTGCGCGCGGACGTGCCGGATCGTCCCGAGCTTGCCTTCGGCAACGAGCTGCCGCGCCAGCGCGATGGCCGGGACCCGGCGGTACGTGAATCCGACCATCGACCGGATCCCCTTGGCCTTCGCCGCCTCCGCCGCGGCGGTCATCGCCTCGGCCTCCTCGACGGTGTTGGCCAGCGGCTTCTCGCACAGTACGTGCTTGCCGGCCTCCAGCGCCGCGATCGCGATCTCCGCGTGGCTGTCGCCCGGCGTACACACATCCACCAGTTGCACGTCGTCGCGGGCGATGAGCTTGCGCCAGTCGGTCTCGGTCGCCTTCCAGCCGAGTTTGGCAGCGGCGGCCTGGAGGGACTCGGCGTTCCGGCCGCACAGGACGTTCATCTGCGGATCGAGCGGCAGGTCGAAGAAGCGCGGCGCGCTCCGCCAGGCCTGCGAGTGGGCCGCGCCCATGAACGCGTAGCCGATCAGGCCGATGCCCAGGTCACTCATCGGCGTCCTCGCTTCGCTCCGGGCGCCGATGAGGCACGAGTCGACTGTATTGAATTGATGACCGCACTTCGTTCGGTCATGACTCTCCTAGCTGTGTCGGGTCGGCGAATACTTGGTCGAGACAGATCTGCGCGCCGCCACGGACGGCTGCGCCGAAGCCCAGGTCGGAGCGGACCACCCGGCAGCCGCCGCCGTCCTGCGCGAGCACACGCTCTCGAAGGGCCTGCTCCAGCGGTTCTTGCAGCCACGGTCCGAGCACGGCGAAGTACCCGCCGAGGACGAGCACCGCCGGGTTCAGGATGTTCACGAGGATCGCTCCCCCGACGCCCAGCCAGCTGCCGACGTCCTTCAACGCTGCGAGGGTCCGTACGTCGCCTGCCTCGGCGCGCTCGACGATCGCCGCCAGCCGGCGCTCGACGTCCAGCGCCGGGTCCCGTACCGGATCGGTGCGATCCGTTGCCTTGCGCAACAGTGCGGTCAGGCCGACGACGGTCTCCCAGCAGCCGGTACGCCCGCAACCACAGGTCTGCCCGGGCGGCGCGACCGGCATGTGGCCGACCTCGCCGCTGTACCCGTGCTCGCCGCGGAGCAGATGGCCGCCGGACACCACGCCGCCACCGACACCGACGGCACCGGTCAGCAGTACGAGGTCGTGCTCGCGCAGTTCGGCGTACGCGGCCAGCGTCGCGAGGTTCGCCTCGTTCTCGACGTGCAGCGGGTAGGTCGGGTCGCCGAGACGCGTACGCATCTCCTTGGCGACGGACAGCTCGCTCCAGCCGAGGTTCGGGGCGAGCTTGAGCTCGCCGGTCTCACCCTCGACCAGACCGGGTACGGCGAGCGTGACGCCGGCCAACTGCCCTCCGCCGGCAGCGACGGCCTGGACGGCTTCTTGTACGAGTACGGCGAACCGGTCGAGTGTCGTACCGGGTCCGAGATGCGCGACGTCCACCGGTACACGCTTCTCGAAGACGACGTTGCCGGTCAGGTCGAGCGCGACCACCGCCAGGTAGTCGACGTTGATCTCGGCGCCGACACCGCAGACGCCGGTGCCGTCGACCTCGACGAGCTGCCCGGGGCGGCCGAGGGCGCGGCTGGAGTCGGCGGAACCTTCGCGGAGCAGGCCGCGCTCGACGAGTTCGGCGACCAGACTGCTGACGGTTGCCTTGTTGAGGCCGGTCTCCTCGGCGATCCGTGCCCGCGAGCGCGGACCGAGGTCGTGGACGTGCCGCAGGACGACGGAGAGGTTGTTGCGGCGCAACGACACGTGATCGGCGGCAACACCCCGGATCACCATCGTTTGCAGCCCTTTCGTCGACTTTGTCTGTTGATCCAACAAACTAAGTTCAGGCACGCCGCTCGTCAAGAGCTCCACACCCGTGAAGTTCTTGCAGCCCTTTGTCGAGATCCGTACCCTCAGGACCTCCGCACTCCTGCCCACAACGAGTCTCATCCGGCACATCCGCGCCACCACCGCCACAGCTCCGCCCGACCGTCCGCGTCCACCGTCGCCACCGCCCGTGAGCTGGCAGGACTTCCCCGACTCACGTCGACGTACCCGAATCTCGGCAACGGTCAGGAGACGGCACCACCCCGGCGCTCGCAACGCGAACCGAGCGAGCCACCAGGCCGTCGGCGTGGGACACCGGGCTCGCGCCTGTTCTCGTCGTACGACCCGTCGACACGCACGTCCAGCGGATGCAGCCGAACGGCTGCGCCACCGCCGCACCGCGGCGCTTCAACCCGACCAGCGGCCGCGACGGGGGACGCGGACGGCAGATCGGACTGCAGATCGGACTGCGGAACGGACTGCGGAGCGGACGGCGGACGGCAGACCACGTCTGCAACCACGCCAGTCCGCAGATCACGTCTGCAACCACGCCAGTCCGCAGACCACGAGGGCAACCAGACCTCCGGGACCTCCGGGACCGCCGGGACCTCCGGGACCGCCGGGACCGCCGGGACCGCCGGGACCTCCGGGACCTCCGGGACCGTCAAGACCGCCGAGGGCTCCGGTGACGCCTGGCCGGCTCGAGCGTCCGCGCCCTCGACGACGGCGCGCTCGTCGGACTACTACCTCCGGCTCATCATCGGCGGCGGCTGCACGTTCAAGCGCCAGACCCCTCAGACTGCCGTACGTCCGACGGCACCGCGTGGCTCCTAGAAGAGTTCCATGCTGTCGGCGGTTGCGGTGATGACCGGGTTGTCGAAGTACAGGCGGCAGGCGATCGCGTGGCCGGCGCAGGTGAGGAGTGACGGCCCGGCTGCGTCGACGACCCGGTACCCGACCGGGTGTTCGCAGCGTTCGACCTCGCCGACGTTCTCGCGGCCGCAGCCCAGTACGTGGCAGGTGACGGCATCGCCGATGTTCATCAGCGTCAGGCCGTGCTCGGGGCAGACGCCCCAGCCGACACCACACGCCTGGCCCTCGTTCGCGGCCAACCGGACCAGCTTGCCGGCGGTGACCTCCAGCTTGCTCGCCAGGTCCCGGAACGTGGTCGCAGCCTGGTCGAGCTCGCGCCGGAAGCGCCGCAGTTCGACGGACTCGGGCATGTTCTGGGTCGCCGCGTGCAGGTCCTCGGCGAGCGTCATCGCGGCGACCGCGATCTCGTCCACCCGGACCGGGGTGTTGAACTGGCGCAGCGTCGTACCGCTCGGATCCCGCGGACGATCGCGAACCTCGGACAGCCACTCCGACTTCGGCACCTGGACCTCGGCGATCTGTTGCCCGGACCGCCACTCGGTTGGTGCTCCGAGGTTAGCGGCTGGTTGCGGAGCGTGACCGTTGCCGGCCCCGTTCGTACCCGCGGTCCCGTTCACCGGGATCCGGTTGTCCTCCGCAGTCCGCCCGTTCATACAGCCTCACTCGTCCCAGTCCCCTGTGGTGCCTCGGTGGCCGATCGTGCCATGTGTCCGGTACCCAGGACCAGAGCAAAACCGATGGTGTCACCCACCGTTCCCCCGGTCTTGCGGACAGCAACAATCAACCCCCGGACAACGAAAGACTTCCCCACCAGAGGGCTACCGAATCACACCGTTCGGGTTACCCAACGCGATCTTTGCATTTCCCAACGGACGGTCGTCACGCCGTTGCTGACAGGTGCTCCGCGATTCGGATGCGGGCAGTGACACGCCGAGTCCGATAGGCCCGCACGCACTTCCGTGAGCACCGAGCCCCGCCCTGCGCGGATGTCCCTCCGCGCCACCGGGCGCCGACTCAACTTCGATCGCCTCGACCACCTCGATCACCTCGCACGCGTCGCCCAGCTACGCACGCAGCGTCACGAACCTCCCGCACCACCGCCATCCGGCCGCGACCGAACCGCACCGCGAGAACGCGCACCCGTCGTCCCGGGTCCGTTGCTCGATCTTGTCGAGTTCTTGCTCCTCCTTGCGAACTCATGGGTCGTAATGCTGTATCGAGCCTCCTTTGGACAGGTCGACCAGGGTGTGCGCAAGCGACCGAGCATCGGCCACGACCTCGTCGAGGTCCATGCTCGTCAGGCGGTGGTCACGTACGACGACCTGCCCGGCGACGAGGACCGTAACGACGTCGGTGGCTCTGACCGAGTACACGAGCGCGGCCCGTGGATCGTGGAGCGGTTGGTTGTGCGGCGCGTTGAGGTCGACGAGCACCACGTCGGCTTGGTGGCCTGGTTCGAGTACGCCGACCTTGCCGGTGAGACCTGCCGCGGCGGCGCTGCCTCTCATCGCAAGGCGGAGCGTGTCGTCCACGGTCATCCACTCGGCGTCTTGTTCGCGTTGCTTCTGGGTGAGGGCAACCATGCGAATCGCTTCCCAGACGTCGAGGGTGTTGTGTACGGCGGCTCCATCCGTACCGACGCCCACGCTGACGCCTGCGGTCATGAGGCCCTTGATCGGTGTGACCTCGCCCATCGCAAGCTTGAGGTACACCTTCGGGCACGACGCCACCGCGGTACGACCGGCGTACCGCCCCAGGATCGGGAGATCCTCCGGCCGAATCCCGCAACCGTGCGCGATCAGTGCACCGGCGTCGAGCACCCCGGTCCGCTCGAGCACCTGGATCGGCGTGACCCCGTACTTGTCGAGCGAGGCCTGCGTCTGGTCGTCGGTCTCGGCCGCATGCAGGTGGATCCGGAACCCCTCGTCCCGCGCGACCTCCGCCGTACGCCGCAGGTCGTCGTCGTTCACGGTGTAGGTCGCGTGTGGCCCGAGACTCGCGGTGATCCTTGGATGCAACTCTCCAAGCTCACGGGTCACGTCGAAGGCGGCCTGCATCTCCTTGTTCGTGGAGCCTGTAGCGTCCGTCGCGGAGAAGAAGGTCGGCGCGAGATTCGCCCGGATGCCGGACTCGATTGCGGCGGCAGCGATCTGGTCGGCGTGAAAGTAGTGATCGACGAACGTGGTGACGCCGCCGAGCAGCATCTCCGCACAGGCCAACCGTGCGCCGACCCGTACCCGCTCCGGCGTCAGGTTCATCTCCATCGGCCAGATCCGCTGGTTGAACCAGTCCTCGATCGCGAGATCCTCCGCCGCTCCGCGCATCATCACCATCGGACTGTGCGTATGCGAGTTCACCAGCCCCGGCACCGCCAGCAACCCGGGCCCGTCGATCACCGCATCCTCCGGGCCGGCTGCGTCCGTGGGAGTGATGGCAACGATCAGATCGTCCTGCACGTGGACGTCCTGCGCGTCGTCGATACGGCACTCCCCCTGCTCGGGAACCACCAGGACGGAGACGTTACGGATCAACAGTCGCGGCATTCGTCCTCCTGACTGAGTTGTGTACGGCAGTCTGGTTGATCCGTGGGTCCACCCGATGCGTGCCCTCCGGGTCGACGCGGAAGGTGAAGCCGTGGGGTGTGGTCCATTCGAGCGTCCTGTCGTTGATGCGGTGGACGGTCCAGCCGCGGGCGTGGGTCTTCACCCGGTGGCCGAAGCGGCCGAGCGGTGCGAGGTTGGTGGTGCTGGTCTGCCCGGGTGGGCCGAGTGGGTCGTAGGGCTGGATGTGGTCGAGGTCGATGGTGTTCGTGGTCTCGCGGGTGCCGTACGGGAAGAGCTCCACCGGATGGATCAGCTTGACGCGTTCGCGGATGCGCATCGGGATCTCGTAGGCGTTGACGCTCACGGCGTCGTTGAGGTCGATGACGGGTTTGACGACGTACGGTCCATGGCCGACAAGCTCGGTCAGCTGCGCCGCGAGGAGAGGGCCAATGCCCTCGACCCGCAGCACACCGCTGCCACTGGCGAGCGTGTGATCGGTCAGATGCACAACAACCTCGGTCTTCCCCGGACGTACCTGTCCCTTGCTCCGCGATACCAGGTCCGCCGCACCAGGCCTGCCCTGGCTACTCGAGCAGCCCGGTTCAGGTGGATCTGCCGCGTCGGTCGAGCCGACTGGGTTGCCGCGGTTGTTCGTCTTCCTCGAGTTGTCCAGGCTGTGCGGGTTGCCAAGATTCCGCGAGCTGCCCAGGTTCCGCGGGTCGTCCAGGCTCGGCGAGTCCTCCACGTTCCGCGAACTGCGCACGTTCTGCGAGTTGTTCAGGTTAGCGGGATCCGTCTTGCTGCACGGACGGTCGAGATAGCTCGGGTTGGCGTAGGCGTTCTGCTTGATCTGCGCGAGCACGGCATTCAGTGCACGGAGGGCGACACCGTCCATCGGCGCACCTTCATCAGATGCGTCGATCGGATGCGAATCCTGGTCCAGAGCACAGTTGTCGAACGGATCGGCCAGCGGATCCGGGTCTTCCGGCCCAGCAGCCTCGAGCCACAGATCATCCGGCGGCCCCAATGGTTCCAGCACGCCAGCCCAATCATCCCTGCCCACGAGATCGGTCCCGACGGGCTCAGCCCCGTTGGATGCAGACCCGTTGGAAGGAGACCCGTTGGAAGGAGACCCGTTGGAAGGAGACTCCGTCGCACGCGACTCGATGCGGCGCCCTTCCTTGGGCCGCGCCCCAGACGGCCGCGCCCCAGAGAGCCGTGACTCAGTGGGCCACGGCTCGGAGGGCCGTGACTCGGTGCCGCGCCGTTCGGTGGACCGTGTGTCGGTGGGGCGTCCTTCGGTGACAGCGGGCTGGTTGCGAGCGGGCCTGGTGGGAGCGGGTTCGCTGTGTGCGGGTTCGCTGTGTGCGGGTTCGCTGTGTGCGGGCTCGGTGGGGGCGGACTGGGTCGGGGTGGGTTGGGTGGGGGTTTGGGCGGCTTGGGTGAGGAGTTCTTGGGTGAAGCGGGGGTCGGGGAGGATACCTACGGCTTCGGCTCGGCGGTGTTGGATCGGGCGGGTGTCACCCAGCATCTTCAGGGCCTCGGCGATGTCGGCGATGGCTGTGTCGTGGCGATGGACCGCGGCAGCGGGGGCCTTGATGTAAATGGTCTTGTTGCCGTGCTTGTCACCGCGGCCCACGAACACACCCCGCTCGTCCGCCGCCTCCGCGGCCTCGTCGGCGGCACGCTGAGGATCGGCATACTTCTTGGCGGCGTCTGCGATCTTGCCCAGGCGGTGCGGCGAGACCGTGTCGATGATCGCGGCGACCCGGCGGTCGACGTACTCCGCCGCGGCGTGATCGAGCTTGGTGCAGGCCCGCACGATCTGACGAGCCTTCCACGCGGTGGCCTCGCCGGCCCGGATCCGGGCCCAGGTGAGCGGGAAGCGATGGCGCAGGGCGAGCGCGTCGGCGATCAGGTCGCGGCCGACGCCGGGAGATACCCCGATCACGACCGCGAATTCGGCGATCGCGAACTCCGCGATCTCGGGGCAGCCTTCACCGCCCAGGACGATGGCGCGTTCACGGCCGTCGTGGGCGTTGTGGGTGGGGCGGGACGGGGAGGTCGAGGGGTGGAAGCGGTCGGCGTAGATCTGGGCGCACTCGAGCAGGTCGGCGTCGGCCTCGTTCGCGACCGCGCGGCGACCGGCGGCCCGCTCCAGCAGGGCGCGGGTGGCGAGTGCATTCAGATCCATCTCGAACATGTGTTCGACTCTACGTGATCGCGGATCGGAAACCAAACCCGGGACAGGCCGAATCCCCTTGTCCACAAGGGAAAACATCACACTCCACGTGCGCCCGAACCGGATATACAGCCCTGCAGACAGAGGCGGTTGGCGAGCTGGGAGATAAATCGTTGCTAGAAGCAACTTCAATTCCAACCGGCCGCCCGAGGGTTGCGCGACGGCGCCCGACGAAGCTTCGAGCCAGCCAGAGATCTGTGCGGGGAGGCGGTGGGCGCCGGGCCTAGCGGGGCTCGACCAAGGCGAGCCTCGCAGGTGCCGGAGCGAGCCCCGCCAGGTGGGCCGGGCGGGACTGGAAGAGGACGGGCGAGACTGGACGAGGGCTCGGTGGCGGGGCTGAGTGAGAAGGGCGGACGAAAGCCGGGGCCAGGAGCAGGCGACAGGCGTGGGTCTGCGGCGCGGGTGTTCCCGAGCGAGTGTGCAGGCGCGGGCGTCGACGATGAGATTGAGGTCGGACGCAAGCGGAGTAGGACGGGCATGGCCGAGCTATCAGCCGAGCCGAGCGAAGCGGGCTGGAAGCTCGGAAGCCCCGACACGAGCGGACACTGCAGGCGGGGCTGGGGGGCGGCGGGCTGGCTGGGCAGTGCCGGCAAGCGCGGTGGGCAGGAGTAGAGCGCAGCAGGGCGGACAGGCCGAGCGCGGTGTCGGAGCGCGGTGTCGGAGCGCGGTGTCGGAGCGCGGTGTCGGAGCGCGGCAGCGCAGCGGGCCCGGCGGGAGTTCCACGCGGTGGGCGGGGCGGCGTCAGGCTGGAAGGGCGGCGCGCGGTATAGCCCGGCGCGGCGCGCAGTGCGGATGGAGGCCGGGGAGGCGCGGCCGGTCGACAGTGCCGGCACGTCGAGACCTGCTCGGCCGGGCCGTTAAAGGCCCCGTAGGGGGCGCACGCCCGGGCCGGGTCAGGCAGGCCGGATTGGTCAGGCCGGCCGAGTCGGGACAGCCAGATCGAGTTGGGCCAGACGTCGGGTTGGGTCACGCGGGCCGGGCCGGGCCGGGTCAGGCAGGCCGGGTCGGTCAGGCAGGACGGGTCGGTCAGGCAGGACGGGTCGGTCAGGCAGGACGGGTCGGTCAGGCAGGACGGGTCGGTCAGGCAGGACGGGTCGGTCAGGCAGGACGGGTC